>NZ_MVDN01000009.1 GCF_002006795.1 Wohlfahrtiimonas populi | reverse complement strand
TTAGAATCCATTCGTTCACAAGATAAATTAACGCCAGTTTTAGAAAATAAAATACTCAATACATTAACGAAAACAGAGTTGGAAGATATTTATCTCCCTTATAAGCCAAAGCGCAGAACGAAAGCACAAATCGCGCGTGAGGCTGGCATTGAGCCTTTGGCCATGACGATTTTGACAGAATCCCCAAACATTGATCCCGAAACATTAGCAGGGCAATTCATTAATAAAGAGGCAGGCTTTGAAGATGAAAAAGCAGTGCTAGATGGCGCACGCTTTATCTTGATTGAGCATATGTCTGAACAAGCCGATTTAGTGGGTAAATTGCGCCAATTCGTATGGGATGAAGGCGTGATTGTGGCTTCTGTGGATGAAGCTAAGAAAACAGCGGCGATTAAGTTTTCAGATTATTTTGAATTCCGCGAGCCTATTAAAACAATTCCATCACACCGTGCTTTGGCATTATTGCGTGGTAAAAAAGAAGATTTATTGAATGTGGATTTGATCTTGCCTGATAACGCTTTAGAAATCCCACAAGTGATGATGGCAGAATATTTTGGCTTAAAAGATATGCATAAATGGATGAGTGATACGATTCGTTTATGTTGGCGCTCTAAATTATTCTTATCATTGGCACTCGAACAATTGGGGCAGATGCGTGATGAAGCTGATGATGAAGCGATTAAAGTATTTGCTAAAAATTTAAAAGATCTACTATTGATGGCGCCAGCGGGTAGTAAAGCAATTTTGGGCTTAGATCCAGGGCAACGTACAGGTTGTAAAGTGGCTTGTGTGGATGCGACTGGTAAAGTGCTCGATACCGCTGTGATTTACCCACATGCACCGCAAAATCAATGGAATCAAGCGTTGGCGATCTTAGAGGCTTTGTGTAAAAAGCATGATTTTACATTGGTTTCGATCGGTAATGGTACAGCTTCGCGCGAAACGGACAAATTGGCGCAGGAATTGTGCGAGCGCATTCCGAACTTAAAGAAAATTGTGGTGAGCGAAGCGGGCGCTTCAGTTTATTCAGCTTCTGAACTCGCTGCTAAAGAATTCCCTGATATGGATGTCGCGCTCCGTGGTGCGGTTTCCATTGCACGCCGTTTGCAAGATCCTTTGGCGGAATTAGTGAAGATTGACCCTAAATCCATCGGTGTTGGCCAATATCAGCACGATGTGAACCAAGCGCAATTGAATAAGAGCTTAACTGCTGTGGTTGAGGATTGTGTGAATGCTGTGGGCGTGGATGTAAATACAGCGTCATCAGCATTGCTGACGTACATTTCAGGCTTAAACGCAACAATTGCACAGAATATCGTGGCTTATCGTGATGAAAATGGTGCTTTCAGTAACCGTAAAGCATTGAAGAAAGTGCCACGTTTGGGTGATAAAACCTTTGAACAAGCGGCAGGTTTCTTGCGTATTTTTGGTGATAACCCATTGGATCGTTCATCTGTGCATCCTGAAGCTTATCCTGTGGTTGAGCGTATCTTAGAGAAAAACAACACGACGATGGATCAAGTGATTGGTAATACAAGCTTCCTCAAAAGCTTAAAAGCGAGCGATTATACTTGTGAGCAATTTGGTTTACCAACTGTGTTGGACATCATTAAAGAGCTTGAAAAACCTGGGCGCGATCCTCGTCCTGAATTTAAAACTGCAACATTTAAAGATGGCATTGAAACTATCAAAGATTTGAAAGAAGGCATGATGCTCGAAGGCGTGATTACAAATGTTGCGAACTTTGGTGCGTTTGTGGATATTGGTGTGCATCAGGATGGTTTAGTGCACATCAGCGCGTTGGCGGATCGCTTTGTGAAAGACCCGCATGAAGTTGTGAAAGTTGGTGACATTGTGAAAGTTAAAGTGATCGAAGTGGATGTGCCACGCAATCGAATCCAGCTCACAATGCGCTTATCGGATGATATTAACCAAGTGAGAAACAACGCACCAAAAGGCAATGATCGCAAAGCGGGCTTTAATCAGAAACACGTGAAAGAAGCCCCAAGCAATAATCCATTTGCTGCGGCTTTGGGTGGCTTGAAGAAATAAATTTTTATTACATAGAAATGTATAACTTTATTTAATTATTAAATAGGATTTTTATAAATGAGTAACTCTTTAATTCCATTGCCTACTAATACAGGGACTATTGAAACCAGCATTCAATCAATTCATGAGCCTTTAGCTAATTTTTTGCAATACAATAATTTGCCAACAGACGATATATTGGCTCCTATTGATGAAAGGACAAAAGTTATACAGCTTTTTGAGTCAACAATCTCAATACTAGGAATAGATGAAAAACAAAAAGCCATTTATATGTCTAAATTTGTTGTGTGTGTTGCTGTTGGACTTTTTGATGGTGCACTATCGTATTTATGGAATGAAACAATTGTAGTTTTAAGACAAAAAATAGCTAAATTTGATATAAATTATTTTTATAGTATTGCTGTTAGCATAAATAATAATTATAAAAAATTAAATTCTGAAGAAGATTTATCAGGTGTTAGTGATTATGATTTATTAGAAGTTTGTCGACGTATGGGGCTATTAAATAATGAGAGCCATCGTAGATTAACCAATGTTAATTATTTTAGAAATCATGGGTCAGCAGCGCACCCCAATTCAACAGAATTGAGTGGCTTAGATATTTTAAGTTTTTTAGAGCATTGTCTGAAAAATGCTATATGTGCTGAATTTGAATCTTCGGTCGTACAGGTAAAACGATTGCTTGAAAATATTAGACAATCTGATATACCTGCTTTAGATTATGAAGCTATTTGTGATGAGCTTGTAAAACTTCCCCAAGAGCGTATAGATGACTTCCTCAATAATATTTTTGGACAATATACTTCATTAACTCAAAATGCAGTTGCTTTAAAGAACATAGAAGGGTTAATACCGAAAGTATGGATAGCTGCTTCTGATGTTACTAAATACCGTATTGGTGCAAAATATGGGTATTATAGAGTGAATGGAGAAATTGAAAAGAAAGAACAAGTACAAAAATTCCTTTCTATTGTTAATGGTAATAATTTTAAAGATGAAGATAGCATATCTCAAGAGCTGATTTCCCAATTACAAAAGTTGCGGGCATCACATTATGGAGGTAACAATTTTTATAATGAGGCTATTCATGCTCAATTAATTTACAAAACTTTAGAACAGATAGCGATACCAAAAGGAGCTAGATTTGATTTAGTCAAAATTATATCTATTTGTTTTATTGGAAATGGTTTAGGTTATAGAGAAGGTGTGGATGAAAATGCACTTCCATATTATGAAATGATAATAGAAAAGTTTACTGATGCAGAAATTGTAATATTCTGTAAATTATTTGATGATCATGAGTTTATTGGTGATTTACATCATAAAAAAACAACTACTAGAACTCATGTATTGGCAAGAGAATTAGAGAAAAAAACACATAATATACTAATTCAAAATTCCTTAAGTGAAATTCAGAAATGCTTTCAGCTTAACAAAGTTAGTAATATTACTAGCTTTAAAAATTCGCTTAATAATTTACCTACTAATTTAGATGTGTAAAAAATATTTTAATGGTTTGTGATACCTAACTTCTTTATAGAAGTTAGGGGAGGAGATTATTTATAAATAGTCCTGAATTTTGAATACGCTCAAAATCTTTTTAAGTTAGTCGGAAAACAAAATGTTAAACATCAGTTCAGCAACAATAGAAAAAATCATCATTCATCAAGTTGGGAATATTGGGCGCGAGGAAGCGTGCGTATTTTCAGAAGCGAGTGTGAAGCCAAGCGCATCGCTAGAAACGCTATTATTAGAGCATTATTTATTGCCATTATCAGAGCTTGAAGATGCTTATGAATTTAAAGCAGGCGATTTAACGGATGTCATTGCAGGCTATGCGAAAGAGATTTTCACAGCGGATGCAGATTTTCATGATGCATCAATTAAAATTGCAGGGCATCTGCATAGCATGACGAATCACCCAAATATCATGGGTGGCGATTTTATTATTATCTTGTTTGATAACATCTTTATGAACTCTAAAGAAACCAAGGCGCTTGGGCTATTTAAAGTGGAATCGAAAGATGATTATCTCGATATTTATGATAATAACGGCACTTTGGAGTTCATCGAAAAGGAAGGCATTTCTTTAAGAGATATTCAAAAGGGGGCATTGATTTTTGCGAGTGATGAATCTGTGTTAGCGATTGATAGCCAAAAAAGACGCACAAAATATTGGCATGATGATTTCTTGAGTTTAAAGCCAAAGCAAACGGAGCATGCAGAACTCAAGGCAAGCAATGATATTTTGCGTGGTTTGAATAAGCGCATTGCAACGCCAGAACAGCGCTTGGAGTTTAATAAAAGCTTAGAAAGCCATTTAGAAGAGCATGATGATATTCGTTTTAAAGATCTAGAAAACTTCTCGAAACCTTATGTGGAAGAGCAAGAGATCAATCGTGTGTTTAATGCGGTGCAAAATAAGGCAGGCTTTGCAATTGATCGTGAGATCAGCGTGCCAAGTCATCAATTCCGTGAACAATCCAAAAATACGATGCAAAAGGCGAGCATCGCAGAAGGCATTGAGCTTGTGATTCGCAGTAAAGATACTTACATCGATCAGATTGAAATCGTGGAAGATGGGCAAGGTTTTACAGCAATTATTAAGTTTGATGTTTATGAGCCTGAGGAATCATAAGGATTGATTAATCGCTAATAATAAAATAACCCCAAAATACTGGGGTTTATTTGTAAATAAATAAATTTAAATAATAGTTTGTTTATTATAAAAATAAATTGATAGAATGCATGGCATCAAAATCATGTAAATATTTAGAATTAATAAGGTTAATAAATGAAACAGTTAGCGATTGTGGCAGTTTTATTAATATTAGGTGGGTTTGTTTACTATACAAAGTTTTATCAAAAAGATGATCCTGTAGCATTAGTAAGAGCTGAATTTATGAATAGCGTACAAGCTGCGGAAGCTGGCGATGTTGGTGCACAAATGCGAGTTGCCAAGATGTTTGAAGAAGGAACATACGGTGCAAACAAGGATTTTTATACGGCATTATTATGGTATGAAAAAGCAGCACAAAATGGCAATGCTAATGCACAAATAAAAGTCGCAGAAGTATATTTTTTTGGAAAAAATGGCATTGAGAAAAATATGGCTGAAGCAGCCAAATGGTATAAATTATTAGTTCAGAAAAATAATATTGTTGCCATGAATAACTTAGCTAATTTATATATGAAAGGCGATGGTGTGCCACAAGATATAACGTATGCAGTAGAGTTATACAAAAAGGCTGCTGAATTAGGAGATGAAGTTGCACAATATAATTTAGGTCGAGCATATAGAGATGGTCGAGGTGTCGAAAGAAATCCACAATTGGCACGTACATGGTTAGAAAAATCTTTAGCACAAGGTTATGCGGATGCTAGTTTACCTTTAGCCAAGCTATTATTACAGGATGAAAACAATTCAAACTTATTAGAAGCTCAACAATTAATTAAAAATATTCCAGTCGAAGAACAAAACTCTATAGATTATTATTCATTGATGGGTGATTATTATGCACGCTTAGGTAAAAGTGCTGAAGATCAGTATTCATCAGCATATCAGTGGTATAGCAAAGCTGCTGATCAAGGTGATAGTTATGCTTATTTCAAATTGGCTGAATTGTTACGACAAGGACTAGGGGTAGAAAAAGACTTTGATCAGGCGATTATGATGTATCAAATTGCAGATAGTCATGAAGGGTCTAGGGCTAATATTACCTTGGCTTATTTATATTTATTTAACCAAGATTTTCCTAAAAATTATGATCATGCTATAGAAATATTGCAATCACCTAAATATGTGAGAGATAAAATCGCGTTGTATTACTTATCATTTGTATATCAACGTGGATTGGGTGTTGCACAAGATAAAGTACGAGCTCAACAATTAGTCAAACAATCATGCCAATTAGGACATCAGGAAGCATGTAATCAATTGAGCCATTAAGTTGAAATACTATTAATCATATTTTAAATGGGTTGCCAATTTTATAATTTAAGGTAAATATACATAGAATGATGAGTTTAAAAATAACTTAATTCATTGAAACAAATCTTGAAACGATTTAACTATGGTGTAGTAACATAAAAATAATATAAGGAATATAAAATGATTGGATTAAAGAAAGCATTAGCAATCTCAGCAACTGCANNTAAGGAATATAAAATGATTGGATTAAAGAAAGCATTAGCAATCTCAGCAACTGCAATTTTTTTAACAGCGTGTGCATCCACAAATAAATTGAATGATTACGAAAAAGTCATGGTGGATAAAGTATGGGTAACGACAGATTCTATCGATAATAAAGGTCGTAACGTTGCTACGAAAGATAAACGTGTGACAAATTTCTATGGTTTAGCTGAATATAAGAAAGATGGCACATTCGTAATGTTTACGCCAGAAGGTCAACAAAAATTAGCAGGTGATTGGAGCTTTAGCCCAGATGGTATGGTGAGAACAATTGTTGCTAAAGATGATGGTGGGCATATCTTATTCACGCGTAATGTAGAAAATATTACGGTGAAACCTGATGAATATACTTATCGAATTTATCCAACGGCTACTAATAAAAAACAGTACATCGATATTGTTCATCGTGTGAAAGCTAAATAAATCATTCAAATCTTAAAAAAAGCATTGTGACATGCTTTTTTTTGTGAGTTGTTTTATTCATCTATTTTGTTATAGTTCTACTATGCTTATTAATATTATTGTTTTTATCAAATAGTTATATTGTAGGTGAATACTATGCCATCTAGAATTGATCGCCTTGTCGTGACAACCATTGCGCTGATCTTGTTCCTGTTGCCATTTATGTCGTATGGTGATTGGCTATTGAATACAGCTTGCGTGGTTGTTTTGCTTGTTTATGGTGCTTGGCAGATTTTTATGATTATCTTGTTGCTCGGCACGAAATATCAACAGCGCTTAAAACATCACAAGCAGAATCTAATTTATGCAGTTGTGATCTTTGTTGCTGCGCTCATTCCCACAAAATTAATCTCTTTTTATATTCAACAACAAGTGGATCAGTTCATTGTTGTTGTGAATGATTATAAAAAGAAAAATGGGCAGTTTCCACATGTAGTGGACATCAGTGAAGATTATGAAAAAGTCCAAATGAATGTGCCACAATTCATTTATCAACGAGAAGGACAGAACTTGGCGAGTTTGGAATTTCCAGAGCCAGGAATGTCAGTAGATTCATTGGTTTATGATTTCTCTAATCAAAACTGGCTCTGTTCAGGTAGCTGTTAGTTTTGAGCGAATGGATATGTTTGTTGAATCATCCGTTCAATGAGCACTGAATTTTCAAGTTTCGGTTGAGAGCCCAAATTATGGTTGAACCAAATGCCATCGGCAGCTAAGCGGATAATGTGTAACTGGTCATTATTATCGGTTTTAGCATGCTTCTCTTGCTGAGCATCGAACCATTTTTTCCATAGAATACTGAGCTCCGGATCATTGCTGAGCGCAATGTATAGCGTTGCTAATTGCGAGTGCATGCCAGTTTTAGTATCAAGCAAAATAGTTTTCAAATATGCTCGGGTGAAGCTACCATAATCAATTTCATCCTCTTGGATGAGTTGATTCAGTTTAGCTTCAAAGCGCTCGATGATATCTTGGTAGATGCCCAATATTAATGCCCGTTTATTGGGAAAATAATGAAGCAATCCGCCTTTAGAAACTTGCGCATTTTCAGCCACAGCTTGTAATGTAAAACCTTGAATGCCTGCTTTGAGTAAGATTTCGATCGCACTTTTTAAAAGTGTATCTTTAGTATTATTTGAATGTTTTGTCATAGTTCTTTAGTGGGTGACAGAATTGGAAAATACGTTCATGACGACAACGCCGCTGACGATCAACAATATGCCGATGATAGCAGGAATATCGAGGGTTTGCTTGAAAGCTATCAGCCCAATCAATGCTGTTAAGGCAATGCCAACACCGCCCCAAATTGCATAAGCAATCCCGATGGGCAAAGTTTTAGTCACTTGTGCTAATAAATAGAAAGATAGCACGTAACAGATCACAGTGATTGTTGTGGGTACAAGTTTAGTGAAACCATTGGATTTGACTAAAAATGCTGTACCTAAAACTTCTGTAATAATGGCGATGGCAAGCAATCCATAAGCGATGAGTAGATTCATAATTATATTCTTTAAAGTGAAACAGTCTTGGTGGACGGTTATTGTCTGATAATCCAGAATAGGAGTCAATCGCTCAGATAATGACTAATAAAATTCATTTGACGTAGCTATTGAGATATTCTCAAAATTAGTGATAGTATGAATTTACGGCTACAAAAAGTTTGATACAGAATACAAAATAATATCAACGCAGTAGGAGGAGTATTATGAAACTATCACCCATTAAACGCATTCCACATGAAGAAGTGATTGTATATTTCATGGAATCTATTGAGTCTGGTGGCTNCATAATTATATTCTTTAAAGTGAAACAGTCTTGGTGGACGGTTATTGTCTGATAATCCAGAATAGGAGTCAATCGCTCAGATAATGACTAATAAAATTCATTTGACGTAGCTATTGAGATATTCTCAAAATTAGTGATAGTATGAATTTACGGCTACAAAAAGTTTGATACAGAATACAAAATAATATCAACGCAGTAGGAGGAGTATTATGAAACTATCACCCATTAAACGCATTCCACATGAAGAAGTGATTGTATATTTCATGGAATCTATTGAGTCTGGTGGCTTTTTACCAGGAGAAACACTGCCTTCTATCCCTGATATCGCACGACGATTAAACTACACAGAAGCTGAAGTTTTGCATGCAGTTGATATTCTGAAAGCTGAAAATATTTTCTTAGATGGCATGGGCGGCGCACTGACTTTAACACGAAGTGATAAAGATTTGATCTTAGGCCGCTTGCGTAGTCGAATTCTCAATATTCATCCTGAGGACATTATTGATCTTTTGGAAATCCGTGAAGGATTAGAAACTCGTGCATTTGTATTGGCAACAAAGCGTGCGACTAAACAAGACCTACAAGATATTGAAGAGGCATTATTAGCATTAGAAGCACGCGTGAAATTAGGCAAAACGGCAGCGAAAGAAGATTTACGTTTCCACTTAGCTTTGGTTAAGGCGAGCCATAATAATATGATGGTGGAAATGGTCATGATTATTTTTGAACGTTTCTTTGAAACTTTGAATGAAACACGTACGAACATTCGTAAATTAGATAATGTGGATCATTTTATTGATGTGCATAGAGAAATTTATAATGCATTGGTGGCTAAAGATGCTGATCTTGGTGTGACTTTGATGAAAAATCATATCGAAAAAACTATCGCGTTGTATCACGATTTATAATTTCAGTTGAGATTTCTGATCAACATAATGCCCAATGAAAGATTGGGCATTTTTGTGTCTACTATGAAAATATTATGTAGTTTACAATCTCTTTAATAACAACATATTGCATAAAATATATATCATTATTAATATTTTTCATCTTATTTTCATTGACGATGCTCTCAAAAAAAGCTATCAAATAGCATTACTACAATATTTTTGGGAGGATTTTGAGTATGAATAGCCGTAAGAAAATTATCGCAGGTACATTATTAACATTATTATTGGCAGCTTGCTCACAAGAAGCTGAAAAACCAGCAGCAACAGCATCTAATGATGCACCAAAGGCAACAACTGAAGCGCCAAAAGAAGCACCTAAAGCAACAGCAGAAGATAAACTAGATTCACGCTTTGTAACAATCGCAACTGGTGGTGCATCTGGCCCATATAACATCATTGCGACTACAATGGGCGAGATCTACTCAGAGAAATATAAAGCCAACTCTAAAACACAAACAACAGGTGCATCCGTTGAAAACATTAACTTGATTGACCAAGGTAAAGCAGAAATGGCATTTGTCATGAGTGATGCTTTAAACCAAGCGATCAATGGCGAAGCGCCATTCCAAAAGAAAATTGATTCTGTGAAGCAAATTGCAGTGTTGTATCCAAACTTTGTGCAGATCGTAACATCACAAAAATCTGGCATTAAAACAATCGAAGATTTGAAAGGTAAGCGTGTTGCTGTAGGTGATCAAAACTCAGGCGTAGAAGTGAATGCGCGTTCGTTATTGAATGGTCATGGTATTACTTATGATGATTTGAAAGTGGATTATTTAGGTTATGCAGAAGCCGCGGATGCACTTCGTGCTGGCCGTATTGATGCGGCATTCTTAACAAGTGGTTTGCCAAATGCATCATTGATGGAATTGGCACAAGGTTTTGACCTTCAATTAGTAACAATCAGCCCAGAAAATATCGCAACAATCGCACAAGATAAGCCATATTTTATGGCGATGGAAATTCCTACCAATACTTATGGTAATGCAGAAGCAATCCCAACAGCGGTAATCATGAATGCTTTAGTTGTGAATAGTAAATTGAGTGATGATGATGTTTATAAATTAACAAAAACATTCTTCGAAAACTTGGATCGTTTACAAAATTCTCACCAAGCTGTGAAAGATGTTTCTTTAGAACAAGCTCAAAAAGGTATGGTTGCGCCAGTTCATCCAGGTGCTCAGAAGTATTACGATGAGCAAAATCAACAGTAAGTTTATGATCCTAGTAACAGTGATGATGCTGTTACTAGGTGCTTCATTGTATCCATGGTTCACAATTATAAATTTGAAAACTGAACGGTTTTCATGTGATTTCAGAGAAGATGTTTTGACATTGCAGTGGATTCATTCTGTTGAGCGAGAAATGTGGCGGGAAACTTATCAGGCAGAAGATGATCATCTTCGATTATTTCGATCACAATTCAAAACATTTGGTGCAGGCACACCTTATAACGAACCCTTGAAAACTCAAGACGGTTTTGTTGAGTCAAATCCTAATTTAAACATGCCACAAATTAATTGGATCATCTCGCGCAATGTGGAATCCTCATTCAATACTATTAATGGAGACATTCCCATTCATCAATACCTTGATGATTATTCTGAAATCACGATATCTACACACAAGCATTCTATTTGGATATTTTTAAAGGACACTTGTTATGACAAGTTCACAGCCTCAAATTAATGAAGGGCAGAAAATCCTCGAGAAATTTGATCGAGAATCTCTGGTTCGTAATCCTTCCAATCGCAATATTCAATTATTCATTGCGGGATTAGCACTGTTTTATTCGCTGTATCATTTAGTCACCACTTATTATCCCATTCCACAATTGTTGTATCGTGCTGCACACGTGGCAATTGGTTTGGCATTGATCTTCTTAATTTACCCAGCTTATCCTTCACAAAATCGCACAAAAGTGCCATTTTATGATTGGTTTTTAATGTGCTGTGCCTTTGCATCCTTTGGTTATCTTTGGATTGAATACGATGGGATTATGAATACTCGTGGTGGTATTCCTAATAAATTAGATATTGCATTCGGTATTATGACGGTGATTTTGGTCATCGATGGCGCGCGCCGTGTGATGGGCTGGATTCTACCAATTTTGGCGCTGACATTTTTGATCTATCCATTCATCAGTCATTATGACTTCATGCCGGATCGCTTATTAACGCGCCCTTATGATTTGGGTGATATTTTTGGGCAGATGTATCTCAAAATGGAAGGGATCTATTCAACGGCAATTGGTGCTTCTGTATCATTCATTTTCTTATTCATTCTATTTGGCGCATTTTTAGCTAAATCAGGCATGGGGCAATTGTTCAATGATTTAGCATTAGCATTGGCAGGCCATAAACAAGGTGGGCCAGCAAAAGTTGCGGTAATTTCTAGTGGCTTTATGGGCAGTATCAATGGCTCAGCTGTAGGTAACGTTGTGGGCACAGGTGTATTCACAATCCCGATGATGAAACGCGTGGGTTACAATGCCAACTTTGCAGGTGCAGTTGAAGCAAGTGCTTCAGTTGGTGGGCAAATTTTACCGCCAATCATGGGTGCAAGTGCATTCATCATGGCGGAAACAACGGGCGTTAAATATAGTACGATCGCATTAGCTGCATTTTTCCCAGCATTGCTTTATTATTTGGGTGTAATTGCACAAGTTCACTTCAGAGCAGGGAAGGATGACTTAAAAGGTATTCCAAAAGCTGATTTGCCGAAAGTGAAAGAAGTATTGTTAGCACGTGGGCATTTATTGATTCCAATTTTTGCTTTAGTCTATTTCTTATCCGAATCTGTGCCCATTAACTTTGCAGCATTTTATACAATCATCATCAGTGTGATCGTGAGCCAATTCAAAAAAGAAACACGAATGAGCTTTAAAGACATTGTGGATGCGTTGATTTCTGGTGCGAAGCAATCATTACCAGTGATGGCAGCATGTGCGGTTGTGGGTATTATTATTGGTACGGTGAGCTTAACTGGCTTTGCGAGCGTCATGATCTCCATGATCACTAGCATCGGTAAAGATTCATTGTTTTTAACATTGTTCTTAACGATGTTAGCTTCTATGGTGTTGGGCATGGGCTTACCATCCATTCCTGCATATATCATCACAGCAACAATGGCAGCGCCAGCAATTGCTGGTTTAGGTGTACCAGTATTGGTTGCGCATTTATTCGTATTTTATTTTGGGTTGTTCGCTAATATCACACCACCAGTTGCATTGGCATCTTTTGCAGGTGCAGGTATTGCGGGTGGTGACCCGATGAAAACGGGTTGGCAATCACTGAAGCTCGCTTTAGCAGGATTCATCGTGCCATTTATGTTTGTTTATAATCCTGCGATGCTCTACATCGACACAACAGGTTTAACAAGCATGAATGTCACTGAATTCCCAGCACCACCAATTCTATCTATGATTATGATCGCTGTGACATCGATTGTGGGTGTAATTAGCTTGGGTGCGGCTGTGGAAGGTTACTTTAAATCACGCATGAATGTGATTGAGCGTTTAATTCTAGCAGCAGGCGCTTTGATGTTAATCATTCCAGAATTATATACAGATATTGCAGGGATGATTGTGGTGGCTGGTATGGCAATCTTTAACTTACAAAAATCTAAACGATTAAGCGCGATATAATTTTTTTGAGATCTATTGGAAACCCTGCGAAAGCAGGGTTTTTGTTTTATGTTATAATAACAATGAGTTATTATTTATTTTCATTGGGTTGCTAAGGATTTTGTTATAAAAAATGATGATTAGAGGAGATTCTTGTATAGGCGTATAAGGGTAAGACAAACCTTGAGGAGGGTTTATGGAGAAAAATATTCTTTACAAGATTATTGGGGCGATTTTAGTTGTTGTCTCATCATTATTAACAGCAAGTTTTGGGGAAGCAAGACAGCCAGAATGTATTGTTCCATCCAAGATGGGAGGAGCGTTTGATCTAACATGCAAATTAATTCAACAAGGCTTTAAGGATTCTGTGGTCGTGATGCGCCCAATTCGTATCGTTTATATGCCTGGTTCTATTGGTGCAGATGCCTATCAACATATCATTACGGAGAGAAATAGTGATGTAAATACTATTATCGCCTTTTCCTCAGGCTCTTTGCTGAATATCGCTGAAGGAAAATTTGGTACGTATAATGAGAACAGTGTTAAATGGTTGTCAGCAGTTGCTCTAGGATATGGTGTTATCTCTGTCAAAACGGATTCTAATATTAGAGATTTAGATGATTTGGTGGCTATGCTTCAAGAAGATCCTAAGTCTGTAGTTTTGGGTGGCAATGGTGGGATTGGTAGTCAAGATTGGTTAAAAATTGCCTTATTGAGTAAAGCTGCTGGATTAAATATGCAAGACATATCTTATGTTCCTTTGGATGGTGGTGGTGAAATCATTGCCAGCTTGTATAAAGGTGATATTGATGTGATGAGTTCAGGTGTTACGGAAACAACACCATATTTAGATAGTGGAGATATTCGTATTTTAGCTGTTTTGGCAGATAAAAGAGTGGAAGGACGGCTCAGTAATATTCCTACTGCCAAAGAACAAGGCTATGATGTAGTTTGGCCAATCATCCATGGTTTTTATATGGGGCCAAATGTTACCGAAGATGAGTACAATTGGTGGAAAGAGAAGTTTAATGAGTTATTGATCTCTCAAGAATTTCAGGTTTTACTAACAGAATATGATTTTTTGCCATTTTCAGTGACAGGTGAAGAGTTGAAAGTGCTGATTGAAAAACAAATACAAGATTTGCGTATAGTTTCAGAAAAATTTGGGCTGCTTAAATGATACTCATGATTAGTTGCATTTCATTATGGTATTAAGCACTTAGAATTATATGCTTGTTCAAGTAAGAACGAAGAATAGAAAATCTTCATAATCTATACCGTTAATGGATTTATCTTGCTAGAATTCATATTAAAGAATTCACTAGGAGTTGAAAGATGGTATTAATAGTCGTAGCAATCGCAGTTGTTGTGTACATCTTAACTGCAGTATTTATGAAAAAAGAACAGGTGAGAAGATTATGGTTCATTGCATTTTTCTTACTCATCATCGCAACAGCATGTAGCGTTATATTCATGCAGTTTGATAAAGATAGCTTACTTGCTAATGCAAAAGAGATGTCGGAGCTTTATATCGTATATTTCTTGATCACGCTTTTGCCAGCTTTAGCTTTGATCAACTTATGGATGTTTAGATCTGTATTTTGGAATGTTTTACGTGGTAAAGAGGTTGTTTTAGAGAAAGAAACTAAAAAATAGATATGTCTAGCTTCTTTTAGAAATATGAGCCAACTCAATTGCTGAGTTGGCTTTTTTGATGGTGGGCTGTATCAGAATTAAACTAAAATCTTACTTGTAATATCTTTGATAGAATTTGCACCTGTTAATGTCATGGCAACGCGCATCTCTTTTTCAAAGAGTGTTAATAGGTTTTCTACAGCATCTTGTCCGCCTGCTGCCAATGCATAAGCGTAAGCACGGCCAATCATTACGCTATCTGCACCCAATGCAATCATACGCACAACATCTAAGCCTGTGCGAATGCCTGAATCCACAAGGATTTTAAGATCGCCTTTCACAGCATCCGCAATCGGTGGCAATGCACGCGCTGAAGATAATACGCCATCTAATTGTCTACCGCCATGGTTGGAAACTACAATGCCATCTGCACCAAATTTTACTGCATCACGTGCATCATCTGGATCTAAAATGCCTTTAATGATTAAAGGTCCATCCCAAAATTCACGAATCCATTCTAAGTCTTTCCAGCTAATGGATTGATCAAAGTTTTTCGTTAACCAGCCAATGTAATCTTCTAAGCCAATGGGAGAGCCAAAATATTTAGAAATATTGCCTAAGTCATGGGGTTTACCTTGCACACCAACATTCCAAGCCCAAGTTGGATGTGTGAATGCTTGGATCATACGGCGAAGATTGGCATTAGGTCCGCTCATACCTGAATGTGCATCACGATAACGTGCGCCAGGTGTTGGTAAATCTACTGTGAATACTAATGTTGTCACGCCATTGGCTTTTGCGCGCTCTAAAACGTTTTTCATAAAGCCACGATCTTTTAATACATAGAGTTGAAACCACATAGGGCGATCAATTTGTGGTGTGACTTCTTCAATCGGGCAAATAGAAACAGATGACATTGTAAAAGGAATGCCACGTTTAGCAGCTGCTTTGGCTGCTTGTACTTCACCACGCTTTGCGTACATGCCTGTTAAACCAACTGGCGCTAATATAACAGGCATGGATAATGTATCGTCCCATAATTGAGTTTCGGTGCTGATGTTGGACATATCACGCAAGACTAATTGCTTTAACTCTATTTCTGATAAATCAGAGACATTGCGCTTTAATGTGTGTTCTGCATACGCACCGCCATCGATGTAATGGAATAGAAAAGGCGGTAAGGTTTTTTCTGCGGCTTTTCTATAGTCGGTTGATGCTGAAATGATCATGTGATTTCTCCAGTTGGAATCCTATTCGATAAAAGTGTTTGCTTTACATTATCAGTGTTGATAATTTAATTCATTGATGTAAATGTAGCGCAAATAATCAGGAAAAATCAAATTGTATGGCTGGGGGGCTAAAACAATCATGGGAGATGTAAAAATTAATCGGGGCGATTATGGTTTGTTTGAGAATGCTTTAAAGCAAGTATTGCCTGAAAAACAGATATATACAGAACTGGCAGTGCGCTTTGCATATGGAACAGATGCCAGCTGTTATCGTTATATTCCTGAGATTGTTGTCCGTGCTCAAAATGAATCTGAAGTTTTAAGCATCATTAAAACTGCTTATGATCATCGAATTCCTGTGACATTTCGTGCATCCGGCACATCATTATCAGGGCAAACATCCTCCGATTCCGTGTTAATTTTACTGGGTGATGATTTTGTTGATACAAAAATTTTGGAGAATGGTGCAAAAGTTAAATTGCGCCCGATGGTGATTGGTTCTAATGCAAACTTAGCTTTGAAACCATTTGGCAGAAAAATTGGGCCAGATCCTGCCACAATTAACACTGCAAGAATTGGCGGGATAGCATCGAACAACTCGAGTGGCATGTGCTGTGGTACAAAAGATAATAGCTATCACACAATGGATACGATGCGCTTGATCCTTGCAGATGGCACAATTTTGGATACCAGCGATGATCAAAGCATTGCTAACTTTAGGCAATCTCATGCGAGCTTCTTGGAATCTATCCAAAATTTAGCACAAATGATTCGTGATAATCCTGAATTAGAAACGAAAATTCGCTATAAATATCGCCTGAAAAATACAACGGGTTATGGCATCAATGCTTTGGTGAATTTCACTGATCCCATTGATATGCTTACGCATTTAATCATTGGTGCAGAAGGTACATTGGCATTCATCAGCGAAATTACGTATAAAACAGTGGTGGATCATCAGCATAAAGCATCAGCTTTGATCTATTTTGATGATTTGGATAATTGCTGTAATGCTGTGACATCACTTCGCCAACGCGCAACAGTAGATTCTGTGGAACTGTTGGATGCACTTAGCATTCGTTGTGTGGGTGCTCACATTACTAAGAATCTGCCTAATTTCTTCTATGCAGATATTCCTGATGATTCAGGTTGCTTATTGATAGAAACCAAAGCAGAAAATGATCTATTACTCGATCAGCAAATTGAGTTCATCAATAATTTGGTGAAAGAGCACCATGCAACAGAGCACAGTTCATTCTCGAAAGATACAGTGGTGACGGATTTCTATTGGAGTGTGCGTAAAGGTTTATTGCCCATCATTGGTGGCAGTCGCCCGCAAGGCAGTAATGTGATCACGGAAGATGTAGCAGTGCCGATTGAGCGCTTAGCAGAAGGTGTACGAGTTTTAACAGACTTACTGAAAAAGCATAACTATGAAGAAGGTATGATCATGGGGCATGCTTTGGAAGGGAATCTGCACTTTATTCTCACGCCAAAATTGGACAATGAAGAAGAGGTTAAAAAATATGATTGCTTTATGGATGAATTGGCACAAATTGTTGCTGTCGAATTTAATGGTTCATTGAAAGCGGAACATGGTACAGGTAGAAATATTGCACCTTTTGTGAAAGTAGAATGGGGTGAAGATGCTTATGGTATCATGCGTGCCATTAAATCTATTTTTGATCCGAAAGGGATTTTTAACCCTGATGTGATCATCACAGATGATCCAACGTTGCATTTGAAAAACCTTAAAGCAATGCCAGAAGCTGACGCAATCATTGATCAATGTATTGAATGTGGTTTATGTGAACCTGCGTGCCCATCGGATGGATTATCCTTAACACCGCGCCAGCGCATTGTATTGTGGCGCCAGCATCAAGAATTAGTACGTACAGGTGAAAACCCTGAGTTACTGGCATCCATTCAGCGAGTTTATCCTTATATGGGCATTGAAACTTGTGCAACAACAGGTATGTGCGCAACCCGTTGCCCAATTGGAATTAATACAGGCGAAATGATGAAAGCATTGAAAGTTGCCAATCGCCAGCCGGATATCGCTAACTTTGCACAATCCCACATTAGTGGTTTGAGCAAAGTGGCAAGAGGCATGATCAATGTTTCTCATGCAATTGGTAGTCAAAACAGTGCAAAAATTTCTCAAAAAATGCATTCAATATTCAAAGGCATTCCGATTTTACCTGCATCTTTGCCGAAATCTGTGAAGCCCATCACTCAATTGATGAATGATGATGCAAAGCAATCCGTGGTTTATTTTGTTTCTTGTGTGAATCGTACATTTGCAGAAGGTACGACAGATCATGTATCAGTTGCTGACCATACTTTATCGTTATTCAAGAAATCAGGTTTTAAGGCCATTTTCCCTGAAAATTATACAAGCTTATGTTGCGGTCAGCCTTTTGAATCCACAAAGGAATTGTTGGCGAATGTAAAGTCTGTGAATCGCGTGAATGATGCTTTATTGCAAGCAAGCCAAAATGGCGAATACCCCGTTTATATTGATAATGCACCATGTGCTTTAAAGCTCTTTGAAGCACAGGATCAGGGTTTATTGGATAGCCGAATTAAGCTTTATGATGCGGCGACTTTCTTGGCTGAAAAAGTTTTGCCAGAATTAACCATCGTGAATAAGCGTGAACATTTATCTTTGCATATTCCATGCTCTGCAACCAAAATGAAAGCAGCGCCTGCTTTAACAAAATTGGCAGAGGCTTGTACGGATGATTTGAGCTTTACGAATATTGCATGCTGTGGTTATGCAGGGAATAAAGGGATGTTATTACCTGAATTGAATACTAATGGTTTACGTTTATTGAAGAAGAATATTCCAAATTCATGTGATCATGGTGTTTCTATGAGCCGTACATGTCAGATTGGTTTAACTGAGCATTCAGGCATTGAATATCAGAGCATTGAGGCTTTATTGAATCATTGTTCGCAATAGTTAGAATTTTTATCATAATTGCTATTGATCAATAAATAGCAATTATTACATTTGTTATTGATTGTTAAGTTAAGATAGAAGAATAAAATTATAAAGATCATTAAATCAATGTCTTATAGTAAGAATGTTTTTTAAAAATAAGATAAGCATGCCTATGCTTATCTTGATCAGGGCTGTATTTTTTAAATATTAAATCATAGAAAGAATAATAAAAATATATTATATGTGCATATATGTATATGATTTTATTGATATTTTGTAATAAAAAGATAATTTATGTAAGTTTAAGTATTTAATTTATCGATTTGAACTTAAAATAAGAGGCAAATAATGAAGAATAACGAAGCTTTTTATAAAATTGGCAGCATTGCAGCTGTGGTTAGCTATATCTTGCTATCTCAAGCTTATGGTCAAAACCTTAAACCAACCAATGAGCCTATTTTTAATACACCACAAGCAAAGCCAAATATTCATATGGTTTTAGATGATTCAGGATCAATGGGTACCAGAGATATTTGGTCTGCAGACAGACGAAATAAGATTAAGAGATCTGAAGCATTGAAATATACTTTTGAAAACCTGTTTTATAAATATAGAGATAGAGCTTATTTAGGTGTCAGTTTTTTAGATCAAAGAACAGATGGACAAGGCTTAATTGCGTTGCCTCCTTCAGAATTTGTTGGCATGGATGATGCTACTTTTACAAATAGTATAATTTCACCTATTTCCAAGCAAATACTCAAGTCACCAGGAATGACACCTGTTTATTCTGGTATGTATGAAGCTTTTAAATTATTTAGAGGATTGCCAGTTAATAAATTTGGCTCTAATAGCAGTACGGCTAGTGAAAATAGAGTTACATATTATCCATCTGAACAATTGTCAACTCCATTGCGTTATCGTTGCCAGCAAAGCCATATCATATTAATGACAGATGGGGCAGCAAATGAATATGTTGCAAGGGGTATCGCAAAAGATGATGAAAAAGATTTTATAACCACTCATATCAGTGGTAATGGAACACGTGAATATAATGGGGTTAATCAGCGATTATCTATAAATTTTAATAGTACAGCACAAAAAATTAAGTTAGGCGAAAGGATGGCCGCAGTTGATTTACGTGACGCACAAAAATTGATTTTTAAAAACGGGCAGTGGCAGGATAAGTTATTAGACGATGCAGGGAGAAATTGGAAAGATTTATTATCCATTCCAATGAACTTAATAGTACATAGTGTGAGTTTATATCAGCCAATCAAGGATCCTATTTATCTCCAATTAACGGTACCTAGTAAAGGGATGAATTTGGGGGTTGCACAAGGATCTAATGGTTCAGCAGAAGATTTGCTTACAGCTTTTGATACTATCTTTGCATCCATTATTCGTAGTACAAGTAGTTCATTTGCAAAAAATGATAAAACCTATGCTGATGTGTTAGATGGCGTGCCGCCTATTAAAAATGGCAAAGTAGACTTATCTAAAGTGGGGGCGATTCGTTACGATACTATTTATAATTTTAGACAAAAATTTGGTAGCTTACGTGCTGTAGTGCCTTATAAAACTGATGAAGTATTACCAGATGGTAAGAAAAAAACGAGCACAGTTATTATTTGGGATACGAATCAGACCATTAAACCTAATCAAGGTAAATATGTCACATTTTTAAACACAACAAAAAATGGTTTAGAAATTAATGAGCTGAATAGTAATGCTACAAAAACACAATTTACTAAGATATTGAAAAAACAAAACCCAAATGTTACGTATGATAACGACTATATTCGTTGGTTAACTGACTATAAAAATGCTGCAAATGGCGGTTTACGTGGTAGATTGAACCCCATGGGAAGTATCACAAATTCAGATATTCAGTTGGTAAATAAAGATGTTTTGCATATTAATGTGCTACCAAAAATGATGTCAAAAAAATTGATGGGAGAGCTGGTTAATTATTTATTGTATAAAGCAAAATTTCAGCCTAAAAACTATGTAGTCATTGCTGATAATGATGGTTTCATTAACTTTATTAATGCAGAACGTGGTTTGACAGGTACTCATAAAGGTGGAGAAAGAGATACCGCATATTTTCCACAGCTATTAGTAAAAAATTTACCGGAAATCACAAAGCCAGATACTAATGCATCATTGGTATTAGAAGGAAAAACACGTATTGCTGATGGTAAGGTATATCAGCCCGGTATTGGTAATATTTATGCAACAGTCGGCTTAACGAGTATGGGAACTGGCGGTCAAGGCATCGTGGGTTACAGACTTTTTGGAGCATCTGAACAAAGTGTAAAAGATTGGTCTGTATCAAAAAAAGGAACGACCAATACTAATCAGGCTATTATGAGTCAAGTGACACCATTGTTTGAAATAGATGGTGCAGACCCTGCATCTGGATATAATTTAGGCTATACATTTTCTGATTTTGAATTTTTTAATCGTATTATTAATAAAAATGGTGAAGATCAAGGGCAGATTGTTGCTGTATTTGGCAATGGTATGGCAGATCAGTCCAAGCTCTATTTTATAGATGCTTATACGGGTGAAAAATTACATTCCATTGATCTTCCTGGTATCTCTGCAATGGCAATCGCGGCTTCTGTACGTAATTCCCCAGATGATAAAGGGCAAGTGTTAGAGCGTATCTATGTGGGAGATTACTTAGGATCATTATACCGTATTGATTTTAAAGGTGATTTTATGGATGATGATAAAACTCAAGTTACACATCTTTTCCAAGCACCTCAACATGCATCGAAACAGTATCAATCAGCAATTACTGCTAAACCTTTAGTAATTAAAAATGATAAGACAGGATTATTTGGCATTTATTTTGGCACAGGTGTTGCGAATAATCGTGAACGTGATCGCGGTGATAATGCAGCAGTTGAGCATTCTGTTTATGGTATTACTGATAGAAATTTAACCAATTCACAATCAACAGCAACAGTGGCTAATTTGAAGGAAGGTTATGGCATTTTGCCTTTGCTATCAGTAAATAACTTAAAAGAAGGAAAAGTGAACTATAAACAAGGTGCTAATATTGATTATAGTACAACTGCAACGCATGACTTAGATATCACAACACCTGTAGATAAAGTGAATCAAGACGGTGCTAAAAGATTGGATGGTTGGTACATGAGATTGATAGCAGATGGCACTAAATCGGGTGAGCGATTAGTACAAGCACCAAAGTATGATAGTAGAAATCAAGCAGCAGTATTTGCAACATGGGGGGTTTCTGAACGAAACTTGCCTTATGACGATAATGGTTTGTATGACCCGTGCCTAGCTGATTTAGCATTTGGTAAGACTTTAGCCTTTGATGTTGCTACTGGTGCTAGAGGAGGAACACTGAGCGGTAATAAGGGAAAGACTAATGATGCTTTAGGTGTACCAACGGGAGATTCAATTACTGAGTCACCAACCAGTAATACAACGACGGATGTTAGTCAGTTAGAAAAAATTATTCAAGATACTTTAGAAGAGTTAACGGGCAAAGATAATAGTACACATACAACTGTTGATGGTTCGACTGGTGCCGTTTGTACCACAAGTATTACAGGAGAAGTCATTTGTGAAGAAGAAGAACGCCCACCTTTAAAGCCACTTGAAAAAGGCCGCATTAGTATTCAAACTTTGTTTTAATAATAAGGTATAGGTAAATAAAAAAGCTGAGCATTTGCTCAGCTTTTTTTATTGTCTATTCAGCTTGATGTAAGCTTGGGCCCGATAAACCAAACATAATCAGCTTGAGAATATCTTTGCGGAGTTCTTTTTTCTCCCCACAATACATGGCTTGTACATGTTCACTGAACATTAACTCATCCATGATGCGTAAATAATTATGAATTAAAGGCACAGGATAATTAGCATCAATGATCTTTTTACGCTGTAATTCTTCAAAAAAATGGTTCATGAAGATGTATTTATTTTGGCGCTCTTTAGTAAAGAAATCATGGAGTTCTTGATTCTTATTGTTGTCAAAATCTTTTAAAACAGGTGCTGTAAAAAATTGGTTCAAAGCTTCTTCTTGGTAACTAAAAATTGCATTAATGAGCTCTTCAATATTTGTAGCATCACGTAAAATTTCTGTATAGCGAGTTTTGACTTTAACTTGTTGTAGAGTAATGATCTCTTTTAATAGTTCAATCTTATTTTTAAAATAACGATAGAAACTGACACGGCTGATTTTAGCTTCAGCGCAAATATCCCCAATAGAAATACGCTGCCAACCATGTTGGCTGAACAGATTTTCACTTGCTTGAATGATCGTTTGTCGTGTTTGATTGTCTAGATTCATAACCTTTCCATCTGCATTGATCGGCATATGTTAACCGAAATTAACCATATAACCTAAATTCAAATAATTTCTATTTGATATTAATAATCATTTGCATTGTTATTAAATGGTGATAGTATTACAAAAATTGTAATATCAGGCAATATTTGTTAACTAAAAGGAATCTTTCCATGTTCAAACATCAAAAAATAGTCATCGCAATGATGGCTGTCTTAGTTTCAGGTCAAGCATTTGCAGATGAATCATCAGAAGAAATTACCCCAAAAGATAAAATCACAGATTTAGGCGCTGTGATTGTTGTGGGTGAGAAGGCAGGGCGATCTCATTTTGAAACGTCAGCAAGTGCTGAAGTTTTTGGTGTGAGCCAAATGCAAGCAGATGGCAATATTCAATCTGTGAAAGATTTATTGAAACAAACTTTGAACGTGGTGGATGTTGGTAGCGTTGGTAATGATTTGCCAGCTATTCGTGGTGTGGATGGCTCAGGTCCAGCACAAGGCGCAGTTGCATTTTTAGCAGGTTCTCGCCCACGTTTAAATATGGTGACTGATGGTAGATCAGCTACTTATAATGAATTTGCTTTTGCTACTCAATCCTTATGGGATATGGAGCAAATAGAAGTATTTAAAGGCCCGCAAAGTTTTTCACAAGGCCGTAATGCAATTGCGGGTGCAATTGTGATGACATCCAAAGACCCAAGCTTTGATTGGGAAGGTGGTGCAAAATTATTGGCAGGTAACCAAAAAAGTCGCCAAGGTTCAGCTGTGATCTCTGGGCCAATCATTTCTGATGAATTGGCATTCCGTGTGAGTTATGATCGCCAAATGCGCCAAAGCTATGTGAAGTTGATTGATTATGAGCCTGTTGGTAGCCCACGTGATATTCAAACTACGACAACACGCGCAAAATTATTGTATACGCCATCTAATTTCCCAGAGTTTTTCACACGTTTAACATTCAATAATATTAAATCTCGTACACCACAAAATGAAGCATCCACAAATCCTGGTGCACCGCGTTATACACCTGAGCGCCCGATGTTTAAAACAACATCTTCTGCAGGTATTTGGGATATGGATTGGCAAGCTAATGATTATATCGGCTTTTCCAACAAAGTGATTTATACCAAATATAAAAATAACAGAATTGGTGCCGCCCATGTTCAAGGTATTCCTGCAACTGTGGATGGTAAAGAGTGGCAAATTGAACCAATCATGCGTTTCAATAATGGTGATCAATCCATTCGTGGTTTAGTGGGATTATTCTTCTTTTCAGGTGAACAGGATGAATCTGTGAAGTTATTTGGCAAATCCAATGATTTTAAAGATAAAACAAGAACGCAAGCAGCTTATGCAGAAGTCACTTATTCACCTGTTAAAACTTGGGATATTACCATTGCAGGCCGAGTTGAAAAGGAAAATCATAAACGCCATGGCGGAAGTTCATTAATTACTGTGGGTGTTGATAAGTCAGAAACTGTATTCTTACCAAAAGTAGATATTGCTTGGAAGCCCACAGAAAACTTCACAACAGGTTTTAAAGTAAGTAAAGGTTATAATCCTGGCGGTGCGGGCATTACATTTGATGTGCCATTTGTGGCATATGAATATGAATCTGAACAAGTTTGGAACTATGAGTTATATAACCGCATTCGCACGTTGGATAATAAGTTAGAAATCTTCACAAACTTATTCTATAACCAATATACAGATATGCAGTTGCCATATTATTTAAGTGCCAATTCAGTTGTGATTCGTAATGCGGATAAAGTGGATACATACGGTGCTGAAATCTCTGCCAATTACCAAGCAACACAAGATTGGACGATTAATGGCGGCTTAAGTTACCTCAAAACTGATATTAAAAAATATCCAAACAGTGGTGTTGAAGGTCGTGAATTAAGCCGAGCACCTAAATTTACTGCTAACTTAGGCACACATTACAAGCACAATAATTGGGATATGGGCGGTAATGTGCATTGGACAGATAAATACTATTCCAACTACACAAACGATAATAACGGCAAAATCTCTTCTTACACACAAGTGAATTTATATGCAGGCTATACATTCGAAATGGCGGGCATTGAATCTGCGCGTGTTTCATTCTATGCAGATAACGTATTCAATTCAGAGCGCCCAACATTCATCCCTGCAAATGAAAGAAGAGAAGCAATCAAACAGCGCCAGCGTTCTATCGGTTTAACAGCAGAAATTAAGTTCTAAGAGTAGAGATATGAGTTTACGACATCAAGATATTTATCAGCCCATTCAGGGCTGGTTGAGAAAATCCATTGTTATGGCATCTGTTGCACAAGCGATGAAAATGGGATTATGGTTGATGATGCTGGCAATCATATGGGCATTATCAGAGCAGAAGTTTGGCTATGCTTATGGTTTAACAGCGGCATTATTTTTGTTTTCAATCATTTATTACACATTGAAAATCAAAGCACATGATCAGGCTCATTATGGTGCTTTTGAATTAGAAGAAGTATTGCGCGCACGATTAGCTACGAAAATTAGCCAATTGCCGATTGGTTATGTGCGTAATGTGGGCACGGGCGGTTTAGCAAAAGTATTATTGGATGATGTGCATGCGCTACATTCTTATGTTGCAGATGCACCGCCACTGAAAGCTGAAGCTTATGCGACGCCAATTTTAATCTTCATTGTATTACTAATTTTCAATTGGCCGTTTGCCTTGGCAGTCTTTGCATTTTGTGCGGTAATTTTTGTGGCATTACAGATTTTAATGCGTCGTGGTCGACAATTCCGCCGTCAATACATGGAATCATTGGCGCAAGTGAACTCTGCAATCATTGAATATGTGCAAGGTATGAGCACTGTTCGTGCATTTGATGCAGGTGATAGCTCATTTGGCCGTTATCAGCAATCCTTAGAAAATTACAACAATGTGATGCAAGCATGGCTTGGCAAAATCGGTTTAGGTAATCGCTTAGCGCGTACACTATTTTCACCCATGCCGATGCAGATATTTTTATTAGTGATCGGCACAATTTTCTATGTGAAAGGCTATGTGAATTTCATTGATTTGGTGCTGTATTTCATGTTGGCTGCTGGCATTGTAGAAAGCTTGCATCCTTATATGGGTTTACACAGTTTATTGGAAAAATCCCGTGCATCCATTGAGCGTATTTGGGAAATTGAAGCAATGGCAGGTTTAGCTGAACCTACAGATGCGGATGCAAAATCGCCAACGAAACATAATATTCGCTATGACAATATTTTTTTTGCTTATGAAGAAGATGGTAATGCAGTATTAACTCAAGTGAGCTTTGAAGTGCCTGAGCATAGCTTTACAGCAATTGTGGGTAGTTCAGGGTCTGGTAAAACAACATTGATTAATCTCTTGCCAAGATTTTGGGATGTGACAGGCGGTAGCATTCAAATTGGCGATGTGGATATTCGTGATATGAAACAAGATGATCTCATGAGTCGCTGTTCATTCGTGTTTCAAGATAGTTTCTTATTTTCATGCTCTATTGCCGATAACATTCGTTATGGCTTAAAGGCAACAAATGAGCAAGTGATTGAAGCTGCAAAACTTGCCAACATTCACGATTTCATCATGACATTGCCAGAACAATATGCAACAAAAGTGGGCGAGCGCGGTCAGTTATTATCAGGCGGGCAAAAGCAACGCTTAACCATCGCTCGTGCATTTTTGCAGAATCGTCCAATTTTGGTGCTGGATGAGCCAACGGCATTTTCGGATGCTAAAAATGAAGCACTGTTAATGCAAGCATTCCAAAAGCTAATGGTGAATAAAACTGTGATTATGATCGCTCATCGTTTATCCACGATCGTGGATGCAGATCAAATCGTTTATTTGGATCAAGGCCAAGTGATCGCAAAAGGTAGTCATCAAGCATTATTGCAGGATAACAAAGCTTATCAGCAATTGTGGAATGATTACCAACAAACGCAAAACTGGACAATGACGCAAAACCATTAATTAGGAAGTGATTTTATTATTATGAAAAATTATATTAATCAAGAAACCAGAAGTGTGGATAGCGTTTGGGGAACTGTGAATCAGTTGCTGATGGCAGCAGGGAAACAGCGTCCGATTTTAGTCCGTTGTCTCATTTTTGGTGTATTTTCTGCCATCTTTTTTGGCATATCTTTGACGATGCTATATCCATTCTTTGAAGCTTTAGTGAATGGTGGCGAATGGGGCAAGTCTTTAACCGTTGTGATCGTCTTATTAGTATTAAGTTTAATCTGCCGTCTGTTTTCAGAAAGCTATGATACAAAAGGTTATGCAAATTTAGCTATTCATGAATTGCGCCATCGATTGGGCGAAAAATTACGCAGCATTCCATTATTAAGCTTGAGCAATCAGCGTTCAGGCGAAATCAACGCTGTGTTAGTGCAAAGTGTGAATGAAGCCGCTGGTTATGGATTTATGTTAATGACAACGATCATTTACGCGATGATTGTGCCAATTTCAGCAGCCATTGCAGTGGTGATTTACGATTGGCGATTTGCCGTTGTGATGTTGTTGGTTTTCCCAATGGCAATTCCTTTGTACTTTTGGCGTAGAAAAGCATTTCGCCGTGGTTTCAGTATCTTAGCTGAAGCGAATGGACAATTGAAAGGCGAGGCGATTGAATTCATTCAAGGTTTAGATGTATTAAAATCCACAGGTGAAGTGCAAAATAAGCAAGGCACATTTGCAGAAGTTGCTCACGATGTTGCGAAAATTCAAGCTTATGGCACGAAAAAAGGCGAAATCCCTAACTTAATGATCACATCCACAGTGCAGTTGGGATTAATACTCATTGTGTTATTAGGCATTTTTTTAGTACAAAGTAATAGTGCATCATTCTTTTTATTGGCAACGGCAATGGTGATCATTGTGCGTGTGACAGATTTATTGAACTTCTTTGTACAAATGTCATCGCTTTTGGAAATTTTTGTGATTGGTTGCGAAAAACTACAACACATGTTGGCACAAAAAGATTTACCAGAAAAAGAGTGTAAAAATATGCCAACACAATATGACATCACATTTGATCATGTGGATTTTGCTTACAACGAAGATAAGATTGCATTACAAAATATTGATGTCACGATTCCTGAAAAATCTTTCACAGCTTTAGTTGGGTATTCAGGCTCAGGCAAAACAACATTAACACGTATGATTTTGCGCCATGATGATGTCACTAAAGGGGCTGTAAAAATTGGTGGCATAGACATTCGTGATATGACACAAAACCAGTTGATGAGCATGGTTTCTGTAGTGTTTCAGGATGTTTATCTATTCCAAGATACAATTTTGAATAATATCCGCATGGCAAGGCCAACAGCAACGGATGAAGAAGTAATCTCAGCGGCTGAAAAAGCACAATGCCATGATTTCATTATGCGCACAAAACTGGGTTATCAAACAGTTTTATCTGATTTAGGTAGTAGCTTGTCAGGTGGTGAAAAGCAACGCATTGCGATTGCACGTGCCATTTTGAAAGATGCGCCGATTTTGATTCTGGATGAGCCAACGGCGGCTTTGGATACTAAAAATGAATTATTAGTGCAAAGAGCGCTAGATGCTTTATTAGTGAATAAAACTATTTTAGTGATCGCACATCGCTTATCAACAATTGTGGGTGCAAGCCAAATTTTAGTAATGGAAGATGGTGCAATCATTGAACGAGGCAAGCATGATGAGTTAATCAACCAAAAAGGTCGCTACTATGAATTTTGGCAAACTCAACATGTGGTTTAAAAGGAAATAATTCATGAGTTCTATCAAACGTAGAGATTGGTTCCTGCTATTAAGCTTGGGCAATTTTAAGATCACATTGGTTGGTTTTTACATGATCAGTATTGTGACGATCTTAAAACAGAGTGGATTTTCTTTAAATCAGCTGAGTTTATTGTATTTGTTGGCTTCCATAGAATTGGTGCAAGTATTGGTATCACTCATTATTGAGTGCTACCAAGTGAATAATAAATCAGGGCATTTTAGGTTTTGGCTGTTATTGAGTAATAGTATTATTTTCTTGGCTCTGTTTGCACTGTTTTGGATTGATATTAAAGAACAATTTAATTGGCTCTTGGTGATCTGTTTTGTGCTCAGTATTATGGGAATATTTCTTGCAAGTGCAACATTAGGTTTAAACAGCACAATTTTGAGTTATCGTGAGCGTGGTTTTGGTGGTGTTGTGCAAGTGCTTTCTGCACGTTCAGGCAGAATGATTGGTGGTGGTTTAGTTTTATATCTCTATCAGCATTTTGGTTGGCATATTGCAGTTGGATTAATGTTATTTTTATCATGCATTATGCTTATTCAGCTCTATTTCTATCGTGAGCCATCATTACAGCAAAGTACTCAGAAAAAAGTAGTGCCTTGGCGTGATTTATTGAAGCGCATTTGGACTTATTGGTTGCAACCTACAACTGGTTGGCGCTGGTTTATTTTGCTAATTTTATCGTGTATGCCTTATGCATTTACAGCTACAACATTCATTCCTGTATTGAGTGACCAAGGTTTTGATGCTGCACAAGTGGGAACAATTTTAGCGGTATATTTGCCAATTCTATGTATGATTGCTAGCCCAATTTCAGGGTGGATGATGCATCATTTAAGCCGTTACACAATGATTTTCAGCATTTTGTTCTCCCAAGTATTTGTGTTGGCTTCTTTTATCTTTGTGGAAGAGTTAACGAAGTTTTATCACAATGCATTCATTGTGCAGATTATGGTGTTAAGCATCGGTTATACATTGCTTTTACCTGCTGTGATGGCAGTATTTATGGATAAAGCAGGGAAGGAAATGGCAACGCTCGATTCATCCTTACAATATACAGTGATGATGACAGGCGCATCCATCGCAAGCTTTTTATCGCTACGATTAGCAAGTCATTTTGGGTTTGGCTGGGTTTATGGATTATCAGCAGCTGTTTCTTTAGTGATGGTGATTTTCATTCTCTTATTCTGCAAGCGTATATTCATTGTGAATGAGTAAAGTTCAGTAAACATAAAAATTACATAATTTGATTGAAAAAACCTCAAAGATAAAATCTTTGAGGTTTTTTTATTATTTTTATTATCTATATTGTAATAATCATGTAGTAATTTGTTTGTATAACTCAATGAAAAATAATGTTATCAATTGAAATTTTCAAAAAATAAAATCCAATATGTTTTTATTTGCTTTTTTGTATGATATTGTCGTTTTCGATATTGACTCAAAAAATAATATAACAAGGTCGATTATCTGAATTGTCGGGGATTAACATTTAGAATATTTAAAAAAGGGTTGGAGTAAAATTATGAATTTAATGAATAAGTTGTTAAGTAAGGTAATCGCGCCAGTAGTTTTAACATGTGGGATGTTAGGCATGGCAAATGCACAGGATCAAAGCCCTATTGTAATTAAGTTTGCACACGTTGTTGCAGATTCAACACCAAAAGGCCAAGGTGCTCAAATGTTCAAGAAATTGGCAGAAGAGCGTTTACCTGGCAAAGTTAAAGTAGAAGTTTATCCAAACTCATCATTGTATGGTGATGGACAAGAAATGGATGCATTGTTATTGGGTGACGTCCATATTTTGGCACCATCATTAGCAAAATTTGAACATTATCAGAAGAAAATCCAATTATTTGATTTACCATTCATTTTTGATGATATGGCAGCCGTTGATCGTTTCCAAAATAGCCCAGCAGGCCAAAGCTTGTTAACAAGCATGAAAGATAAGGGCATCACTGGTTTGGCTTATTGGCACAATGGTTTGAAACAATTGTCTGCAAATAAAGAATTACGTACACCAAAAGATGCACGTGGTTTGAAATTCCGCGTACAAGCATCAGCAGTATTGGAAGAGCAGTTCAAAGCATTGCGTGCAAACCCACGTAAAATGGCATTTGCTGAAATGTACCAAGGTTTACAAACTGGTGTTGTAAACGGTGCAGAAAACCCATACTCAAACATTTACTCACAAAAAATTCATGAAGTTCAAAAGAATATCACTGAGTCAAATCACGGTACTTTGGACTACATGGTGATCACGAATACAAAATTCTGGGATGGTTTACCAGCAGATGTTCGCACTGAATTAGAAGCGATTTTGGCTGAAGTGACTGTGGAGGTGAACGCACAAGCGAATGCTTTGAATGAAGGCGCTAAGAAGAGCATTTTGGATGCAGGCACAACAGAAATCATCACATTGACACCAGAAGAACGTGCACAATGGCGTGATGCAGTTCGTCCAGTATGGAAAAAATTTGAAGGCGACATTGGTGCAGATTTAATCGAAGCTGCTGTTCAATCTAATAATCCATAATTAAGAGAATGATCTTTCGCAATAGTTATTAGCTGCTTTGGCAGGGAAAACCCCTAATATTAAAAATATCAGGGGTTTATTGCGTTCTAGATCAAGAAGGAAATCTAATGTTTATTAAAGCTTATCGCTTCATGGACAAATTGTGGCAAAAGACAGAAATCTTTATGATGGTCTTTATCCTCACAGCCATGACGCTTGTTACATTTATTTATACGATGTTGAACAATCTCTATATGCCATTTTATAAATTGGCAGATTGGGTAGCAGGGGAAGAAGAATCAAAGCTAGAAAATTTCTTGTTGGATGCTGGTGATTACATGATGGATTTGGCAAGCTCATTCAGCTGGTCCAATGAATTCACAAAAGCATGTTTTGCGTGGCTAATTTTCTTTTGTATGTCATACGGTGTTCGTGTTGGCGGGCATATTGGTGTGGATGCATTGGTTAAAGTTTTTAATACAACGACACAACGCATTTTGGCATATTTAGGATTAGGCGCTTGTTTGGCATACGGTGCAATCATGCTTTATGCAAGTATTGATTGGGTGATGAACTTCTACAATTTAAGCACGATGGCTGAAGGCTTGGATCGTTTTGGCATTATGCGTTGGCAGTTGACGATTATCGTTCCGATCGGCTTCTTCTTATTAATGTGGCGTTATTTAGAAATTGGCTATCGTATTGTGACTCATCAACAAAATTCTTTAGGTTTAGCGGATGAAGCAGCGGATGCTTTGGCGCTAGAAGATGTTAAACACAATGAAGAGAAAGGAGTGATCTAATGACTATTGCCTTTTTATTCATTCTATTGTTTGTTTTAATGTTAATTGGTGTGCCAGTTGCAATTTCATTGGGTTTATCCAGTGCATTAACGATTATGTTCTTTAGCCCTGATTCACCACGCAGCTTGGTAATTAAGATGTTTGAAACATCAGAGCACACAACATTATTAGCAATTCCATTCTTCTTGATTGCAGGTGCATTCATGACAACAGGTGGCGTTGCTCGCCGTTTGATCGACTTTGCAAATACGTGTGTTGGCCATGTTCGTGGTGGTTTAGCGATTGGTGCAGTTTTGGCATGTATGTTGTTTGCAGCATTGTCAGGCTCAAGTCCAGCAACAGTTGCAGCAGTTGGTTCAATTGCAATTGCTGGCATGGTTAAATCAGGTTACCCAAAAGAGTTTGGTGCAGGGATTGTTTGTAATGCAGGTACATTGGGGATTTTGATTCCACCATCTATTGTAATGGTTGTATATGCAGCGGCAACTGAGCAATCCGTAGGTAAAATGTTCATCGCAGGTATTGTGCCAGGTCTGTTATTGGGTGTTGCTTTGATGGTTGCGATCTATATCGTAGCGCGCATTAAGAAATTCCCAGCACAACCTCGAGCAACGTTTAAAGAGTGGATTACATCTTTTAGACGCGCATTGTGGGGCTTATTGTTGATGGTGATCATCTTGGGTGGTATTTACTCAGGCATGTATACGCCAACAGAAGCAGCAGCAGTTGCGGCAGTTTACTCTGCATTGGTTGCGCTCTTTATCTATAAAGATATGGGTATTCGCGATTTCCCTAAAGTGATGTTGGAATCAGGCAAGATGACAGTGATGCTAATGTTCATCATTGCCAATGCGATGTTGTTCGCACATGTTTTAACAACAGAGCAAATTCCTCAATCCATTGCAGCTTGGGTAACAGCACAAGGCTTATCACCTTGGATGTTCTTAGTGATTGTAAATATTGTGTTATTGATTGCAGGTAGCTTCATGGAGCCTTCAGCAGTTATCATGATTTTGGCACCAATTTTCTTCCCTATTTCGACAGAATTAGGCATTGATCCTATTCATTTAGGCATCATTATGGTTGTGAATATGGAGATTGGTTTAATCACACCGCCAGTTGGATTGAACTTGTTCGTAACGTCTGCTGTGACAGGCATGCCAATCACACGCACAATCAAAGCAGCAATGCCTTGGTTATTAATCTTATTATTCTTCTTAATATTGATTACTTATATTCCATCCATTTCTTTAGGTTTACCAAATTTATTGAATGCGAAATAGTAATTAATCAAATGATTATTTAATAATTAAGTAGATTATATTTAAAAGCCCAATAGAATATATTGGGCTTTTATTGTATGAGTAGAAGTAGAATAATAACAATAAATTGATGATAAAAAAGGAATTATAAATGGAAGATTTTAAGAAGTTACTTCGTGCTCTTTTATTGCTGAGTTTTCCTATATGGGGAAATATAATCTTTTTCTACTTGGGTATATTGTTTCAAACAATGCTTATTATCTATATAGGATTACTGCTAACGCCTATTTCACTAATGCCTATAATTGAGAGTAAAATGCATGTGCTTGCTAAAGGAATTATTTTAATTATATATGGTGGTATTGTATTTATATTATTAGCATTCGCAGTGGGTGGTGCGCAAAATAGTATCCATTAGTTTAATTAAAATAGTTGTACGAAACTCCCAATGTTAGCCATTGTAAATTAAAATCAGATTTTTTTAATCGAAGAAGTTATAATGTCGCCTGTTTTTAAACGGATGAAAGAGGTTTACTATGTCAGAACTGAATAAAAATGTTGTCTATAATAATATCCAAATGGTGGGTTTTAGATGTATGGACAAGAATGCTGAAGAATTCAGTTTAATCAAAGAAGACGAAGATAAGTTCGTGATTGAACATGCAACTTCCATCGAAAATGAGCGTTATGGCTCTCGTATGGAAATGACTCGCGCAGACTTAGAAGAGTTTGTGAAAAATATCCAAGAGCAATTATTGGATAATCAGTGGAAAGCTGAAGAGTAATCAAAAAAGCCAGTTCTATGAACTGGCTTTGTCGTATTTATGCTTAAATAGTTTGATTTCGACCCGCTAAGCAACCTAAAACTGTTTGTAATATCACTAAAATAATGAATACAGTGAAAGATGCAGACCAAGCATTGAAAATCTCAAATAATAGACCAAATAAGAATGGCCCAGTTGCAGCAATTAAATAACCAATGGATTGTGCCATGATAGATAATTGTGTTGTTTGCTGATGATTGCTAGAGCGTAAACTGATAAACATTAATGCTAAGATAATACTGATACCGCTACCAATCCCGCCAATTGCAAACCAGATGATGGCAAGCTTTGGTAAGAAGAAAATCCCAAGAATACCAGTCAAAGATGATAATGATGCAAAGATAGCAATCATGCGCTGATCTTTAGTAATGCGCATCATGAATGGGATCGCTGCCCCTGCAAATAATGAAATGACTTGAAACAGTGTAAGTAGCCAGCCAGAAGCACTTAATGATATATCATGAGATTTTAAATACGTGGGAAACCAGCCAATCGTGACATAAAAAGTCAGTGATTGTAACCCCATGAATCCTGTCACTTGCCAAGCAATGGGCGAGCGCCAAATGGCTATGCTTTTAGGTTGAGTATTGATGGAAGTTTTAGGCGTAATATTATGGCGTTTAAGATTAGGTAACCAAAATATAATGGCAATGAATGCCAAAATTGCCCAAATGGCTAATGCACTTCGCCATTGTCCTGTCAAAATGATGGATAAAGGTACTGTAATGCCTGAAGCAATGGCTGCTGTCAGTCCAAATGTAATAGAGTAGGCTGTGCTCATTTGGCTGATGTAACTAGAAAAATCACGCTTAATTAAAGCAGGTAGTAAAACATTGCCAATTGCAATGCCTGTCGATAATACAATTGAGCCAATAAACAGCATGGATAAACTACCTTGTGAGCGCAGTAATATTCCTATCATTAATATCATCAGTGCAATGAGTATCATGCGCTCAATGCCAATGCGTTGCCCAAAGATAGCTAATGGCGATAATAAGCCAAAAATTAATAAAGGGGTGGTATTCAATAAGCCAATGAGTGATGGAGATATTTGAAAATATTGTTGAATAGTATCTGCTAATGGGCCAACCCCAGTAATGGGCGCGCGCAAATTGGCAGCAACTAAGAAGAAGCCAATCATATATAACGTACTGGGCAATGGTGTATTTCTTTCTTTTATCATGTAAATGGCAATTTCAGAAGTTTTTAAAAATTAATTTTATACAGTAACTATCAGATATTTCTACAGGTTATGTCAATCAGCAATATACGGGATATCAGTTATTACTAATTAGTAATAGTTTATTTTGAAAAAGGTTGCATAATTACATTGTGCCTACAAAACCACAATGGATTAAGAAAGGGAGAGAGGAATGAAGACACAAGTTGCCATAATTGGTGCTGGGCCTGCTGGGTTATTATTGGGGGAGCTTTTAACCAAAGAAGGAATAGACAATATTATTCTAGAACAACGTTCTGCGGATTATGTTTTAGGTCGTATTCGTGCAGGTGTTTTAGAAAGTGTGACAGTGGATGCATTGGATAGAGTTGGCGTAAGCCAAAGGCTACATCAAGAGGGGTTGCCTCATGATGGGATTGAGCTAGTATTTGAAGATATGCATCATCGCATCGATTTTAAAAAGTTGATTGGTAAATCTGTTGTGGTTTATGGGCAAACAGAAGTTACGCGTGATTTGATGGCAGCACGCCAAGCAAAAGGTACAACAACGTATTATGAAGCAACAGAAGTGACCTTACATAATATTAAGGAAAATGATCCTTATGTAACCTTTATGTATCAAGGTCAATCGATGACGATTTATTGTGATTTCATTGCAGGTTGTGATGGTTTTCATGGTGTTTCAAGAAAATCTATCCCTGATAATGTGATTAAAGAATATGAACGTGTTTATCCATTTGGTTGGTTAGGCGTGTTATCAGATACCAAACCTGTATCGGATGAATTAATTTACTCTTATACAGAGCGTGGTTTCTCTTTATGTAGTCAACGTTCTGCTACAAGAAGTCGTTATTATCTGCAAGTACCATTGACTGAGAAAGTAGAAAACTGGTCGGATGAGCGTTTCTGGGATGAATTGAGTCAGCGTTTATATCCTGAAGCAGCACGTCATTTAGAAACGGGCGAAAGCTTAGAGAAAAGCATTGCACCATTGCGTAGCTTTGTTTCTGAACCATTGCGTTATGGCCATTTATTCTTAGCAGGTGATGCGGCACATATCGTGCCACCAACAGGTGCAAAAGGCTTGAACCTAGCAGCAAGTGATGTTCTATATTTAGCAGATGCATTCATTCAACATTATGTTGAGAAAGATGCAACGGGTATTGAAGAATACTCACAAAAAGCATTAAAACGTATTTGGGGGGCAGAAAGATTCTCTTGGTATATGACAACGTTATTGCATCATTTTGATCAAGATGATGTATTTACAGATAAGATGAGACGCGCTGAGTTCATGCACTTATTGAATTCTGAATATGCTCAATTATCTTTAGCAGAAAACTATGTTGGCTTGCCTTATTAATCATAATTAATTTAAATGTCCCAACCGAGAGTGATGCAGCTGATTTTAAGTTCATCACTCTTTTTTATCTTGTGATAATGCTTGTCATAATCTCAATGACAACTCATACTAATAAATTAATTTACTATAAATTCATTAGGATATGGGATCTATCTATACTGCTTTAGCATTGTTGTTTGCATCGGGCTTCACTTCGGCAACTATCTTGCCAGGGAGTTCTGAGGTTACTTTGATGGCATTTCTAGAAAAATATCCTGGCTATACATTGATCGCTTGGATCGTTGCAAGCATTGGTAATAGTGCAGGCGCAATCCTTTCTTATTTTTTAGGGCGATTGATTCCACCTAAAAAACTCCCATCGCCACGAGTCCAGCGCTATTTAACAAAATATGGCAGTTCTATTTTATTATTCTCTTGGATTCCGTTCATTGGTGATGCTTTGCCCATTGCAGCAGGTTGGTTACGTTTATCGATTGTGCCGTGTATGATCTATTTATTCATTGGTAAAACATTTCGCTATGCAGTGATGATTTTACTATGGACTTATGGCGGTTCTGAGTTATTCAATCGTTTGATTTAATTTTCTTTATTTGAAAATTCTATTTTCGGATTAATTATAATACGTATTTTATTTAATACTCATTTAACAACCAACCACTAATGAATGCAAAATATTCTCGTAGCCAAGCATTATATCGAATGGGGAGCGGCGTCATTGCACCTGCTGTTGATACATTTGTGAAACCGAGTTTTTTAGCAATTGCAGACGCTCTGATTGTATGAAAATCGTTCGTAACAATCACAACAGCAGAATTATTATCTAAGCCATATTCTTTCAAAATGGGTTGGCTATTTTTAAGGTTTAATTCTGTGCTTGTGCTTTTATCCTCTAAAGCAATTTTTTCACTTGGAATATTATGTGATTTTTGAAGATATGAAGACATAACTTCTGCTTCAGTTAGTGTCTGTTTCATGCCTAATCCACCAGTCACTATAATAAGTGCATTTTCAGTACTATGAAAAATGTGTGAGGCTTTATCTAAACGCTCAGCGAGTGCCCATGAAGGTTGATCATTCACTATACCTGCACCTAATACAATAATTGCATCTGTATGTTTGATTTCATCCTTGAGTTGATTTTGTTGGTGTATATAGATGAAGAAAAAGAATAGGCTAATAAACCAGCAAGTCAATCCAATCCAACCAAGCTTCCAGTATTTTTTAAGTTTGGGGTTTGTGGCAAGATATTGGATGATTTTTTTATAATAAATTGCATGATAGCAAAATATCAAGCCAATCAAGAAAGGTAAGATGGAGCCTAAATTAATTTTTTTTAACGCAATCAATATAATTGCGTCTATGAGGAAAATTGAGCCAGTTACCAGTAGTGTAATGCGAAATAGTTTTTTCATAATGGTTTATTAAAATGATGATATAAGCGGTAAGTTTAGCAATTTTAAATGAAGATAATGTGTGTTTTGTGTGTATTTATACGGTTTATAGTATTATCAGCCAATCTTTGTTGTGTTTGTCATTATCATAATTCTAAGTTATATGATATTAAGTTTAATTTATTAAACTAAAGTGTTTAAAAAGCATTAGGCGAAGCGATGATTGAAAAACAAAACCTGATGAATTTTTGCGCAATCAAAAATTACCTTGGATCATAGTTAAACCAAGTTGTTTGACCCATCATAAAGCTGCAATGTAGTATAAATTCTCATTCATAGAAGATTTGATAATGGCAGTCTATATCAGCCAAAGATATATTAAGAATTTTATTGTAAAACAAACAGATAGCTGTGAATCTATTGAAGAATATGACAGTCTTTTTGGCGCTAATGTTTGAATGATCAATGAGTTTGATATTTTTTACAAACATGCGATAATAGCTCACCTTAATCAAATTGACACTGACCATGAAAGAATTAGAGTTGAAGCAACAGGGAAAGATTAAACGTTTAACAAATCAAACATTTAAATTTGATGAACGTGTTAAGGATGGCTGGTTTTCAGCTGTATATTTCTTAAAAACAACGGAGCTGGCAGAAAAATATTGTAAAAATCGTGTTGTTACGATGCAATTTTTCCAGCGTAAAGATCATGTCATTGTTTGCGGTGTTGATGAATCTATAGCACTTTTGCATACATTTGCTAGAAATCCAGAGCAACTTGAAATCACGGCATTGCACGATGGCGATATGATCAATCCTTTTGAAGCGGTTTTAACAATCACTGGTAAATATGAAGATTTTGGTTATTTAGAAGGCTTGATTGATGGCATCTTAGCAAGACGCAGTTCAGTTGCTACTAATGTTCATAGAGTAGTTAAGGCAGCAGGTAATAAATCTATCTTATTTATGGCAGATCGTAATGATCATTTCAGCCAACAAGCTGGCGATGGTTATGCAGCATTTATCGGCGGAAGCTCAGCACAAGCAACGCATGCAATGAATGAATGGTGGGGCAAAGAAGGCATCGGCACAATGCCACACGCATTGATTCAATTATTTGATGGTGACATCGTTGCGGCATCTTTAGCTTATCGTGAAACATTCCCAGAAGATCGTTTAGTAGTTCTTGTGGATTATCATAATGATGTGATCACAGACTCCTTAAAAGTTGCACGTGCATTAGGTGATAAATTGGCAGGCGTTCGTATTGATACATCAGGCAATATGGTGGATCAATACTTTATGCGTAATCCTCAGTTGTTGGGGCAATTTGATCCTCGTGGCTGTAATAAAGAGTTAGTATTTGCATTACGTAAAGCTTTAGATGATGAAGGCTATCAACATGTGAATATCATTGTCAGTGGTGGTTTAACGCCTGAAAAAATCAGTGAATTTGAAAAGCATAATGTGCCTATCAATGTTTATGGCGTAGGTGCTAGTTTGTTAGAAATTAATGTGGGATTCACAGGTGATAATGTTCTATTAGATGGCAAGCCACAAGCCAAAGCGGGTCGAGCTTATTGGCCAAATCCAAAACTAGAAAAGGTTATTTATGAAGGATAAAAAAATCGCAAATTACGTGGATCATTTGATTGAATGGTTACATGAAGAGAGAAAACTACGTAATTTAGATGGTTTTGTTGTGGGATTAAGTGGCGGTGTTGACTCAGCAGTTGTGAGTTGTTTACTTGCCAAAGCAGATTTAAAAAATAGTTTTGCTGTGATGATGCCTTGCCACAGCAATGCTGAGGATTTAGTAGATGCCAAACGTGTTTTAGATGTGTGTAAATTAGATCATACAACTGTGGATTTATCAGCAACGCATTCTACATTTTACCAAACAGTTGGTGCAGCAAATCTACAAGGCAAAATAGCCAATGATGCTCGTGTGATTGATGGTAATGTTCGTGCTCGTTTAAGAATGGTGACATTATATGCCATCGCACAAGCACGCAATGCATTGGTTGTAGGTACAGATAACCAAGTTGAATGGCAACTAGGTTATTTCACTAAATATGGTGATGGTGGTGTGGATGTGATTCCACTGTTTCATCTTATGAAAGATGATGTTTATGATCTAGCATGTTATTTGGGCGTGCCAAATTCAGTGATTGATAAAAAACCATCAGGTGGTTTATGGGAATCACAGACAGATGAAGGCGAAATTGGCTTAAGTTATGCTGAAATGAATCGTGCTTTACGTGGTGAAAGCGTTTCTGAAGAAACTAGTGCTATCATTAAACATTGGCATGATCGTTCACAACATAAACGCGAAATGCCAAAAGTACCGAAAGCCTTTGCAGATTTTTAAACCACGAGATATATGATTCCATTAAGTTTATACATACACTTTCCTTGGTGTATTCAGAAGTGCCCATATTGTGATTTTAATTCACATCAGTTAAAAAATGATTCCTACGAAGTAGATTATGTGGATGCATTATTGGCAGATATTGTCAAAATTGTGCCTAAAATTTGGGGTAGAACCATTCGCACAATTTTTATTGGCGGTGGCACGCCAAGTTTGATGAAGCCAGATGATATGGCGCGCTTAATGAGTGGATTGCGTAGCTATCTCATTTTAGATCCACATGCTGAAATCACGATGGAAGCAAATCCAGGCACTGTGGATGCTAACTATTTTAAGGCTTATCATGAAATTGGTATCAATCGAATTTCGATTGGTATTCAGAGCTTAAATGATGCTCATTTGAAAAAATTGGGCAGAATTCATCAAAGTGATGAAGCCAAAAGAGCAGTACAAATCGCGCGTGATGCAGGCTTTGATAATATCAATTGTGATTTGATGTTTGCATTGCCAGATCAAACAGTGGAGCAAGCATTAAGTGATTTGCAGGGTGTGATTGATCTGAAACCTGATCATATTTCCCATTATCAATTGACGATGGAACCAAATACTTATTTCTATAAATTTCCGCCAAAATTGCCTGAAAGTGAATTGATTGAAGAGATGCAATTGCAAAGCTATGCTTTATTGAAAGCTAATGGCTATCAGCATTATGAAGTTTCAGCATTTGCAAAAGCAGGGCATCAATCGAAGCATAATCGCAATTATTGGGAATTTGGTGATTATATTGGCATTGGCGCAGGCGCGCATGGCAAGGTCACAATGCAAGGTGAATCCCGTATTTTACGCACTTCTATTGAAAAGCATCCCACGCAGTATTTGAAGAAAAGTGCGAGTGAGCGTCTTGTGATTGAAGAAGTGATCAACGAAGAATTACCTTTTGAATTCATGCTAAATGTATTGCGTTTAAAACATGGGATTGAAGAAGCTATTTTTTCTGAAAGAACATTTTTACCAATATCTGTGATTGAAGATAAACTAAATTTATTGCAAAAACGCGGATTGATTGTCAGAGAAAATGGTCAATTGAGTACGACAGATCAAGGCTTTCTATTTTTAAATAATGTGCTGTCAGAATTCATAGATTAATATTTAATTTAAATAGTTGACGGCATATTTTTAATATGCTTATATAAATGCTGTAAAACCTATCTGGGAACAGGAAATGAAATTTTTATTTGTAGTTGAAATGATGATGCTTTAGAGAGTTACTTGCAAGAGTGACTCTCCTTTTCGATTGAGTCACTCTAAAGCGCAAATTTCAACATGCAGAATACAACCGGAGTGACGAAAGTCCCTTCGGTTTTTTTATGCTGTAATTTTATATTAATGAGTTTATTGAGGAGAAAATAATTATGACACGCCCATTACATTTAGAAACATTAGCCGTTCACCAAGGATTCAGAGGCGACGAAACAAATTCAATCGTTCGTCCAATTCACACATCAACAGCCTATCATTTCAATGATGCTGATCATGGCGCGGATTTATTTAACTTAGCAGCAGCAGGGAATATCTATTCTCGCTTAACGAATCCAACAAACGATGCATTGGGCAATGTTGTGGCTGAATTAGAAGGTGGAATCGGTGGTTTATCAGTAGCATCTGGCGCTGCTGCTTTGTTGACAACGATTTTAACAATCTGTGAAGCAGGTGATCACATTGTGTCATCTAAATCTATTTATGGCGGCAGTTATTCATTGCTATCTAATACATTGAAGCCATTTGGTATTAATGTGACATATGTAGATCAATCTGCATCCAAAGAAGAGATTGAAAAAGCAGTATTACCAAATACTAAATTACTATTTGCTGAAGTCATTGGTAATCCTAAAGTTGAAGTGTTGGATGTGGAAAAATTTGCAGCAATTGCGAAAGCGAATAATATTCCATTTGTAGTGGATGGTACATTTACACCGCCAGCGATTTTCAAAGCATTTAAACATGGCGTGGATATTTTAATCCATTCAGCAACGAAATATTTAGGTGGTCATGGTAATGCATTGGGTGGCATTATCGTGGATGCAGGAACATTTAACTGGGCAAATGGAAAATTCCCAAGCTTTACTCAGCCACAAGATGCTTATCATGGTTTAGTTTACACAGAAGCATTTGGTAACTTGGCATTCTTAGTGAAAGCGCGTGCACATGTATTGCGTGATATCGGTACAACATTGAGCCCATTCAATGCATTCTTAATTCTACAAGGTATTCAAACATTACACATTCGTTTGGATTATGTTTCTAAAAATGCATTGGCATTGGCTGAATGGTTGGAAACTCATCCTGAAGTTGAATGGGTGAGCTATCCATTATTAAAAAGTAGCCCTGATTATGATCGTGCAACAAAATATTTTCCAAAAGGCGCAGGTGGCGTTTTAGCTTTCGGCATTAAAGGTGATAGAGAAAAAAGTAAAGCATTTATCAACGGTTTGGAATTAGGCATTCATGCTGTAAATGTGGGCGATGTGAGAACAATTGTGACGCATCCTGCAAGTACAACGCATCGCCAAACGCCAGCTGAAGAGCTAAAAGCGATTGGTATTTCAGAAGGCTTCATCCGTATTTCTGTAGGCTTAGAAAACATTGAAGACATTAAAGCAGATTTAGACCAAGCATTAAGAAAATAAGCTAAATATTAGCATTTGACTGAAATTCAGCCTTTCTTATGTGAATTAAGAAAGGCTTTTTTGACCCAATAAGCTAGTAATACAAAAAAGATTATCAATGCAGGCAAGCGTGATCTATAATCAGTCAGTACTTATTGATAAAGGAGTAGCAACGTGAAAACAATCGCATTTGTTGTCGGAAGTTTACGTCAAGGTTCATACAATCAGCAACTCGCTAAGGCAATCAGTAAATTATTGCCAGCGGATTACACAGCAGTATTTGCAGATATCAGCAAGCTTCCTTTATATAATCAAGATAGCGATGCGAATACGCCAAAAGAAGTCTTAGATTTTAAACAAGTGATCGCATCAGCAGATGCTGTAATTTTTGTTACACCAGAGTATAACCGCTCAATTCCAGGCGTTTTGAAAAATGCTATTGATCAAGGTTCTCGTCCATATGGCAATAACGTATGGCAAGGTAAGCCAGCGGGTATTTTGGGTACAAGCCCAGGCGCATTAGGTACAGCATTAGCGCAACAACATTTACGCAATGTATTAACATTTTTAGATATGGCTGTATTAAGCCAGCCAGATGTTTATTTGCAGTTCAATGAAAGCTCATTCGATACAGATGGTAATATCACCAATGACAGTACAAAAACTTATCTACAAGGTTGGGTAAAACATTACGTAGAGTGGATTAAGAAAACAGCTTAATCAAAGTTTATAGATACATAATAAAAAGCTGCACTATTATCAAGTACAGCTTTTTCTTTTACTTCTCTTTTAATATTGTGATGCTCCAAGCTGCAACATCAGTTTGGACAAAGTCAGTCNCTTAATCAAAGTTTATAGATACATAATAAAAAGCTGCACTATTATCAAGTACAGCTTTTTCTTTTACTTCTCTTTTAATATTGTGATGCTCCAAGCTGCAACATCAGTTTGGACAAAGTCAGTCACAGTATGACCAGATTCTGCTGCCCATTTTGGTATTGCTTCTGTGCCTTGAGTACAGTCAAATTCAATTTTTAATGAATCGCCAATGGATAGTTCTTTGATTTTGTCTTTTGCTTCAAGTAACGGAAATGGACATACCATTCCTAAAGATTTTAATTCATACAATGCCATAATAATTTCCTAATGAGTGATGTTAATTAATGAAGGAGTTGTTTTAGAACGTGGTCTGACATAGACAAAATAAGATGTAATCCATACGCCAATGATCGTAAATACTAAACCTAACCAGCCTTGCCACATCATGATTGATGTATTTGTTAAACCATTACCAATGGTGCAACCGCCTGCAAATCCTGCGCCAACGCCCATCAATATTCCGCCAACAGTACTTGAGATAATGATATTGCTACTTGGCACTCGCCATTTGAATTCTTTGCTAACTTTTGCTGCGATGAAAGAACCTAGAAAAATTCCTAAGACTAAAAATACGCCCCAATCAATTAATCCTGCATTGCCTGTTAATAGGAATTGTATGATATTGGCAGAAGGTGTTGTAATGCCTAGCCCACCTATTCGACCAGATGCAGAGCTTAAAGGCCATGCAGCAAAAGCTAATAAGCCAACTGCTGCGCCTGCAACAAAAGGATGCCAGCGTTTTTCGAATAACACATGTAATATTCCCGTGCGTTGAGCAGGCAATGTTGGTACTTTTATGCGAGGTTTACGCAAATGTTTAATGACCAAGAATGTTGTGATGACAACTAATATAACGATTAATAGACCTTGTGGAATATTCAATGTTTGAGCCATAGAGTTATTAATGGCTGTGTAACGATTGATTTCCTTATAAGTATCTGCAAGTACACCGTATTTTACAGTTGCTGCTGAGAGCATATAAAATAATAGAGCAATCCAACTACCAATTAATCCTTCAGCCGCCCTATACCAAGTGCCTGTAGCACATCCGCCTGCTAGAATGATACCTACGCCAAACAATAAGCTTCCACCAATCACGCCGATAAGAGATATGGATTTAACTGATAATGTTAATGCACCAGTTTCTGTCAAAAAATAAACACCAACTGCTTGAATTGAGATAGCAATTAAGAATGCATATAAAAGTGTGTGATCTCTTGTTAGATAAATATCACGGAATCCACCTGTCATACAAAAGCGTGCCCTTTGCAAAATAAAGCCTAACAATGCACCGATGATTAAGCCACTTAGCATCATTTCCTCCTTGGATGATGAGTTGTCATAATAATTATGGGGAAATCATTTATAGCACCCCAAAAATACATAAGCAATATTTATTATGTATATAACATGTATTTTTTATATGAATTGTTTTAACTTGTTGTATTATATACAAATAATTTAGAGATATTAATTTTATGGCTATTTTGGGGCGAATTTGGCTTTATATTGGCAATTTCAATCAATAAAAAATGAGCAAATAAAAAGCCCTTGAGAATTAAATCTCAAGGGCTTTTGTCATTCATAAAAGCGAACTAGAGTTCGTTGTTATCTAACATCTCTTGTGCAAGTTTGCGTGCTTTACGGCGCATCAATGCTTTGTTCCAACGCTCTTTTTGCTCTTCGTTTTCGATGCAAAGCGGCGGAACTTTTGTTGATTTACCGTCTTTAACTGCAACCATTGTGATATAGCAGCTGTTAGTGTGGCGTTTTTTACGAGTCGTGATATTTTCAGCTTCAACACGAATGCCCACTTCCATAGAAGAATTACCAACATAGTTGATGGATGCTTTACATGTTAATAGTTCTTGCACATGAATCGGTTCTTTGAATAGAACATAGTCCACAGATAAAGTTACGACATATTGACCAGCATAACGGCTTGCACAGCTGTATGCTACTTGGTCGAGTAGTTTTAATAAGTCACCACCGTGAACATTACCAGAAAAGTTGGCCATGTCAGGTGTCATTAAAACTGTCATCTCTAATTCGCGTTCAGGTGCGAGTGTGCTTTCTACATTACTCATTTTGGTCTCTTTAGTTTGTGAAATACTCAATATATGTTAATCGCCCTGCAATGATAAATACAAGGGTGATGAAAAGTGGCTTGATGAATTTTTCGCCATATTTGATGGCACTACGAGCGCCAACATAACTACCTAGCGTAAATCCAACCACCATGAAAGCGCCCATAACCCATGCAACTTTACCTGCAACAGCAAAGATCACAAGCGCAGCGATGTTACTCATGCTATTCATTAAGCGAGCAACACCAGAAGAAATCATAAAATCTTGGTTAAAAATTCGGTTATATAAAACTGTCCAAAATGACCCAGTGCCTGGGCCAATAAAACCATCATAAAATCCTAAGCCTAAACCAGAGGCAATCTGCTTTGGTTTAGAGACAGTATTATCTTCTGATTCCAAAAAGTTTCTAGATTTTGGAATCAACATATAAATGCCAATAGCAATTAACAAAGGCGGAATCATTTTTTTAATGAAACTTGGGTCTAGGCTCAACAAAAATAGTGCACCAATGAAACTGCCTGTCAAAGTCATGACCGCGCACCAAATCCACTCTTTAGGATTAATCACTTTCCGTTTAATGTAAGCCCAAGCCGCGATGGATGTACCAAAAACACCCATGTATTTCCCCATTGAAAGGGCAATATGTGGTGGAGCGCCAATGCTTAGCATCAATGGCGCTGTGATTAAACCACCGCCACCAGCGATGGAGTCCACAAAGCCTGCCAAAATGGCTGCTAGAAATAGCACAACAAAGAGCAGAACGGTTGGATCTGAATAACTCATATCTACTCCAAGATGGAAGAATATTGGTCAATGGTTGGGCGTACGAAAGTTTTAGGCTCTTTATCTGCATAGCCATACCAAAGCATTCCGATAATTTCTTCTTTCTCTGCATCTACGCCACAGATTCGATACCATTCTTCTGTTTCAAAGAGCGAAGCTGTTGACCATTTAGCACCTAGGTCTCTTTCATCTAAAGCTAGCATTAAGATATACATTGCGATGCTGATGGTTGCGTAATCTTCTTTAGCTGTTTTATCTACTTCAGAGCGCTTTTGTGTGACTAATAACCAGCCAGGAATGGATGACCATTTCTTTAGCTTTTGTTCTGCTGTTTCTTGAGATTTTTGAGCAAAAGAATCATAAGCATAAGCAAGTAAGCTATCACGCACTTGACCTTTCACTTTATAAAAATGATAAGGAAAAGTAAGGTGATGATTAGGTGCGTGCACAACTAAAGCTAAAGCTTCATCAATGATTGCATCATCAATAAGTTCAGGCTTGTAATGATGGGTTGTACGGCGCTTTAGAATGCTGTCTTTAATGCTCATAATGATTTACTCAACTGTTCTGCAAGGTTCGTGGATAACTGATTAGCGAGTTGTGCTTTCACTAAGTTGCGAATTGCATCTTGATCAGATTGTTTTAAGAAATCTAATTGTGAAAATGGCGTTGCTAATCTTGCTGCGACTTGAGGATTGATCTTGTCAATCATCATGATGTTGTCCAATAACCAAGGATAGAACAATTGTGGCTGTTGATACAATGCCACTTTATTTTGGCCCAATGCACCTAATAATGAACGAACACGATTAGGATTGTGGGAATTAAACTCACCATGATGACGCAAATGATTCAATACTTCTAAAGTAATATATGGGCTAGATACTTGTAATGCAAACCATTTGTCCACAACTGAAGGATAAGCTTTATATTTTTCTAAGAAGTTAGTGAGTAATGTTTTAGCTGTACTGTGATTATTCAATACAGAAGCACGCAATGCTGCCATGCGATCTGTCATATTAGTTGCAGCTTCATATTGCTTAGCAACTGTGACTTCATGATTTGGCAACGTTGCTAAATAGTTTAATACGCTATTTTTCAGATCACGTGCTGAAGCATTGCCAATCATCTGTGATTGATAAATCTCTAACCATTGTGCTTCATATGTTTTTGCAGCATATTGGATCAAGTTTCCACGTTGTTCCCAAATTTTTGCTAAATCTTTTTCAGCAGTTGTGCTTTGAATTGAAATAGGATCAGGCAATGTGAAGAATAGGGCATAGAAACTAGGTTCTTGACGGCATTCTTGCAATAAATTGTTGAAAGGCGCAATGAACTTAGCTTGTTTCTCTTCCCAAGTTTGTTCAGATGCAATCAATTCGGAAATATAGCGTTGTGCGGCTTCCCAGCGTGCAAAGTAATCAGTTTCAAAGAAAGCAATTTTCATTAACTCTTCTTCTGTGTATGGATAATCCACAATCACAGGCGCTGAGAAATCTCTGAATAGAGATAGTGCAACATTTGTTTCTTTGCATGGCAAAGTGATGCTTTCTTCCCAAGATTTTAGAATGAAAGTATCTTCATAGATGATTTTATCTTCGCTACCAATCAAAGCAAAGCGAATCGGAATCCATTGTGGTTGAAGGTTTGAGCCTTCTGAGCATAATAGCTGTTTAAATGTTAATTTGATGCCATTCTCTGTGATTTCTTTCGCAACTTGTACTCGTGGAGTGCCTGCTTGGCTGTACCAATGTTCAAAGCCTGAAAGGTCTTCATGGTTCGCTTCTGCCATAGATATTAAGAAATCATCACAGGTTGCAGCTGTACCATCAAATTTATTTAAGTAGTGTGTTAATCCTTTCTTAAAACCTTCTTCACCCAATAATGTTTGATATAAGCGTACAACTTCAGCACCTTTCTCATAAACTGTTGTTGTGTAGAAATTACGCATTTCCACATAACTTTCTGGGCGAATTGGATGCTTTAATCGACCTGCATCTTCAGGAAATTGATACGCACGTAACATTTTTACATCATCAATACGTTTTAAACCACGGTGACGCAAATCGCTCGTGAATTCTTGATCACGGAAAACAGTTAAACCTTCTTGTAAAGATAATTGGAACCAATCACGGCAAGTCACGCGATTGCCTGTCCAGTTATGGAAGTATTCATGGCCAATGATGGACTCAATGGTTTCAAAATCTGCATCTGTTGCAATTTCTGAGTTAGCCAATACATATTTTGCATTGAAAATATTCAAGCCTTTATTTTCCATCGCGCCGCCATTGAAATCATGGATGGCAACGATGTTGTATTGATCCACATCGCAGACTAAATCAAAGCGATCTTCATCCCATTTCATTGCGCGCTTCAAGGCACCTAAAGCATAATGGCATTTATCTACTTCATTGTGTGCTGCATAAATGCGTAATTGTACTGGCGATCCATCTGGGCGAATGTGTTTATCTTCAATGTAGCCCAAATCACCTGCAACTAATGCGAATAGATAGCTTGGTTTTGGGAATGGATCATGCCAAACAGCTTGATGTAAGCCATTATCTAGATCTTTCGCTTCAACCAAATTACCATTGGATAATAAAATAGGGCAGGTTGCTTTATCTGCGATGATTATCACTGTGTATTTCGCCATGATATCAGGACGATCTGGGTAATATGTGATGTTTCTAAAGCCTTCAGGCTCACAATCGCTACAGAAAATTTTATTGGATAAATATAAGCCTTCCAATGCGCTATTGTTTGCAGGATCCAACTGATTAGATAGTGTTACGGCTAATTCATCGTCTTGTAAGTCTTTTAAATGAATATCATGCTCTACATATTGGATATCATCTAAAGCAACGGCAGTATCATTGATTCTTAATGATAAAAGCTGTGAATGTTCTGTACCATTTAATACTAATGTACGAGAAGTTGTTTCTGTGTTTTTCGAAAGCTTTAATTCTGTTGTGACTAAAGTAGCATTGGGACTTAATACGAATTTGAGGGAAACATCAGTAACCCAAAAATCAGGTGCTTGGTAATCTTTACGAAAAATTTCTTTCAATGCTGGCATGTAGATTCCTTTAGTCAACTAAACGGCGAGTGTACATACAGCGCCTTCTGGCATCTGTAATGGACTGATTTGATGTTGGAAATGTTTCAAATCGCCCGTCGTAAGATAATGATAAGTAGATGATGTATTGGCTTCAATATGGTGCTGATCTAAGCTGTGCAATGTATGTTTTGCAACTGCGGCAGCAGGATTCACCAATACAATCTCTGAATTGAGTATAGAACGTAATTCTGTTTCTAAGAATGGAAAATGTGTGCAACCTAAAATTAATTGATCAATGGAATGATCACTCAAAGGCTGTAATGTTTCATGGATGGCTGCATCTGCTTTTGGGCCGCTAAAAATACCTTGTTCAACTAATGTTACCCAGCGATCTGCGGCGATTTTGATGACAGAAACATCTGAAGCAAATTCATGGATCAATCGCGTTAAGCGTGGATTATTGATCATGGATGTTGTGGCTAATATTGCGATTTCTTTGCTTTTAGAAGCCAAAGCAGCTGGCTTAATGGCTGGCTCAATCCCAATAATTGGGAAATTTGGCATCTGTTTTCTGAGCTTTTCTGCGCTAATGGCAGTTGCAGTATTGCAAGCAATAACTAAACAATCAATGTGATGAGTGTTGATGAGATAGTGTGTTAATTTCTCCACTCGATCATGAATGTAATCATGTGTTTTCAACCCATAAGGTAAATGAGCGGTATCTGCAATGTAGAAATAATCCGCCAAAATGGGATAAGAAATAAAGGCTTTCATCACTGAAAGCCCACCGATACCTGAATCTATGAAGCCTATTTTCATTTCATATTAACGACGCATGATGGGAACAACAATACTTTCATCGAACTCAAAGAGCTCTTCTTCCTCGTATTTTACCATGACTTCTTCAGCTAAGTTAGAGAAGTCTTCAGGATCGATGGATAACATTGAGTCATAAGTATCACGATCCCACACTTCTATTAAAGAACCATTGCCCGACAAGATGATTTCAGAAGTAATATTGGCATAAGCCATCAATCTTGCAGGAATGACAAAACGGCCTTGTGCATCTAGCTGAATTTCAGTAGCTCCACCACGTACAAAACGTACAAAATCACGTTCTTTTTTAACGAATGAGTTCAGTTTAGTGAGTTCTGCATCGACTTCTTGCCAAATATGGTAGGGATAAAGATTTAAACATTTATCGAAGGCACGATTGAGAACAAAACGATCAGTTTCTTCCAGCTGTTTTTTTAGGCTAGCAGGGAGCGCAAGACGCTTTTTAGCATCCATTTTGAGCTCGAATTCACCTAAATAGCTAGTCATAATTATTTGATCAAATATTTAACATGTTCCGAAGATTGTAGCACAATTTTTAAAAGCTCAAAGAAAGAAAACCTCAATCTTGGGATTGAGGTTTTAATTATGAATTCAATGGACTAACAAATATTAGCTGTTCTTTTTCAAGAAGAAGCCCCAGTACAATTCAAAGATGCCAAATGAGATAATCGCAACGCTGAAAATGCCTACGATGAATCCACCTGCAACAATTGGTGACATTAAAAATACGAAGCCCAAAATAATGCCAATGATTGGTAATAACATTATGCCTTTTGAGCTATTAGCAATGGCTGGAACATCTGAATTTTTTAAACTTAAAATAATACCTAAGCCTAAAAATGATCTAAACAATACCCAGAAGCCAAATAAGAAACAGATGACTAAAATCGCTTCACCTGCTGGCATTGAGATAAATAAAACGCCGATGATGATATCAATTGCACCTGACAACAATGACCATCCCCAATTGCTATTGCCTGCGGAAACAGAGAATACTTCAAAGATTCCTGTCATTAAAAACATAAAACCCACGAAATAAGCAATCGTTAATAACGTTGATGCTGGGGTTAATAAACTCCAAATACCGATAATGATGAATAAAATCCCGATAATAACGGTTAGCCACCAATTGTTATTTTCTCTAGTGTTTGTCATTTTGACTCCCTTTATGATGATTTAAATTAGTTATAACACCTGTTTAATTACTCTCAAGGGCATTATATCAGTCATTCACTCGATTTGCTCTGTGGGTTGATGATGATTAACCCTTCATCTGCCATATCATCTAATAAAAATTGTGAAGGTGAAACATAGCGAAATAGCCCATATTTTGCTTTTTCGTAGGATTGAGCATGACCTTCTTGAAAATAAAAGCGGTCTGGTCTCAATTTATCCTGAATTTTGAATAATCGCTGATTCTCTTTGACAGTTGTGCCTTTATAAGGTTCTGCATCAACGATAATTTTTTGATCATTCAATGTCACGATAAAAGTTTGCATGTTCTCATCTGAGTAATTACGCAAGTTATGCTCAAAATTTAAAGCCATATAATCACCGAGCATAAAAGCACGGGGATCAACAGGTGCTAACTTAAAGTAAATCACTTCACCATCATTTTTAATAGACTCTTTTTGGACAATTTGCACATTCATGAATATGAAAACAACAGCAAATGCTATGAGTAATAAATAGTTTCGTTTAATTTTCATAGCGAGTTTTCCTAAAATAATGGAATACAAAGCGTGTAAGCAATATTACAATTCCTGTAGAAATTAAAATAAGACCTTTGGTGCTCAATGAGCTGTCTAAATTGTAGTAATACATAAATAGCGAATAACCAAATAACACTAAGCCCACAATATGCAATGTGCGTGATTGTAGATAAAAGCCAATAGCGATGACTAAAATACCTGCGATGGTTGAACTCGGTAAAAAGTAAGCGAGGATGAATAAACCCACAATGCCAAGAATATAGAGAATATTTTGCTGTTGGCTCTGATTTTTCCAATGATAAATTAAATGTGGCACAAAGCTTAAGCCCAATAAAATATAGACAATGATTGGCGTGGTTAATGAAAGATCTATGTAACGAATATTAAAAGATTCCCATAATGGCCAAGATAATAAGTGCAAGGATAAAGCGATTAACAGTGTGTAAAAGCGTATCGCATAGTTGGATAATCCTAAGATAACTAGGATCACTAAACTGATGATGAATATGTATTGGAGGTTAATTTCATAAAAATAGAAGGCAATGGCTGCATTAAATAGCGTGAGCGCCACTGTTAATGTCAGAATTCTAATGAAAGGATTTCGGAAAAATAGAGGCATGATTGCAAAATAAATAGCACTGATCAGCAATAAAAATTTCTCTGAAATTGAAAAAACAGATTCATAATTAACTAGCGTTGCTAGCATTAATAAATAAGTTGAAGTGAATAACGATAACTTTAAAATTGTTGTCATAAAGTTATCTTGGCGGACACAATAACCATAGATGGATGATCAAATGGCAAAAACAACCAAGAGAAAAACGGTAGCGCTTTTATTTTGAAACACTTCTACAAATAGATAAGTGGGAAATGCCATGATGAATAGCATTAAAACAATGGCAGAACCCGTTAATAATAAATTTCTTAAATTAAGGCTATTCATGATGATTCACCTTGTTAGCATAGTTAATGAGTCCAATTGCACCTTTATAAGTGGGATAAATGGCAATGATGGCGCATAAAGACATCGTCAATGTGAGAGAAATAGCATCCAAATGGCTCAATGAGAATAAGCGCAGTAATACCATAAATATTGTGTAGATATAGAGCGCAACCATCATGGCTTTTTCATTTAAATGAATGAGTATGAAGATTCCAACAATGGATGAAACCAATGTAATTAACCACGCTGCTGTTGTATTGGATCTGAATAAGAATTCAATGCTGGAACCCAGTAATGTGATCAATGTAATACTAAAGAAGATATAACAAATAGGGCTAGCAATACTTGGTACTTTAAAGCGCTTCGCAAGGATAAGTACAAAAGTGAATAGCGCTGAGATTGCAACAGATGTGAGAGAGCTAAAATAGAAGATTTTATGATGCAAAGGTAGATAGATCATCAACGTACTATAAAAAAGTAACGCAGTAACAATGCTAACGAATTGTTGGCGCAATATAATGGCAAAAGGTAATAAACAAATGCCCCAAACTAATGTGAAGTGATATAGGCTGCTATTGATTTGATAGATTTGTCCAAACACAGCCCAAAATGAACCAATTACTATGGCAAATATACCGCCAGCAATGGATCGATGATGTTCTTTTTTTACGGGTAATATTGCAATAAATGAGGATATTAAGGCAACTTCAGCAATTGCTAATTTATTAAAATCTGTGAGCTGAAACCAATTAAATGCTGTTAGGCAGATAATTCCCGCAGCGATTAAAATCCATCCTAATAGTTGAATATAAATATCAGCGTGATGAAAAGGGCGAGTTTGTACTAAATTGCTTGCCATAGCTTGCTCAAATTTATCATCAGAAAGAACTTTAGTTTGATGCAAAAACCTTAGCATCATTCTAGGTTTTGAGGCTTTTTTAATATCAATCATGGTTAAAACCTATGAGTTTATTGTCATTCAATGGTTGCTAATTTAACACTTAATAAAACAATGATCAATTTAATAAAATTAGCTGGATTTGTTGATAAAAAAAATTAATTATAGTTTTATAACAAATGGGGCTATGATTCGCCGGAATTTGCAATCATGCAAGAGTTCACCCCAATCGCCGATCAGTTTCTGATTACTTTTTTTCCACAATTTTTCTCTGGAAATTTGTACATATGGAAATTATTCCCCCAGCAGGCGAAGAGGGTCGCTTGCCATCCGTTTTTGAATCTTTAATCCCAATCATTTTCATGGTTATCTCTTTGGTAACTGGCATATTCTTTTTTGGGACAAGTCCACATATTCCATTATTGGTCAGTGTTTGTGTTGCCGCATTAGTTGCGATGCGTTTAGGATATTCTTGGCGCAGAATTGAGCGTGGTATGTTGGATGCTGTGCGTTTAGCAATGCAAGCTGTTGTGATATTGATGGTGATTGGTACTATCATTGCCTCATGGATTGCAGGTGGCATTGTGCCGACTTTGATTTACTATGGTTTAAATATTTTAGAGCCTGCTTACTTTTTAGTAGCAGCATGCGCCATTTGTTGCATCATTTCGATAGCAGCAGGCAATGCTTGGACAGCGGCAGGTACAATTGGTATTGCCATTATGGGAATTGGTTATGGTTTAGGTATGCCACCAGAAATGGTTGCAGGTGCTGTGATTTCTGGTGTTTATTTTGGTGATAAAATTTCACCTTTATCAGAAACAACAAATTTAGCACCAGGCATTGTGGGCGTTGATCTATTTGAACATATCCAATATATGCTCTATACAACGATTCCAGCGTTGATTATTTCATTAATTTTATTTGCAATTTTAGGCTATACACAAGCAAGTGCAATGCCAGAAAGTATCACTGTAACCGCTGATTTACAGCGTGATTTGAAAGAAATTTTCTTAATTTCACCTTGGTTATTATTAGTCCCATCTTTCATCATTGTGATGATGATTTTCAAAATTCCAGCTTTTCCTGGGTTAATGATTGGTTCTACATTGGGCGTATTATGTGCGATTTTTATTCAAGGCGCTGATCCATCCATGGTTTTGAACTCATTGTATGATGGTTATAGCATCACAACAGATAATAAAACGTTGAATGAGTTATTGAATAATGGCGGAATCAGCACAGTATTATCAACGGTTTCGTTGGTAATTATTGCGATGTGCTTTGGCGGAATTTTAGAATTCACGAAAATCTTTGAAGTAATCGTAGGACACATTGCACGTAAAGTACAATCTACAAAGAGTTTGATTATTGCGACTGTATTTACAGGGATTACAGGCAATGCAGTGGGTTGTGATCAATATATGTCCATCATCATTCCGGGCAGAATGTACGCGGATGAATATCGTAAGCGTGGAATTAAAGCGAAAGTTTTATCTCGCACATTAGAAGATGCAGGCACAATGACATCACCATTGATTCCTTGGAATACTTGTGGTGCCTTTATGACAGCAACTTTAGGTGTAGCATCATTCAGCTATTTGCCTTACGCATTTTTATGTTTATTAAGCCCAGTGATTGCGATTGTCTATGCATGCACAGGTTGGACAATTGAGCATTATGATGATGGTGAGAAACCTGCTAAAGTTAGACGATTCAGAATACCTAAACGTATTTAGAATTTTCCTTCCAAAGATATGAGGTCTCAAATGTTGAAATTGTATTACGCAAAAGGCACATGTTCTTCCGCTGTTTATATGACGGCAAAATCTTTAGACATTGAGCTTGAATTAGTTCAGGTCAATATCGTTAAAGCTGAATTAGAAGATGGCAGTGATTATAAAAAAATTACAGCAAAAGGTTATGTGCCTGCATTACAACTCGAAAATGGCGAAGTCATTACGGAAGTTGTGGCAATTTGTGCATATTTGGCTTCGTTAAAAGGTGATAATGCAGTGTTTCCATTGTTTGGCAAGGGTATGATTGATCAGTTGGAGTGGTTCAACTATATTGGTACTGAGATCCATAAAAACTATATGCCTTTATTTTTTAAATTATTTGGCATGGAAACAGGTGAAAACTGGGATAGTTTTACTCTTAAACAGTTGAATAAACGCTATGAACTCATTGAGAAGAAATTAGCAAACCAACCATATTTAACGGGTGAAACTGTGACGAGCACAGATTTCTATTTGTTAATGACAACATTGTGGGCAGTGAAAACGGGTTATGACTTGAGTACTTGCCCAAATGTGTTGGCATTCAAAGAGCGCATGATGCAATTGCCAGTGGTTCAGCAAGTTCTTGCATAATTCCATTAGCGTTTAAGTCTAATAATAAGCCATGTAGCAATACATGGCTTATTTATAACCTATTATCTGCAAATTGCAGGGATAATATTTGGGTCAACTTTATTATTACCTTGTTGGGACAATGGTATTGATCCTGATTCAATGGCATTAGGTTCAGGTAACCAAGCTTGTAAGCCACATTTCCATAATATTTGCCCTCCAGGCATAGCATAAGGACGTAAAGGTAGCTCTAATTCAGATTTTCCTACTAGAGATGCTTTTTCATTAAAATATAAATAAATTGTTCCATCCATAATTCCTGCTGCTATAACAGACTGACCATTTAATGGGACCATGGGGATATGTTTGCTTTTCATTCCAGGAATTGGGGAAGACGGTATAATCATTATATCAGACAACTCACCTGTACTTTGATCAAATGCTTTTGGGAATTTGCCATGTTCGGCATGGTATGTAGCGACCCTCTGTTTTAATTCACCTGCAAGAGTAAGGCCTTCTACGATATATGTTCGTCTTGTATAGTCTCTATATTCAGGAAAGGCAATAGCTATTAGTATACCTATAATAGCAACAACAATCATAAGTTCAATTAATGTAAATCCTGATTGTTTTGTATGAAATTTTCTTTTCATTGCTTTTCGTGCCTTTTTGATGATTTAAATTATCGTTTAAGCCTTGTATTTTCAATTATTTTATCATTTAAAGTATAATCATTACAAATCATTTATTAATAAGTATATTGTATCTATTCTACATAGACGCTATATTAAGGTTTTATTGGCTTTAGTACTAAAAATGAAGGCTTGCGTGCGCTATGAAAACAATTGGAAAATCAGATAAATTAAATCATGTTCGTTATGAAATTCGAGGCCCAGTGCTCGATAAAGCGAACCAAATGGAAGAAGATGGCTTAAAAATCATCAAATTAAACATCGGAAATCTTGCACCTTTTGGCTTTATGCCACCAGATGAAATCGTGCAAGATATGATCATGAACATGCCAGAAGCTTCTGGGTATACGGACTCTAAAGGGATCTTCGCCGCACGCAAAGCCATTGTCCATTACGCCCAACAGAAGAATATCAAGAATGTTGATGTGAATGATGTTTACATTGGTAACGGCGCTTCCGAACTCATCACTATGAGCTTGAATGCGTTGTTAAACAATGGAGATGAAGTACTAATTCCAACGCCAGATTACCCATTATGGACAGCCGCAACATCGCTTGCTGGCGGTCGCCCTGTGCATTATATGTGTGATGAAGATAATGATTGGCAGCCAAATGTTGCTGACATTCGTGCTAAAATCACACCGCGCACGAAAGGGATTGTGATCATTAACCCAAATAACCCAACGGGCGCTTTGTATGGTAATCAGATTCTATTAGAAATTTTAGAAATTGCGCGTGAACATGGTTTGGTTGTGTTCTCCGATGAAATCTACGATAAGATTTTATACGATGGTCATACACATACATCGACAGCTGCTTTGGCTGATGATGTTTTATGCTTAACATTCAATGGATTATCTAAAGCTTATCGCGCTTGTGGTTATCGTGCTGGTTGGATGATTGTTTCTGGCCCTAAAAAGCATGCAAAAGATTATATTGCAGGATTAAATGTTCTATCTTCTATGCGTTTATGTTCGAATGCACCGGGGCAATTGGCGATTCAAACAGCGTTGGGTGGTTATCAAAGCATCAATGAATTAATTGCGCCCAATGGTCGCTTAACGAAGCAACGTGATTTGGCTTATGATTTGTTAACGAACATTCCAGGTGTGACTTGTATGAAGCCAAAAGGTGCTTTGTATATGTTCCCGAAAATGGATCCTGAAATGTATCCGTTGTTATCTGACGAAGCTTTTGCACTTGATTTATTGGAATCAAAACGCGTATTAATTGTTCAGGGTTCAGGATTTAACTATCCAACACCTGATCATTTTAGAATCACATTTTTGCCGTATAGCGACGTTTTAACTGATGCTGTGGTTAGAATTGGCGATTACTTGGGTGAAATTAGAAAATAATTTTTCAAATTAATGTTGACGGGTGCTTTTTATTCCGATAGATTAAAAAGCATCAATTTTAAGGAATTTATTCATGACACACATTACATCAGTTTCACGTAATTTTTGGTGGCAAATCTCTCACAAGGCGGGAGATTTAGTCGTGTCATGGCAAAAATAAAAGTCAATACATGAAAAAAGAAACCCGCATATAAGCGGGTTTTTTTTCGCCCGCTGTAGCACCCAAAATTTAAAATTAGCATTGAATACAGCAGAGGCAGATATGAACCAATCATTACTAAAAGTTTACAATGGCGAATACTTATCACAAGATGAAAGCTTTGAAATCTTTTGTAATATCATCGAAGGACAAGTTTCTCCAATCCATTTAGCATCGATGTTAACGAGCATGAAAGTGCGTGGCGAATCCATCGCAGAATTAACAGGTGCAGCATTAGCATCATTGAAACATGCAGAAACTTTCCCGACACCAGATTATATGTTTGCAGACATTGTTGGCACAGGCGGAGATGGTGCAAGCAGCATTAATATCTCTACAGCAAGTTCTTTTGTGGCAGCAGCATGTGGTTACCCAATTGCTAAACATGGTAATCGTAGCGTTTCAAGCTTGAGCGGTTCATCAGATGTATTGACTGAATTGGGCGTTGATATCTATTCAACACCAGAAAAATCACGTGAATTATTAGATAATTTGGGCGTTTGCTTCTTGTTTGCTCAGCAATATCACAAAGGTTTTAAAAACGTAGCGCCCATTCGTGCAGAACTCAAAACTCGCACAATCTTCAATGTATTAGGTCCATTAATTAACCCAGCGCGCCCTCGCATTGCGATTGTTGGCGTTTACCAAGATTCATTGGTTCGCCCAATGGCAGAAGTATTGAAAAACTTGGGTTACTTAAATGCAGCAGTAATTCATACAGCAGGATTGGATGAAGTGTCATTGCATGCAGATGCGCACATTGCAGAACTAGCGAATGGTGACATTGAAGAATACTACTTAACAGCGAAAGATTTTGGTTTGCCAATCATGACGATTGATGACATCCGCGGTGGCACACCAGCAGAGAATAAAATCTTATTGGAAAATATCTTACAAGGCAAAGGCAAGGCAGCCCATGAAAATGTGGTTGCGGCAAACGTTGCATTGTTGATGCGTTTATTTGGTAAGCGCAATGTGAAGCAAAATGTGGAAGAGGTTTTAAGCATGATTCGTACTGCAAAACCTTATGAAGTATTACAACAAATGGTGAGCAGAGGTTAATATCATGGCAACTATCTTAGAAAAAATCGTCGCAGACAAATACATTGAAGTGAGTTTATTGAAGCAGGAGAAACCTTTCTGTAATTTCCAAATGGATATTACGTTGAATGATCGTGATTTCTACTCATCATTAGCATCAGCAAAGCCAGCTTATATTTTGGAATGTAAGCCAAAATCACCTTCAAAAGGCACGATTAACCCAAACTTTAATTTAACAAAAATCGTGACAGCTTATTCACCATTTGCTTCTGCAATTTCAGTGTTAACCGACAATAAATATTTTGGTGGTGAATTTAAAAATTTAAGAATTGCGCATGAATTAACGGATAAACCATTACTGTGCAAAGATTTCATTATTGATGAATACCAAATTTACTATGCGCGTTTACATGGTGCAAGCGCAGTATTATTGATGTTATCAGTATTATCTGACGATAAATATCTCGCACTTCGTGAAGTTGCACATTCATTGAATATGGGTGTGTTAACAGAAACCAGTAATGAAGCTGAATTGGATCGAGCAATTGCATTGGATGCAAAAGTAATCGGCATTAATAACCGTGATTTGCATACTTTAACTGTGAATTTAGAAACCACTAAAAAATTGGCAGTGAAGATTCCTGAAGATCGCATCGTGATTAGTGAATCAGGCATTTCATCTCATAATGATGTGGTGGATTTATCACCGTATGCGGATGGATTCTTGGTGGGCAGTCATTTAGTAGGTTCAGATAATTTAGATTTAGCATTGCGTGAATTGATTTTTGGTACACATAAAGTCTGTGGCTTGAAATCACTAGAAGCAGCAACAGCAGCGTATGAATCAGGTGCTTATTATGGTGGCTTGATCTTTGTAGAAAAATCACCGCGCTATATCTCACCAGAAGATGCGAAAGCATTGATGAATGTGCCATTGAATTTTGTGGGTGTTTTTCAAAATGCGGCGATTGAATTTGTGAGCGCAACCACAAAGGATTTGACTTTAAAAGCAATTCAGTTGCATGGTGATGAAAATTCTGCATATATTACTGAGCTACGTGCAGAGTTACCGCAATCAGTGGAGATTTTTAAAGCCATTGATGCGAGCAAAATGGAAGCACAGCAAGATTATTTAGCGAATGAATTGATTGATTGCATCGTGCTTGATTATGGGCAAGGTGGCACAGGCAAAAGTTTCGATTGGTCAATCATTCAAACATTGCCACAGCGCCGTTATTTATTGGCAGGTGGCGTAGGTGAAGAGAATATTAGTGATGCATTGAATCAAAAAGTGATGGGCGTAGATATGAATTCTGCTTTAGAAGCCACTAAAGGTGAAAAATGCACACAGAAGATACAAAACGTTTTCAAAACCATTCGTGAATACAGAACGGTTTAAGATTAAAAGACATTAATAAGCAAACAGAAATTTAAAGATAGTTTAAATAAGGAAGGAAAATCATGGCAATTTTAGATGCATATTTTGGGGAGTTTGGTGGTCAATATGTTCCGGAGTTATTGATTCCAGCGTTAGATCAATTAGAAAAAGCATTCGTAGAAGCAAAAGAAGATCCAGAGTTCCAAGCAGAGTTTATGGATTTGTTGAAAAACTTTGCAGGTCGACCAACAGCGTTAACTTTGTGTCAAAACCTAACCAAAGGTACAAAATCAAAGTTATATCTAAAGCGTGAAGATCTATTGCATGGCGGTGCGCACAAAACTAACCAAGTATTAGGCCAAGCATTATTGGCAAAGCGCATGGGAAAAACTGAGATCATTGCAGAAACAGGCGCTGGTCAACATGGTGTCGCTACGGCAATCGCATGTGCATTATTAGGTTTGAAATGTCGTATTTATATGGGTGCAAAAGATGTAGAGCGCCAAGAGCCAAATGTGTTCCGTATGAAAATGATGGGGGCAACAGTAATTCCAGTGCATTCAGGTACAGCAACATTGAAAGCAGCATGTACAGAGGCACTCCGTGATTGGGCTGAAAACTATCAAACAACACACTATTTATTAGGTACAGCAGCTGGCCCGCATCCATTCCCAACAATCGTGCGTGAATTCCAAAAGATGATTGGTGAAGAGGCAAAAGCGCAAATCCTATCAAGAGAAGGCCGTTTGCCTGATAAAGTTTTAGCATGTATTGGCGGTGGTTCTAATGCGATTGGTATGTTTGCTGATTTCATTCCTGAAGAAGGCGTTGAATTGATTGGTGTTGAGCCGGGTGGTTATGGCATTGAAACAGGTAAACACGGTGCACCATTAGGACATGGTACAACAGGAATTTTCTTTGGTATGAAATCGCCAATGATGCAGGATCAAGAAGGGCAGATTGAAGAATCCCACTCTGTATCCGCAGGTTTAGATTTCCCATCTGTCGGCCCGCAACATGCGCATTTACAAGCAATTGGCCGTGCACAATATGTTTCTATTACAGATGATGAAGCATTGGCAGCATTTAAAGATTTATGTCGTAATGAAGGAATTATTCCTGCATTGGAATCTTCACATGCTTTAGCGCATGCATTGAAGATCATCCGTGAAAATCCTGAAAAAGAGCAGTTAATTTTGGTGAATTTATCAGGCCGTGGCGATAAAGACATTTTTACAGTGGCGAAAATTTTTGCAGAGCAAGAAGCACAAGGAAAGGGAGAATAATCATGAGTCGTTACGCTAAAAAATTCAGCGAATTGAAAGCTAAAAATGAAGGTGCGTTTATCCCATTTGTGATGATTGGTGATCCTAATCCTGAAGATTCTTTAGAAATCATTGAAACTTTGGTGGAAAATGGTGCAGATGGATTGGAATTGGGTGTGCCTTTTTCTGATCCAATGGCAGATGGTCCAATCATTCAAGATGCAGGTATTCGTGCATTTGATGCAGGCACTAATGTTGCGAAATCTTTTGAGATTATTGCAAAAGTGCGCGCTAAATATCCTGAGATTCCGATTGGCTTATTGATGTATGCAAACTTGGTTTATCGCCCAACGTTAGATGTGTTCTATAAAAAAATGGCAGAAATCGGCGTGGATTCTGTATTGGTTGTTGATGTGCCATTGAGTGAATTTAAACCATTCAAAGAAGCTGCGCGTGCTAATGGCATTGAGTCAATTTTCATCATTCCACCGAATGCGAGTGAAGAAACTGTTCATAAAACAGCAGAAGCCGCAGAAGGTTATATTTATTTAATGTCACGTAGCGGTACAACAGGCTTAAATAAAGCAACGGATGCAGGTTTGCCTAACTTAGTAAAATTGATTCGCTCAGTCACAAATGTGCCAATCGTGCAAGGCTTTGGCATCAGCACGAAAGAACAAGTGAGAGATGCGATCACAATGGGCGTTGATGGCGCAATTTCAGGTTCATACATTGTGTCGTTGATTGCAAAACATCACCACAATATGGATGAGTTGAAAGCAGTTCTAAAAGATACTGTAACGGTGCTGAAATCAGGCACAAAGTAGATTATTGAATATTAAATATAAAGAGCATTCTGTTTTATACTGAATGCTCTTTGTTTTTATAGGTATCAAATTATCATGTTATATAAATATTTTAGTGATGATGCTATTCAGTATTTTGATGATAGTGAATATTTCACTTTAAAATTTACTAAATTAGAAGATTATAATGATCCGTATGAGCAATCTTTAGCTGTTGATCTAGCTAAGGCTAACTTTAATAATGTAGATTATTTAATAGGTTTATATCAGAAAGAAATTTATAAATGTAAAGGATATTTAGCAACATTCTTTTCGAATCGTCCAGATATAACACCAATGTGGGCTCATTATGGTAATGAACAACGTGGTTTTGTCATTGCTATCAATGAAAAGATGTTGGTTGAGTATTTAAAAGATCGAGGATTAGAGAAAATAAGTGATTTTAAGATTGATAATGTTGACTATAGAGATGGCATTGACTCTGAATTTCAGAAGGACTTTGAGCATCATAATGAAAGAGGTAAAGGTTATTGGTATAGAGCTGTAAATGAATATCTTTTAAAAGCTTTTTACTTTTTTAAACAAGATTGTTGGAAGTATGAAGAAGAACGTAGGCTGATTATTAAAGATAATCATAAAATTTTATTCTGTAAGGATAATAATATGCTTTTAAGGCTTCCAAAATCATGTATTGATTATATTATTTTCGGTTCTAAAACTAATGATATTGTGAAAGAAAAATTACAAGTTGTATTTAATCAGCCAATGTATGAATTTAGAATTAGCCGAAGTAATGTTGAGTCATATTTTATTGATTCAGAAATCTATACTTATTGTGATATTAGCAAAGATTTAGTGATAAGAGTGCCTAATTGTAGCGAATGTGGTGAGCCTATAGAAGATAGTTATATGAATAAAGGCATGTGTTTTTGGTGTTATGCTAGGAATATGGATTAATAAGTATTCGTTAAAACCAGACTCTTGCCAGTATGAGTACTATTTACGCAGTAATTTATTTGAAACTGTGTATAATGCATCACTCAATACAGACGCGGGATGGAGCAGTCTGGTAGCTCGTCGGGCTCATAACCCGAAGGTCGTTGGTTCAAATCCGGCTCCCGCAACCAAATATTAAAGCCCTCATGGTTTCATGAGGGCTTTTTTGATTCTGTTAGATTTGTTTCTTTTTTGGCATCAACGTTAAAGCCATACCACCAAAAATCAAAATAATACCGATCCATTGCTCAATAGATGGCGCAAAGCCTGTAATGAAGATATCCATCAAAATAGCAACTAATGGATCTAAGAAAACTAGAATCGCAATCAATTGTGTGGATAAATGGCGAATAGAATCAAAGAATAGATAGAACACAATGCCTGTATGCACAAAACCTGTGATCAAAATATAAAACCAGTTCATGCCTGTTAAATTATCAAAGGCAGAGAAGTTCACGAAAGGGATTAATAACAATGCACCAAAAGCCACTTGAATGGTTGTAATTGCATAAGAGCTTGCGTATTTAAAGCCTTTGCCTGTCAATGTTAAGAGCGCATAAAATAGGGCAGAGAGTAAACCAAAGATCAAACCTTGTGAGAAGAACTCACCCACAGAAGATGTACGATTGATCTCTGCAATGGCTAAGGTTCCGATAAAGCATGCCAAAATCGCAACCATAGGAATGAGCGTGAGTTTCTCTTTATATATGAACGCGCCCAAAATCATGACAATCACAGGTGCTAAGTGATAAATGGAAATGGCAACAGTTACGCCAGATTCTTCAATGGCTTTGAAGAAGTAAATCCAGTTGAGGATTAAGAAAATACCACAGATTAAAATTCGAAAGACTTCTTTTTTATTCCAATTTTCACTGCGCAATCGACCTGAAGCCCACCAAAAAAAGCCAAGGAAGATAGATGCACATACGCAACGAATGAACACAAGTTCCAAAGCCGGTACGCCGCTTCGCTCTGAGAAGAATCCCACAGAGCCAAACAGAATCATGGCGATGGACATTTTAATGACAGAGGGGCGATTATTGAGTGTGTTTTCTGTGGCGATCATAAGTGAGGTTTTCTTTGAGATATAAATGAGCATGAAAGATTCATATTAATGATTTTTTATAAAAAGGCTAGAGTAATAAAACGGCTAAAACAGTGTTTAAAATAATATCTCATGTCTATTTTTGAATTATAAAAAGTATAGGAAAAAAAACTTTTTTGTAAATTGTAGTGGATATGTAAAAACAAATCATTGATTAATTATATTTATATCAATATGTTATTTTCTTAATAAGAATTCTTCTTGTGATTATTCTGAGGCAAATCAAAAAAAAGCTATTTTTATTTTTATTTTGTAGTACTCTTACTGCCTTGTGAAAATATTAAAGCAAATTTTTTGGAGGATTCATGTCGTCGAACAGAGAAAGCTGGAGTAATCAGCTGCTATACATCTCGACTGTTGCAGGTGCAACCATTGGTTTTGGTGCAACTTGGCGTTTCCCTTATCAAGTTGGTTCAAATGGTGGTGGTGCCTATCTTTTAGTCTTCATTCTAGCGATGATCATTTTGGGTGTGCCAATGTTGATGGCAGAACATGTGATCGGTCGTCGTTTACATACAAATACGATTGATGCTTTTGGTCGCGGCAAATTACCTAATCCTATTTCTAAATGGTGGAAAGGCATTGGCGTTTTAGCAATCATTGGTGCATTTGGTATCTTGGCTTACTATATGGTTTTAGGTGGCTGGGTATTTGGCTACATTGCTGATATTTTGATGGGTTCAATTGATCTATCTAAGCCATTAGCAAATGAGACAATTGAAGAGTTCTTTAAAGGTTCAATCACTAACTCTTGGAAGATTTCTTTCTATACTTTCTTGTTTGTGGCGATCAACTACTACATTTTGACTAAAGGAATTATCCAAGGTATTGAGAAGCTAATCTCTCGCATCATGCCTTTATTCTTGGTGATCTTAATTGTGATGGTGATTTACGCATTACAGTTGAATAACGCAATGGAAGGTGTGAAATTCTATTTGATTCCAGACTTTAGCAAAATCAATGCGAATATTTTCTTACAAGCTTTAGGTCAAGTATTCTTTGCATTGAGCTTAGGTTTCGGTGTAATGATCACATTATCTTCTTACTTAAATAAGAAAGAAAACATGGTGAGAATCAGCTTAATCACAGGCGTGATTAATACAATCATTCCTTTAATGTTAGGTTTCGTAATTTTCCCAGCATTGTTCTCAGTGGGAATGGAGCCTTCAGCAGGTCCAACATTAGTATTCCAAGCATTGCCAGTTGTATTCTCTAGCATGCCATTTGGTACAGCGTTTGGTATCGCATTCTTTGTATTATTGATGCTTGCAGCTTTAACAACATCTATCACAATCTATGAAGTAATCATCACAACATTGGTTGAGAAAACGCCTGTAAGTCGTAAGTTCGCAACATTCATTACATTGGCTGTGATCTTCTTATTGGGTAACTTACCAAGCGTATTGTCTGATGGTCCTTGGAGCAATGTTCGTATCTTTGGTATGTCGATCTTTGATGCATTCGACTTCATCAGTGCTAACGTATTCTTCATCTTAACAAGCTTCTTGTCATGTATCTTCATCGGTTTTGTATTGAAAAGAGCAGCAATGTTAGAAGAGATCACAAACGATGGCACAGTGAACAACAAATTAGCCGTTCCTTTATTTTATTACATCAAGTTCTTTATTCCATTGTTGATCGCAGTGATCGCAGTGATGAACTTCGTATAATAATGTAACGATCTAATAGGCTCCGATTATGACGATAATTGGGGCCTTTATTTTTTGAGGGAAATAAAATGCCACATGTAATTATTGAATGTTCAGAAAAAGATTTAGTTAAAGATTGTGATCAACTTCTATTAAGCGTGAATCAAGCTTTATTGGATACAAAAGAGTTCGTTGCAGCGGATATTAAAAGCCGTTGCTATGTGCCAGATTATGTTTTATCGGGTTTAGATAAATCAGAAGATGCTTTCATTTCTATCTGCTTAAAAATCATGCCTAGGCGAAATGATGCTGTACAAAAAGATATGGCAGAACGAATTTTAGCCGCTGTAAAAGCTGAGCTTACCAACAATGGTGGTAAGAATGTTCAGATCATGGTGGAAGTGACAGAATTAAACGCGAAGCAATACCATAAGATTACTGTGTAATTATTCATTAAGCTGTATATGATGTTATGTATTCTAAGCATAAGAGAAAAATAACATGGAAGAGTTAATCATTAATAAAGTGCAGTTGAATGATATTAGCCAGCTACAAGAAATTGGTAGGCAAACGTTTTATTCAACTTTTGTGGATACATGTTCAGCTGAAGATATGACTCAATATTTGGAAGAAGGCTTTTCTATGGAGAAGCTCACTGCTGAATTGAATGATCAAAATTCTGAGATTTATTTTGCTGTATTGGGTGGCAATGTTGTTGGTTATTTAAAACTTAATTTTGGTAGATCTCAAACTGAGCTTCAAGATAATCAAGCAATGGAAATTGAAAGGATCTATGTGTTAGAAGCTTTTCAAGGAAAAAAGATTGGGTTAGCGCTTTATAATATGGCGCTACAAATAGCCATTGAACGAGCAATGCAATATATATGGTTAGGCGTTTGGGAAAATAATATGAAAGCGTTGAGCTTTTATCAAAAGCAGGGCTTTATCAAGTTCGATCAACATATTTTTAAAGTTGGCAATGATGAACAAATTGATCTATTAATGAAATTAGAATTACCTAAAAACTGAAAAAGCTCCCGAAAGGGAGCTTTTTAGTATTTTAAATATTACTCAGCTTATTTATAACGAGAAATATCTAAACCTTCTGTATCAATTTCTGGCTTATTACCTGCGATGATGTCAGACAAGTAAGCACCTGAACCACAGGATTGTGTCCAGCCTAATGTGCCGTGACCAGCATTGATGAAGAAGTTTGTATAATCTGTGCCACCGATGATTGGTGTGCTGTCTGGCGTTTTAGGGCGTAAGCCAGTCCAGAATTCAGCTTTAGGTAAATCACCGCCACCAGGATAAAGATCATTCGTTACGAATTCTAATGTCTTACGGCGCTTAGGATTCAATGTTAAGTTATAACCTGAAATCTCAGCCATACCGCCGATACGAATACGATTATCAAAACGCGTGATCGCAATTTTGTATGTTTCATCCAAAATTGTTGATGTAGGCGCGGATGATTCATCAATGATTGGTGCAGTTAATGAGTAACCTTTCAATGGATAGATCGGTGCTTTGATACCGATTTTCTTCAATAAGAATGGTGTATAAGTACCCAAGCAATCCACAAAAATGTCAGCAGTGTGAACAACGCCATTAGCTTTAATACCAGTCACTTTATTGTGTTCAACTAAGATATCTTCGATGTTTTGACCGTATTTGAACTCAACGCCCATGTTCATTGCAATTTCAGCCAAGCGATTTGTAAACAAGAAGCAATCACCAGTTTCATCGCCAGGTAAACGTAAGCCACCCGCCAATTTATGAACAGATTCTTTCAAACCTGGCTCAACTTTTAAAATGCCATCTTGATCCAATACTTCATAAGGTACATTGAATTTTTCTAAGATTTCAATGTCAGCTTTAATGCCTTCCATTTGCTTAGCTGTTCTCAATACTTGAGTTGTACCTAATGATCTATTTTCATAATAGATGCCAGTATCTTTTCTCAATTGAACTAAACAGTCACGGCTATATTCAGACAAACGAACCAAACGTGATTTATTCACTGTGTATTTGCTACTTGTACAGTTTAAAAACATGTTCCACATAAACTTATACTGATTTAAATCAGCAGTTGGTCTAATTGCCAATGGTGCATGTTCTTCCAACATCCATTTGATTGCTTTCAATGGAATGCCCGGTGCTGCCCATGGTGATGCATAACCTGGGGAAATTTGTCCAGCGTTGCCGTAGCTTGTATCTAATGCAGGGCCTTCATGACGTTCGAATACAGTCACTTTGTAGCCTTTTTTGGCAAGATAATAAGCTTGCGTTGTCCCAACGACACCAGCACCTAAAATGATGATGTTCATGAATCCTCCTAAAAATTTTTAAACTGATTTAGCAATGAAAGCGTGCACTACTATACAGGAGATCGAGCGGTAGAATGTAGTTGTTTTGGAGTATTTCTTGCATCTTAATTGCTATAAAGTGAAATTTGATAAAAACGTAGGCACTTAAGTTACTGTGATTGGGCTAAATGTAAGATTGTAGTCTGCACATGAGTTTGTTATCTTGGTTGTTTCCTTGAATAAAAATTAGGAGCAAAATCATGCGTTTATTTGTTTTTGACCATTGTCCATTTTGTGTGCGAGCTTTGCTAGCAGTTGGTTTAAAATCATTACCTGTTGAAATCTCTTATATTTTGGAAGATGACATAGAAACACCAACAAAAATGATCGGCAAGCAGATGGTGCCAATTTTAGAATATGAAGCAGGAAAATTCATGCCAGAGAGTTTGGATATTGTAAAATATCTTGATACTAATTTTGGTGATGCAATCTTTACAGAAACACAGAATCCTAAAGTTGCCACTTGGATTGATGATAACTTTGGCAGAGTGAATGAATATGTGATGCCTCGTTTTGCAGAAATGAACTTTCCAGAGTTTGAAACAGCAAGTGCACGCAATCTGTACATCACTCGCCATGAAGAGCGCATTGGGCAATCTTTTGCAGAGCTTTTGGCAAAATCTGCCGATTATAAAGCTGCAATGGAAACAGAGTTAGAGAAACTTGCAGAATTTGTGGATTTAGCGCGTGTTCAAGATCAAAAATATTCACTCGATGATATTATTCTGTTCCCATTATTAAGAGCTTTAACCTGCGTGAAAGGCTTAGAATTCCCGAAAGCAGTGACGGAATATACAGAAATCTTGGCAAAACAGGGCAATGTTCCACTTTTTTATGATCAAGCTTGTTAAAAATCAATCAATAGGGTTCAATTTGAGTTATGCTATTGCCCGTTATTGTTTTTAATCAAAATGTTGAAATCAATGGCCGATTTAATCCAGTGGATGAATCGGTTTTTTTGATTGATTGGGTAAGGTTACATTTATGAAGAATAAGGTTTTAGGCAGTACCTTGATTATTGCAGGTACAGCGGTTGGTGCAGGGATGTTGGCGATGCCATTAACATCAGCACAAATGGGTTTTGGATTGACGTTTGTATTGCTCACATTGTTGTGGATTTTGTTAACGTTTACAGCCGTTTTATATGCAGAAGTGCATCAATACAATAAAAATGATGCAGGAATTGCGAGCCTAGCAGAACAATATTTTGGTTCCGCAGGGCGATTATTTGTGAATTTCATATTGCTATTTTTTATGTATGCAGTATTAACGGCGTATGTGACAGGTAGTGGCAATCTTTTATTGGGCATTTTGCCAACTTTTGAAAACCCAGAAATGGTGCAAAAAATCATGTCCTTGATTTTTGCCATTGGTTTAGGCGCTGTGATCACAGTGGGAATTTCTGTTGCGGATGTTGCCAACCGAATCTCTTTTGGTTTAAAAGTTCTGATTTTTGTGGTAATTTTGGCTGTATTGTTGAATAAGGTTTCATTCGCAAACTTACAAGCAACACCAACAAATAACCTCTTACTATTTTCTGCGATGCCAGTATTTTTCATGACATTTGGTTTTCATATCTGTACGCCAACCATCAACGAATATTTAGAAGGTGATAACCGTAAAGTTAAATTGTCTTGTATCTTGGGGGCAACAGGCATTTTCATCATCTATGTTGTGTGGCAGTTTGCAACGCATGGTGTTTTGAATCAAACAGTGTTGATTGATGTATTGAATAAAGATCCTAGTTTAAATGGCTTGATTGAAGCATTTAAAGTGACAACAGGCAGTACGATGATCAGTGAAATGGTTCGTGTGTTCTCATTGTTAGCATTGATTACATCTTATATTGGCGTTGCGTTAGGTTTATCAAGTGCGGTGAAAGATTTATTGATGCACTTTAATTTGCGTCATGATCGCATTACGATCGGTTTAATCACATTTGTACCGCCAATTATTGTGGGCTTCACTTATCCGCAAATCTTCTTAAGTGCATTCGCATTTGCAGGGATTATTTTCGCATTCATTGGCGTGTTTTTGCCTGTTGCATTGGCTTATAAATCACGCAAAGTTTATCCAAAAGGTGAACATACGCGTGGTGGTAATTTGTCATTAATTTTGGCAGTGATCTTTGCCATTGTAATTGTGATCGCTTATATCCTAACGACATTTGTTAAGGTTTTACCATCAGTTGTGGGATAATCTTAAATGCTATAGATACAAAAAAGCCTCAGATTCCTGAGGCTTTTTTATTGTATTTTGATTAAGTTTAATCAGCGCGACCTAATTCAAAAGTATTAATCACAAGATTGCCATTGTCGACTGTGAAGTTGAGGGATAAAGCTTCATGATCCTCATAAGGTTCATCGTCGGCATCTTTAAAAGTTGCATCAAAAATCAGATAAGCCCAACCAACTTGATTGGCTTCATCGGTCATTTTTTCCACGGATGAATTTGTGGCATCGTATGTCATAGAAATGATGCCTGAAGTTTGAACCCATTGATCAATGTCGTAAGTAAAATCTTTTTCCGTGTGATAGCCTTTGTATTGCGGTTACATTAAATGATAAGCATCCACATAGTTTTTCATGCTGATGTTATGCCCAAATGAATTGGCAAGATTTTGAATGGCACTCAATTCTATCGTTGACTTTTTGTTATCTGGTGAACAGCCTGCAAGCACAAATAGGATTAAACTGAATGTGAGTAAATATAGTTTCTTCATAAGGCTCCAAGATTATCTTTGTTGTATGTTTATGGATGATAATATTTAATTCAAATTACTTCAGAAAAAGAAAAGCCTCATGGAATTCTCTAGAATATTCGCATGAGGCTTGAAGTTGATAGGTCTTAATAAAAATTAAGATGCCATTTTCATTAAGATTAATCCGCTGAAAATAAGTGTTGCAGCCAAAATTCTTAAGAAAGTCATTGGCTCACCTAATGTAATGATGCCCACCACAAATGCGCCGATTGCACCAATGCCAGTCCAAATCATATAAGCAGTGCCGAGCGGTAATGATTTCATCGCAAATGCCAATAAGCCAAAACTGACGATCATAGCAACGATAGTGATGGAAGAATAATAGAGAGAAGTGAAACCATTAGAGAGCTTCATTGTGTAAGCCCAAACAACTTCAAATAAACCTGCAACTAAAAGAGCAACCCATGCAAACATAACAATTTTCCTTATGTTGAATCTAGGTCGTCCCAGTTGAAAAGCTTTAAGATAGCAGATGGGTCGTCCCATCTGCCGAATAATATAAATAAAAGATTAGGTTAGGTCAAATTTTATTGATGTAAGCGATCAAAGCCTGCACGTAAATCAGCTTTCAGATCTTCTACACCTTCTAAGCCAATTTGTAGGCGAAGTGCTAAGCCATTTGGATTCCAAACAGTTGCTGTACGATAGCTTCGACAATCAAATGGTGTGATTAAACTTTCAAATCCACCCCATGAAAAGCCCATAGAGAATAGTTGCATGTGATCTAACATATTGGCTAATTTAGAGCGTTCAATTTCTGGTTTGAGAATAATGGAGAATAAGCCTGAGCTACCTGTGAAATCACGTTTCCAAATTTCATGGCCAGAGCAATCAGGCAGAGCAGGGTGCAATACTTTGGCAACTTCTGGCTGGGTTTGAAGCCATTTAGCAATACCCAATGCGCGTTGTTCAGCTTCTTTTAAACGAATGTGTAATGTGCGTAAGCCACGAAGTGCCAAGAAGCAATCTTCAGCGCCTGGTAACATGGCAAACAGATCATAAGTAGCCCGCAATGGTTTCCACCATTTTTCATTCGCTGAAATCATGCCAAGCAATAAGTCAGAATGCCCGCCTAAATATTTTGTGCCTGCTTCAATAGAGAGATCACAGCCATGTTTATGTGCATCGAAGAATAATGGCGTTGCCCAAGTGTTATCAATGATCGTTGCAATGTTATGTTCTTTCGCAATTTTGGTTAATGCAGGAATGTCTTGCACTTCGAAGGTTTGAGAACCAGGAGATTCTAAGAATAATACTGTTGTATTGTTTTTAATTAATGAGCGGATGTTTTCACCAATCATAGGATCATAGTATGTGGTTTCCACATTCATTCTCTTTAAGAATTGATCGCAGAATGTACGACTTGGTGAATAGACTGAATCAGGCATCAATAAATGATCGCCTGCTTTTAATGTGGTTAATAAAGCTAATGCGACTGAGCCTAAACCTGATGGTGATAATACTGTGCCAGCACCACCTGTTAATGTTGTCCAGGCTGTTTCTAAATCACGAATGGTTGGTGTGCCAGCTGTGCCGTAAGTAAAAGTAGAGCGGCGATGATCTAAATCATCCAATGTTGGATAAACTACTGTGGAACCACGATAAACAGGACCATTCACAAAACCCATCTGTTTAGAAGGATCGCGACCCAATTGTGAGAGTTGTGTTTCTGTTGAAAAGCCATTGTTTTTATTGTGATTCATAGAAATCTCCAAAAGATGATGTGAGCGATCTTCACTATAGCAAAATTATATCTCGATATGTATAGATGAAATAAAACATATATGAATTAAATGTTATTAGTGATTACGCAGGATTTTAGTCAAAATATCTATAAGATATACGCATTTTGTAATATAATGTCCGCTTTGCAGTTACATAGAAGAGATATATAAGGAAATACGATGGAAAATATAGTCGTTTTAGATTTTGGTAGCCAATACAATCAGTTGATCGCGCGTCGCATTCGTGAAATTGGTGTTTTTTCCGAATTGATTCCTCATACAACGACTGCAGCAGAAATTCAAAAATTAGCACCTAAAGGCATAATTTTATCTGGTGGCCCAAATAGTGTTTATGCAGACAATGCTTTCAAAATTGATATGGAAATTTTCAATTTAGGTATTCCTGTATTAGGTATTTGCTATGGTATGCAGTTAATGTCTCACTCTTTAGGTGGTAAAGTTTCTAAAGCTGATCATAGTGAATATGGTAAAGCAGTATTGAAACATACAGTTAAAGATGTATTGTTATTACAAGGCTTGCCTGAAGAACACACTGTTTGGATGAGCCACGGCGATTTAGTAACAGAAATTCCAGCAGGTTTTGAAGTGATCGCAACAAGTAGCGATTGCCCAATTGCTGCGATGGAAAATAAAGATAAAAAATGGTTTGGCGTTCAGTTCCATCCAGAAGTACAACATTCTGAAAGAGGTTTCGACTTATTGAAGAACTTCACATTGAATGTATGCCAATGCGCTGGTGATTGGAAAATGGAAAACTTCATTGACCAACAAGTGAAAGCAATCCGCGAGCAAGTGGGTGATAAAAAAGTATTGCTAGCATTATCTGGCGGTGTGGATTCAAGCGTTGTGGGCGTATTGTTGCAAAAAGCAATTGGCTCGCAATTAACATGTGTATTCGTGGATCACGGTATGCTTCGTAAAAATGAAGCAGAAGAAGTGATGAATAATTTAAGCGGTAAATTTGGCTTAAACATCATTAAAGTAGATGCAAAAGAACGTTTCTTGACGAAATTGGCAGGTGTTTCTGATCCTGAGCAAAAGCGTAAAATCATTGGTAATGAATTCATTTATCTATTTGATGAAGAATCAGAAAAATTAAAAGATATCGATTTCTTAGCACAAGGCACTTTGTATACAGATATCATTGAATCTGGTACTGCAACAGCACAAACAATCAAATCTCACCACAATGTGGGTGGTTTGCCTGAAGATATGAAATTCAAATTAATCGAGCCTGTGAATACTTTATTTAAAGATGAAGTACGTTTATTGGGTGAAGAATTAGGTATGCCTGCACATTTAGTATGGCGCCAACCATTCCCAGGTCCAGGTTTAGCAATCCGTATTTTGGGTGACATCACAGAAGAGAAATTAGAAATCGTACGTGATAGTGATTTGATTCTACGTGAAGAGATTGCGAAAGCAGGTTTGGATCGTGATATTTGGCAGTATTTCACAGTATTAACAGGGTTGAAAAGTGTTGGCGTAATGGGTGATACTCGTACTTACGATTACACATTAGCAATTCGTGCGATCACTTCTGTAGACGGTATGACAGCTGATTTTGCTCGCATTCCATGGGATATTTTGCAGAAGATCTCAGTGCGTTTGGTGAATGAAGTAAAACATGTTAACCGTATTGTTTATGATATTACGAGCAAGCCACCAGCAACAGTTGAGTGGGAATAAATTCATGAGCTGATGGCTCATAAGTAACAGTAAAACCATTGGTTTGTGGATGCTTGCCAATGGTTTTTTTATTAAGGAGAGTTGTTATGTGGTTGTATTATGTCATTGGCGCAATTGCTGCGATTGTGTATGGTTTTTTAGCTGTTACTGCTGTGAAGCAAGGTGGGAAATATTCAGTTGAGCGCGGTAGCTCATACAAAAAAGGTATGATTTTCCCAGCAATCATTATGGCAATTCCACCCATTGCAATTATTGTTGTGCAGTTGCTTTAAGTTTTATTCCAAATAATAAATCCAAAGCAATACAGGTTTTTTCTTAGCCTGTAGAAGCTTATCCATTTTTCGCATAGTTTCATCATCCACAACAGGGCAGCCTTGGCTAAAGCCCATCGGCAAGTAGCTTGGATAAGTTTCTTCATCAGGAATAGATTTATAAGAATGTAGGACTATATAGCGATTAAAAGCATTACTATTAGTGTCTTCTAAGCCATGCATTTTATAATGAATATTGATGCCCCATTTACTATAAGAGCGAGCACCAAGCTTATATTTACCTAAAGAAGAAGCATAGCTATTTGGTTGATTGCTAAAAACAATGTCTTGATTAGTGCTTTCAAAGCCAGTATTGCCATAACCATGAGCAACTAGGCTTTCAATTTCGGGCTTATTCTTTTTAAAATTCCACACAAAAAAGCGATTCTTGCCTGAATGGCGAGAGAAATCGATCAATACAGCGTGATCCAAGTCCATATCATGAGCTTTGGCATATTCATAAGCTTCTTTAGCTCTATTTTCTAGAGAAATCATGCTTTGTTGTGGCTTGGAATCTGAAGGTGATTCTGTGCCACGTTCAAAGTATTTTGTAATAAGCCACAAGCGATCTTTATAGTAAATTGCTGTGCCAATGCCACCTATAATTAAGATCAATAAAACAATATAGATGAACCATTTTAAGAATTTTTTCATGATGAATGACTTGCTGTAAGCATTTCACGTGCATGATTGAAGGTTGCTTCAGTGAGTTTAACGCCACCTAGCATTCTCGCAATTTCCTGCACGCGTTCTTCAGGTGATAATTTTTTGATTTGTGTTTCTGTATGATTTTCTGATTTAGCTTTAGCAACGGCAAAGTGATGATGCCCAAAGCTTGCCACTTGTGGTAAATGTGTCACACAGAACACTTGTCGTCCATCGCTCAATTCTTGTAAATGCTTACCTATCATCTCTGCAACAGCACCACCAACACCAGTATCTACTTCATCGAAAATTAAAGTTGGTAGGGAAGACTTCATGCTGAGAATGACGGAAATGGCTAAGCTAATACGTGCCAATTCACCGCCAGAAGCAACTTTACCGAGTGGATAAAATGGCATGCCAGGATTTGAGCGAACATGAAATTCAACATTCTCTTGCCCATTAGGACCAAAGCCTTTTTCAGGATTCAGGCGAATATCAAAAGCACCTCCAGTCATGGATAAACCTTGCATTGCTTTAGTGATTTGTTCATTCAATAGGATGATAGAAGCTTCCCGTTTTTTCGTAATTTTATCTGCAACTTTCTGCCATTGATCTTGATATTCTTTGAGCTCATTTTCTAAATCTTCAATGGCTTCATCGGATAAAAATTGTGAAGCAATTTCAGTTTCAATGTCTTGTTGTTTAGTTAATAGCTCTTCAGGTTCAACGCGATGTTTTCTTGCTAAATCATTGAGTTCACGCATTCTAGATTCTAGTCGCATCAATGTTTTTTCATCCACTTCAGCACTATCCATACGATTTAAATCATTGGCAACTTCAGAACAGAGAATATCTGCTTCATTGATCATATCTGCATAGCTTTTGAATTTTTCATCGAGCTTTGCAAGGGCAGAAAGCTGTTGCCCAATGCGATTCAATTGAGTTAAAACACCGCGATCATCATTCAAGTAATTGAGGCACTTTTGGATGCCTTCTTGGTATTCTTCTGCATGGCTTGCTTCATTGTGTTGATCCACAATGCTTTCCCATTCGCCTTGTTTCGGGGCGACATTCTTGAATTCTTGCAGTTGGAAATTTAAGAAATCAACACGTTCGCGCATGGAATCATCTTGGTTTTTGAGTTGATTCAACTGCTCCGTGCGTTTACGGATTTCTCTCGCTAATCCTTGTAGTTCTGTTAATTCAGGATCTGTTTCTGTATATTGATCGAGTAGCTCTCGTTGATGACCATCTTTCACAAGTGATTGATGTGCGTGTTGCCCATGAATATCAATGAGTAATTCACCTAAGCTTTTTAATGCATACAATGGCATGGATTGACCATTGATATAGTTTTTTGAACGACCTTCTTTATTGATCACGCGACGAATGATGCATTCGCCATCTTCTGATTCGATGAGTTGTTCTTGCAACCAAGTTTTGGCTTTCGGAATATCAGAAACATCAAAATGTGCCACTAAATTACATTGGCTTTTATCATGACTGATTAAACCATGATCAACTTTGCCGCCAAGAATATAGCTCAAAGCATCCACTGTAATGGATTTACCTGCACCAGTTTCACCACTGATGACAGATAGACCTCGATCAAATTCTAGTGATAAATTTTCAATAATCGCTAAGTTTTCTATGGTTAATTCAACAAGCATGTAAAAATACCTTTGGTTGATCAGTCAAACGCGCTTATTGTAACCAATAATCATATAAATTGGATAATAATTAATACAGAATCTAGGACTTAACGATGCTAAGATAAAAATCACATAGCCTAAAATAAGGAGCTTGAACACATGTATAACCTACAGATTGCATTGGAGCAGGTTAGTAGCACTGGTGGTGATGTTCAGTTAAATACAAAAAGAATTATAGAAACTATTCATAAGGCGCAAAAAAATGGCGCTGAATTAATCGTATTTCCAGAGTTGTGTGTATCTGGTTATGGGGCAGATGATTTCTTTTTAAAAGACCAGTTTCTCGCATCTTGCCAAAAAGCGATCGTAGAAATTGCAAGCCATGCAGGCGCAAGATCCATCGTTTTAGTGGGTTATCCTGAACAAGTGGATGAAGTGCTTTATAGCAGTATTGCCATCATGAAGGATGGTAGAATTATTGGTAATCATCGAAAAACAGTGATTCCTAATGTTGAATTATACGCAGAGCATCGCTACTTTAAAGCAGGCACGCAATCCACTGTATTTGAATTTAAAGGTCTTAAAATTGGGATTGTGGTTTCGGAGGAATTATTTTCTGATACTGCTGTGCCTGATTGTGATCTCCTATGCTGCTGTGCGGCTTTTCCTTGGTCACGTGAGTTAAGTATTGAACGTGAGCAATTCATTCACTCTTTAGCACGAGAAAAGCAAGCACCAATCATTTATGTGAATAATGTGGGAATTTCTAACAGTTTGTTACTGGAAGGTTGTTCGTCTATTACCAATGAAGAAGGGCAAACATTATTGCTATTGAGGCACTTTGAAGAAGATTCAGCAGTCACATCTATGAATCAGCTGAAAGATAAAGAGCATCCTGTTTATTGTAAATCGACCCATTATGTTAAAGAGTTATATTGGGCGGTTAAGTTTGTGATTCAAGAATTCATCCGTAAAACACCACAAAATAAAGCATTGGTTTTGATGGATGGCAGTTTGAATTCTCAAGTGGCTTTATTCATTGCCATGAAAGCTTTGGGGAAAAACCGAGTTTCAGGTTTGTACATTCAATCACGCTTTGATTCTCCCAAACTTAAAGCAGGCATTCAATCATATATGGATGATTTAGGTATTAAATTATTCAGCTGGCAATTGGAGAATGAGCTGATTCATGGTTTCATTAGTCAAGCAGAACATTTGGTGGATGAAAAATGGAAGAAAGATACTCAAGATCGTTTTAAATCATCCATTTTTATATCTGTGGCTGAGTTATTAGGTGCATGGCCATTGGGTTGTATTGATAAAACGCAAGTGGCTTTAGGCATTAAGGATAATATTTCTAGTTTTGCATTGACTGAATTTATGCCATTGATGGATATTTATCACACGAGTTTAGTGCAATTGGCGAATTACATTAACATATCCAATCAAACTGATATTTTTCCGAATGAATTATTGGAAGCTTCTGCCACGAAAACGATTAAGAAGAATTTTATTTATGGCGGTAGAGCCACTAAAGTTTCTGACATTGATGAAATTTTAACGCTGTACATTGAGAAGAATCGCTCAGTGAAGCAGATATTGAATGAAGAGTATGATAATGATCTCATTATCTCTGTCATTCGTCGTTTGCATCAAGAGGAATGGTACAGAATCAAATCAGGCTTTAGTCCTAAGTTATCTAATCGATCGTTCCAAAATGATTGGTTATTTCCATCCATTGTGGATTGGGATCAAATTGATATCACAAGTTTATAATCTTGATCAAATAAAAAAGCCAGCAATTCAGCTGGCTTTTTGATGATTGTATCAGGATGAATGACGATTAATCATCACCACCAAAGATTGCTAAGATTCTCAATAAGCTTGTGAAGATATTGTATAAAGAGATATAGATATCTAATGCTAATGAAATGTAGCTATCTTCACCGCCACGAGCAGCCATATTGATGCGGTAAACAATGATCATTGATGAAAAACCAATCACAGCAAATGATACAACTAATGAGATCATTGGCATTTTCAAGAAAAAGTAGTTCAAGATGATCGTTGCCATCAATACAAAGAATAGGATGCCAATATAGCGACCTAAGAAAGAGTAATCTTTGCTTGTGTTGTTACCAACTAATGCTAAGCCTACAAAGATAGCAGCCGTACCAAATACAGCTGTGCTGATTAAGTTCATGCCGTTGCTCATGTTGCCAACCATTGCTAATAATGGTTGTAGCATTAAGCCCATGCCGAATGTAAATACAAACATCAATACAAGGCCAATACTGTTACGACGGTTTTTCTCGATCATGAAGATCAAGCCATAAAATACAACCATTACGCCGATGAAGTATGCAATTGGGCTACTCATTGCAACGCGAAGTAAAAGGTTATCCATTAAGAAACCAACCCAAACGCCAATGGCTGTTGGGATGAGAGATAAACCAACCAATGCATAAGCTTGGCGAATGATCTTATTCGCTGNCCATTGCTAATAATGGTTGTAGCATTAAGCCCATGCCGAATGTAAATACAAACATCAATACAAGGCCAATACTGTTACGACGGTTTTTCTCGATCATGAAGATCAAGCCATAAAATACAACCATTACGCCGATGAAGTATGCAATTGGGCTACTCATTGCAACGCGAAGTAAAAGGTTATCCATTAAGAAACCAACCCAAACGCCAATGGCTGTTGGGATGAGAGATAAACCAACCAATGCATAAGCTTGGCGAATGATCTTATTCGCTGCTAATGCGCTTTCCTGTGTGTGAACCAAGTTATCATCTTGGCCATAATATGAGTTCATAGAACCTCCATTGGAATTATAAAAATTAACAGAGAAGATTATAACCAATTTTAGATTTAAACAATAGAATATCGTGGTAAATTACTGTAAATCTAAGAATTTTGTTTATTATTGTAAATCTTCTAAGGTTTTTAGGATCAATTGAATATCTTGTTCGCGTGATAAACGATGCTCGCCGTCATTGACGGTGATTAATTGTGTGTTTTTGAAATGAGCTGCGGCTTTGATGGTTAATATTAATGGAATATCAGTATCTTGCTCACCATGAATCATTGTCATAGGCACTGTAATATCACTTGGGCGATTCAATAATCTATGCTGATTCGCATCTTCAATAAATTGTTGGTAAAACTTCAAAGGCTCTTCATCATACTGTGATGGAATAGCAGTGACACCTTGCTGTTCTAATTGATCCAATAAAGCTTGGGGTAATTTTTTCAGTAACAATTCATGAGTAAAATCAATGGCAGGCGCTAATAATAGCAATGCTTTTGGTAAAATTTGCTGAGTAGTTTTCAAGGCTTCAGTTAGTCTTAAAGCTAACCAAGCACCCATAGATGAACCAATGATGATGGTAGGGCGATGTTGAATATGCTGATAAATCATCAATGCTTCTTCTAGCCATTGTGAAAGATTGGCAGTCGCAAATTCACCACTACTTTCACCTAAACCTGAATAATCAAAGCGAATCATTTCAACTGTATGATCATTTGCCCATTCTGCAATGGCATTGGCTTTTGTACTATTCATGACTGAACAATAGCCACTTAGCCATAAGATAGAATAAGTCGCTTGATCAGGGCAATGATGGTCATAGGCGATTTTCCGCGTATGACCATGGGATGTCACATCTAAATATTTTATAGACATTGTAATTCAGTGATCCAACGGCTCATCAATGTTGATGCAGAGATTTCCTCACAAAACTGAGCATTCACACCTGCATATAATGCACGGTATTTATCTGGTTCTTGTTGGCCGACTAAGGATTTAACAAAGAAGCCATGAGCAGGGAATGGCAAACGTGGTAAATCGCTTTGTTCTAATATTTTTAAACCTTCTGAGCGAATCGCACGTGCCCAAGCACCACTTAAATCTTGAGTGAACTTGCTATCTAATTCGTTGCTATTCAATAATGCTTTACGATGATCTTCTGTAGTATTCGCTTCATAAGTGGTTAAAAATGCAGTGCCCACTAAGACCGCTGAAGCGCCTAAGCAAAATGCAGCACCCATTGATTTAGAATCAAAATAACCGCCAGCTGAGATGATCGGCATGTTTAATTCTCTAACGCCTTGTTGTAACAAGGTGAAAGCAGATTGTGCTACTTGCATTGGATCACCAATAAATGTTGCACGATGTCCACCAGCTTCGCTACCTTGTAGAATTAATGCATCCGCACCTTTTTCTTGCCATACAAAAGCTTCTAATAAATGTGTTGCATTACCAATGATCAAAATATTATGCTCGCGTAAACGCTGAATGATTTCGTCACTTGGTACGCCAAAAGTAAAACTTACAATTGGAACTTCTTCAGCAATGACAACATCCACCATGGATTCAAGGCTACTGATTTCCCATAAGTTTTCATTGTATAGATTGGCAGCTTCATTAATTTTAATTTCAGGGTTAATGTCTGAAGCTTTAATGACAAATTCATCCATCTGTTCACGGCTGACATAAGTGCGCTGTGGCACAAACATATTCACGAGAAATGGCTGGCTCGTGAAGCTTTTAACAGCTTGGATCTGTTCTTTCAGTTGTTCAGGTTTGAAGTAGCCTGCAGCGATTGAGCCTAAACCACCAGAATTAGATACTGCTGCTGTCAATTCAGCAGAAACATATCCACCCGCCATTGCAGCTTGAATGATCGGATATTCGATACCGAGTAGTTCGGCGAGATGTTTAGGAATAATCATTTAAAGATCCTTTAACTTAAATAATTTTTGGGTATTCGCAAAGGTTGCTTGTGCTATTAATTCTAGCGGTTCTTGACGAATACTCGCAATGCTTTTTGCAATTGTGAATAAATCTTCTGGATAGTTTAATCCATTATCACGATACGCGCCTCTTTGAAATGGTGCATCTGTTTCGATGATGAAATTATCCAATGATAAATGTTTTAAAATCGAGCGTAGTTTTTGTGCGCGTTCAAATGTAATCGTACCACCAAAGCCTAATAAAAAATTGTGTTGTAATGCTATTTCTGCTTGTTGCAAACTGCCTGAAAAACTATGCAACACACCGCGTAAAGTTGGATGCTTACGAATTTCTTTCAGAACTAGATCAACAGTTTTTCGAGCATGAATGATTAACGGTAAATCAAATTCCAAGGCTAACTTAATTTGTGCTTGAAAAAAATAGAGCTGTTTTTCCATATTTGGTTCAGCAATCATTGCATCTAAGCCACATTCACCAATGGCGATTGGGTCATATTGCATCAGTGTAGTTTTGAGTATAGCAAGATCTTCATCTGTATGCATATGGATGAAATAAGGGTGTAGACCATATGCAGCGTAGCAGCCATCATGTTGTTCAGTAATTGTATGAATATCTTTAAAAGTTTGAACAGTGGTTGCAGGAATGATCCAGCGACATACATTTTGAGTACGAGCATCAGCCAATAATTCAGGTAGGTTCTCTCTGAAATTATGATCGTCTAAATGAATATGAGAATCAAATAGATGGATTTTGTTGCTGTTGTTGATGGACATTTTCAATCCGATGTCTTGGGATTTGAGTAGTATTTTCAGTATCCCATGTGACTCTTTTGATAAATTTTCGTTGTCTTAATGGGCATTCAAAACGCTCACAAACTTCACAGGATTCTGGCACACAATCGTCAATGTGAACAAAAAGTTCCACTTGATGCTCGAAGTATTCATTGGTGACTTCGCGTAATTTTTCATATTCTTTATGGGCTTCACGAGTATTGAAGAACCATGGCACAGTTAAGTGGCAATCTAAATGTAAATTACTGCCATATTTGATGAAGCGGATATTATGGATATCAATCCAGTTTTCAGTGCGATGTTTATTCAATACATCTAGATATTCTTTCAGTAGCTCTTCATCAGCTTCATCCATGATGCCTGCAACAGCTTCACGAATGATATGGAAGCCTGTGTAAGAAATAAATAAGCTAAAGCAAATTGCAATGACGCTATCTAACCATAACCAGTCTGTGAGCATAACTAAACCCAAGCCTAAAATTAGGGCGATGGAAGAGTAGCTGTCTGACATTAAATGCTTACCACCCGCGATCAATGGCAAAGATTTTTGTTCTTTGCCTTTTTTAACAGTGATAAAGCCTAAAATATAGTTGATCAAACCTGCTAAGCCCACTAAGAAAATACCACTGCCTAATTGCTGAACAGTATGCTTGTTGTCAATGAGTTGCATTATGGCTTCATAGAAAATATAGATGCCTGCTAAAGCGATCAAAGTGCCTTCAATACCTGCAGCTATAAATTCTATTTTGCCATGCCCATAAGGATGGTTTTGATCTTTTGGCAGAAATGAAACATATAAGCTATATAACGTGAAACCACCTGCAACAACATTGATGATGCTCTCTAAAGCATCCGTCAAAATTGCCACAGAACCAGTAATCCACCATGCAAATACTTTGATGGCAAATAAAATCGTGCTCACAATGAACACGATTTTCTGTAGTTTGATGATCTCTTTTGCGTTATTAGTCATTATTTGTTTGAGAATTTACGAAATGAGCGAAGATGCTTGAACATCTGCATGGTAAGAAGAGCGAACCATTGGGCCAGAAGCCACTTCTTTAAAGCCCATTTTTAAGCCTTCTTCTTTATACATTGCAAAAGTTTCTGGCGTAACATAACGAAGCACAGGTAAGTGGTGTGGGCTTGGTTGTAAATATTGACCAATTGTCAGCATGTCCACATTGTGCGCACGTAAATCACGCATCACTTCTAGAATTTCTTCATCGGTTTCGCCTAAACCAACCATTAAGCCCGATTTTGTAGGTACATTCGGGCATTCTGCTTTGAAGTTTTTCAATAAATCTAACGAGTATTGATAATCCGCACCAGGGCGAGCGGCTTTATATAAGCGAGGCGCTGTTTCCATATTATGATTGAAAACATCTGGTGGATTTTTAGCTAGGATTGGAATTGCAACATCCATTCTGCCACGGAAATCTGGTGTTAAAATCTCAATTTTAAGATTAGGATTCATTGCACGGGATTCAGTAATACAATCAGAAAAATGCTGTGCGCCGCCATCACGTAAGTCATCACGGTCTACAGATGTGATCACAACGTAACGCAAGCTCATTTCTGCAACTGTTTCTGCTAAGTTTTTAGGTTCATCCACATCCAAAGGATTAGGGCGGCCATGACCAACATCACAGAAAGGACAGCGGCGAGTACAAATTGCACCCATGATCATAAATGTTGCTGTACCTTTGCCAAAGCATTCACCTAAGTTAGGGCAGGCAGCTTCTTCACATACTGTTGCTAATTTTGCACCACGGAGAATTTCTTTCAATTCCATTATACGCTTGCCACCAGAATAGGTTGCGCGAATCCACGTTGGTTTTTTCAAACGTGTTTCAGGCGTTGTTGGCTCAATTTTAACTGGAATACGAGCAACTTTATCTGCGCCCCTTAATTTCTCACCTTGTACAGGTTTATTCGCTTGCATGTGTTCTCCTTGGTGATTGTTCAACAAGTTCATTGAAACTGACAACAAAATACTCAATAAACTTGGATTTTATCATGTTAATGTCAAAATTTTTGTTTAAATCGCTAACATTGATCATTTTCAATCCTTGATAACCGCAAGGATTGATATAGGAAAATGGTGTTAAATCCATGTCTATATTCAATGATAAGCCGTGATAGCAACAGCCTTTTCTGATTCGTAAACCGAGAGATGATATTTTTTTTTCTTCTTCATCGTTATGTTGCACGTAAATACCTGGCGCATCTGATTTTGCATAACTTTCAATGTTTAAGTCTGCCAAAACTTGTATGGCTGTTTTTTCTAAAAGAGAAACCAATGGCCTTGGTGATAAACGATGTTTTTTAATATACAACAATGGATAAAAGACTAATTGTTTTGGGCCATGATAAGTGATTTGTCCACCACGATCTGTGGGCACAATAGGAATGTCACTGAGTTGTAAAATATGTTCTTGTTTGCCTGCTAAGCCTTGAGTGAAAACAGGATAATGCTCTGTGACCCAAAATTCATCTTCAGATTCAGTTGTACGATGATCTGTAAAGCTTTGCATCGCTTGATAGATATCATTGTAATGGGTTAAGCCTAAATCTTTAATGATCATGCCGTTTTATCCTTAAATTGGCACTCATTGTAAACTAAGCATGCTGCACATTTTGGAGATCTTGCGACACAAATATAACGGCCCAATAAAATTAACCAGTGATGAGCATCGAGCATGAAATCTTTTGGAATACGTTTAAGGAGTTCTTGCTCTACTTCTAAAACATCTTTACCAGGTGCTAAGCCTGTGCGATTGCCTACACGAAAAATATGCGTATCCACTGCCATTGTAGGTTGTTTGAATGCTGTATTTAAGATGACATTAGCAGTTTTTCGACCAACGCCAGGTAATGATTCTAGATCAGCACGGTTTTCAGGAATGACGCTATTGAATTTCTCAATAAGAATTTGGCAAGTTTTATAGAGATTTTCTGCTTTAGTATTGAATAAGCCAATCGTTTTAATATAGTTTTTAATGCCATCTACACCTAATGCAGCAATAGCTTCAGGTGTATTGGCAACTTTAAACATAGGAACTGTGGCTTTATTGACGCCTTTATCAGTCGCTTGTGCAGAAAGTAGGACAGCAACCAATAATTCAAAGGGCGTAGAATAGATTAGCTCAGTGGTTGGATGGGGGTTGTCATCACGTAATATTGTGAAAAAGGAAAGGATTTCCGCTTTGTTCATTTTACGTTGATACAACTTTGCCATATTTATTCTCTCTCTTGATGCTTTGCTTGTGTCTTTGCTTTTGCCATTGCGATTAATGATAGCATATCGGAATCACTAGAACGATTAGCCAGTACTTTTTCCTGCGGTGGTAATGTTTTTGTGATCGTTGTGCGGTTCTCGCCACGTTTTTGCTGTGCTTGATGGCGTGCGCGTGATTTATCTGCACGAACCTTTTGCATATCAGATAAACCTGTTTCAGGGAAAAACTCTTCTTCACTAGGTTTAATGTAAATGCAATCTAATGGGCAGGGTGGAATGCATAAATCACAGCCTGTGCATTCAGACTGAATGACTGTGTGCATTTTCTTTTTTGTGCCAACAATTGCATCCACAGGACAAGCTTGAATGCACTTAGTGCAGCCAATGCATAAGGTTTCATCAATATAAACAGTATGAACAGGCTGAGTAGTGCCACATTCAGGATCAATGGCTAACTCGGGTTGATTCAATAATGCTGCCAATGATTTCATCACAGGTAATCCGCCAGGTGGACAACGATTAATTTGTGATTCGCCTTTGCTTAAAGATTCTGCATAAGGTAAACATCCCTCAAATCCACATTGTTCACATTGAGTTTGAGGGAGTAATTGATCAATTTTTTCTACTAAAGTCATACTAGTAACAAACAGTTCCCATCAAGCGGCCTTCTTCATCTTTGATGGTTTGCTTACCTTTACAAACATCTGGTAAGCGTTTGCCAATTGGATAGAATTTACTGATGTTTTTAGGCAAGTTTTCTGAACGTGGTGTGATTTTGATGACATTGTTTGTTTTTGCATTCACTGCACAATCTAATACTGCGCCATTTTTTGTGCTCACTGTTAATACAGTCGCATTAGGTTGTGTATCCATATACAAGATTGACTGAATATCTTTGTTCGAAATGATGCAGCTTCTTACTGCAGCTTTATGAGTGGTCAATTGTGAAACCCATTGATCGCTGAATTGTGTTGTTGATGCTCCTGCTGTTGGTTCTGCTGAATCACTATTATTGGTTTGAGTTGTTACACATGCTGATAAAACAACTGCTAAAGGTAACGCGAGTAGAATTTTTTTCATAGATAACCTCGAAATATTATGCATATTAAAGAGAATTGGGTTCTTGGCATTGTGCTTCGATATGAGCTTTAAGCGCTTTATAGCCACCAATGTTTTCTGCTTTATAGTAGCCTCTGCTGTGCAGCAATTGAGCAGCAATAGCAGAGCGAACGCCAGAACGGCAATATAAATAAATATCAGTCTCTTTATCAGTGGTGATATTGTCAATTTCCTGAAGGATTTCACGATAATCAATATGGATTGCATTATCTAAATGCCCCATATTAAATTCTTCTGTGGTTCTTACATCGATTAAATAAAACATAATTTACACTTAGTTATTCACAAACTTCTATGGGGGGTGGTGCATCACATTTGGCGCAAAAGCTATTGGAGGATTTATCTGTGTAGTTATCACACAATCCCCATTCTCCTTTGGGTAAAGAGATTGATTCGCCCATTACAGGCTTGCCACTTTCGCATTTCCATAGTTGGTAACATACAGGATATTCTTTGATGGCAGGACCATCTTGAACCCAGCGCCCAATTATAGATTGATCTCCTGTATTGGCAATGTCATCAGTATTTTCATCTTGCGCATTGGCAGAGAATGAAAATGCGAGAATGCTGTACAGTAAAATCATTAAGTTTTTTGACAATTTACGCACTATCAAAAAGTTCCTATCGAAAAATATAAGTGAGTTATTGTACTTTAAAAAAGAATCATTGACATCTTTTGATGTAAAATCTATCTATTACTCAATTTGCATAACGGGAACGCTATGAGCTTATTAACAAACCGACAAATTATTACATGGTTGGGTGTGATTTTTTTCTGTTGGCTGGTTTTTCTTTTACGATCAGTTTTGACACCTTTTTTGATTGCTTTTGGCTTGGCATATATTGGTAATCCTATTGTTGCTAAAGTGCAGAATCGTTTTCCAAAAATGTCGCGCATGTGGGCTGTGACATTGGTATTCAGTATTTTAGTCATTATTTTCTTATTATTACTCCTGATCTTCATTCCAATGCTGATCAATCAAGTCATCTTATTGTTAAATAAATTACCTTTGATCATTAATTGGTTACAAGAAACGATCTTTAAACCTCTAGGCAAAGATTTATCACCAGAATTTGTTAAATTGAATTTTGCAACGGTTCAAGAAGCATTAACTAACTATGGCGGCGTGATCAGTGAAACATTGAAGAAAATCATTGGCTCATTGACATCATCCACTTTGGCAATCATCGGCTTTATCACAAGTTTATTCTTGATCCCAATGTTAACGTTTTATTTCATGCGCGATTGGGAGTTGATTAACGGTAAGATTATCAATCTCATTCCGTTGAGTGTACGTGGCAAGGTTGTAGCCTTCTTAACAGATGCCAATGATATGTTAGGTAGCTTTATGCGTGGGCAATTATCTGTGATGTTTGCATTGGCTGTAGTTTACAGCTTAGGTTTAACTTTAGTGGGCTTAGAGTTTGGCTTATTAATTGGGATGATTGCAGGGTTAATCAGCTTTATTCCATATTTAGGTGCATCTACAGGGATTATTGCGGGCTTAGCAATGGCTTGGTTCCAAACACATGATTATAAATTATTAATTCTTGTTGGGATTGTATTTGGGATTGGCCAAACTTTAGAAAGCTTTGTTTTAACACCCAAATTGGTAGGTGATAAATTAGGTATGCATCCTGTGGCTGTTATTTTCGCTTTAATGGCAGGGGGCACATTATTTGGTTTCTTCGGTATTTTGTTAGCTCTGCCAGTATGTGCTGTATTGATGGTAGGATTGAGGGAAGCTTATGCAAGTTATACTTCAAGCCAATTTTATATTGGTAAAAAGTCTTAATCTTCACAATTAGATAATTGTTCTTTTCGTAAACGCCCATAAACATTGAGAATGAGTTTTTGGGCGTTTTTATTTTGGCCGCAAATTATAAAATAGCCATTGGGTAATCCTGAGCCTAGGCTTTTGCCAGTTTTCTTACCAATGTTAAATTGCACGCCATTTTGAATATTATAGCTACTATTGATTTTAACGGATGAATGCCACGCTTCTCTCTGGCGAATGATGTTTTTAGGTTCAGGTGTGAAATTATTCTGAGGATCGAGAAATATGATCCAGCCTTTGTGCCATTGAGTGGAAGCTTCTGTTATGCAGTGAATTTGGTCGGATGAAATACACATTGAAACACGTATTTTCTTTTGATTTGCAGTTGATTTGGCAAATCTTATGTCATTATTTAATGTCAATGCCGCCGTTTTATAATGATAGTTTTGCATAAGCTCAGCAAAGAATGGGATGGAGAGCATGATGCTGATACCAATAATGGATAAAACGATCATGAGTTCGATGAGTGTCATTCCTCTCTTCATGATCGTTATCAAATATTATTGAGCTGGTTCAGAAACAGCTGTATTAGTATCTTCAAAAGTGATTTGATCTTGGATCATTTCAATAATTTTAGGACCAATGCCAGGTACAGCAATTAAATCATTGGGTTCAGAAAATGGACCATGTTCTGTGCGGAAGCTCACAATAGCTTCAGCTTTTGTCATGCCAATACCTTTCAATTCAGCGCTTAAAGTTGGTGCATCCGCAGTATTGATGTTCAATGCTGATGCAGTTGAGATAAATCCTAGTGTTGCTAACAAGAATGTTGCAATTTTAATTATTTTCATAGAAATATAACTCCTCAAATAGTTGATAGGAGTTATATTCTTATCACTTACAAATGTCAATGTAAATTTACATAAATAAATTAAATTATTATTTAGTAGATCGAAAATTCATAGATCTTGTTGATTGGTGCGCCGACAGTATAAATAATTGCTTGTTCAACTTTACCTGCAAAGGATTTTGTTAGCTGGCGCACAGTATTATTGGACGAAGCAAGGTAGGATTCTGAGTTGTCTGCTAAATAATCTGCAGCATCTTTTTGATTTTTAATCTCTTTATCATCTAAAGCTTTAATGAAACCTCTGATTAAGTCAATGCGAATGGCTTGTGTGGATAAGTCATTGGTATTTGTAATTTTCTCAGAGCTTTTTGAAGCTAGTGTATTGCCTTTAATGTCTGTTGCATCAATTTGAATGATGGAATCAGCTTTTTCTTGAGTGAGTTGTAATGTCACAACATTATCAAACGCTGGCAGAAGCGCCATGCCATTTGCATCTGGTGCTTGTGCCGTGAGGATAGTTTTGGAGTTTGTTTCTGTTGGCAATTGATAATCCATCGCTAAGTTGATCTTTAGAATGGATGCATTGTCTGTTTCAATGGTAATTGATTGTTCATCTAATTTAGATGAAATGGCTTTATCGACAGGGATTAATTTACCAGAGGATAATAAAACGGACACAACTTTTAATGTAGGTACTTGAATATTATAAGTATCTAACTGTGTTTTCATTTTATTAGAAATGGTTGGGAAATGGAAAATAATATCTGTAGATCCTTTTCGTGGAATCTTAGTCACTGTTAATTCTTTTGCATAATCCAGAATATTTTGTTCCCATATTTCACTAGACATAAATGTGAAAGGCGTCGTATAAACTGACATGTGAATATCATCTGGACGTTGCTTCTTTTGGAAATCTTCAATTTGCTTATTGCGCTCATACTGCGCTTCTAAAACGTTTAATTCTTTTTCATAGTTATCGCGAATGGACTTGAGATTTTCATATTTGAATCTCAATGTCAGAACTTTTCTGAATTCTTCTTGCTGTTCTTCGAGAGTATCAGCCCAAATAAAAGTTTGGTTTGCGAATAATCCGATCAAAACAGTTAGTAGAAATTTTTTCATGTTCAATACCCAATTAGAATGCGTAATAGATAGCATACAGTATAAGTTAGCACCTTGTTANCATAGTTATCGCGAATGGACTTGAGATTTTCATATTTGAATCTCAATGTCAGAACTTTTCTGAATTCTTCTTGCTGTTCTTCGAGAGTATCAGCCCAAATAAAAGTTTGGTTTGCGAATAATCCGATCAAAACAGTTAGTAGAAATTTTTTCATGTTCAATACCCAATTAGAATGCGTAATAGATAGCATACAGTATAAGTTAGCACCTTGTTAAATCATAGTTATTTTATATCTTATTCCTCATTGAGTTTGTCCGCTTGCTCTTTATGATGTGAGTATAAAGTAATCAAGAATACAACCGTTGCAACAACACCAATGATGATGGTGGATAGTGCATTAATGTTAGGGCTAATGCCTAAGCGTGCCTTAGAATAGATCCATATTGGCAATGTGGTTGCACCAGGGCCTGTGGTAAATGTTGCGATAATTAAATCATCCAATGACAATGTGAATGATAATAACCAGCCAGAAACAATCGCAGGCATAATCATCGGTAATGTTATGTAAATAAATGTTTTGAATCGATCAGCACCTAAATCCATAGCGGCTTCTTCAATGTGGCGATCAAAACCAATCAGNTGATGGTGGATAGTGCATTAATGTTAGGGCTAATGCCTAAGCGTGCCTTAGAATAGATCCATATTGGCAATGTGGTTGCACCAGGGCCTGTGGTAAATGTTGCGATAATTAAATCATCCAATGACAATGTGAATGATAATAACCAGCCAGAAACAATCGCAGGCATAATCATCGGTAATGTTATGTAAATAAATGTTTTGAATCGATCAGCACCTAAATCCATAGCGGCTTCTTCAATGTGGCGATCAAAACCAATCAGGCGAGATTGAATGACGACCGTGACATAGCACATGGTAAACGTGATATGTGCGAGTAAAATGGTTAAAAATCCTTTACTGAAATTCAATGCTAAAAATGTTAAAGCCAACGATGTACCCATGATGATTTCAGGCATAACCATGGGGGCATATGTAATGCCTGAAAATAGTACTCGACCACGGAATCTTTTAAATTTAACTAAGGCAAATGCTGTCATTGTGCCTAATACCACGGCAAATGTTGAAGTTAATACAGCTAACCATAGTGTGATTTTAGCCGCATCCCATAAGCCTTTTGTTTTAAAAAGCTCAGGATACCATTTTAATGAAAATCCGCCCCAAACGGTCACTAACTTCGATTCATTGAAGCTATAAACAATGAGAATCAAAATTGGAATGTAGAGAAAAGCAAAGCCGATCACTAACGAGATTTTGTTAAAACGTGTTAATGTCTGTTTCATGTCAGCTCCTTATTCAAATTGCTTCTGTTGAATGCGTTGGAAAAGATAGATTGGAATGATCACAATCAATAACAATGAAACAGAGATGGCTGAAACTAATGGTAAATCCATGCCTTGCAAATATGTATCATAAAGTACTTTCCCAATCATCAATACATCAGAGCCACCCAATAAATCAGGGATGACGAATTCTCCTATAGCTGGAATGAAGACTAAGAAACAGCCTGCTAAAATTCCAGGTAAAGAGATTCTTGCTGTGATGATCCAGAAAGTTTTAATTGGTGGGCAACCTAAATCCATCGCAGCTTCCACCAATGTATAATCCATTTTATCTAACGTTGCATAGATTGGCAGAATCATAAAAGGTAGATAACAGTAGATAATGCCAATATAAACCGCAAATTCTGTGCCCAATAATTGCAGTTGCACAGGGGAAGCGGGATCAATTAAGCCGATGCCTTGGCCAATGAAATTGATGAAATTATTCAAAACCCCTGAAGGTGATAAAATTGTCATCCAAGCATAAATACGGATTAAGAATGATGTCCAAAATGGTAAAATCACCATCATTAAGCCAAATAAGCGCCATCTTTTAGGTAGGCGAGACAGTGCTAAAGCAATTGGAAAGCCCACAACAAATGTAAAAAATGTTGAAATGGCAGCGATTTTAATACTGCTTAAATAAGCTGAGATATAAATATCATCCTGCCAAAGCGTAATGTAGTTTTGAAAATTGAGTTTAATTTCCAAAACACCACCTTCTATCCAAGTCAAAACAGAAGAATAGGGTGGAGAAGCTATCTCAGCTTCTGTAAAGCTGATGCGCAAAATAATTAAAAATGGCACGATAAAGAAGCAAAAGAGCCACAAATAAGGTATGCCAATGATTACTTTTGCGCTATTGAAAATACCTAAGAATTTACGATAGAGCCAAAAGTGCATTAAATTGCGATGGATGAAGTTTAAACGCGACATCAATTCTGCCGCGCGACCACTCATTATCCCCAACTGTTGTTGGCGGTGTTTCATAATAACCTCCTTAAGTTATTGTGATCTCGATTAAGAGATCAAAACAACAGCAGAATCAGCATCAAAGCTGACGTAAACGCGGTCTTCGTAATTAATCGGAAGTTCAACTGCGCGTTTATGGTTAATTTGTGCAGCGGTGACCATTTTCCCATTATCCATTTTAACGTGGTAAATGGACATATCACCGAGATACCCAATGTCCCAAACTTCGCCCATCATGCAGTTGCTTTCTGTATTTTCTGGTGGCGTTAAGGAGATGTCTAATTTTTCAGGGCGAACAGCAATCCAAGCTTGTGAGCCCACAACAGCACCCACGCCCTGATTACAGATAAGTGGTGCATCCACATCAAAGCTATTGACAGTTGTATGAATTGGCGAAATATCCGCAATCACGCCTTCAAAAATATTCACATCACCGACGAATTCCGCTACATATAAAGAGTTTGGATATTCATAGATTTCTGTAGGTGTCGCAACTTGAGCGATCTCACCACTATCCATCACTGCAATGCGGCTTGAAACTGTCATGGCTTCTTCTTGGTCGTGTGTTACGATGACGAATGTAATGCCTAATTCTTCTTGAATCGTCATGAGTTCAAACTGTGTTTGTTCACGCAAGCGTTTATCTAATGCACCTAAAGGTTCATCCAATAATAATAGTTTTGGTTTTTTAACAATACTGCGTGCAAGCGCAACACGTTGGCGTTGACCGCCTGATAATTGATGAGGTTTTCGCTTAGCAAATTTGCCCATCTGTACCAATTCTAGCATCTGATCAACACGTTTTCTGATCTCAGGCTTTGGCACTTTTTCTTGTTTTAATCCAAAGGCTATATTATCTTCCACCGTCATATGTGGAAATAGAGCATAGCTTTGGAACATCATGTTAATTGGGCGTTCGTAAGGCGGAATCAGAGAAATATCTTCGCCTTCCAATAGGATTTTACCTGATGTTGGTGTTTCAAAACCTGCCAACATACGTAAAAGTGTGGTTTTCCCACAGCCAGAAGGGCCTAATAAAGAGAAGAACTCTCCTTGGTAAATATCTAAAGAGATATTATTAACCGCGATATATTCGTCAAAAACTTTGACTAAATCGATGATTTCAATGTATGGCACGGAATTAGGGTCGCGCCAAGGCTCGTAGGATTTTTTTGAAAGAATAGGTGACATCACAGCTCCTTAATTCAATACCGTTAAGTGAAAGATCAAGGCGATTGGTTGCAATCTTTTTGTTCAGAAGAATCTTGAGTGCTGCCGCTCGTTGAATTGTTAATATTTATATAAAAATATCAAGGCAGTGTATTGTATAGCGATTGTCAGAAACATCAAGCACTATTAGCCTGATGTTTTTAAGATCTGTAAATAACTTTCAGCACGCCTTGCTGATAATAAATTGTTTTCTATGGCATCTTCTACAGCACAACCTGGGTCTTGTAAGTGATTACAGTTGCTGAATTTGCATTGCTTTGTGTATTCCGTAACGTCAGGGAAGCCATTATGAATGGATTCAATGCTTAAGTGATCCACGTTAAAGCTACGAACACCTGGAGAATCAATTAAAGCGCCTGCATTATCATTTAAATAATATAAAGTCGTTGCGGATGTTGTGTGGTTGCCTAAACCTGTTGTTGCACTAATTCTCTGTGTTTGTAGAGATAATTCAGGAATCATTTTGTTGGTGAGTGATGATTTGCCAACGCCAGATTGCCCAACAAAAATTGAAGTTTTGCCTACTAATTCATCATGGAGTAATTTCAATGATTCAGCATTATTTTGTGCCGTTAATATGATTTTGATATCAAAAGCTTTTTGATACTCTTCTATGAAAGAAAAATCACTTGCTTCATCGATCATATCTGCTTTATTGACAATAATGCCCATTGGAATATTGAATTCACGAATGGCGATTAAATAACGATCAATGAGAGAAGGGCTTGGCTCAGGTTTTGGTGCAATGACGATAAAAATCTGATCCAAATTGGCGGCAATCAGCTTTTTATGTTGACCATAAGAAACGCGTGCTAATTCATTGGCACGGGCAATAAGCTGCAATACAACTGGAATGTCATTTTCAAAAGTGAAATAGACATAATCGCCACACACAATTTTTTCTAGATTCTGGCGGATATTGGCTTTGTAGATCTGATGCTCTGCATTTTCCACCATTAAATGTGGACCATGCTGAGCAATGACTCTCCCTTTAAAGAGAGAGTCAGGATCTAGACTTTTTAACGCGTCGATTTGCTCGACTTTTTTGTTAGAAATACGTTCGTGCTGTTTTTTGGTTAATCGACGCGCCATCCGTGATTATCGCTCTAATAATTCTAGTTTATTAGGTTTGCCATCCCACTCTTTTGCAGCTTCAGCATTGTCCTGCATTTGAGTGATCACAGGCCACTGCTGCGATAATTCTGCATTTAAATCCAAGAATTGCATTTCATCTGCTGTTAAATCATCTTCTGATTTAATTGCATTTGCAGGGCATTCTGGCTCGCACAATGTACAGTCAATGCACTCTTCAGGATCAATCACCAAAAAGTTTGGGCCTTCATGGAAGCAATCCACAGGACAAACTTCTACACAGTCTGTGTATTTGCATTTAATGCAATTTTCGGTAACAACGAAAGTCATAAAAACCTCTAAAATTAATTAACTGTAACTTTAGCAAAACGGCGTTTACCCACTTGGAAAACTGCTGTTGTGCCTTTTGCGATTTTGAGTCCGCGATCAAAAACTTTCTCTTGATCAATGCGAACTGCGCCGCCATCAATTGAACGATTACCTTCAGAAACTGAAGTTACTAAACCAGCTTCTTTCAACAATGCGCCAATTTGAATTTCACCTTCTGCTGCAACCACTGTAATTTCTTCGATATTTTCAGGTAAGTTACCTTTCTGGAAACGCTCGATGAAGTCACGATGTGCCATCTCATAATCTGCTTCTGAATGAAAGCGAGAGATGATTTCTTTACACAATAGGAACTTGATATCGCGAGGATTCATGCCGTCAGCAACTGATTTTTTATAACCATCAATTGTTGCAGCTGATTCAAAGCTTAATAAGTCAAAGTAGCGCCACATCAAAGTATCTGATACAGACATCAACTTACCAAATTGCTCAACTGGTGTATCATCCACGCCAATGTAGTTGCCTAAAGATTTAGACATCTTATTCACGCCATCTAAACCTTCTAATAAAGGCATAGTGATTACGCTTTGTGACGCTTTACCATAAGCTTTTTGAAGATCACGACCAACTAATAAGTTGAACTTCTGATCTGTACCACCTAATTCAACATCAGTATTCAAGCTCACTGAATCATAACCCTGAAGCAATGGATAGATAAATTCATGCAAAGCAATCGGTTGATGGTTTTTGTAACGTTTTTCAAAGTCATCACGCTCAAGCATTCTCGCAACAGTATAGTGTGATGCTAATTGAATCATGCCTACTGTGCCTAATTCGCCTAACCAAGATGAGTTGAATACAACTTTAGTCAATTCTGGATCTAAGATTTTAAAGATCTGCTCTTGATAAGTTTTTGCATTTTCCACAACTTGTTCACGAGTTAAAGGCTTACGTGTTGTATCTTTGCCTGAAGGATCACCGATCATACCTGTGAAGTCACCAATCAAGAAATTCACTTCATGACCTAACATCTGGAAGTGTTTCATTTTGTTGATCACAACAGTATGACCTAAGTGAAGATCAGGGGCAGTAGGGTCGAAACCCACTTTGATTCGAAGCGGACGGTTCTCTTTTAACTTCTCAGTTAAACCTTCAATTGAAATGATTTCGTCAGTTCCACGTTCTAATAACGCTAAACTTTCTTCGATAGATGCCATCAAATACTCCTGCTATTTATTTAAATTTATCCCAGTCAATATTAATTGCACTGCCAGCTTCTTCTGGTTTTGGATTGTGATTATTAGGGTCAATTTTTTGACCGACATGTGTTGGTAAACCTGACATTTTTTCAATCGTAAGATCAATTAAACGGCGGTCAACCATTTGAATGCTTGGGTCATTTTGATACGGTGCTAATATACCGTATGCAATTTTTTTCAAGCCATCTGTATCTAAGTTATCTTCTTCTAAAGGTGGGTGAACTTCGATTAAAAGCTCATTGCCTTTCCAGCCAACTTTTACTGGTTCATTGATAAATGATACTGACGTACCACTTGGTACTATGCGATGCAATTCTTCAATGTTTTGTGGGAAGAAGCGCATGCAGCCGTGAGTGACACGCATGCCAATACCAGTAACATCATTAGTACCATGCAATAAATAGCTTGGAATATTTAAGCGTAAAACATGATTGCCTAAAGGATTGTCAGGGCCAGCAGGTACAACTCTTGGTAAAGTGCCTTTGCCCATTTCTTGGTGTTCACGGCGAATGCTTTCAGGTGGATACCAAGGTGGTGCTTCTTGTTTAATTGTAACTTTCCATGTACCTAATGGTGTTTTCCAATCCATGCGGCCAACACCGACAGGGTAGACATAAACTACATTCTCGTTAGGAGGAAAATAATATGTCCGCATTTCTGGAATATTGGAAACAATGCCAGAGCGTTTTTTGCCAGGGAGAATATATTCAAAAGGTAAAACGATGGGCATTTGTGGTGAAGGCGTCCAATAATTGGAATTTGGATTCGCCCATTTGAGTTCATCATAACCTGCTTCATACTTTACGCTGAGCTCAACGAAAGATTCACCAGATTCAGGATAAACAACCTCTGTATAGCCGACAACATCAGAACCTTTTTCAGGCATAGGATATTGTCTCGCAATCGCACTGCTATTGAAGAGACCAACTGTTACCATAAGACACAAAAGAGAAGTTTTTTTCATAAACTCTTACTTTCCAGCTTGAAGTTTCTCGTATTTAGCCATTAACTCATCTTGAGTTTCTGGCTTCGCGGGATCCTTGTTGATGCATTCAACAGGACATACTTCCATACACTGTGGTGTGTCAAAATGACCAACGCACTCTGTACATAAGTTTGGATCGATAACATAAATTTCAGGACCCATTGAAATTGCTTCATTTGGACATTCTGGTTCACAAACGTCGCAATTAATGCATTCATCTGTTATCTCTAATGACATAACTAAAACCTCTTAACTATATTAAATTGAACTCTAAATGTGAGTTCTGCCTCTCATATATGGAATCAAGACTTCTGGTACGCGTATTCTACCATCTTCTTCTTGATAGTTTTCCATTACTGCAACTAAAGTTCTACCAACAGCTAAGCCTGAACCATTTAGTGTATGTAATAGTTCAGGTTTGTTTGTTTCGCTATTACGGAAACGAGCTTGCATACGGCGAGCTTGGAAATCCATGCAGTTAGAACAAGAAGAGATTTCTCTATACTTCTCTTGACCTGGTAACCATACTTCGATGTCGTAAGTTTTTGTTGCACCAAAGCCCATGTCGCCTGTGCACAATACGATTGTGCGGTAAGGTAGACCTAGTTTTTCTAAAACTGTTTCAGCATGACGCGTCATCAATTCTAGTTGCTCGGTAGATTTAGAAGGGTGGGTTAAGTGAACCATTTCCACTTTTTCAAATTGGTGCATACGAATTAAACCACGAGTATCACGACCATAACTACCTGCTTCTGATCTAAAACATCCGCTATGTGCTACATAAGATAATGGTAGTTCATTTTCTGGAATAATTTCATCACGCACTAAGTTTGTGACAGGAACTTCAGCAGTTGGGATCAAATAGTATTGATCTTCGCCTGTTAATTTGAATAAATCTTCTTCAAATTTAGGTAATTGGCCTGTGCCACGTAAGCTGTCTGAGTTCACAATCATTGGCACGTTTAATTCTGTATAGCCATGTTCTTCAACATGAAGATCTAACATGAATTGAGCCAATGCACGATGTAAACGTGCAATGCCATCACGCAATACTGTAAAACGAGAACCTGTTAATTTAACGCCTGCTTCTGAATCGATACCTTTGTTCATTGCGCCTAATGCAACGTGATCTTTCACTTCAAACGTAAATTCACGTGGTGTACCCCAACGGCGAACTTCTACGTTATCGTTTTCATCTTTACCAGCTGGTACAGATGCATCTGGTAAGTTTGGAATCGTCATGAGAATTTGATTCAAATCATTTAAGATTACATTTAACTCTTTCTCTAAAGACTCTAATTTTTCTGTATTATTGGAAACTTCTTTCAAAATCTCATCAATATTCTCGCCTTTAGCCTTAGCTTGACCAATGCGCTTAGCGTTAACGTTACGCAAATTTTGAAGTTCCTGCACTTCAATCTGCAATCCTTTACGACGTTCATCTAGTTCAATAAATTGTGCTTTATCAAACTCATAACCGCGTGTTTTAAGACGGGTTACAACATCGTCGAGATTATGACGAAGTAACTGAATGTCTAGCATTGATGACCCCTTGAAATATTATTAGAAAATACCCCCCATTATAACGAATAACACAAGGAATAACAAAGCCACAAAATGGTCGATCTATTTTAATAGTCATATCTGTATTAGACTTGTGATCAAATTATTCAATGATTGATTACTTAAATTGATAATTTGGGGAACTTTTAATAGTAGGGAGTGGACTATAAAATGCAAAGTAGAAATAAAGTTTGGATGGCAATTGCTTTATCAATTTCAATGGTTTTAGGTGGATCAGCATTTGCACAAGCTAAGCGCGATGCAATCATTCAACCAATTGATGATGTTAAGATTGAAAACCCAGCAAAAATAGAATTAGGTAAAAAATTGTGGTTTGATCCACGTTTATCAAAATCGGGTTTCATTTCATGTAACTCATGTCATAACTTATCTATGGGTGGCAGTGATAACTTGAAAACATCGATTGGTCATAATTGGCAAGAAGGCCCAATTAATTCACCAACAGTATTGAACTCAAAGTATAACTTTGTGCAATTCTGGGATGGCCGTGCAAAAGATTTAAAAGAACAAGCAGGTGGCCCAATTGCTAACCCTAAAGAAATGGGTTTTACACATGACTTAGCTGTGGGCGTTGTGGAATCAATTCCTGGTTATGTTGAAGAGTTTAAAGCAGTTTATGGCACTGATAAAATCTCTATTGATGAAATCACAGATGCAATCGCTGTATTTGAAGAAACATTAGTGACGCCAAATGCACCATTTGATAAATGGTTAAAAGGTGATGACAGTGCATTAAATGAACAAGAATTAGCAGGTTACAATTTATTCACAACATCTGGCTGTATCGCATGTCACTATGGCACTGCAATGGGCGGTAGCTCATTCCAAAAAATGGGCTTGATGGAAGAATATGTGACAGAAAACCCAGCACAAGGTCGCATTGAAGTAACTGGTAAAGATGCAGATCGTTTCATGTTTAAAGTACCAACATTGCGTAATGTCGAATTAACTTATCCGTACTTTCATGATGGCGCAGCAGAATCATTAGAAGAAGCAGTACTAACCATGGGGCGTTTACAATTGAAACGTGATTATAACGATGAAGAAGTTGCAAATATTGTGGCATTTTTGAAAACATTGACAGGTGATCAACCTCAATTGATGATGCCAATTTTACCACCATCGGTCAATCAAACGCCGAAACCAGTGCCATTTGAGAAAAAATAATAATAGATGGCAATAGATAAAAGGTGCAGGAGGTTTTAAGCCCAGTTTTTATGAACTGGGCTTTTTTTAATGCTAAATTTTAAGCATTGAATAACGCTTGTCCCAAATAATTGTCTGTAGTTTTCATACCAGGTAGTGCAAAGAAATAACCGCCACCAAAAGGTTTAATGTAACGCTCTAATGGCTCACCATTTAAACGGCGCTGAGTATTGATGAAGCCTTTTTTAAGATCATTTTGATAAGAGACAAAGATTAAACCCATATCCAATAAACCACTATTGGTTAATCCTAAAGAATAACTATAGCTACGACGGCGCAATGGCGCGCTGTAACGATGCGGTACACGTGGCTCAGCACGACGCATATGAGAATCAAATAATACACGATCGCCATGTGGGTCTTTGTCAAATTGAGGATCATTCATTTCATGAGTCATGCCAATTGGTGCACCTGATCGTTTCATGCGACCAAAATCATTTTCTTGATCTTCTAATGGCGTTCTATCCCAGAATTCTAGGTTAAAGCGAATCAAACGTAATGCTTGATAAGATCCACCTAAGCACCATTCAGGCTCTTTATTTTGTTCTGTCACCCAAACCATTTCATTCATTAATTTAGCATCTGTATTGGGTGCATTGCCTGTGCCATCTTTAAAGCCGAAGAGATTAATTGCCGTTGAGCCTGATTCAATATCACGTGCAGGTAAAAATCCATCAATCTTCCAAATGGGTGACATTTGCTGATAATGATGCTTCATAATGTCACGCAATGCGTAAATGATGATTTCTTTACTATTAGCACATAGTTGCAAAGAGATATCTCCGCCACACCAATTGGGATCTAATAGATCGTTGGGAAAGCTTGTCATTTCCATCAAATGTTTCGGCTTTTGCTCAGATAAACCAAAGCGATCATCAAATAGAGAAGCACCTACTGATAATGTAATGGTTAATTGATCTGGCAATAAATCGCCGCCCAATAAGCCTGATTCTTTGGGTGGTAGTTGTGTATCTTCATCAACTGCGATGGATTGCGATGCTGTGAGATATTGAATGCGCGAAGAGATGGATTGGAATAGAGCTTTCAGCTCTTCTTTACTTTTAACTAAAAGCTTAAATGTGATGAATGTTGCTTCTTTAGGCTCAGGAGTAATGATGCCTGCTTGATGGTTGCCTAATGCTGGCACTGCATCATAGAAATGTTTTGGGTATTTAAATTCTGGATCATTATTTTTAGGATTACTTTGACCTAGCGCAGAATTTGCAACCAAAGCAGCACTGCCTAATGTAATGCCTTTTAAGAAATTACGACGAAAAGTTGAATGATTGGACATGATTATTTCTCCTCATTCTTGAGATGGATGCCATCAAACTGGTGGTAAACCTCTACTTTTAATAAGCTGCGAAGTTTTGCTAATTGTTCTGCTAATTCAGAAACGTCACCATACAGGGCATGTTTATCTTCATTTGTTAAGGCGGAATAGGGCATAAAGCCTGTATCTGTCATATATTTTTGTAAGCGTGAACGAATTTTAACATCCAATGGTAGTGTTTTTTGTAGCAATGTTTGTGGAATAAAATCCTGCAATTGTGCTGTGATTAAATCAATGCCTTCCAAATTGGCAACGATTTCACCTAAATCCGCACCGCTGTAGGTATTATCTTGGCCTGATAACTTATTTTCTAAAATATTTTCTGCAAAATCAGGCATAGATTGCACAAGCTTTGGTAAAAAGATCGTTTCAATGGCGATACGTTTTGCTAAATCTTTTATATTTTTGAGTAGCTTTTGATTTTCTAATAAAGCATTTTCAATATTCTTTTGTGCAAAAAGTTCATATTCAACTGCATGAAAGCCTTTGAAGTTAGGATCTTTTTCGCGTGCTAAAAATGCTTCAGCACGAGAATTGATCATGCGATCGATATTGCCGAAGATTAAAACAACAGGGCGGATGGTTTCATATTGATAATGGGCTTCAATATATTTGTGCTGTGCCAATGTTAAATCATTCTGCTCTAATGCTCCTGATAATTGCATAAGCAATGCTTCAACATTCTGTATGCGCTCTGTAGCAATTTTCATATACGCATCAATGGCAGGCTGAAATTTTTCAGGGTTAGGAATGTCGCTCAATGCAACAATTGGTGGTTCATCACCTGATTGCAGCATGGCTTGTCTGCCAACTTTGGCGCTACTGAATGTTGTGGCAGACAACAGAATAATGCTTAAACTAATGAGTTGTTTTTTGTCCACGAGAACCTCTCCAAAATATAAAGCCAACAATGATCCAATAAATCACAAAAACAGTGATGGATAAACCTGTGGGCTGAGAGCGATATGCAAAAAATGATGATAAAAAGTTACCAATCCCTTGCCCATCATCAAGGAAGCTGCTTGTATCCCATAAAGACATTTCAAAGAATTCAGGTAAATCTATGTCATATTCTAATAATAAATTGGCAACTTCATCGGTCGCACGGAGCAGTAAAGTTACGGCCAAGAATAAGAGCATGATGCCTGTAATCGTAAAAAAACATTTCCATGACACAACTTTCGAGGTCAAGATGAAAGCCGCTAATGTACAGGCTGCGATGGCTAAGCCTAACATAACTTCTGTGGCAAAAGCACCTGAATTTTCAGGTGTTAAATTCATAATGATGGCAGACAGAAATACAACGATTTCACTGCCTTCACGAGCAATAGCAATGGCGATGATGAACAGTGCGCCCCACCAAGAATGTTTTTTTGTGTTGCGATCAATGCCTTGAATAAGGGCTTGGCTCATCTCTTTGCCATGTTTATTCATCCAATAAACCATTTGCACGATCAAAATACACGCTAAAATTTCCATGAAGATCATAAAGCTTGTTTGCCAAATATCTTCTAGTGAACTGAATACGCCGTAAATTGCGAGCGCTAAAACGATGGAGATGGCAACGCCTAAAGCAACGCCGCCCCATAAAAATTTCATACCGTTTTTAACATCAGGATGACGTTTAATCCAACTGTAAATGATACCGATCACAAGTAGGGCTTCAAAACTTTCACGCCATACCACAAATAATACATTTCCCATGAGTTGCCTTTTCTTTTTATTCTTTAACTAAAATTGTGCCGCGAGGATGATCTAGATGAAAATCATCAAAAAATTCATAACTGCCAGGTTTTAATGGTGCAATCACAACAACAGATTTAGCACCGGGTGCTAAAACTTTTTCTTTGCGTAATTGTGTGCTTTCAAATTCAGCAGGTTGTGTGCCAATATTTTTAACTTCGATTCTAATTTTAGTTTTGGCAGGGACTTCGAGAACAAGCGGGATTAAATCGCCATCTTTCATTTCTAATTGAACCGTATATTTATTATCTTTTGCTACGGCATGTGAGAAAAGAATGAATAACCCAAATGTTAATAATGTGCTGAGCTTTTTCATAGTGTTTTTATTTGATCTTGTGTGGTGTGAAGGAAATAACAAAAAGCGCATGAATTGGTGTTCATACGCTTTGCTGTGATCTAATTAGTAACTACCTTTACGGCCTGTACCTGCGTAGTCAAATTCCCATTCAACATTGAATGGTTCAAACCAAGGCGCAACGCCTGTTTCTTTATCGATGTGACGGCCGAAGTTAGCTGTTTTATTGTAAGACGGTGGTGAAATCTTAAAGTTCACTTTGTATTTACCTACGCCATCTAATTTCAAGTTTTCGCCATAATGCGGACCATCGTTGGCAACCATTGGCATGAATGTGCCACTTTGTGCAGGGCTACCTTCTTTGTCAATGCGTTGGATTGTGTAATCGACAACTAAATAAGGAATCCAGTCACCTTCTGCAAAGCCATTTGGGTTATCTTCTACAGCGTGGATGTCTGCTTCTAAATGCACATCTGCTTCAGCTGCTGGTAAATGATGCATTTTATGTGAACCTTCTTCTGTATCCATTGTGATGGGCTGGAGATAAACACCTTGGATCTCCATGCCATTTTCAATGATTGGCTGACCAACAGGATATTCTTGAGCAAAACTGTATGACGTAACGAGAAGCAAACTTGCAAGACCGATTTTTTTATACATATTTTTAATATTCCTTGATTGTGAAAGGTATTGAATGATAAAAGTTCTCATTTGCAAATGATTTTGACGAATTATACGCTCGTTAAAAATAAAAGTGAAATTTTTTGTCAAGAATTATTGGCAGTGGGAAAATGCACCTCAATTCAATGGGCAAGATAACTGTTATAATGGTGATTTAGTGAATCTTTTTATGTGGGATAAAACATGAGTAAAATTCGTGCTGTTGACTATTATCATAAAAATTATAATTTAACAATGCCGCACACAGATGTGATTGCTGCAACTGATGTTGTGCCGCCATGCAAAGCTTTTGACTTAGGTTGTGGGCAAGGGCGAAATAGCTTGTATTTGAATTCTCTTGGATTTGATTTAACGTCTGTGGATGTGAATCCTAATAGCATTAGCTTCTTAAAAGATGTGATCGCGAAAGAAGATTTAACGAATATTGATCCTTCTGTTTATGACATTAATTTAGCAATGATTGAAGGACAGTATGATTTCATTTTTTCAACAGTTGTATTTATGTTTTTGAATCCTGATCACGTGCCTAATATTATCCGTAATATGCAAGATCGTACTAATGTGAATGGCTATAATTTAATCGTATCTGCGATGGATACAGCGCAATATCCGTGTGATCAAGGTTTCTCATTCACTTTTAAAGAAGGCGAATTGCAGGAATATTATAAAGATTGGGAAATTGTGACTTATAACGAAGATGTGGGTGAATTACATCGTTTAGATGCTAATGGCAATCGCGTGAAATTACAGTTTGCAACAATGTTGGCAAAGCGCCTTAAATAATTATCTTATATAGTGAAATTATATTAGGG
>NZ_MVDN01000008.1 GCF_002006795.1 Wohlfahrtiimonas populi | reverse complement strand
CAATAGAATTACCAGAACAACTACCATGTCTTAGCATGAGATTTATCAAAACATTCTAATAATCATTACAGTTTATCCAAGAAAACCATAAAACATTCAAAATTCCAGTTGAACATTATTGATAATTATATAAACTTAGTATTTACAGAATTACCTGTACTACAATTAAGCCATTACTTTGGACTTAGTATTCCGATAAATTAAATATATATTTAGAGAAACAATATGAAGAAAAATATTATTGCTATTGCAGCATTTGCACTCATCTTAACTGGCTGTACAACTATGGATAAAAACGTTGCTGTAGTTCAACTACAAAAAGCAACTGCAAGCATGATGGGTTTAGCATCTTCTGATGAACTGACTGTTTCCAAAGTATCTTTCAATGAGCCTGATGCTTTTGGTGGCCAAAAAATCTCATACCGTGCAAAAACTCAAAGGGGCCGTACTTTAGATTGTACTGCTAATATGCAACCAGGTTTATTATCAACACCTCCAAGTGTAACTAACCCAGTTTGTGTACCTTTAAGTGTTCATAAATAAGTACAATGTACAAAATAAATAAAAAAACCGCTTAATCAGCGGTTTTTTTTCACACAATACAAATAGTACTAAGACTCTTTCTTCAAAGCTTCCTGTTCTTCTATTGTCAATGCAATATTATTACGAAGATAAATTGGCGAAACCTGATCCGCATCTAATGCCATGCCATTTTCAAAATCATCAATGGATAACAATGCAATTTCACCAGCACGTGGATAAACATTCTTTTCAATGAATTCTGGTTTCAATGCTTCCACCCAATTAGGTGTGACATTCCAACCATCACCAGCACCAATAATATTAGCCAAGCCAACAATACCTGCGAAATTAGGAATTTCATCGATCTTTGTCACTTGCTCAGGTAATACCGTTACAACTTCTTTATCTTCTAAACGATAAACGCCCCAATAAACTTCTTTCATTTTGGCATCCAACATCACTAATACGGTACGATCAGCATGCGTATCCAAAACTTGTTGCGCCATTGCCTTTAAAGTAGAAACAGGAACAACAGGAATTTCTAAACCAGCGCCCATGCCTTGCACAAATGCACAAGCCACACGCAAGCCAGCAAAACTACCAGGACCTGCACCAAATGCCAATCCTGTCAGTTCACTGACATCAACTTCAGCAACTTTCATGACTTCATCAACCATCGGCTTTAACAGCTCAATATGTTTACGAGGTGCAACTAAATAACGCTCTATCAATTCACCATCTATATATAGTGCAGCTGAACAAGCTTCCGTTGATGTATCTATTGCTAAAATTTTCACGCTTGCTCATCCATTGTGTAAATATCACCACAGTATGGGCATGTCACTGAACCGTTCTCATTCAGTGCTAAATAAACTCTTGGATGCAAATCCCACACATCAACATTCTCTGGTGGGCAACAAACAATCACTTCTCTATCTTTTACTTGGTGAGTCACCGGATGAGCATTCATTAGATCTTCCCTCTATAACTTTAATTAACGAGTAATTGATTTATATTTCAAACGATGTGGTTGATCCGCATCCATACCTAAACGACGTTTACGATCAACTTCATAATCTGCATAGTTACCTTGGAACCATTCAACATGCGAGTTACCTTCAAATGCCAAGATATGCGTTGCAACACGATCCAAGAACCAGCGATCATGCGAGATTACCACGATACAACCAGCAAATGCCAAGATAGCATCTTCTAGCGCACGCAATGTTTCAACGTCCAAGTCATTCGTCGGTTCATCCAGTAGAATAACGTTGCCACCTGCACGAAGAACTTTCGCCAAATGAACACGGTTACGCTCACCACCTGATAAATCTTTGATGAATTTCTGCTGATCTGAACCTTTAAAGTTAAAGCGACCACAGTATGCACGTGATGGGATTTCATAAGTACCCACACGAATGATATCTTGACCTTCAGAAATTTCTTCCCAAACAGTTTTGCTACCATCTAAAGTATCACGGCTTTGATCTACATAAGCCAACTGAACAGTTTCTCCTACGCGGAATACACCAGCATCTGCTTGTAAATGGCCTGTCATTAACTTAAACAATGTAGATTTACCTGCACCGTTTGGACCGATCACACCAACGATACCACCACGTGGCAAGTTGAAGTTCAAGTTTTCATATAATAACTTGTCGCCAAATGCTTTCGCTACATCTGTCGCTTCAATCACTAATTCACCCAAACGTGGACCTGCTGGAATATAGATTTCCATTGTTTCGTTACGTTTTTGGAACTCTTGGCTTTCTAATTCTTCAAAACGTTGGATACGTGCTTTAGATTTAGCTTGACGGCCTTTAGCATTTTGACGAACCCATTCCAATTCTTGCTTCAATGTTTTCGCAAATGCTTCTTCTTGCTTCTGTTCTGTTTCTAAACGCTTAGTTTTTTGTTCTAACCAGTTAGAGTAGTTACCTTCCCATGGAATACCATGCCCACGGTCAAGTTCTAAGATCCAGCCTGCAACGTTATCTAAGAAGTAACGGTCATGCGTTACCGCAACAACAGTACCAGGATAATCATGCAAGAAACGCTCCAACCAAGAAACTGATTCAGCATCCAAGTGGTTCGTTGGTTCGTCTAATAACAACATATCAGGTTTAGACAGTAGTAATTTACACAAAGCAACACGACGCTTTTCACCGCCTGACAATACTTTTACATCTGCATCCATTGGTGGCAAACGTAATGCATCCGCTGCGATTTCCAATTGGCGATCCAAAGCATGACCATCAACTGTGCTCAAGAAAGATTCCAATTCAGCTTGTTTAGAAGCCAATGCATCAAAGTCTGCATCTGGTTCTGCATATGCGGCATAAACTTTATCTAACTCAGCCAATGCTTCTTTGATTGGGCCTAATGCTTGTTCTAAGTTACCACGAACATCTACTGTTTCATCTAACTGTGGCTCTTGCGCTAAGTAGCCAATTTTAATGCCAGCTTGTGCACGCGCTTCACCTTGAATCTCTTTATCAACACCTGCCATGATTTTCAACAATGTTGATTTACCCGCACCATTCAAGCCCAAAATACCAATTTTGGCACCTGGGAAGAAAGAAAGGGAAATGTCTTTCAAGATCTCTCTTTTCGGAGGAACGATCTTGCTTACTCGGTTCATAGTATAGATAAACTGCGCCATACTGATTGCTTTCCTTAGTATTAAATATGAAAAATGAAGCCATTTTACCCTATTCGATTTGAAAACGCTTGTTTTCGATGACAATTGTCAAAACCTCTCACATTTACAGTGGAATCAATACGCTTGATAGATATTAATCACAGCTTAAAATGGCTATTTATTAGGAAAAATGATAAAACTAATACATATAAACTTATGAAAATATTTTAATAATTAATTGAATTGTAGAGGTGTATATGAGCTCGCCAAGTAACAATAAGGCTAAAACAGGTATTATCATCGCAGCTGTCGCTGTCATTATTGGCGCAGGCTGGTATTTTTCTCGTGATAATTTGCACGGCATCACAGTGAGCAACGGTCGCATTGAAGTGACACCTTTAGATATTTCAACCAAACTCCCTGGACGCATTGATAAAATATTAGCGGATGAAGGTGATTATGTAGATCAAAACCAAATCTTAGCTGTGATGCAATTAGATTCATTAGAAGCTCAATTGAACGAAGCCAAAGCTCATCACCAACAAGCTATTCACCAAGCTAATAGCGCTAAATCGGTAATTGCAGCAAGAGAAAGTGATAAAGCGGCAGCACAATCCGCAGTATCTGCAAAAGAAAGCCAGTTATATGCTGCTAATCGTAAATTCCAACGTATCAAAACATTAACAGCCAAAGGTGCTGCAACTGAGCAGGATTTAGATGATCAAGAAGCTTACACAAAAGTTCTTCAAGCTGAAATTGAAACAGCAGAAGCACGAGTGCAAGCAGCACAAGCAGCCATTGATGCAGCTAAAGCGCAATTTATTGCGACTGAGTCACAAATTACAGCAGCACAAGCAACGATTGACCGTATTCAAGCTGACATTAAAGATGCTAACTTAATCGCCCCTGTAAAAGGCCGCATTCAATACAGAATTGCAGAACCTGGTGAAGTTCTAGGTGCTGGTGGAAAAGTTCTAAACTTATTAGATTTATCCAAAGTTCACATGACATTCTTCTTGCCAACTCAAGCAATCATAGGCTTAGTTGCAGGCGAAAAAGATGGTTCTGAAGTACGTATTATCTTAGATGGTGCGCCTGGATATGTAATTCCTGCACGTATTACATTCATCTCTGCTGAAGCACAATTCACACCAAAAACTGTGCAAACGGAAGATGAACGCCAAAAATTAATGTACCGCGTGAAAGCGAAATTTGATCCTGAATTATTAGAAAAGTATCAAAAGTACATTAAAACAGGTGTTACTGGCGAAGCTTACATCAAAACAGATAAAAATATGGAATGGCCGAAACGCTTTGACATCAAATTATTGGAAGAACCTTCTGCTGAATAAAGAACGGAAGGAGATCACATGAAACATCAATTCGTTGTATCTGTCAGCGATCTTTCACTCAATTATGGTGAAATCAAAGCGCTGAATCATTTATCTATCAACATTCCCACTGATATCGTTGTGGGATTGATTGGTCCTGATGGAGTTGGAAAATCCAGTCTATTGTCATTGATATCTGGTGCTCGTGCGATTCAATCAGGCGAAGTCATCGTTCTCAATGGCAATATGCGTGAGAAATCTGTGCGTGATGAAATTTGCCCTCGTATTGCCTATATGCCACAAGGATTAGGTAAGAACCTCTATCCAACATTGTCTGTTGAAGAGAATCTACAATTCTTTGGTCGCTTGTTTGGGCACGATGAACATGAGCGCAGGCAGCGCATCGATAATCTCACCAAAAGTACAGGGTTATACCCTTTCTTAGATCGCCCTGCTGGTAAATTATCTGGTGGAATGAAGCAAAAGCTTGGATTATGCTGTGCTCTCATTCACGACCCTGATCTTTTGATCTTAGATGAACCAACCACAGGCGTTGATCCATTAGCACGAGCACAATTTTGGGATCTCATTGATCGTATTCGATTAGAGCGCCCACAGATGAGCGTAATCGTTGCAACTGCTTATATGGATGAAGCTGAACGTTTTGATTGGCTGATTGCCATGGATGATGGCAAAATATTGGATACAGGCACACCAAAAGAATTATTAGAAAAAACGGATAGCGATAATTTAGAAAGTGCTTTCATTAAATTACTACCCAAAGAAAAACGAGAGAACTTTGAGCCAGTCACAGTTCCGCCATTAAACTTAGATGAAAATTCACCAATCGCTATTAAAGCTGAAGGCTTAACCATGCGCTTTGGTAATTTTACTGCGGTTGATAATGTTAGCTTTGAAATCCATAAAGGTGAAATCTTTGGATTCTTAGGCTCTAACGGCTGTGGTAAATCCACTACTATGAAAATGCTCACAGGCTTATTACCCGCAACTGAAGGTCAAGCCTGGTTATTTGGTAGAGAAATCGATCCTAAAGATTTGGATACCCGCCGCCGCGTTGGCTATATGTCACAAGCATTCTCTTTATATAGTGAATTAACGGTATTACAAAACTTAGAACTGCACGCACGTTTATTCCATGTACCCGAAAATGAAATCAATGCTCGCATCAATGAAATGGTTGCACGCTTTGAACTCAAAGATGTTTTACATTCATTGCCTGATGATATTCCGCTTGGAATGCGCCAGCGTTTATCTTTAGCTGTGGCAATGGTACATAAACCTGAATTGTTGATTTTGGATGAACCAACATCTGGCGTGGATCCCGTTGCTCGTGATAATTTCTGGCGTTTATTGATAGATTTATCTCGAAATGATGGTGTAACAATCTTTATATCAACACACTTTATGAACGAAGCATTGCGCTGTGATCGAATGTCCATGATGCATGCGGGTAAAGTGCTTGACAGTGATGCCCCACAAAATCTCATTAAAAAGCAAGGTACAGCAACGCTCGAAGAAGCTTTCATTAAATATCTAATTGATGCAGGTGCAGGCACAGATGATGAAGAGCAACCTGAATCACTGACTCAAGGCAATACTACTTCTACAGAGCATTTCCATCGTTTTAGTTGGCAGAGATTACTCAGTTATACATGGCGTGAAACCTTAGAATTAAAGCGTGATCCAATTCGTGCAACTTTGGCATTATTAGGCTCAATTATTCTGATGTTTGCCATTGGTTTTGGCGTGACATTGGATGTTGAAGATTTACCTTATGCAATTTTTGACCGTGACCAAACAACTTTAAGCCATAACTATGCCAACAATATTTCTGGCTCTCGCTATTTTGTAGAAAAACCACCGATCCATAGTTATGAAGAATTGGATCGACGAATGCAAAGTGGTGACATTGCTTTAGCCATAGAAATACCAGGCAACTTCGCGCGTGATGTAGCAAAAGGTATGCCAATTGCCATTGGTGCTTGGGTAGATGGCGCAATGCCAAAACGTGCCGAAACCATTCGTGGTTATGTACAAGGCTTGCATCAAGGCTGGCTAACTAGTATTGCAAAATATGAGTATGGCATGGAATTGAAACCCGCATTTAATGTAGAAATGCGCTATCGCTACAATCCTGATATTCAAAGCATCCAAGCTATTGTACCTGCAATCATTCCTATTTTATTGTTATTAATTCCATCCATGTTGACAGCATTATCCGTTGTACGTGAAAAAGAGATGGGTTCCATCATCAATTTATATGTTACACCTGTGACTAAATTGGAATTCTTACTAGGTAAACAAATTCCGTATGTTGCAATTTCAATGCTGAACTATACATTAATGGTGATTCTTGCCATTTACTTCTTTGGCGTCCCCATGAAAGGGAGCTTCCTAGCACTATCATTAGTGACATTACTATTCTGTATATTCTCCACAGGATTTGGTTTATTGGCTTCAACGTTAACCAATAGCCAAATTGGGGCAATCTTTTTCACAGTGATTCTCACATTGATTCCTGCTGTGCAATTTTCAGGTTTAATTAACCCAGTTTCATCCTTAGAGGGTTTTGGTGCAATTGTTGGGCAAATTTATCCAACCTCTCACATGCTCACAGCAACACGTGGGGTTTTCAGCAAAGCACTGCACTTGAATTCATTGACACACGAATTGATGGTGTTAATCATTGTTGTGCCAATCATTATTTTGGCAAGCGTTGCATTATTGAAGAAGCAGGAGGCATAACATGAAAGCTCAAAGAACTGCCAACATCTATCATTTAGGCATTAAAGAATTGTGGAGCTTGATTCGCGATCCTATTTTATTAGTGCTCATTGTATTTGCTTTCACAGGTATGGTTTATACAGCTGCAACAGCAATGCCAGATGGCTTACAAAATGCATCGATTGTTTTTGTGGATGAAGATCGTTCCACATTATCTAATCGTATTAAAACAGCATTTTATCCACCTGAATTCACCAAACCACACGATATTAATTTGGATGAAATGGATCGTGGTTTAGATAAAGGCGAATATACTTTCGTTGTAAATATTCCGCCCTACTTTCAAAAGGATGTGATGGCAGGTAAACAACCGTCCATTCAATTGAATATCGATGCTACTCGTATGTCACAAGCTTTTACAGGTAATATGATTGTGAATCAAATCATCAATGGCGAAGTAAGTGAGTTTCTAGAGCGTGCTAGAACACCAGTAGAGTATCCTGTCACAATTGAAGAGCGCATGCGTTTTAATGCAAACCTTACAGCTTCATGGTTTGGTGCTTTGATCGAAGTGATTAACTTAATCACTCTGCTTGCTATCGTATTAACAGGTGCAGCTTTGATCCGTGAGCAAGAAAAAGGTACTGTGGAACATTTATTGGTCATGCCATTAACACCATTTGAAATCATGCTATCCAAAATTTGGTCAATGGGTATGGTGGTTTTAATCTCAGCAACTTTATCATTGATATTCATTGTTAAAGGCGCTTTAAATGTACCTATTATTGGCTCGATTCCATTATTCCTATTAGGCTCTGTATTGCATTTATTTGCCATCAGCTCTATTGGTATTTATTTAGCGACAATTGCCCGCAATATGCCACAATTTGGGATGTTAATGCTCTTAGTATTAATTCCATTGCAAATGCTCTCAGGTGGAATGACACCACGCGAAAGCATGCCAGAAATCATTCAAAATATTATGCTAATTGCCCCCACAACTCATTTTATTGAATTAAGTAAAGCTATTCTCTTTAAAGATGCTGGCTTTGCAATTGTTTGGCAACAATTCTTGATGCTTTTAATCATTGGCATAGTGTTTTTCTACTTTGCTCATAAGCGTTTTCGATCTACAATTAGCAAAATGGCTTAATAAAGAATTATAAGAGGAACGAAATGACTCAACCAATCCCAACAACACATACAATATCTTCACCTGTAGATCTTTTAAAGATAGTTCAACAAATTGAATTATCTCCTAGTCATCATTTATTCTATTTGGGTTTAAATAGTCCTAACGATGTTGCAAATTGTGGTGAACAAACAGCCTTAGATGTTTCGCGAAATCCATTAATCGCCCTATTTTTTGCTTGTGTCGATAATAGCCCAAATAATGGTGAAATTATTATTTACCATATTCCAAAACAGAAAATTAGCCGTGCACTAATGGGACATGATAATGATATTTTAGTACGTACAGAACGTGGCACATTCATTTTCGTAAATGACCAACAACACGAAGCAAGCCTTTTAGCACAAGATAAACTCAGCAAAGCACCCATTGAAATCATTGTGAACCAAGATGCAAAAAAATCCATTATTCATGAATTAGAGAAACTTGGTGTTTCAATGATTANTCGCCCTATTTTTTGCTTGTGTCGATAATAGCCCAAATAATGGTGAAATTATTATTTACCATATTCCAAAACAGAAAATTAGCCGTGCACTAATGGGACATGATAATGATATTTTAGTACGTACAGAACGTGGCACATTCATTTTCGTAAATGACCAACAACACGAAGCAAGCCTTTTAGCACAAGATAAACTCAGCAAAGCACCCATTGAAATCATTGTGAACCAAGATGCAAAAAAATCCATTATTCATGAATTAGAGAAACTTGGTGTTTCAATGATTACACTTTATCCTGAAATGGCTTAAATCAGTAATAAAAAACTCTGCAAATGCAGAGTTTTTATTGTAAGAATTCTATGGTTTTGGCTGATGTGGATCATTAATATATGTTTCACTTCTACAATTTGCTGGTAGCCATTTTACCTTTAAATGCCCATCTGGTTGAGGATTTATACAAACCCATTGAAAACTACCAGATACATTTCCTTCACTGTCAGTTACTGGAGCTAAGGTCAAAGAATTTTTATGTTCTATCGGTGAAACATAAGGATCATTTGCATCTTGCCCACTACCAACTTTTAAGCCATCTCCTAATACGCCTGTTACTTTATTTGTATAGAAAATTTTAATATTAGAAACTTTTCTATTGAGACCTACTCCTGTTCTTGTAGTATCTGCAGGCACACCCGATGGGCCATGTCCTATACCGATACCAATGACTGCTTGCCCTGTATAAGTTGGTGCAGCAGATAATCCAGCCATGCCATTGCTATCAGGCCACTTACCTGTTGTAGAATAATATTCAACAGCTGCATTTCTCAATGTAGAAGATAGCGCTAGCCCCTCTGCCACATATGTTCTTCTTGTATAATCTTGATAAGCTGGCAATGCCATCATAGATAAAATACCAATGATCGCCACAACAATCATCAGCTCTATTAATGTAAAACCTTTTTCTAAACGCATAAATCTCTCAATCTCTGAATATTCATAATATTTTTATATTTTCAAGATGGATATATTATGCTTTTATATTTAAAAGTGAATTAATTTAATAAATTTCTTTTATAATTCTGCTGATCGATCGCCCATTGAATATGATTTTTCAGAAACTCTTCTTCAGTTTCTAATGCAATTAAAGCAGTGACAATCTCTTCGCTATAGCTCGCATTACCAAGCGCAACAGTAATATTTCGAATAAATCTTGCATGACCAATTCGGCGAATCGGCATGCCTTCTGTTTTCTTTAGGAACATAGCTTCATTCCACTTCAACAAATCCAATAAGCTAATATTATTAAGTGAATGCCTTGGCATGAAATCTTCTAAAACTTCATGATTTGCAAAACGGTTCCATGGGCAAAATAGCTGACAATCATCACAACCAAAGATTCGATTACCCATTAATGGGCGAATTTCTTCATCAATTTCACCATAATGTTCGATCGTTAAATAGGAAATACAACGGCGTGCATCCACAACATGCGGTGAAACAATTGCCCCTGTTGGGCATTTTTGAATACATTTAGTACAGCGGCCACAGTGTTTATCCACAGGTTCACTGGGGATAACAATTGGCAATGTAATGAATAATTCACCCAAAAAGAAATAAGAACCTTTTTCTCGATCGATGATCAATGTATTTTTACCGCTGAATCCTAAACCTGATCGCTCTGCTAATTCACGCTCTAAAATCGGCGCACTATCAGTAAATGCACGAAATTCCGTATCAGGAAAATGCTCACGAATCCATTCACCCAACTTTGTTAAGCGCTTACGGATCACATTATGATAATCACGCCCCAAAGCATAACGCGCAATATAAGCTTGTTGATCCTGCTTAAGCGTAATCATGGCTTCGTCATTATTATGATAATAAGGCAATCGGAACGTCAAAATACTTTGTGTATTATCCATCAAGCGCCCAGGCTCAAAGCGCAAATCACCATGCTTTTCCATGTAATCCATCGTGCCATGATAACCTTTCGCTAACCAAGCTTCATAGCCTGCTTTCACATCCAATGGATCGGGCGATTGACTACTAACATGTGTAAAGCCCAATTCTTGGGCTTTATCGGTTAATGCGGTAATGAATGTTGCATCATTACAATTGGTAAACTGCTTATCCACGTAACTTACTATGTAACCCTACTTCAACAATCGGATGAATAAAATTACTCACATCGCCGTGTAAACGGAATGCTTCTTTAATCATGGATGAAGAAATGAATGAATATTTTTCTGAAGGTGTTAAAAAAAGTGTTTCCACTTCTGGACGCAAGTTACGATTTAAGCTCGCCATTTGGAATTCATATTCAAAGTCTGAAACTGCACGCAATCCACGAATGATCACATTTGCATTTGTTTCTTTCATATAATGAACCAACAATGTTCTGAAACCTTGCACTTCAATATTTGCATCATTTTGAAAAATCTCTTGAGCCATTGCAATGCGCTCTTCCACTGTAAACAATGGGCGTTTGGATGGCGATGTTTCACTCGCAACTGCCACAATCACCTTATCAAAGATGCGCGCAGCTCTTCTTGCAATATCGATGTGCCCATTCGTGATGGGATCAAATGTTCCAGGATAAACAGCGATGGTTTGTGTCATAATGATCTCTTTATTGTCACAAAAGAAAGTGGGTATTATAGCTTATGTCGGCATTCAATCACCGAGCTTTATTGCATAAAAATCCTGATTTATTTAAAGATCATGCTTTTTTACACCATGAAATCGCAGAAAGACTCGTAACTTATCTGCAAGAGAATCCTAATTTTGCCCCAAAAAGCGTTTTAGAAATGGGCAAAGAAGATCAACAATTGATGGCTGTATTTCAGGAAGCTTACCCAAATACAAGTTATGAAGAATTACATGAGGGCGATGATAAAGCCAATGTAGATCTCATCATCAGCAATCTATACCTACAGAATTCTGCCAATATTGAAACTACAATTCAAACGATGAAAAATCATTTGAATCCCAATGGCAAAATATTCCTAAGCACAATTGCTGAAGGCAGTTTTGAAAATTGTATGATGGTGGATGGCCCAGAATTTAATGAATATCCTTCCATTAAGCGCTTAGGTGATTACTTGCATTCACAAGGCTTCGTAGATGTGATTATGCATTTAGAGAAAATTACTTTGCAATACAATGATCTCAAAGCATTATTGAAAGATATTCGTGTTGCTGGCGGGCGATTACAATCACCATTGATGAAAGGCTTACGTACTAAAAACTGGTACCAAGCCTGGGTGAATCACATGTATCAACAAGCTGATGATAATGGCATTTATGAAATCACCATCGAGATTTTATATGGTCATGCACAAATGCCACCATTGCATGCTGCGCCATTGAATGAAAAGAACGAAGCTTTCTTTGATTTGAAAAAGCTCCGTACTCAGAATTTATAATCTTTGGATCATCTAAAGTATTCAATTGCTCTTCACGCATATCAAATGTGAAGAGCATTTTATAACTAGTGAACTGTTGCACTCTTGTTATTCAATAACTCAGCCAATGTATTCCAACCATAAGCTTTAGCATAATCTTCTGCTGTTTTGCCAAAATTATTTTTAACAGATGCATCTGCACCTTTTGCCAATAAAGTTTTCACAGAAACTAAATTGCCTGCGATCGCTTCACGAATGAGCATTGTATTGCCCATTTCATCAATGTTTGCCAATTCGGCAGGATTTTCTGCCAAAAATTCACCCAACGATTCTTCCATATTTTGATCCATTGGATGAATATCATGCTCAGCATCATCAAATAACATCAATGATACAGAGAAATCTTCATTGAATGCTAAACCCCAAGCTTGATCATGTTCTTTACGCTCTTTAGCATCCATTAATTGACGAATAGCTTGAATAGAAAAACCACCACAAACTTTTTCACCATCACTCAATAACCAATCTTCCACATCGCTCACACGAATGCTTACTTGATCACCCACTTCTACATTCGTCAACTCATTTGGCTCATTGATCAAAGTGCCCATGATTGCTTCGCCATCAAAGTAGATATCGTTGATCCACATGTGTTCCACAATTGGTTCGCCATCTTCCACATCTTGAGAAAATGCAGCTTTAACGCTCGCAATCGACAATGCAGGAATGATTCTGCGATATTCCCATGATAATTCACGCCAGAAATATGGAAATGTTGCTTGTGCATGTTCAAATGCTTTCATTAAAGATTCTTCATCTTGCTCAACAAAAGTGATCAAATCTTCCTTATTTGTGTCTTCAACATCTGTATTTTTACGCTTGAAAAAGTTAAATATGCCCATGATTTTCCTTCAATTAAATATTTCTAAAAGTTCTTATTTGAGTGGATTATATATTCTTTAATAAAGCAGGATAATATTAATTTTAATCTCCGTTAACATGTTAATATCAGGCACTATTACGGATTAAGATGAAGTGATTATATGCATAACAATAATTCATTACCACCTTATGTCAGCCTTCATGACAAAGTGATTCTCTATGATGGAATTTGCCGTTTATGTGCAGGTTGGGCAAAATTTATTATTCGGCATGATCACAAGCATCATTTTAAACTTGTTACTGTGCAATCACCTGAAGGACAAGCTTTACTCGCACATTTCAATTTACCTTTAGATCATTACGAAGCTATGGCGTTAATTGAGGGTACACAAATATATACTCAATCCACTGCCTTCATTCGTGTTATGGCACGTTTGCCTTGGATTTTTAAAGGCGCAGCAATCTGTTGGATCATTCCTAAATTTATCCGTGATTATCTCTATAAGAAAATCGCCCTGAATCGTTATCGCCTATTTGGTAAAAATGATTCCTGCATCATGCCAACGCCAGATCATACTGCAAGATTTTTGGACAAAGCCATCGATGATATTGATAAATCTAGCTATGAATATCAAATGCTGTATTTATTACTAGGTAAAGATCAATATCAGCATTTACCACCAATCATCAAAGAATTTCATCAATCACCTAATAGTGTTTGGCAAGGCTCAGCTCGAGTTGGTGGCAATAATTCGCTATTGCTCAATATCATTCGCACAATAAATTCATTGCCGAAAATAGCACCACAAGCACCAATTAATGTCAGCGTGCATTATCGTGACAATGAAGAAGTTTGGGTAAGACAATTTGGGCAAAATACTTTTACATCTTATTTAGGTTGTGATCTCAATAAGAAATTAATGTATGAACGCATTGGGCTATTACGGTTTTATTTTAAATTACGCGTCGAAGCAAATGCACTGCACTGGGATTTTGATTCTTTCTCTTTCCTACATTGCCCTTTACCGAAGTTTCTAGCCCCCAAAGCGAATGCTCGTGAAAGTATTTCAGAATACGGCAAATACCAATTTATGGCATATGTTCATTTACCGATGTTAGGCTCATTGGTGGATTATGATGGAGAATTAGAGCCTGCCTCTAAATAGTTTGTCATAACTTCATATAATTCATATACAGAAGTATCATGCAAATCATTACGGATTTTAGCTGTACGCACCTTTTCATTCTGATCTTTTATCGTGACAAACAAATATGGCACTAAATACCTGCCTCGTTGTTTTCTCGTTAATTCAACAGCAACAACATTTTTCCATAGTATTGGGTATTCAAAATGAGAATTATTCAGCTGATAAATTCCATCTTTATCAAAAGCAATTGCAAGTGGCCTTAATTTTTTAGCAACAAACTTACCAATAGCATTGTTTTGTTCTATAAAACACATGAGAAATAAACTAAATAAAGCACTAATCATTAGAGCCTTTATTATGCTTAAACTAAAGAAAAAGAAGCTAATCACCAACCACGACAAAACGAAAATACCACTATAAATCGCCCCATAATATATCCAACTAAAATACGTTTTATAATAAACAAATGCTGGGTTCTTTCGATGATTCAATCTTTCATGGTAGGTTCGTTGGTGTTCTCGAATAGGTTTTGTATTGACACTAAAAGGCTTTTGAAGATATTTGTTTCTATATAAACTCAATAAACTATAAATGTCTGATAAATCATGATTACTCATGGTTCTGCGTGAAAGCACAAGATTTTTATGAGAGCTATGTTTATCAAAATATTTATTCCAAGCATCCCACACAGTACGCTTTTTCTTCAGTTCAATAGATGGATCTATACCTATAACCACATACCGCGTCACAACACGTAAACCATTACCACCAGAACTTGTAATTTCAGCCAAATCTACATATTTAACATCTTGCCAATGAATAAAAAATTTTGCATCTAGTAAATAAGGGCAATAAAAACCTTCCTGTGTTAAAACCAAAACATCCTTATTTCTCTTACAGAGTGAGAATAATGTTAATAAACATGGGATGACAAAAGCTATACTCAATATCAAAAACATTAATAAATCTTTTGTTCCAACATCATCCCACTTTCCATAAAACAATATTGATATTGGTACAAAAAAACAACCTATCAAAATGATAGGCAATAAACGAGTTAATAGGATGTTATAAATTGAGGTTTGTATTTTCATATTATTAATTTAAATTTTTGTATCTTTTAAATGCTGCGTTTTCTTTTCATAATGTTGTTGCATTATTTCATGCAATTCATAGATAGAAGTATCCAATAACTCACTATGAATCTTAGCTGTATATATTTTTTGATTATAATCCACATATTTAACCAATAAATAAGGCACTGTAAACCGCCCTTTTCGGATTCTTTTCAGCTCAAAACTTTTCAGATTTTTCCATGGCAATGGTAAAAAGAATCTATCTGTATTAATTTGATAAAACCAATCTTTATCCATATCTATTGCAACAGGTTTTAATCTTCTGGCAGAATATTTATCTATGCTGTCGTTTTGCGCTAAGAATCCAAAAATGATAAAACTCGCCAATATGCTAAATGAAATGCCTAATGCAAATTTATCTCTAATCAAAAATAGAAGAACAACTGAAGTCACAACAATTAACAATACACTAAAGCATAAAAAATAATCTCGAAAACTAAAACACTGTGCATAATAAACAAATGTTCGTTTACGTTCTTTCGCTAAAGGTTTATGTAAAATTTCCCAATGCTCTGTCGTTGGTACTGTTGTGATTTCAAATGACTCTCCGATCGCTTTTTTATAATAAAAATTCATCACATCACAGATATCCTGCAACATGTAATCGCTCATAATTCGAGTGGAAAATACCAATGTTGTGAGCGAATATTTCTTTGTAAAATAGCCCGCATTATTATCCATCATGTAACGGCGGTGCTTTAATGGAACATGATTGGCAAAAGCGATCACTACAAATACCACATCAATCCCACGAGCATTCAGAACTTCAGTTTGTATAAATGCAATATCTTGCCAACGAATTAGTTGATCTTCTGCTAACAAATAAGGGCAGTAGAAACCTTCATCCGTTAAAATTAAAACACCTTTTTTATATCTAATGAAAGCATCCAACATGGACCAGAATAATCCAATGATTAGTGCACCTAGGCCTAAAATACATGCCCAAACTGTCCATTCATAACGTGTTTTAGGCTCTGAAATCATCATGACTATTAACAATACGAAAAAGCCACTCAATAAAATGATAGGCAATAAACGAGTGATTAGAACATTATAAATAGAAATTTGAATTTTCATGTTCACCACCAATAATACTTCAATGAACTTATCACTTCATAAACACTTGTGTCTTTTAAATCATTTTTGATCTCAAAACTTTTAACTTCCCTACTTTCTGCATCTATTGCTTCAATGATCAAAAGTGGTGACTGTTTCTGTGTTCTGAGCTCTACATGCTGAACATCTTTCCAAGCAATTGGCATGGCAAATGCCTGATCATTGATGATGGAAATACCCTGCTCATTAAAACGAAGTGCAACCTTTGGTTGAAATGATTCAAAAAAATGATCATACAATATTTTGAGAACCATAAATGCGACGATAACACCAAAAATAATGAAAAATAATCTAGCATTTGCATTCCAATTCCTGAGCATAAAAAACGAAGGCACAATCAAAAACGCAATGCTTCCCACAATGAGCTTCTTAAATATTTCTCGAATTGATCTTTCACTCTTTTTGTATAAAACAGGTTCATTATTAATAAATTGTGGTGATCTGGTTAAACTCTTGCATTCAGCATTTAAACGATCAGCTAGATCAGGAAGACTATAATCTTTAATGATGTCTTCAAAAAATATGAGTATCGGATGATCATATTTTTTCTGTACTATACCTATGAGGCTAGCATTTGGCACTTTTCTGAAAGAACCGATATCAATGCTAATTTCTAACTGAACGACTATATAATAACTTGTAGAATCTCCATCACTATCTTCAATATATTCAAATTTTTTAATATTTTCCCAACTGATTTCAGGATTATCATGCAATAAATAAGGATAGCGAATACCTGTCTCTGTAATCTCTATAGTTGGTTGATATATACAAAACAGGTGAAGAATAACACAATACACGCTGTACAAAACTATTATCCCAACACCAATTAAAAGTAAGACGAGGATAAACCCTAACCCACCACCACTTTTATCGATCATTAGTAATTCGACTAACTCCAACATTACAATAAATAGAATGGAGAAGCAGAAAATATAAAGCATATAACGCCACAAAATTCTCTTCATATCTCTATAAATTTTCATGTTAAATAATCCCATTTATAACTATTTCTATATTAATCAATCGAAAAGCGCTGTTACATTAGCATATTATCAATAATATTCGCCCATAACCTGATCCATTCAATCTTTTTATTGCCCCCATAAAGCATCTTTTTAGCCCACCTATTTAAAAGTACTAAAATGATCCCCATTGATTGATGTAATTATCCTATAATTAGTTATTCATGTTTTACTTGGAGAATCTTATGTTTTCAGTAACAGACAACGCATTCAAACAGCTCGATGCACAATTAGCAGCATCTGCTGAAAAATACATCAACATCGCAATTCGTAAATCAGGTTGCTCTGGTTATAAATATTTCATCGAATTGTGTGATGATACAACAGACAAATTAATCCTAACAGAAAGCCCTGTAACGATTGTTACGGATAAAGCTAACGAACCTTACATGCAAAATGTCAAACTCGACTACCTGCAAGAAGGTTTAAATCGTAGCTTCAAATTTAGCAATCCTGACGCTAAAGGCGAATGTGGTTGTGGCGAAAGCTTTACGTTTTAAACTGAGGAATAAATTATGTGCGGAATTGCAGGGATACTAAGTTTTACAGACGTTCGCCCAGAAGCATCGCTTTTGGAGAAAATGAGTGTGCCACTTCAAAGACGTGGGCCCGATGGCGGAAAAGTATTTTGTGAAGGACCGATTGGCTTTGCACATCGTCGTTTGGGTATCATTGACGTAGATTCGCGTGCGGATCAACCATTCCATGATGAAGAAACTGGCAACACAATGGCTTTCAACGGTACGATCTATAACTATCGTGAACTGCGTTCTGTATTAAAAGACAAAGGCCATAAATTCCATACAGAAAGTGATACAGAAGTCTTATTGAAATCCTATGCTGAATGGGGTGAAAAATGCTTGAATCACTTGATTGGTATGTTTGCCTTTGCTATTTGGGATCGTAAGAAACAAAAGATGTTTGTAGCGCGTGATCGCATTGGTATTAAGCCATTGTATTTCTCACATAATCAAAAGAATTTCCTATTCGCATCGAATACTCAGAGCTTATTGGCTTCTAAATTAGTAGATACAGACATCAACCCAATTGCCTTGCAATATATGTATACATTGCATGCAGTTGTACCTGCGCCTTATACGATCTTTAAAGGCATTCACAAATTGAAGCCTGCTCATTATTTATGGGTAGATTTACAAGGCAAAATTGAAGAATTTCAATATTGGTCATTGGATGCTGAAAATAAGCACAGCGATTGGACAGATGCTGATTGGCGCGATGCAATTGAAGATAAATTGCGTACAGCAGTTCGCCGTCGTTTATTGGCAGCGGATGTTCCTGTCGGCGTTTTATTATCGGGTGGATTAGATTCATCGTTGATTGTTGCTTTAGCACACGAAGAAGGTATTAAGGATTTACAGACTTTCTCTATTGGCTTTGAAGATCAACCTGAAGAAAAAGGTTCAGAGTTTGAATTCTCTGATCAAGTCGTTGTGCGCTACCAAACCAATCACTTCAAATATTTGATTGAAAATGGTCAAGCTTTAACGCGCTTACCTGAAGCTGTTTCACAAATGGCGGAACCTTTATTTGGGCAAGATGCAATTGGCTTCTACTTATTATCTGAGCAAGTTTCTAAGCAAGTTCGCGTAGTACAAAGTGGACAAGGTGCGGATGAAGTCTTTGGTGGTTATTTCTGGTATCCACAAATGCAAGAAAGCAAAGAGCGTGATCCTTTACTCCGTTTCAGCCAATACTATTTTGACCGCGATTATCCTGAATTATGCGATACATTTGCACCGAAATTCCAAATGGATGACATTGTGGGCGAATATGTGCGTGATCAATTAACGAAGCCTTATGCTTCAACTTATTTGGATCAAGTATTCCGCTTTGATACCACAGCATTGATCGTCGATGATCCTGTAAAACGTGTGGATAACATGACAATGGCGCATGGCTTAGAAGCGCGTGTTCCATTCTTGGATCATGAATTAGTGGAATTGGCTGCAAGCATGCCAGAGCATTATAAATTAATGCACGGTGGCAAAGGCATTTTGAAAGAGATCGCACGTGGCAAAATTCCTGACAGCATCATTGATCGTCCAAAAGCATATTTCCCAATGCCTGCATTGAAATATGTTCGTGGTGAATTCTATGACATGATGCATTCAGCATTAACAAGCGAGAAAGCGAAATCACGCGGTATATTCAATCCCAAATATGTTGATCGTTTGTTGAATCACCCTGAATCACCTGATAACTTCACACGCATTCAAGGTTCTAAATTGTGGCACTCTGCCCTATTAGAAATTTGGTTACAAGAAGTTTTGTAATTCATAGCTCCAACCATTAACTATGCATCATCCCTGCTGGGATGATGCTAATTATTAAAATAATATGGCTTTTAATTCTGCGGAGTTTCTTAAAACAACACCCACTAAACCTGGCATCTACATCATGCGTGATGACAAAGATGTCATCATTTATGTGGGTAAAGCTAAAAATCTTAAAAATCGTTTAACGAGCTATTTTCGTGCGTCTGGTTTATCCACGAAAACCATGGCGCTCGTTGCAAACATTCATTCTATTGAAGTCACAATTACCAATAGCGAAAACGATGCTTTACGATTAGAGAGCAATCTCATCAAAAAACATCGCCCACGTTATAACGTGAGCTTGATTGATGATAAAAGCTATCCTTATATTTATCTTTCCACAGGTAAATATCCACGCTTAGCTTATTATCGTGGCAGCAAAAAATTAAAAGGCCAATATTTTGGACCTTATCCTTCCTCTTCCGTTGTGCGAGAAACATTAGATTTAATGAAAAAAATCTTCTTAGTTCGCCAATGTGAGGATTCAGTATTTAAGCATCGCACGCGCCCTTGCCTGCAATACCAAATCAAACGTTGCAGTGCGCCTTGCGTTGAGAAAATTTCAGCCGAGCAATATCAAAAAGATGTGCACAATGCTGTGATGTTTTTAGAAGGCAACTCACAAGGATTAATCTCTGAATTAGTCAGCAAAATGCAAGAATATGTGGATGCTTTAGCCTTTGAAAAAGCGGCGATTATTCGCGATCAAGTGAAAGCTTTGCAATTCATTCAATCCAAAAACGATATTGAACAAGGCAATGCTTCCATTGATCTCATCGCTTACGTGCGTGAATCAGACATTCATGTGCTACAAGTTTTAACGATTCGTGATGGTAGAGTTTTAGGTGCACGCGCGTATTTCCCGAAAGTCCCAGATGATACAGAAGCAGACGAAGTGATGCGAAGCTTCATCGAGCAATATTATGATATTGCCAGAAAGCCACCGCGCAATATTATCCTCAATATTCCACTGCAATTAGAAGATCAAGTTTGGCTAGAAAGTAGCTTAACGGATTTAGCTGAGCGCAAAGTTGTATTACAAAATAATGTGAAAGGCCAACGTGCTCGTTGGCTCGAACTTACAGCTAAAAATGCAGAGCAAGCGATCGAGATTAAGCTCGCAAGCTCGAGCAATATCACGCATCGTTTGCATAGTTTAGCGAAAGTATTGGATCTCGATATCATTAAACGTATTGAGTGCTTCGATATTTCCCATAGCTTTGGTGAAAAAACTGTGGCTTCTGATGTGGTTTATATGCATGAAGGATTTACAAAGAAATTCTATCGCCGATTCAACATTGAAGGTATTACAGGCGGTGATGATTATGCTGCAATGCGCCAGGCATTAACACGCCGTTTCAGTAATATTGAAGATAATCCTTTGCCTGATATTTTATTGATTGATGGCGGAAAAAATCAATTAAATGTTGGGATTGAAGTAATGGATGAGCTTAATATTCATTCGGTCTTATTGATTGGCGTTGCCAAAGGCGAAGGCAGAAAAGTTGGCTTAGAAACCTTATGGAAAGCTGGTGATGATATTCCCATTCCGATTGAAAGCACAAGCGCCGCGTTTCATCTAATCACACAAATTCGCGATGAAGCGCACAGATTTGCCATCGAAGGGCATCGTTCACAGCGTGATAAATTGCGCCGTCGATCATTACTCGAAGACATTAAAGGCGTTGGTCCACAACGCAGAGCAACTTTACTCAGCCATTTTGGTGGATTGGAAGCTTTGAAAAAAGCAGACATCGAAGCCATCGCCAAAGTTCCCGGAATCAGTGAAGCTTTAGCCAAAGTGATTTATGATGCATTGCATGAGAATTAATTATTAAAAAAGATTATAAAAATGCTAGATAAAACATTTTATTACCGAAAATTATCATGGGCAGCAAGATTGGGAATTGCATTCCTAATTACATTAGGCATACCGCTATTTTTATTATTGATTAATCATGTGATGCGACTGGATTTATCACTAAATGATATTTTAATATTCACAGCTTTCTTCGGTGTAATGTCACTACTACTAATTTCTTTACCAAAATCACACACGAATCATCGCTATACTTTTGCTTGTCGCGTCACTAATCGTGGTATGCAACTACCTACTAATGCCTTCTTAACATGGGATAATATTATTAATATCCACTATATTACCGAATCTGAAATCATTGTGACTAAACATGGCAAAGAGATTTTGTATTATCATTTCATGGATANACATTAGGCATACCGCTATTTTTATTATTGATTAATCATGTGATGCGACTGGATTTATCACTAAATGATATTTTAATATTCACAGCTTTCTTCGGTGTAATGTCACTACTACTAATTTCTTTACCAAAATCACACACGAATCATCGCTATACTTTTGCTTGTCGCGTCACTAATCGTGGTATGCAACTACCTACTAATGCCTTCTTAACATGGGATAATATTATTAATATCCACTATATTACCGAATCTGAAATCATTGTGACTAAACATGGCAAAGAGATTTTGTATTATCATTTCATGGATATTTATGTGAATAATCATACTCAATCTGTCATAAGAGTGTCGTTGGATAAAATTGAGCATTATCAGCCTAATGAAGTGTTTGATGAAGTGAATTATCATTGGCAACGTATACTACATAACAAAATTCCTCCGACGAATATCAATCTACCTTATGTTGTTCGCTATAACACTGTGAAAAAAGGCACCGAAGGCTTTTATGTTTTCTTAGCGTTATTTATCATTATGGTAATGAGTTATTTCTCTACTTTAGGAGATAACCTTAACCTAGCTACAGCAACAATTATTCTCATTTTATTATGTATGGGACTTTTAAGCCATGCCTCTTATCTCCTCACAAGGATGGATAGCATTGCGCTTTATGTCTCTGAACAAGGCATACAAAATGAAGGGCTAATTGCTGTTAATAAAACGATCTTTTGGGAAGATATTCAATCAATAACTATCAAGCGTACAGTTTTTGGCGGCCATATTACCATTAATCTCTATGATAATAATATCTATCTTGATCCCATTTCAGTTCGTAGAAAAATAGCTGCATGGGTGTATAAAAAAATAGGTCTAACCTATTTTTGTGTTCGCAGCGATCTAAAAGAAGCGAGCTTTATCAATACCTATCGAGTTTTAACCGAGGAATGGCAAAAGCATACTGGTCAGACAATCCAACTCTACGAGGAATTTTCTTAAAAGTTCTCTCAAATAAAAGAATTACTATTCTCCATAATAATCACATACTATAAGAACCAATGTCCATGCCAGAAAAAATCTTTGCTTATAACCTAAAAAAAATACCCTATAAAATATTTTCCATTTTACTGGTGTGGGTTTCTATATACCTCGTTATAAATCTTCTTAAATTTGTGCAGCAAATAGATATCGAGCAAGGTGCTATCATGTATATGAGTAGTGTTTTTAGCCTACTCCCCATTCTTATTGTGTTATCTGCCTCAGATACTGCGTATACTCAAAAGAAATTTGCTTGTAAAATTACAGATAAAGCTCTTATTCTTCCCCCAAACCGAGCTATTTCATGGGAAAATATTCACTATCTTTATTTCATTGAAAAACCAGAAGTAATTTTTTTTCAAAAACCAAGAATCGGTTCATTATACATATTTTATCGATATCCGAGCCAAAGATCCTGAGTTATCATCTATCCTTATTTCTATTGATCATGTTAAATTACATTCTCCAAAAGAAGTTTTCGATGAAGTCAATTATTATNGTAAAATTACAGATAAAGCTCTTATTCTTCCCCCAAACCGAGCTATTTCATGGGAAAATATTCACTATCTTTATTTCATTGAAAAACCAGAAGTAATTTTTTTTCAAAAACCAAGAATCGGTTCATTATACATATTTTATCGATATCCGAGCCAAAGATCCTGAGTTATCATCTATCCTTATTTCTATTGATCATGTTAAATTACATTCTCCAAAAGAAGTTTTCGATGAAGTCAATTATTATTGGGAAAACTGGCAAAATAAGGGATTATTATCACAAGAGTCGTCCTCATTTACCACCTTCAACTATAAAACTACTAAACTACCTTTAGCATCATTCGGCTTGTACCCTACGATTGTCACAATTATTACTGTGCTTATTTATTATTTAGCTGAACTTGAAGATATTGAGAATATATTAACTATTATTACGATGACAATTTTCATCCTAATGCTCTTCTCTGTTCAATTCATCAAAGCCTATTTTCAAACTGATAAAATTGCTTTGAAAATTATTCCCCAAGGCATACAAAACGAAAGCCTAGTTCAAACTAATAAAGTAATTCTATGGCACAATATTAAATCAATACAAATTAAACGTAGAACTCTACATGGGGGATATATAGTCATCCGCCAGCATAATGAACGAGCCTATATTAAAGCTCTTACTTTACGTGGAAAAATAAGAGCTTACTTAGCCAAAATTGTATTTGGTTCTTACTTCTATATCCGAAATGACTTAGAAGAAACAAGCCTTATCAAGGTATATCATCAGCTAATGAACGAATGGCAAACACAAACTCACCAAACAGGACAATCAAAATGAATAAGCCATCCATCCAAATACCTACTTTAAAACTTATCGCTGAAGATTTTATTGATCCCACAAAAATTGAGATCGTTTTACCTTTATATCAAGAGCTCGTAGAAGCAACTCGAAAAGAAACAGGTTGCATTAACTATGAGCTTTGCCATGATCTTAAAAATCCTGGGCACTTTATTTTCTTAGAAGAATGGCAAGATTATGATGCATTGGATGCTCATATTACATCCGAGCATTTCCAACGTTTAGTGCCACAAATTGATGCTTATCGAATCGCAGAAGGCAGATTCACTCATATGGAATCTGTTTTATTTAAAGATTAAGCACTATAATAGCTAGATCTTTCCCAATATCTTTTGGATATTCTCATAATGATCTTTCGCAAGCAGTGAATGACAGCTTTAGGCACTAGTTTAGTGTCACGCTCGGATGTGTTAAAGACTTAACGCTGCTGCTTGTTATCGCCTTTAGCACAACTTCTATCATTCCAAAAAAGTGCTAAAGATGAATTTATTTCAATATAAACATGATGTTATTGCCATTCTGTGTGAATGGCTTTTTGTCGTGTCCGCTTTTTACCAAGGTAATTTTCATGAATCCTAATCTTTCTCTCTCATTTCATCCTGCAAGGTTTTGCACAATTCGCTTAAAACCTGGCGATGATCTACTCCATGAAATCAGAATTTTAGCCACAACGCATAATATCAAAGCAGGCTTCATTGCTTCATCTGTCGGTAGTTTATCCCAATTTGGATTGCGCTATGCGGGCAAACCTGATGCAACGATTCAGCAAGGTTGCTTTGAGATCGTTTCCCTAATCGGCACAATCGAAACAACAGGTGAGCACATTCATTTATCAGTATCTGATGAAAATGGTGCAATGCTCGGTGGCCATGTGATGAAAGGTTGCATAGTGCGCACGACTTTAGAAATTGTTATCGGCATTTTAGAGAATTGCCAATATAGCCGAGAACATTGTGAGCTCTCAGGCTACGAAGAACTCGTTATCAAATCAATTTAATTTTATATTTAAAGGAAACAACATGGCTATTGATCGTAAATTTTTAACCACACATATGCTTGTATTAATTTCTACTTGTATCGCCATTAACATGGTGCTTGGGCAAGTGGCTTCCATGATTAAACTCCCAATCTTCTTAGATTCCATCGGTACATTCATCGCAGCACTTTTGGGTGGACCTTGGATTGCTGCATTGACAGGTTTATTGACTAATTTAATTTGGGGATTAATCTCTTCTCCTGTTGCCGCAGCATTCGCACCAGTTGCGATTGTGATTGGTTTATCCGCAGGCTTCTTGGCTCGCGCTGGCATGTTCAACACTTGGTATAAAGTTGTGATCAGCGGTGTGATCATCACGATTTGCTTAACATTGGTGGCAACACCAATTCGCACATATTTATTTGCGGGCGTAACAGGCAGTGGCGCAGATTTCATCGTGGCTTATATTCATGCAACAGGCGAAAAATTATGGCAATCCGTGGCTTCAACCATCATATTGGCAAACTTAGCCGATAAAATCATCACTGGTTTAATCGCATGGCAATTAGTGAAGCATTTACCAAAACGTACCAAGCAACAATTCCCACAACATAAATGAAGAAATTACATCCTTTCACAGCGCTAACAATATGGGCAATAATTGCAGTACAAGCCTTATTGTTACCGCTTGGCGTTCCATTAATGGCTTTAGCAATCAGCGCTTTATTGTGCTTGGTTGCTTGGCCAGCTTCGCGCCATCGTTTTCGCTATGTTCTTTATTTGATGATTCCAATGGCTTTAGGTATTTATTTAGTACATGGTGGATTATTGCATTCATGGTTGGGTGGTGAATCCTCTCCCATTGCCTTACAACATGCAATGACGATTTGGTGGCGATTATTAGCAATTTTCACAGCAGCGCAAATTTGGATGCAATATGTACCAACCATTACAATGATTCAATCGCTCTTTGCTTCTCGTTTGCCGATTGGCTTATCCTATTTATTGGCAAGCCCATTATTGCTAATGCAACAGTTATCCAATCAAATTAAATACATTCAAGAAGCACAATTAGCGCGTGGCGTTCGTTTGGATGGCAATCTATTTCAACGTGCTAAAGCAATGCTAGCCATTATTTTTCCTTTAATTAATAGCACATTTGCCAATCTTTCCATCAAAATCGCCACATTGGAATCGAAAGGTTTTAGATATCAAACCAAACGCACGAATCTTTGGGCGCCAAAGGATACAAGCGCACAAAAATATTTCCGTTATCGTGCAATTTTGCTATTAATCATCGAAGTGATTGGAGTTTTATTATGGCGTTAATCATTCATGATCTACAATTCACGCCGTTAGAGCAATCTACATTTTTCATTGAAGATATCACATTGTATGATAATGAATGGCTTTGCATTGAAGGTGGCAATGGTAGTGGAAAAAGCACGATTGCTGCCATCATTGCTGGCTGGGTGCCAACATTATTGTTAGGTAACGTTCAAGGTAATATCACTTTAAATGATGAAGAGATTTTAGGGCGATCTGTTATTGAACTATCATCCAAAATTCAATATGTACAACAAGCACCACAGTGGCAATTATCAGGCTGTGCATTTACAGTGGAAGAAGAATTAACCTTTGGCCCTGAAAACTTAGCAATGGACAGCACTATTATCCTTGAACAATTGGAAAAAATTTTAGTATTGATGGATTTAACTCATTTACGAAAACGTGATCCTAGCACTTTGTCAGGTGGAGAAATGCAGCGCTTGATGATCGGTGCTGCTTTAATGATGCAACCTGAACTGTTAATTTTAGATGAATCCTTTAGCCGAATGACTTTAGCTTATCAAACCAAAATCCTTGAACGATTAAAAGCGTTGAATTCAGAGCAACCCATAAATGTCATCATTTTAGAAAAGCGAAAAAGTGAATTCATGCCATTTTGTGAACATCTTTTAACACTGCCAAAGTGAGGATCATTTATGTTGCAGTTGAATCACATTCATTTTGCTTGGCCAAAAAGCGATACCGAATGTTTACATGATATTCATTTAAACATAACTAAAGGCGAAGCCATTGCATTAATTGGTGATAATGGCGCGGGTAAATCCACATTATTGAAATTAATCTGTGGATTACTTAAACCAAAACAAGGCTCGATCATTATTCATGATCAAGATATCACTAAGCTTCATGCAGGCGAACGCGCCAAATTAGTAGGTTTATTGTTCCAAGAGCCTGAGCGACAATTCTTCCATAATACTGTGAAAGCCGAAATTGCCTATGGATTGAAAATACAGAAGTATCCTACTTCAGAGATTGATACAAAAGTTGCAGTCATTCTTCAAGAATTTAATCTGACACATCGCCAAGATGATCATCCTTTGGATTTAAATTCTGCCGAAAAACGCATGGTAACTTTAGCATCGTTGGCTGTTTTAGATTTGCCTGTATTATTGCTCGATGAACCAAGCCGAGATTTAGATGATGATTGGCTATTAATCTTAGAGCAATGGCTTAAAAAATCACAAGTCAATGGCACAACCATTATTGCCATTAGCCATGATTCAAAATTTATTGAAAGAAATACTAAAAGAAGTATTCACTTAATGCAAGGCAAAACATCTATAGATTGATTTGAGCCTCTTTTACTTAAACATTTTTTTAATTTATAATCATTATCTATAACGAATAATTATTAGATTTAAATAATATAGATAGGAGATTCAAAAATGAGTGGAACAGGTGAAGTATTATTTGATGATGGCTTTCACAAAGTCATCATGTTTTGTGACTTAGTGGAAGAAGATGACCACATCGAAGCTGTTCAATCGAATCAATTCCTAATTGTCCATGGTGATTCAGGCATTTTACTCGATCCTGGTGGTGCAATGACTTATAACAAATTATATATGGCCATCAGCCATTACTTTTCCCCTAAAAAACTCTCAGCTATTTTTGCATCACACCAAGACCCTGATATCGTGGCGTCCTTATCTCGCTGGCTCAGTTTTTCTGATACAAAGCTCATCATTTCCGAACTATGGACGCGCTTTGTACCACACTTCTGTCCTGAAGGTAAAACCACAGATCGCATCATTCCCTTACATGACAAAGGCATTTGGATGACAATTGAAGGTGCGGAATATGGCTTCATTCCCGCACACTATCTACACAGCGAAGGCAATTTTCAGTTATATGATCCTATCAGCAAGATTCTTTTCAGTGGTGATCTAGGTGTTTCATTGGTGGATCCTAAGCAAGTGGCAACACCCATTAAAACCTTTAAGGATTATATTCCCTATATGGAAGGCTTCCATCAACGCTATATGATTTCTAATAAAGCATGCCGTTTGTGGGCGCACATGATTCGTGAACTAGATATTGATATGATTCTGCCACAACATGGTTCACCAATGTTAGATAAACAAGTGATTCAAGATTTTATTAGTTGGGTTGCACAATTGCGCTGTGGTGTAGATTTAGTGGATCAAGATACTTATCAAATCCCTAAATTGCGTATGCCAATTGAAGATATGAAAGTCGTTTAACGATTCAAGAAATTCGCAAAGATTAAGTGCCCATATTCCGTCAAGATAGACTCTGGATGGAATTGCACGCTTTCTATCGCCAAAGTTTTATGGCGAATGCCCATGATTTCTCGCATACCATCACTATTTTCACACCATGCAGAAATTACAAACTCATCAGATAAAGTTACAGGATCAATGATTAAAGAGTGATAACGAGCCACTTTAATAGGATTTGGCACCCCCATAAAAACACCCTCTCCATCATGGTGCACCATAGATACTTTGCCATGCATAACTTTTTTAGCATGAATGATCTTTGCGCCATAAACTTGCCCAATACATTCATGCCCTAAGCAAATTCCTAAAATAGGTAATTTTCCTGCATATTCACGAATGATGTCTAATGTAATTCCTGAATCATCGGGGGTTCCTGGTCCTGGAGATAAAATCACAGATTTCACAGGTAACTCTGCAAATTCATCCAATGCAATTTGATCGTTTTTATAGAGTGTTAATGGGTGCCCCAATTGATGACAATACGATACAATGTTGTAAGTAAAAGAATCATAGTTATCAATTAAACAGATCATCTATTTAAATCTATACCCTTGACCTACCATACAGTTTTTCACCATTTCATCCTCTATTACACCATCAATTTTTGCCAAGTTAATTTGATAATGACACATTGCCAATGCACTCTCAGCATCCTCGCTATTTGCACCTTTCTTTTTCCATGAAGGTGTTGATGAACAAGCTGTAATTGCTATTGATAACATTAATAATATTAAAGCCTTATACATAAAATCATCCTCTATTTAAATTAAATATTAATTTATATAATATTAACATATAAAAATCTTACATTATCCATAATTTTACCTCCACTAAACCACGAACAGAATTGGTCACAAAAATACGATCAGCTTTTAGAACATCATCCAAAGTTAAGGCTTGTACTGTGCACTTTTCTTTCAATTCAGCTATTAATTCTGCTCTTTTCACGCCACCCAATAAGCCAGATTCTATTGGTGGCGTAAACCATTGCCCTGCTTTCTCAATAAAAATATTATGGCGCGAGCATTCTGTGATTTCATTATTGGTATTTATGAAAAGCACATCGTAACAATTCTGATCTGCTACCTTTTGAAACTCAGCCTCATACAAGCTACGTTCTGTAGTTTTATATTTTAGCAAAATATTATTGGCATCAATTTTATGCTCACTCAGCATAATGTACTTTACTTCATCATTCGGTGTTTCAAGCACAGAGTGCGAGATTTCCAATTGCCCATCACGATGTAATAATATGCGGAGTTTAGAATCTTGCTGAATCTTTAATTCAGTGAAAGTGCACAATTTCTGCATAAGTTCTGAAATATCACATTGAAAGCTCAAAGCTTGTGCTGATTCAGTTAAGCGTGCAATATGCTGATCCAATCGCAATAATTGTTGTGCTTTCGCTTCCCACAGCATGGATTCTATTAATTGATAGTTCTGCACTGATGTTAAAAATTTCGCCTTCAATAGACATTCATTGTATTCATCTTCGCACACTGAACCATGAATAATGCCACCACCCACACCCAATTCTGCACTGCCATCTTTTTGTAAAATCGCTGTACGAATTGGTACATTGAAGCACATATCATTTTCTGGCGTAATATAACCAATCGCACCTGTATAAATTCCTCGCGGTGCTTTCTCGATTTGCTCAATTATTGTCATTGTGCTGATTTTAGGCGCACCAGTAATCGAGCCACAAGGAAATAAATTAGTGAAAATCTCTTCTACAGAAATTGTCTCATCAACTTTACCTGTCACTGTAGAAATCATCTGATGTACAGTTTCGTAGCTTTGAATTTCAAATAGATTTTTAACAGCAACTGAGCCAGGTTGTGTGATTCGGCTAATATCATTGCGGATTAAATCCACAATCATCACATTTTCAGACAATGTTTTTTCATCTTGACGCATGAAATCCACAATGGCTTGATCCTCTATGGGATCTTTAGCACGTGGAAATGTACCTTTCATGGGTTTGGATTCGATGTATTGCCCTGTTTTCTTAAAAAATAGTTCAGGTGAAATGGATAATACAGAATGTTCAGGGAATTTTAAAAATGCACCAAACTCCACTTTTTGGCGTGCACGCAATGCTTGATACAACGATAAATCACTGCCTACACAATCAAAATGGAACTTTGTCGTAAAGTTGATTTGGTAAGTATTACCATCTTTAATATTCTGTTGAATGGTTTCAAAACCCTTCGCATATTCAGCTTTACTCAAACCAAATGAGAGGTTATTTAAAGCAATTCCACCTACATTTAATTGACTAAAATAATCATTCAAGTTGGCTTGTGGGATTTTTATCACATTTTTGAAAGCATAGAGATGCAATAAAATAGCATCCTCATTATTTTGGTAAATAATTTTAAAATCATTCTTATCCACCAAATAATAACCTGCTTCATAGCTCACATAACCGCTAATGTAATGCCCTGTTTGTCTTAACTCATCAATCTTTTGAAAACAAGCACGCAAGTCTTCACCCTTGCGGCAAATGATCTCTGCCACAGGATTTTCAAATAAAAATGCATCATGTTCTGTAGATTTAGTGTTTTCTAAAAGAATGAAAAATTCTTTCTGATCTAAATTGAATGACATATTAGAATGTTTCTGTGATATCAAAGCCTGTGATCTCAAAGATCATTTCGTAGAATAACTCTTGGCCAACATCTTCGTAAGGCTCATCAATGAAAGGATAATTTAGAGCATGTTCAGCAGGCAAATATTCGCCCATATTACCTTCAATTTCTAAATCCACTTNCATAGCTCACATAACCGCTAATGTAATGCCCTGTTTGTCTTAACTCATCAATCTTTTGAAAACAAGCACGCAAGTCTTCACCCTTGCGGCAAATGATCTCTGCCACAGGATTTTCAAATAAAAATGCATCATGTTCTGTAGATTTAGTGTTTTCTAAAAGAATGAAAAATTCTTTCTGATCTAAATTGAATGACATATTAGAATGTTTCTGTGATATCAAAGCCTGTGATCTCAAAGATCATTTCGTAGAATAACTCTTGGCCAACATCTTCGTAAGGCTCATCAATGAAAGGATAATTTAGAGCATGTTCAGCAGGCAAATATTCGCCCATATTACCTTCAATTTCTAAATCCACTTCCATCCAATGACGTGATAATTGGCCATTTTTATATTGCTCAAACCACAAACCATTCACGGAATCATTCACAGCAAACATATATAATTCTTGATTTTTAGAGAGTTTTTTCAGATTTTGTGCAAAGTTATCATCAAAACAGCTCTCGATATTCATGCACACAAAGTCCCATGTTTCATATGAAACACTGACTAATTTGTGTTTTTCAACTAAAGGATAGATATCGTGATCTTGCTCGATCACTGTTAACTTCTGAGCATTTAATGAAGCAAACTGCTCTGCCAGCTCAGGAAAATTTGGGGCAAAGAGAATAACGATATCCATGAAAAATCCTTAACAAGAAAAATATGTAGCAATCTGTGTATTGTAGGCTAAGAATTACTAAACTGCTATTTCAATCATGCTTCTTTGATATTAATTAAACGCTCAATTTGATGATCGGGATAAATTGCTTCAACTTTAGGCATCTCTTTATGAGCTTTGGCGGATAGTTGGTTGAATCGTTCCACCTTACCATACAAACCTTGTTGCCCAACCAAAGCTGTGACTGTGCCATTATAATGCATGCTCACTGTATTCAATGAACCACCAAGTTTTTGTAATCGCTCCGCAATTGTGCACACTTGATTATAAATTTCTCCTGCACGTTCACTGATTTCTCTCGCTTCCGCTGTGCTATGCTCTATCATCCATAAATTGGAAATGGTTCGTAAAATTGGCATCAATGTTGTATGGGAAACCAGAATCACATTTTTCTGATAACCATAATCATAAACTTCAGGCTGATACTTCAAAACCTCAATGTAAGCAGATTCAATCGGCATAAACATCAACACAAAATTCGGGCTATGAACGCCAGATAAACTGCTGTAATCCTTACGTGATAAATCTTCAATGTGACGCTTCACTGCATTCACATGCTCTTTCATTGCACGTTCAAAATCCAAATCATCTTCCGCGGACATTGCACGCTCAAATGCATTTAAGGAAACTTTACTATCAATCATAATATGTTTTCCATCGGGTAAATTGATCAAGAAATCAGTGATTTTCTGTTTACCTTCTTGATCACGGAAACTCGTTTGAATTTCAAAGTGAGCATCTTTCATCAATCCACTCAATTCTAATGTTTTACGCAACTGTGCTTCGCCCCAAGCACCACGTTTTTGTGAATCACCTTTTAATGCTGAGGCCAAGTTATTCGCTTCTTCGCTCATAGCTAAACCAATTTCCATCACTTTACGAATTTCTGCATTCAGTGTGGAATGATCTTTACTGGATTCTGTGTGCACTTCATTCACACGCTTTTGGAATCCTTCAATTTGTTCTTTGAAAGGTTGCAATAGAGATTCCAATCCTGCTTGATTGTGCTCTTTAAAAATTTTGCCTTTCTCTTCAAAAATTTTGTTGGCTAAGTTTTCAAATTCTTGGCTCAATGCCACTTTATTTTCTTGTAACTGCAAAATTTGTGAATCAAAGAATGCTTCACGCTCTTCCACATAAGTGTAGATTTTTGTAGCATCTAATTCCAACTGCTGATTCTTTTCAAAGAGATTTCTGATTTCACTCTCTTTGGTCAGCATCAATTGCTCAAACTTTTGTAAGCGGCTTCTTAAATCTTCAATATGTTCTTTCGCCGCTTGAATATTGGCAACCGCTCGCGCCAAATTAGTTTCGTGCGCATGTGCTTGGATTTGGCTCTGCTTTAATTCTTGTATGAGATCATGATTTGTACTTTGCAATTGATGATGAGCATCCTGCAAATAATCATGCTCCGCACGCAAACGAGTTTGCTTCATCGAGCCAATGATCGCCATTAGCCCAATCCCTAAAAGAAAAGCTCCCCCTATCAAAATAAGGAGAGCANTATGAGATCATGATTTGTACTTTGCAATTGATGATGAGCATCCTGCAAATAATCATGCTCCGCACGCAAACGAGTTTGCTTCATCGAGCCAATGATCGCCATTAGCCCAATCCCTAAAAGAAAAGCTCCCCCTATCAAAATAAGGAGAGCATTATTCCATTCAATTTGTTTGAATAATTCGATCATTTATTTCTTTTTCGGACGAAAAGCCTTACAAATAGATTCATCAGTTTCAATGAAAGGTGCGCCAATCAAATCTAAACAATAGGGAATCGCTGAGAAAATACCGTGCACAATTACTTCATTGTCTTCACCAAGAACGCCGCCCAATGTTTCTTCAATCGCTTTAGGGCGACCAGGCAAATTCACAATTAAAGCTTGATTACGAATCACTGCAACTTGGCGAGATAAAATCGCCGTTGGTACATAATACAAGCTAATTTGGCGCATTTGCTCACCAAATCCTGGCATTTCCTTTGTACCTACAGCCAATGTCGCTTCTGGTGTTACATCACGAATCGCTGGTCCTGTTCCACCTGTTGTTAATACTAAAGAACAGTTTTCATTGTCTACTAATCGAATCAATGTTGCTTCGATTTCAGATTGTGTATCTGGAATGAGCGCTTCCACAAACTCAACAGGTGTTGTGATTGTTTTTGCTAACCAAGCTTTCAAAGAAGGAATGCCTTCATCTTGATAAACGCCTTGGCTCGCGCGGTCACTCACAGATACTAAACCAATCTTCATCATCTCTTTCCCTTTATTACATAATCAATGTTGGTACTAAACCCAACAATACAATCAAGAACACATTTACAGAGAAAATTGTACGTGAACCGATGCAATTTGTAATGGAGATATTTGCATTGTCATCTTGTTGATCAAAGAACATTACTTTGATAACGCGTAAGTAGTAGAACAAGCCCACAACTGATGCCAATAAACCAATGATCACTAAGAAGCCGTAACTTGCATTGTAAGCATTTTGCAATACGAATAATTTTGCAAAGAAGCCAACAAATGGAGGAATACCGCCCATTGATAACATGATCAATGCCATCAATACACCTAAGTAACCATGCTGACGACCAAAACCTTTCAAATCAGAAATATTTTGAATCGATTGACCATCTTTATTCACCAACAAAATGAAGCCAAATGCTGCTGTTGTTGTGAATGCATAAGTGATCGCATAGAAATATGCAGCAGATGGAATGCCAGTATCGTTACCTGCAAACAAACCTAACAACATAAAACCTGCATGTGATACTGCTGAATAACCGAGCATACGGCGCAAATTCGTTTGGCGAAGTGCCACAAAGTTACCGATGATGAATGATAACACTGCAACGATTGCCAACATTTGCTGCCATTGCAATGTCACTTCATAACCAGCCACTTTCAACAATGAATAAGCCATACTGATTGCTGCAATCTTTGGTGCTGCACCAATGAACATTGCAACTGGTGCTGGTGCACCTTCGTACACATCTGGTACCCAAGAATGGAAAGGTGCTGCACCCAATTTGAATGCAATACCCACAACAATGAATACTAATGAGAACGTTAAAATTAAGATGTTTTGATCAAAGTTCTGAGAAGCTAATGCCACCATTGCTTTGCCAATTGTTTCTAAATTCAACGATTGACCCACGCCGTACAACAAGCCCATACCGAATAATAAGATCGCTGATGCCATTGCACCCATCACGAAATATTTCATCGCAGCTTCTGTTGCTTTGCCATCTTTACGATTGAATGCCACCAATGCGTACATTGGCAATGACATTAACTCTAAACCTAAATACACCATTAACAATGTATTCGCTGAAACCAATACCAACATACCAATCGTTGATAATAGGATCAAAATGTAATATTCAGAATGGTTTAAGTTAGATTCTGATAGCTTTGGGAAGCTGTAGATCAAACCCAATAATACAACTAACAGCATTGCACTTTTGAGTTGCCCATTCGTGCTATTCACAACGATCTCGCTATTCCAAAAATATTGATTTTCTAATCCTGATGGAACCATCGTTAACAACAAAACAAATGCCACTAAAATTGAAGCCATGCTGAAAAGATGGATCGTCATAATGCGACTTTGCTTACTAAAACATTCCAATAACAGGACGCCAATCACTGCAATTGTCAGAACTAATTCCGGCAAGATTGCAATAAAGTCCATTGAAGTTAATCCGCTACTCATAATGATTTAATCCTTTCTATGGCTGACCAATGATTGTAATATTTGTTAAGAGGTGATCGATTGATGCCTGCATAACATTGGCGAGTGGCGCTGGCCATACACCTAATAGAACAATAAAGATTGCTAAAATTGCTAACAAGAAATATTCGCGAGAATTGATATCTTTTAACTCTTTCACATGTTGATGCACTGCTTCACCTAAGATTACGCGTTTTGTTAACCATAAGTTGTAAGCTGCACTCAAGATCAATGATGTTGCCACTGCAATTGTGATGTAGATACCATAATGGAAGCTCGCCAATAATACCCAGAACTCACCGATGAAGCCGGATGTACCTGGTAAACCTGAGTTTGCCATTGCAAAGAAGATGAAGAATGCACCGAAAATTGGCATGCGGTTAATCACACCGCCGTAATCCGCAATTTCACGTGAATGAACTCTGTCATATAAAACACCGATGGATAAGAACATCGCCGCTGATACGAAACCATGAGAGATCATCTGCATCATACCGCCTTGGATTGCCATTTGGTTAGCTGCCAACGGTGCATCTGTGAATGCAACTGGCAATACGAAACCTAATGTCACAAAACCCATGTGAGCGATTGAAGAATAAGCAATCAACTTCTTCATATCTTTTTGTGCCAAAGCAACAAATGAGATGTAGATGATTGCGATAATGCTCATTGCGATGATCATTGGTGCGAAGAATGCGATACCTTCAGGTACGATTGGCAACATGAAACGTAAGAAGCCATAACCACCGATTTTCAACGTAATTGCCGCCAAAATCACAGAACCACCAGTAGGCGCTTCAACGTGAGCTGAAGGCAACCATGTGTGAACTGGCCACATTGGTACTTTTACCGCAAAACCTGCTAAGAATGCCAACAACAACCATTTTTGCTGAGATAATGTTAGATCTAAATGTGAGAATGCTTCGATACCAAATGTTTGACCATTTGACTGTAAGTACAAATAGATCACTGCAACCAATAAGAAAATTGAACCTAAGAATGTGTATAAGAAGAATTTCAATGCTGCTTGAACACGATTCGGGCCGCCCCAAATACCAATGATCAAGAACATTGGAATCAACATTGCTTCAAAGAATACATAGAACAATACTGAATCCATTGCTGCAAACACACCGTTCATCAAACCAGCCATGATTAAGAACGCACCAAAGTATTGGTGACGTTTATACGTAATCACATCCCAACCTGCAATCACAACAATCACTGTCATGAAGCTGGTTAATAGGATGAATGGCATAGATAAACCATCCACACCCAAATGATAGTTGATGCTCAACGCTGGAATCCAAGATTTCAGCTCCACAAACTGCATTGCGTATGTTTCTGTGTTAAACGCGCCATACAATGGTAATGACACGATTAATGTCACAATACTTGCTGCCAATGCAAACATTCTTACACGGCAAGCATTTTTATCGCCAATTAGTAGTGTTGCAATCCCTGTAATGATCGGAACCCAAATCACTAAACTCAACCAAGGCATATTTTCGATACTCATCATTATGTCCTTATTTAAAAATGATTACCCAAGTCATCAATACAACCAACCCAACTGCCATTAATGACGCAGAGTGGTAGAGATAACCGGTTTGAAGTTTTCTAAATACGCCACCTAATTTAGACATTAAAGCAGCAGAACCATATACAGCTGTTTGATCGATGATGCGATCATCCACTTTCTTCCAGAAGAAGCTACCTAAAGATACAGCACCATCAGCAATGTATTTCTGGTTGATATCATCAAAGTAGTATTTGTTAGCAAAGATCTTCATCAAACCAGTACGCTGTAATGTTGCTGTATAGCTTGCTTCCACTGCTGGATTTTTCAAGTACATATACCAAGCAGCTGCCGCACCGAAAATTGCTAACCAAACTGGTAAAGTAATAAAGCCATGTAAGCCCATTGCTAATACACCATGGAACTCTTCAGCTACTTTAGCCATTGCATCATGTGCACTGCTCACTGTAATTGCATCTTTCAAGAAAGAACCTGTGATGAAATCACCAGCAACAAACATACCCACTAATAATGATGGAATTGCTAACAAAATTAATGGACCAGTCACAACTAATGGCGATTCATGTGGCTCATGTGCCAAGAAACCTTGTTTGTGATCATGTTCATCCAATGTTGGATCAACTTTATAGCGTGCTTTACCGTGGAACACTAAGAAATATAATCTTAATGAATACAATGCAGTAATAAACACACTCGCAATCACTGCGAAATATGCAAAGCCACTACCAAAGATATTGCTATTGCCTACTGCTAAAATGATTGCATCTTTTGAGAAGTAACCTGAGAAGAATGGCGTGCCAATCAATGCCAATGTACCGATCAAACATGTTAACCATGTGATTGGCATCTTCTTACGTAAACCGCCCATAAAACGCATATCTTGTTCATGGTGCATACCAATGATCACAGAACCTGCTGCCAAGAACAATAATGCTTTAAAGAATGCGTGAGTCATCAAGTGAAATACTGCTGCTGAGTATGCTGATGCACCCAATGCAACTGTCATATAGCCCAATTGAGATAACGTTGAATATGCAACCACACGCTTAATGTCATTTTGGAAGATACCCAAAATACCCATAAACAATGCAGTGATCGCACCAATGATCATAATGAATGATAATGCTGCATCTGATAACTCAAAGATTGGTGATAAACGAGAAACCATGAAGATACCCGCTGTAACCATTGTCGCTGCGTGAATCAATGCAGAGATTGGTGTTGGGCCTTCCATTGAATCTGGTAACCAAACATGTAATGGAACTTGTGCTGATTTACCCATTGCACCAATGAATAAGAAGATCGCTGCAAATGTTAATACATTCCACTCTGTGCCTAAGAAGCTCCAAGTTTGTGACAACAAACCAGGGTTTGCACTCACTGAACTAAAGATATCATCGTAATGTAAGTTGCCAGTTAGATATACCAAGCTCGCAATACCTACGATGAAACCGAAGTCACCCACACGATTCACAACGAATGCTTTCATATTTGCATAAGTTGCTGTTGGGCGCTTGAACCAGAAACCGATCAATAGATATGACACTAAACCTACTGCTTCCCAACCGAAGAAGAGTTGCATTAAGTTATTCGACATCACTAACATCAACATTGAGAATGTGAACAATGAAATGTAGCTGAAGAAACGATTGTAACCTTCATCGCCCTTCATATAGCCGATTGAATAGATGTGAACCATCAACGATACAAACGTGACAACCACAAGCATCATCGCTGTTAAGTTATCCACAAGGAAACCCACAGCCACTGAAATCGAGCCAACGCTCATCCATTCGTAAACATTGCCATTGAATGTTGGCACAGCGCCTGTTGCATGCACATATAAAGTATATGCTGACAACGCTGCTGATACAGCCACCAAGCCAATTGTAATAGTATGCGCAACTTTATTAGAAATAATGCGGCACATTAACCCAGCAAGTGCAGCACCAATCAAAGGTAAAAATGCGATTAATAAATAGATAGTCTTCATAGTATTATCCTTTTAACTCATCCATTTCATCGACATTGATGGTTTGACGTTTTCTATAAACTTGAATCAAGATTGCTAAACCAATCGCCACTTCCGCAGCTGCAACCGCTAATACAAAGAAAACAAAAACTTGCCCTGCTGGATCTTCTGAAGATGGTACTAAGAAATTACCTGAGAACTTAGAAAATGCCACAAACAAGATGTTGGAAGCTAATAACATCAACTCGATCGACATCAATAAGACAACGATGTTTTTACGGTTAATGAAAATGCCTGCCATACCAATACAGAATACTGCACTGGCCAGCATAATATAATCTGTTGCCAATAGTTGCATGCTTAGCCCTCCCCTTTCTCAGCTGTTGGTGTTTCAACTGGCAAAGCTTCCCACTGAGATGCATCCAATTTCACCACTTTTAATCTTTCTTCTGGTCTAGCTTTTAACTGCTCGCTCACAGGCATATATCTTGTGTAACTACGGCGTGGACGAATCGTCAAGCTGATCGCTGCGATCATTCCCACCAATAAGATCAATGCCACAATTTCAAATGCATAAATGTAGTGTGTATATAGATACATACCCAAGTTTGCTGTATTGCTGTAGCTCGCTGAAACTGCTGATGAAACAACTTCCACAGCATATGGATGAGTTTCTGAGAACACTGATTGCTTACCCACTAGAACCATGCCCATTTCTACGATCATAATCAACGTCAATACGATGCCAAGTGGCAAGTATTTAATGAAGCCTTGTTTCACTAATTCAGTAGAAACGTCGATCATCATCACAACGAAGAGGAAGAGAACCATCACAGCACCCACGTAGATCACTACAAGTGCTAAGCCTAAGAATTCAGCTTGAATCAACATCCACAATGCTGCTGTTGTCACAAAGCATAGAATCAAGTGCATCACTGCTGTCACAGGGTTACGTGCTGTAATCACACGCACTGCTGCGTAAAGTAGGATCAAAGAGAATACATAAAATAATATTTTTAATAACATTCTGCAGCCTCCTTAGCGAAATTTCGCGTCTGCTGCGCGATCCTTAGCGATTTGAGGTTCTAAACGATCCCCAAGTGCTAATAGTTTTTCTTTACACATAATATTGTCACCTTTTGTTTCCATGTGGTAATCAAAAGTACGTGTTAATACGATTGAATCAACAGGACAAGCCTCTTCACACAAACCACAGAATACGCATTTGAATAGATCAATGTCGTAACGTGTTGTACGGCGAGTGCCATCTGCACGTTCATCTGATTCAATGTTGATTGCTTGTGCCGGACATGCTGATTCACACAATTTACATGCGATACAACGCTCTTCCCCATTTGGATAACGGCGCAATGCGTGTAAGCCTCTGAAACGTGGAGATTGTGGAGTTTTTTCCTCAGGATAACTGATCGTTATCTTAGGACGAAACATATAGCGAAATGTTATCGCTAAGCCTTTTCTTAATTCTAGTAAAGAGAAGGTTGCATAGATAGATTTTAATTTCTTAAACATTGCTAATTCCTACTCTATTGAAACCAATAGTTAATACCGAGCGCGTACAACACGATCACAAAGAAAATCCAACCGATGGACAATGGGATGAAAACTTTCCAACCCAACCGCATGATCTGATCATAACGGTAGCGCGGGAATGTTGCTCTCAACCAAATGTATGTGAAAAGGAAGAATGCCATTTTCACTAACATCCAGAAAATGCCATCTTGGCCAATCACAGGAATACTTTCCAAACCAGGAATACCTGTAAATGGTGATAACCAGCCACCGAAGAATAATAGTGATGCCAACGCTGAAACTAAGATCATATTTGCATATTCTGCTAAGAAGAAGCATGCAAAGCCTGTACCTGAATACTCAACGTGGAAACCTGCAACGATTTCAGATTCACCTTCAACTAAGTCGAATGGTGCACGGTTTGTTTCAGCAACACCTGCGATAAAGTACAACACAGCCATTGGGAACAATGGGATGAAATACCATCTCAAAATACTCATGCCTTGTTGCCCTTCTACAATCTTCGTTAAGTTCAACGAGCCTGCCAACATGATCACAGTAATCAATGCAAAGCCCATTGCTAATTCATAAGATATCACCTGTGCACCGCTTCGGATCGCACTCAACATCGCATATTTAGAGTTAGAAGCCCAACCTGCAATGATGATTGCGTAAACACCCAACGATGTCATCGCCAAAATGTACATGATGCCTGCATCAATATTCGCGCCCACTAAACCATCACCAAATGGTACAACTGCCCATGCAGCAAAAGCTGTCGTTACGATGATGATTGGTGACAATACGAAAAATACTTTATTCGCAGCAGATGGAATCACCCACTCTTTAAAGATCATTTTGATTAAGTCAGCAAATGGCTGTAGTAAACCAAATGGACCGACACGGTTTGGACCTAAACGTGTATGCATTACTGCCAAAACACGGCGTTCTGCATATGTCATATATGCAACCGCAATCACCACTGGCAAAACAACCGCCAATGTTTTCAAAAGCGCCCAAACGAGAGGGTAAAAAATAATTGCTTTAATAATTTCCATTATTTACCCCTCGATCGCTTCATAATAATCAATCATTAAACCAAACTCCCTTGGGATTCTTAAGCAGTTGGCCGCCATCTTCGCTGTTGAACGCACATTGAATTCTTGACCTTCCAAAACCCATTGTGTTTGATTCACTGCTTCATTACCCACAACACGCTTGCGCGCTGCCAATGGTGTTGCTTGTAATGCTGGTGCACGGCGCACATAAGCATCCGTTGAATAGATGGATTCCATTGGTACAGCAACTAATCCTGTTTGTTCTGCTGCTTTCCAATTCAAATCTTTTGCGTATGACATGAAGTTTGTATGAGCATTTGTTGCTAATTGATTTGCACATTTTGCCAATACATCTGAACAATGAACATAATCAAAACCTGAGAACTCAAATTCGTTACCCAATACACGCAAGATTTTCCATAATGGCTTAGATTCAAAACTTGGCTCTGCTGCTGCTTTCACAGTTTGCAATTTGCCTTCTAAGTTCATCAAGCTACCATCCGTTTCGCCCCAAGCTGCTGCTGGCAAAATGATCGTTGCCACATCACGCAATGCTTCAGAAACAAATGGTGTCATCGCCACAACCAATTCCGCTTGCTTCAACGCTTTCATTACAGCTTTACGCTCAATGAAATCATGTTCAGGATCAATCGCCCCTACTAAGATATAAGCTTTCAATGGATTTTCGATCATTGCATGTGTATTGCCTTTCGCAACACCCATCAATGAAGCGCCTGACATATTCGCACCTTCTGCGATGTAGCCAAATGCACCATTAGAAATCTCTGCAATATTTTGGCAAAGAGCACGAATCACTGAAAAGTCAGGATTAGATACAGCATCTTTACCTAATACAATCCACTGCTTATTGTCATTGCCAAACATGTTTGCGATCTCAATTGATCTCGCATCACTGCTTGCTTTTTCAACAATGCTCGCCAATTCAGGCGCAACAGTTTTTTGCATCTTCTGAGAAATAGCTGCCAATACATTAGCTAGCACGTTCACCCATTGATTCGGTGCCGCAATTACTGCTTCTGTCGGATGCAATTGATCAGTATCGTAAGTGTTCAACAATGCAACTTTCGCACCGTTTTTCACAGCTTCACGAATGTCGATTGCCAATACTGGCACTTCCATTCTTGGATCAGCGCCCACTAAGAAAATGGAATCTAAAGATTTCACATCTTTAATCGCAACGCCAAGTGAACGGAATGTAGGTTCAACTGAATCACTGCTGAAATCCACTTGTCTAAAGCGTGAATCAATTTTTTTGATACCTAATTGATCAGCCAATTGCTTCGTTAAGAACTGCTCTTCAACTGTTGCAGATGGTGAAACAAAGATACCCACTTGATCCGCACCCAATTTCTGTACAGCACCTTCAATTGCCATACGAGTTGCTTTCAAGCCGTTGATCCAATCCACTTGCTCTAATGCTTTCTTCTCATTCATGATCATTGGTGATTTCGCACGATCAACGCTGAAGTTTGCTTCATAGCTGAAACGATCACGATCTGAGATCCAAACTTGATTGATTGCTTCATTTTCACGTGAAACCACACGAGCAACTTTGCCACGCAATGTATGAATTGAAGTATTTGTACCTAGACCATCATGAATGCTTACAGAATCATTCTTTTTGTATTCCCAAGGTCTTGCTTGGAATTTAGAAGGTTTTGCTGTCAAAGCACCGACTGGACACAAATCAATAATGTTGCCTGAAACTTCTGATGATAATGAGTGTTTCACATAAGTTGTGATCTCTAAACGATCACCACGATCTACGCCACCCAATTCACGTAAGCCTGCAACTTCTTCGCCATAACGCACACAACGTGTACATTGAATACAGCGATTCATGAATGTTTCTACTAATGGGCCAATATCGATTTTTTCGTAATGGCGCTTTTCATCGATGTACATTGAATGTTGGCTACCGAAACCTACTGAGTTGTCTTGTAATTCACATTCACCACCTTGATCACACACAGGGCAATCTAAAGGATGGTTAATCAATAAAAATTCCATCACAGATTTCTGTGCTGCACGCGCTTTTTCATTGCGTGTGCGAATGATCATGCCATCAGAAACTTGAGTCGCACACGCTGGCATTGGTTTTGGCATTCTTTCAATGTCCACCAAACACATACGGCAACTTGCAGCGATAGACAATTTATCGTGATAACAGAAACGAGGAATTGGCACACCAACTTCATCTGCGATTTCAATCACAGAGCGCCCTGCTTCTACATCATATTTTTTGCCATCTATTTCGATAGAGAGCATCTGCTTATCAGTCATTATTCGCTCCTTCAACCATAGATCTACCATGTTCAATATAATATGCAAACTCATGACCAAAGTGTTTGATGAAACTCAACACTGGCATTGCTGCTGCATCCCCAAGTGCACAGATCGTACGTCCACCGATGTTATTTGCAATATGCTCTAAACGTTCCAAATCTTCAGGAACGCCTTTGCCTTGCAAAATACGATCAAGAACACGATATAACCAACCTGTACCTTCACGACATGGTGTACATTGACCACATGATTCGCTGAAATAGAAACGAGATAAGCAACGCAATGCTTTAACCATATCTGTTGTTTCATCCATCACGATCACAGCGCCAGAACCTAACATTGAACCTGTGACTTTAGCAATTGAGTCATAATCCATATTTGCTTGCATCATCAAATCACCTGGAACAACAGGTACAGATGATCCGCCTGGAATCACAGCTTTTAATTTACGGCCTTTCCAAACACCACCTGATAATGCCAATAAATCAGCAAAAGATGTGCCCATATTGATTTCATAGTTGCCTGGTTTTTCAACATGACCAGAAACTGCAAATAGCTTTTGACCACCAGCACCTGGAATACCTAAACCAGAGAACCATTCAGGACCATTACGAATAATACGGCCAACTGACGATAATGATTCAGTATTATTGATCGTTGTTGGTTTGCCATATAAACCCACAGCTGCAGGGAATGGTGGCTTGAATCGTGGCTGGCCTTTTTTACCTTCCAATGATTCTAACAATGCTGTTTCTTCACCGCAGATATAAGCACCTGCACCAATTGCAGGGTGAATATCCACAGAAATGCCTGTGCCTTTGATATTTTCGCCGAGTAATCCTGCTGCATATGCTTCATCTAATGCATTTTGGAAGCGAATTGCTGGCTCATCCAAGAACTCACCACGCATATAGTTATATGAATGACGCGCATTCATTGCATAACTTGCGATCGCCATACCTTCAACCAAAGCATGTGGGTTAAAGCGTAAAATATCACGATCTTTACAAGTGCCTGGCTCAGATTCATCCGAGTTACAAACTAAGTAACGTGTGATGCCTTCACCTTTTGGCATGAAACTCCATTTCACACCTGTTGGGAAGCCTGCACCACCACGACCACGAAGCCCAGAGGCTTTCACCATATCAATCACTTCATCACGACTTAATTCACCGTTGAGAATACGGCGCCATGCGTCATAACCACCTAACTTTTCGTAGGTTGCTAATGACCACGGCTCATCATGACCAAGTGTAAAATAACAAACTTGATTCATCATCAGTGTTCACCTTTCTCTGCACTTGCTGCAATTGCATCCAATATTTCATCGATCTTTTCGATCGTGATATTTTCATAATAGACATGATTGATCTGCATCGCTGGCGCATAACTACAAGCTGCCAGGCACTCTTCTTCTTTCTTCAAGTAGAAAACACCATCTTCTGTCGATTCGCCTGCTTTAATGCCAAGCTTACCTTCAACGTGTGCAAGAATCTTCTCGCCACCACGTAACATACAAGAGATGTTAGTGCAGATCGAAATTGAGTTACGACCACAAGGTTTCGTTTCATACATTGAGTAGAATGTCGCAACTTCATAAACAGCGATTGGCGGAATTTCCAAGTATTCGGCAATGCCATCCATCAATTCTGTTGTTAAATATCCATTATTATCATGCTGAACTTCTCTTAAAGCAGCTAAAAGCGCAGACTGTTTACGATCTTCTGGGAAATGCTTCAACCATTTATCGATCTCTTGTCGTGAACGCTCCGTTAAAATTTCTTTTGCACTCATAATCTATGCCTTAATTCAGTTATCAATATTTAACGATCAATGTCGCCGAACACTAAGTCCAACGTACCTACAACCGCCACCACATCACCCAACATGTGACCTTTTGTCAAAGTCTCTAATGCTGCTAAATGTGGGAAACCTGCTGGACGAACTTTTACACGGTATGGTTTATTTGCACCATCTGATACAAGATAAACGCCCATTTCGCCTTTTGGATGCTCGATTGCCGCGTAAACTTCCCCCTCAGGAACGCAATAACCTTCTGAATACAACTTAAATTGTTGAATCAGATCTTCCATCGACTCTTTCATTTCAGCACGTTTTGGTGGAGATACAACGCTATCTTCTAGCATTACAGGACCAGGATTCTTCTCTAACCAATCAGCACATTGCTTCATAATGCGATTAGATTGGCGCATTTCTTCCCAACGAACCAAGAAACGATCATAACAATCGCCCTCTTTGCCCACTGGAATATCAAAATCTAAATATTCATAAGCTGCATATGGCTGAGTTTTACGTAAGTCCCAAGCAACACCCGAAGCGCGCAACATTGGGCCCGTTAAGCCTAAGTTCATTGCATCTTCCGCAGTTACTTGACCAATACCAACAACACGTTGTTTCCAAATCCGATTTTCAAACAATAATGTTTTGTATTCTTCTAAATGCTGATCAAAACGAACTGTAAAATCTCTAACAAAATCCAAGAATGTTTCACGTGGCTTATTCAAGCGATCCACTTTCTTCTGATTACGGAATTTATTTACTTCATATTTAGGCATTTCATCAGGAATGTCCTTTGCAACACCGCCTGGGCGATAATAGAATTGGTGCAAACGTGCGCCTGTTGCAGCTTCACACATATCCATCAAATCTTCACGATCACGGAAGCAGTACAAAAACATACCCATCGCACCCAAATCGATACCATGTGCGCCCAACCACATTAAGTGATTTTGTAAGCGATAGATTTCATCGAATAAAGTACGGATATATTTCGCACGAATCGGTGCTTCAATGCCCAAAGCTTTCTCAATTGCCAACACATAAACGTGCTCATTACACATACAAGATGAGTAATCCATACGATCCATGTAACCAATCGATTGATTGTAAGGTTTAGCCTCCGCTAATTTTTCAGTACCACGATGTAACAATCCAATGTGTGGATCAGCACGCATAATGGTTTCACCGTTCATTTCCAAAATCAGACGCAATACACCATGCGCCGCAGGATGCTGAGGACCAAAATTTAATGTGTAGTTTTCAATATTTGCCATTAGTTCTGCTCCTCTTTACGAATCACACGAGGGATCACAACGCGAGACTCAATACTCACTGGCTGATAAACCACTCTTTCTAACTCTGGGTCATACCAAATTTCCACATGGCCTGTTAATGGGAAATCCTTGCGTAATGGATGACCAATGAAACCGTAGTCAGTTAGGATACGACGTAAATCTGGATGACCATTAAAAATAATGCCAAATAGATCGAACGCTTCACGCTCAAACCAGTTGGCACTTTTATAAATATCATTCACTGAATCAACCATTGGAAAGTTATCATCTTTCATGAATGTTTTGATGCGGACTCGCGCATTACATTTCACAGATAGTAGATGATAAACGGCTGCGAAACGATTTGGCATTTCTGCGTTTTTGCGCACTTCATCTAAAGATGATTCTTTGCGCCCAACAGATGTCTCGTGAACCGCGCGGCTAAAGCCATGGTTACTTGCTTCAACATCCCACTCTGCGATGCCGTAAGCTGCATAGTCAACACCGCAAACATCCATTAAGTTTTCAAATGGTAGTTTGTCATTGGTGTGCAATAGCTCCATGGTTTCATGTAAATGATCGCTATCAACGATGATGGTCAATTCATTTTTGGCGATCTTGCTTGAAACGATTCGATCACCCAATACAGACGATAATGTCGTCAGAATAGTTTCTGGTCGTAAAATAACCGACATTGGCTCCCCCTAGCTTAAACGCGCAATGGTACTTGTACGCTTAATCTTCTTATGCAATTGCAAAATACCGTAAATCAATGCTTCAGGTGTCGGTGGACAACCTGGTACATAAACATCTACTGGAACAACGCGATCTACACCACGCACAACTGCGTATGAGTAGTGATAATAGCCCCCGCCATTCGCACATGATCCCATAGATAAAACCCATTTTGGTTCTGGCATTTGATCGTAAACTTTACGCAATGCCACAGCCATTTTATTTGTTAACGTTCCCGCAACGATCATCAAGTCTGATTGACGTGGAGATGGTCTAAATACAGAGTTACCGAATCTATCTAAGTCGTAACGTGCAGCCCCTGTATGCATCATCTCAATTGCACAGCATGCTAAACCAAAAGTTACAGGCCATAAAGAACCTGTTCTTGCCCAGTTAATTGCGCTGTCTAATGTTGTGGTGACAAAACCTTTATCTAAAGCGCCTTCTATTCCCATTCTAATGCCCCTTTCTTCCACTCATATGCAAATCCCACAACGAGCAAGAATAAGAAAACTGAAACAGCAGCAATACCAACCATTCCAACCTCACGCCATACGACTGCCCAAGGGATTAAAAATGCTAACTCTAAATCGAAAACTATAAATAAAATCGNCTAAACCAAAAGTTACAGGCCATAAAGAACCTGTTCTTGCCCAGTTAATTGCGCTGTCTAATGTTGTGGTGACAAAACCTTTATCTAAAGCGCCTTCTATTCCCATTCTAATGCCCCTTTCTTCCACTCATATGCAAATCCCACAACGAGCAAGAATAAGAAAACTGAAACAGCAGCAATACCAACCATTCCAACCTCACGCCATACGACTGCCCAAGGGATTAAAAATGCTAACTCTAAATCGAAAACTATAAATAAAATCGCCACTAAATAGAATCTAACATCAAACTTCATTCGTGCGTCTTCAAATGCTTCAAAACCACACTCATAGGGTGAAAGTTTTTCTACACTGTCTTTCTTGGGAGATAGGAAATAACCTAGCGCAACTAGTATTATCCCAAAGATGAGGCTGAACCCAATAAACACAAGCACTGGTAAATAATCCATCATAGCGATTATCCTCTTCTAATAAACATCAATTTTTGGTGGCAAGCATGCCTTGTAAAACTTTATTTCGCATAAAAAGCTTTTATGAAGCTAATTACTTATATTAATTGTAACCAAGAAAGCATTCAACTCTTTCGCTTTTTCAAGGTACCATATAGTAACAGAAAATAACCTATTTGGGAGCGACGACACGATGACCTTACACTTTCTAGACGAAAATCAAGAAAAGATTCAGTGGTTCAAAAAGCATGAAAATGACTTCATTAAAATGCGTCAATTTTTTCATGAAAATCCTGAACTCTCCAAAAAAGAGTTTGCAACAACCGACAAAATCAATAAGCTACTTGAATCATGGGGCATAAAAACTGACCGTTCATTTTTAGAAACAGGTGTCGTTGGACTTATTAAAAAAGGGACAAGTTCAAAAAGAATTGGTTTACGTGCAGATATTGATGCGCTACCAATTGACGAAAACACTGATCTAACATATAAATCAAAAAAAGCTGGGATAATGCATGCATGTGGTCATGATGGGCATTTAGCAATGCTACTTTTTGCAGCTAAATACCTACAAGAAGAAGCTGACTTTGATGGAGAAATCCTATTAATATTCCAACCAAATGAAGAAGATAGCGCAGGCGCTCGTGACTTAATTGAAGCTGGGCTATTTAAAAAATATCCTGTCGATGCAGTTTATGCTGCACATAATTTCCCTGGTGCAGATGTTGGCACACTCTTAATCTGTGATGGCCCTCAAATGGCAGGTACTGTGAGTATTGAGATTGATATTCATGGCGTAGGCTGCCATGCTGCGCATCCTTATAAAGGCGTTGACCCAATCGTCACTGCGGCACAAGTCATCGTTGCACTTCAATCTATTCCAACCCGTAATATGGCAGCCACTGATAGCGTAATCATTACTATTGGTACAATCCATGGTGGCACTGCACACAATGTCATTCCTGAAACAGTTAAACTCACAGGCACATTGCGCTACTTTGATCCGAAAATTCGCGAATTAACTAAAAAACGTATTCATGAAATTACAGAAGGTATTTGCACTGCTTTTGGTGCACGTGCTGACGTTCGCTTACAAGATGGATATATTGCAACCGTAAACCATACTAAAGAAACTGAAATTGCACTGAAAGCTGCTCAAACACTATTCAAAGCAGAAGCAATTTCAACAGAAAAAGCACCATCCATGGGCGCAGAAGATTTTGGCTTCATGTTAGCTGACCAAAAAGGTTCATATTTCTATATTGGTAATGGCCCTGATTCATCCACTAATAAACTTCATAATGCAGGATTTGATTTTGATGATCGCAATTTATTATATGGCGGCGTTTATTGGTCTGTGCTTGCACAATATTATTTGGATAACGCACAAGATTAATAGTATGATAAAATCATCATACTAACATTAATGACTAAATAGCTAACTATTATGAAAAAAACCCTATATTTGTGCATGCTATTCATCGCCGCATCTACTGTAGCACAAGCTCAGCAAATGTATCGTTGGACTGATAGCAAAGGCGTTGTTCACTACACAGAATACGCACCAGATGAAGCTCGTCAACAAATTCTAAACTTTGACAAAGATCAACCTCATATTGATAATTCAGCAAAAGATGTGAAAAATCTCAATATCATGCAACCAACACAAGCAGTGCTGATACAAATTGAAGAAAAGAAAACTTTTGATCCAGCAGATAGAAAGAAAACTTCAACAGGCGTAACAGTTGCAGCAGAAGCTTTGGATCCTTCAGCAATGACTTATTGCCAAATCATCCATAAAAATCTAGAAACTTTTACAGCGTTAGAAAATGGTGAATTTGATCAATTATTGTTAGTTGCTCAATCAGGCACGCAAACTCGTATTTCTCCTGAACATATTCAAGATCAATACAAGACAACTATAGATAATTTAGAGAAATATTGTTTACAATAGTCTGTGTTTAGTTCTATATATAAATGGAGCGCTGGCGCTCCATTTTTTTGTCACACTTTTTCTGAGAAAGCCACATATGAAAACCTCTCATTTTCCATTGAGTACCACTAAGGAATTCCCAAAAGATGCTGAGATCATCTCACATCAGTTAATGATCAAATCAGGCATGATCCGCCGTTTGGCATCAGGCTTGTATACTTGGTCACCGTTAGGTTTACGCGTTTTGCATAAAGTTGAAAATGTTGTGCGCGAAGAAATGAATAAATCTGGTAGCCTAGAAGTATTAATGCCTTCAGTGATTCCTGCTGAATTATGGAAAGAAACAGGTCGTTGGGATCAATTTGGTAAGCAATTACTAACATTGAAAGATCGCCACGAAAATGATTATTGCTTAGGCCCAACGCATGAAGAAGCAATCACAGACTTTGCGCGCCAAGAATTAAAAAGCTATCGTCAATTGCCAATCAGCTTTTATCAAATTCAATGGAAATTCCGTGATGAAATTCGCCCACGTTTCGGTGTAATGCGTTCCCGCGAATTCTTGATGAAAGACGCTTACTCATTCCACATTGATACTGCATCATTGGAAGCTGAATACCAAAACATGTATCGCACATATTCTGCGATTTTTGATCGCTTGCAATTGGAGTATCGTGCTGTATTAGCTGACTCAGGTGCAATTGGTGGTGATCGTTCACAAGAATTCCATGTGTTGGCTGATTCAGGTGAAGATGCAATTGTAATTTCAACAGAATCTACATATGCAGCAAACATTGAACGTGCTGAAACAAATGCTGGCGCAAAATATGCAGCACCACAACAAGCATTTGAAAAAGTGGCGACACCAAATGCACGCACAGTAGAAGATGTTGCAAAACAATTAAATGTGCCGATTGCCAAAATCACGAAAACATTAATTGTTCATGCAGAAGATGGTAGCTTAATCGCAATCTGCTTACGTGGCGACCATTCATTAAATGAAGTAAAAGCAGGTAACTTTAAAGGCATTGCAAACCCTGTACAATTCGCAACAGATGCTGAAATCATTGAAAAATTAGGTGTTTCACCTGGCTCTATTGGCCCTGTCAATTTACCAATTCCTGTATTGTTTGATCATGCTTTATATTCAGAAAGCGACTTCATTTGTGGCGCTAATGAAAATGGCTTCCATTATGTTGGCGTAAACTTTGAACGTGATCTACCACTTTCAGGCACGCATGATTTCCGCAATATCGAAGAAGGTGATATTTCTCCAGATGGGCAAGGAACAGTCAAGTTTATTCGTGGGATCGAAGTTGGTCATATCTTCCAACTGGGCAATAAGTACAGTACTGCGATGAATGCTTCGGTTGTGAATGAAAATGGTGAACAAACTTTCATGGAAATGGGTTGTTATGGCATCGGTGTAACTCGTATTGTTGCATCTGCGATTGAGCAATCTCATGACGATAAAGGCATTATCTGGCCAGATGCAATGGCACCATTCAAATTATCTTTGATCCCAATGAACTATCACAAATCAGAAGTTGTGAAAGAATTGGCAGATAAATTGTATAAAGAATTCTTAGCATTGGACGTTGAAGTATTATTGGAAGATCGTGATATTCGCCCAGGCAATGCGTTCAATGACCATGAGTTAATCGGCGTACCGCATCGTTTAGTGATCGGTGAACGTGGCTTGAAAAACAACGAACTAGAATACAAAGGCCGTAAAGATGCAGAAAGCACATTTATCCCTGTAGATTCTGCGGTTGAATTCATCATGAATCAATTGAAGAAATAATCTTCACAGATTAATTCTTAACAATTAACTTAAATCATCCTGCCCTGCTTTGCTCGGCAGGATTTTTTATGGCTCAAATGTAAATTCAAACCTACTAAAATTAAGTTCTGCATTTTTTAGATTATCTACACCATGAAAAGATCGAGCAATATCATCTATCTTCCCAATATTTAACAATTTAGGCGCTGTATCTTCTGAAGAAGAAGGTGGAATAGCAAACCGAAATTCCTTCTGATGACTAAACTTTACATCCTTAGAGAAACATGCAGAAAATAAATCTCTTTCTCGCATATATATATCATTAGACAATTCCACATAATCAACAAAATCATAATGAAAACCTAAGTGTTTCTCTCGTTCACACGCTTTTTCAAATCTATCTAAAAAACTCCCAACATTTACAACAAGTACAAAATAAGGCCCTAAGCCTGATAATGCCTCAATTGGGAATAAATCTATTACACTGCAATTATTTTGATATACATCCAATGCTTTAATGCCATAACAGCAAAATATTTTCTGATAATCTACGGCGAAATTACTAAAAACAATATTTTCAATTGGCTTAATTTCCGTCCCATCCATTGATGTCATCGTAACCATGCTTGGAGCTCTTAACAAGAGTTACCCCTTCTAAAGCATCATCTCTTAATTCACCCGATATATCTTCCTTTCTAAAGAAAGACAAATTATTCATATAGAGATTACCATTCAAGAAATCCTCCATATATTCACGTTTACTAAATGCCTTAATAATCAATAGTGGTTCTGAGAAGTTCATAATGCCCTACAATATAAAATAATAAAAACATGATTAATATAAGAACAATGAATAAAATAGCCAACAACAAAAAAGCGCCTGAATAATCAGACGCTCTTTGCTCGCTAATTTAAACTTAAGTTTAAATTACTTGCTCAAACCTGCTTGAGCCATAACTTCTGTAGCGAAGTCGATTGTTGTGATTTCTACGCCTTCACCTAATTCAAAACGTACAAACGCTTTAACTTTAGCTGATTTAGATTTCAACAATTTACCAACGCTCATGTCTGGATCTTTGATGAATGCTTGACCTTCCAAAGTAACTTCTTCTAAGTACTTACGGATACGACCTTCAACCATTTTTTCAACGATGTCAGCTGGCTTACCTGATTCAGCAGCTTGTGCTGAGTAGATATCGCGCTCACGATCCAATAATTCAGCTGGAACTTCAGAAGCATCGATGCAAACTGGGTTAGCAGCAGCAATGTGCATTGCTACGTCTTTTGCTAAATCTTCGTCGCCACCTTCAACTTCAACGATTGCAGCAATACGACCACCGTGAACGTAACCACCTAAAATGCCAGTTGCGTTCAATACTGTTAAACGACGTACGTTCATGTTTTCGCCGATTTTAGCGATTAAACCTTTACGAACTTCATCAACTGTAGAACCGTTCAATGCTTGCGCACCTAATTCTTCAACTGTTGTTACATCGCTATTCAACGCGATATCAGCAGCGTCGTTAGCAAATTTCAAGAAGTCTTCGTTCTTAGTTACGAAGTCTGTTTCACAGTTAACTTCTAAGATCAAAGCTTTTGAAGCGTTTTGACGAACCAACAATAAACCTTCTGCCGCAGCACGATCAGATTTCTTGTCAGCTTTTGCCAAACCATTTTTACGCATCAAATCGATAGCCGCTTCCATGTCACCGTTAGTTTCAGTCAATGCTTTTTTACAATCCATCATCGCTGAACCAGTACGTTCACGGAGTTCTTTAACCATTGCAGCAGTAATATTTGACATTTTATAACCTCATTAATTAATGAATATCTCTAAAATAAAAGCGCCCAAGAAACGGGCGACTCTTACTCAATGCTTGAAAACAATCTGTTGAGACTGATTATGCTTCTGTAGCTTCAGCTTCTACGTAGCCATCTTTTTCGATAACTTCAGCAGCCAATTTAGCGTTAGAACCACGGCCCGCGATTACAGCATCAGCTGCTGCTTTTGCGTACAATTGGATTGCACGGATCGCATCATCGTTACCAGGGATAACATAATCAACACCTTCTGGTGAGTTGTTTGTATCTACGATACCAATTACAGGAATACCCATTTTACGAGCTTCTGCAACAGCATTTTTTTCGTAACCAACATCGATTACAAACAATGCATCAGGAATAGAAGGCATATCTTTGATACCACCCAAGCTGCGCTCTAATTTTTCTAATTCACGAGCAAGCATGATGCCTTCTTTCTTGTTGAAGCGTTCGATAGAACCATCTTCTTTCATTGCTTCAATTTCGCGTAAACGCTTGATAGAGTTTTTCACTGTTTTGAAGTTAGTCAACATACCACCTAACCAACGGTGATCAACGTATGGTTGTCCTGCACGCGTTGCTTCAGCTGCGATAGTTTCTTGTGCTGCACGTTTTGTACCAACAAACATAATACGGCCATTTTTTGCAGCAATGCTTGAAATTGCATTCATTGCATCTTCAAATAATGGAACAGTTTTTTCTAAGTTGATGATATGAATCTTTTGACGGTCGCCAAAGATGTAGTTTTTCATCTGTGGGTTCCAGTAACGTGTTTGGTGACCGAAGTGAACACCAGCTTCTAGCATATCGCGCATAGTAACGTTTGACATATTTTATCCTTTAAAATTTAGGGTTGAGCCTCCAAGCATATTTAAGCGGACTTTATCAGCACCCAACACTTAAACAGTTCAGCTTGTGAGTCGTTTATTAAATGCTTAGTTCAGATCTTTAATTAAGAAACCAAAACTAAGCACGGCTTTATACCATATAGATTTAAAAAATTCAATTTTTTTCAAATATTAAGCTGTATTTAATAGCGATGTATCAACTACAAGATTCGGTCTTTTCGTGGTAGACTACACAGGTTAATTTTTAAGGAATGAGCGTAATGAGTTATAAAAATGATTGTTTCATTAAAACACTTCTGCGAGAGCAAACATACAAGACTCCTTGTTGGATGATGCGCCAAGCAGGTCGTTATTTACCAGAGTACCGTGCAACACGTGCAAAAGCTGGTAACTTTATGAACCTTTGCATGTCGCCTGAATTGGCAACAGAAGTGACTTTACAACCTATAGATCGTTTCGGTTTTGATGCTGCAATTCTTTTCTCTGACATCTTAACGATTCCTGATGCAATGGGATTGGACTTAACATTTGAAGAAGGCAAAGGCCCAATCTTCAGAAAACCATTAACAACTGAAGCAGAGATCAGAAATCTTCGCAAAGTTGGGATGGAAGAAGAGCTAGGTTACGTAATGGATGCAGTACGCATGATCGTTAAAGAATTAGACAATCGCGTACCATTAATCGGCTTCTCTGGCAGCCCATGGACTTTAGCAACTTATATGCTAGAAGGTTCAACAAGTAAAGAATACACAAAAATTCGTGGTTTAATGTATACAAACCCAGCATTATTACATGCTCTATTAGATCAGTTAGCAGATGTTGTGATTGACTATTTAAATGCACAAATTGTGAATGGCGTTGCTGCTGTACAAATCTTCGATACTTGGGGTGGATTATTAAGCAAAGAGTGCTACAAAGAGTTCTCTTTACGTTACACACAAAAAATCCTCAATGGCTTGATCAAAACTTATAAAAACCAAGAAATCCCATCCATTATTTTCACAAAAAATGGTGGTGCATGGCTATCTGAACAAGCAAACGTTGGCGCAAATGCAGTTGGCTTAGATTGGATGACAGATTTGGATCACGCTCGTGCATTGATTGGTAACAAAGTTGTATTGCAAGGGAACATGGATCCAGCTGTATTGTTAAGCAATCCTGAAGTTGTTCGCGCTGAAGTTAAGAAAGTATTGGATAAATTCGGCGTAGGTGGCGGTCACATTTTCAACTTGGGTCACGGTATTTTCCCTGGCATCGATCCTGAAAACGTAAAAGCTATGGTGGACGCAGTCCGTGAACTTAGCCCAGCCTATCACTAACAACAATAAGAGAGCGCCCATGCAATATGAAGATAAACATTGGAGTGATGATGTTGAGATCTTCTCTTCGGGTGCGATCATTGTGCGCTTAGAAAATAAAAGCTTTCGGTATTTATTACTGAAAGCTTACAATTTTTGGGATTTTCCTAAAGGACAAGTTGAACTGGGTGAAAGTGCAATTGAAGCAACAATAAGAGAAGTCCAAGAAGAGACAACAATCACAGATTTGAACTTCCGCTGGGGGTTTGATTTTTATCAAACACCTGCTTACTTTAAAGGTAAGAAAATCGCACGCTATCACTTAGCAGAAACACAAAGAAATGAGATATCATTGCCTGTGAATCCTGAATTAGGACATCCTGAACACAATGATTGGATATGGGCAACCCGCGCGCAAGCACTGAAATTGGTTACACCAAGAGTTAGAGAAGCAATCTATTGGTCTGATCTTTTTCTCGCCCACGACCCGAGAATAATATAAGGTAGTTTGATCATACAAAACTCAAAATTTATTTTATTAGTCATATAGTATATAGTAAGAAAACATGCGCTATATTGATGAATTGGAGAATACTAATGGCAGCACCACTAACTAAAATTATATGTATTGATGATGACCAAGATATCCTCAGCATCATCGAGTTTTCTCTTTCAGAAGTTGGAGGCTTTGAAGTATTGGCTTGTAACTCTGGCGCCGAAGCTTTAGAAAAAGTTGATGGTTTTGCGCCACAACTGTTTTTAATTGACGTGATGATGCCAGGCATGAGTGGCCCAGAAGTTTTAGCTGAATTACACAAGCAACCACAATATGCTTCAACACCAGCAATTTTCTTAACTGCGAATGCAAACTTTGCTGCATATTCTGAAGCTAAACCACCAAAATTATTAGGGGTTTTAACTAAGCCTTTCGATCCAATGCAGTTACCTGAGCGCATCCAAAAACTTTGGGATGAGTTCATGTAATATGCTCAATCAAACAATACTAAAAGTACTGCACGATGCAGGACAATATTTTCATACCTATTCAGGTAGTACTTTTGTTGTTTTATTGGATCAAGTCTCGCAAGAGCAATCAAGCACCATCGCTAAAGATATCGCCCTACTTTGCGCGCTCAATATCAAAATTATTCTGATCGCGCCAACACATGCAATTGGGCAGCCTTTTGTCATAGAATCCGAAGAGAAATTAGAAGAATTTCTCATTAAAACGCAAGTTACTCAGCGCAAAACTGAAGTTCTGCTCAACCAAGCGTTTTATCAATACCAAATCAACTCTGCAATTGTTTCCAGTAGCGCTGTGACAACTAAGCCTTATGGCATTCACAACGGTACAGATTATGGTTTCTTTGGCAAAGCGAGAAGCATTAAGAAAGAACTGCTCAATCATATTTTAGAAAGTGCATCTTGCCTCATCATTCCAACGTTTGGTTTTGCGCCAACGGGTGAAACATTCATCATGGATGGTCTGGAAATGGCAGAAAAAATTGCAAGTAGCTTACAATGCCAGAAACTCATGATTCTCACAGAACATGAAAATTTGCCACGAGAAATGAATGCAACTCAAGCAAAGTTACTGTGCCAAGATAGCAATCTACCAAACAACACTCGTGCATTAATTAAAAATAGTATTCCTGCCATTGAACATGGTGTAGATCGTATTCATTTATTGAATAAAGCGACTGAAGGTGAATTAATCATTGAGCTTCTAACACGAGATGGTGTTGGCTCGATGATTACCAATGAACCTTATGATGAAATCAAGCCAGCTGAGTTGACAGATATTCAAGCATTGAAAGCTTTAATGCAGCCTTTAGAAGATGATGGCACACTGAAAAAACGTAGCATTCAAGATTTAGAAAAAGATATTCACAACTTCTATTTAATGTTCCGTGATAACTCGCTCATCGGTGCCGTTGCGTATTATCCTTATCCTGAAGAGAAAACGACAGAGCTAGCCTCCCTCATTGTTCACCCTGATTATCGCAAAGGCAAAAAAGCAAATCAATTGATGCAATTTGTGGAGCATAAAGCACAAGAAGATGGTTTTAATTCTATTTTCTTACTCACAACACAAACTGCACACTGGTTTATGGGTAATGGCTTTAAAGAAGCTAAAATCATCGATCTACCTAAAGACAAACTAGCTGTATACGATTACACAAGAAACTCTAAAGTCTTCTTTAAGCATATTGTTTAGGTGATTCATTTCAAGTAAACTTTGATTTTAAAGTTTAAGTTTACTAAATCATGAACAAGTCACAAAATTACCTGAAAACAACAGCATTAATACTTATTTTAATCGCTTTTCTAAGCCTATTTGCTCAATTATCCATATCCATTGGCATGATTCCAATTACAGGACAAACTCTAGCTATTGGCATTATTGCATCTATTTTTTCACTCAGAATTGGATTAGCTGTTGTCTTAGGTTATTTATTATTAGGCGCATTAGGCTTACCAGTTTTTGCTAATCAGAAAAGTGGCATCGATACCATCATTGGCGCAACAGGCGGTTTTCTTGTGGGCTTTATTTTCTATGTGATCACTGTACGAACATGCCTGAATTTCTCTAAAAAGCTGATCGCTTTTATTGCTGCCAATTTATTGGCAACATTCATCACGCTAGTTTTTGGTTGTACTTGGTTATATATCAGCAAAGATTTATCTATGATGAAAGTGATCGATGTGGTGATGATTCCTTTCATCGTGCCAGGAATCATCAAATCTACGTTATCCGCGGTGATTGGTTACAGTGCAATGTTATATTCAAGACGATCGAACAAATAAAGATAAATTCGATTCTTTTGTTCTCATTTCACGATGAACCACGAAACCATCCAATTGAATTGCTGGCATTTGGATTGACCGCTCAACCACTAAATATTTCACACTTTGATAAATTGGCATCGTATTGATTAACTCTACTGATTTCATCAATAACTCTGGCATGCCAAATGGCGGATCTAAAAAGATCATTGAAAATTCTTCGGTATGCTTGGATAAGAACTGAATTGCATCGATATTCATTAATTGAAAGCGATCTTTCTCTTTACAGATACCTTCAACATTTTTACGTAATACCTGAAAAGCTTCTCGATCTTTTTCATTGAAAGTCACAGCATGTGCGCCACGAGACAATGCTTCTAATCCTAATGCACCGCTGCCTGCAAATAGATCCAAACAACGCGAGCCATACAGAAAAGGTTGCAACCAGTTAAACAATGTTTCACGCATGCGATTGCCCGTTGGGCGCAAGCCATCACGATCCACAACTTCCAATAAACGTGTGCGATAATCACCCGCAATGATTCTAACGGTATGTTTCTGTTGCTTTGCCATTACTTTGCCAACGTCGTTCGTTCATTTGCCTTAATCCAAGCATAAGTTGCATCATTCAACTCTTGCACACTTTTATCTTCGCTCTCAATCAATTCACCAATTGTGATATCAATCGTGCCTTTATTCTTTAAAAGCTGCCCTCTTGGCCATGCTAAACCTGAATTAACACTGACAGGTAACACGGGCGCTTTTAATTTAGAAGCAACCAAAAATGCTCCGTTTTTATAAGGCAAAGATTCACCTGGTGCAACTCGCGTGCCTTCAGGGAAAATAATCACAGAAATATTTTCTTCTAATCGCGACTTAGTATTAGCAATCATCATCTTGAGCGCTTCTCTACCTTCAGATCTATCAATTGCAATTGGATGCAATCGAGCTAAACCTTGCCCAAATAGCGGGATTCTCAACAACTCTTTTTTCAAAACAAAACAATACGTAGGAAAAATTACTGGAAATAGAAATGTTTCAAAAGTGGATTGATGATTAGAAATAATTACCGCAGGGTGATCTTTAATCAAGCCAATGTTTTCAATGCCATTAACACGATATTTCACGCCTGTTGTGATGCGTAATAAAAATAGTGATAAAGCACACCATAATCTTACAATTGGATAATAACGTCGTTCTGATACGCAATATGAATAGATAATCATAAATGGAATAAAAATAACGGCAATTACCATTAATAAGATANTCGAGCTAAACCTTGCCCAAATAGCGGGATTCTCAACAACTCTTTTTTCAAAACAAAACAATACGTAGGAAAAATTACTGGAAATAGAAATGTTTCAAAAGTGGATTGATGATTAGAAATAATTACCGCAGGGTGATCTTTAATCAAGCCAATGTTTTCAATGCCATTAACACGATATTTCACGCCTGTTGTGATGCGTAATAAAAATAGTGATAAAGCACACCATAATCTTACAATTGGATAATAACGTCGTTCTGATACGCAATATGAATAGATAATCATAAATGGAATAAAAATAACGGCAATTACCATTAATAAGATAAAAAAGATTAACGAGCGAATCCATTGAATCATACTAATCATCCTTTAATAGCGCTTCGACAAACGCGAGTAAATTTGTATAAATGGGTAAATCTAGATATTGTGCGATTGCTTCTGCACTGCTCTCTTTACCATAGCCTGTTTCCACCATAATCGGCAAACATTGGGCATTGATTGCAGCTTCTACGTCACTCAATTTATCACCCACAAAATAGACTGAATCATCCTGCGGTGAAATATTGAACTCATCCATAATGGATAGCAACATTCCAGGATTAGGCTTGTGATCAGGATGCGTACGCTCCAATGCTGGGCAATAACGCCAAGCATCAATATGCGCACCAACATCAGCACAAGCTTGATACATTTTTTCAGTGATCAAAGCGAGCGTTGCTTCATCATATAAACCGCGGCCAACGCCACGTTGATTGCTAGCAACGCCAACCAAGATTCCATGTTCATTCAACAACCGAATCGCCTGAAGGCTCGATTCAATCGGAATCCATTCTTCAGGTGATTTAATATAATCAGGGCTATCGTAATTAATAACCCCATCTCGATCGAGAATGACGAGCTTTGGCAACATATTAAATGTCTTGCAACAAGGACAAGTCAGCCATTGCTTTGAAGTATTGGCGAATACGATTCAACAAATGCAAACGGTTTTCACGCACAGCTAAATCATCACACATCACCATCGTATCTGTGAAGAATTGATCCAATGGGCCTGCCAATGTTGATAAATGTGATAATGTTTCCACATAGTTATGCTCAGCCGTTGATTTTTCTAACGCTGGTGCAATTTCTGTGATCGCCTTGAATAACACTTTTTCAGCATCTTCATTCAACAAATCAGCATTTACAACCATTGCTGTTTGATCTTTCAAGTTTTTCTCTAAAATATTAGAAATACGCTTGTTAGATTGAATCAAACTATGTGCTGCTTCAGTTGTTCTGAATTCAGTGATCGCATTCAAACGACGCAAAATATCTAAAGGATTATTCAATTCCAATGCAGAAATGGATTCGAATGTATCGTGTGCAATACCTAACTCAGCTGTATAAGCCTTCATTCTTTCTAAAATATAGTTCAATACTTTAGCTTCAACTTCTGGATTTTGTAATTCCGCAGGTAAGTTCAAGTAAGCAACATTGATTAAATCTTTCAAGTATAAATCAACATTTTGCTCCACTGAAATACGCAAAATACCTAGTGCTGCACGACGCAAGCTGTACGGGTCACGTGAACCTGTTGGGATTTGGCCAATCGAAAAAATACCTACGATTGTGTCTAAACGCTCTGCAATGGCTAATGCTTGAGCTTCTTTAGTTTCAGGTAAACGATCGCCTGCAAATTTTGGCCAATAAACTTGTTCCAATGAATGAGCAATGCACGCATCCAAACCTTGTTCAAGTGCATAATAACGACCCATAATACCTTGTAACTCTGGGAATTCTTGCACCATGTTGCTCAATAAATCTGATTTGTATAATTCAGCAGATTTTGAAACTACATCAACATCCGCACCGATTGATTTTGCAATCACAGTACTCAATGCGCCCACACGATCAGTTTTATCTTTTTGTGAACCCAATTGTGTTTGGAAAATTGTAGTTGCTAAACGAGGCAAATAATCTGCCAAAGGAATTTTCTTATCCGAATTCCAGAAGAAATCTGCATCACTGAAACGAGGGCGAATGACACGCTCATTACCACTGATCACTTCTTGTGGGTTTTCACTTTCAATATTACTCACAAAGCAGAAATAACGCGTTAAATTGCCATCATTATCCACGATTGGGAAATATTTTTGATTATCTTGCATCGTAGAAATCAATGCTTCTTGTGGTACATCCAAGAAATGCTCTTCAAACTGACCTACTAATACAACTGGCAATTCAACCAATGCAGTCACTTCATCTAACAATGAAGGCTCCATGATCGCTTTACCATATTGTGCAGTTGCCTTATTCACTTGCTCAACAATGCTTGCTTGGCGTTTTGCAAAGCTTGGTACAACTTTACCTTCAGTTTCTAGCAATGTTTCATATTGAGTTGGCGCTGTAACTGTCAAAGTGCCTTCTGTATGGAAACGATGACCACGAGTAACACGATCAGATTTCACACCCATGATTTCGGTATCAATCACATCGTTACCGTACAATAGTACGATCCAACGAACTGGGCGAACAAATTCAAATTCATGAGATTCCCAACGCATTCTTTTAGCAATTGGCAATTTATTCAATGCATTCACCAACATTGCAGGCACTAAATCTGCTGTTTTTTGGCCAATGATTTTCTCTTCAAAAGCAAACCATTCGCCTTTATCCGTTGCAACCTTGATCAATTGATCCACTTCAACACCACAACCACGAGCAAAGCCTAATAATGCTTTAGTTGGTTCGCCATCTTTGAAACCTGCAACAACCGCTGGACCACGCTTTTCATTCACGTAATCTGCTTGCTGACCCACTAAATTTTTAATCAACAAACCAAAACGGCGAGGCGATGCAAATACTTCACAACCATCAAATGCTAATTTTGCCTGTTTCAATTCTGCTTCGATTAATCCTTTGAAATCATTCGATAATGTATTCAAGAATTTTGGTGGAAGCTCTTCTGTTCCAATTTCAATTAATAAGTCTGCTGTGCTCATTCAATTTCGTCCATAAAAGAAAAAACTATAATCCTTTAAGATTATAGTTTTTTAGTTGATTCGGTCAAAGTTTTAACCAATTTTTTCAATTGCTTTCTCTAAACGAGCAAGCGTTCTATCTTTACCAACGAGGATTAAAGTTTCATCCAAGTTCGGGGATGCTGCTCTACCAACAATCGCTGTACGAAGTGGCATGCCAATTTCACCCATTTTAATGTTCAATGTTTTTGTGAGATCTTTCATCTCAGCTTTTAAAGGTGCTGACGACCAATCATCTAAACCTGCAAACACATCACGCAATGCAATCAAAGTTGGTTTTGATACAGCTGTTAAATGATGCTCAACAGATTCTTCATCATATGTTAACTCTTCAACATAGAGATATTGAATCATCGCTGCCAATTCAACCATTGTTTGACAACGTGCAACGTGCGCTTTTGCAGCAGCTTCTAAATAAGCCATATCTGTGATTTCAATGCCGATTGCTTGCATGTATGGCACTAATAATACTGCCAATTCAGCAGGGTCTTTTTGAACCATATAATGTTGGTTCAACCACAATAATTTACTTGTATTGAATGCGCTTGCTGCTTTGTTCACATCTTTCAAATCGAATAGTTCAATCATTTCAGCCCAAGAGAAAATCTCTTGATCGCCATGTGACCAACCTAAACGAATTAAGTAGTTCAATACTGCTTCTGGCAAATAACCTTCATCACGATATTGCGTCACGCTCACAGCACCATGACGTTTTGATAATTTCTGACCATCATCACCCAAAATCATCGCAACATGCGCATAAGCTGGCACTGGTGCATTCAATGCTTTTAAGATATTAATTTGTCTTGGTGTGTTATTGATGTGATCATCACCACGCACAACGTGCGTAATGCCCATATCCATATCATCAATCACAACGCAGAAGTTGTAAGTTGGCGTACCATCTGGACGAGCAATGATTAAGTCATCCAACTCTGTATTTTGGAATGTGATTGTGCCATGCACCAAATCATCAAAGCTTGTTACGCCAGTTTCAGGATTACGGAAACGAACTACAGGCTGAACACCTTCAGGAATCGCAGGCAATACTTTACCTTCTTCAGGGCGCCACATACCGTTATAACGTGGTTTTTCCTTATTAGCTTCTGCCAAATCACGCATTTTTTGTAACTCTTCTTGCGTGCAGTAGCAATAATAAGCTGTGCCTACTTCCAACATTTCAGCAATCACTTCTTTGTAGCGATCGAAACGTTTAGTTTGATAGAAAGGACCTTCATTGAAGTTCAAACCTAACCAATCCAAACCATCAATGATTGCTTCAACAGCTTCTGGAGTAGAACGCTCTAAATCCGTATCTTCAATTCTTAATACTGTCTCGCCTTTATTGTGCAATGCATATAAACAAGAATAAAGGGCCGTTCTTGCACCACCAATGTGCAGAAACCCTGTAGGAGAAGGGGCAAATCGCGTTCTAACTTTCATACTCATCTTTATCTCAAATAATTAAAATTTAACCTTAGGTGCTTCACGTTGTACTTCATCAATTTCATACAATGCACCTGGTTTAAAACTAAATATTCCTCCGACCATATTATTCGGAAAAACCTGCAGATAGTTATTATACTCCGTTGCATCAATATTGTAAGTTTGACGATGTGCAGCAATTAAGTTCTCAGTTGTTGCTAGCTCTTGATGCAATGATTGCATCTGTTCATTCGCTTTCAAGTCAGGGTATGATTCCACAACTGCCATCAAGCGACCTAACGCACTATTCAATACACCTTCACTTTTTGAAGCGGCATTCATCAATGCAGCATTGCCTAGGTCTTCCTTAGCTGCATCCAAATTGCCTTTTGCTTGATTACGTGCCGAAATCACTGCTTCCAATGTTTCACGTTCGTGATCCATATATTTTTTAGCAACTTCCACTAAATTTGGAATCAAATCAAAACGGCGCATCAATGCTGTATCAATTTGCGCAAATGAATTTTGGTAATTATTGCGTTTTAACACTAAGCCGTTATACACAGAAATTATCATCATAATCAATGCGATCACAATGACAATCACCACTGCCCAAACAACAACTGCTGTTGTGGACATTCCTAAAAATTCCGCGATGTTTGCAATCATACTTTTCTCCGTTCTTTCTTAATATTCTTATTTCTGTACAACCCAATTGCTTTTTATGATCGCTTTAACTGTTTGGCGATCCACAAACCCACTTCAAATAAAATTATCGTCATCCCTGCAAATGCAACCTGAGATAACACATCTGGCGGTGTAACAACAGCCGCAACCACAAACGCACCAATGATGATATATGGTCTTTTTGCGCTAATTTTTTCCACTGTAATGACATTCATTAATACTAATAAAATAATCACAACAGGTACTTCAAATGCTATGCCAAAAATGAAAAATAATCTCAAAATTACTGATAAATATTGACTAATGTCGGTAGACATTACAACACCATCTGGCGTTGTGCCCACTAAAAACTTAAACATTAATGGCATTACAGCAAAGTAAACAAACATCATGCCAAGATAAAACAACATGATGCTCGAGAAAATCATCGGGAATACCAAACGGCGTTCTTTCTGATACAAACCTGGTGCAATGAAGCGCCAAATTTGATAAATCACCCAAGGCACTGAAATAAAGAACGAAATCCACAACGTTAGCTTAATTGGCACCAAGAATGTAGAGGTTACTTCTGTTGCGATCAAGCTACTACCTGCTGGCAATACTTGAGTTAATGGCATTGCAACAAATGTATAGATATCATTTCTAAACCAAATTAAACCAAAAAATATTACAACCACACCCAATAGCGCTCTTAGAATACAGCTTCTGAGCTCCATTAAGTGTTGAATTAAAGATTGCTGTGGACTCTCTTCTTTGCTTACGTTTGAATCTGTCATAATTAAGATGTGCGATTAAATAAAAGTTCTTGAACCACTCTTGAACCTGAAACACCGATCAAGAGGACAACAAATGCGATTAAAGCATATTTAGCTGCGGGTTTCCCACGCAAACCTTTGAAGTGATGCAATGTCAACAATGTGACAAAGATGATCAACGATACAATAGATAAAATTGATCGGTGAACGAATTGCTTATCAAACCAGCTATCCATAAAAGACAATGCTGTTAATAAGCTTAATGTTAATAACACAGCACCAATTGCCATCAACTGGAATAACCATTTCTCCATGCTCATCAATGGTGGCAAATGGTTTAAGAAATAGCCTGTTGGCTTCTTCAAATAACTATGGCGAAGCACGATCAATGCTGCTTGTACACCAACAACCATTAACACTGCGTAAGCAATGATGGATAAAATAATGTGTAAACTTAAAATTGGGCGCGCACTGTTAAGTGTCAATTGCGAATCATAGCTTTCTGACACAATCAACGAGATGATTGCTAAGGTAAATAGCACCATTGAAATATCTGGATGCCTACGAATATTCGGCAGGATGATCATTAAAGTCGCAAGAATCGTCAACGAAAATGCATTGGACGCACCTAAATTGATACCGCCTGCACCAACCAAAGCTTGACTCAACATCCAAGCGTGCAAAATGACAGCCGTCCATGCAAAGAAAGTGCCAACTTTAATGCAATTTCTGGAAAGCTTTCCTTTAACAAAACAGAAAATTCCTAATATTGCTATTAGGTAACATGTAATGTTTACTATGAAGAGTAGAGTATTCATAATCTTACTGGGATCAACATTGTTGAAGAATGACTTTAAAGGAATGCCTAATTAAAGTAAACTAGGCGACTATCTAGACTATAATACACTAATTTAATACATTTCTGAGGCATTATGTTTGAAAATTTAAGTGATCGTTTACGCCAAACGATGAAATCACTCCGCGGACAAGCGAGACTGACAGAAGATAATATTAAAGATGCTCTACGCGAAGTTAGAATGGCGCTTTTAGAAGCAGACGTAGCATTACCAGTTGTTAAGAGCTTTATTGAGCGAGTTAAAGAGCGAGCTGTTGGCCGCGAAGTAATGTCGAGCCTAAATCCTGGTCAAGTTTTAGTTAAAGTGGTTCATGAAGAGTTAATCGCTGTCATGGGCGCTGAAAATGCTGAACTAGATCTACGTACGCAACCACCAGCCGTTATTTTGATGGCAGGTTTGCAAGGTGCTGGTAAAACAACAACAACAGGTAAATTAGCTGCTTTCTTAAAAGAAAAACAAAATAAGAAAGTTATGGTTGTGAGTGCCGACGTTTATCGTCCTGCTGCAATCGAACAGTTGAAAACAGTTGCTGGTAAAGTGGGTGCAGAATGGATTCCTTCTGATCCTTCAGAAAAACCTGTAGATATTGTCATCCGTGCAAAAGATTGGGCAAAGAAAAGTGGCGCTGATGTTTTGATCGTGGATACAGCAGGCCGTTTACACATTGATGATGTGTTGATGGATGAAATCAAAGGCATTCATGCTGCAGTTGAACCTGTTGAAACATTGTTCGTTGTAGATAGTATGACAGGTCAAGATGCTGTGAATACTGCCAAAGCATTCGATGAAGCATTGCCATTGACAGGTGTTGTATTAACAAAAGTAGATGGTGATGCACGCGGTGGTGCAGCGTTATCAGTTCGTCAAATTACAGGCAAGCCGATCAAATTCATCGGTATGGGCGAAAAATTGGATGCATTAGATCCATTCTACCCTGATCGTATGGCTTCTCGTATCTTAGATATGGGCGACGTTTTATCATTAGTTGAAGAAATTCAATCTAAAGTGGATCACGATAAAGCTGCTGAATTAACTGAAAAATTCAAAAAGAATCAACAATTCGATTTGGACGATTTCAAAACGCAAATGGAACAGATGTTGAACATGGGCGGTATCAATACATTCTTAGATAAATTGCCTGGCATGGGCGATATTTCTCAGAAAGTTAAAGATAAGGCTGATGATTCTGTATTCCAGAAGAAAATTGCCATCATTAATTCAATGACGATGAAAGAGCGTAAAGATTACAAACTTTTGAAAGCGCCTCGTCGTATGCGTATTGCAAAAGGTTCTGGCGTGGATATCCAAGATGTTCACCGCTTAGTGAAAGAATTCGAGCAAATGCAACGCATGATGAAAGAGCTGAAAAAAGGTGGCATCGGTAAAGTGATGAGATCTTTCCAAGGCATGAAAAAATTCATGCCTAAGTAATCGCAAGCATAATCACAAGGAATAAATTGCAAATGAGTGACTTTAATAATAACAATAATAATGACAACGCTTTAAATAAGCAGCTTTACTCTGTGTTAGAGAAAACGCTACAAGCTGGCGTGATTGAACAACGCAGAAAAAGACGCTGGGGTATTTTCTTCAAGCTACTCTTTGCACTTTATTTTCTAATCATCATTGGCATGTTTGCAGCAACACCAGTGCTCAATGAACAGCGTAAATTCATAGATAGTGATGGTAATCCAATGAATGAATATACAGCTGTGATTCGCATTGAAGGTGAAATTGCAGCCAGTACTGATGCAAGCGCAGATAAAATCACCACTGCCCTACGCAAAGCATTTAAAGATCCTAAAGCAAAAGCGATTGTATTACGCATCAATTCAGGCGGCGGATCACCAGTACAAAGCGCTTATGTTTATGATGAAATTAATCGTTTAAAGAAAATTCATAATAAGAAAATCTATGCTGTGATTATGGATATCGGTGCATCTGGTGCTTATTACATTGCATCGGCGGCTGACGAAATCTATGCTGATCAAGCAAGTTTAGTTGGCTCAATTGGTGTAACTGCAGCATCATTTGGCTTTGTGGGTACTATTGAGAAATTAGGCATTGAGCGCCGCTTATACACTTCTGGTGAACATAAAGCATTCTTAGATCCATTCTCACCACAAAATTCAAGTGAAAATGAATTTTGGAAAGATGTATTGAATACAGTACATGTTCAATTCATCAATGCTGTGAAAAAAGGCCGTGGTGATCGTTTACAAGACAAACCAGAATTATTCAGCGGATTAATTTGGAGTGGTGAACAAGCATTGCCATTAGGCTTAATTGATGGCTTAGCATCTACAGGCAGTCTTGCACGTGATGTGATACAAGCACCTGAATTGGTTGACTTTACTGTACAAGAAGATGGCTTCACTCGTTTCATGAAAAAGTTAGGTTCTGAAACAATTCAAAGTTTCTTTTATTCTTCATCCGAGATACAATTGCGATAATTACTACATAATTATTGACAATAACAAACAATTCCAAAACCTGTGTACTACACTTAGCATTACTGCTATTAAGGTGAAGCAAGGGTTTTAAGGGATTCAATGAGTATTAAAGGCATAAAAGAATGATGGCAGAAGACATGTTCATTCGTTGCGTACAAAAAAAAGATGGCGAGGTCATTGCTAAAAAATTAGCTAAGTTATACGTTCTAGTTCATTTAAAATTAGATCACAAACATTATATGACAGAAGAAAAAGATAGTATTTTTTTAGAACTTGCACATCGATTTGCAACGAATATCGAAGCAGATTTAACAAAGACAGCAGGACACCATGCAGCAATCCTATCTGCCTTATTTTTATCAGATGATGAGTCAGAGATAATCTGATCGTTCACGTGTAATCACAATTCCCACAGAATCAGCAAAAGCGATTGCTTCAGGTTTATTTAACTCTAATGTTAATTTTTCTGTGCGATATGTTGTGAGTATATGCTTGGCAATCGTTTCTGCTAAAGTTTCCACCAATTGAAATGATGAAGTCTCGATCAGCTCTTTAACGCTGTTCGAGATTTTTTCATAATCCAATGCATCCAAAATATTTTCTGTGGATGCTGGTTTTTTATTATCAAATGCCATTTCTAGCGTGATGATTACAGGTTGCTTTTTCACGCGTTCAAAATCATAAATACCAATGATGGCATCGGCCGTTAAGTTACGAATAAATACTTTGTCCATAATAATGCTAAACCACTTCCTAATAACGAGCTTGCGGGTATGATCCCAAAATTTTCAATAATGATGCACGATTGTGAATTTCGTTCAAAGCTTTTTGCACTTTCACATCATCTTGATGTCCCATGATATCAATATAGAAGCAATATCCCCACATTGTGTGCTTCGCTGGACGAGATTCGATTCTCGACATTGTCACATTGTGCGCTGATAATGGTTCAATCAATTGATTTAACAAGCCTGGGCGATCATTGGCTGAAACCATAAATGTTGTTTTATCATCGCCACTCGGTGCAATTTTTTTATTGCCAATCACTAAGAAGCGCGTCGTGTTTGAAGTATCATCTTCAATATATTTCGCTAAGATCGGAATATTATAAAACTGCGCAGCTTCTTCACTCGCCAACGCTGCTGAATTTGTAGGTGATTGCTGTGATTGCATCAGAGCATCCACATTCGAATGACAAGNGATCATTGGCTGAAACCATAAATGTTGTTTTATCATCGCCACTCGGTGCAATTTTTTTATTGCCAATCACTAAGAAGCGCGTCGTGTTTGAAGTATCATCTTCAATATATTTCGCTAAGATCGGAATATTATAAAACTGCGCAGCTTCTTCACTCGCCAACGCTGCTGAATTTGTAGGTGATTGCTGTGATTGCATCAGAGCATCCACATTCGAATGACAAGCAACTTGTTCCGCATGCGGTAAATGTTTATCTAGCCAACCGCGACATTGTGCCAATGATTGAGGATGGGCAAATACTTTCGTCACAGATTTTTCATCCGCAGCGCTCGAAATTAAGTTCTGATGAATGCGTAGCGTTGTTTCTCCACAAATGGATAATAACGTTTGAGCAAAGCAATCCAATGTTAAATTCACCGCGCCTTCCGTTGAGTTTTCCACAGGCACAAGACCAAAATCCACCAATCCTGTTTCCACCGCCCTAAATACTTCGGGAATTGTTGCTTGTGGCAATAAATTAGCTGAACCACCAAATTGTTTACGCGCTGCTAATTCTGAGAATGTTTTTTCTGGCCCTAAAAATGCAATTTCCAATGGTTTTTCTAACGATAAACAAGTGGACATGATTTCTCTGAATAAACGAGCAATTTCTTGATCAGGAATTGGCCCCTGATTTTTCTCCATATAATTCGCTAAGACTTGCGCTTCTCTCTCTGGGCGATACATCTCTGTATCTCCGCTCGCGATTTTAATTTCACCAATTGTCATGGCATGTTTGGCGCGCTCATTTAATAATTTCAAAAGCTGTTGATCAATCTGATCAATTTCTGTACGGTGGATTGCGATTGTGGACATTTCTAACTCTAAAAAGTGGTTTTTGATCACTTAAACATTACAAAATCTCTAATTAATGTCAATCTATCTTCAGACAAGTTATTAAAAAGTCTTTTTTTCTTGTATAATGAATTACCGTGGAATGTAACATTAAAGGTGTATTCGTGGCTAAGATACTAATTGCAGATGATTCAAAATTACAAAAACTAGAAATCGCAAAATTTTTAATAAAGTTAGGCCATCAAGTTCTAGAAGCCAAAGATGGAAATGAAGCTGTGCAAGTTGTTGAACAATTCATGCCCGATCTTGTTTTAATGGATGTTGTTATGCCTGATTGCAATGGATTTAGTGCTCTACGTCGAATTAAAAATAATGACAAAGTGAAGCATATCCCTATCATTATGGTCAGCACAAAAAGTGAAGACATAGATAAAATTTGGGCAAGCAAACAAGGTGCGGTAGGATATATTACAAAGCCGATTGATTTTAATTTGCTAGAAAATGAAATCAATAAAAATTTGTAATTAATTCAATGTATTCATGAGTGGAATATTTTTATTATGGAACTAATCGTACAAAGAGAGCAATTGCTACAGCCATTGCAAGCATTAATTGGTGTGACTGAAAAAGGCCAAACATTGCCTGTTTTGGCGAATGTGAAATTATTGGTCAAAGCAGAAGAAATTATTCTGACTACGACTAATCTTGAGATTGAGCTCTCTTGTGCATTGCCTTATATCTCCTCATTAACAGGAGGCACAACCATTCCTGCGAAAAAGCTATTGGATATCCTAAAGGCTTTACCATCGGGCATTGATGTTCACTTAACTATCAATCCTGATAAAGTTGAGATCAAAGCAGGCCGCTCTAAATTCTCATTGGCATGTTTGCCTTTGGAAGAATTCCCAGTGCTTGATCACATTGATTTCACTGAAACATTAACTTTACCTAAAGATCGCTTTAGATTATTGATTCAACGTGTTGCTTACGCAATGGCAAGTGCGGATGTTCGCTATTTCTTAAATGGTATGTTATTGGATGTACAAAGCCTAGAGATCGCAGCAGTTGCGACAGATGGTCACCGCTTGGCACTCAGCAAATATGCATTAGAAAGCGTAACAGACATCAGCAATCAATACATCATTCCACGTAAGGCGATTGAAGAGCTATTAAAACTCGTTGAAAATGAAGCTGCACCAATGCATTTACAGTTGAGTGCAAACCATTTGCGCGTTGAGTTGGGCAGCATGATCTTCACAACAAAGTTAATCGAAGGTAAATTCCCAGATTACAAACGTGTGATTCCACCAGTGGGTGAAAAAATCATCATGGCGGATCGCGTTGAAATGATTGAATCATTGACGCGTACTTCGATTTTATCTCAGGATAAATTCCGTGGCATTCGCATGAATATATCTCATTGCTTAATCAAATTGGTTGCACACAACCCTGAGCAAGAAGTTGCAGAAGAAGAAGTTGAAGTGAACTATCAAGGTGATGATTTCATGATCGCATTCAATGCTTCATACATCACAGATGCTTTCAAAAATATTGAAGGTGATATGGTTCAATTAAGCTTCACTGAAAATAACTCAAGCTGCTTAATCAAAAACCCTGAAGATGACACTGTTGACCACGTTGTTATGCCAATGCGCCTCTAAAACGTGATCATTCGATCATTATCACTCACAGGATTTAGAAATCTCGCCACACAAAGCATCGACTTCCACTCAAAATGTAATGTGTTCTATGGCGCAAATGCCTCAGGTAAAACAAGTTTACTTGAGGCGATTTACTATTTATCCCACCTTCGCTCATTCCGCCAGCGTGAATTCGCTAAAATCATTGGAGATGAGCATGAGTTTTTGCGCCTAATCACAAAATGCCACAATGATATTTCTGAGCATTTGGTCGGTATCGAGGTTAATAAACAAGAGCACATCGTTCGTGTGGATGCAACACCATTAAAACAGCGCTCTACATTAGCTAAAATGCTCCCCTGCCTGTATTTAGATCCTGAAACAGGCAAATTACTCACAGATAGCCCGAAATTTCGCCGCCAATTTATGGATTGGGGATTGTTCCATACTGAAGCGAACTATCATCACCTTTGGCAAAATTATGATCGTGCATTAAAACAGCGCAATATCATCTTAAGGCAAAAACAAAATCCAAGGCTCTTAGATAGTTATGACGAATTATTGGTTCAATTTGGTGATCAAATCACACAAAAACGCGAAGCATTCATCACAGCTATTTTTGAAAAAGCATCACCTTTATTATCCAAACTCATCAATCAGCCTTTTGAATGGTCAATGGAATATCGCAAAGGTTTTACAGGCAATAATTTTGCAGAAGAGCTAAAAAACCAACGTGAAAAAGATTTTATCATGGGGCATACAAGAGCTGGCCCACATCGTGGTGATTTTGTAGTAAAAGCAAACCATAAAAATGTCAGCGAATATTTATCTCGTGGGCAAATTAAATTAGCAAGCATCGCGCTCACACTCGCACAAATTCAGCTCTTTCAAAATTATAATGAAGCTCAAAATGTCATTTTATTGATGGATGATATGAGCGCAGAGCTTGATAAACAGCATCGTGAAATTTTATTGGAAGAGTTTTTGAAATTAAATGTCCAATTATTCATTACATGTTTAGAAGAAAATGAGTTCCCAGAGCTCATTAACAATGATCTGATCAATCAACCACATCAATATAAGATCACTACAGGTTTTGTTCAAAAAATGGTACAATAACTCGTTTTTGAATGCAGATAATCACAACGATAACTGCATGTTTCATTAGAATTAAAAAAGGATATTTGAATGACCTCTGAAAATAGCCCAAGTATTAAGGTTCTCAAGGGATTAGATGCCGTACGTAAACGTCCTGGCATGTATATTGGTGATACCGATGACGGCACCGGCTTACACCACATGGTGTTTGAGGTTGTGGATAATGCCATCGATGAAGCATTGGCTGGCCACTGTGATGACATTACCGTGACTATCCACCAAGACGATTCAATCACTGTGACTGATAATGGTCGTGGTATTCCAACTAAAATGCACCCTGAAGAAGGCATTTCATCTGCTGAAGTTGTAATGACAGTTCTTCATGCGGGTGGTAAATTCGACGATAACGCAATTTCTGGTGGTTTGCATGGCGTTGGTGTTTCTGTTGTAAACGCCCTATCTTCTGACTTGCGCCTACTCATCAAGCAAGATGGTAAATTATTCGAACAAGAATATAAATTGGGAACACCAGTTTATCCATTACGTGAAATCGGCACAGTAGATGAAGAAGATACAGGTACAACTGTTTACTTCAAGCCAAGTGCTGAAATTTTCACAATCACAGTATTCGATTATCAAATCCTAAAAAAACGTTTACGTGAATTGTCTTTTTTGAACTCTGGCATCAAAATTCATTTAAAAGATGAACGTTACAATGTTGAAGACATCTTTGAATATGAAGGTGGCATTAAAGCGTTCGTTGAACACATCAATCGTAAGAAAACTATCATCAACCCTGTCGTTTTCTACTGCGATAATAAACAAGATAATGTCATTGTTGAAGTTGCATTACAATGGACAACGGATTACCAAGAAAACGTTTACTGCTTCACAAATAATATTCCACAAAAAGATGGTGGTACACACTTATTGGGCTTCAGAGCTGCAATCACACGTACATTGAACCAATACATGGAACAGAATGATCTTCTCAAGAAAGCTAAAGTTAGCACATCTGGTGAAGATGCTCGTGAAGGTTTAACAGCTGTTGTTTCTGTTAAATTACCAGGACCAAAATTCTCATCACAAACTAAAGATAAATTAGTTTCCAGTGAAGTTCGTGGTGCTGTTGAAAGCATTGTAAGCGCAAGAGTTGCAGACTTTTTACAAGAAAGTCCAAATGATGCAAAATTAATTACAGGCAAAATTATCGAAGCTGCTCGCGCACGCGAAGCTGCTCGTAACGCTCGTGAATTAACTCGTCGTAAGAGTGCATTAGATATTGCTGGCCTACCAGGTAAACTGACTGACTGCCAAGAGAAAGATCCTGCATTATCAGAACTTTACATCGTGGAAGGGGACTCAGCGGGCGGCTCAGCAAAACAAGGTCGTAACCGTAAATTCCAAGCAATTTTACCATTGAAAGGTAAAATCTTGAACGTTGAACGTGTTCGCTTTGATCGCATTATTCAATCAGCTGAAGTTGGCACATTGATCACAGCACTGGGCTGCGGGATTGGCCGTGATGAATTTGACATCGAAAAATTACGTTATCACCGCATTATCATCATGACGGATGCCGACGTGGATGGTGCGCACATTCGTACATTGTTGCTCACTTTCTTCTATCGCCAAATGCGTGAATTGGTTGAAAATGGACACATCTATATTGCTCAACCACCGTTATATAAAATCCAAAAAGGTAAGCAAGAAACTTACTTGAAAGATGAAAGTGAATTAGTTCGCTTCTTCTTAAGCAATGCATTGGATAACAGCCAAGTATTCGCAAGTAAAGATGCACCTGCAATGGCTGCATCGCAAGTAGAAGAATTAGCACGCAACGTTACGAATATCGAGCAATTAATCGAACGCATGAAATACATGTATCCTGAAAAATTGTTATCTGCTTTAACAGATTTAGCACCATTAACGATTGATCTTTTATCATCAAATGAAGCGCAAGCATGGATGAATGCATTAACAACTGCATTAAATAAAAATCCAATGGTTGGCACAAGCTATGCTGTGAGATTAGATGAAGATGCAGAAACTAACAGCCCATTCATTGCTGTAGATGTTAAGCATTATGATCACACGAAAACTTATGCTTTAGATGGCCGTTTCATTCGCTCTGTGGAATATCAACGCATTGCAGAACTTGCGAAAAAATTGCATGGCTTAATCGAAGAAGGTGCTTATGTAATGTACCGCGATAAATCATTTACCATCGAAAACTTCAAAGAAGGTATTGATTGGTTGATCGAAGAAGCGAAAAAAGGCCAAGCAATTTCTCGCTATAAAGGTCTCGGTGAAATGAATGCGGAACAATTATGGGAAACTACGATGGATCCTAATGTTCGTAGCTTATTACAAGTTAAAGTGGAAGATGCACAAAAAGCAGATGAAACTTTCACAATGTTGATGGGCGATGAAGTGGAACCTCGTAGAGAATTCATAGAAAGTAATGCCCAGCTCGTTGGCAACTTGGATATTTAATATAACATATTGATTTAATTAAACATAAATCCTCTTGGAAAATACTCTAAGGGGGTTTTTAACTATAACAATATATAACTACATATTTCTTCCCTTATACTTTAATGTTATATATTGATTTCACTAAGTATAACAGTCGGGGGCTGTTTCGTTAATGACGGTTGTAGCGTATCCATATAATCTAATAAACTCATATTACTTATCATTCCCTCATAAAATGCTGTTTTCCAATCCCTACCTATATTTTTTTTATCATGTTCACTTAATCTCTGTGTTAATGCCCTTCTGAAACTAAAATTCTTTTGTAATAATAAAGATTCCCATTTCTTGAGTTCTCGGGCACAAAATTCAACAATACGCTTCTTTACTTTTAAAGCTGTGACATGTTTAAGTACTCTTGCTTTATCTTCATCAGAAACCTGTTTTACCACTAATAATGTTACATTAAATGTTACTTGCTTAGTTATTTCATCAAATTCCACTTTAATCTTAAATCTAAAATTATCTAAAAACTCATTATAAAATGGGTGTAAAAAATATGCACACTTCTCCTCAAGATCATAGTATTTCTCACCTTTTATAGGTGCACATGACCTGCATTGAGGAACTAGGTTATTAGAAAAAATTGCAAACTCTGGCCATTGCTTTTTAGGAATAAAATGATCTAACGTATCAGGTGCAGTAGGTTTACCACAATATGGGCAAAAAGCTAATTGATGTTCACATCTACGTTTCTGAATATAAGCTTTCAAAGCTACAGATGGGCTATCATAAAAATCTTTCATTAAATTATAATGCTGATTAAAACCGCTTGGTGACAAATTTACCTTGTATTCCTTTATTTTTACTAAATATTTGGCATATTCCTGTAATAATTGGGGCTCTAAGGAGGTTATTTCTTTCACACTCACCTTATTTCCACGCTTTGCAGCTACTAACCAATCACATGCCTCCAAAATAAACTCATCAATATATTTCATTCTACACATCCTCTATAAGCAAAGTATCGTCAGTACTAAGCGATAGAGCATATGCCAAAGCATTATCTCCTATTTTATTTCTTATATTATCTATCGATACCTCTGATCCAGATACATAGGATTTTATATCTGATTGATATGGTTTGCTAACCAATTGATCATCAAAAACTTCTGCTACAATTGTATCAATTGATTCCCCAAAAGTTTCAATGGTTGGCCTATCTGATCTTGTAACACCTTCTATTTTTCTTAAAACACTCACAGATTCTTGGCTCACCTCTCTTGTTAAGATGGCAGAATGAGTTGCTATAATCGCAATAGAATCACTTTCTACTAATATGTATTTCAACATCTTAATCAAACCAACTTCTAATTCTGGATGCAAGTATAATTCAGGTTCATCTAAAATTAACAAACTTTCTGTATCAAGTTCAGCAATAATCGATGGAATCATATAAGTATAAATCTTCTGCCCTGAACTTAAAGGAATCATACTTCCATTTTTATAAAAAACTATTCCTTTATTTACATCAACCTCATTGATTAAATCTAGAATTGAAAATTCTTCTAAATCTAACTTTATCTCGTTACCTTCATCATCAAATAATCCTAGAGAGTCAAAATCTATCGAAAGAGACAGTGCTTCTTTAAATAATGTAAATTTAGTTTTCTTTCCAAGCATCCACCATTTATTTTCTTCGTCATATTTTAAGATATCAATGATTGAATTAATACTTTTAGTTAGAGGATTAGTTAGAGAAAAACTTCCCTCATCATTTTTAAAACCAATATATGAATATTCATTCACATGTAAACGTTTTCGAGTAGCACTTTTTTTATTTACTAATCCATCCCGATTATATGTTGCAGTCAACTTTTCAAATAACTCATTTTTTGTATAAAAATTTTCAAAAGGAGAATAAGCAACTACTATTAACTTATGAAAATATGGCATCTCTCCATCACATTTCGTTACTCCAGTCACTATTTCACTAATGTTTCTCAAAATGTGAGTTTTGCCAACACCATTCTTCCCGATTAACAAGCAAATATTTGATCTACTAAAATCATTATTTATATTAAATTTAAATCTCACAGGTTCAAATGTTTCACCCAGCCCTCTAATAGAAATTTCAAATTGTTGTTTAGCTAAATAATTACCTTGTGCTACTTGATAGCCTTTATTAAAGATAGTTTTGGATGAGCTCCCTCTCATAAGGCTACCATGATAGCCATTCCACTCAGAATATTCGGCGTAATTATCTCGAAAATATCCTGCATCGCATAAAGATTCTAAAATATAACTTCTTTGCCCTGGCTCTTGAAATAGAGAATAAATTTTCTTATAAAAATCTATCCCATCGCCTATTGATACAANAAATTTCAAATTGTTGTTTAGCTAAATAATTACCTTGTGCTACTTGATAGCCTTTATTAAAGATAGTTTTGGATGAGCTCCCTCTCATAAGGCTACCATGATAGCCATTCCACTCAGAATATTCGGCGTAATTATCTCGAAAATATCCTGCATCGCATAAAGATTCTAAAATATAACTTCTTTGCCCTGGCTCTTGAAATAGAGAATAAATTTTCTTATAAAAATCTATCCCATCGCCTATTGATACAACAAATTTTATATGTAGTAATTCAGTAATTAAAAATATTTTCTTCTCTACTAGCTTTCCTTTACTTCTAAAATACTCGGCCGTGTCTTCATAATCTTTAGATAACATTTTTATAATGCCAATATTTTTTTGTACTCTATTACTAGCATCAACATAATAAATTTTAAATGTTATTGTATAACCGAAATCATCCCAAGGGACCGTATAACTTGTACCTATATGGTCTTGTAATAAATGAACACCTGAAAGGGTATCAATGTTTAAAGTTTCAGAAAAGTAGAATTCCATTTTATAATTCCAAGTCTTTATTATGTCGAAATACTAACATAACAAATAAACTTTTTAGAATTTATCGTATTTTAATTTACTAGATCAAATGAATATATAATTATTGACAAAACTCTTTTCAAGATTATTATAGACATCTAATGTCCTTAATAGTTCTAATTGAAAAGAAAAAATATGTTTTTAAATGCTTTATTCATTGGTCTTCTTGGAACTTTGATTGCCGATGTCCTTTCTTTGCTAACTAAGAGAATCTTTAAAATCCCATTTTTAGATTATGCTTGGGTTGGGCGATGGTTCCTATATATGAAACAAGGTCAATTTACTCATACAAATATTATTCGAAGTGCGCCATTATCAGGTGAGAAATCATTTGGCTGGTTTATGCACTATGCTATTGGTATAGTCATTGCTTTCATCATGATCTGGCTTTTCCAAGTCGGGCTAATACCACTCAATTCATATTTATATGCGTTCCTTTTTGGAATTATCACTGTTGGTTTTCCATTTTTTATCATGCAGCCTGCATTTGGATTTGGTATTGCTGCCAATAAAACTCCAATTCCAAATATTGCTCGCTTAAGAAGTTTATTAGCGCATTTATATTTTGGTATCGGATTAAGCCTAGCTTGGTATCTCATCCTTTAATTTTTACGAGGTTTACTATGCATAAATTAATTAATCCTAAGTCTGTATTCAATAGCCTGCAATATGGTTTTAGCCAAGCAGTATTAACAAATGGCGGTCAACAGCTCTTTTTATCAGGCCAAGTGGCAACAGATGAAAATCAAAATACCATCGCAACTGGTATGAAAGATCAAACACGCGTTTGTTTGGAAAATATCGAAAAAGTTTTGAAAGAAGCTAATTCACAAAAAGAACATGTTTCTATGCTTCGTATTTACATTAAAGAAAGTGCAAATACTCCAGAAGCACAAAATGATATTGCAGAAGCTTTACAAGAATTTTTTGTAGATTGTGCACCAGCATCATCTTGGGTTGTAGTTACTGGTTTAGCATTGCCTGAATGGCTAATTGAAATCGAAGCGCAAGCAGTGATTCCTAACTAATCCAACATTGACAGCTGAGCATTTAAAGCTATCATGGATGATCATTATCTATCATTCTATAAGGACATCATATGAAATATTCAAAAGCAACAGATTATGCTTTGCATACGATGATGTTCCTTGCAAAAAAAGGCAGTGATTCACCCACCAGCGTGATCGAATTGGCGGAATTACAAAATATTTCGCCGACGTATCTTTCCAAAATTCTCACAAAATTGGTTAAAGATGGATTAATTAGCGCAATTTCTGGTGCAAATGGTGGGTATTCTTTGCGTCGTGGTTGGGAAGAAATTTCTGTACTTGATATTATTCAAGCCATCGAAGGCAAGCAATCGCTCTTCGAATGCTATGTTCATGAAGATGAAAACTGCACCATCAAGCACATTATGCTCAATGCAGAAGCTAAAATGGACAATATATTAGCTTCCACAACATTAGTCGATATTCTCAAAGGGAACATTTCACAGTAACTTTAACAGAATAGCTTTCAATTCTATCGCTAATTGCCCTGATACTAAATCACCTGGTCGATCGATCAATGCTTGATGAATCACTGAATGTGCCATTGTACGAATCATCCAAGCCAAGTTCTTTTGTGCTTCTAGTGAATCCGTTGAATATTGGGTCAATTTCATTAATACAGTAATAAATTCATCATTACCCTCTTTAATGATTTCACTTTTCAATAACCTTGGAATCTCTTCCTGAAATACTCTGTGTAATTCTGGTTCTACAGAGTGCACATTAATCATTGCATCCACAAAAATATTTACCAAAGTTGCTAATGAAGTATTTTCTTCATTCACAAAAGCGCGCTGAATTTGTGTGCGTGTTGATTTTGCATGTTCATGGTGTAATGTCACCACTAAAGATTCTTTATTGGGAAAATATTGATACAGCGAGGCAATGCTTACACCTGCCCGCTCTGCCACATGATTTGTAGTTAAACTCGCATAACCACCTTCGATTAAAATGTAAGCTGTTGCTTCCAAAATTGACTGATAAGTTAAACGTGACCGTGCTTGAGTTGGTATTTTTAGAGGCTTGAGCGACTGTTCCATACTGAAAAATCCTTCACTCAGAATGTGAGCTGAAAATATAAGTAATTACTCATATTATATATCAAATCATTTCTCTAGGAGATTTTCATGGCAACAATGAAAGCAGCAGTGCTTACGAAATTAGGTGATATGCCATATTACGGAACTTATGACATGCCAACTTTAACAGATGGCGAAATGTTAGTAAAAGTTATCGCAACCTCGTTGAAACAATTGGATCGAGCCATTGTGGCAGGCACACATTATGGCAGCCCGAATGCTGATCTATTACCTGTTGTTGTGGGCACTGATGGCGTTGGCATAACTGATAATGGCGAACGAGTTTACTATCAAACCACATCACAAAAATTTGGTTCAATGGCTGAATATGCACCAGCATCTTTCACTGTAAAAATTCCTGATGAATTAGATAGTAATTTTGTTGCAACATTGATTAACCCAACATTAGGCGCTTGGCTACCATTAGTTTGGCGCGCCAAAATGATGAAAGGAGAGACCGTTTTAGTCATCGGTGCAACAGGTGAAACAGGCAAACAAGCATTAGCAGCCGCAAAAATCTTAGGTGCAAAAAAAGTGATTGCTGCTGGGCGAATGAAAAGTGGCTTAATGGATTTAGATGCAGATGAATATATCGATACTGATCAAGATGAATCAAACTTATTAAAAGCATTCCAAGCCTTGGCACAAAATGGCGTAGATATTGTTGTGGACTATCTGTGGGGAAAACCTGCCGAATTCATGATTAAAGCGTTAATGACTAAAAGCTTAAAGATTGATGAAACAACAGCCGAACGTGGTGTACGTTATGTTTCAGTTGGCGCGCTAGCAGGTGCTGAAATCGCCTTACCATCTTCTGTATTTCGCAGTAGTTTTTTAACGCTTTTAGGCAGTGGCACAGGCAATTTTCCACCCAATCATATCATGAGAGAAATCATCGAACGCATTCTACAAGAAGCTGTTTCTAGTAAATTAACTGTGGAATATGATGCTTATCCTTTAAGCGAAGTTGCTAATATTTGGGCAAGTGCAAGCAAAAAACGTATTGTATTTAACCCATAAATTGCATAGTAAAAAGCCTCTAAAATAGAGGCTTTCAATTAATCATTCGTTAATAAGATATCAATATCTCGATCACGGTATTGTGATGCCATAATTGCTGAAATGACAGCTATGCCTTCCACTTTTGTATGAAGAACTTCTGCTGCATTTTTAGTGCTAATTCCACCAATGGCAACTTTTGGAATGTTGGGATACAGCGCAATTCTTTCAGCTAGGCCATCCACACCAATTGCAGGTTCTGCATCGCTTTTAGAAGTGGTTGGGAATATTGGGCCAACGCCAACATAATCTAAACCATCCACCGTGCTTGCGATCTTCAACTGCTCAATCGTATTGACGGATAAACCAACATCCATATTGTGCTGTTTTGCCAATGCAATGGTTTCTGCAATGGGCTTATCAGATTGCCCAACATGAATGGCATCCGCACCAATTTTAATTGCTAAGTCCACATCATCATTAATAATAAAAGGAATGCTCGCACTTTTACACAGCAATTGTAATCGCTTAGCCATCGCTAATCGATCTTCTGCATTTTGTAGTGAACCTTGCCCTTTCTCACGATATTGAAAGCATGTAATACCAAGTGCAATCGCTTCTTCCAATACATCTTCTAACTGTTCTTGGTTCACCACATCTTGTGTACCAGCGATGAAATACAATCTTAAAGCTTTGTGCCACTCGATCATTTAACAGCCCCAAATTTACGATAAGCAGCATGATTGGTTGGTCCATGACCATGCCCAACTTCAATGCCATGATAAATTGCTGATGTAATGTACTCTTTAGCCGTTGCGATTGCTTCTTTCAAAGGTTTACCTTTAGCAATTTCTGCTGTGATGCACGCGGAATATGTGCAACCTGTACCATGTGTATTTTTCGTGTGAAAGCGCTGGCTTGCAAACCAATAGCCTTCGCCATCTTCCGTCCACAAAAAGTCACGAGCTTCCTCTTCGTTCAGAGAATGTCCACCTTTCATCAATACATTGCTTGCGCCTAAATCCTGGATATCTTTCGCAGCCTGCACCATATCTTCTTCCGTTTCGATTTTACGCCCCAAAATCGTTTCAGCTTCAGGAATATTTGGTGTTACCAATATTGCCAATGGCAGCATGTGTTCGATCATTGCTTGCGTTGCGGTATCTTCCATCAAAGCAGCACCACCTTTAGCAACCATTACAGGATCAACGATCAATGCTGCTTTAGAGTGCTGTTTGAGATAATCCGCAATAGTGATTATATAATCACTATTTAATAACATGCCCGTTTTAATCGCTTTCAAATCAAAATCAGCAAATAGCGCGTCCAATTGCCCAATCACATATTCCATTGGCACAGGATGAACACCATGAACACCCAAAGTATTCTGTACCGTCAATGCAATGATTGCAGAAGTGCCAAATACATCGCGCTCTTGAAATGTTTTCAAGTCCGCTTGAATACCTGCGCCACCGCCACTGTCACTGCCCGCAATCGTACAAACTTGTGGAATCATAATTCTCTCCTATTCAATAATATTAATGTATTGATTATCAGCTTCATTGAGTAAATGTAACTGATCAATAAAATGCATTTGGAATGTGCCTGGCGCTTGGGATTTTTGGTAAGCATGATCACCAGCAATGCCATATAAGCTATGTGCAGCAATCACACTATCCAATGATTGATCTACCGCTAGAAATGCAGCAGAAACAGCAGTTAATAAGCAACCCATTCCCGTAACTTGTGTCATCAATGGTTGGCCATTTTTTACGCCAACAGTGCGTTTACCATCGCTGATCCAATCAGTTTCTCCGCTGATAGCAACCATACAATTGAATTTTAGGGCAGCTTCTTTAGCAAGGTTTTGAAGGTCATAATCACCATCACCGCTATCCACACCTTTAGATTGCCATTGAATGCCACATAATGCTGCAATTTCACCTGCATTACCACGAATTAATGTCATGCAGGCAGTGTCCAATAGTTTCTCAGCGCAATCCTTACGATAATCGCTCGCACCAATGCCCACAGGATCAAAAACTAAAGGATGAGATAATTCATTCGCAGCTTTTCCTGCCAATAGCATTGCATAGAAAACTTCAGAAGTAATTGTGCCAATATTAAGTGCAGTTGCATTACAAATGCTGGTGATGGTGCCAACTTCCTCTTCTGCATACGCCATAATTGGAGAAGCACCCAAAGATAATAAGCCGTTGGCGACAAAATTCGCCACGACTTGATTGGTCATGTTATGAACAAGTGGGGATGTTTGGCGCAATGCGTGGAGATACGAATACGCATCCATAAAGCCTCCTATAAATTATAGATAAGCCTAGAGAATGCGAAAACCACATTCCCTACGCTGGTACTAACCAGATCAGGTCCAAGGGTCAGGAAATTCCTTCTCAGCAAATGCTCCCCTAGTGGATACAATAAAAAGCCGTAAGATTAACTTACGGCTTTTGAATTTTAAGATGAAACTACTTCACCATTGCGCGAAGTTTTTCCATCTCCAATAATTTAATTTCTCGGTGATTCACTTGAATCAGCTCTTGCTCTTGTAAGCGCTTCAATAATCGGCTCACTGTTTCTACTGCCAAACCTAAGAAGCTGCCAATATCAGAGCGAGACATACTTAATACGAACTCTGTTGCCGAGTAACCACGGCGAGAGAAACGAGATGATAAGCTTAAAAACAGTGCCACTAATCGTGCTTCTGCGGATTGTGAACCTACCATCATCAACAATTGCTCTTCTGAATGTAGCTCTTGGCTCATAATTCTGAGCAATTGTTTAGAAATACTTGGGATAATCGCTGATAGATCTTCTAAACGATCGTAAGGTAATTCACACAAGCTCGTAGTTTCTAATGTTCGTGCACCACATGGATGAATCCCTGTTGCTACAGCATCTAAACCGATGATTTCACCAGGCAAATAGAATCCTGTAACGTATTCAGTACCATCTGAAGCTACGTTATATGTTTTGACCGAGCCCGAACGAATAGCATACAACGATGTAAATCTATCCTCAGGAAGATATATATGCTTGCCTCTTGGCAATGGTCGGCTATGCCCAACAATAGACTCAAGCTTAGTGAAATCCTCGCCTTCCAAACCGACGGGAATACACAGTTGCTGTAAGCTACAATTGTTACATGCAATTTTTAGATTTCTCAATACGGACATATATTAACTTCACTTATTTATTGAATATTCAAACTTTAAATGCTACTTGATATTAACACAGAAATATCACGATCTATATTTTGTATCAAATCTTTTTAACTTTAACAGGCTCTTTCCTCTATCTTATGAGATTGTTGTTAATTCTTGCTGAGAAATAACAATGCTCTCATGTGTATTTGGCTCAGTTTCTAAGTCCATCTGACTTCTACTGAAATAACTCAAACCACAAACACCAATGATAATTAGTAATAACCCAACACCTTTTCGTGATGTTAAAGGTTCCTTAAAAATCAATATGCCGGAAATTGACACCATTAACGTTGATAATCCTGACCAAACAGCATACCCAATACTAACATCTAAATTTTTAAATATTATATTTATTAATACAAAAAAAACACTGTATCCGCCGATAATGCCAATGATTGGTTTTTTATTCTTAAATCCATCGGAATATTTTAGACTAATTGTGCCGATTGTACTAAATAGAATTGAAACTACCAACATCACCCATGGGTTGAAGCTATCAACATATTGAATGATCTTAGCAATTAATTCTACCATTATTTCGACCCTAATATTAATACGCCTAGAATAATTAATGCTAGGCAAATTGCAATAGGAATAGTAATTGCTTCTTTATAGAAGAAGAATCCTATTAAAAATATCAGTATCGCACCAGACGCAGACCAAATGGCATATGTCACAGCCACTTCCATTTTGCGTAAACAGAATGTAAAACAAGTAAAAGAAATTGCAAAAAATACCGCCATTAGAACCACAGCCCACCAAACCGTTAGGCCATGAGCTTCCTTCATCATAACAATTCCAAGTGCTTCAAAGACTATAGCACCTGCGAGTAATAGTTTTGCAGGCATTCTTTACTTAATATTCTAATTAAAAAAGGGTCATTCTAGCATTAAATATGCAATTGTGTTGCGTTATCATAATATTTAATCTATCTGTACCATTTTACATAACTGTTTCAATTACCTAAACAAACTATGGCTAATTAATTTGAACCGCACTGTTAATGTTACAGCCTTTGTTTTATTATTATAAGTTAATGCTGTTATCTACTAGATCGATGGAGCGATCATCACATGGAGCTAATCATCACAGCCTTTCTACTCGGCTTATATGGATCAGGGCATTGCATTTCAATGTGTGGTCCTGTGGTTGGAATTTTGGGTATGAATACTCAAACCAACCGAATTACAGCAGCTTTTCTATATAATCTTGGGCGAATTACTACTTATTCATTATTGGGCGTCATTGCTGCCATCTTAAGTATTGCAATGAATGATCTAAAACCTATACAGCTTACCTTGCGCTATTTAGCGGGTATTTTAATGCTCTTTGTGGCATTACAATTTTTTGGTTTTCCCAAGTTTCTAGCATTTGTAGAAAAACCTCTCAAGAATTTCACAAAGCCCATTACAAAACTCTCACAAAGATTTTTTCCTATTAATACTAAACTTCGTGCTTATTGTGCAGGTATGGTTTGGGGATTATTTCCTTGCGGGATGGTTTATGCAGCTTTTGCTATCAGTTTAAGTGCCACAAGCTTTATTCAAGCGCCGCTTATCATGTTTGGTTTTGGATTAGGCACATTTGCAGTCATGGTTTCATTGTCTATTTTTGGCAACTATGCAGGAAAATTTTTGACTCACCCTAAATTGAGAATCGCCTCTGGCATATTAATTTTAGCCATGACTTTAATTTATATGATCCCAATGATCATGAAAGATTTGGGTATGAGCAAAGGCATGGATCATAGTGCAATGAACCACAATGAAATGAGCCATGATACAACTCATAATAAGTCTGATGTAGATCATTCTTTACAAAAATTGACTATTGACCACAATACCCACAATCCTGATACTAATTCTATCCAAGAACATAATATGAATGCACCAATGGATCATTCATCTATGTCACATTAAGGAAAATTTTATGTCTTACAGTATTCACACAGAACTTTTTGGACCTTATCAGAACTTCAGCCATATTTTAGTCGATGAAGCAACTAAAAAGGCAGTGGTTTTCGACCCAGCATGGGATGCGGATTACATTGCACAACGCTTAGAAAAATTAGGTGTAACTTTAGAAGCCATCTGGTTAACACATGGACATCATGATCATACAAATGCTTTAAATGCGTTACGTGCCATTCATAATGTGCCTGTTTACGCATCACAAATTGAAATTGATTTCATCCAAAATGTACCAGAAGCGATTGGTAGCAAAGTATTTTTACCATTGCCAAATGATATCCAGAGCTTCAACGATGGCGATACATTACAACTCGGTGAAACAAAAGCAAAGATCATTCATACACCAGGACATAGCTCAGGTTCAGTTTGCTTTTTGCTAGAAGATGATATGATTACAGGTGATACCATCTTTATTGATGGTTGTGGCCGAGCAGACTTACCTGGTTCTAATCCTACTGAGTTATTTGAGTCTCTAACCAAAATTGTTAAAACTGTACCGCATCATGTCACATTACACACTGGTCATGCTTATGGGCCAAGCGACACAGCAACATTAGAATCACAAATTAAAACAAATCCATACTTAAAAAGAGCAAACCGTCATGAGTTTGTCGATTATAGAATGAATAATTAATTGTAAAAAATTCCATAACTAATAAGGAAAATCACAATGAGTACAACATTCCCCATCATACTCAACTTAGTTGCATTTGTGGCCATCTTACTTCTGCTCTTTTGGATGCAGAAAAAATATTTCTCTTTCGCCAAGCGTGTTTTCAGTGCATTGGGCTTGGGTGTTTTATTTGGATTAGTTTTACACTTTATCTATGTTTCAGATACGGAAACACTGACTCACGATAATGCTGTGATTCTAAAACATACTATTGAGTACACAGAGATCATTGGTACGGGCTATGTAAAACTATTAAAAATGATCATTATGCCTTTGATCATGGTTTCATTGATTTCTGCCATCATCAAACTAAAAGGGGCAAATTCCATTGGTAAAATCAGTGCCCTATCTATTGGTACATTAGTAGGTACTACGGTGATTGCAGCATTAGTAGGTATTGTAGTTGCACATTTATTCGGATTGAATGCTGAAGGCATGACAGCAGGTGCTGCTGAAATTGCACGCGGTGAAGCACTGTTACATACAAACCAAAGTATGGGCGAATTCTCTTTACCTAAGATGATCATCGCATTCATTCCTGAAAATCCTTTCCAAGATATCGCGGGTTTACGTAGCACATCAACCATTGCTGTTGTAATCTTCTCAATCTTCATTGGTATTTCTGCAATGGGTATTGCAAAGAAGAAGCCTGAGTTATTTGCTTCTTTTGAACACTTCATGCAAGTTTCGCAAGCAATCGTTATGCGTTTAGTCACAATCGTTTTACGTTTAACACCTTACGGCGTTGCAGCTTTAATGGCGAAAATGGTAGCTGTTTCTGAATTTGCAGAGATTGCAAAATTGATCTCATTTGTTGCAGCATCTTACGTTGCATTGATCATCATGTTCTTCGTACATTTGTTGATTGTAACGTTAACAGGTTTAAATCCAGTACAGTTTGTTAAAAAAATTATCCCTGTATTAATTTTCGCATTCACATCAAGAAGTAGTGCGGCATCAATTCCTTTCAACATTCGCACACAAACTCAAGGTTTAGGTATTTCTGACGGCGTTGCGAACTTCTCAGCATCATTTGGTGCAACAATTGGTCAAAACGGCTGTGGCGGTATTTACCCTGCAATGTTGGCATTCATGATCGCACCAACAATGGGCGTTGATCCTTGGTCTTTAGGTTTCATCTTACCTTTATTAATCATCATCGCAATCAGCTCATTTGGTGTTGCAGGCGTTGGTGGCGGTGCAACATTCGCTGCATTGATCGTATTATCAGCAATGGATTATCCAGTTGCATTGGCTGGTTTGTTGATCGCGATCGAACCTTTGATCGATATGGGTCGTACTGCATTGAACGTATCAGGCTCAATCACAGCAGGTACAGTGACTGCACGCGTGATGGGCGAAATGGATACAACTGTATTCAATAGCAATGAACAAGTGCAATTGGATTCAGATGCATCAACCAACGAATTAAACTAATCTAGTTAAGATAAGGAGATCCTATGAAGATCATCATTATCGGCGCAGAAGCAGCTGGCATGAGCACTGCTGCTAAAGCGAAACGTGTGAATCCAGATGCTGAAATCGTCGTTTATGAAGCAAGCAACATTACCTCTTTTGGTGCTTGTGGCTTGCCCTACTTTGTTTCGGGTGAATTCNGACTGCACGCGTGATGGGCGAAATGGATACAACTGTATTCAATAGCAATGAACAAGTGCAATTGGATTCAGATGCATCAACCAACGAATTAAACTAATCTAGTTAAGATAAGGAGATCCTATGAAGATCATCATTATCGGCGCAGAAGCAGCTGGCATGAGCACTGCTGCTAAAGCGAAACGTGTGAATCCAGATGCTGAAATCGTCGTTTATGAAGCAAGCAACATTACCTCTTTTGGTGCTTGTGGCTTGCCCTACTTTGTTTCGGGTGAATTCGATGATCCTAGCTATATGTCTGAATTAACACCTGAAGATTTTGCAAAAAAAGGGATCACTGTAAAAACGAAGCATACAGTTTTAGCAGTGAATCCTGATGAGCAAGTGGTTGTGATCGAAAATGAAGGCGATACTTTCAGTGATCATTATGACAAACTCATGATTGCAACAGGTGGTACAGCAATCATTCCACCCATTAAAGGCACAGAAAAAGATAATGTTTTTACGCTGAAAACCATGGAAGATGGTTTAACGCTAAAATCATTATTGCAGAATGATACGTTCAAAAATATCACTGTGGTTGGCTCTGGCTTCATTGGCTTAGAATTGGTGGAAGCGTTAACGCATTTAGGCAAACAAGTTCGCTTATTTGAACGTTTAGATCGTATCATGCCAGAAGCTTTTGAGCCTGAAATTTCAGAGCTTTTGAAAGCTGAATTAGAGCAATATGACAACATTGATCTACATTTGAATGAATCCATCGAAACCATCACTGGTGAAGATAAAGTTGCAGGCGTGACAACAGATAAAGGCAGCTATCCTACGGATATGGTAATCCTTTGCACCGGTGTTCGCCCTAATACCCAATTTGTTAGAGAAATTGGTTTAGATATGTTACCAAATGGTGCAATTCGTGTGGATGATCATGGTCGTACATCATTGAAAAATATCTTCTCTGCAGGCGATTGTGCAACTGTTTGGCATGCTCAATTGAAACGCGATATCTATTCGCCATTAGCAACAGGTGCCAATAAGCTTGGTCGCATCATTGGTGACAATATTGTGGGCGGAGATAAAGCCTTCAACGGCGTTTTAAACTCAGCTGCTGTGAAATTATTGTCAGTGGAAGCAGGTCGTACAGGTTTATCAGAAAAAGAAGTGAAGGAAACAGGTATTCCGTATAAATCTATTCTTTTGAATGATAAAAACCACGCAAACTATTGCAAAGGCCAAGCACAATTGACGATTAAGCTCATTTACCATGCAGATACTAAAGCTATTTTAGGTGCGCAAGTATTTGGTAAAAATGGCGGTGCTGTTCATCGTATGCACGCGTTATCAGTTGGTATTATGACGGGTTTAACTACGGAAGATTTAGCATTCTTAGACTTTGCCTATGCACCACCATTCGCTCGCGCTTGGGATGCTTTAAACATTGCAGGCAGCATTGCGAAATAAGCACTACTAGATTTGAAGTAATAAAAAAGGCTGATGAATTCATCAGCCTTTCTTTTATCTCCAATTTCAACCTAGTATTACCTTGCTCCCATAGGGAGCAAGGTCGTGAAACCGTATTATGATTTCATTGCATTCACATAATCTTCAGAAGTTTTATCAAAGTTAGAAACCATCGAAGATGTTGGTTTGCCCATCAAGCTTACAACGAAAATCACAACACATGCTAAAACGAAGCCTGGAATGATTTCATATAAGCCCAACAAAGGCATAGAAGATAAGATCTGATCCACTTCAACGCCGTTGCTAGTTGCTAACCACTCTTTGATTTTCGGGAAGATGATTACCGTTAATGCGCCTGTGATCATACCAAGCAACGCACCATTACGAGTCGTTCTACGCCAGAAGATTGAGAAAATTACAATCGGACCAAATGCAGCACCGAAACCAGCCCAAGCATAAGATACTAAATCCAATACTTTACTTTCAGGATCATGCGCAATGTAGATGGACAATGCCGCAACAGCAAACACCATCATACGGCCAATCCAAACCAACTCTTGCTCTTTAGCATCTTTACGTAAGAAACCTTTATATAAATCTTCCGTCAAAGCACTTGAAGCAACCAATAACTGACAGCTCAATGTACTCATTACAGCCGCTAAAACACCTGATAATACGATGCCTGCAACCCAAGGATTCAACAATACTTTTGCCAATTCCATGAATACAGTTTCCGCTTTACCTTTGATCACAGCACCAGTTGCAGGATCAACACCGCCCATTACACTCAAACCATGCTCAGGATATTGTAAGAAATATGCATAACCAAAGAAGCCCACTGCAACCGCACCTGCTAAACACAATGCCATCCAAGTGATGGAAATACGACGAGCATTAGGAATCGTTTTCACTGAATCCGCCGCCATAAAGCGCACTAAAATGTGAGGCTGACCACAATAACCCAAGCCCCAAGCCATCAACGAAATGATCGCAATCCATGATAAACCGTGTGTGAAGTTTAAATGTGAAGGACTGTGACTACGAACCAATTCAATGCTAGATGCAATATCGAAGCTACCCAAATCGCCTACTTTCAAAATCACAACTGTTGGCACCAATAACAATGCGAAGATCATCAATGTTGCTTGTACTGTATCCGTCCAGCTAACTGCTAAGAATCCACCAATGAATACGTAAGCGATCGTTGCGAATGCGCCAACCCACAATGCTGTTTCATACGACATGCCGAATGTGCTTTCAAATAAACGCGCACTTGCCACAACACCAGAAGCACAGTAAATCACGAAGAAGAATAAGATAATGATCGCTGCGAAAATTTTCAATAAGCGAGTTTTATCTTCAAAACGAGAGTGGAAGAAATCTGGCAATGTTAATGCATCACCTGTTTTCTCTGTGAACATACGCAAGCGCCCTGCCACAAATAACCAGTTTAAATATGCACCAACTGTTAAACCAATCGCAATCCAAGAGCCTGAGATTCCTGAGATTAAAATAGCACCTGGTAAACCCATCAAGAGCCAACCACTCATATCTGATGCACCTGCTGATAAAGCAGTCACCACGCTACCTAAACGACGACCACCTAAAATATAGTCAGAAAGGTTTTGTGTCGAGCTATATGCATAAAAGCCAATACCAATCATGGCTATGATATAGATGAAAAACGTTATATGTAAGGGTTGCAAGCTACCCATAAATCCTCCTATTAAAGTTTTGCCGACAATCCTATCAATGCAGCATCACCGCCTATGGCTGCTGTATTGATGGATGTTGAACGTTCATTCATGAATCTTGATAAATATAATGGTCCACCTGCTTTTGGTCCAGTGCCTGACAAACCACGACCACCAAAAGGTTGTAAACCCACAACTGCTCCCACTTGATTTCGATTCACATAATAGTTGCCAACACGTGCATGTTTTTCTATGAGATCAATCACATGATCATTACGCGTATGAATACCCATTGTTAAACCAAAACCTGTTTGATTCACTTCATCAATACATTTCAATAAATTATCTCGTTGATAGCGCACAATGTGCAAAATCGGGCCGAAATGCTCTTTTGTTAATGTTTGAATGGAATCAATTTCAAAAACAGTTGGTGCAACAAAATAACCTTGTAACTCCGCATCTAATGGTGCTTGAGCCACTAATTTATTTTTCTCCGTCAAGGATTCAATGTGCGCCATTAAGCCATCTTTCGCACGTTGATCAATCACGCAGGTCACATCAGTCGTGCGATTATACGGCAAACCAATCACATAATCTGCTAAAGCTCCCTTCAATAATTCAACAATGCGATCCGCAATTTCTTCTTGTAGATAGAGCACGCGCAATGCAGAACAACGCTGCCCTGCACTCACAAATGCTGATTGCAATGCATCACGCACAACTTGCTCAGGCAATGCTGTTGAATCGGCAAACATCACATTCTGCCCGCCTGTTTCTGCAATCAATGTCGCAATCGCGCCATCACGACTCGCTAAATTCATATTAATTGCTTTAGCCGTTTGTGTTGAACCTGTGAAACAAACGCCCGCAACACGATTATCCGTTGTTAAAATATCACCCAAGCGTTTACCTGAACCGGGTAACAATGCAATCACATTCTTTGGCAAGCCTGCTTCAAACAATAACTCCACAATTCTATAAGCAATCATTGGCGTTGCTTCCGCTGGTTTTGCAATCACTGTATTACCAGAAACTAATGCCGCGGCGATTTGCCCTAAATAAATCGCCAATGGGAAGTTCCATGGGCTGATACAAACAAAGATGCCTTTGCCTTCATGATAATAAATATTGCGTTCACCAACTGGGCCTTTAAGTTCTTTCACTTCACCATAACGACGCGCTTCTAAAGCATAGTAACGACAAAAATCAGCAGCTTCACGGATTTCATCCACGCCATCTTGAATCGTTTTACCTGCCTCCATTGTGCACAATGCAATCAACTCAACGCGGTGATGCTCCAATAAATCAGCCATTTTTTCTAAAACTTCAGCACGCTTTTCAACAGCTGTTGCATTCCAAACTGGCCATGCTTTTGCTAATTCATCCAAAGCTTTTTTAGCTTGTTGATCCGTTGCTGTGCGAACTTGCCCAATTTTACGTATTAAATCAAATGGTGCAAAAGCATCATAATCATCATGAAACGCTTGTAAGGTTTCACCATTGATGACAGGCGCAGCTCGCCATTCACGTTTTAATTCATTTTCATAAGCGATTTCAAAAGGCTTCCATGTACTTGTAAAGTTCATGTTTAAACCACGGGAATTAAGGCGATCACCATACAATGTATCTGATTTTGCAATCAAAGGATTTTCTACAGGTTTATTTTTATTCACGACTAAAGCAGGATGCTGAATCAAGCCATCAATTGGCACAGTTGGATCCACTAATTGATGCACAAATGATGAGTTTGCACCATTTTCCAATAAACGGCGCACCAAATATGGCAATAAATCATTGTGTAAACCAACAGGTGCATAAATACGAACATTCTTACCATATTGACGAATCACTTCATTATATAAAGCTTCGCCCATGCCATGTAAACGTTGGAACTCAAACTGATCATTTTTATGCTGTTGGCTAAGCTCAATGATCGTCATCACTGTTTGTGCATTGTGAGTTGCAAACTGTGGGCGAATTACGCCTTTCGCTTGGCTCAACATAAAGCTTGCACAAGCTAAATATGAAACATCTGTATTTTCTTTGCGTGTGAACACGGGGAAATTATTTAAACCACGAATTTGTGAATCTTTTATTTCTGTATCCCAGTAAGCACCTTTCACCAAACGCACAGGGATTTCTATGCCAAGTTCTCTGCCCAATAGTGTTACCCAGAGTAATGATGGCATCGCATGCTTTGCATAACCTTGAATCACTAAGCCCAAACCGCCCCATTCACCAATTTCAGGCACGCGGACAAGCTTTTCAAACAATTCCAATGAAAGCTCTAAACGATCTGCTTCTTCTGCATCGATGCTGATCTCTACATCTAATTCTTTGCCTAATAATGCCAATGCTTTAACGCGCTCAAATAGTTCAGTCATCACTAAATGCTTTTGCGAAACATTGTAGCGTTGATGTAGCGCTGATAATTTAATAGATAATGAAGGTTTTGGGCTATTTGGCATTGCTTTTTCTTTACCCACAGCACGCAACGCATTCATATAATCTTCAAAGTAGCGTTCAGCATCTTCGCGAGTCATTGCTGCTTCACCGAGCATATCGAATGTGAATGTATAACCTTTTTCACGTTGCTTCATGCCATTTTTCAATGCTTCTGGCATATTTTCACCCAACACAAATTGCTTACCCATCACTTGCATTGCAAAATGTACAGCTTGGCGAATCATTGGTTCACTCATGGAGTTCACAAGCTTCTTAAACACACCACTCGCTTCATTCACATCCACAATATTGTTAGTAAGCATCAAGCCCCAAGTGGCGAAATTAACGAGTGATTTATTACTTTTGCCTTTATGATCATCCCAATCCACGCCCACAATTTTATCGCGAATTAAAGCATCCGCACTTTTCTTATCTGGGATTCTTAAGAAAGCTTCTGCTAAACACATGAGCACTAAACCTTCTTTAGAAGTTAAGTTATATTCACGCAATAAAGCATCTAGGGAACTTTCGATATCTGGTTGGCTTCGGATGGTTTCTACGAGTTGATAAGCTTTTTGATGGATAGCTTCCGCTACGCTTGAAGTGGGTTCAATGATCGCTTTCAATGAACCGATACAATCACTTTCTTCTTTTAAATATACTTGCCCAATTTCACTGAAAAATTCTGCTGCACTTAACTGATTTAGCCCATTTTCATACATAACGTGCTTTAAATCGTACATTTTGCCTCCGTTAATATTATTGCCTAAGTTTTATGTAGTAGTAATGTAATCACATCATGAGACATAAATAAATTTCCCGCAAGAGATCTTTGATAAAGTTATTAATTTTTTGAAAATTGATCTATTTTTTCTACATTGTCATGAAACCAGCATAAAAATAAAAAAAGCCCACATAACATCTGTGGGCAAAGTGGGATTAACTGCTAATTATTGTTGTGGGAAATTAATTAAATTAAACCTAATACAAATGCTAAAGCTAACAACACCAAACTAAATATCCACATTGGAATAAATGAATAACGAATATGACTACCAATTGATACACCCGCTAAACCAACGCCTAACCATGTTGATGGTGCCAAAGGACTAATCATTGCTCCAAAGTTATTGCCAATCGCCAAAGAATAGACGACAGCACTCGGATCAACACCAAATGGCGCTGAAATTTCTAAAATGATTGGCAATAGAGCAAAATAATAAGCATCTGTACTTGTGACTAAATCGAGAGGCAAACCGAAGAAACCTACAATCAAATATAAATACGGTAAAATAACATTTGGCATGAAGGAGACAATACTCACCGTCATTTCTTTTAACATGCCCGTGCCATTTAAAATACCTAAAAACATCCCTGCTGAAATAATAATCGAGGCCATCAAAATTGCATTGGGTGCACTTTCTTTAATAATGTCAGCCTGTTCTTTTGTCGTTTTATAATTCAAAGGTAAAGCAATCACAAGTCCCACAAGGAACGCTAACGAAGGCTGTAGAAAATCGCCTAACAAGATAACTAAGATTCCAATAAATAATATCCAGTTGATTGCATAAATCATACGATTTGTTTTTCCTCTTGGAGCACCTGCAAAACTTTCAATTTTTTGAGTCACTTTATCAATCAAATTTTCATCAGTTAAATGATCATTTTTACCTGCTAAAATACGTTTTTGCTCACGCAATCCCATAATGGCCGCAAATACAACTAAGAAAAGAAGTCCAATTAATTGAAGAGGAATTAACGGTCTCCATAACGCAGCAACATCCATACTTAATACTGAAGCTGATCGAGCTAGCGGACCACCCCAAGGCAATAAATTAACAATACCAATACTGCCTGCCACAAGCATAACTAATAAATTAGGACTCATTTTCATCTTTCGATAAATTGGCAAAAAGGCAGGGATTGAAACTAGAAAAGTTGTTGCACCAGAACCATCTAAATGCGCCAAACTCCCAACGATGACCGTACCAATAGCAATTAATACAACATGACCTTGAGTAATTTTAATCACACCATTAATCACTGGATCGAATAAGCCTATATGATTCATCACACCAAAAAATAAAATGGCAAAGATGAACATAACAGCAACACTAATAACTTTTCCTAAACCACTCGAGAAAAACCCATTAATATCCTGCAAGCTATAACCTAATAGCAATGCACCAATAATAGGCACGCCCACCAGTGCAACAATAGGGTTTGTTTTACCCAAAATTAATAGTAAAACAACCATTCCAACCGTCAAAAACCCAACCAATTCAACCATGTTCTACCCCTAATCTATTTCATTAACAGCACCTGCTACTAAATTTTGGACACAGAAAAAGAGTGCTTGCCTAGCAAATGCTAAACAAGCCCTTTTATCTACAACTATTTATATTTAAAATAAAACTTGAGGAGTTTTAGATTACATACATATCTACATATTCATTCACTGGAATATCACTGATAGTTTTCAAATCCAATGAAGCGTTGAGAATCGTAGATTGTTGTTTCTCAGGGAAACGGCGAGCAAGATTGATCTTGAACTTCTCAATCAATAATGGAATACCATCTGCTCTACGACGTTTATGGCCGATTGGATACTCAACCACAACTTCGTCTAGGACTGTGCCATCTTTCAATGTCACTGTTAATGCGTTTGCAATCGAGCGTTTTTCTGGGTCATGGTAATCTTTAGTGAACTGAACATCTTCCACACAAACCATCTTGTCGCGCAATACGTCAATCGCTGGATTACTTGCGATATTATTTTCATAATCCGCAGCTGTTAAGCGACCATAAATCAATGGCACTGCAACCATGTATTGAATACAGTGATCGCGATCCGCAGGGTTGTTCAATGGACCTTTCTTATCAATGATGCGGATACATGCTTCATGTGTACGGATTGTTACTTTCTCGATATCTTCGAATGTTTTGCCTTTGCTATCCAACACACCTTTCAAAGTCATTGCTGCTTCTACTGCTGTTTGTGAGTGGAATTCTGCTGGGAAAGAGATCTTGAATAGAACGTTCTCCATTACATAACTGCCATAAGGGCGCTGGAATTTGAATTCTTGACCTTTGAAAGATACGTCGTAGAAACCCCAAGTTTTAGCTGTTAAAGCTGATGGATAGCCCATTTCGCCTTTCTGAGCCATCAATGCTAAACGCACTGCACGTGAAGTTGCATCACCTGCTGCCCAAGATTTTCTCGAACCTGTGTTTGGTGCATGGCGATAAGTACGGAGTGATTGACCATCTACCCAAGCTAAAGATACAGCATTCAAGATTTCATCATTCGTTAAACCTAACATTTCAGCCACAACTGCTGTTGATGCGATTTTAACTAGGATAACATGATCCAAACCTACTTTGTTGAATGAGTTTTCTAAAGCAATACAGCCTTGAATTTCATGTGCTTTGATCATACCTGTTAACACAGCTTTCATCGTCAATGGCTTTTTACCATTAGCAATTGCAACGCGTGATAACCAATCTGCCACTGCCAAGATACCGCCTAAGTTATCTGATGGATGACCCCATTCTGCTGCTAACCATGTATCGTTGAAATCCAACCAACGAATCATTGCACCAATATTAAATGCTGCTTGTACAGGATCTAATTGGAATTGTGTGCCTGGAACTTTTGCACCATTCGGTACTGTTGTGCCTGGTACAACTGGGCCCATTAATTTAGTACACGCAGGATAATCTAGCGCTTCTAAACCACAGCCCAAAGTATCTAATAAACAATAATGTGCTGTTTGATAAGCCAAATCTGACTTAATTTCATAAGCTGTTACATAAGATACGATGTCCTGTATTACTTGATCAAATTTTTGCATTTCTTTTTCCTTAAAATAAACAAGTGATTGATCCGTTAATGATTAACGTTCGTTGATGAAAACAAATTCCATAGGCGCTGGACCTGTGTACTCAGCCGATGGACGAATAATTTTGTTGTCTTTTCTTTGCTCAATTGCGTGTGCAGCCCAGCCAGATGTACGTGCGATTGCAAATAATGGTGTAAACATAGCTGTTGGTACGCCCATCATGTGATACGAAACTGCTGAGAACCAATCTAAGTTCGGGAACATTTTCTTTTCACGCATCATCAATTCTTCTAAGCGCTCAGCAATGTTGTACATTTTCAAAGAGCCTGCATCCACTGATAAATCGTGTGCAACTTTCTTAATTACGATGTTACGAGGATCTGCAATGGTATAAACAGGATGGCCAAAGCCGATGATGATTTCTTTATTCGCAACACGTTTTTTAATATCTTCTTCTGCTTCATCTGGCGTGTTGTAACGCTGTTGGATTTCAAAAGATACTTCGTTTGCACCGCCATGTTTTGGACCGCGCAAAGCACCAATTGCACCAGAAATACATGAATACATATCTGAGCCAGTACCTGCAATTACGCGACTTGTGAATGTGGATGCATTGAACTCATGCTCTGCATATAAAATCAATGAAACATGCATTGCACGCACATATTCATACGAAGGTGCATGACCATGCAATAAATGTAAGAAGTGACCACCTAAAGAATCTTCATCCGTTTCCAATTCAATGCGCACACCATTGTGGCTATATTGATACCAATAAACCAACATTGATCCCAAAGATGCCATTAAGCGATCTGCGATATCACGTGCACCTGCGCAATCTTGACCTTCTTTCTCAGGCAAAATACAGCCCATTAAAGAAACGCCTGTTCTTAATACATCCATCGGATGAGCGGAAGCTGGTAATGTTTCCAGTGCTTTTTGCACGCTTTTTGGCAAACCGCGCAAAGTTTTGAGTTTTTTCTTGTACAAGTTCAACTCATTCTGCGTTGGCAATTTTCCATGAATCAATAAATGAGCAACTTCTTCAAATTCACAATGCTCTGCCAAATCTAAGATGTCGTATCCGCGATAGTGCAATTCATTGCCATTCAAGCCCACTGTACAAAGCCCTGTTGACCCTGCGATCATGCCTGACAATGCTACAGATTTTTTAGGTTTAAACGTTGGTGAGATAATTTCTAATTTCTGAGTCATAACTTCCATTCTCCTTTGGATGGTTTTCTATCGCTTTATTATTTTTTTTGCGATGAGAATAACGAATCTAAAAATTCTTCATAATGGTAATAATTGATGCTTTGATAGAGCTCTTCACGAGTTTGCATTGTATCCACTACACTTCTTTGCGTACCTTCTCTGCGAAGTGTTTCGTACACATTCTGCGCAGCTTTATTCATCGCGCGGAATGCTGATAATGGGTAAAGTGCAATCGCAACTTCAACAGTACGTAGCTCATCTAACGTGAATAAAGGCGTTTGACCAAATTCTGTTAAGTTTGCTAATACTGGTACTTTGGTTCGATCAACGAACTTTTTGTACATTGATAGCTCTGTAATGGCTTCCGGGAAAAGCATGTCCGCACCCGCTTCGATATAAGCTGCTGCACGCTCTAAAGTTTTTTCCATCCCTTCCACAGCGAGCGCATCCGTTCTTGCCATAATGACGAAGTTTGGATCTGTTCTTGCATCCACTGCTGCCTTGATACGATCTACCATTTCAGCGGTAGAAACGATTTCTTTGTTCGGACGATGACCGCAACGTTTTGCTGTCACTTGATCTTCAATGTGAAGACCAGCTGCCCCTGCTTTTGTATATTCTTTTACTGTACGAGCTATGTTAAATGCTGTTGGGCCTAAACCACTATCCGCATCTGCAATCAAAGGTAAATCACACACATTTGTGATGCGATCAATATCCGTCACAAAATCATGAAGCGTTGCAATACCTAAGTCTGGCACACCTAATGAACCTGCAGCAACACCGCCACCAGATAAATAGATGCTCTTGAAGCCCGCACGTTTTGCCAATAATGCATGATTAGCATTGATGACGCCCACCAATTGCAATGGTGATTCCACCGTTAAGGCTTTTCTGAATGCCTTCCCCTTAGATTGTCCAGCCATAAATCACTCCTTTTCTGTTCTGTTTGTTTTGATGATCCTGTAGTGATTAAAGCAAGTAGCGTGCCAACTTTTGTTTTATTTGTAGTTTTTTTGTAATAATACCTTTATCTGCTTGTTTTATATAACTGGAAAAATATTTTATCTTTCGATAAATAAATTATTATATTAAACATTAATGTTTCATTAATTCAGTATCTATGAAACAATTGAAACACATTATTCAAATTTGAAACAAAATAACTATGAATCAGAGTAAAAATTTAAATCGCCCCATAATTTGGACTGTTTCCATTACACATCTCTATGAAACGTTTCAGGAAATTAGTAATGAATTCTCAGAAATTGCTGAAATAATTCCTGTAAAAATGAGCTTTGAAGATGCTGTAGGCTACATTAGAACAACTACAAAAGAGCTTCATTGCGATGCAATCGTTGCCGCAGGTTCTAATGGTGCATATTTGAAAGATCGCCTCTCAATCCCTGTGATTACAGTGAAAGAGAGCGGTTTTGATTTAATGCATGCGCTCGCTCGCGCTAAAATGATCAGCTCACAAATCGGGATCATCAGCTACAGAAAACCCTTTCCTGCTTTAGAACAATTCCGTGATGCATTTAACATCAATATCACTGAACGCACTTATTACACGAAAGATGATGCCAAGATCATGATCAATGAGATGAAGCAAGCTGGTATTGGCGTGATTGTGGGCGCAGGCATGATCACAGAGCTGTGTCGATTGGCAAATATGCCTTCTGTATTTTTATATTCCACAGACAGTATTCGTGATGCTTTTAAAAATGCGATTAAGATTGCAAAGCAATCCATGGCACTCCGAGATCGCCATACCAAAGAGAATAACTTTTCGCTCCATGCAAAATACCATCTCAATGATATTAAAGGATTCTCCCCAAGCATTGAACGCGTGCGTTCTGCCATTATGCTCTATGCAAAAACACCCGCACCAACATTGATTCAAGGGGAAAGTGGTACAGGGAAAGAGCTCATTGCCCATGCAATTCACCATGAATATACGGCTCACTTTCAACATAAAACAGGGAAAAAACAGCGCCCATTTGTCGCCATCAACTGTAGTGCGATTCCTGAATCATTATTAGAATCTGAGCTTTTTGGCTATGAAGATGGTGCATTTACAGGTTCGCGCCGTGGCGGTAAAGCGGGCGTTTTTGAAATTGCCCACAATGGCACACTGTTTTTAGATGAAATTGGTGAAATGCCACTATCACTGCAAAACCGCTTACTCCGTGTTTTGGAAGAAAAAAGCATTGTGCGCGTGGGCGGTTATAATCCCATACCTGTGGATGTCAAAATCATTGCAGCAACACATGCCCATTTGGATGAATGGGTGAAAGAAGGAAAATTCAGGCTCGATCTATTCTATCGTTTGGGCGTATTAAGAATTTTTAATCCACCATTACGCAAACGTGGTCGCGATATTATTCTGCTTGCTGAGAGCTTATTGCGCCAAGCGTTAACCTCATTAAACATGCCCATTCGCCAAGAATATATGACAGCCTTACAAGCATGTGATGATTCTCTATTAAATTATGACTGGCCGGGCAATATTCGCGAATTGCGTAATATCATGGAGCGCATTGCCATTTATCTCAAAGCCAATCCGCGCCAATTACCCACGAATGAATTGATCTTGGATTTATCGGATGAGCGCTATATTTACAGCGATGAAATAAATAACAATCCTTTGGAATCTAAAACACAATCAGAGGAAGAGCATTTGCGTGAATTATTAAAGCAGTTCAAAGGCGATAAACAAGCCATTGCCAACTATTTGGGCGTGAGCCGCACGACATTGTGGCGTAAATTGAAAGCCGCACAGCTAGAAAATTAACCCAATAAAAAAACCGCTAAAAATCATTTAGCTGCTTTTTATTTTCTCAAATCCTTAGATTTTCTCAGGGAACTTAATCACCCAGAAATCGCTGATATTATCAGGCGTTGGTAATGGTTCAATTGCAATTGTTGTATCCACAACTTTGCCATCGAGCATCAATTGCTTATCAGCATTCAATGAATAATCCTTCATTTTGATTTTGCCAACAGGGTTCACTAATGTTGTTTGCACGCCAAAGTCATTATCATTGATCAATGCAATTGTGCGATCATTCACGAGCGCCAAACCTTCTGCTTTTTCTTGTCTCCACCCATATTCACGCAGATCAATCAGCAACTCTTTCTCAGCCAATTGAATGCCACGCTGATTCAATTCAGCCGCTGTATTGAATTCTGGTGCCTGTTTTTCATCAAATGGTGCAAGATTAGAGGCATTCTTCATATTCACAACATAAACTAAATTGCGCATTTCGCCCTTTTTATCTTTGCCTTGCTCCACGATCAAAATGCGATCTTGATCCAATGCAACGATGTCACCAATCTTCGCATCTTTTGGTGATTCATAAGCATCCACATCAATTGGATAAGCGATCATTTGAGTGGCTTTAGTTTCAGGATGATAGCTCACTAACCTTGTAAAACTCGCTTTCTTCGCAGTTTTACTATCAATATCTAAAGTACTTTGCACAGGCGCAACGATCGTACCATCAGGTAATCTTGCAATGCCTTCAAAGCCACGATTTGGCTGGCGCCATTTAATGATATTCGGCAAACCTGTCGCAATACCTTTCTCAGCTTCGTTCGGCGTTGGCCCCAATTGCTCTAAAATTTTACCTTTCGCATCAATATGAATTAAGAAAGGACCATATTCATCACTTAGCCAGTAACCACCATTGCCATCAGCAACAATGCCTTCAACATCCAAACCATTTGTTTTGCTTTCTAAAATATCTAATGTTTCAGTTAAAGGAATTTCGTGTGTTGAACCCACCAAACCTTTTGGTAATGGCAAACCTGAAATATTGCCATTATCATCATGCAATGGTCGAGCATTTGTCGCGATTGCACCATTTTTACCAACCGCCACATCCATCATCAATGGCGTGTAATTTGGCACAATGAAAATTTTCGTTTCTGTACCATCAACTTTAGGAGAATCCGCATTTGGGCCACGATCTGTCACTGTTACAAACTTCAATTCGCCATTGTCTTCACCGATAAAGTACAAACCTGAGCCGATGCCTATTGGTAATCCCTCAGGAAATTGAGCCGCAAATTTACCTTGATAAGCAACGGACTTTTGCTCTGGAAATGCCACTTCGTAGCGATCAATGACAATCTCATTCGACCAAGCAAAACTCAAACTGGATAATAAAGCCATTGAAACTAAAGTCTGTTTTAAACGCATTTTAACGCTCCTGTAATAGATAGCGCGATTATATAAATGCTTTGTGACAGCTTTATTACAAACGAATTGAATCTGAAATTATTTTTCTACAACACGTTTATAAATAGCTAAGGCTTCACCAATATCACTCGTGTTATACACAATTCCGCGACCATCTTTAAACAGAATCACACGATGATTTTCTAAATGAATATTGAGAAAATACTCATTGAATTGATGTTTGATATTGTCTTTTGCTAGGCTTTGTTGAATTTTCGCTAGATCCAAAGGCTCAACTTCTCTGATCATCACAGAACCATCACCACATAATCTCTGAGCTTCTCGTTTCTTCTCTTGCAATGATGGATAAGTGGGATGATTGCCACAAGTTGGGCAATTGGGATTTTTAAGCTTAACTAAATTCACATTTTGTGATCGAGAAACCCATAAATCCATAGTAAACAATGTATCTCTCGAACTTTCAGCATCCACAAAAAATTTCATCGCTTCTATGGTTTGTACGCTAGAAATCAGCTGTAAAATGGGCTGAATCACGCCAACTGAACTGCAAGTATCGCCACTTTCTAGGGGAATCGCCCCTAAAATACAACGCAAACATGGCAATTCAGGTAAACGTGGGAAATTAAAATTATGGCTCATGCCATAGCTTTCCAAAGCTGAGCCAAAAATCCACGGCATATTTAATTGATAACACGCATCGTTGATCAACATACGTAGGGCTAGATTATCTGTGCCATCCAGCAATAAATCAGCGCCTTTAATTAAATTCACAATATTATCACCTGAAACATCGGCGATATGCGCTGTAACTTTTATAGTTGAATTGATCTCTGCTAAATGATTTTTTAAGGCGATCACTTTGGGCAGAGATAATTTTGCATCCTCTTCTGTAAATAAGGTTTGACGCTGTAAATTTGTCAGCTCCACAAAATCTCGATCAATCAATATCAAATGTCCAATGCCAGAACGCGCCAATGTTTCCGCATGTTGTGATCCCAAAGCACCACAACCTAAAATTACAACCGTTGCGTCATTGAGCTTTTCAACACCTGCATTTTGAATACGATGAAATCGCGCTAAGCGATGATATCTTGGATCAATCGAGATATTTGCCATTANGTAACTTTTATAGTTGAATTGATCTCTGCTAAATGATTTTTTAAGGCGATCACTTTGGGCAGAGATAATTTTGCATCCTCTTCTGTAAATAAGGTTTGACGCTGTAAATTTGTCAGCTCCACAAAATCTCGATCAATCAATATCAAATGTCCAATGCCAGAACGCGCCAATGTTTCCGCATGTTGTGATCCCAAAGCACCACAACCTAAAATTACAACCGTTGCGTCATTGAGCTTTTCAACACCTGCATTTTGAATACGATGAAATCGCGCTAAGCGATGATATCTTGGATCAATCGAGATATTTGCCATTAACCAATCAATCCTGTTAATGGGCTACTTGCTGTGGCAGTTAATTTCTTCGGCATACGTTTTGCTTCAAATGCCAATCGCCCTGCTTGGCAAGCCAAACTCATTGCACGGCTCATTTTGATAGGATCTTGTGCATACGCAACTGCGCTATTTAACAATACGCCATCTGCACCCATTTCCATTGCAATCGCAACGTCACTTGGTGTACCTAAACCTGCATCCACGATCACTGGCACTTTTGCATCATCAATGATGTAATGTAAGTTGTAAGGATTCACAATGCCCAAACCTGAACCAATGGGTGAAGCACCTGGCATGATTGCATGACAACCCAATTCTTGTAATTTACGCGCAAGCACAACATCATCCGATGTATAAACTAAAACTGTCATGCCTTCTTCTAACAACATTTCTGTCGCTTTCAATGTTTCCACAGGATCAGGCAACAATGTTTTTGGGCAACCAATAATCTCAACTTTGATCATGTCACATAAACCTGATGCCTTTGCTAATCTCGCTGTACGTACAGCTTCTTCTGCTGTACTTGCACCTGCTGTATTAGGTAGCAATTTATATTTAGATAAATCCAACTGCTCCAATAGATCAGGTTGCTTGTCATCAAAAATGTTCATACGGCGCACAGCAAATGTTAATACTTGTGAATCGCTCGCTTCTACAGCACCTTTTTGCTCTTCAAACGAACGATATTTGCCTGTGCCTAAAAATAAGCGCGAATTGAATTCAAATTCCCCAATTTTTAATGTCATTTAACCACCTCCCACAAAATGTACGATCTCAAAATAATCTTGGTGATTCACAGATTCTTTTTCGTAATCTTCTTTCATCACCACTTCTCGATTTTTTTCCACGATAAAATATTTGCGATGCGCAATATCCAACGATGCAATTAAATCCGCAACTGTTTTCACATCATCAGTAATTGTCATCACTTCACCATTCACGATAATTTCCATATCATTTCCTTTCAGTAATGGCATTCTCTGCCAATGAACGAAGACTACGAGCATGTGCAATGCTATCTTCAATGGATTTCGCAAAAAAACCTGACATCACAGCAATACCACCAACCAATGGTGCAACTTCTGTAATATTTATTTCATCAATGCCACCAATGGCTATCAATCGCCCTTGTGTTCGCTGATTTGCCAACAACTGCAATTGTGCCAAACCAAAAGGGAGATATGTTTTTAAGGCAGTCGGGAAAATATGACCAATGTAACCATAATCATAATCGTGTAAATGTGAAAGGATAGGCTCAACAGCATGAAATGATCGCCCAAATTTTAATGTGGGGAATACATTTTGTAACTGAGATAAAGATAAGCTTGATTCCGTCAAATGAACACGTGATAAACCCATTGCAAACGCAATGTCCGCCCTGTCATTGATGATTAGCTTGGCAGTGTCCATATGGTTTAAAATCAGCTCAATGAGTTTCGCAATGGATTGCGGTGAGCGAGATTTCTCACGAATCTGTATAAAATCCACAAACGGCGACAGAGCAATAATGCGCTCGCTTAAAGATTCGATAGATTCTGATGATTGATCATTCGTCACTGCATGTATTTGAAACATAATTCTCCATTGCGGAGATGAGCGACATGAACACTTGCCTCCGCTAGTATTAACTAGATCAGGTCATAAGAGTCCCGAAGTTTACTTCAATCTCAGCTGTTCACAACAGCACCTCTAGTGAAGGGAAAAGTATAATCAAGGAAAATTATTATTGCAATGGCAAGAGTGATAATGCTCTAAACTTTCAATTCATCGCGGCAAGTGCCTGGCAACCATTGGACCTTAATGCTTTCTTTATCATAAGCAAAACATTTCCATTGATATGAGCCATACTTCTTTGCATCGCCTACTAACTTGGGTTCAATCACCACAGCATTTTTAAAATTTGTTGGATCACGTGAAATAACTAGATCTTCAATCACCTTCTCATTAAAACGAATCACAATAGAGGAAATTTTATTACCACCAAAGTTATGCGCACTCACAATGCCCATCGCATTCACGGCTTGCCCTATCACTTCTTCCGCAGGTGGTAATCCTGCGTCTTCATTTGATAATGGCCAAACACCTGTTGCAGCAACTGTTTCCACAATGGCTAATTTAGCAATCCCAGCAAGTGCTAAACCTTCGGAGATGTACGTGCGCTTTGTATAATTTTGATAAGCTGGCATCGCAAACATCGAAAGGATTCCCATAATTGCCACTACGATCATCAATTCAATCAATGTAAAACCTTTATACTTCATCCCCATTTTCCTTTGTGCTAGTTGAGAAACATTCTCACGAATCATTAATATTTTTTATCTTAATATAAAGAAATGGAATTTATATGGTTTTACACAACATTTGCTCAAAAGTACGTAGTTTCATAACCTGAATCAAAAAAACCTGCTAAAAAGCAGGTTCTTGTAAGATTAATTTTATTAATTACTCTCTTTATATTTCTGAATTGCTACAGCTAAACGTTTTGCTGCTTCTATCGTTCCTTCAGGATTCACTGTCGCAAATGATAAACGCAATGTTGAATCATCAGCGCCTTCTGCATAGAAAGCAGAGCCAGGTACAAATACAACACCAGCATCTTTACCGTAATTCAATAATTTTGTTGCACTGATGCCGTTTTTCAAACGAGCCCATAAGAACATTCCGCCGACTGGTTTTTGATATTCCAAATCTTCGCCAACATATTCATCTAAAGCTTTCATTAAGGAAGTACAGCGCTGACCATAAGTATAAGAAATCGCAGGAATACGATCCTTCAAACGGCCACTTGCCAAATATTTTTCAACAATTAATTGTGGCAATACTGGCGTATGTAAATCCACAGATTGCTTCACTAATACGATTTTTTCACGGATGGCTTTATTCGCAACGATGAAGCCTAAACGTAAACCAGGTACTAAAATTTTTGAGAATGAAGACAAGTAAACAACATGATCTTCACCTGTTTCTGTACGCTTTGCTAAACCATAAATAGATGGCACACGATCACCTTCAAAGCGAATTTCGCCATAAGGGTCATCTTCTAAAATCACAAAGTTATACTCAACAGCAAGTGACAACAAACGCACACGGTTTTCTTCACTCATTGTTGAACCTGTTGGGTTCGCAAATGTCGGCACGATGTACAATGCTTTGATGCGCTTATTTTGCGCTTTGAGTGCTTTGATTTGTACTTCTAGATCATCTAAATCTAAACCTTCAGTTGAACCTTTAATCGAAGCAATTTCAGCGCCTGCCATACGGAATACCTGAATTGCTGCCAAGTATGTTGGCTGTTCAACCAAAACAACATCACCTGCATCAATGAAAGTACGAGCCACTAAATCCAAACCTTGTTGCGAGCCACTTGTAATCACAACTTGCTCTTTATCAGATTCAATACCGCGCTCTGCGATCAAATGTGTAACACGCTCACGCAGTTCAGGCTCACCATCTGTGACGCTGTATTGATACGCCGAAACACCCATTTTCATCGCTTCAAGTGTTGCAGCTTCAATGCCTTCAAGATCAAACATATCTGCAGCAGGAATACCGCCTGCCAATGAGATAATATGAGGCATTTTACTGAATGCTAATAATTCACGAACAATTGAACTCTGTGCACCAACAACTCTGCTGGCGAAAAGCGCGTTTAAATCTTCCATTTCCTTTCCCTATTGATACTAATTTATGTGTGCAAATAGTATTGTTATAGTCAATTTAAACAGCCTCTGCAATAGTTACATCAGACAAATTATTTTTTAATAATGTTTTTATTGGTGATACAACAACATAATGGCTAAAATGTTATTTCTATATATAAATAACTAAATTCTCATAGCAATATGCATAATATTAATAGTATTCACATCATCCATGGCGACCTATTAACTCAAGAAGTTGATGTCATTGTGAATCCTTGGAATCGCAATTTTATCCCGTGGTGGTTGCTTTTACCGCAAGGCGTTTCTGGCGCGATTAAAAAGAAAGCAGGTTTTCGCCCTTTTGTTGAATTATCTAAAGTGGGAATATTGCCTTTAGGTGGTGCTGTTTTAACAAGCGCAGGAAAGCTCCCGTACAAAGGCATCATTCATGTTGCAGGATTAAATGCATTTTGGGTTTCCACAGAAAAATCCATTCGCCAATCTGTACGTTCGGCAATGCAAATTGTGAATGAACAAGGCTTTCAATCTGTCGCTTTTCCATTAATTGGTGCAGGCACAGGTGGCAAAAAAGCAGAATTGGTTCAACAGTGGATTATGGAAACATTGAATGAACAACCAACAGATACACAGATTAGCATTGTTATTTATAAAAAATAGAAAAGATCAATGATCTGTTTACTGTCCGCCATGCTGTTGAATCACATCAGCAATATCTTTAAAACCTTTTTGATTGGCATATTTATATGGCGTTACGCCATCATTATCTGGAATATTCGGATTAGCGCCACCTTCTAATAAAATTGTTACAATCTCCAAATATGTTTGAGAACCATTACCTAACAAAACCGCTTCCATTAATGCCGTCCAACCCAAATTATTCACATGATCTGGGTCAGCACCAGCTGCTAAAAGCATTTTAACTGTTTCAGGATGACCTTTCTCTGCTGCTGGAATAATTGCAGTACCGCCATAACGATTTGTGTCTTTAAGATTTGCCCCATGCGCTAAAGTCAGTGCTAATATTTTGTTATAACCCTGTGCACCTGATAATAAATGCGGTGTATCTTGAATCCCATTTTTAGCATTCACATCCGCACCTGCTAAAATAAGAATTTCAGCAATTTTGGCATTATTATTTTGAGTCGCTAACATTAAGGGCGTATTTTGCTGATGATCACGAATTTCCAAATTCTCTTTAATTGCTAATTGAGTTACTGCTTCAATATCATTATTTTTAATGGCATCATGTAAAGCTTGACCATGTGCAAAGATTGATAATGTCATAAATCCTCCTAGTAACAATAATGTACGAAAATTTCTAACCATCATTTCTCCTATTATTTATTGTTTGAGTTTCTATCCAACTCCGCCAAAAATGCTAATTTCTCTTGAATTTTACGCTCTAAGCCACGATCTGTGGGTTCATACCATGTTTGTTCTTGTACTTCATCAGGGAAATATTTCTCACCTGCTGCATAAGCATAAGGCTCATTATGGGCATAGCGATATTCTTTGCCATAATCCATATCTGCCATCAATTTTGTCGGTGCATTGCGCAAGTGTAATGGCACTTCATACGAGCGATTTTGCTTCACATAAGAGCGTGCCATATTAAACGCATTGTATGCCGCATTCGATTTTGCCGCACATGCCAAATAAACCAATGCTGTACCAAGCGCCAATTCACCTTCTGGCGAACCTAAACGCTCATAAGTTGTGGCAGCATCATTAGCGATCTGCATCGCACGAGGATCAGCCAACGCAATATCTTCCCACGCAATGCGCACAATTCTACGAGCTAAATAACGAGGGTCAACACCGCCTTCAAGCATTCTAAAGAACCAATATAAAGCAGCATCAGGATCAGAACCACGCACAGATTTATGCAATGCTGAAATCAAATCATAAAATTGATCCCCGCCTTTATCCATAGCTTTCGGTTGTTCTGTTAATACTTCCGTTAAAAACTCAGTCGTGACATTCATAATATTCTGTGCAACTGCGATATTCAATACTTGTTCTAAACGATTCAATAAACGGCGGGCATCACCATCCGCATATTCAACGAGATGATTCACTGCACCACTTTCAATCGCAATATCCGCGTAATGCTCTGCCATCACTTTTTGCACTAATTCAGCTAAATCAGCAGAATCAATGGGCTTTAATTGATAAACCGTTGCTCGAGATAAGAGTGCACGATTGATCTCGAAGGATGGATTTTCTGTGGTTGCGCCCACAAAAACCACTAAACCTGATTCAATATATGGCAACAACGCATCTTGCTGACTTTTATTGAAACGATGAATCTCATCAATGAATAGAATCGTTTGTCTGCCTTGTAACTGATAGTTTTTCGCTTCTTCGATGGCTTCACGAATCTCTTTCACACCCGAAAATACCGCAGATAACGCGATATAAGCACAATCGTAAACTTCCGCCAATAAACGTGCCAATGTTGTTTTACCAACACCCGGCGGCCCCCAAAAGATCATAGAGTGTGGCTTTTGCGCTGAAAATGCCATGGTTAATGGCTTATTTTCACCGAGCAAATGAGATTGCCCAACCACATCGCTGATTTTACTCGGGCGAATGCGATCGGCTAATGGTGCAAAATCTTGGTCATTGCCACCAAATAAACTATTTTGTTTCATCAATGACATCAACGCCTTTCGGTACTTTCAACGTGAATACGCTGTTATTAATGTTTGGATTCACATCCACATTCGATAATTTCAAATCTAACGAGCCATTCACTTGTTTCGCGGATACTTTTGAAATATTACCCTTGCTGAACTCGATCTCAATATAATTCACATCACCTTTTCTCTTCGGTGTTAAGCGATATTTGGATTCATTTTTAATCGTTTTAATCTCGAACTGTGCATTCAATGATTGATTATTAAAGATCATAAACATTGGTGAATCTTGCTCAAAATTTGCAAGGTTTTTAATAACAACTTGTTCTAAATCCACATCATAATGCCACAGTTTTTTACCATCGCTGATGAGCTTTTGCTCAAATGGCATTGTGTAGTCAAAATAGAAACCTGCTGTTGAATTTTTAGCAGTTTTCTTACGAATTTTCAGTTCACCTGATGATACTTCTTTCTTTTTCTGTTGGACGACTGTTTGCTCAAAATCCGCTTCAATCGTGGATAGATCATTAAAATAATTCACCAAAAATGTTTCATTGGCGAATGTTGGCACAAACATTACAGTTGCTAATGCACTCAATAAACTCACTTTTTTTAACATACAGCCTCCTCAAAATTGTTTCCCATTATACGGCTCTGTATTCATGATGATCAATCATATCTCAATATAGTTATTTTTAATGTATAGCCTCGCTATATATTCACAAGCTTTCAAGATTTATGAAACATTTGTTTAGAAGCTTTCTCGCCTAAGGCGAGAAAGCAAAATTTAAAATATTTTTCGATATATTCTCTAGGACACAACTGTGTAATATTCTGTGCTATTCTTCGCAGAATATCTTTAATTTGAATGCCTTTATGAAAACTCACTTACAAATCAAAGCAGCAGGTAAACGCAAAGCAATCTTAGAAAAGCATGCTTATCATCTACCTAAAACTCCCGAATCATTACAAGATTTCATTACCATGATCGTGACGAATGAAGTTGCTGCTTACAATCAAAAAGCGATTGATGCACCTTTGATGCCCTATCTCACAACTGAAGCCTATTTAGATGGTGAATATGTTGGCAAGATTGGCTTCAATGATCGTAAAAACGATGCCGAGCAAGCTCTACAACCCGCCATTGATAATGCCTTACAAGCGTTGGAAGATGGTTTATATCGCGTATTCATCAATGATGATGAAGCAACGCTTGATCAACCTTTTTCATTGCCCAATGACGCAACCGTGACATTCATTCGGTTAACATTCCTCGCAGGCAGACGATTCTAAATTCCCATCAGAGAGTAATTCTATGACGCAAGAAAATATCTACGAGCAATTGGCTCAATTCACTGGCAATCCAAAAAGATTGGCGGACTATTT
>NZ_MVDN01000074.1 GCF_002006795.1 Wohlfahrtiimonas populi | reverse complement strand
TAGAAAGCTCTACGGACGACACTATTTTGTTAACAACTAGCGATAAAATGTTTTATGAAAAATATGGATTTGAAGAAACTGAGCGTTTTGTTTACAGAAAAATAGTTTCATTTGATGAAGTTGAATTAGCTGAAGAACGTAGACCTGCTCGATATATTGAATCTGCAAAGACTTTTGTGTAATTATTTACTGAGATTTTTCATATCTCCAAA
>NZ_MVDN01000073.1 GCF_002006795.1 Wohlfahrtiimonas populi | reverse complement strand
CCAAAGCCTAATAAGTTAGGTAACTTCTTAATGTCATCGCTAATGACAATATCATCAGTGTGATCCATAGAATCAGTACGATCTATTTTAAACCAAACATCATGAATGGATTGCGTTTTACCATCAGTTGTAATGAATGAGCCTTGTTGTTTATGGTAATTCCCATTGGCATCCACATAATTACTATTTTTGTATCCTAAATTAATGCCCGCAACACCAGCTTCT
>NZ_MVDN01000072.1 GCF_002006795.1 Wohlfahrtiimonas populi | reverse complement strand
ATGGCAATATTATTGCTGAAGCAATTAAGGAATTAGGCGCTGATGAAGCTCGTAAAATAGAAAATTTTTCAGAATGGAAAGATCAAAAATTTGAAAAAACAACTATTAAAACAGAGCATGCACAGCCTTCACGAGATGAAAATCAACTCAACTTATCCTCCAATAGATCAGATTTCAGTATAGAAAGTGGTAAGAATGGTGCTGTTATGAATATAGGTAATCAAGATCATCAAATGGATTTCCATAAGGTACAAAATTTTAATTACTACATTAATGGGGATAGAATGCTTCTAGGTAAATT
>NZ_MVDN01000071.1 GCF_002006795.1 Wohlfahrtiimonas populi | reverse complement strand
ATATTTAATTGTTTGTATGATCTTGAATCGATTGCTGTCTGAGTCAGCTAATGTTGCAGGTTCTATTGTTAATTCATCTGGTTTAACAACAGGCGCTTCACAAGAAGTTTCAGGTGGTGCACAAGGTATGTCTGGGCGATTGGGTGCCGGTGGTACTTCTCCTTCTGGTGCTCCTAGAGGTGGTGGAGGCTAATTGATCAGTTATATGCTTTATATAATATTAAGGAATTTTATGTATAACTTTATAAGTAAACTAATAAGTGTTCTATTTTTATTTATTGTAATAAATAGTGCATATGCTCAACAATATTGG
>NZ_MVDN01000070.1 GCF_002006795.1 Wohlfahrtiimonas populi | reverse complement strand
GCTTGGATATTGGCGAGTTTATTAGTGATTTGTTGCTCAGGTTTTTGGGAACTACTCGTACGAACAAAAGGTAAATGTTTATTGTGTTCATTAAGCTGTGCATCAATTGCACTTCTTGTCGCATTGTCATATTGGCCTGTTGCAGTTAATCCATGTGCTTCTTGGAAAGCCTTAACCTGATCAACAGTTGCTTGATCGTAGACAGAGTCTTTGCCATTGGTAGTAATTTTCGCACCATTTGAGTTCAATGCATTTAGTTTTTCTTGGAGTTCCGCAACATCAACCCCTACATGATCCTTTGTTAAGTCTCTTGGCGTAAGTGTCCAATC
>NZ_MVDN01000007.1 GCF_002006795.1 Wohlfahrtiimonas populi | reverse complement strand
TCATTATAGACCAGAATCTCATCCTGTCAACTATCAATTTGAAGTATTTTGAAAATAATCCACAAAATACAACAAAAACAATCTGATAGATGGATACTCTCTATCAAATAAACTACTAATCAAAGGATTTTAATACTGCTAAAGCTACTAATACTTTCTTGGCTGTTGGTGGCGGATTCTGAACCATTTCTTGATACACCAACTCTAGATTTTCTAAAAATGTTGTCGCAGGAGGCCTACCTGAGAAATCATCCAAGCTCGGTGAAAACTTAATACCAATCGCCTCACACATTGCCTTTTCCAACCCTTGCGGTCTTGCTTCTACCTGTTCAAATAAAATCTGCTCTTCAGTCGTTCGCCCACATGGAAAATACCAATAACCAAAATCATCTAATTGTCTACGCTTATTACCAGCAAGGCAATAATGAGACAATTCATGTAATAAACTACGGGGATAATTATCTCTAAAATATAAAATTGCCTTTTGNGGGATAATTATCTCTAAAATATAAAATTGCCTTTTGACCATCTTTAGCAGCTTTATAAAAAGGTTCATCCGCCCCACCTTGGATAACTAAATCAGGCAAAACTTTTGCCAATACATTTATCAATGCACAACATAATTCATCATCATTCAAAATATTCACCATATACTACATAAACTCTTTTATATTAGTTTCAGAGTATTCCCAATCACAATAAAAATCCCCAATCTGAACAATTGAGGATTTAAATTATTTTAATCAAAAATACCTAAATCTAGAATGCTGCTTTAAAAATTGCAATTACCTCAGATTCATCACCTTTACGTGGATTTGTGAAAGAACATGCATCTTTCAGGGCATTTCCAGCCAATGTACCAAAGTCGGCTTCTTTAGCGCCTAGATCTTTCAAGCCAGCAGGAATGCCAACATCTTTACTCAGCTCACGGATTGCTTTAATGAATGCCGCCGCACCTTCAGCATCTGTCATTTTACGTGTATCAATTTCAAAGCATACAGCTAGATCTCTCAAACGATTTGCTGCAACTTTCGCATTGTATTCTTGAACATGTGGCAACAATACTGCATTACAAACACCATGAGGTAGATCATAGAAACCACCCAATTGGTGAGCCATTGCATGAACATAACCTAACGATGCGTTATTAAATGCCATACCTGCTAAGAACTGTGCATATGCCATTGCTTCACGCGCTGCCATGTCATTACCATCATTCACCGCATTTCTTAAACTTTTATGAATGATTTCGATTGCCTTCACCGCACAGGCATCTGTAATTGGCGTTGCAGCCGTAGAAACATAAGCTTCAACTGCGTGTGTTAAAGCATCCATACCAGTTGCAGCTGTCAATGATTTTGGCATGCCTTTCATTAATTCAGGATCATTCACTGATAAGATTGGTGTTGTATGTGCATCAACGATTGCCATTTTAATGTGACGTTTTTCATCTGTAATGATACAGAAGTATGTCATTTCAGAAGCTGTACCCGCTGTTGTGTTAATTGCTATCAATGGTAACTGTGGGTGTTTAGAAACATTTACACCTTCATAATCATTGATTTTTCCACCATTTGTTGCAACCAAAGCAATACCTTTTGCACAGTCATGCGGAGAACCACCACCCAAAGAGATAATAGAATCACACTTTTCTGCTTTTAAAATTGCTAAGCCATCTTCAACATTCTTCGTTGTTGGGTTTGGTTGCGTGCCTGCAAACACAACTGACTCAATTCCTTTTTCTTTAAGACCTTTAACAACGAGATCAATAATTCCTGCGCCTTTCAAACCTTCATCACTGACGATTAAAACTTTTTTAAAGCCATTGAGCTTAATTTCGTCATACGCTAAATCTAAAGCACCTGCACCCATAATATTTTTTGAAGGCATTAAAAATTGTGTAGCCATAAACTGCTCCTTATTTACTATTTATTTTGAAAGAAACGAATTAAAACGACTTTTCAACTTCACTATACCGCAGATATATTTACAGCAAATGAGCTAGATCATTTAAGGCTTCAATTATGACGCTTAATTTATTAATATCCCTGCGCGCGGTATTTTTGATAATACTCTAATACTTTTGGTACATAATTCATTGTCTCTTTATAGGGCGGGATCTTATTTCCGTATTTTCTCACCGCACCTTCTCCAGCATTATATCCTGCCAATGCTAAAGATACATCGCCAAAGTAATCCAATAAATATCTTAAATACGCAGCGCCACCTTGCATATTCTGAATAGGGTCATAAATATCAATCACACCAAATCTCTGCGCAGTTGCTGGGATCAACTGCATTAAGCCGTGAGCATTCGCATGTGATTTAGCATTCGGGTTATAAGCAGATTCTACGGTAATGACCGCATGCAATAATGCAGGTTGCAAATTATATTGGCGCGCAACCATATTAATATAAGGTGCAAAACTATCCCGCCCTTTCATATTAGGCAATGATCTTGATGCAGCAGCAACTACAGCACTAGGATCACCTGCTTCAACACCATGATTAGCAAATGCACGTGGGCGAGGAAAGTTACCTTGGAAATCTGCAAGGTCCGCGCGCATCGTAACTTTTCGACTAAAACGCGGATTGCTCAATAACTGCTGAACATTTTCAACAGCATCTTTATCTTCTATGATTGGAGATAAACGTTGAATCAGCTTTCCACCTTTTACTGGGTAATTCACATAATGTGTTTGCCCAAATTCATCCAGATACGAATAAATGTCAGCCCACGCTGTGAGCTGACAGATCATTAGTAAAAGGTATCCAACGATTATTCTTATTATCATTCGTTCATATTACAATAATTATTGTGTTTTGTTTAACGACGCTTAAACATAATATCCCAAACGCCATGGCCTAATCTTTCGCCACGTGCTTCAAACTTAGTCTTTGGGCGGAAATCTGGACGCGGCGCATAATCTTCATAACAGTTTTCAAAATCAGGATGTTCAGATAAAACTTCCATCATTTGCTCTGCATAATGCTGCCAATCTGTTGCCAAATGTAAAACTCCGCCTTTTACCATTTTTGTTGCCAACATCGTGATAAATTCATTTTGCACTAAACGACGCTTATGATGCTTCTTCTTGTGCCAAGGATCAGCAAAGAAAATTTGCACACGATCAAAACTTTCATCTTTGATCTTATGCTTCAACAATTCAACAGCATCTTCATTCGCTGCAAATAAGTTAGTTAAACCTCGTTTTTCAACCTCTAGTAACAAATGACCAACGCCAGGGCGGTGAACTTCCACACCTAAAAAGTCACGATCTTGCGCTACTTCTGCCATTGTTGCTAATGATTCGCCATTACCGAAGCCAATTTCTAATGTGCGTTTATCATTCTCTCTGCCAAACAGTTGATCCAAATCTAAACCATTTTCCAACATTTCTGGGCGAACCAAATAAGGGCTTTCAACTAAAATACGATCTTGCCCAGGCGTTAAACGACCTTCGCGCTTAACAAAGCTACGAATTTCACGCATATATACTGGCTTTTGATTCTCTTCTTTATTTTCCATAAGTTCTTTCGACATACTGTTTGACTATCTCTGTAAATTCATCTGCTATATGGTCACCTTTTAAAGTCACCGTTTTTTGTCCATCTTCATATACTGGTGCAACAGGCGCTTCTCCACTACCTGGCAAACTAATACCAATATTTGCTAATTTTGATTCTCCTGGGCCATTCACAACACAGCCCATTACTGCAACCACCATTGATTCAACGCCTGGATAAACTGTTTTCCATTTCGGCATTGCATCATCTAAGTAACCTTGAATATCTTGTGCTAAACGCTGGAAATAATCACTACTTGTACGACCACAACCTGGGCATGCTGTTACTTTTGGTGTAAACAAGCGAAAGCCTAAGCTTTGTAAAATATCTTTGCCTACTAAAACTTCTTCTGTACGTGGTGCACCTGGTAATGGCGTTAAAGATACACGAATTGTATCACCGATACCTTGTTGCAAGATCACTGATAAAGCTGCCGATGATGCAACAATACCTTTTGTGCCCATTCCTGCTTCTGTTAAACCTAAATGTAAAGGCAAATCAGTTTTACCTGCAATGTCTTGATAAACAGAAATTAAATCTTGGCATTGGCTCACTTTCACTGACAAGATCATTTGATCGTCACGCAATCCCAATGATTTTGCGTAAGCAACACTTTCCATCGCTGAAACAATCATCGCTTCGCGCATGATCATATCATTTGCTAAAGGAATCGCCCTGTTTTGATTCTCATTGAACAATCTTGCTAAAACTTCTTGATCCAAACTTCCCCAGTTCACACCGATGCGAACAGGCTTCTGATAGCGCACTACCATTTCAATCAAGCTTGCGAATTGTTCATCACGTTTCTGCCCACGACCAACATTACCTGGATTAATACGCAATTTTGCTAAAGCAGCTACACATTCTGGTGTTTTGCTCAACAAGCGATGACCATTGAAATGAAAGTCACCAATCACAGGTGTATCGTAACCATATTTTGCTAAGCGACTCACAATCTCAGGTACAGCTTGTGCGGCTTTATCTGTATTAACTGTAATTCTAACCAATTCAGAGCCAACATCAGCCAACTCCATAATCTGTTGCGTGGTCGCAATCACATCTTCCGTATCTGTATTGGTCATAGATTGAATTCTGATTGGATAATCAGAGCCAATGCCTACATTACCAACCATCACTTGAGTTGTTTTGCGTCGCACAATCGTATCAGCCATTTGGGGCACAAATCCTACATTGAATAAAGAGCACATTATCTCTAAGTGTGGGTGATAACTCAAGAAATGAATAGGCTAAGATCACTACAGTAATTTCACTATTGCTATTTCAAGGTTACAATAGGTGCATTTTTACAATAGCAGGGATAAATTTATGAGTTATACAGCCTATAAGGCATTACACATTATTGCGATGGTGACTTGGTTTGCAGGGTTATTTTATCTACCAAGATTATTCGTCTATCACGCAATGAATAAAGATCACAATACAAGTGAAACGCTTAAAGTAATGGAGCGTAAATTAGCTGTCATGATGGACATTGGTGCTTTTTTTACAATCGCATTAGGTATTACATTAATCATCAAAAACCCAGCAATCATGAAAATGGCTTGGCTACACATTAAATTATTATTAGTTATATTTTTAGTGGTGTATCACGTGTTTTGCAGAATTTATGTAAAAAAATTCAGATTAGATCTAAATACTCGTTCTCATAAATTTTATCGTTTGTTCAATGAATTACCAACTGTATTGCTTGTGGCAATTGTATTCTTAGCTGTATTAAAAATGCCTGTCTCATTTGGTTAATGATTATAAATATAACTATCCCGCCCTACCGGCGGGATATCTTTTTAAGTTAGATTTAAAACCAACTTCACTATACAATAAAAAAACCTGACATTTTATTCATGTCAGGTTTTTTATTATCTTATTTCTTGTTGTTCATTAGGCTTTTGAATCAATCGGCGTAACCTTGGTCGTTTAATGCGACCTTTTCTTCGCGCGATCGTTTTATCATCAAGCTTAATGTGCTCTTCATCATAAACCCATTCGCGCCAAATCACCAAGATCAGAGCCATCAATACAGGACCAATAAATAATCCTAATAATCCCATGGTTTGTAAACCACCCACTAAACCGAAGAATGTTGGTAAGAATGGTAATTTCGCAGGGCCACCCACTAAACGCGGGCGAATTGTTTTATCTACTATGAATAGCTGACATGTTCCCCAACCAAACAAAATCAAACCTTGAGTCACAGTTCCACTACCCACAAGATATAAAGAAACCATCGTCATGGATAATGGCGCACCACCAGGAATCAATGCAAAAATACCTGTAATGATCCCCAATGTTAAAGCTGTAGAAGATGGAATACCCACCAACCAATAAACAATACCAAACACAATCCCTTCACCAATTGCGATGATAACCATCCCTGCAACCGTTGAACGAATCATAATTGGAATCACGCCTGACATTCTTTCCCAACGCTCTAGGAAAATAATATGCCCGACTTTCGCCATATTGGCTTGTAATTTTTTGCCATCTTTATATAAGAAGAACAAAATAATTAAGATAAATAACAGATAGAATCCAGCACTCGCAAAGCTCTTACCTAACGCTAAAATATAGTTAGCAAAGCTTGTTACTCGTTGCATACCAGCTAATTGCAGCAATTCATTGAGGCCATTTTCTTTGCCTAAATATTCCAACCATAATTCATCTAAATGTGCACCTGCTAATGGTAGATTTTTAATCCACTCTGGTGTTGCACTACCAAATCTATTAAGCTGAACCAACCAATTACTGAATCCTTGGAATTCAAACAATAGGTAATGCCCTAGCCACAGAACAGGCAGAACAATTAACANCAACGCTCTAGGAAAATAATATGCCCGACTTTCGCCATATTGGCTTGTAATTTTTTGCCATCTTTATATAAGAAGAACAAAATAATTAAGATAAATAACAGATAGAATCCAGCACTCGCAAAGCTCTTACCTAACGCTAAAATATAGTTAGCAAAGCTTGTTACTCGTTGCATACCAGCTAATTGCAGCAATTCATTGAGGCCATTTTCTTTGCCTAAATATTCCAACCATAATTCATCTAAATGTGCACCTGCTAATGGTAGATTTTTAATCCACTCTGGTGTTGCACTACCAAATCTATTAAGCTGAACCAACCAATTACTGAATCCTTGGAATTCAAACAATAGGTAATGCCCTAGCCACAGAACAGGCAGAACAATTAACAGCGTGATGAACACTATGGCAATGCTGGATGCAATTATTGAGCGCCCTTTCAGCATTTTCAGCAAATCACGATAAGTTGGCCAAGTTACAACTGCAATGATAATCGCTGCTAAACCTGGTGCAAAAAATCGATGAAAGAAATAGACGCCTGCAAAGAGCAGCGACAATATTAACCATTTACCTAAAGGATGATAAGTTAGTGGCTTAAAAGCTGTTGTCGAGTGCTTCGTTGTCATTTAGATATGCTCAACTGTTAGAATTTCGTACAATTGTACACCGCCTGGTGTCTCGATACGAACTTCATCACCTTCTTCTTTACCAATCAATGCGCGAGCAATTGGAGAAGTCAAAGAGATCAAACCTTGCTTCACATTCGCTTCATGCTCACCTACGATTTTGTAAGTCACTTCTTTATCAGTATCTAAGTTCAACATTGTAATTGTTGTGCCAAAAATAACTTTACCTGTTGGCTCGATTGCTTTCACATCGATGATCTGAGCATTAGATAAACGCGCTTCATAATCCGCTAAACGTGCTTCAATAAAACCCTGCTGTTCACGTGCTGCATGATATTCAGCATTTTCCTTCAAGTCGCCATGCTCTCTTGCTTCAGCAATTGCTGCGATCACTTGTGGTCTTTGCACTGTTTTTAAATCATGAATTTCATTGCGTAATGTTTCAGCGCCTTCCACTGTCATTGGGAACTTTTGCATGTTTACCACCAACCCTTATTTTCCATATTAATCCAAGGCTCTTTTGGTTCGAGCTTTTCACCTTTTTGTAGCAATTCAATTGAGATATCATCTGGTGATCTGAAGAATGCCATCCAACCATCTTTAGGCGGAACATTCAATTCAATCCCAGCATCTAAAGCTTTTTGACAAACTTCATAAATATCATCCACTTCAAAAGCTAAATGACCAAATGCACGGCCAATGCCATACTTTTCATCAGAATTCCAATTGTACGTCAACTCAACTTCCGCACCCGATGGATCGTTTGGCACAGCTAGATAGACCAAAGTGCATTCCCATTGAGGATACTCTTTACGGCGAGTTTCCACTAACCCTAAAATATTACAATAAAAATCCAATGATTTTTCCAAATCAGCGACACGAACCATAGTATGTAGGAATTTCATACATTTCTCCTGCAAAAAATGACCTAAAGTTAAACTACATAGTAATTTAACATATAGATCATTCTTAATTTAGATAAAATTATTATTGTGCAACCACAACCAATGCTGCGCGCACTAATCGATCATTCAACGTGTAACCTTTTTGCGTCACATCGATGATCTCATTGCTTTCTTTGCCTGGCATTGGCACAACAGCTATCGCCTGATGAAGATCAGGATTCAACGATTCACCTGTTGGTGCAATCTGCTTAACACCGAATTTTTCTACAGCATTCAATAGCATTCTGTAGGTTAATTCAGAACCTTCTTTAAATTGAGCCAAATCTTCAGATAGATTATCTTTCTTATTTAATTCATTAATCTCTGCTTCAACAGCATCTAAACAAGGTAGTAATTCCTTCACAAATTTTTCCAACGCAAATTTATGTGCATTAGCTAAATCGATTTCAGTTCTTCTGCGCAAATTTTTCATATCCGCTTCTGAAACCAATAAACGTTGAAAAAGTGCTTCTTTTTCCTGTGTCAGTTTCTCAATTTGTGAAACCAAATCAAGATCATCCAAAGATTCTGAGGAATCACCTTCAACATTAGACTCTTCAACCAACATCTCTTCTGTTGCTTCTGATAGCTCTTTCTCTTTTTCAGTATTACTCATACTTTTTCCCTTAAACTTAGTGAATAGTTTATTCAACATGAGGATTAATCTGACTTTTTCAAGTCACTATTCATCCCAATCTTCTAAACCATCCAAGTCATATTCTTTTTCTAGTCGCTTTAAAAGCGCACGTTCTTCGCGTTTTGCTTCGATATCACGCCATGCTTGAGATTGTGTCATTTTTACATCAGGAATCTCTTCTTCTTCTACAGAATCTTCATCGAGCAAATCATTATCGTCTTCAAAATCAGTTTTCATATAAACCTCACTTTTATAAATTTATAACAGCCTTATATATGAATCTTCTAAAAAAGCAATATTATTGATATTTTTTTCTACAAAAATAAAAAAAGCTAATGCTGATATTCGCACTAGCTTATTGATATATATTATTTTTCTTAATATGTCAGAAAATGTAAATTTATTAAACTATTGGTTGCCATCAATATCAAAAGTACGCTTCTTTTTATGCATAATTTTAACGTTCTTTTTCTCTGTTCTTTGTGGGTTAAAATCACTTTGAACTTCTTTCATTGGCTTTTCTTTTCGATTGAATAATTGCTTCACACGTTGTTTATTTTGACGAGAAACGCTCGCTTCAAATGAGTCAAATGCAAATGGATTTCTATTTTCATTAACAATCGATTGGTTAATGCTATTGAAAGGATCATCAGATTGATGAGAAATTGAATTATGATCGTTAAAATCATCTTTCATTTGTTTAACTGCAAAATGGTTAGAGCGTTTTTTCTGTGGTTGCTGGCTATGCTGGTTATTGTTGTTATTATTTTTGCCACCCAACTTACGTAATCCACGGCTAACACCAACGCGCTTTTCTGTTTTCTCTGGTTTATCTTTAGTATTACGATTTTTGATGCGAAGAATATTGTGGGAACGTTGTGGCGGTGCTGGTTGTACTTTTGGTAATGTCCATTTCAGTTCTTGTTCCATTGATTCCACCCAAGGAATCTCATCTAATGTCACAATGGAAGAGGTATTATGAACGTTAAAGCGCTCGCCAATTGTATTAATACGTTCTTTAAACTCTAAACCTACATCAGGTAAATCAAAGAAGATAATATCTGTAATGCCTGTCAGTTCGATTGTTTGTGCCACAGCTTCTGGTAGTAACAATACAGATAAATCACCTGAAACAAATCGCTCAATCACTTTATCTTTAGCTTCATCTGATAAGTTAGCGTGAAGAATTCGTGAACGGACTTTGCCTTGATACAAATACTCTTCTAATCGATGTGCATTGTGTCTTGTGCGCGTAATGATCAAAGTTTTCTTCTCAGAACCTTTCAATCGATTACGCAAATATGAACGCTTATAATTACGATCAACCAACACAATGTGGTGCTCATCCATAGATTCTTCAGCCACTGTATCCACAGCACTATCCATGCTTGGCGCTTCCACTTGGAAATCCATTGCATTAGGTGCTTCTTCCGCTTCTACAATGAAGCCAAATGATGGCTCTTCAGCAACAGTCACTTCTGGCTCAGCTTCAACTTCGATGATAATCTTAACTTTTGATTCAACAGTTTTTTCTGTTTTTTCTACTTTCACAATTTGCTCAGCTTTTTTCACAGGCTGAGAGCTAGGATCTTCATTCACACTCATCAATGAGAGAACCTTACAATCTTCCGCCAATTGACTAAGAACTGGCTTCACAATATTTGCAATGAAAGTTAAACCTTTCTCTTGTGAAATGACAATAAAATTACTAAACTCCGCAGCCGATTCACTCAATGCATTTGTCATTTGTAATGTCATCATTGGCGCGACAATCACCGCTTTTCTCAATGAGCTACCATGAGCAGTATGAGGATAGATCGTTTGTACTTTATCCTCACCCAAAACACGCTTAAGCAATAAAGCTACGTCAAAGCAAGCTGATACTGTTGCTGTTATAACAACAATGGGACGTTTGCCATCAAATTTTTGACATTCAGATTGAAGAAACTGAAGCGTTTCTTTATTCACAATTGACGTTGAATGTAATTTTTTCAGTTCAGGATAGACAATAGCTACCTGCTTAGCGTGATCACTCAACGTGTCACATGAATCGACCGTAATTTTTTTGTTCATCGTAAACTTTTATATAACAATTCCCAAGAGAACATTCAGGCGAAGTAAGATCCCCAAATGCAATAATTCAAAACTTATACCTATACCGAGAACTTATGGGCTGATCATCCATCAAGCCATCTCTAATATGTTTGGTTAGTGAATAACTACTATACTGAATAATATCATAGAAGTCATTTTTTAATTCGTTACCACAACAAATTATTTATAATTGGGTATAATTGCTCATTATACTTTTCATGCCACATAAGGATCATAATGAAAAAGATTATTAAATGGATAAACTTTGCGTTGTTTTTATTGTTTTTAACGTTTGTATTCTTCATTCTCTATTTAAATAGAGAAGCAACGGTTCATTTTGACTTTTTGTTTGATGAAGTTCAATTAGTCATGCCAGCTTTTATCAGCATTATTTTCTTAGCAGGTGCATTCTGTGGCATCGTCGTGACGTTGATTTTAAGCATTGGAAACTTTGGTCAATCATGGCGCCAAAAACGTGAGCTTAAAGCTGCGCAGAAATCTTTGAAGAAATTACAAGAAGAGACAGCGCTATAATTCATGTTTGAATATATATGGATATTGCTCCCTTTAGGTTTAATTATTGGTTGGTACGCGGCTAAAGTTGATAGCTCTAGAAAACGTAAACTGCATCAATACCTAAACCTACGCTATTATCTCGAAAAAGATAAAAGTGCTGAAAAGCTATCTGTTTCAACAGATAATGCAATTCCATTGAATATTGAAGATGAAGGCATCAGCTTCACACTAACCTTAGGCGATGCTTATCGTAGGCGCGGTGAAGTAGATAAAGCCATAGAAATGCATGAATATTTGCTAGGCACTTTATCCATCAATGATAAAAATCGCCATCAAGTACTGATTTCTCTAGCAGAAGATTATAGTGTTGCGGGGATTTTTGATCGCTCTGAAAATACATTACGTGAATTATTATCAACGCCTTATCACGACTTTGCCGCATTAAAATTATCGGCATTATATAAGCAACAAAATGACTGGTTGCAAGCCGTTGGTATGTACGAGCGCATTGAAAATCATAAAACTTCATATGCAACAGAAGTTGCACATCTATATTGTGAATTAGCTGAACAATCCATCAATGACAATGACTTTAAACAAGCATCATTCTGGACACAACAAGCACTCAATATATCGCCTGATTTAGCTCGCATCAGCTTAATCAACGCTTATATTGCAATGTATAATCAGCAATACCAAATCGTTATTGATCAATTGAATTTATTATCTCAACAGCAAGCATCGCTGATTCCTATCATCATCCCAATTGCTTACCAAGCAATGATGCATGAAGATAATCAAAGATTTCCAAAATGGTTGGATGAACAAATTCAAAAATATCCATCATATTTCTATCTCAAAATTTGGAAAACACACTTATTAGTAATGAATGAGTCCATTCCAAGCGCAACCACATATTTATATCAAGCCCTTAAAAAAACTAGAAACTTGCAGGGTGTCACTTTATTGAATCAATTACAATCATTAGAAAATCACAGACATCAAGAAATTTTTGAGCTATATCACCAAACATTTCATCATGTTATTGATTACTATGCTCAATTCAGATGCGAAAAATGTGGCTTCGTTTCCAAGACACTTCAGTGGCACTGCCCTAGCTGCCAATCTTGGAATACAGCTGCACCTGTTTCTGATATTATAGCTTTACAAAAATAGTTTTAAGAGGAATTTATGCAAACGACTTCTCCCATCATCGTTGCGGTTGATGTTGCTGACGAGCGCGGCGCGCTTAATTTAATGGATGCTTTGGATCCAACGCTTTGTCGCCTAAAAGTTGGCAAAGAGTTATTCACATTAGCAGGCCCAAGCATCGTCGAAAAGATGCAAAATAAAGGCTTTGAAGTCTTTTTAGATCTTAAATTCCACGATATTCCAAACACTGTAGCAAGCGCTGTTAAAATGGCTGCTGAATTAGGCGTTTGGATGGTTGATTTACATGCTTTAGGCGGTCGTAAAATGATGTGTGATGCTAAAGAAATTTTAGCAGGCTACAGCAAACCACCTTTATTGATTGCAGTAACATTGCTAACAAGCATGAGCGATGAAATGGCTCATGAAATTGGTTTAATTGGCAACAAGGATGAAATCGTGACACGCTTAGCAAATTTAGTTACTGATTGTGGTTTAGATGGTGTTGTTTCTTCTGCCAATGAAGCAAAAATGATTAAAGAAATTCAGCCAAATCTCGTAACAGTTTGCCCTGGTATTCGTTTAGATAGCAGCATTGCAGATGATCAAGTACGCATCATGACACCAGCAAATGCCGTAAAAGAAGGTGCAAACTATTTAGTGATTGGCAGACCGATAACTCGTGCAGCAGATCCTCGTGAAGCGCTGCAATATATTATTTCTACCCTTTCTATTTGATTTTAGGAGATAGTAATTATGATGACTAAAGAAGAAGTTACTAAAAGAATTGAAGCTGGCTTACAGTGTGAATACATACTTGTAACAGGCGATGATGGTCGTCATTTTGATGCAATTGTTGTGAGCGAAGCATTCACAGGCATCAGCAAATTAAAACAACACAAATTAGTATATGCAACATTGGGTGACGCGATGCAAACGGATGAAATCCATGCATTGGCTGTTCGTACTTATACGCCAGCAGATTGGGAGCGAGTACATGCACTCTAATAATGTTCCTAAACTTATCATTGAAGGCAACGGCCCATTAAAAGGCTCAGTGGTTGCAAGTGGTGCTAAAAATGCTGTATTGCCAATTTTAGCAGCAACAATTTTAGCATCAGAACCTGTGACATTACATAATGTGCCAAAACTACAAGATGTTATTGTACTCACAGATCTTTTAAAAGATTTGGGTGCAAAAGTTAAAATCAATGGCAATACTGTTGTCATTGACCCAACAAGCATCAATAAAATTAGAGCGAGCCATGATTTAGTTAAATTAATGCGTGCATCTATTTTAGTATTGGGCCCATTAGTAAGTAAATTTGGTGAAGCTGAAGTGTCACTACCTGGTGGCTGTGCAATTGGTAGCCGCCCTGTTGATCAGCATTTGAAAGGCTTAGAAGCTTTAAATGCTAACATCGAATTGAAAAATGGCTATGTATATGCTTCAACAACAGATAAAGCTCGCTTAAAAGGCAATCACTTCACTTTTGATATGATCACTGTAACTGGCGCTGAAAATATCATCATGGCTGCTGTATTGGCAGATGGCCAAACGATTTTAGAAAACACAGCACAAGAACCTGAAGTAGTCGATCTATGCGACATGCTAGTAACATTGGGCGCTAAAATTCAAGGCATTGGTACTGCACGTTTAGTGATTGATGGTGTTGATAAGCTCAATGGTGGCGAACATACAATCATGCCTGATCGTATCGAAGTCGGTACATATCTTGTGGCTGGTGCAATGACTTATGGCGATGTAACAGTGAACCAATGCATTCCTGCACATCAAGAAGCAACGATTGAAGCTTTACTAGAAACAGGTTGTGGCGTTGAAGTGAGTGAAGATTTTATACGTGTTTATCCTAAAGTACAAAAACTAAAAGCCATTGATATCAAAACGCAACCTTATCCAAAGTTTGCAACGGATATGCAAGCGCAATTCATGGCATTAGCAACAGTGGCTGAAGGTAAATCCACCATCATTGAAACAATCTTTGAAAATCGTTTCATGCATGCCAATGAACTTAGCAGAATGGGTGCTAATATCCGTATTGAAGACCACATGGCGATCATTACAGGTATTGATAAACTCTCTGGTGCAGAGGTTTCTGCAACAGATCTTCGTGCATCTGCGGCATTGATTTTGGCGGGCTTAGTTGCTGAAGGCACAACGACGATGGATCAAATTTATCACTTAGATCGTGGCTATGACGGCATCGAAAAGAAACTAACATCTTTAGGTGCAAAAATTAAACGCATTTAATTTCAAATATTATTTGAATCAATAAAAAGCCAGTTCAGTGAACTGGCTTTTTTCATATTACAGATCGATTATAGCAATTATGGCTTAAAAGAAAGGCGCTAGAAATGGCATATTTATCTTAAACTTATTTCACTATAATATATTCAAAAACTATCTCTTAAATTTAACAATGAAATCATTATGTGCATTCATCTCATCTGCATTAGCATGAATCACTCTTGTTTTATCAGCAGAGCTATTCAAATTATTTTCAACTGCTTCCAACAAGCTTTGAGAAACTTCCAGCACTTTTTCTTCAGTAACATCACCGCCAAACAAAGACTCCTGTCCACCAGTCATTGCCAAATAAACTTGTGCAAGAATCTCCGAATCCAACAATGCGCCATGTAATGTACGTTTTGAGTTATCGATCCCTAAACGCTTACATAAAGCATCCAAGCTATTACGTTGCCCTGGATACATATCACGTGCAACTTTCAAGCTATCAATCACGCTACATTGGCTCGTCAGAGATTTTAACCCTACTTTTTCCAACTCATAATCTAAGAATTTCATATCAAAGGCTGCGTTATGAATGATCAACTCACCGCCATCAATATAATTTGCCAAATCCTGAGCGATGGTTGCAAATACTGGCTTATCACTCAAAAACTCTTCGCTTAAACCATGAACATTAAAAGCTTCTATAGGCATATCGCGCTCAGGATTGATATATACATGAAAATGATTGCCCGTTAACATACGATCCACCATTTCTACGCAACCAATTTCAACAATTCGATCGCCAGTCGCAGGATCCATACCTGTTGTTTCTGTATCCAATACGATTTGTCTACTCATCACTCAATCCTTTCTCATTTTTGACAGCACTTGTTGCTAGCTCATCTGCTCGCTCATTTTCAGGATGCCCTGCATGCCCCTTTACCCATTGCCAATCAATAGAAGTATGACGATCACGCTCTGCCACCAACATTTTCCATAGCTCAACATTTTTCACAGGCTGATTACTTGCTGTTTTCCATCCACGTGCAATCCAGCCATTCACCCATTCATTGATGCCTTGTTGAACGTAACGAGAATCGGTAATCAATACAATATCACAAGGCTTTTTCAATGCTTGCAATCCCTTGATTGCACCCATCAATTCCATGCGATTATTTGTAGTATCAGAATCATATCCAGATAGCTCTTTAATATGACCACGATATTTTAAAATCGCGCCCCAACCACCTTTGCCAGGATTACCACTGCAAGCCCCATCTGTATAAATATAAACTTTATTATCCATTTTTATACTGCAACAGCCGCTTTAATATGAGGATGAGATTCGTAATTAACTAATTCAAAATCATCAAATTCAAAACTAAAAATATCTTTCTTTGCAGGATTAATTTTCAATTGTGGCAATACTAAAGTCTCACGACTTAATTGAAGATCCGCTTGCTCCATATGATTTGAATACAAATGGCAATCACCACCTGTCCAAACAAAATCACCCACTTCTAAATCACACACTTGTGCCATCATGTGAGTTAAAATAGCATAACTTGCGATATTGAAAGGTACACCTAAGAAGATATCTGCTGAGCGCTGATATAACTGGCAAGATAGCTTGCCATCTGCCACATAAAATTGGAACAATAAATGACATGGCGGCAAAGCCATTTTATCTAATTCACCCACATTCCATGCATTAACAATAATGCGACGAGAATTTGGATTATTTTTAATTTGCTCTACAACTTCAGTAATCTGATCAATGTAACGACCATCAGCGGTTGGCCAACTGCGCCATTGCTTGCCATATACAGGACCTAAATCACCATTTTCATCTGCCCATTCATTCCAAATGCGCACACCATTATCTGTTAAATATTGGATATTCGTATTGCCTTGCAAAAACCACAATAATTCATGAATGATGGATTTCAAATGTAATTTTTTCGTGGTTAATAATGGAAAGCCTTCCTGAAGATTAAAACGCATCTGATGACCAAAAATAGAATAAGTCCCAGTACCTGTGCGATCTTCTTTAAATGCACCTTCCGTTTTAACTTTTTCCAATAAATCTAAATACGCTCTCATTTCATACCCTTTTGACGATAAGCAAACAACATTAATCCTAAACCTGCAACAATCATTGGAATGCATAAAATCATTCCTGTTGTTAACCATTCTGTACCTAAACGATAACCTAAATGAGCATCTGGCTCACGGAAGAATTCTACAATAAAACGTGCAATACCATAACCTGCCAAGAACATGCCTGAAGCAGCACATTGAGGGCGAGGTTTAGCTGTGTACCACCATAATACAATGAATACCAATAAACCTTCGGTCACAGCTTCATATAGTTGTGAAGGATGTCTATACACTAAATCACCCAATGTTGGCGCATGTTCAAATAATACACCCCAAGTTTGATCTGTATATTTACCCCATAATTCGCCATTGATAAAGTTACCAATTCGACCAAAGAATAATCCTAATGGCAATAATGGCGCGAAGAAATCTGTAATTTGCCAAAAGCTTTTTTTAATTTTCTTACGAATCAATAATGCAGCAACTAAGGTTCCCAATAACCCACCATGGAAACTCATGCCACTCCATTCAACTGTATGCCCATTCCAACCAATGATAAACAATGGATTTTGTAAAACCTGCTCCCAACCATAGAAAAGCGCATAGCCAATTCTGCCACCTAAGACAGCACCAATGAACATATAAAATGCAGCATCATTAACATTATCTTTTGTCCATATTGATCCTGGCTTTTTAGCTCTATAACAACCTAAACCTATAGCAATCAATAAAGCAACAATGTACATCAAAGAATACCAGCGCACAGCAACTGGACCTATTGAAAAAATAATCGGATCGATTTGAGGTGAAAAAAACATGTCTGTTACCTATTTTCAATAAAAAAGGGCTAATAAAAGTTAGCCCTTTTTTAAATCATAAAATAAATGTCATTACTCTGCTTTCGCAGGAGCCGCTTCAGCTTTCTTTGCTAAAATTTCTTTAGATACTTCATCAACAGCTTCAACAATTTCAGCATATGATGTAGCTCGTGATGTTTCACCATTCACTAAATATTTACCATCAATGATAAATACAGGTGTGTAATCCACTTTATATTGATTCTGAACCAAGTCAACTGCTCTATTATAGCTAGATGTTACTGGGAATGAGTTCCATAATTTTGTGAACTCTTCAGCATTAATATCTGTATTTTTTGCTAAATATGCAGCGATTGAATCTTTATCAAATGCACGTAAACGATCAACCATTGTTGCTTTGTACATTGCAGGATGGCCTTCTTCTACTTTATCCATTGCTTCCAATGTAAAGTATGTGCGAGCCAAACTTTCCCAAACACCTTCACCAGGCATTTGAATGCGTACAAAGTTTACACTTTCAGGTTTAGTTTTTAACCAATTAGCAACAGGTGCTTCTAATTGATAACAATGACCGCAAGTATAAGAAAAAACTTCAACCACTTCCACTTGTGAAGGATCAGATGTTTTTACTAATTGAGCTGGCTCTGCCAATTCAATATACTTAGGTTGTGCATAAGCTGCCATTAACATCGAGCCTGCTAACAAAGCAGAGCCCAAAACTTTTTGCGAAATAGATTTTAACGACATGTAATTACTCTCTATTGATTAATAATTATTTAGAACCCATATATTTAATATATGTAGCAACTGCATCAATTTCTGTATCAGACATACGCTCAGCAATGTCACGCATCATGCCCGCAGGGTCATTTGTACGTTTTGCATTTTTGAAGTTTTCTAATTGATTCACTAAATATTCATAATTTTGACCAGCTACCGCAGGATAAGCAGCAGGACCGTTACCAGAACCTGATGGGCTATGGCAAGCTGAACATGCTGGGATGCGCTTATTTAGATCACCGCCAAAATAGATTTGCTCACCGCGAACCATCAATGCTTTTGCGCTTTCTAAATCAACATCTACTTGCTTCACTGCATCTTCAGCTTTACGAACATTGCCTTTTGCTGCTCTCACAGCACGTGGTACTGATTTTGATTCTTTTTGCAATGCTGCATTTTCAGGGTCAGCTTTCAACTGTTCTTTAATTTCTGCTTCTTTTGCTTCTGCTGCAACTAATTCTGCTTTCGCAGTTTCAATACCAGCCGCTGCTGCTTGACGCTTAGCTTCAAAATCAGCATCTAATTTGTAATATGTTGTTGGTTGCTGGCTGAAATAAGCTGCAACGTTTGCAATATCTTGGTCAGATAATAAACCCGCTTGTGGGCTCATAGTCATTTCAAAACGTGAACCTGATGCATCTTTTGATTCTTTCAACGCATGTAATTGCACGCTTAAATAGTTAGCACCTTGGCCACCTAACTTCGCTTGGTTTGGCAATGCTGCAATACCTTCACCAAAAACACCATGACACGCCGCACATTGTGTTTCGACGATTTTTTTTGCTTCTTCAGGATTACCAACTAAAGTTTGAGCACTAGAAAATGCCATTGAAAGCCCAAAAGCTCCAAGTGCTAATAATAAACGATTATGAGACAGCACAATAATTCTCCTACACGATTTTTTCTGTCATTAATATTGAAAAATATCGCTTATTCTAATACAAAAGGGAAAAGAATGTTATATATTTTGCCTGAATCATGAAGCAGGTCAATTAATATTCTTTCCTTTATGCGATACAAATCATTAATTTAGTTATTTGTTTTCTTTTGCCAGTTCTGCTTCATAAGCATCCCAAGCAGCCCATTCATCCGCATTATCGACAACTTCTTGTGGATCTATTAATAAATAAACCCAACGTTCATCCATTAATTTCTCAATTTCCACTAAGCGCAGAGCATTTTCTTTAGGAATCAATGGATAATCAAAACCATCACGATCATTACGGCAAATCGCTAGATTACCATTACCCAATTGCTTTCTCTGCTCTGCTGTCACGCTCACATAACGAATCTTTTTACCATCTGAGCTAAAGTTAAATTGGTCATTTGCCTTTTCAACATTGACTCTCTTTTGATCAATGATTCTACGTGCTTCCACACGCAATGCTTTACGTTGTTGTTTCAAACTAACTTCTTGATTGGACTCTTGAGCTTTCGCTTTCTGAGCTTTTTCACTGGCAAGAATCGCATCCTGCTGAGCCTTCTTTTCAGCATCTAACTTCGCTTTAACATCTTTATCACGATAAGCTTGGTGCTTAGTCTTCTTTTTATCTTGCTCTACTTTTTTCGCACGATCTTCAGAAACTACACCTGCTTTTAAAAGTTGATCACGCAATGACACGATTCTTCCCTCTTACTTCAAATTAAAATAACAAACGGCAACGGATTGTGCCTTCAACATTCTGCATCTCTTTATGCAAAGATTCAGCGTCTTTTTCAGATGATTTCACATCTAAAACTACATAACCGATATCACCAGCTGTTTGTAGATATTGCGCATCAATGTTCATATCATAGTTAGAAACTAAGTTATTCATGGTGCGTAAAATACCTGGAACATTGCGATGAATATGCAAAATACGATGACTTTCTGGATTCACTGGCAATGAAACTTCTGGAAAGTTTACAGCACTTACTGTTGAGCCATTGTCTGAATATTTCGCTAATTTAACTGCAACTTCGCCTGCTATATTCTCTTGAGCCTCCATAGTTGAACCACCAATGTGTGGCGTTAAAATCACATTTTTAAAACCACGCAATGCTGAAACAAACTCATCTTGGTTAGATTTTGGTTCAGTTGGGAAAACATCAATTGCAGCGCCTGACAAATGTTTAGACTCAATTGCATCAGCCAAAGCATCAATATCAACAACACTACCACGAGAAGCATTAATCAACACAGCGCCTTTTTTCATCAACTTAATATTTTCACGACTAATCAAGTTTTTAGTCGATGCATCTTCTGGGACATGGCAAGTCACCAAATCAGAGATTTCCAATAATTTTTTCAATTCTACTGATTCAGCATTACCTAAAGCCAACTTAGTTTCAGTATCATGAAATACAACATGCATACCAAAGTTTTCAGCTAAAATACCTACTTGCGTACCAATGTGACCGTAGCCAATGATGCCCAAAGTTTTGTTACGCACTTCATGAGAACCTGTTGCTGATTTTAACCAACCACCTTCATGACATACTGCATTTTTCTCGGGGATTCCACGCATTAACATGATCATTTCTGCAATCACTAATTCCGCAACAGAACGAGTATTGGAATATGGCGCATTAAAGACAGGAATTGCACGTACACGAGCTTCTTCTAAATCCACTTGGTTTGTACCAATACAGAAACAGCCAACAGCGATCAACTTTGGTGCTTTATCAAACACTTCTTTTGTCAAACGTGTGCGGGAGCGAATCCCTACAATGTGTGCATCTTTCAATGCTTCTGTTAGCTCTTCACCTTCCAATGCTTTTGCATACGAAACGATGTTGGTATAACCAGATTTATTTAAACATTCAACGGCAGAAGGGTGAATTCCTTCCAATAAAACAATCTTGATCTTCTCTTTTGCAAGTGAATACATTTAAGTTTCCTGTCCTTTTAGCTTAATTGCTTAACAATATATTGCTTCAACACATCGACATCCACAGGCAATACTTCAAAGCGTTGTGGTAATGCCTCAATATTTGCAAAATCAGCTGTACGCTCAGGTTCAAATCCAAGCGCCTCCCTAACTGTTTCTGCAAATTTAATAGGTTTAGCAGTCTCTAAATATAATTGAGGAATCCCTGCATCTTTATATTGAGCTGCGACAAAAATACCATCCGCTGTATGTGGATCAACCACTACATTGAACGCATCATACACCTTACGAATCGTTTCGACTCGATTTTCATGTAAACTCTGGCCTGATTCAATCCCCCAAGATTGACGATCTTGCCAAATAGGATCTTTGGTTAAATCAAAATAACCTTGCTCATCAATTTGTTGCCATAACTGGCGAGTTTTTTCTGCACCTAACAATAAATAGATAAAGCGTTCAAAGTTGCTTGCCTTGGCAATATCCATGGATGGGCTTGACGTTAAATGAACATCCTTCGAGGCACGAGGGCGATAAATGCCAGTTTTAAAGAATTCATCCAAAACATTATTTTCATTCGTCGCGAGAATTAATTTACGGATTGGCAATCCCATTGCACGTGCATAAATGCCTGCAAAAATGTTACCAAAGTTACCTGATGGAATCACAAAATCCACCGACTCACCCACTTCTTTAACAGCAGCCAAGTAAGCTTTAAAGTAATAAACGATCTGCGCTAAAATTCTTGCCCAGTTGATAGAGTTAACAGCACCCAATGCATTTTTTGCTTTATATGCAGCATCATTATTCAGTGCTTTGACTAAATCCTGGCAATCATCAAAAACACCTTCAACTGCTAAATTGAAAATATTTGCATCTTGCACTGAATACATTTGCGCTGTTTGGAATGGGCTCATACGGCCATTTGGGCTCAACATGAATACATTGATTCTTGGTTTGCCTCGCATTGCATGGATTGCACTTGAACCTGTATCGCCAGATGTTGCACCCACGATATTCAAATGCTGATCTTTTTTCTCAAGCAAATAAGGAAATAATTCACCTAAAAATTGCATTGCCATATCTTTAAAGGCAAATGTTGGGCCATTAGATAAGCCTACAACATAATCTTCATCCAATGCAGAAAGAGAAACAATCTCTTCAATACCAAATTTTTCTTCGGTATATGCTGCATTGATAATTTTTCTTAAATCTTCTGCTGGAATATCTTTAGAAAATAGAGAAATAACATTAAACGCTAAATCTGTATAGCTCAGATTTTTCCACTCTTTCAATGTTGCTTGATCAATTTTCGGCATATTTTCAGGCATTGCCAAACCGCCATCTGTCGCCAATCCACCCAATACAACATCAGAAAAATCTAAATGTTGGCTCTCCCCTCTTGTGCTCACAAATTGCATGATATTTTCCATTCAAAGCTAATAAATAAAGAATGGGATTGATTAAAGCACATAAAGAAGAGGATCATCAAGATCAACTGCTAAAAATAAAATTTTAAATCTCGTAAGGGTCCAATAAAATATAATCAATGATCTCAGCTGTTTGAGAATCAATCACAACTGTCATAAATAATTGGCTTTGATCTTGTGGTGAGAAATAACGGATCGGCAACCATTTAAACTGATCTTCGGTTATTTTATGTTTTTGAATAATGCCATCTGCTAGTGATTTAGCCTCAGTATTTTTAGTAAAATATTCATAACCTTTAGCCATTTTTAATACTCTCTGAATATTACTACCTTCATAGGGTGCATAATACTTTGGCATCTTAGAAGGATCCATGCCAAAGAGCGTATCGTTACTCACCTTAATACGCTCTTTCTCATCTGGCACAGTTGTTTCTAAATCAACAACCGCCATTTGTACACCTCTTAACAAAGGTAAAGTACTGAACATACCTGATTCAGGTAATCTAGTACGATCAATATCCTGATCCACAGTCATTTCAAAGCGATCTGTATCAAACACAATATAAACAGGACGAGAGATTGAGACAGTCCAAGCACCCCATGAGAAAAATGCTAACTGACATAACGTAATCACTGTGATGTCGAAAAAATTCGCCTTCTTTGTTTTATGTGGCTTATAAGATAAACCTACGCATAGAGGACCTACACCTAAATCTAATAGCAACATCATCACAACTAACTTATAACCACCTAGTTCTGACGCCCAAATATCTGGATACCATAAACTGACGATAAAAAAAGATAATCCGCCAATTAATAAAAAACTAAAAATAAAATGGTAAACAAAGGCTTTAAAGTTGAATATTTGAGAGAATTTCATAGTTTTTCTATTGTTCTTAAATTATTAGATGAAGGAATTATACAACAGTATATATTTTTGCCCTTGTATAATATATAGCTTGCTCACGCAACAAAATTGCTTAAAAATATTTTTTTTGAATTTTTCTTGCATTCAGCTAGAAATCAATAATAGAATCGAGAGGTTTTGTAACATTATTACGCAGGGGGAAACACAATGAGCAACAACACATACAATCCTTTCATTCATGCTCAGCAACAATTCGATCATGTCGCTAAGACTTTGGAATTAAGTGAAGGCATGAAAGATCTTCTTCGCTCACCAATGAAAGAGATCCATTTTTCTATTCCAGTTAAAATGGACGATGGCACAACGCGTGTCTTCAAAGGATTTCGTATGAAGCACAACGAAGCATTGGGCCCTGCAAAAGGCGGCTTGCGCTTCCATCCACATGAAAGTGCAGATACAGTACGTGCATTATCCATGTGGATGACATGGAAATGTGCAGTTGTTGGTTTACCATTAGGTGGCGGTAAAGGTGGCGTAATTTGCGACCCTCAAACTTTATCATTGGGTGAACAAGAGAGAATTTGTCGTGGATTCATCAGACAAATGCATCAATTATTAGGCCCAAACACAGATGTACCAGCACCAGATGTGATGACAAATGGTCAACACATGATCTGGATGTTAGATGAATACGAAACTATTAGTGGCGGGCATTACCCTGGCATGATCACAGGCAAACCAGTCAGCTTAGGCGGCTCTCAAGGTCGTACTGAAGCAACGGGCTATGGTGTCATCTATACCCTAGAAGCCCTACTGGCAAAGAAAAAACTTAATATCAAAGAAACGACAGCAAGCATTCAAGGCTTTGGTAATGTTGCGCAATATGCAGCGGAATTATATACACAGTTAGGCGGTAAAGTAGTTGCAATCTCTTGCTGGAATCAAAAAGATCAAAAAAGCTATACCATTCAAAATAAAAATGGATTAGATATCGCTGCACTGGTTAGCATTAAAGATAAATTTGGTAGCATCGACTTAAACAAAGCAAAAGCATTGGGTCACGAGATCACTGATGGTAATGCTTGGCTTTATCAGGATGTTGATGTTTTAATTCCTGCCGCCCTAGAAAACCAAATTACAGCAGAAGCTGTTGCAAAACTTTCACCAAAAGTTAAAGTTATTTGCGAAGGTGCCAACGGCCCAACAGCATTGGAAGCTGATGCGTTATTATTTGAACGTGGCATCACATTCATTCCTGACTTTTTATGCAATGCAGGTGGCGTGACTTGTAGCTACTTCGAGCAAATTCAAGGCAACACGAATTTTTATTGGGAAAAAGAAGAAGTTCTGACAAAACTCAAACTCATGATGGTTAGTGCATTTGAAAGAGTTTATGCTCTAGCTGAAGAAAAAAACATTGATATGCGTGATGCCGCTTATACGATTGCAATTCAGCGCGTTAAAGATGCCGTACAGTTACGTGGCTGGGCATAATATATAATTAATCTTATTTCTCACAAAGATCCTCTTTGAAGAATTTTCAAAGGGGATTTTTTTAATTGATCATTATGACTTATTACGATTCGCCATATTATCGCCATCTGTTTTGTGCAAAATCACAAAAATAAAAGTCGCAAAAAAGGTAAATACCCCCATCACAATCATCGTCGCTTGAAATGGCTCTGTTTTTTGAGTAAACATCGCAACAGGCGCATCCGCAAAGACATTCATAAAGATTGCAGCAAATGCAATTGCCAAAGTCATCGATAATTGTTGAAACACAACCATTAAGCTATTACCACTACTCACATTTTCATCGGTTAAATCTGCAACTGTTAATGTATTCATAGCACTAAACTGAATAGAATTGCAAAAACCCAACATAAACAACAGAATGATTAAAACAGAAATATGAACAGTTGGCGCAACAAATCCCATCACAATAATAATGATACTAATAATGAATGTATTAACAATCAGCACTGACTTATAGCCATACCAACGCATAATTGTTGTCACCATCGGTTTATTGATGAGGTTTGCCAATGCCAATGGCACTAAAATCCAACCTGCAATTTCAGGACTATATCCCATCCCCACCTGTAGCAATAAAGGCACAACAAAGGGAATGCACGAAATCCCCAATCTTGCGAGAATACCACCAAACACCCCCACAACAAATGTGCGTATTTTAAATAACGACGGTGAATACAAAGGTGATTCTGTGTAATAAGCATAAATCCAATAGCTCACCAATAATAAAACACCCAAACAAAGTATAACCATTGAGAACAGCTGATTATCTCTACGTGCAATAAATTCCAATCCCAAGATTAACAATGCTATTGAAACCGCAAACATGATATAACCAAAAAAATCAATTTTGACTTTATCTGCTTTGTAATCTGGCATATAGAAAAATGCTAATCCAATACAGATCATACCAATCGGGATATTGATTAAAAATATCCAATGCCATGACATATATTGAACCAAGTACCCACCTAAAATCGGCCCTAACATCGGCCCAATTAAAGCGGGTGTAACTGCATAGCTAATGATCTTAAGAATTTGGGATTTAGGATACGTTTTAAAAATAGATAAACGTGCGACAGGAATAGACATCGCACCACCTACGCCCTGTAAAATACGAGACAATGTTAATTGCGTTAAATCCATCGACAATGCACATAGAAATGAGCCTAACGTGAAAACGATGACAGACAACAAGAATGTGTATTTCGTGCCAAATTTATCAGAAATAATACTACTTAATGGCGTGCAGATTGCCAGAGTTAATGTATAGCTGATAATCGCTGCTTGCATTTGTAATGGAGATTCATTGAGATCTTTTGCAATGGCAGGCAGCGCTGTATTTAGAATAGTTGTTTCCAGCATCTGCATAAAAATTGTAATACCTAAAATCCAAGGTAAAACTTTTTTGGTTTGCTCAGACACAATCGTCTGCCCCATAATCACGACCTCATAAATTACAATTTATTGAATAAGAATATTTATTGATTAGTATAGGCAAAACTAGGCTGTTATTCCATGACAGAATAAAGATATTTGAAGTTAAATTGGAGTGTATTTTAAGATGGTCGGGGCAGAGGGATTCGAACCCCCGACCCACTGGTCCCAAACCAGTTGCGCTACCAGGCTGCGCTATGCCCCGACAAGAATAACTCATTCATGATCGAATGAGTTATGAAAAGATGGGGTGAACGACGGGGATCGAACCCGCGACAACTGGAATCACAATCCAGGGCTCTACCAACTGAGCTACGTCCACCATTGTGCTGCTATAAGAGTAATCGAGAATGGCGCGCTCGGCAGGACTCGAACCTGCTACCCTCGGCTTAGAAGGCCGATGCTCTATCCAGATGAGCTACGAGCGCTCTAAATCAAAAGCTTACTCTTCAAAAATTGGTCGGGGCAGAGGGATTCGAACCCCCGACCCACTGGTCCCAAACCAGTTGCGCTACCAGGCTGCGCTATGCCCCGATGTCTTGTTCTCTAAAAGAGAGCGCTACTATATAGCCAAACAACAACCCTGTCAAACAGATGATCAATCTTTAATCAAATATTTAATCACCATCAATCTTTCAGCCTTAATCACATTAGGTATCTCTTTAGGAGAGACATTTTCAATCAAAGACTTAACATCAATTTCATTTAAGCTTTCATAAACTTTAATTAAACGTAATTTATCTTTTAAAAAATGATCTTTCATGCCAAAAGTTTCTGAAAAAATTTCGACACATTGCAAAAAGTCCATTAATTGATCAGGTTTTCTGAAAGAATCTAAACCCAATAGCAAATCTAACCACGATTCTGCCTCTTTAGGAATGTCATCAAACCAACTTCCCCACTGTTTAAATTTCTCAGCCATCACTTTTTCTTGAACAGATAAACGATATTGTGCTGCAAAAGCTTTAACATCATTCTGGCTCTCTAAAACATTTAATAGCAAAGCCACTCTAATGTGCATAGATGCATTCAGTACTATTGCTAAAGAAACTGCTTTAAATGCTTTATCCAACTGTCCAGTATACTGATCATCAAAACAGTTATCTAAAGCTGGGAATATTACCTTCAACGCACCCAATTCGTGTAAAACAATGAAATATTGAACAGCATGCTTTTCACCCAAGGCTTTATGCGTTTCTAGCCAGATACGTTCTGTGATCAGATGAGAAAGCTCTCCACTTTCAATCATCTTATGAACAAGTAACTGAGTTTCCTCTGCAATCGTAAAATCTTCATCATAGAACCGCGCATAAAAGCGAGCTAAACGCAAAACTCGTAAAGGATCTTCTTCAAAGGCACTGCTAACATGACGAAGCACTCGATTATCCAAGTCTTTCTGCCCACCATAAGGATCAACAATATTACCTTGACCATCCATTGCCATTGCATTGATGGTTAAATCACGGCGCAATAGATCCTCTTCCAATGTGACATCTGGCGTTGCAAAGACCTCAAATCCGCTATAACCATGGCCTTGCTTACGCTCTGTGCGTGCTAAGGCATACTCTTCCTTAGTTTTGGGATGCAAAAATACAGGGAAATCTTTCCCAATCTGTAAATATCCTTCAGATAACAAAAGATTGGATGTTGCGCCAACAATCACCCAATCTATGTCTTTCACATCTTTGCCGAGCAGTTCATCACGAACTGCTCCGCCTACCTTATATATTTGGTAGCTCATAATTTCCTAAAATCCAAATTCAGCTTTAGAGAATGCAATTCTCTCTTCAAAGTTTTCAGTAATGCCCTGCTCTTTCAGCATCTTTAAGCGAGCTTCAACTTTTTGATTACGAAGTGCTAAACCAGAATCATTAGCAATCTGAATATTCAAGCCAGGACGAGCATTCAATTCCAAGATTAAAGGCCCTTTTTCCTGATCCAAAACCATATCCACACCGATATAACCGAGCTTTGATAGCTCATAACAACGGCTAGCCAATGACATAAATTCATCCCAATAAGGCACAATCAAATCGTTGATGGAATGATTGGTATCTGGGTGTTTATCAATCTTATCATTCAGCCACGTACCACGCAGTGTTGAACCCGTGCGCAAGTTAATACCTGCACCAATTGCGCCTTGATGAAGGTTTGCTTTACCACTAGATTGTCTTGTAGGTAAACGCAACATAGCCATCACAGGATAGCCCATCAAAACGATGATACGAATATCAGGCACACCTTCAAAGCTGATGGATTTAAAGATCGGATCTGGTGTTACGCGATACTCAATCAAAGCACGATCTCGCATGCCACCCAATGAATATAAGCCCGTCAAAATATTAGAAACTTGATATTCAATTTCTGACATTGTGATCAATTTACCTGAAATCGTTTTAAAGCGATTTTCATCGAAGCGATCCGCGATTACGATAATCCCATCACCACCTGCACCTTGCGCTGGTTTGATCACAAAATCTTTATGCCCAGCCAAGATATCTTTAAGTTTATGCGTGATTTCGCTTTCAGTTTCAATGATGCCATATTGCTCTGGCACATGAATACCTTCCTCAATCGCCCTAGCCTTTGTCAGAATTTTATCATCCACCACAGGATAATATTTACGATTATTATATTTGAGGATGTAATCACCATTACGCTGATTAATCCCCATAATACCGCGCTCTTTGAGGAACTTCCATGTTTGAATATAACCACCAAACATATTAGCCTTCCTTCACTAACGCTTTAAAGCGAACAAGCTCAGTTAAACGATAACCACGATAACGCCCCATGACTAACATAAACGCAATCAATACAAATAAAATGCCAGGGAATGTGAATGCAAAATACGTCAACCATTCAATATTCATCACATAGAATGCGATTGCACCTGTGAAGAATGTGCCTAATGCAACTTTGAATGCAAAGCTACCACCACGTTCTTCCCACGTAACTGATAAGCGCTCGATTGTCATGGTTAAAATAACCATTGGGAATAATGTTACAGACATGCCTTGATCCAAACCTAATTTATGGCTCATCAAGCTAATGACAGCGATCAGAATCACAACGCAAGTTAACACAACAGAAAGCCGTGGCAACATTTGCAGTTTCAAATGCTCCAGATAGGATCGTATTGCCAAACCAATTGCCACAATTACAGTGAATAAGAATAAACCAAATACAAAGCCTGTTTCACGGAATGCCAAAGCAATTAATACTGGTGTAAATGTACCCAATGTTTGTACGCCCACGATGTTTCTAAAGATTAAAATCGCTAGAACGCCAAATGGAATCACAATCATTGTTAAATAAGTTTCTTGCACTTGAATCGGCAAGCTGTACAAAGAATATGTCAAAAAGCTACTAGCTTCCGCATTGTTAACTTTATTAGAGATAATGCCTTTAGATGTTAGCTCACGATCATCCAAGCTAAAATTCACACTTGCTTTAACATCATTCGATGCTGTTAATAATGGATCATTGCCCACCCACCAAATCAAACGATCATTTGCCAAACCACGATGGCCAGATGTTAAATCGAAGTAAACCCACTCGCCCACTTTCTCTTTACCATCTTTATCCATTTCAATGTAGCTACGGATGAATGTTTGTGGCTTTTGGTTAGAACCAATGCTTAATTTCAATGTATGAACAAACTGGATTGGAATGCGCGCTNATGTTAGCTCACGATCATCCAAGCTAAAATTCACACTTGCTTTAACATCATTCGATGCTGTTAATAATGGATCATTGCCCACCCACCAAATCAAACGATCATTTGCCAAACCACGATGGCCAGATGTTAAATCGAAGTAAACCCACTCGCCCACTTTCTCTTTACCATCTTTATCCATTTCAATGTAGCTACGGATGAATGTTTGTGGCTTTTGGTTAGAACCAATGCTTAATTTCAATGTATGAACAAACTGGATTGGAATGCGCGCTTGAGATAATAAAACTTCCAATACTTTCGCACGATTCTGTATAGAGAAATCATTGCTTAACAATGTTTTTGCATAGTCATTTCTCGAATCATTCAATGTTTGAATTGCTTCTGAAATGAATGTTGCTGTATCAGATGATTGCTCACGAATGCTTGCCACCATGGAATCAGCTGCAACTTTTTCAGCGCCTTCTAACTTAATTGGATCACGATAAACCATGCCTTTTGGCCCAATATAAGTTTCCGCTTCACCTGCTTCTTCTGATACTAATAAACGGTAATACAATGTTTGGTTACCAGACGCTCTACGTGAAGACAAAACTAATTGCTGATTACCTAAAGCATCAGTTTCTCTTGTCACACCATAGTTTCTTGCCAATACATTATCATCTTCTAAAATAACAGTGCTTAAGCCATTGCCTTTAGAAGGAATAAACATACGCAATGTGACTGGCTTAGAACCACGAACATCAAAGCTGATCTTTGTATCAATTGTCCACATCGACCCTCGAGAATTCTCAGTCAATGGAATTTTCAAAATCAGTGCTTGATAAACAATTGAACCTAAACCGATTACCAATAAGATAGCAATTAAAATCTTCAGATGAAGTGTTAAGGATTTCATAATTAATTATTTCGTTGTTGGACAAATAGGAGTGGAAAGCTTAGATGCTGACGGATCAACAATTGCTTTCAATTTTGTTAAACCAATTTTGCCAATTAAAATTGGGAATGTAAAATGCGCACGATCAGTCAAATTCACTTCTAGCTTTTTCTTCTGATCACCCATGCAAATTTCTAGCTCAATTACTGGGCGCTCTGCTGAGGTTTCATCATTCGGTGAATCAATTTCACCACTACGTTTCTTAATGCGGCTCATGCGCTTAATTGGAAACTCATAGTATTTTTTACCACTTTCCACTTGAAAGCGCACCCATTTTTCTTTATTTTTTGTGAAAATCTTCAAGTCTAATGCATTTAAAGATGCTGTTTTTGCACCTGTATCTAACTTGGCATGCAAAGACATATTGCCCAACTGTGGCAAGATCACCATCTCATCATGGCCATAGATTTTCTTCTCAACAACAGGCTTTTCTACAACTTTTACTTCTTCAGCTACTTGAACTGCAGCAGGCTTTTGCTCTGCTGTTTCAACGGCATCTTCAGCATAGCTTGCACCAAAAACAGGAAGCGTCATTAAAGATAACAAAAGCATTCCTCTCATATTTTTCATACTAATCCTTATATATCCAATAAAGTGCACCCTATTTTTGCGCAAAAGAATAGCACTAAATTTAAATGTAAATCGATAATTTACTTTTTCATCAAAGACTGCAAAGCGATCTTAATCAGCTCATCCACAGCCATATTTGGCTTGGCAATTTTCTTAATCATCTTCTCAGCATCACTTGTTTTATAACCCAATGTTGTCAATGCTAAAACGGCATCATTCACTGGATTATGTACAGGTCCTGTATCCAATAAATCTCCTGACGAGATCATGGAAACTGCTTTAATCTTATCTTTCAACTCAACAATTAAACGCTCAGCTGTTTTCTTACCAATTCCTGGTACTCGCGTTAAACGTGTGACATCTTCATTGGCAATAACTTCATACAATTCAGTCACAGATAAACCTGACAAAATCACAATTGCACTTTTCGGGCCAATGCCAGAAACTTTAATCAAAATACGAAAAGCTTCTTTTTCTTCCAATGTATAAAAACCATATAATAGATTGGCATCTTCACGCACGATTTGCTGAATATACAAAGATGCTTCAACTTTTACAGCTGGCAACATAGAAAAAGTTGAGATTGGCACCTCAACTTCATAACCAACGCCATTTGCATCAATGACAACAATATTTGGCGGTAACTTTTCCCAGACTTGCCCTCTTAAACGAGCGATCATTACTTAACTCCTACCAATGGTAAGTGAAATCCATGTGTTAATGCTGCTGCTAATGCATCCGCAGCATCTGCTTGTGGCCTGCCATTCAATTTTAACAAATGCTCTACCATATGTTGCACTTGATCTTTCGTAGCATGCCCATTACCAACAACGGTTTGTTTAATTCTTGTGGCACTGTATTCGTGAATCTCCAATCCTGCTAAAGCAGCTGCGCATAAAACGACACCACGCGCTTGCCCTAATTTCAAAGCAGATTGAGGATTCTTGTGAATAAATACTTGTTCAATCGACAATTGATCAGGTTTATATAAACCAATGAGTTGATCTAATCCTTCAAAAATTGTCTTTAAACGATTGCCAGTGGTTGCTTTGACATCCATACGAATACAACCACTATCAATATATCGAGCTTTTCGATTGACCCATTCAATCACACCATAACCAGTGATTCGACTACCTGGGTCAATGCCTAAAATAATCACAATATTAATTACAGTTGGCTAAGAATATCAGCAGAGATATCAGCATTAGAGTAAACGTTTTGTGTATCGTCTAAATTCTCTAACATATCCAACATTTTAATCATCTGTTTTGCATCATCTAAAGATAATGATACGTTGTTTGCAGCGCGCATTGTTACTTCAGATTCTTCGGGCTTCAAGCCTTTCTCAACCATCGCGCTATAAACTTCTGCATAAGTTTGTGGAGTTGTTAACACATCGATAGATGTATCATCATTCACAACAATATCTTCAGCACCTGCATCAATCGCCGCATCTGTGATTGCTTCTTCATCAGAACCTTCAGGATAAGATAAAACGCCTGTTTCTGTAAATTGGAATGCAACAGAGCCTGAAACACCTAAGTTACCACCACATTTGCTGAACGCATGACGAACTTCGCCCGCTGTACGGTTACGGTTATCAGATAAACAGTCAACCATTACAGCAATACCGCCTGGACCATAACCTTCATAGCGAATTTCTTCTTGTTCTGTATCACTATCACCGCCCAAACCACGTTTAATCGCACGGTCGATAGTATCTTTAGTCATATTTGCTGCCAAAGCTTTATCGATCACCATACGCAAACGTGGATTACTTGCAGGGTCGCCATTCGCCGCCATTCGTGTTGCAATTGTAATTTCACGAATAAAACGTGTAAAAATCTTACCGCGTTTTGCATCTTGAGCACCTTTACGATGCTGAATGTTTGCCCATTTACTATGACCTGCCATTGAAAGCTCCTTAATGACCTACTGAATACTTCAAGTTAAAACTTGTTGATAAAAGATGGCATTTTATCATAAAGAATTCCAATATTTATAATCCAATGTAGGATATCGCCGAATCACAGCTTTTTTATATAAAATTCATTCAAAACAGCTATCTATGATCTCTGAATGATGGTACATATAATTCATCCAATACAATCAAATACCATTAAAAGGAGAGAATCATGCAATCCATTTGCCCCAACAATGCCACGATTTATGATTTTGATAAGAATAATCCAATAAAACTCACAGTCAATGCAGGCGAAACCATCGAAATTTCTACGTTGGATTGTTTTAGCAATCAAGTGGATGAGCAAAATTCTCTTTCTGGCATTGATTGGAACCATATTAATCCTGCTACAGGCCCAATTTATGTGAAAGATGCAAAAGCAGGTGATATTTTAAAAGTCATCATTCACTCTATTGAATTGGCAGAGACTGGTGTCATTGCTGTTGGCCCAGGATTTGGCATCATGCCCTTTGAAGCCATTGCACAAAAGATAGTAAAAGTGGATCAAAATATCGCACATTTTAGTGATGATATTAAAATCCCATTAAATCCTATGATCGGCGTGATCGGTGTTGCACCAGCAGGCGATGCAATTCCAACAGGAACACCAGATTCTCATGGTGGCAATATGGACACTAAATTGATCACTGCGGGCTCTATTCTCTATCTTCCGATTGCAGTGGATGGCGCATTATTTGCATTGGGCGATTTACATGCTGCAATGGGCGATGGTGAAGTTGGTGGCACTGGTATTGAAATTGCAGGGAAAGTCACTGTGACTTTAGATGTTATTCATGATCAATCCATTCCACATCCCATCATAGAAACCAAAGATGCTTTTGCATTCATTGTTTCTAAACCAACCATTGATGAAGCGATCCAATTGGCAACCAAACTAGCAATCGAAGCCATTCATAGATCAACAAAATTATCTCTACATGAATCTGCCATGTTAGCGAGCATTGCTGGCAACGCAGAAATATCTCAATTGGTTGATCCACTGTTAACAGCACGATTTGTTGTACCCAAAAGCATTTTACCTCAATTGCTTTGATGACTTTTTGCTATCATCTCCTCATTAATTCACTGCTTTAAGGAAAAAGACATGTCTCTTTATCAAGCACATATTGAAACACTACAACAAAAAGCTGCTGCATTTCTAGAAAAGCATCAACTAGATGCTTTAGTTTTATCTTCTGGCGCACCAAAATTTTTCTACGATGATGATATTGAAATCCCTCATAGAATGCCTGCAAGTTTCCGTTATTGGATTCCTGAAGCGATTGGTACACATCAATATTTAATCATCACTAAAACAGATCGCACATTATTAAACTATTGCCCAAAAGATTTTTGGTTAAAAGTGAAAGAAGAATTGGGCGAATGGCAACAAATGTTCACCGTTGAAGCACACGCTCAATTGGATGATCTTAAAAATAGCTTAATTAATCAAATAGAAACTAAAAATTGGTTATGGCTAGGTCCTGATTTATTTGATCATGATGACTCTCATCGCGCTTCATTAGAACAAAAGCAAGAGATCGACAGCTGGCGCTTAATCAAAACTGAATTTGAAATCGAATGCATGCGAATCGCCTCTGTACGCGCAGCATCTGCTCACGTTGCAGTTCGTGAGTCTTTGTCTGAATACATCAGCGAATTCCAAATGAATTTAGATTATTTAGATGTGACTGGCATGCGTGAATCTGAAATGCCTTATGGCAACATCATTGCTTACAATGAAAATGGTAGCATTTTGCATTACCAAGAATTGGATCAAGAACCGCCTGCAATGCTATACAGCTTTTTGATTGATGCAGGTGCATCTTTTGAAGGTTACATTTCAGATATTACGCGCACACATGCTGGTCATGATTCTAATGAGTTATTCAAAGCAATCCTAGAAGATATGCGCTTAATCAAACTAGAATTAATCGCACAATGTAAAGCTGGCGTTTCTTACATGGATATTCACAGCTACGCTTTGGAATTGATTGGTGAGTTATTGATCAAACATGAATTCTTGATTGATATCGAAGTTGAAGATGCGATCACAAAAGGTTTAGTGAGAATCTTCTTCCCTCACGGCATTGGGCATTTATTGGGTTTAAATACACACGATACGCCAAGCATTGCAAAATCATTGAAAGAAACAAATGAGACTTTCAAAAATCTTCGCTTAACTCAGCAATTGCAAAACAATATGGTATTAACAATTGAACCTGGTGTTTACTTTAACAATACATTGATCAGCGAAGCGTTGTTAGATGCGGATAAAGCTCAATATATGAATATTGAATTGATCAATGAATTCTTGCCTTATGGCGGTATTCGCGATGAAGATAACATCGTGATTCAAGATGATGAACCACGTAACTTAACAGCAGAAGCATTCAAAGAAATTGGTGCGGAACACTTTTAAATATATTCAAAAGAAGGCTTAATATGCAAAAAAGCCACAATGTCATCATTCATTGTGGCTTTTGTTTTGTTGATTCTATAGGTTTTGAATCTTATTCTGCTGCTTTAGTCACTTCATCAATTTGCATTTCGATACTTTGCAAACCACGACCTGATAAGTACCATAACTTAGGGTTCAATACGATTACTTTGCCATCTTTCACAGCTTGCACATTTGCAAACTCAGGTGCTTGGAAATAATCTGCTTTCATTGGTGTTGCACCAATTGCAGCACTTCTATCCACTACGAAAATGATGTCTGGATTTGTATCTGTGAAATATTTAGTATCAGCTGCAACACGGCCTTCATATTTTTTCTCATCTGCACGCTTAATGCCTGCAACTTCATGCACTACTGTTGCATAACCGCTGCTGTTTGATACGCCGATTTTGCCATCATTGTGCAATACAACCACTGCCTTCTTAGGAGATGCAGAGTTTTTTGCTGCAACTTCTTTAATTTTTGCATCTAACTTATCCCAAGCAGCATTCGCTTCAGCTTCTTTACCTACTGCTTTACCTACAGCAATAATGTTTGCTTTTGCTGAACCTAAGTAATCTTCACTACCAGAGAAATTAATTGTTGGTGCAATTTTTTGGAAATCATCGATTGATCCACCCAAACGACCAGAGATCACGATAAAATCAGGCTTTAAAGAACCAACTAACTCAAGATTTGCATCCTTCAAACCACCTGTTGATTGATATGTTTCTGCAGTATATTTATTTAAATATTCTGGCGCACTATTCTTTGCTACAGCGATCACAGCTTCACCAGCACCCAAAGCTTCAATCGTATCCAAAGCACCAAAATCCATCACAACACCTTTAGGATCTGCCATTGCACTGCCTAAGCTGCCAATCAAAAGTGTTGCCAATAATAATTTACGCATATCATATCCTCTGTTAATTGAATAGTAATTACAAATGTAAATGATTATTATTCACATCTTTTATCAGAAGTCCATTAATAAATAAAATATTTTTATTATTTACAAAATATAGACAAATCCAGCCATATAAAAAAGCCACAATAAATTTATTATGGCCCTCATTTTGATCATGATTACTTCAACGCAATCTACTTAATCGGCGTCATCACTTCTTCAACTTGCAAATCGATGCTTTGTAAACCTTTGCCCGATAAATACCATAATTTTGGTGTCAAATAGATAACATTAACATCCTTTACTGCCTTCACTTCTGCCAATTCTTTAGCTTTAAAATAGTTTTCATCCAATGGTTTTGCACCAATTGCAGCACTTCTATCCACCACATAAATAATATCTGGATTTACCTCTGTTAAATATTTAGCATCCGCTGCAACACGGCCTTCATGTTTCTTTTCATCTGCTCGTTTTACACCCGCAACATCATGTACCAAAGTTGCATAACCACTGTGATTAATTAAACCAACATTGCCATCATTGTGCATCACAACGATTGCTTTCTGTTTCGATGCGGCACTTTTCTCTTGTGCCGATTTAATTTTCGCATCCAACTTTTCTAATGCAGCTTTTGCTTCTGCTTCTTTGCCAATTGCCTTGCCAACTGCCAAAATATTATATTGAACAGATTCCATATAATTATCATTGCCTGCCGAGAAGTTAATCACAGGTGCAATCGATTGTAATTCAGCAGCAGAGCGACCTTGGCGACCAGAAATAATAATAAAATCTGGATTTTCTTGGCGAATTAAATCCATATCTAACTTAAACATATCGCCAGATAACTTATAATCAGCGGTTTTATATTTTTCTAAATATTCTGGTGCAAATTCTTTTGGCAAAGCACTCACAGATGCACTCCCACCTAAAGCTTCAATCGTATCTAAAGCACCAAAATCCATCACAACACCTTTAGGATCTGCCATTGCACTGCCAAAACTACCCACTAAAAGTGTTGCCAATAATAATTTACGCATATCAAAACCTCTAATAATAATTAAATACGAATGAAAATGATTATTATTCGCATTTAATTATAGAAGTCCATCTATTTAGTCTTTTATGATTTACTTGATCACACATTGCTCAGTGATGAATGGATTATCATTCCCCTGCTTTCTTGCAATAATTTGATTGCGTCGACATTCCCATTGCTTCGCTGGATATGAACGATTCCACTCTTGCATTAGATTTTTCTCTTGAGAAGCTAGAACAATGTCATATCGCTGTTCCATATAGAGATAAGTACGAGCGATCATCCCTTTAACTTCTTTACGTGGCTGCACTTGGCGCTTTTTGAAATCTGTTGCAAATTCACATTTACCATATTGATTAAACTTCTTCGTGAACTCACTGAAGCGGAAATTGGAACGATCCGCATTCACTTCGCCAACTGCTGGTTGAAGGTTATGCATATCACCTTCCATGATATCGAATTGCGCAATGCCACCACAATTTTTACGACCACCTTCTTTCCAACAACGCAGCTGTTTACCAAAGTTGTGAGCTGGCATTACATGTTCCCATTCAATACGATTCGCACGCACTTCATCTTTACGAATTTTATAACCACAACTCGCTAAATCTAACTCGCTTTTACGATCCTTGAATTGAAAATCACAACCGCAATAAAACTCTTTCTGCAAAGGATTTTCTTGATAAATTTTGATTAACTCTGTTTTAGCTTTAGCAAAAGTTTGAACATCACGAGAACTGCCTTTATCACTCTGTTCGATGATGGATTTCCCACCAAAGAATGAACCAATTAATGTGATTAAAATAATGATACTTGTACGAATTGGATCTCGTTTTAACTGTTTAATTAAACGATTGACATCCCGTTGGGAAATTTGCTTTTTGGCCATCTTTACTAAATCTAAATTACTAAATAAAACGCCACACTATATAGATAAAGTCATGCTTCCTCAATCTGCAGAGCAAATATAAATCTGTTATACTCCATGAATAAATTTCTTGGGGAAAATAATTTATGAATATCACGTTCTTAGGCACAGGCGCAGGCAAACCATCACTTCAACGAAATGTGACGAGTAATGTCCTCGACTTAACCAAAGAACGACAAGAAATGTGGTTATTCGATTGCGGTGAAGCAACAAGCCATCAAATTCAGCGATTACAACGCAAAGAATCGAAAGAACAATCACCATTACCCAATATTACCTTGCCAAAAATTTCCAAGATTTTCATCACGCATTTACATGGTGATCATATTTTTGGATTGTTTGGATTTTTAACAAGCCGATCTATGAGCGGTTCTAAAAAACCATTGACACTTTATGGCCCAAAAGGCATCAAGAAAATCCTAGATGTTGTGATTGAAACTACAGAATCTTTCATGATGTTTCCATTTGAAGTCATAGAATTAACAGCCAATGATGATCCTAGCCAACCATTTTTAGTTTTTGAAGATGAAACCTTTAAAGTTACAGCCATAGAATTGCAACATCGTGTGCAATCCTTTGCTTACCGCATTGAAGAAAAAGATAGTATTGGTAAATTAGATGTGAATGCATTGCATCAAATTGGTGTACATGATCATGCGGTTTATCAACAATTGAAAGATCAACAAACTGTAACATTAGAAGATGGTCAAGTCTTACAACCTGAAGATTATTTGAAAGATCCACAAAAAGGCAAAACAATTGTTATTTTTGGTGATACATATCCTTGTAAAAATGCCGTGACTATCGCGCAAAATGCTGACTTCATTTTGCATGAAGCCACATATTCACAAGAATTTGAAGTACTGGCTTTAGAACGTGCACATTCCACAACGGCACAAACAGCAACGACAGCCAAGAACGCTAATGTGAAAAAATTATATTTTACTCACATCAGCTCTCGTTATTTTCATAAAGAAGATCAAGATAAATTAGTCGCTGAATGCCGCGAGATTTTCCCTGAAAGCTACATCACTCAGGATCTCATGCGCGTAGAGATCTAAATTAAGATTGTAATTTTGCAATCAAATCTGGGCGGCGCTCTAATGTATCCGCCAAAGATTTTTCCTTACGCCACTCAGCAATTTTCTTATGATTACCAGATAACAAAACATCTGGTACTCGCATGCCATTAATCTCTTCTGGGCGCGTATAATGTGGGCAATCTAACAAACCATCACTGAAAGAATCTTGTTCAAAAGATTCATGATTGGATAAAACATCAGGCAATAAACGTGATACAGAATCAATCACAATATTTGCAGCCAATTCCCCACCTGAGAGAACATAATCCCCCACAGAAAGCTCTAAATCAATTTCACTTTCTATAATTCGCTCATCCACACCTTCGTAACGACCACACAACAAAACAATGTGAGATTGCTCTTGTAGCTTTTGAACTAATGCTTGATCTAATAATTGACCACGTGGCGATAAATAAATGCGATAACCACGATTCTCACGAACTTGGCTAATTTCATCAAAAGCATCTTTCAATGGCTGATACTTCATCACCATGCCAGGACCACCACCATAAGGGCGATCATCTACAGTGTGATGAATATCTGTTGTATATTTACGAGGATTCCAGCATTGTGTTTCAATGCTGCCTTTCTGATGAGCTCGGCCAACCACGCCAAGCTCACAATAATTCTCAATCAATTCAGGGAAAAGTGTTATGACATCAAATATCATCTTCATCCCAATCCACTAAAATTTCTTTAGCTTCTAAATCTACTTTAATCACTGTATGACCAACTGTGAATGGAATTAAACACTCTTGACCATTTTTTTTAGCAACCAATACATCATTTGCACCTGTTTCTAAAAACTCAGTCACTTCACCAAAAATGAAGCCAGCTTCATTTTTAACTGTTAAACCCATTAAATCAGCCAAATAAAACTCACCTTCCTCTAACTCTTCTAATTGTGAGTTTTCAATGAATAATTCTAAACCATAATATGGCTCAATAGCTGTTCTATCAATGAATCCTTTAAACTTGATCGTCAAGCTTTTACCAGCATAAGTTGTATCTTCAACTTGTAATTTCTGCCAAGCATTGTTTCTAAATACAAACAAATGATCGTAACCAAAGATTGCATCTCTTGGTCGAGTTTCAGAAAAGACTTTCACATAACCTTTGAGGCCCTGAAAACCATTGATTTTACCTACAGCGATTTTGCCAGTATTGTCCATATACAAATTACCTTCAAAAAAAAACCTCACTCGACAGAATGAGGTATTTTTATATTAAAAACTAAATTATTGAGCTTTCTTGTTCAACTCATTAATAATTTGTTTAACACGGTCAGTAGGTTGTGCACCAACGCCTACCCAGTAGTTAAAACGATCCATATCAAGACGCACGCGCTCTTCTTGACCAGCAGCGATTGGGTTAAAGAAACCTAAACGCTCAATGTAACGACCTGTTGCTACGTTTCTGCTATCTGCAGCTACTACTTGATAGAAAGGGCGCTTCTTAGATCCACCACGTGCTAAACGAATTGTAACCATAAAATAAAAATCCTAAAAATATAAGTAATTAAATAACACAGCACTTCTTTTACAATATAGAGACACGATACATTAGAAGCACAAAAAATAACGTCTTATTCTACTATAAAAGTTCGAAAAAGAAAATATTTAAGCGTGTACAAAAGTTGGTAAAGTAAATTGAGTTAAAATTGAGAACTCTTCTTCTTCGCAAGTTACCCATTCATAAGCATCTGGACGATTCATTAATTCACGAATCAAAAGATTGTTTAACCTATGTCCTGCTTTATAACCCACAAACTTACCTAAAATTGGAAAGCCCAATTGATATAAGTCACCCACAGCATCTAAAAGCTTGTGGCGAACAAACTCATCAGGATAGCGTAAGCCACCTTCATTTAAGATGCGATAATCATCTACAACGATCGCATTATCTAAACTGCCGCCTAGACCAAGGTTTAATTCACGCATTCTTTCAAAATCACGCATGAAACCAAATGTTCTCGCACGAGAAAATTCTTCAATGAAAACTTTTGCAGAAAAATCACAATCAACATGATCGCCTGTACGATTCAACACAGGATGATCAAATTTAATTGTAAAGTCCAAAGCAAAACCATTATATGGCTCTAACTTTGCAACTTTATCATCTTCTTTCACTGAAACAGTTTTCTTGATCTTGATGAAACGCTTTGGCGCATCTTGATCAACAACACCTGCTGATTGTAATAAGTAAACGAAAGGTGCAGAACTACCATCCATAATAGGAACTTCAGCTGCACTCACTTCGATCAATACATTATCTACACCAAAAGCTGCCAATGCAGCCATTAAGTGTTCAACAGTTGATACAGTTTCTTTAGATTCTGGATTACTTGCAATTTTTGTTGCAAGCATAGTGTCAATCACACTTTCAGCAGAGACAGTGAAGGCAGTACTATTTTCGATATCACTACGTTTAAACTGAATACCAAAATCCACTGGCATAGGCGTTAACGTCAGAGAAACTTTCTTCCCTGAATGTAAGCCGATACCAACTGTTGATATTTTTTGTTTTAAAGTTCTTTGTTTAATCATTTAGTCTGATTGCTTTCTCAAAAATGCTGGAATATCTAAGATCTCACCAAATAATTTATCTTGTTGAGAACCACGACGTTCAGATTTACGACCTGCTTCATAATCATCTTCTTCATGCTGAACAGCACGACGACGAGAAGCTGTCGCCGTCGTTGTATCTCTTGGTGCATCTAACCCTGTTGCAATAATTGTAACGCGTAACTCATCACCCAATTCTTCTTCAATCGCTGTACCAATGATTACAGTTGCATCTTCTGACGCATACTCGCTGATCATATGACCAACTTCATGGTACTCACCGATTGATAAGCCTGCGCCACCAGTAATATTCACAAGAATACCTTTAGCGCCTGCTAAATTAATATTGTCTAATAAAGGTGAAGCAATTGCTTCTTGTGTTGCTTCTCTTGCTCTGTTATCACCAGAAGCAGAACCAACACCCATCATTGCCATACCTTGTTGGCTCATTACAGTTTTAACGTCATTGAAGTCCAAGTTAATTAAACCTGGCTTAATGATGCTTTCTGAAATACCTTGTACAGCATTATATAACACATTGTTTGCAGCCGCAAAAGCTTCAACTAAGCTTGCTGTTTTACCCAATACTGTCAATAAACGTTCATTAGGAATTGTAATCAATGAATCTACGTGTTCAGCCAATACTTTTAAACCAGCATTTGCAGCATTTTCACGTTTTTTACCTTCAAAACTGAATGGTCTAGAAACAACAGCAACTGTCAAAATACCCATTTCACGTGCAGTTTCAGCAATTACAGGTGCAGCACCAGTACCAGTACCACCACCCATTCCTGCAGCAACAAATACCATATTTGCACCATCAAGCGCTTCTTTAATGCGTTCTTTATCTTCTAAAGCTGCTTGACGACCAATTTCCGGATTTGCACCAGCACCCAAGCCTTTTGTTAAAGATGATCCTAATTGAATCATAACTTCTGCTTTTGTCTTCTTAAGTGCTTGAGAATCTGTATTTGCGGATAAAAAGTTCACACCTTTTAAACCAGAATCCACCATATGAGTTACAGCATTGCCACCAGCGCCACCAACGCCAATAATTTTTATAATTGGTTTTTGGTCTTCAAAGTCTTGGTGTAATTCAAAAACTGGCATCTATAAAACCCCATAAAAAAATAAAATTCACGCCATTATAGCAAAATTTTCATACTTTTTAAAAATATTGCTTTAACCCTTTTTTAAACTTCTGAAAGAAACTTTCTTTTGGTTCTTCCCCGTCTCTTCTTTGACTGTGCAAGTAATGTTCTTGCTGAGTCTTTAATAATCCTATTACATTAGCATACCTAGGGTCACGAATGTCAATATGCTGATCAGCTAATTCTTTACAAACCTCAACATTTTTAACAAACCCAACACGCACCGGCAAATCAAAGTAATCTTCCGCAGCATCTTCAATGTGTTCAACTAAAGCACCGCCACCTGTAAAGACAAAACCAGCACCTAGCATATGATCATAATAATTACGCTTAAGTTCTTGGCGAATTAAGCCAAAGAAATCTTCATAACGTGCTTCAATAATACTTGATAATTCTACACGAGAGATGCGTTTAACACCATGATGCATTGGTAATTCTGCCATTTCACCATGAGGAATCATATCTGAACGACAAGAACCAAATTTCACTTTAAAGCTTTCAGCAACATCTGTGCTCATGTGCATAATCGCCGCAATATCCATCGTTACACGATCACCTGCAAATGGAATACTGAACACATCTTTCAAAGCACCATTAATATAAATGGCTAAATCCACTGTGCCGCTACCAATATCCACTAAGCAAACGCCCAAACGTTTTTCATCTTCTGTTAACACAGCTAAAGATGATGCAACACCTTGGAATACAAAATTATCTACGCCAAAATCACATCTTTGAATACATTTACGCGTATTATTCAACACATTAGAAGATGCAGTCACAACAAGTGCTTTCACATCTAAACGAATACCTGTCATTCCAATGGGATTTGTAATGCCTTTTTGCTTATCAATCTCATATTCCTGCGGAATCACGTGAATCACTTCACTGCCTTGAGGAATTGCGAGATCACGAGCATTTTTTAAAACTTCTTCTTTGTCTTTANTTCATCTTCTGTTAACACAGCTAAAGATGATGCAACACCTTGGAATACAAAATTATCTACGCCAAAATCACATCTTTGAATACATTTACGCGTATTATTCAACACATTAGAAGATGCAGTCACAACAAGTGCTTTCACATCTAAACGAATACCTGTCATTCCAATGGGATTTGTAATGCCTTTTTGCTTATCAATCTCATATTCCTGCGGAATCACGTGAATCACTTCACTGCCTTGAGGAATTGCGAGATCACGAGCATTTTTTAAAACTTCTTCTTTGTCTTTATATGTCACTTCTTTACGATTAATTGGCACCATTCCTGCTGATTCATCACAACTGATATGTTCACCAGTCACAGAAGCTGATAAAGAGAAAACTTCGCATTGACCTTGCTTTTCGAGTGATTTAATTGCATCTTTAATCGCACCTGATACTTGTTCAATATCAGAAATTGTTCCACCAGATACACCATAAGTTTTTTGAGAACTCAAGCCTCTCACTATTACTCTATCATCATGAACTTCAGCAACAACCGCAAGAATTTTACTTGTGCCAATGTCTAGCCCTACGACTAAACCTGGTTCTTTTTCTTCTGTCATACGATTATTATTCACCATAATCTCTTACCGTTTCCACTTTAAAGCATATCCATGATCATATCTAAAATCTATCGCGATGATACTATCAATCTTCGAACGAATAGATGAAGGATAGTGCATTACAAATCTTCTGAGCCTTTCTTCAAAAAATCGTGCACCAAGATACAATTCTACATCATTTTCCAGCACAATTGTCCAAGCGCCACGATAATCTAGAATAATTTTTTCAACATTTAACCCGACTGATTGAATGTATTTTTGAATAATTGACATTCCATCCAGCAATTTATCTTTTTGATCAGCATTGCCTTGTAAGCTAATCATCGTTTCCGATGGTATTAAGTCTGGCTCAAAAATTGTGCCATCAGCTTCTATCAAATACAGATCATTCCAAATAGCAATTGGTCTTTTCTCTTCAATAAATAGCTCAATTTGATCTGGCCAACGACGTGTTACTTCAACAGATTTAACCCATGGATTTTTAGCAACTTCATGACGATACAACTCTAAATCATAACTCACAAAATTTTGACCCAATAAAGGATCCAATAATTTTTGTTGACGCTCACCCACCAAATATTTCTCTTCAGAATGGATCAGCACATTCTGAATAGGAAAAATATTATTCATGGAAATGTATTGCCAGCCCATATAAGGAATCAAAAACAATGATGCCAATAGTAGCATTCGCAATGTGAAACGACTGTAATGCCAAGATTTTGCAAAAAAAGCCTTCCAGTCAAATGGTTTTTTATGGCGCACACCACGCTTACGACGACGCGACCAACTGGTCGCGCCGATTACTTGCTCATTATCTTTCTCAGTCGATTTCTTACTCTGAACTGACTTATGTCTTGCTTGCTTCATTCAATAATTATAGTGATGTTTTTAAAATTTCTATGCATAGTGAGTCATAATCTACGCCTGTTGCCTTCGCAGCCATTGGTACCAATGAATGCCCAGTCATACCTGGTGACATATTGACTTCTAATAACCATGGCAAACCTTCTTGATCTAATACTAAATCTACTCTGCCCCAGCCTTTACCAGATACTGCATGGAATGCATCTTCGCAAATTTTCTGAATTTTTGCTTCGATTTCTGTATCCAAACCACATGGACAGAAATATCGAGTATCATCGCGCAAATATTTTGCATCAAAGTCATAGAACGTTAAATCTGTTTCCATGCGAATTAAAGGCAATGCTTTGCCATTCAAAATGGCGCAAGTATATTCACCTTTACCCACAATCCAAGGCTCTGCAAAAATTGTACCACTCTTGCCCTGTGCATTTTGCCAAGCACTCAATAAATCTTCTTTACGCTCAACCTTGCTCACGCCAACACTTGAACCATCTGCACTTGGCTTAACCGCTAATGGAAAAATACCCATTTCTGCAACACGCGCAACATCTTCTTCTGTTTTTAATTCAAATGTTTGCAAAACAGGTAAACCTTTAGCATGCCAAATTGCTTTAGTATGCAATTTATCCATACCAATTGCACAACCCAACATATTACTACCTGTGTATGGGATTTTTAGATACGTTAATAGGGCCTGAATCGTGCCATCTTCACCAAATCCACCGTGCAAGCTATTCATCACACGATCAAATTTATTTTCTACAAGATATGTTGCTAAGTTGACTTCTTGTGTATCAATGCCATGAGCATCCACACCTTTACGCAACAATGCAGCCAATACAGCTTCACCTGACCATAAAGATACTTGGCGCTCTGATGATGTACCACCCAATAAAACTGCAACTTTACCAAATGATTTAGGATCAATTGTTGTCATTATAATGGTCCTCCTTTATAGAAATTTGCTGCAACACTACCAATACTACCTGCACCCATCATCACAACTAAATCATTATCTTGTGCCATTAATTGATAACAATTACGAACATCAGATAGCTCTTGTGCAAAACAAATTTTATGGCCTGATTTCTCTNCTCTGATGATGTACCACCCAATAAAACTGCAACTTTACCAAATGATTTAGGATCAATTGTTGTCATTATAATGGTCCTCCTTTATAGAAATTTGCTGCAACACTACCAATACTACCTGCACCCATCATCACAACTAAATCATTATCTTGTGCCATTAATTGATAACAATTACGAACATCAGATAGCTCTTGTGCAAAACAAATTTTATGGCCTGATTTCTCTTCAATTGCTTCAATCAATTTAGCTGTACTAATGCCATCGATTGGTTTTTCACCTGCTGGATAGATATTCGTTAAAATCATATTTGGATATTCTTTCAATACATCCACAAATTCAGCAAATAATTCTTCTGTGCGTGAATAACGATGTGGTTGGAATACTAATACAATGCGTTTCTTTGGATAGGCTTCTGTCAATGCATTCATAACACTTTGAATTTCAGTTGGATGGTGACCATAATCTTCCATCACAGAAATTGTACCGCCTGCAGCTAATGGAACATCAGGGTGCAATTGGAAACGACGACCAACACCTTTAAACTTCATTAAACCACGACGGATTGCAGGCGCTGAAACTCCTAAATCTGTCGCAATTGCCATAGCTGCAATACTATTCAATGCACTATGTTTACCAGGTAATGCTACTGTAAATTCACTCACACCAAATGGTGTTTTCACTACGAATTCAGTACTCAATTTATCTGAATGATATTTTAACAATTGGAAATCTGCATCTTCAGATTCACCATAGGTTAAGAATGGGCGCTGCAAAGAAGGAATAATTTGGCGAATACCAGGGTTATCGATACACAACACAACCAAACCGTAAAATGGTAAGTGATGCAAGAAATCCACAAAAGTTTTCTTCAATGTTTCAAAATCACCTGCATAAGTGGACATATGATCTTTATCGATATTTGTCACAATCGCAGCCATTGGACGCAAATGCAAAAATGAAGCATCCGATTCATCTGCTTCTGCTACAAAATATTCACCTAAGCCTAATTGTGAACTAGATATATTATTGGAATTCGCTTTATTAACACGACCACCCACAACAAATGTTGGATCTAAACCTGCTTCTTCTAAGATAGCTGCCAATAAGCTTGTTGTTGTTGTTTTACCATGAGTACCTGCAACTGCAATACCGTAATGGAAACGCATCAATTCACCAAGCATTTGCGCACGCGCAATGATTGGAATGCCAGCAGCTTTTGCTGCAACAACTTCTGGGTTATCACTCTGAACAGCTGTAGACACAACAATCACATCTGCACCATCTACATAAGATGCATCATGGCCAATTTTAACCAACGCACCTAAAGCAATGAGATGTTCTACGGTTGAAGATAAACTGATGTCAGAACCTGTAACTTCATAACCTAAGTTCAAGCAAACTTCGGCGATGCCGCACATGCCTGAGCCACCAATTCCGATGAAATGAATTCGATTAATTCGACGCATATTACCTGCGCGTTTGTAGTGCATTGTTTGTGTCAAGATAACATCCTTTTTAATTTAAATTTTAGCATCCAAAAGTTGTTTCAATTGTGCTGACAATCTCTGCTACTGTATTGGGTTTTGCATTGTTATAGGCATTTTCCGCCATTTCCAAGCGTCGTTCAAGTGTTAAGTCGTTCAATATCTCAACAATCTCTGTTTGATTAAACTGTTTTTCATTAATGCCATAAGCTGCTTGGCTTTTCACTAAAAATTCTGCATTTTTAGTTTGATGATCATCCACTGCTGTTGGTAAGGGAATTAAAATACTGCCTAAACCAACGGCTGTTAATTCTGCTAATGTTAAAGCACCTGCTCGGCAAATAATAATATCAGCCCAAGCATAAGCTTCTGCCATATTATCAATGAATGGCGCTAAGCGATAAGGTTGAATATTCACATCCACCCAACTTTTCTCTGCTTCAGAGAAAAGCTTTTCACCCGTTTGATGCCACACCAAAGTTTTTCTCGAAGTGCCTGAAACAATTTTAGGCACAATTGTATTCACAAAGCGTGAACCTTGCGAACCGCCTACTACCAAGATTCTCAATTCATCTGTTCGATCATGAAAACGTTCTTTGGGCGATGGTAATTTGAATAATTCATCACGTACAGGATTGCCCACATATTGGCTATTAGCCCATTCTGGCAATGGAAAACCTGTTAATACATGTGTGCTTACTTTTGCCAACCAACGATTGGTTAAACCTGGCACAGCATTTTGCTCATGAATGATCAAAGGAATGTTCAACATTTTTGCAGCGATACCACCTGGCCCTGATGCAAATCCACCAAAACCAATCACGCATTTAGGTTGTAGTTTTTTTAAAATGGCCTTAGCTTCAGAAACAGCACTTAATAATTTCTGTGGTAACGTTAACCAGCCTTTTAAGCCATTGCCACGTAATCCTTTGATGGATAAAGAATAGAGATCTATACCATGCTTAGGCACTAACTTTGTTTCTAAACCATGTGCACCTAGCCATGCAACAGATAAACCTTGCTCACGCAAACGATTGGCAACAGCAAGTCCAGGAAAAATGTGTCCGCCTGTGCCTCCTGCCATAATGACAACATCAACTGTTTGTGGGTTCTGATTCATTCAATTTAGCCTTTTCATTCATTTTATGTAATTCATGTTTAGAATCGATATCAATCCTAAACAATATACCAATGGCAATTAGCACTGTAATCATACTAGAACCACCATAACTTAACAGCGGTAATGTTAAACCTTTGGTTGGTAATCGCCCCATCGCAACCGCTAGATTAATGAATGCTTGCCCAACAATCCATAACCCAATGCCGTAACTTAAATAAGCGCCAAACTTCATGTTACAAAATTCTGCACGTTTACCAATCATAAATGCACGAGAAATCAATACAAGCAATAGAAAAATTAAGAATGCAACACCCAGAAGCCCAGTTTCTTCAGCATAAACTGCAAAAATAAAGTCAGTGTGCGCTTCTGGTAAATAGCCTAATTTTTGAATGCTTTCACCAATGCCTGTGCCCATCAACTCACCTCGGCCAATTGCCATCAATGAATTGATTAGCTGGAAACCTTCACCAAATTGGTATTCCCATGGATCTAAAAATGTTTTTAAACGCGCCACACGATAAGGCGCAACTAAAACTAATGATATCATTCCCATCATTGTCATCATAATCATGATGGAAAATCGCCATGCAGAAACACCTGCTATAAAGATCATCGCCAATCCAACGCCCATTAATACAGCCGTTGAACCAAAGTCAGGTTCCAATAATAGAAATACACCTAATAAACCTAATGCAGATAATGGCGTGATCAAATACAGCATCTCATTTTTGATTTTGTCATTGTGGCGTGATAAAAAACCTGCGATATAGATGAACGCAAATAGTTTCGCCATTTCAGAAGGCTGAAAGTTAATAACTCCTAATGGAATCCAACGCATTGCGCCATTAATTTCTCGCCCAATACCAGGAATGAGCACCAGAATCAACATCAGCGCTGCAACCCAATATAAGAATTTGCCAGATATTTCATACCAAGCTTTCAATGAAATATTGAAAGCAATCAATCCGCCCACAATACCAATCGCAATATAAATCATTTGGCGAATACTGTAATGATAAATACTTACACCATATTTTTCTGCTGTAAATGATGATGCGGATGTTACCATCAATACACCAACCATTAATAATACTGACACAACAGATAATAGCCATGCATCTAAATGGACTTTGGATTGTGGATTTAAAGGCTCTTTAAACATGCAGACTAATTCTCTAATACTTCAACTAAACGAATAAAATGATCGCCTCGATCATTAAAATTTTTGAACTGATCAAAACTTGCACATGCTGGTGAAAATAAAACTACTTCTCCATTTTTGGCACGTGCATGAATTGCTTGCAATGCTTTTTCTAACGTTTCCACATAATGGGATTCACAACTTGCAGGAATATGTGGTGCAATCGCAGAGATATCTTTCCCAATCAAATAAACCCCCAACATGCTTGGGCTATCCAGTAATGTCATTAATTCAGAAAAATCCTGATCTTTTGTGACACCGCCCAAAATCAACCATTTTGGTTCTAAGAATCCTTCAATTGCTGCAACTGTTGAAGGTAAATTCGTTGCTTTAGAATCATTATAATAACGAACACCATTGATTGCTTTCACTAATACACAACGATGTGGCAATGCTTGGTAAGTTTTAATGGTTTGTCTTAGTGATTGTTCACCCACTTGCAAATCATCTGCAATACAGCAACACGCCATCACATTGGCATAATTATGTAATCCACCAATACTGATTTCATTCAATGGTATTGAAATTGACTGATTAGAAATCGCTACAGGCAATCCGTCCTGCCAACTCATTTGCCAACCTGATTCTACTGTTTGTTTCAATGCAAAGCCTGTCGTTGGCTTTTGAACCCTACGACTTGCTATATGATTCATCAGGTATTGATCTTCATAATTCACAACCCAGCGCTTTGCCATATCCAATAGCTTGAATTTTGCATTTGCATAATCATCAAAACCGTTATAGCGATCCAAATGATCAGGTGCTAAATTCAAAATTACGCCAACATCTACATTGAGATTATCTGTGGTTTCCAATTGAAAACTTGATAGTTCCAAAACGTATATGGGGTTTTGAATATTTTTATGCTGAACTTCCAACCATAAATTCAAAGCAGGTTCACCTAAATTCCCACCCACAAATACATGTTCTCTATCTGCTGATAAAATATCCGCAGTTAATGTTGTCACAGTGCTTTTACCATTCGTGCCAGTAATTCCAACAATTGTATCTTTCTGAGTCAAACGAGCAAATAATTCAATATCACCGCCCACATGATCTTTCGGTAAACGCTTTAAGCAATCTTGCAATTCAGGTGTTGCTAAAGGAATACCTGGGCTTAACCATAAATAATCACATTGATCTAACCAATCATGATTGAATCCACCTTCAAAAATCTCTGTCGCAATCGTTTTAATTTCATCACTATTGGGTGGATTATCACGAGAATCCGTTGCCCAAATATGCTGAGCACCCAAATAATCTAATGTTTTTACGACGGATAAACCTGTGATGCCAAATCCGATCACGAGATGTTTTGCTGATAAATCAATTGGTAACATTGCATGTTCCCTGTTGTTGGAAAGTGACCCTTTCTTGTTGGATCATTGTATGGTTAATATCAAAAATTGTTTGTTGCCACTCATGCAATTTATGGTGCATGGTGGTTAATTTAACATCTACATAAAAAGTTGCTGATTGATTTTTACAAGATGCTGAAATTTTATACCCATCTACAGCGTTTTCAACTGTACTTTCACAAAACTGTTGTAAATTTTTAACATCTTCGTCAGCAGAATATAATGTTTTTAATTCATATAAACTAAAACACTCTTCTTTTTCTTCAACTAAAGTTTCAACATTATTTTTTGTTATGTAATTCTGTCTGATCCATTTGAATGGTAATTTTTCTGATTGGCTATTTTCTACAGCCAAATTATCAACTGTATTAACGACTGCTGATTCATTTCGATAAGTAATATGCCATGCAATATACACAATCACAAAGCACAATAACGCTAAACTAATATTAATTTTTTTCATTTCTTTCACGCATAAAAAAACCTTAAAAATAGATTACCATTTTTAAGGTTTTGAAGGTGCAATGATTATTCTGCAACTTCCTCTAGTTCTTCTTTGTCATGCTCTTGGCGCTGACGTTGTAGCGTCATTGCTTTGTCTTTCATCTTCAAATATTGTTTGCTTAATTTATCCACAGCTTCATCAATAGATATGTATAAATCATCAGTGGTTGACTCAGCATTAATATCTGGTGAATGTGGCACTACCATAGTAATTTCAGCTTTTTGACGTTTATTTGTGACTGATAAAACAACGTCCACTTGTGTGATTTGATCACGATGACGTTCAATTTTATTTAAACGTTCTTTCACGTGTTCTTGTAGTGCAGGTGTTAACTCTAAACCATCGCCAGTTATATTAATATTCATATAGCTACTCCTTATCTATCGAGTTGAAACAATCTATTCTAAATTCTTTTTCTACAACTACTTGCTATGGGTTTACATTAATACAGTTTTTGTGAAATGAGAAGCGAAACTTCACTGTTTCGCTTAATATTCATTCAAATATGACAAATATTATAAATTATCCAATTGATCCATAGACGGCACATATAAATAGCTGCCTGTTACCGCTTTTGTATAACCAAACATGAGATCAAAATGCTCATCATTTTCACCACACATATTTTTCAACATTGCATCAATGGATGATAATTTTGCACAATAACCCACAAAATATAATCCTTTCTCAGAAGATGCATAGCCATACGGCAAACTTTGACGCACGATTTCTAATTCTTCACCATCTTGTTCGATCACAACACGCTCTGTATGTGCACCAATTGGCTTATCTTCATCTGCCATTTCAATATCATCATGTTTAGTACGGCCAAATGTGCCTTCTTGTTTCGCCAAATCAAATGTATTGAACTTATCAATATCATGCACCCAACGCTGTGCGATCACGTAGCTTCCGCCAGCATCTTTGCCATCAGGAATGATTGCAACGTCTGCACGATCCTGTAAACCTTTAGGGTTTTCTGTGCCATCCACAAAGCCACTTAAATCACGTGCTTCTAACCAACGAAATCCATGCACTTCTTCTTCGATCGTAATCAAATCTTTAAAACAGCTCACGAAATCTTGCGCTAATGTGAAATTCATTTTGTGTTCATAAGATAAAATATGAACAAACATATCACGCTGAGTGCCTTGCACCATACCTTTTGCCATTGTTTGTAAATCATGTAGCTCTTCTGCACTTTCTGCGTCACCTGAGAGCTTTGTCCAAGCATCACGACCAAATGCTAAAACGGCAGATAACCCCATGTGACCAAAGCGCGTTTTATATGAACGAAGGCGCGCACTAAAATCGCCAATCGCATCTTTAATTGCATCTAAATCATCAGTTTTAAAATTTGCTTCAATAAAAATCGCATGATCTCTATTTTCTAATACTGTGCCATCTTGATAATTCAATTCACTCATTATCCAATGCTCCCTAACTTAATATAAATTTTGTTGATAATCCTAATACAGAAATGGGGATCTTTCTCCATTTTACCAGCGAATCTAATCAATAACTGTGATAGAACTGCTTTTAATCAAGATTTTTATAAAATATCTCTGATAATAAAAAAGGCTGAACCTTCAGCCTTTTCAAAATATTTAATAAATATTATTTAATCAAACGACTAATATCTTTAAATGCTGGATGATCTGCGGTTTCCAATAATTCAAACAGTAAAGATTCTAAGCCTGTTGTGCCTGCACCATAACCAATCATGCGATCAATCCCAAGATCTTTATTCTCTTTTGTGCGTGAAGAAACACAGTCCACAATCACATCCACATCATAGTTTTCAAGCAACAAATCCCTTGCCGTTTGGAATACACAAATGTGAGATTCCATTCCCGCTAATAAAATATGATCCGCACCTGATTCTTTCAATTGTTCTTGGAACTCCACGCTTCCCCAAGCGCTAAATGTATTTTTCACGATTGGTGAGTAGCTACTAGCTTTTAAAATCTCTTTCAAGGATTCAACTGTTGTCCCCAAACCTTTTGGATATTGCTCCAACCAAAGCACAGGAACATTCAGCAATTCTAGCCCTTTTAATAGTTTCTCTAAACGAGGGATCAGATCATCTTTATCATGAATCACATTATTCAATTTTTCTTGAACATCTACGAACACTAAAATTGGGTTTGCGTATTTCATTCCTCATTCTCCTTTTGGTCGAAACCATTATTAAAACTTATATGAATAGTAAATGGAATAGTTTTCTATCCCATCATTGGGTCTTTTTAATCCAGCATTCGAATAATGAATCGCCCGCGCACCCAATGTATGATCACCAAATCTTGCGCCAAAACCAATACGATCTTCAAAATTTAAAACGCTACCTAAATTCTGATCACCCACTTTGGTTTTAGAAAAAGCTGCAACACCAATGCCTAATTCAATAAATGGTTCTAAACCATTATTGGTGTAAAAATTATAGGTGAATACTGGGCTAAAAGAGATTGAACCGACATCTTTGCCATATATTCCTTTTTCCCAATAAGTTAATCCTAAGCTCCAATAGCCAGAAAAATACCCTAATGATGAATCTAAAAATCGCGCATCCCATTCTTGATTGAAACCGAACCTTAAAACTGTTTGGCTTTCATCTGTTGTGCCTGCTGACACTTCTATTTCCCAAGCTTTTGCTGTACTTAATGTTAACGTTGTCAATAAAACACAGGTTATTATTTTCCTTAAATCTAGTAATTTCATATTGTTATGATCCATTGAGACATGCAATCCATCATACCAAGAATTATCCTAAAATTTTATAATCGTAACTTTAAAATCTCATTCACTTGATCTGCCATAATATTTCCTCGCTCACCTAACTTCCAATCACGTTCTCTAAAACGATCCACAATTGGTGTAATGGATTCAGCATTTAAGCCATAATCAGATAAATACGTTTTCACACCAACTGAATGAAAAAACTGTTCAATTGCTTGAATCGTTGAATCCAATTGAGCATCTTCATTAGTTTCATGAATATTGAATATTGTTTTACCGAGCTGGCTAATCTTTTTAGCTTTTTGAGTTTTCATCACTTGCAATAAACCTGGCAAAATAATTGCCAAAGTCTGCGCATGATCCAAGCCATATAATGCCGTTAATTCATGACCAATCATGTGCGTTGACCAATCTTCCTCAACGCCACAAGCAATCCAACCATTCAATGCCCAAGTTGCTGCCCACATGAAATTTGCACGGGATTCATAATCATGATCATCTTGCATTAACGTTGGCGCTTCGTGAACCAACACTTTCAAAATAGATTCAGCCATATAATCTTGCAAGGGATTATTCTCTGTGCCTGTTGTTAAATACTGCTCCACAACATGCACGAATGCATCCACAATACCGTTAGAAATTTGCTTTCTTGGCAAACTGTACGTAGTTTCAGGATCTAGCACAGAAAACTGTGGAAATGTATTTGAGCTCGAAAATGCAAGTTTTTCCTCTGTAGAAGCACGTGTAATCACACCACCGCTATTCATTTCAGAACCTGTTGCAGGCAATGTAATCACAGCACCAAATGGCAAAGCTGTTTCAATATTATTGCCATGTTTGACCAAAATATCCCACGGATTTTGCCCAACAAATTGCGCAACAGCGGCAATGAATTTAGTGGCATCCAATACCGAGCCACCACCCACAGCCAAGAGAAAATCAATGTCATGTTTCTTGATCATCTCAACTGCTTTTAGGCAAGTTTCATAATGTGGATTTGGCTCAACCCCTGAAAATTCTAGCACTTCATGATTTTGCAGCGCATTCATCACTTGATCATAAATGCCATTGGCTTTGATGCTACCACCGCCATATAGCATTAACACTTTGCTAGTTACAGGAATCTCAGAAGCAATATTGGCAATCATGCCTTTGCCAAAAATGATTTTGGTTGGATTTGCGTAGATAAAGTTTTTCATAATTCATTTACCCCATTGGAAATAAAATCGGTACAAAAATCACAGCAATGAACATCACAATAATAGCAAAAGGCAAGCCAACTTTCACAAAGTCTCCAAATGTATAGTTACCCGGTGCAACCACCAATGTATTCACAGGCGAAGACACTGGCGTAATAAATGCAGCAGAAGCAGCCAACGCAACTGTCATAGCGAATGGGTAAGGTGAAACACCCAAAGTTGCAGCTGTTTGAATAGCAATAGGCGCCAATAAAATTGCCGTTGCAGTATTGGAAATGAATAAACCAATCAATGCTGTCACACCAAATAGCATCATCAATAAAATTCTAGGGCTTGCATCACCACCAATTTCTAACAGGAATTTAACAGCTAAATCCACACCACCTGTATTTTGCAAAGCTAATGCAAATGGAAACATCCCCACAATCAAAATAATACTTGGCCAATGAATAGATTTATAAGCACTATCCATCGTGATACAACCAAATGCGCCCATTAATAGCGCACCAAAGATTGCCACTAAAACCGTTGGGAAAACGCCAACAATCATCAATGCAACAGTCACAACCAATACACCAATTGCATACGGTGCTTTATCCATTGCAGGCGCAACTTCGTCAATCTCCGCAGGGATTGTTAACACAACGAAATCATCTTTCATGGTTTGTAACTGACGAATATCTTTCCACATACCAATAACCAACAAAGTATCGCCCTGTTTCAATCGTTCCTTCAATAATTCACTCTCTAGAATCTCACCTTTGCGCTTCATACCAATCACGTTCAAGTTATAATTGGATCTAAACGCATTTTCTAAAACAGTTTTATCAATCAATTTAGAATCAGGGTGAATGGTTACTTCCACCATCCCAATTTCACGGGAATGTTCATTGAAATAACTACTTAATAATGGCAATGACATCAACTTAAACTCTAGGCAAAATTCATTGATTTGCTCTGGATAGAAGAAATCAAATAATAAAATATCGTTTTCCTGCAAAACACGATCCGAAACCGCATCCAATACAACATTTTTCATACGGCTTAAACGACGTTCTACCGCAATAATATTCGCGCCATGCTTTTCTCGCAGATGCAATTCGGATAAACGTTTGCCTGCTAATGGTGAACCTTCGCCAATGCGTGCACGGTGATTGCGACCTTTCAAATTATATTGATTCACCAAATCTTCAATATGCACACGTGCATCTTTTGGTTTACCATCATTTTCAGCACTATTTTTACTTAAAAATCTGCGGGCGAATAGCATATAAAATACGCCCACAAATAGAATGATTAAACCGATCGGCGTAAAAGAAAAGAATTCAAAAGATTTATGCCCTGCTTGCTGTAATTGTGCTGAAACAACTAAGTTTGGTGCGGTGGATACCAACGTCAACATGCCACTGATTAAGCCTGCGAAACTTAATGGCATCATCAATCTTCGTGTATCTGCCTTCATTTTTGTCGCAATACTTAATACGATTGGGATAAAAATCGCCACAATGCCTGTAGAGCTCATTACCGAACCTAATAGCGCTACGGAGATCATCAATAAGACGATTAATCTTGTTTCACTATTTTTAGATTGGCGAACGAGCCAGTCGCCCACTTTAAAGGCAACACCCGTTCGCACCAAGCCATCACCAATGATGAAAAACACAGCAACAATCAAAACACTGCTATCACTGAATCCTGCCAAGGCTTGATCCAAAGTCACACTGCCAGTAACGGGCAAAGCTAATAGCGCACAGACAGCCACAACATCCATTCGTGGTTTATTAATCATAAATGCGATGATTGCTGCTAATAGAAGGAGCAAAACTATAATGAGTTCTTGAGACATGGTTATTTTTCTTTTATTCGATAAACATTATTCTGCATTATAGTTATTTATTTTTGCCTTTCATGCTTTATTTTTAATTTGCTAGAAATTGCCTTAAATTCGGTAAATACCACTCAGTTAAGCAGAGTTTTTCATTTTTATAAGTAAATACTGATTGGCGTGCAATCAAGAATTTCATATTGAGATAATCACTCAATAAATCGAATGGTAATTCTTCTACAGAAAATGCTTTATAAAAAAATGGTGTGCGTTCAATCTCATCGCCACTGAATAATTTTCTACCTAAGGATTGCGTGCCACAATTAAGATATTCTCGCCAAAAGTCACTTTGAATATCACACAAGCTCTCAGCCCAAATCACAGGTTGATCATCCAATTTTAAAATCACTCGACGGCTGAAATAATGTTGCGTTGATTCAGGCAAAATATTGGCATAATTTGGTGCAGAGATTTCAGCTAAATTCAGTAATTCAACACTAAAATTAGGATTCAACTTTTCCAATCCTTGCGTTAAGGATTGAACCTCTAACAATGGTTGATATTGAGAAATATTATATTCATGCTCTTCTAATAACTCTGTCAAATGAATCGCATCGTACCAACCATTGTTCATCACAATCTATAATCCTTTAACCATAAAAATAGGGATGAAATATATCATCCCTACCATTATATAGCGCGCTATAAAATTAAACTATTCGCCAACCTTTAGCTTGCTCTCTTTGTTGAATAAAGTGCGCGTAAATTCCTTGTGCATTTTGCATCAATTCATCATGCGTACCCTGCTCTTTCACTCTGCCATTCTCTAATGCCACGATTTTATCTGCCATTTGAATAGTAGATAATTGATGCGCAATCACTACTAAAGTTTTAGAACCACGTAAGCGAGCTAATGTTTCAGCAATGATTGCTTGGTTTTCTGCATCCAGTGCCGCAGTTGCTTCATCCACCAATAAAATTGGCGCATCTTTAATCAATGCTCGAGCAATGCTAATTCGCTGTCTTTCCCCACCAGATAATCGCGCACCACCTTCGCCCACTAATGTATCCAACCCATTTGGCAATCTTGCAATCGCTTCATTTAACCCCGCTTGTGATAATACTGTTTGCAACTCCTCTTCTGTTGCATTAGGTTTGCCCATCAAAATATTGTCACGAATTGAGCCTTGGAATAGATAGCTTTCTTGGAAAATTTGGCTAATGGTATTCGTTAATGTTTTTTCAGTCATATTGCGAACATTCACATCGCCGATCATGAGTAAACCATCTGTAATATCAAAGAAACGTGCGATCAATCGCGCCAGTGTTNTTAGGTTTGCCCATCAAAATATTGTCACGAATTGAGCCTTGGAATAGATAGCTTTCTTGGAAAATTTGGCTAATGGTATTCGTTAATGTTTTTTCAGTCATATTGCGAACATTCACATCGCCGATCATGAGTAAACCATCTGTAATATCAAAGAAACGTGCGATCAATCGCGCCAGTGTTGTTTTACCAGAGCCAGAAGCACCAATCAATGCAACCATTGAACCTTCTTTAATTTCCAAGTTGATCTTATCCAACACAGGATCATTTTCAACGTAGCCAAATGTTACATTATTAAAAGTAATGCCAAACTCTTTCGGCTCTTTTTCCACCATTGGCGCTGGCAATGGCTTAATCATAAAGATTTCGCCTGCTGCATTTAAATGCCCTTTTGCACTGCGCAATGCTTCACCATAGTTTGCAACATCCTGCATTGGATCAATGAAACGAATGATCAAAACCAATGCCACAATCACCGAGATAATTTCAGTAGGCTCGGCAATCATCATGGATTGATTCAACCAAACCACCGCTGTACATAACAACACTGCAAACACTGATTGCACAACCCAACTACCCATGATGATGGACAAAGTTGTCATGATGATCAATTTCCCTGAAGCATTTTTCTGATCTTCTATGGATTTTGCTAAAAATCGACTACTATTCCCTTGGCTACTGAATGCGCGCAAGACTGATTGTGCTTGTGCAAACTCCACAATGCGCTGGCTTGTTTCTGCTGAACGATCATTAAAATCACGATCAGCTTTTTCACCCAATCGACTTGCCAAGATTAAAGTGCCTACAATGATTGGCAAACTGATCAAAGCAATCAATCCCAACGATGTATGCAAAATAAACAGCGCAATCACCAAAACTAAAGGTGCGATTGAACCACTCACAATTGGCGTAATTAAATGCGCAGGTAATTGAGCAACTTCCATCATGCCTTTCGTAATGATGTGATTCAATCTTGCAGTATTTTCAGGATTAAACCAGCCAATTGGTAAGCTTGCTACATGATCACCAAGGCGATGGCGAGCATTTTTCAATACAGCTTCGCCCACTTTAATGCCAGCTTTCTCTGTCACTTTGCGCCATTGCCAACAAGCAATCACGCCGATCAATAACAATGCCAACCACATGGCTGCAACCTTCGTTTCAGCTTGCAATGTATACATCACAACAGGAATGAATGCTGTAATGGTTAATCCACTCAAAATGCCGTAAATGACAGTTTTAATGATGTATTGATGCAGTAATTTTGCATCACTACCCAACAAATGTATGAATGTCTTCCACATATTAATATTTTCCTTGTGCCCATAACTGTGCATATTTGCCATCGCACTTGAGTAATTCGGAATGTGATCCTTCTTCGATGATTTTGCCTTCATCCATCACAACAATGTGATCTGCATACATGATCGTATCTAAACGATGGGCGATGATGAGCAATGTTCTGCCCACAGCAAATCGAGATAAAGCTTCTTGAATGATCGCTTCATTATCAGCATCCGCAGCGGCTGTTGCTTCATCTAAAACTAAAATTGGAGGATCTAATAAAATCGCACGTGCAATGCTGATTCTCTGCTGTTCACCGCCTGACAAAATGGCATCTTCACCAATCACAGAATCATAACCATTCGGTAATGCCATAATGCGCTGGTGAATATTGGCAGCTTTAGCGGCAGCTTCTACTTCATCTTGTGTTGCATTTGGTGCTGCGAGCGCAATATTGTCACGGATGCTTGCGTGAATTAAGCGAACTTCCTGCAATACAAAGCCAATGTTTTGATATAAAGCTTGTGAAGGAAAATCTTTCAAATCCACATCACCCAATGTAATTTTTCCTTCTGTGGGATCAAAGAATCTCAGCAATAACCTTGCAATCGTGGATTTCCCTGCGCCAGATGCACCCACAATCGCCGTCACTGTGCCTGTTTTCAATGTGAGATTAAAATCATTCACCACCAAATGCTCAGCATCATAGCCATAATTCACATGTTCAAATTTCACCACTGTATTTTTAGGCTTTTCTGCCAATATTTCAGGTTGCTCTAAAGTTGGTGTGTTCAACAAACCATGTAATCGTTCTGCCGAACTCGTTGCATTACGTAAACCATGTGTGATGAAAGAGATCATCAACATTGGTGCACAAATACCCGGTGCAATCAGCAAAAATGGGATAATTTCAGTCGGCGCAATCCACTCCATTGCAATGAACAATAAGCCGATCGCTAAAATGAAGCCTAATACTGTGACAGGATTCATCACAGCATTGGCACTGGAAACAGAGCCTGTGGTCGCACCGATCATATTGCGGAATGCTTTAGCAAATTCATCCACGGCTTCACGATAACTACTATGCGCTCGCCCTGCAGCACCAAATGCTTTCACTACAGGAATCCCACTGATGAATTCTACAACTGCATTATCAATTCTCACCATACCTTTGATAAAATCCCCCATGAAATCAGCGCCTGCTTTGTATGCTCTACCATACAAAATAAAGAAACTGACGAATGGAATGCATGTCAAAATCGCTAACTGCCAATTCATCCAAAATAGATAAATTGCGGAGAAAAGCACTACAGCAACAGCGCGTGCAATCATTGTGAAAAAATGCGCAGTCAAATCATGCAAAGCCCCCACATCATCTTGCATTGCTTGCTTAACATCGCCTGATGCTCTGCCTGTAAACCAACCTAATGGCACTTGCGATAAGCGCTTAATCGCATCATTACGTAAGCGATGCGTTAAACGATTATCTGCACAATGCACATAATATTCCGCCAATGTATTAATGATTAAACCTGCAAATAGGCAGATCAAGCTCACAGTCACAATTTGCCAAACGGCTTCACTATCAAAATGAGTTAAAGCAATATTGGCAATCTTTGCAATGCCAACTAAAGGCACCATCGTTAGCATAATACCAATGGCTGCTAATAAAGAAGCTACAGTCAATTGCCCTTTAATTGGCAATAAAACTAAACTCATTGGGCTTTTATTTTTTTGTGTAGATGCATCAATACTCATAAAAACTCCCGGTTGGAACATACAAAGGGTTACTACGACTGAATTCGTTATGCTCAATAATGAAGCGCTTTGGTGTGACACCAACGGCTTTACGGAACATCGTAATGAAGGCACTAGAATTTTCATAACCCAATGCATCAGAAATCAATTGAATAGGCATATCTTCTGCCAACATGGACATTGTCTTGATCACATGCATTTGCCTGCGCCAACGGTTCACACTTAAACCTGTTTCATTGGCAAATACTCGGGATAAATTGCGCTCACTCATATTGATAGAATGAGCCCATTCATCCAATGTTAGTTTTTTAGCAGGATCATCTAGCATTGCTTCTGCCATTTTGCGTAAACGCGGATTTTTTGGCATAGGTAAATTCATGCTAGCCGAAGGCGCTGTGCTAATTTCATCCAATAGCACCGTCATCAATCGCCCTTCTGAGCTATTCTCATCATATAACTCGGGTAACGTTGCAGTTCGTTGCAACAATTCTCGAATCAAAGGGGAGATAGCAATTGTGCAACACGATTGTGGTAACCCGTCAATCGCATCAGGCTCTACAAACACAACAAAGCCTTTTGCATTGCCACTAATCTTCGCACGATGAGTTAAATTAGAAGGAATCCAAACAGCGCCTTGAAATGGCACATTCCAAATGCTATCTGGCATTTCCAAAGTGACAACACCAGAGTTTGCAAAAATTAACTGGGATTTAAAATGGCGATGGAATGGAATCTCCCAATTTTCGTTAATTAATCCTAGACCCATCACAAATACAGGACGATCTACCTTATCAGGATAATCAGCCGCAATCCCATAGTGATTTATAAACACAAAAACATCTCCCCAATGATTATTCGGTTTTCAACAATAATGTTGCTTCAGCCAACGCTTCTTCTTGCGTGCGCACAACGATCATTGGGTAACCCCAAAATTTTTTGAAAATAACTGAAAATTCTTGCATCATTTCGAACTTATCTGGCTCAGTAATGACATGCACATGGCCTTTAATCCAGCGCTGAACATCCACATGATTTGCTTTCATCCAGAGGGCAACTTTTTTGCGTTCCTCTTCATTCGTGTTTTCTTTTTTCGGTGAACCTTCACCCATAAAAACGAATGGTTGTTGTCTTTTTAGTAAATCAGACAAATCAGATAATGTATCCTCAATGATTTCATTGGGGCCTTTGATATAATCCACCCGCACAAACGGGAATTCTATTGCATCAACTTTCACAAGCACTCCAAAATAATAAAAACTCTTAAATAAGAATTGATATCATATATTTTTTTGAAGTTTTGTAATTAGCTCGTTCAGACAATAAATATCTCAACTCAGCCAAATATCATTTTGTGAATAAACCTACCATTGATAACCAATGCCTAAGTTGATGCTTTTATTACGGGAATTACCATCTTTCGCACGAACCTTCTCGTATGAAATACCTGTATTCAATAGTATAGATTCAGTGAGTTTATAAGATAAGTTGGCATTCGCTGTGAGATCCAGCAATACATCTCGATTAAAACTTCGCCCAACTTCACCAGAGGTCGTGAATTTAAAAGCTCGATCACCAAAATATTGGTAAAAATCCCACTTCAATGCCATTTGCGGATTTTCGCTGTGTCCACCATCACGATAATCCAACATTTGGTAATTCACCAATGAAGCAAGAGAAAGTGCAGAGTCTTCATTTTCCCAAACTTGCCAACCAGGACCTGTACCAATAGATTTATTTTCTCGAATATCTTCTAACCAATCATACTGATAAGCAATTGCTCCCTGCCAGAAGAATGATTTTGAAAAGAATCTATCTGCTGAATAATCTAAATTGTAATAATAGCTTTTTGTTTTTTCATCTTCAGTTTTTCGATAAAACTTGCCCTTTAAAGCATGGCGCCAAAAGTCATACTTCATACCCACAACGCCATCAAAGTTATAACGGGATGTTTTAGAAGTATCGGTATCAATATATGCACCGAAATTCACTGTACCTGAATATGTTAATGGCTCTTTCTTTGGAGATGATCCATTAATTTTAGCCAATGATAATTCATCAGTAATGGGAATTTCTGTCACGCCATCACCATTTTGAATCACCAAAACTTTTCTAGATTGCCCTGTTTTATTGGATTTATAATTTTTTAAATGGGCTTCTTCCGCCACAATACTGGAGGAAAATAGATTCTGCTTAATATTCACAGGATTGGCAACAGAAAACGTGCGCACTTTATCATTATTGATTTTTACAGTACCTGCATATTCCGTTTTAATGAAGAGATATTGCCCTTCAAAATAGATAATTGTACCTGTTAAACGATCGCCATTTTTAAGATAAACTTCATCTGCAATCGCCACTTTTGCCATCATTCCAATTAATACAACATAAAGTATTTTTCGCATATCCGATTCATTCAATCACAGTTTAACTCGTTGGATAATTATAGAACGTTAATGGCATCTTCGTTATAAAAACTCTATAACATTGCACCAATAAATTAACTTTCTCATTCAATGAGAATAGTTTTTGCCATTATATATTTTCATTGTTATTGTTTATTATGGAGAAAATATCATGAAAAGCACTGATCGTTTATTAAACATATTGTCTTATATCGCATCTTGTGGACGCCCAGCCTTCCCTAAGAATATTGCGAGCGAGTTAAATATTCCATTATCCACAGTTTATAGAATATTGAATATTCTCATGTCATGGGAATTCGTAACGCCATCTAAATTGTATGGTGCCTATACTTTGGGTGCACAAAGCTTGAAAGGTCAGCAATTGCACCAAGCTTATTCAATATTTGGCCCCGAATGTGATGAAGTTTTACGTGAACTGGCAGAAGCTACAGGTGAATCTGCTGCCATCATCGCTGCTGATTACACAGAAACGATTTGCATTAAAATGGTGGAAAGTACACAAGCATTGCGTTGTTCTTTCTTAACTGGCCGATCCAATGATTTAATTTCTGGTGCTAGTGGTAAAACACTGTTAGCACATAAACCTTTAGATGTTCGAGATGGTATCGTTCAACGTGCATTTCCCAATAATGCAGGCAAGCAAAAAGCTTTGGATCAAGAATTGAATCAAATCATCGAACAAGGTTATGGCATTACGGTTGGTGAAATTGATGAAGGCGTTTTGGGCATTTCCGCACCCATTTTTCGCTATCAATCCGTGATCGCAGTTGTGACATTAATGGCACCTTATTTCCGTGGCAAAGATCATCAACAAGTTTTAACTGCAATGATACTAAAAGCAGCGAAATCTATCACGCTGTTGATCAACCAAGATTAGGTTAGAGATAACCTTTTCTTTTAAGCAGGATCAACACAGAACCATCATTATTTTTCTCTTCTGTGAATGCTAATACTTCAGGATATTCAGCGAGCCAAGCACGTACTCTGTTTTTCAAAACTGGCGTTGAATGTTTAGATCCTAAGCCACTACCATGAATGATTCGTCCACAAACACCTTTGGATTGCACGTAATAGCAAAACTCAGTAAGCAATTCATCGACACCATCCAATTTCACACCATGCAGATCTAAATTAGACACAATAGAAAAATTATATTCCAGTAGCTTTTGAATATCACGATTGCCCTGCCCATTTTTAGAATGGCTTTTTGGCGCCTCTAAATAAGATTCACCCACATAGAAATATTGATATTCCACCTCTTCAACGATTGGCTTCACACGAATGGGATGACGATCAGGTTGCAAAATCACAGTATCACTTTCAATGCGCTTCACATCTTTCATTAACTCTGCAAAATCCAAAATTTTTGGCTCAAATTTTTTCACAGGCTTCAAAGCTTTCTTTTGCTCTTCCTGCTTTCGCATCGTTTTCTTCAGTGACTTTAGTGTTTTTTGGTAATCATCTGTCATAACTATTCAATCACATATAAATGAATCAACTGCTCTAACAATGTCTGCTTTTCTTTCAACAAAGCGATATCGCCACGTGTTTCAATATTTAATCTTAATAATGGCTCCGTATTCGATGCCCGCACATTAAAACGCCATTCAGGGAAAATTAATGTTAAACCATCCAATGTTTGCTTCACTGGCTGATCTTCCACAAAATAATTCTCCAAATAACGCAGAACTTCATCCGAATCTGAAACTTTAAAATTCAATTCGCCACTGCATGGAAAAGCTTGAATACTCTCTTCCACCAATGATTTCAGTGATCGATCAGAATTGGATAATAACTCCGCAATGAGCAGCCAAGGAATCATACCTGAATCACAATAAGCAAAAGCTTTGAAATAATGATGCCCGCTCATTTCTGCGCCATAAACAGCATCCGCTTCTCGCATTGTTTGTTTAATGTAAGAATGCCCGCCTTTAGACATAATCGCTTCACCTTGGTATTGGTGCGCAATGGCTTCAGTATTCCAAGTCAAACGCGTATCCATCACAACTTTACTCTGAGGATATTTCATCAACATCTGTTGAGCAACCAAGCCCATCAAATAATAGCCTTCAATGAAATTACCTTCATGATCAAAGAAGAAACAACGATCATTATCACCATCCCAAGCCAAACCAAAATCAGCTTGATGCTTAATCACTGCTTGCGATGTACTTAAACGATTTTCTGGCAATAAAGGATTAGGAATGCCATTTGGAAATGAGCCATTTGGCTCATAATTCATTTTGATCCATTCAATCGGTAAATGTGGAATCAATTGTTCTAAAGCTAAAGATGCACAGCCATTACCAGTATTGGCAACTACTTTTATAGGCTTAATTTTAGTGAGATCAACATAGCTGAGTAGATGCTGAATGTAAGCAGATTTATCATCATATTCAGTGGTTTTGCCATCAAATGTCAGTGCAGAAAATTGCTGCTGCATCATTCGATCTTTTAAACGCCATAAACCTGTATCTTGCCCCAATGGCGCGCTATCTTTCAAAGATAACTTCATGCCATTGTAATCCATAGGATTATGACTTGCTGTCACCATAATGCCACCATCAGTTTTTAAGGCAGAGGTTTGATAGCTCACTTCTTCTGTGCCACATAAGCCCAGCAAGATAACATCAACACCTGAATCCAATAGACCATTCATCAATGATAAATATAACATCAAGCTCGATTCGCGAATGTCATGTCCTAAAACAACATTTTTGGGCTGAAACTCAGAAGCATAAGCTCGACCTAAATCATAGGCAAAACTTTCATTCAGCTCTGTTGGTACAATACCTCTAATGTCATACGCTTTAAAGCATTTCATTTCATTCATATCAATCTCACAGTTTTATTGACCATCCAATCGCCTTTTAAATCCTTAAATTTTAATCATTCTTCCTATTTCGCCCTACGGGCAAAATAGGTTTTAGGCTCAGTTAAAGCGATTGTTGTATCTAAATTATCACAAGTCAAACTAGATATTTTTTACTAAATAAAAAAGGGCTATTTACATAACCCTTTTTCAATTTTGATTAACTTAAACCATTATGCAAATGGGTCTTTCAATACGATTGTCTCAGAACGATCTGGGCCTGTTGAAATTACATCCACTGGCGCACCAATCAATTGCTCAATGCGCTTAATGTATTTCTGTGCATTCACTGGTAATTCTTCAAATGAAGCAACGCCCACTGTGCTTTCTGTCCAACCTGCATGAGATTCATAAATTGGTTTGCAAGCTGCAAAACGATCAGCACCATAAGGAGGATAATCAATTTGCTTACCATCTAATTCATAACCGATACAGATTTTGATCTCTTCCATACCATCCAAAACGTCTAATTTTGTTAAGCATAAACCAGAAATACTGTTCACTTCTACAGAACGGCGCAATACAGGTGCATCAAACCAGCCACAACGACGTGCACGACCAGTTACAGAACCAAACTCATGACCACGTTCTGCTAAGCCATGACCCACTTCATCCAACAATTCTGTTGGGAATGGACCTGAACCTACGCGAGTTGTATAAGCTTTAACGATCCCCATTACATAATCAAAATACAATGGACCAACACCAGTACCAACTGCTGCACCACCTGCTGATGTATTGCTTGATGTTACAAATGGATATGTACCGTGATCGATGTCTAAGAAAGTACCTTGAGCACCTTCATACATTACGCTTTTACCTTCTTTACGAAGTGCGTTCAACTCTTCTGATACATCTGTCACCATTGGCAAAATACGTGGCGCCAATGCCATGATTTCATTGTATACAGCGTCAACTGACAAAGGCTCTTTACCAAAGTAGTTTTTCAATACAAAGTTATGGTAATCCATCACCAAAGTCAATTTCTCTTTGAAACGCTCTGGATAGAAAAGATCTGCAACACGAATCGCACGACGCGCAACTTTATCTTCATAAGTTGGACCAATACCGCGACCTGTTGTACCAATTTTGTTTACGCCTAATTTTTCTTCACGCGCCAAGTCAATCGCTATGTGATAAGGCATCACTAATGGACAAGCTTCTGAAATTTTCAAACGCTTATCAACATCAACGCCTTTTGACAACAACTCATCCATTTCGCTCAATAGAGCAACTGGAGACAACACAACACCATTACCAATGTAGCAAGTAATGTGAGAACGCAAAATACCTGATGGAATCAAACGTAAAACTGTTTTCTTACCGTCAATCACTAATGTATGACCAGCATTGTGGCCACCTTGGAAGCGAGCAACTGCTGTAGCTTTTTCTGTGAGAAGGTCAACGATCTTACCTTTACCTTCATCACCCCATTGAGTGCCAACGACAATGACATTCTTACCCATTTGTTTNNAATTAAGATGTCGCCATCCTTTTTAATACCTTTCTGATAGACTTCTAAACTACGATTAAATTCATAAAATTCTGGATTTGCAGAAAATGCTTTTGCATAAATGCTTGTTGCTTCTGCATCGCCTTCACCGCGTAAAATTTCAGCACGCTTATAAGCATCTGCCAACCTAATTTCACGCTCTTTATCTGCATTTGCAACTTTCTCAATGTAAGTTGCCTCACCACGTGCGCGGAACTCTTTTGCTGCACGTTCACGCTCTGTATTCATACGATCATAAACACTTTGCTTAACATCCTCAGGCAACTCAACACCTTTGATGCGCATATCTACGATTTCAACACCGTATTGACGGCCTGTTTCACGAATATTGTTCAAAATGTCATTCTGAATCACAGAACGAACAGTTTTGTTAGTTGTACCATCAAAACCTGCAACCACTTCTTGAAGATTACGATTTGCAAATTCTGCACGGTAGTTATCTTGTACAACTGGCTTCAATAAACTATTCAAACGCATTGCATTACCTTGAACACGTTCATAGAATACTTTTGGATCAGCCACACGCCATTGCACAAATGTATCCACGATCAAGTTTTTCTTTTCCAATGTCAAGAAAGGCTCTGGATCTGTTTCTAGTGTTTGCAAACGACGATCATATTTTCTAACAGTGTTAATGAATGGCACTTTAAAGTGCAAACCTGGGCCAATGTTATTCTCTTGAACAACACCGAACTGCAAGCGAATCGCAGTCTCCCACTGTTTAACAACATAGATTGAATTAGCTAATAAAAATCCTACAACAGCTAATAAAATAACGATTGGTGTAAATTTCTGATTCATGCTTTGTCCTACTTCCTAAATTAACGACCATCGCGACGGCTACGAATAGCACGTTCTTGAGTAGTTTCTTGTTGAGATAGACTATTTTGGCTTGTTGAAGGTGTTACTAAGCTACCAATCGCAGGTAATTTTTGCGAAGATGTGCCAGTACTTGATTCTGAAGCTTTTGCCGAATCCGCTTGAGATTTACCTTTCAATAATTGATCCAATGGTAATACCATCAAATTATTACTGTTTGTATTCATCAAGACTTTATTTGTATCTTTAAAGATTGTTTCCATTGTATCCAAATATAATCTTTGGCGAGTAATGGAAGGTGCTTGTGCATATGCTTGGTTCAATAAAGTAAAGCGATTCGCCTCACCTTCTGCTTTCGCGATCACACTTTGCTTGTAACCTTCTGCTTTTGCCAATTCACGCTCTACTTCACCGTTTAATCGACCCAATACATCTGTTACATATGTTTCAGCTTGGTTGATCATACGTTGTTCATCTTCACGTGCCTTAATTGCATCTGTAAAGGCTGCTTGAACTGGTTTTGGTGCTTGTGCATCTACCAAGTTTACATTAGTAATATTTAAGCCAATATTGTATTGATTCAATACTTCTTGAGCCAAAACTTTAACTTCAGCCACTAATTGAGCACGGCCAGATGTTAAAATTGCATCCAAACTTGTTTGGCCGACGCGTTCACGCAGTGCACTTTCTACAACATCACGCAAAACTTCATCAGGATTAGTTGATGCAAACCAATAGCTAGCTGGATCCGCACGATTAATTTCATATTGAACTTCAACACGTACATCTACAATTGCTTCATCTTTAGTTAGCATCATTGTTTCATTGCGACCACCAATTGTTGCAGAAAAACGATTTTCTACGTTGATGATACGATGTTCACCTATTGGCGACGGAAAACGCCAATGCATACCTGGGCCTGTTACTGCTTGCTCTTTACCTAAGAACAATACAACGGCATTATTCCCTGTATCAACAATATAAATTCCAGTTAACATCCATAAAAGAAATGCACCAACAACACCGAAGCTAACTAATTTTCCACTCACACCACCAAAAGGGATATTAGGCGTGCGATTATTATTGCCACCATTTGGGTTGCCATTTCCATTACCTTTATTTTGAGTTGATTTACCCAAAACTTTATTTTTGAGATCTTTTAACAAAACATCCAAATCAGGCATATCTTCCTGTTTCGGCTTTTGCTCTTGATCACGTGATGGCTCTTGTTGTCCACCAGTATTGTTTCGATCTTTTGGCTCATTCCAAGCCATTTCCAAAGTACTCTCTTTCATTTTTCCCTTAAATAAATTCAAGAATGTTTTAGACAAAAGTGGAAATAAATTACCAATTTTTGCCATAAATTGCATCTAAAATCTCTAATTGAGGTATTTTTGGGCATCATCATCTAGTTTCACTAAACGATCCCAATCTGATTTTTGCATAAATAACTCTATAACAAATTCGCCATTCTCATTGATAGACTCATTTTTTACCGCATTTAACTCGAATAGCTTAGCACGTAATCTACCTTTTGAAGGTGGTAAAATAATATTTTTTGAAATATGTTTCTCTTTAAAATAAACAGCAATAGAATCTTTTAGTGATTGAATCCCCAAATCTTTTTCTGCAGAGATCCAAACCGATTGAGGTATACCTTCATCATTGTAAGTAACATGCGGCACAACATCATCTAAGCAATCAATCTTATTGTTCACAAGAATCCTTGGCACTTTATCCGCGCCAATCTCTTCTAATACTTGTGCCACTTGTTCGTTTTTGAATTCTCGTTCAGGATCAGATGCATCGACAACTTCTAATAATAAGTCTGCATCTACAGCGCTTTGTAATGTTGAATGGAATGCTGTCACTAATTCATGTGGTAATTTAGAAATAAAGCCAACTGTATCCACGATTACAACATCACCAATATTATCTAAAAATAATGTGCGATGTTTTGGATCCAACGTTGCAAACAGCTTATCTTCCACGTATGTTTCAGCATCCGTTAAACGATTAAATAAACTAGATTTACCCGCATTCGTATAACCAACTAACGCAATCACAGGCACGCATAAGCGATCACGCAAAGCTTGGCCTTGATGACGAACTTGCTGAACTTTTTCTAGTTTCTTTTTCAATTGTTTAATTCTTAGACCAATCATACGTTTGTCCATCTCTAATTGAGATTCACCGGGGCCACGTAATCCTACGCTACCGCCACGTAAACTATCTAAGTGAGTCCACATTCGCACTAATCGAGACGAGATATGGGTGAGCTGTGCTAGCTCAACTTGAAGTTTACCTTCAAAGCTCTCTGCTCTCTGTGCAAATATATCTAAAATGAGTGCCGTACGATCTAACACACGGACATTTAAATATTTTTCTAAGTTACGATTTTGACTGGGTGAAAGTTCATGATTTACGATGACAACATTTGCGCCTAAGGCAACAACTGCTTCACGGACTTCCTCAACTTTACCAGTTCCTAAGAAATATCTTTGATTAGCCGCAAGCAACTTTCCTTTGATCAAAGTAAGTTCACTGACATCAGCAGCTTTAACTAGCTCTTGAAATTCACTGATTTCTTCTGAATGTGAGTTTTGAGATTGTAAAGAGACCAAGATTGCTTGGTCTCCTTGATTTGATTGGCTTTCGTTTTCGAACATTCTAAATATGATTCGTACAAAAGCTCAATTCTACCATGAAATCCTAATTAAATAGTAATTTCAGCTTCTGATTCTTCAGATACTGCTTCTTCGCCATCAAAGCTAACGCGAATGCTACGTGCAGGTACGATTGTAGAAATCGCATGCTTATAGATCATTTGGCTAACGTTTGAACGCAATAAAACTACGAACTGATCAAAAGACTCAACTTGTCCTTGTAATTTGATACCGTTAATCAAGTAGATTGATACGGGAATTTTTTCCTTACAGAGCACATTCAAGAATGGATCCTGTAGAGATTGTGATTTTGCCATTGTTATATCCTTCACTAATAATTAATTAATTTTGTTGAGAAAATTTGTTACATCTTTTATTTTCGACTGTATCTGCATACCAATCACCTATAAACATACTTTAAATGATATGGAGCGCGTTATTGATTAAAACAACTAATACTGGCAAGTTAATTAGTATTTTTTTTAATCAATGCAGAGCTAGATCAATACTTATACAGTTTTCACATCGATGATAAAAAAGTATAGAACATATCCGTAATAATTCAGTTATTATCTTTACTATTTTATATCAGACTTTGAAATACAATATATTCAAAATATTACAACTAATTAGCATTAATTTACATATTTAAACATTTAATTATTATCAAAGCCCCCTTAATTGAGACGTCACTAATCTACAAAATAAGGGATATGACATCTTAGATCCATTTTCTTATACGTCAAGTTATATTATATTTTTTTTGTAAATATCCCTAAACGTAGAGTAATTATATAGACTTAATTTTATGAAATAACTAATTTTGATAGATTTTTTTTACAGCCTTATAGAACTTACCGTTCTAAAATTGTTATGATCCATTCCTCGATTAGTAGACTAGGTTAACATTCTATGAGTAAAAACAAAAAAAAATTTGTCTGTCAGTCCTGTGGAAGCATCACTCAAAAATGGTCAGGCCAGTGTTTAGACTGCCAAGAATGGAACTGTATTGAAGAAGTTATGGTTGAAAAAACTTTACCTTCATCTTCTCGTTTATCAGGCTATGCTGGTACAGCTGGTAGCAATGCCATCCAAACCTTAAATAATATTAAAAAAGAAGAACATCAACGATATGATACAGGGTTAACAGAGCTTAACCGTGTTTTAGGTGATGGCTTAGTTACGGGCTCTGTCGTACTCATTGGTGGTGACCCTGGGATTGGCAAATCAACTATCCTTTTACAAACTATGGTGCATTTTAGCCAAACTTTAGATGTTCTTTATGTCACAGGTGAAGAATCACCAAGCCAAATCGCCCTACGTGCAGAACGCTTATCATTGGAACAGAGTGATCTTAAAATTTTATCAGAGACATCTGTTGAAAAAATCATCGCAACTGCTGAGGCACTATCTCCTAAAATTATGGTCATCGATTCAATACAAACCATATTTACCGAATTTCTTAGTTCTGCACCTGGTAATGTTGCACAAGTGAGAGAAAGTGCAGCGCTTTTGACACGATTTGCAAAACGTACAAATACAGCCATTTTCTTAGTGGGTCACGTCACAAAAGAAGGAGCAATTGCTGGCCCTAGAGTTTTAGAGCATATGGTGGACTCAGTTTTATATTTTGAAGGTGAAGTGGGTTCACGTTTCCGAGTTATGCGTGCTTATAAAAACCGTTTTGGGCCTGTGAATGAACTCGGTATTTTTGCAATGACAGATAAAGGCTTGCGTGAAGTTAATAATCCCTCCGCAATCTTTTTATCTCGCAATGAAGAGCCAAGCGCAGGCAGTGTCATCATGGTAACCAAAGAAGGCACTCGCCCATTATTAGTAGAAATTCAAGCTTTAGTGGATCAATCCTTTGGTAATTATCCTCGCCGCGTCACATTAGGTATTGAACAAGCAAGATTAACGATGCTCTTGGCAGTATTACATCGCCATGCAGGTATTGCAATGAATGATCAAGATGTTTATGTCAATGCTGTGGGTGGCGTAAAAGTTACGGAAACTGCATCTGACTTAGCTGTGATTGCAGCAGCATACTCAAGCTTTAGAAATAAAATCCTACCTTCTAATCTAATCATTTTTGGTGAAGTGGGTTTGTCTGGGGAAATTCGTCCAATTCCTAATGGTGAAGATAGATTGAAAGAAGCTTTCAAACATGGATTTAAGCAAGCAATTATCCCTAAAGGCAATGCACCACGCCAAACACAAAATGGTTTTAAAGTTGTCTCTGTTTCAAAATTAGCAGAAGTCATTGATGCATTATCTGAAATGAGTCGATAATTATTTTTATAATCAATACGTAATATATAAAAAATCCCGCAGTATACGGGATTTTTTATTATAGCTTTAAAGAATTTTTTGAATGCTAACGCGACCTTTATGCAAATCTAATTTAGGTCGTTCTCCGCCCTCACACTCTAGCTGCCCCAAAATATCCCCAGAGCATTCATAACCTAAATTATCAGGATCAGTTGTATATGCACTATCATCTTTACCTACAATGTCTATAATTTCATTTTGCAAATCATTATCCAATTGGCTTAAATCTGTAGTGCTATTGCCTTCAGGATCACTGACAATATCATCACCCGTCACACCACCAGGCGCGGTATTGGTTGTACCTTGATTCATGATACCTTTTTTACCAGATGAACCACCTGTTTTCACATTGAATGATAACAATTTACCAAAGGCTGCATCCGCCAAACATGGATCATAAACATTACCCACAGAATATGAAAGATCCCTTTCATGTATTCCCCATGTTGCAAATACTACAGCATCTGTTCTCGCATCATACTTAGGATTTTGTATAACACGTTCACCTGAAGTAGAACCATCGGCCAACAATCTCATACTCCATCCATATTGATTCACATTTGACTCTGAACCAGAAGCTTTAGGAGTTTCAATATCTAATTGATATTTATTTTCTGATAAATAATCAATATTAGCTCCATCTTTATAACTAACTTTGCCGACTTTTAAATAATTTTGAGATAAAAGTGGTTTCAATGCCACATCATTTTTCGCTAACTCTGCAACTGTTGCAGTTGAATCTACTGAAGTACGGTTATGATCTATAATATTGTAAATACTATGTTCAACCAATGAATTCTTGCCTCGATCCAACTCTTTGCTTACTGCAATTCCCGTACCAAACGATATATTATATAAACCTGATGATTTATTTTTTATCACCAATGGTTTAACAGAAATTGCCGATTGCCCTAAATTATTTGGGCTAGTTGAAGCCTTAAATAAAGCCGTTACCCTAACAGCATTTTGATCTGTAAAATCTTGGCCATTAAAATCTATTTTATATAAAGTTCCAGAATAATCTCCCACATAAATACGATCTAAAACTTGACCATTATTAGCTGGATCATTACGTACAATGATTGAAGGTGTTGCTGCTCCACCACCATTTTTGCTTAAAATAATTTCTTGTAACTTTTCGCCAGTATAAGCATCAATGAAATATAAAACTGATTGATCAACACCGAAACCATTACCGAAAATTGCAACTGACTGCCCACGTTTGTTATTGCCTTGATCTACAAGGCGGTTAAAAAATTCAAAGCCCGAATATGTATAACCCAAGTTTTCAAAACCTTTCGTTCTATATTGTTCTGGCCCTTGGTTGGTAATTTCAAATAATGGCAATACTTTATCAATGGTATCAGCAGCATTATTGGAAGGAGCAACTGAGCGATCTACAGAGTCTTGAGAAGCCGCATAAATTCTGTAACCTACTAATCCTTTTCCTCCACTACCCATCGCAGTCAAACCTATCGTTGCATAAATATCGCCAACAGTTTGTTGATACACTTTCGCATCTGTTAAATTTGTTTTGCCTTCCATCACTAAAGTTGCTTCTCTATTATCCTTAGCAATTTCATCTAATCGATGAGCCAATAGCTGTGGGAAGTAAGCTGTATTACGAGCACCAGCTTTCTCATTACCAGTTAATCCTCGCTGTGCATTAATAAAATTGATAAATCCATCATTATCCGTCACGATCAATAAATTTGTAGGCTGATACTTTGCTTTATATTTTAAGTATCCAACCAATTCTTTACTTAAATTTCTTGACATTTTTTCTTTAACAACATTGATATTCAATGCATCTTTATTCACCAAAGCTAAGTCAGAGTTTGTAATACTACCCATTGGCTGCAATCGCCCTCTCAATTGATTTGGATGAGTTGTTTTTTCAAAGTCCACTAACCAATCGATGTAACTTTTATCAAATTTCACACCATAATTAGTGGCATCGAAAATGCTACTAAACTGCTTATTTACACTTGCATCTGTTAAGTATGTAAACTTAGTGCCGTTATTACCTTTACCCGAATCTATGAACGTCAAATAGCGCCCTTGGTTAGATTTAATTGTTGTATTAGTATTCCACAGCTCTAAAGTCGAAACCACAGGCTCTTTTTTCTTACTTCCCGTAATCTCTTTATATTCACTGATATATGGTACAACTGCACGAATATTACCAATTCGCTGTCTAAAATTATACGTTGTATCATAACGAATCGTTCCAACAGTTGACAAATCAATATTACCACCTGAAATAGCTGGACGACCATCTAGCACATCAGCATTATTTCGATCATTCGTTGCTAACGTACTACTTGTACTTCTGATGATAGAAGAAAAGATCGTGTCAAATGCCAACATCAAATCTTCAGCATTACCATCACCTTTAGCAAACCCTAAATTCATCCCTTTTGTTGGTTGAGTCATATCTGTATAAATGTAAGACTTAGGATCAACAAATAAGCTCACACTGTGAGTAAAAATAGGCATAGGAATCGACAATGCATCATTCCATGCTTTACCTGCATCATCCTTATCTTTCTCAACCCATTGCCCATTTTTCAAAATAGGCTTATGTGCTGATCTTAAATCCACTTTCGATGTTAATTCACCCATTTTCTTGCCAGTCGTTGTTGCTGTCACAGATTGGTTAACATCATTCACATATAGATCTTTAGCAGAAGTACTCGATGTGCTCATGCCATCATTTTTACCAATTCCCCAAACTTTATAATCATTGGGTTGCCCATCCGTCATAACAATTAAATGATTCTGCTGACAACGATAACGCAATGGTGTTGGATGCTGAACATACGCATAAAAGCAAGAAGAACCTTTACATTCTTTTTTAACCACAGGAAATTGGGTAAAACGTTCATTTACACCAAATGCCGTAACAGGCTGCCCACGAAACATTTTAATGGCTTCATAAACCGCAGGATACATTGGTGTATTTCCTGGAGAATTTTTAATAAGCTTTGAAACAGGATCAATGGCTGTAGATTTAAAATTTTGCTCAGATAAGCCTGAATAATCATCAATAGGTAACCTAATTAAACCATTACCTTTATTTTTACTCCCATCATCATTAACCTGCCATAAAAATGAAACACCTAAATAAGCTTTATCTCGATATTTATACATGACTGATTTAAATGCATAATCTAAAGCTTCTGTACGTGTAACATCTGCACACTCCATAATTCTTGGTGGCTTCTTTTTACCATCAATGAGCCCATTTTTAGCACTCGAATCATCCCATGGTATATATCTACCTTTACTAAAAGGATCATACTCTCCTAAGCGTTTACGTTCGTTATGCCAAGCAGTACTTTGCCTTTTACACACAGGAGAGCCAAAGCTATAGGCATGTTCTGGCATCACAGTGTCCTTTGCTTTCATAGATGCAGAATCATCAAAGAGCATATGAATATTCGGTTTTGCTTGAGGAGTACTAAAAACTGGTGATGTTGATGGCTCAAATGTATTTGCTTCTGCCATCACTGCCATACCAATTGCTGGTATTAAGAAATGTAGTATTTTTATCGATGCTTTATGATAGTTCATATGATTACTCTCACCATAGTATAAATTATTATTCACTCATTCTATGTAACCATTATGTAAATTACCAGACAAATAAATAATTATTTTTACTTTGTAAGCAATATAAATTATCTAAAGAAATATTAAATTACACTAAACACCTTAGAAATACTTATACAAACTCTAAAAAAAGCCAAGGGTGAAATATCGAAAAATATGCTTTAAATCAAAAAAGCCCCACAATTGTGAGGCTTTTTTTAAAATTAATACTTTGTTTTACACTTCTACCAAAGAACCTTCATCTGGGCGGTCAATTTCTAAAAGATCAACTTCACCACTTAATAAAACTTCATCAAATGCAACTTTATCAATGTTACACTTTAAAAAATTAGCAATTAAGTACATGTCTTTTTCAGCATTACCCAAGCATGATGTACCACCTGGTGATGGTGTCATATTAAATACAATACCTGTACCTGGATTGATTTTTGCTTCACCCATGATCAATTTACGCTGATTCTTATCAATCACTTGTGGACGAATACCACCGAAACCTTTAGCAAATTTCACATTATTGATTTCCAATGAAGGGATGATTTTTTTCATCTCTTTTAAGAATAAGCGTTCACGTAAATATGGAATTTCATACAAGAAGTTTGTCAAAGTATAGTTACGAATATCTTTAACTTTCATCAACTTCCATAATGCAGACATTGTACTTGGCGCCAAGCTAAATACTTTCCAGAAATCTGCAAATGTTTTCAAGTTACGACGTTCTAATACAGGCAATGCAATTGCAGTCGGTCCAAAGCGAGTTTTACCAGGAACAGCAATGTCAGGATCACCATGAACAGCAGCAAATGGTAAATTAGGGTTTTGAACTGTATAAACTTTACCGTTCAATACCTCTGGTGTGAAATAGTATGATCCACCCATTGGTAAACATGCTAAGTCTAAACCATAACCCATTTTATGAGCAAATAACAAAGAGTGACCACAAGCAGATACAACGACGTATTTAGCCTCTACAACACCTAATTTAGGGTTAGCTGTATGAACTTGGAATACATCACCAACTTTTTTAATATCCACAACTTTTGTAGATAACATGATGTCACAATCAGCTTCACGATTGTCCGCAGCTTTCTTTGCTTCTTTCACAAAAGACTCTGACAATGCACGATAGTTACACGCAACATATTCATCTAATGCACCTAATGCAAAGATTTCTTCATCTTCAGGGCGGCCTTCAACAATTTTTGGCTCAATTGCACGAATACCTTCTCGGTCCAATGCTTTTAAATTTGGGAAAAGAGGTTTAAATTCTTCAAAGCGCGCTCTTAAACCGTCGCACTCTTCCTTACCCACACCTAAAACCATTTTTGGGTATTTAGCAACAATGCCACTGCGATCTTCTTCTGCTAACTTCGTTACATAGTTAACAATCATGTTACCTGTACGCTTAGTTGCTTTCGCTTTTTCGTATGTATAGTTTGTTTCAATATCGCCCTTGTGTATCGTTTGGCTATTATTGAAGCTTTGTGAGTTAACTGAAGCAATTGCATCATATTGTTCCATCAAACCTATCGTTTTTAGGTCTGTAAAACGAGACAATTGATATAAAAGCGACGTACCAGAAACGCCACCACCTATGATTAATACATCAAATTTTTTCATATCCCCATTCCATTCAGAGTAGACTCGACAACCTTTCATATAATACTGGAACCACGTTTTTTCTCAAAAGAAATTTAATAATCATGACGAATGAAAAGTTGTCAATAAGTAGTCAATTATTCAAACTATTTTCCGATACAGAAGCTTGAGAATATTTCACCCAATAATTCATCTGTTGTGAATCTGCCTGTAATGAGACCAATATCATCTTGTGCTAAACGAATTTCCTCTGCAACTAGATCAATACTATGGCCTTCATTTAATAATTTTTTAGCAATATCTAAATGTTCTAAACTTTCTCTCAAGGCCACCAAATGGCGCTCTCTTGCACTGAACATGCCTTGACTTGGTTGGAATTGTACCGCTTCTACAATCGCATCTTTTAATAGCTCAATGCCATCATTACGCTTCGCTGAAAGCATGATTGTATCCTCTATTCTGCCAACTTCATTGCCAGTTAAATCGATCTTGTTTCGAATATGTAGTATTGGTACATTTAATGATTCTAGTAGTGCATCCTTCTCAGCACTTTGATCTTGATCGTCATGTATCCATAAGATCAAATCTGCTTTTTTCATCGCTTCACGCGTTCTACGAATACCTTCTTGCTCAATCACATCGCTTGTTTCACGTAAACCTGCTGTATCAATGATATGAAGTGGCAAACCATGGATGATGATGCTTTCTTTCAATGTATCGCGTGTTGTGCCTGCAATATCCGTCACAATCGCACTCTCTTCGCCAGATAATGCATTCAAAATACTAGATTTACCTGCATTCGGTTTACCTGCCAATACAACAGTTAAACCATCAGTGAGTAATTTGCCTTGATTCGCATTTTGCAATAAATTTAAAATATCCGTTTCTACAGCATTCAAACGAGCCATCACATTACCATCAGAAATAAAATCAATGTCTTCTTCACTAAAATCAATGGATGCTTCCACATAAACACGCAAGTGAATCAATGCTTCACTGATCGTACTAGTTTTTGTGGAAAACTGACCTGATAGAGAATTCATGGCGGCTTTAGCTTGTGCTTCACTTTGGCTCATAATGAGATCGTGAATCGCTTCTGCTTGCACAAGATCTAACTTACCATTCAAGAATGCGCGCTCTGTAAATTCGCCCGCTTTAGCAGGCTCAGCGCCTAATTCATATACACGTTTGAGAACACGGTTTAAGACAACCAATCCGCCATGGCCTTGCAACTCCACAGAATCTTCACCAGTGAACGAATTTGGTCCTTTAAAGTAGATTGCAATGCCCTCATCCATTACTTCATTTGCACCATTATATAATTGTGTAAATGTTGCATGACGAGCCACCAAAGTTTCTTTTTGGCAAATCTCTAATGCAATGGCATAACTTTGTGGACCTGAGATACGAATAATCCCAACACCGCCGATGGAAATACCTGATGCAATCGCAGCAATGGTTGTCTCTTTCATGATTCCCTCATATAAAAAATCTCCTATAACGTCACCATTATAGGAGATTTCATATCAAATAAACTAAAAACTATGCCTTAAAAACAACACTCCTCGCCGTAGGCGAGGAGTGTCACAAACAAGGATTAAATATAATTATGCTTTTGCTTTTTTTTCAGCAGCTTCAATACGGCGATTGATCAACCACTGTTGTAGGATTGTTAACAAGTTGTTCACGATCCAGTATAAAACGATACCTGAAGCAAACCACAAGAACATGAAACCGAATACTAAAGGCATGAACTTCATGATTTTTGCTTGCATTGGATCTGGTGGTGGTGGGTTAAACATTTGTTGAACAAACATCGTGCCACACATAATGATTGGTAAAATGAAGTAAGGATCCATAATCGCTAAATCGTGAATCCATAAGATCCATGGTGCTTGGCGCAATTGAACACTTTCTTGCAACATCCAGAACAATGCAATGAAGATTGGAATCTGGATCAACATTGGCCAACAACCACCCATTGGGTTTACTTTCTCTTTACGATAAAGCGCAATTGTTTCTTGACCAATCTTTTGTTTATCACTGCCATACAACTCTTTTAAGCGTTGCATTTCAGGTGCTAAATGGCGCATTTTCGCCATTGAGCGGTAACCTTTTTCTGAGAAAGGATATAAGATTAATTTTACAGTGAAAGTTAATAGAATAATTGACCAACCATAGTTACCAACAAAACCGTGAAAGAATTCAAGAATGATTAACATCAATGCTGAAATTGGGCTAAACCAACCGTAATCCAAAGTTAATTCTAATTTTGCATTACCATCTTTGCCATCAGTAGCTTTATACTCACCCGCTGCAACTAAGTCTTTCTTAATTTTTGGACCAGTATATAAGCTGTTTTTAAATTCGTGTGTTGCGCCTACTGGAACAGAAACTGTTGCGGAATCCATCAAACGAACCATTGCCAAATCACCTGGCAACTTAGCAACTTCAACTGTATGTGCTGAACCATCTAGCGCCAACCATGCAGAAGTGAAGTATTGTTGGATCATTGCCGCCCAACCATAAGTCCCTGCTTGTTTGATTGCTGGTGCATTTTCAATCAACTTATCAAAAGGTATTTTCTTATAAGTTTCTTCACCCATAGAGAATACAGGGCCAGTATAACTTGATGCTCCCACCATGTGGCCGCTTGCTTTAGGATCTTTCTGAACCAATTGCAAATAATTCAAACCAACCCAAGGTGCAGATGCATTGTTAGTTAATTTTTGCGTGAAACCAATATCATAGCTACCACGTTTGAATTCATAAATTTTTGTTAAAATTGAACCAGTATCAGGATCAACGTAAGTCATAGGCACAATGATGCTATCTTGACTATCTGCTAACGTGTAATGCTCTTTTTCAGCATTGAATGTTGTCACATTATGAGAGAAGTTAGCTTGGCCTGTTGCGCCAATTAAACCTGTTTGGCTCACAAATAAGCGTGCAGGATCAGAAGATAACAATGCAAATGGTACATCTTTCTTCTCTAAGCTCTCAGAGTATTTCAATAATTTAACATCGGAGATGTCACCACCCGCCAATGTAATATTGATGGATAACACATCTGTTTCCACTGTAATTGTTTTAGCTTGAGTCGCCATTACATTAGGAATTGCCAAAGTATTAGGCGCATTCACAGCAGGAACGGAGCCATCAGCAGCTGGCGAAATTGATTGCGAAACTTGTGCAGTTTCAGCAGTCTGGGGTGCTACGGGTAAATTTACTGTTTGCCATTTATTAAAAATCATAAAGGCAAGCAACCCGAAAATCGCCCAGAGTATTAATCGATTATTTTGCATAGTAATATCTTTAAACTCAAAAATGAACAAAAAAGCTTCTACGGAACAGGATCTTCACCGCCATCACAAAAAGGATGACAACGAATTAAACGCCTGAATGTGAGCCAACAACCTTTGATCGCGCCATGCTTACGAATGGCTTCAATAGAATAATTTGAGCACGATGGAGTAAAGCGACATTGCTGCCCAACCCACGGACTCAAAAACAGTTGATACATTTTAATTAAACCAATTAAAATTGTTTTCACAACTTCCCTACTTTATCCCAATGTTGTTTCAATGATTGATGTAACAGCTCACGATTATCTAAGGAAACGTTGCCTTTGACAAGCACTACTATGTCAAAGCCCATCAATTTTTCCTGATTTAATCTGAAAGATTCACGCACAACACGTTTAACTAAATTACGGTCATGGGCTTTTTTCAAATTCTTCTTAGCGATGGCAAGTCCGAGTCTTGCTTGCTTTGGGGATAATTGTTTTTTGGCTAGAACAGTAAAAAAACGATCAGATAATCGCGCGGGATGATCAAAAACATAACCAAAATCTTTGGCTGTTAATAAACGCTGTTCTTTAGTAAAACTGTATGACATCAAGATTATCTCTTTCTAAAATGTAAAAAGGCGCCTTAACAGCGCCTTTTTAGCAATAATCAATGATTATGCAGACAATTTTGCACGACCGCGAGCGCGACGGCGGTTTAATACTTTACGGCCATTCTTAGTTGCCATACGTGCACGGAAACCGTGGTCACGTGCTCTTTTGATTACGCTTGGTTGAAATGTACGTTTCATAATGAATCCTTAATATATTCTTTAACGCAAAAAATAAACGAAAATTTTATCTTGTTACAAGAAAAAGTCAAGTTATAGTTTTGCTTCGCTTCGTAAAACCTCAGCTTTATCCGTTTTTTCCCAGCTAAATGCAGTAGCTTTTGTCTCTACATTATCAGAGTTCTGATATGTAATTTCGTATGGATCACGACCAAAGTGACCATAAGCTGCTGTTGGCTGATAAATTGGGTGCAACATATCCAACATAGTCGTAATTGCATAAGGACGCAAGTCAAAATGCGCACGTACTAAACGTTCGATTTCTGCTTCTGGAATTTTATTTGTGCCAAAAGTTGTGATGGAGATAGATGTTGGTTCAGCCACGCCAATTGCGTAAGACACTTGAATTTCACATTTATCCGCCAATCCTGCTGCAACAATATTCTTTGCAACATAACGACCAGCATAAGCTGCTGAGCGGTCAACTTTGGATGGATCTTTACCAGAAAAAGCACCGCCACCATGACGAGCCATTCCACCGTAAGTATCCACAATGATTTTACGACCAGTTAAACCACAGTCTCCGACTGGGCCACCAATCACGAAGTTACCTGTTGGGTTGATATGGAATTTAGTATTTTCTGTAATCCACTCTTTTGGAATCACATGCTTGATGATCAATTCCATCACTGCTTCTTTCAAATCCTTTTGAGAAACATCAGGATTATGTTGAGTTGATAGAACAATTGCATCAATACCTTGGATTTTGCCATCATTATCGTATACAAATGTAATTTGGCTTTTTGCATCTGGTCTTAACCATGGCAATAGACCTGATTTGCGTACTTCTGATTGACGCTCAACCAAACGGTGTGCATATGTAATCGGTGCTGGCATTAAAACATCAGTTTCATTCGATGCATAACCAAACATTAAACCTTGGTCACCTGCACCTTGATCTTCTGGTTTAGAACGATCAACACCTTGAGCAATATCTACGCTCTGTTTACCAATCATATTGATGATTGCACAAGTTGCACCATCAAAACCTACATCTGAAGAGTTATAACCAATACCAGTGATCACATTACGTACTAAGTCTTCTAAATCAACCCAAGCACTTGTTGTAATTTCACCTGCAATGATTGCAGCACCTGTTTTCACCAATGTTTCACATGCTACGCGTGCATGACGATCTTTCTGGATTATTGCATCCAAAACAGCATCCGAAATTTGATCGGCAATTTTATCTGGATGTCCTTCTGACACAGATTCTGATGTAAATAAATAGCTCATATTGAATTCTCTCAAAGAAATGGTGAGTCCGAGGATTTTTCATCCTAAGACAATACATATTGTACCCTTGTGCCCGAAACGTGATAGCCACCGAGCACAATCCATCTAACAAAAAGCCCATCCTATACAAATGGACTTTACTATTTTATCAACTCTACAATAAGAATCTAGAATTATTTTACTTCAACCAAACCTTTTGCAATTGCACGGTTCAATGCTGAGATCACTGCATCAATGGATGCTCTTGCTGTATTTGCATGAATTGCAACACCAAATAATGTTTTAGCTTCCACTTGCATCTCTACAAATGCGACCGCTTCAGCTTTAGAACCTTGGCTTCTTGCATGCTCGTGATAACTCACAACATCCACATTAATATTCAAAGTTGTGTTCAATGCATTCACTAATGCTGCAATTGGACCGTTACCTTGCCCTTTTGCTGCACATTTTTGTATTGGTGTATGAATCGCCACTGTGATTTCTGTATGACCACTTTCATCTTCCACAATATTGATTGGCTGTTCAATTGACACAGATCCTTTATTTAAGAACTCACGATTGAACAAATCAAAGATCATAGGCGATGTCACTTCAATGCCTTTGCCATCCGCTTCATTTTGCACAACGCGGCTGAATTCAATTTGTAAACGACGTGGCATATTGATACCATGATCTTCTTCCAATAAATAGGAAATTCCGCCTTTACCTGATTGGCTATTCACGCGAATCACAGCCTCATATGAACGACCGACATCGATTGGATCGATTGGTAAATATGGCACTTTCCACATTTGATCAGGATTATTCTTAATATCAGATAAACCTTTACGAATCGCATCTTGGTGCGAGCCAGAGAATGCTGTGAACACCAATTCACCCGCATAAGGATGACGAGGATGCACTTTGATCGCTGTACAATACTCCACTTCACGCACAACTTTATTGATCTGTGAGAAATTCAATTTTGGATCTAAACCTTGTGTGTACATATTCAATGCCATTGTGATTAAATCCACATTACCTGTACGCTCACCATGACCAAACAAACAGCCTTCTACACGATCACCACCTGCCATTAAACCCAACTCAGTTGCAGCTACAGCACAACCACGGTCATTGTGCGTATGCAAGCTCACAATCACACTATCACGGCAACTAATGTTACGGCAGAAATATTCGATTTGATCCGCATAAACGTTTGGTGTTGCCACTTCTACTGTTGCAGGCAAGTTGAAAATGACTGGCTTTTCTGGCGTTGGCTTGACGACAGCGACGACGGCTTCACAGACTTCCACGGCAAATTCCATTTCAGTATCTGTAAAAATTTCTGGTGAGTATTCAAATGTCCAATCTGTTTCAGGATATTTCTTCGCTTCTTCAACAGCCAAGCTCATGCCAAACACAGCCAATGCTTTCACTTCTTCTTTTGTTTTATTAAATACAACACGGCGGAATGTTGGTGATGTTGCGTTATAAATATGCACAATTGCTTGTTTACAACCTTTCAATGCTTCAAATGTACGCACAACCAAGTCTTCACGCGATTGTGTCAATACTTGGATTGTTACATCTTCAGGAATACGATTCTCTTCGATCAAACGGCGCACGAATGTGAATTCAGTATCAGAAGCTGATGGAAAAGCCACTTCGATCTCTTTAAAACCACATTCGATCAACAAATCAAACATTCTTAATTTTTGTTCAATATTCATTGGCTCAATCAAAGCCTGATTGCCATCACGCAAATCTGATGACAACCAACGTGGTGCTTTATCAATCACTTGATCTGGCCAAGTGCGATCTTTCAATTTCAATGGTGCAAATGCTTGGTATTTAGTTTGTGGGTTCTGGATCATGATGTTTTCCTCTATTCCTGCTGAATTAATTTTTGATGTTTCAATTTTTGTTTATGTAAAGTTATTTAGACAATGATAATCGCAGCAACAAAGCATAACGCCATACGAACCAGCGTCGATGATCACGATTTAACTTAGAATTTGTGGAATTTTGATACTCTCGTGCAATCAACATAAAAAAATCTCTTCTCGTTTCTTATTCAAAATATTTGCTATGCCCATAGACACAGCGAAGGCTGCAATCTTTGCGATTACAGCAGAATAAGTCGTAGTAGAGATTTGTTCATTACATTAGTTTTCATGTCAATTAACATAAATAGATTTTGAACATTCGTCAAGCAGAAAAAATATATTTATTATCTTTTATAAAAGACACATATTTGATCAATTTTTCATGCAACATGATTCTATGCTCGCAATCACCTATCCTAATCCCCAGATTTATCGTTATACTGAATTGAATTTTTAACAGCAATCTTTCAAAGGAAGAAATTATGTCTGAAGAAAAAATGAAACTCGTAACATTTGAAGAATTAAAATCTCTCATGAAAAATAAATTCATGAAAGCTGGCTTGCCTGAAGTTCATGCAGCAGCTGTTGCGGATCACTTAGCTTATGCTGATTCTCGTGGCGTTCATTCTCATGGTGCTGTGCGCGTAGAATATTACTCAGAGCGCATCAATAAAGGCGGTAGCAACCCTAACCCAAACATCACATTTGATCAAAAATCTGCAAGCATTGGCATTTTAGATGGTGATAATGCTGTTGGTCATTACATTGCACAATTAGGCACAGAAAAAGCCATTGAACTTGCAAAAGAAACTGGCGTGGGCGTTGTTGGTATGAAGCGTTTAGGTCATTGTGGTACTTTGTCTTACTTTGTGCGCCAAGCAACAGAGCAAGGCCTAATCATGATCTCTATGTGCCAATCTGACCCTATGGTTGTGCTATATGGCGGTGCCGAGCCTTACTTTGGTACAAATCCAATCGCATTTGGTGCACCGCATAAAGATGGCGCGCCAATCATTTTCGATATGGCAACTACCGTGGGCGCTTGGGGTAAAATCCTAGATTCACGCGCAAAAGGTAAAGCAATTCCTGCGGATTGGGCGGTAGATTCTAATGGTAATCCAACAACAGATCCTAATGCAGTTGCAGGTTTAGTGCCAATCGCAGGCGCGAAAGGTTCAGGCTTGATGATGATGGTGGATATCTTATGTGGCGCATTGCTTGGTCAACCTTCTGGTGGCTCAGTATCTTCAATGTACGCTGATCTATCTGCTGGCCGTGAATTGGGTCAAATCCACATTGTATTGAACCCAGAATTTTTTGCGGGCTTAGAATCTTTCTACAGCACGATTGAAAAAATGGTGGGTGAAATTCACGGAATGAAACCAGCAGAAGGTTTCAGTAAAGTTCAATATCCTGGTGAGAGAAGTGATGCAACATTTGAGAAATACCAATCAGCTGGTATTCCAATTGTAAAAGAAATTTATGATTACTTAGTGAGCGATGATATTCATTTTGACCGTTACGATGGCATGGATGCATTTGCGAAAAAAGATTAATATTACCAAACTATAAAAAATCCAGTGATTATGCTGGATTTTTTATTACAAACCTAATTTTCTCTTATCCCTAATGTATGACATAAAGCATAAGTCAACTCAGAACGATTCAAAGTATAAAAATGAAAATCTTTCACACCTTCTTTACGAAGCAAGCGAACCATATCAATTGCAATGCTTGCACCTAATAATTGTCGTGTTGCGGGATCATTATCCAGCCCCTCAAAGCGCTTATGCAACCAATGGGGTACTTTTACATTTTGTGGCCCAGCAAATTTTAAAAGCGTTTGATAATTTGTCACAGGCAAAATACCAGGAATAATTTCAGCTTCAATTCCCACAGTTGCACAGCGATCTCTAAATCGCAAATAAGCATCCACATCAAAAAAGAATTGTGTAATTGCTTGTGATGCACCTGCATCAATTTTTCTTCTCAATGCAACCAAATCTGATTGAGCGCTTTTAGCTTCAGGGTGAACTTCGGGATATGCAGCTACAGTAATTTCAAAATCATGCACTGCTCGCAAAAAAGCCACTAAATCCTCAGCATGAATATCAGGCTTAATCTGCCCTTCAGGCACATCACCACGCAAAGCCAAAATATGTCGAATACCCATATCCCAATATTGGTTCACAATATCCAAAAGCTCCGCACGCTCCACATCAACACACGTTAAATGTGGTACTGGCGTTAATGATGTTTTATGGATGATTTCTTGGATAACTTTATGTGTACGATCGCGCGTACTTGCATTTGCACCATAAGTTACCGAAACAAATTTTGGATTCAAACCTTTTAAGCGCTCAATGGATGACCATAAAGTTTCATACATTTTGTCGCTATTGGGCGGAAAAAACTCAAAAGATACATTCAAATCATTCGGCAAATCAGCCAAATTTTGGTTCAATAATTCCACCTGCGAGACTGCGCTTAAACTCATAAACTAAACTCCTTATCATTAGAATTTTAACGTTTAATCTTATAGAGTACTTGCGCACACACTTATCTCCCATTGATTTGGAGGAGTTAGCACCTTGTCAGCTGATAGGTTGCTGGGTTTCACAGGGCCATTCCCTCCACCACTCTTGATAAGTAAACGTTTTGTTACACGTTCGTAGACTATAGCGAGAGATTTAATACTTTGCAACATATATCCAAACAACTTTAAATTTTCAAATATTCAATGAATCTTGAAAACTGATCAATATATTAATTAGTTTTTAATGGGCAATAAAAAAGCCCGATTTAATCGGGCTTTTGAATCAACTAACTGCTAATTAAGCACGCTTTGGATTCATAATTTCTTGGAAGTTAGAAGCTTCTTCAGTTACTTTAGCTTTTGAAACTACGAAATCAATGATTTGATCTTCTAAAGCCAAGTTGCGCAATTGTTGCATTGTATTTGCATCATTTTTGAAGTGAGTTTTAACCTCTTCTGGATCTTCATAAGTTGCAGCCAAGTTATCTAAACGAGCATCAACGAATTTTTCATCCAATTCAATTTTTTGATCTTTAACCAATTCACCCAAAATCAAACCTAAACGTGCACGCTTTTCAGCTTCAGCACCAAATGCTTGTTGAGCAATTTTCATGAACTGTTCAGCTTGTTCTTGATCTTTTGGCTGTGGGAAGTTTGATTGTTGAGCCATCGCTTGAATTTCGCCCATTACCAAAGCTTCTGGAACTTCTACAGGGTTAGCTTCAGACAATGCAGTCATCACGCTTGTTTTCAATTGGTTATTTAAAACATTTTTCAATTCACGAACCATGTTTTTCTCTAACTCTTCACGCAACTTATCTACATTACCATCTTCGATACCGAAGTTTTTCGCAAACTCTTCGTTCATTTCAGGTAAAACTGGAGATTCTACAGAGTGAACTGTTACATCAAATTCAGCTGTCTTACCTTTCAAACCTGCTGCATGATAATCTTCAGGGAAAGTTACAGAGATAGTGCGAGTTTCGCCTGCTTTTGCACCAACCAATGCAGCTTCAAAACCAGGAATCATTGTGTTAGCACCTAAAACGATTGCAACATCAGTACCTTTGCCACCTTCGAATTCTTCACCATCAACGCGGCCAACGAAATCAACAGTCAATTTATCGCTGTTTTCTGCTGCACGATCTTCTTTTACCCAAGTTGCTTGTTGCTTACGCAATGTATCTAACATTGTATCAACATCAGCAGATTCTACAGATGCAGTTTTCTTAGTGATTGCTAAAGCTGTTAAATCATTTAATTTAACTTCTGGCATTACTTCAAACTCAACATTAAATTGCATATCGCCCGCAGTTTCAGAAGGAATGATTACAGGATAACCTGCTGGCTTAATATCAGTATCTTTGATTGCCAATCTGAAAGCTTCATTGATTTTATCATTGATGATTTCATTTTCGATTTCAGTACCGTGCATTTTTTCAACAACTTTTACAGGTACTTTACCAGGACGGAAGCCATCCAAACGAATACGTTTAGAAACTTCTTTCAAACGCTTTTCTTTTTCTAATGAAACTTCAGCTGCGTCCAATGCAATTTGTACGCGACGTTTTAAACCTTCTAATACTTCAACTGCTGACATAATTTGAGCACCCAATTTTAATTTTAAAAATAAAAAAAGGTGCGTATAAAACGCACCTTTATCACCTGGTGCGAGAGGAGAGACTCGAACTCTCACGGTCGCCCGCTGGAACCTAAATCCAGTGCGTCTACCAATTTCGCCACTCTCGCAATGAGAAGCAAATTATACGCGCTTCTCATCCCTTGTCAATATCACATTTTACAGTGATTAAATTTTGATCATTTTAACTGATTAGGATCTTGAATACCACTTTGCATGCATGTCGCAGTTAAAGTGTTTCTAAGCAAACAAGCAATCGTCATTGGTCCAACACCGCCAGGAACAGGCGTGATAAATGCCGCTTTTGGTGCAACTGCATCATAATCCACATCGCCCACTAAACGATTTTTACCATTCTCTTCAATACGATTAATGCCCACATCAATCACTGTAGCGCCTTCTTTAATCCAATCAGCTTTGATTAAACGAGGTTGACCAACCGCTACAACAATAATATCTGCTTCACGACAAACAGCAGGTAAATTCTCAGTTCTTGAATGAGCAATCGTTACTGTACAGTTTTCTTTCAAAAGCAACTGAAGCATTGGTTTACCCACAATATTAGAACGACCAACAATCACTGCCTTCTTGCCTGATAAATAGCCTAATTTATCCTTCAATAACAACAAAGAACCCAATGGTGTACATGGAATCAATGATGGCTCACCAATGGATAAACGACCAACATTCACTGGATGAAAACCATCAACATCTTTTTCTGGCAAAATTGACTGCAATACAGTTTGCTCATGAATATGCTTTGGCAGTGGCAATTGCACTAAAATACCATGCACAGAAGCATCATTATTCAAATCTTGAATTAATTTCAATAACTCTTCTTGAGTCGTTTCAACATCCTTCTTAATCGTCACTGAATTCATGCCACACTCTTCTGCAAATTTTTGCTTATTGCGCACATAAACTTGGCTCGCAGGATCTTCACCCACTAAAACAACTGTCAAACCTGGTGTAATACCATTTTCTTGTTTCAAAACTGAGATTTGCTCTGTTAATTTTGCACGTAAACCTTCTGCAAATAACTTACCATCAATGATCATTGTTCCTCCGAACGTTTTTGAAAAGAATGCGTGATGTGTAATTCACGGTGTTTCACAATCAACGGATAGCGCTTAGCAATCACTTTTGCCAATTGCTCCGCCAAATAAACTGAACGATGCTGCCCACCTGTACAACCAATGGCAATCGTTAAATAAGCACGTGTACCTTGCTCAAATCTAGGCAACCATGTATAGAAAAAATCTTCTAAATCTTTTAAATAAGCTTGAACATCTGACCGATTCTGTAAATATTCAATAACCTCAACATCTCGCCCTGTTTTAGGGCGCAATAAAGGCTCCCAATGAGGGTTAGTTAAACAACGAGCATCAAAGATAAAATCAGCATTTAAGGGTGTGCCATTCTTGAAACCAAAAGATTCCACTTGAATTGATAATGTATGTTGCTCATGATCTTTCAATAGCTGTTTTTTAATAAAAGCTCGTAAGTCATGCACACTCAAACAAGACGTATCAATGTACAAATCCATATATTTTTTCAAAGGTTGTAACAATTCTCGTTCATGCTCAATTGTATCGAGCAGCGTTAAATGCTCTTGATAAAATGGATGACGACGGCGCGTATCTCGATAACGTTGAACAATCGCCTCATTGGTTGCATCTAGAAATATAAAATCAATGTGCTCTGGCAATGCATCTAATGATGCAAACACTTGCTTTGCTTCACTCAGATCATCTGGAAAGCCACGAGCATCCACAACAATTGCCAAATGCTTATGCGATGACTCTTCTGAAAATTTTTCAATGAACGATAAAACAAAACTCAGTGGTAGATTATCCACACAGAAGAAACCTTCATCCTCAAATGTTTCTAAGGCAATCGATTTTCCTGCGCCCGATAAACCACTGATTAATATGATCTGCATATAACCCTACTCCCTATGTTGATTATATTCATATAATTAATTACCTTTAAAAATCCAATTGCGATTGCTGATCATTTTTCTTTTTAGTTGTTGTTCTTTTTTTCTTAGCAACAGGCTTTTTCTCTACTTTTGCATCACCCAATTGAGTTATTTTTTGTGTACTTGCAGAAGCTTTTTTCATTGTTTTTTTAGGTTTTACTTCTGATACAGTTTTTTCTTCCGTTTTCTTAACTGACTTAACTGCTTTTTTGGCTTTAGGCTTTGTACACGATACCTCAATATTTTTCTGCATAGCTTCATTATTTGCTTGCTTGGCCTTTGCAGTAACTTTAAAAGATTTCTTCCTATTACGGATTCGATAAGCCTTTAGATAACTCAAAAAAGCCGTCATTATAGTTAATATAGAAATTGCGCTCGCAATCTGAATTTTATAATTGAATAAAAACTCACTGATTGAAGCGTTTTGAAATGGCAGGATTGGTAAAATCCACCAGCTCAATGGCCATGCCAATATGGCAACGATAATGTGCACCCACCAAGGTAACCACAACCAAGCACCAGATAATCCGTCATAATCATAATGTGCATCGGGCTGCTTTGATTGTGATAAATTAGGCTGGCTAAACATTGATTGAGCTCCTTATTTTTCTTCAGTAATAACTGGAATATAGCCTTTGGATTGGCATATATCTTTATATGTATGATGTAATCCCAAATACTGCACCCAAATAATTTGCTGGGATTTTTTATCTCGCAAAATTTGCACTTTGGTACGTAACCATGGTTCTAATTCTATTTCTTGTAATAATTTTTTCAAGGCTTGTGATTTATCACGCCACATTGGATGAAAGGACAATCCATCTTCACGACCAACCAACTCAAGCTCTAGATTATCCCAAAAGCTTAATGATGGGGAATTTTCTGCTTCAACTAAATTGTAATGATACTTTGATTCAATAAAATCGGAACTTGGCATCAAATACAGCTGGTTTTTAAATGCTCTAATTCGCCAATCATCTAGCAAAAAACAACTTTGTGATGTTGGCTTTTTATCTAAGAACATCGATAGAAACTCATCGAACTGACGCTTTTCTAAAATAATATCATGTATTTTTAACCAATAACGTAAGACATTTCTTTGGCGCAATGGCGATAATTTGGTTAACTGCGATAAATCGAATCGCATATTACTATCTTGTTGAATACATTGCGCATAATCTTCTTGAGCAATTTCCAACAAAAGCTCATCACTTTCTTGAATCAATTGCGCACTACGCGCAAAAGTTTGTTCATAATGCGGAAAATATTGTGCAACGATAGGAAAAATTGCATTACGAATTTGGTTACGTGCTTCTTCTGTACCATGATTAGTATAATCCTCCATCCAAGGCACATTCATTATTTCCCCTGCTTTATACAACTCAGTTTTAGAAATGGATAAAAATGGGCGACAAACGGATAATTGATGATCACCAAATTTAAGCTGAGTGATATCGCGCATTCCACCTAAACCCAATGTGCCTGAACCACGCAATAAGCGATACATAACTGTTTCAGCTTGATCAGATCGATGATGAGCAACGACTAACAAGCCATTTTCCACCATGGTTTCAGCAAATTTGATGTAACGCGCCTCTCGGCCACAAGCTTCTGCACCTTTTTGATCAATCTCGATAATTACATCGTAATTGATAAATTCAAAACCATATCGCTTTGCACTATTTTTGGCAAAGTTTGCCCAAATCACAGAGTCTTCGCCATGCCATTGATGATTCACATGAATCGCCGTAATTGGCGGCAATTGATCACGATAAGCATTCAACCAATGCAACAACATATTAGAATCAATGCCTGCGCTTAATCCTATATATAGATGATCATATTGATTCAATATCAATTGATAACGATCAAAAATAACAGGATACCAAATTGGAATCATATCTCTTTACCAATATTTAAATGGAAGCGAATGTTATCGCCATAATCTTTATCAAAGCCATGGGCAATATCAAATTTAACAACACCAATTTGGGAGAACCAACGAACACCTATACCAGCACCAAATTTCAAATTAGGCTTATTACCATTGAATGCATCACCTGCATCCACAAATGCAACGCCAGCCCACTCTTTTGTAAATTTATGCTCCCACTCAAAGCTACCTACAATGAGTTTTTTACCACCATAAATCTCATCATCTTTATAGCCACGCTCACCAATACCATTGTAACGATAACCACGTACAGAATTATCACCACCTGTTTGGAATAATAATGCTGGACTTAAATGATACAAATCTTTAGAAGCAATGAATGTATGCCCCATTTGTCCCTTCAAAATAATGCGATCATTTTGTGCTATCGGGATTGCTGCTGTACCTTCTGCTTTAACCTGAACAAAATTAATATCTGACCCAATATTTTTTGCAGCACCACGAACCATTACAGAACCTTTAATCACCCAATCTTCAAAGACAGGATTCACAATGTTATCCCATTTAAAAGTTAAGGATGGCACCAATAACTTTGTATGCATTCGTACACCATCTGGTGTTCTAAACTTATCATTACGGTAATCCAAAGCATAGATCTGCTTAAAAGCATCCTTTTTATACGTGCTTGATGCGCCAATAATCAACGCTGTATAATCACGATATTTTGTATCTTCATAGTTATATTTGAAGTAAATATCATAAAAACTTGTGGCAGGTCTTTTACCTGGAATTCGATAATTGAATACAGCACGGCGTTGCTTCTGTGCCAATAACAAGTCCACATTAAACTTATGGCCCATTCTATTCAAATAGCGCCAAGTGCCTAAACCTGATAAGCGCATACCGATATCTGTGCTGTAACCAATCCCGGCACTGAAAATGCGCTTCTTTTTGGGGGTTACTGTGACATCTAAAGGTACAGTTTTGGTTTGATGATCCACCGTCGGTGCAATGATCACTTCCTCAAAGTAATCCGCTGCATCTAAATCTTCTTGTAACTCCAATGTTCGAGTATCAGAAAACTCAGTTTCTTCATTGATATTCAAATAACGACGCAGCAACTTCTCAGAAAAATACTCACTGTGGAATGTCACTTCACCAAACTTATAACGATCGCCTGTATCCATTGCCAAATGAACCAAGCTTTTGTAAGTATCAAGATTCACAATGATTTCATGCATTGGAAAAGTTACATCAAAGTAGCCCAAGGACAATGCTCTGTTATACAGAGTTGTTTTCATTTTCTCATAGCTTACTTGATTCAGTGGCGCCTCTAAACGCAAGTCACTCTCTTGAATAATCGTTTTAAAAATTCTTTTTCGATTACCTTCACCATCAATCTCAAAAATCAGATCATTAATTTTAATTGGATCATTCGGATTAATTTTATAAGTAGCAATCCAAGTATCGCCCTCTTTTTTCAGATCAGTTTGAATACTTGGGCGATAAAAGCCATAGGGCTCCAATGCCATTGCAATTTCTTCAAACGCTTGATCATTGAGCCATTCTATACGTAATGGCGCAGGCGCTTCTCGATTTTGAAATTCATAAATGCTTAATGCATTTTGCACATTCGTCAATGCAGATTTATGCCCTTTTAACCCTTCAATTTTCACGGTTAGTTTATCAGCATAAGCGAGATTAGATGCGAGCAATAATGTCAAACAGGAAAGGTAAAGTTTCATCCTATCGATATCTTTATAGTAAAAGAGATGCAATTATAACAAAGTCATGAATTTTATTTGTTATAATCACGCATTAATTTTTAATTGAAAGATTTTAGGTACCATGAATCAAACAAACAATGCACTTGTATTAGATGTACAAGATTTACACAAATCATTTGGTGATTTGAAAATTCTAAAAGGCATCTCATTGTCGCTATACAAGGGCGAAGTTATTTCTTTATTGGGTTCATCTGGCTCAGGAAAAAGTACATTCTTGCGCTGCTTGAATCTTTTAGAAACACCTGATTCTGGTCGCATTACTTTGAATAATGAAGAATTAGAACTCAAAGCTAGCCCAAAAGGCTTAATCGCTAAAAATCAAAAACAATTACAAAAATATCGCAGCAGAGTTGGCATGGTATTCCAAAGTTTTAACTTATGGGCACACATGACAGTTTTAGAAAATGTTATTGAGGCACCAATTCATGTCTTAGGGATTCCTAAGAAAGATGCCATTGCGACAGCAGAAAAATTATTGGATAAAGTTGGCTTATTAAATAAAAAAGATGCGTTCCCAAATAGCTTATCAGGCGGGCAACAACAACGTGTTGCCATTGCAAGAACTTTAGCAATGAATCCTGATGTTATTTTATTTGATGAACCAACATCCGCACTTGACCCAGAATTAGTGCAAGAAGTATTAAAAGTTATTCAAGAACTAGCAAAAGAAGGCATGACTATGATTATAGTCACACATGAAATGGATTTTGCTCGCAATGTTTCTGATAAAATATTATTCTTTCATCAAGGTGTGATTGAAGAAAGTGGTGCGCCAGATGAAATGTTTAATAATCCAAAATCAGAGCGCTTCAAACAATTCATTAATCACATAGAATAACCATATTGATCCATAAAAACTTATAAGGAATGATCATGATGAAACACAATAAAGGTTTTACCCTTATAGAATTAATGATAGTAATTGCAATCATTGGTATTATTGCCATGTTTGCAATTCCAAGTTATCAAAACTCACAACGTAAAGCCCAAATCTCAGAAGGCGAAGCAGCCTTGATAGCAGCTCAATCACAAATTGAAAAATATAGATTAACCGCACGTAAATCCTATGATGACATTACTTTAGCTCTAGCAAAAGTTGACAGCACTATAAAATACTCAAACAAAAATATCTACACTATCAATTACACTAAAGCCACAGCAGCGGATAAAACACGAGGAAATAAATACACATTAACAGCTACAGCTACAGGCTCTTGGATTAATAAAAGTGATGAAGGCTGTCTATTAACACTAACTTCTATGGGAAATATCACAAAAGCAGTTTGCCCATAAAATAATTCCGTGAATCTATCTGCATAATTTTATGATTATGGATTTCTTTGCTACAATAATGCCCCGTCATTGGTCTAGAATATTAAAATGGATGTAATTATTGATGAATGCCTTGAGGACTTGGCAAACCAAATCCCTGAGGATGACTTTTCTATGTGGGTTGCCCCACTAAAATTTTTGATTAAAGAAGATAAAGTTATTATTTTAGCTGCATCTGACATGATCATTCGTTGGGTGAAAAAGAATTACGAAGATATCATTCGTGAAGCTTTTTCAGATAAGCTCGATTCTGATATTACACTTCAATATGGTGTTGGTACTGAAGATGAATACTCTGCACCAATCTCTGTAGAAAAGAAAAGTAAAAAAAATACAGCTCGTGGTGGTAAATCTCGCGATATAATTAAAGACTTCATCAAAGAATCAGCCATTGAAACCAGCAACTTGAATCATGACTTTACTTTCTCAAACTTTGTTGAAGGTAAATCCAACCAATTTGCACTAGCAGCCTGTGCACAAGTCGCTCAGCACCCTGGCACTTCTCATAATCCATTATTTATTTATGGCAATACTGGCTTAGGTAAAACCCACTTGATGCATGCTGTGGGTAATTCTATTCGTGAAAAATACCCTGATGCACGCTTGATTTACCAACACTGCGATAGCTTCATTGAAGACATTGTGCGTAGCTTTAGAAATAATACACATTCAGATTTACGTCATTTCTATAAAACTTTAGATGCCTTATTGATAGATGACATTCAATTACTAGCAGGTAAAGATACAACTCAAGAAGTATTCTTCCATACATTCAATACATTACTCGATGGCGGGCATCAAGTAATTCTGACCTGTGATCGTTATCCTAAAGAATTAGAGATGATGGAAGATCGCTTAAAATCACGTTTTGCTTCTGGCTTAATCGTGAATATTGAGCCACCTGAATTAGAACACAGAATGGCAATCCTTCTACAAAAAGCGGAAAATTGGGGATTAAATCTTCCTCAAGAAACGGCATTCTTTATCGCACAAACTGTTAAAGCTAGTGTCCGTGAATTAGAAGGTGCATTAAAACAAGTGAATGCTATGGCAAACTTCAAAGGCTTACCTTTGAGTGTTGCTGTTGCACAAAGTGCATTGGGTAGCTTAGTAGAAATTCAAAGTCGCCAAATTACATTACCAAATATTCAAAAAGTTGTGACAACCTATTACAGCTTAAAAGCTAATGATCTCACAGGCAAATCACGTGCAGCGAATATTGCAAAACCAAGACAATTAGCGATGTTTATTTCACGTACTTTAACAAAACATAGCTTACCTGAAATTGGCCGTGCTTTTGAACGAGATCACTCAACCGTTATGCATGCTTGTAGAAAAATTGAAGATGATTTAAAGACAGATTACGTTTTACAACGCGATTACGAAACCATCAAGGCAACATTAACACATTAAGCCTTATATAAAAAAACCTCCTAAAAGGAGGTTTTTTTATTGATATTAAATTAGCTTTTTAACATTGCCTGNATTAGCGATGTTTATTTCACGTACTTTAACAAAACATAGCTTACCTGAAATTGGCCGTGCTTTTGAACGAGATCACTCAACCGTTATGCATGCTTGTAGAAAAATTGAAGATGATTTAAAGACAGATTACGTTTTACAACGCGATTACGAAACCATCAAGGCAACATTAACACATTAAGCCTTATATAAAAAAACCTCCTAAAAGGAGGTTTTTTTATTGATATTAAATTAGCTTTTTAACATTGCCTGTAAATCACTAAACATCGAAGAAACCTGCTCTTTTAGTTCTTTCGATGATGTTTCACCTGGTCTTCGCCAAATAATATTCTCTTCTGGTAGTTCATCTAAGAACCGACTTGGTGTGCAAGATTCCCATTCACCATAACGCTTTCTTTGACGACAATATGTTAAAGCTAATTTTTGCCTTGCTCGCGTAATGCCTACATAAAATAAACGTCGTTCTTCTTCCACAGTATCGTTATCAATACTGTTTTTATGTGGCAAAATATCTTCTTCCATACTGACTAAAAATACATAGGGAAACTCCAACCCTTTTGCACTGTGTAATGTCATCAATGTCACAGCATTATGATCTTTCTGCTCACTATCATTTTCTAAAATAGAAATGAGTGTCAAATGGGATAATATTTCCTCAAATGGCATATCATATTGATCCAACCAGTTGACCAAATACTCAATATTTTTCTGCTTGCGCTCCAATGATTTTGGCGATATCGATTGCTCTCTCAAATAATCATCATAACCAATTCTATCTAGCAAGCTCTCAAGTGCTTCTCTGGTTTCTCCCAAATCCAATTGAGCTTTAGTTTGAAACAATATTCTGTAAAAATCCCGACATTTAGCGCCTAATGATTTCCCTAAAACAGCACCCAATTGATCATGTTTTAACGCATCATACAATGACAATTGATTTACTTTAGAAAACTCAACCAACTTCTTCAATGAAGCAACACCTATTTCACGCTTAGGCACATTGATGATTCGCAGCAATGAAGCGATATCTTCAGAATTGGCAATCACTTTTAAATATGAAATCAAATCTTTAATTTCTGGCTGTTGAAAAAAGCTTGTACCACCCACAACACGTACAGGAATATTACGCATATTCAATGCAATTTCATACACTTTTGCTTGATGATTACCACGATATAAAATCGCAAACTGACTGTAATCATTGCCAACTAAAGCAGCACTTTCCTCAATAGATAACACAACAAAATCAATCTCATCCTGTGCACTTTTGAACTCATCCACTGTGATTTCATCGCCCATACCTAAACTGGACCATAAAGATTTTTCATACAAATGCGGATTAAAGCGAATCACTTGGTTAGCCGCGTTCAAAATGTGCCCTGTTGAACGATAATTTTGCTCTAGCTTAATCATTTTTAAATTTGGGAAATCTTCATGCAATTTATGAAGATTCTCTGGACGTGCGCCTCGCCAAGCATAGATAGATTGATCATCATCACCCACAACCGTTAAACCATTTTTGTGAGCCATCAATAATTTCACTAACTCATATTGGCACAAATTCGTATCTTGATATTCATCCACCAGTAAATAACGAATTTCACGCTGCCAATATTTTAAAACCTCTCCATTTGTTGACAATAACTGAAGCGGCATAAAAATTAGGTCATCAAAATCTAGCGCATTATAAGTGAGCAATTGCTCTCGATAATCAGCATAAGCTTGCACAGAATTTTGCATCAGTTCATCTTCAATGCAACCTTGCAAATTTTCAACAGACTGATGATCATTCTTCCAGTTGGAAATTTGCATCTGAATCAACTTAGCTTCGTCGCTATCACCTAATAAATCTGCCAATAATGATAAGCTATCACGCTGATCATAAATAGAAAAACCTTTACGCAACCCACATAAATGACCATGTTTTTTAAGAATCTGCAAACCTAAACGATGGAAAGTTGTAACCTTTAAACCATTTGTTTCTTCTCGAGTCAAAGTACCTTTAACGCGCTCTTGCATCTCTTTAGCCGCTTTATTGGTAAATGTTACAGCATAAACATTCTTAGAAGGATACGAGCATTCGCGCACAAGATAACGAATTTTCTCAGTGATGACTCGAGTCTTACCAGATCCTGCTCCGGCTAAAACTAAAAGAGGCTGACTAATTGAATGGACAGCCTCTAATTGTTGCTGATTGAGCTGCATTATTACATGACTCTTGCTTGTAATAAGTGATGCATTGTCACGACGCCCACAACTTTATTCTGCTCATCCAATACTGGCAATGCGCTGATGCGTTTCTCTTCCATCAAGTTTGCAGCATCTACGGCTAATGCAGTTAGGTTAATATATTTTGGCGTTGCTGTCATGCACTCTTTCATAGTTAATGCGTGAATATCTGTACGATTAGTTAAAGTGCGACGCAAGTCCCCTTCGCTGAATACACCTTTTAAGGTTTGATGATCTGTCACGATGATTATGCCCAAAGGATGCTTTGTCATTTCTAATAATGCATCTGTTAAATGATCAGCTTCTGATACTTCTGCAATTTCTTCATAAGGCGCCATAATATCTTGCACACGCAACAATAAACGACGACCTAATTTGCCACCAGGATGTGAACGTGCAAAATCATCTGATGTAAAACCTCGCATTTCCATCAATGTTACAGCAATTGCATCGCCTAATGCCAAAGATGCTGTAGTTGAAGATGTTGGTGCTAAATTTAAAGGACATGCTTCTTCTTTAACTTTTGCCAATAAATGATGGCTAGAATTTTTTGCTAAAGTTGATTGATCATTACCTGTGATAGAAACAACAGGTGTTCCTTGGCGAATTAAAATGGGAATGATTGCAATTAACTCATCTGTTTCACCAGAGTTAGATAACGCTAGAACAACATCTTCTGCAGTAATCATACCCAAATCACCATGACTTGCTTCCGCAGGATGCATAAAGAATGCAGGCGTGCCTGTACTTGCTAAAGTTGCAGCAATCTTATGACCAATGTGACCAGATTTTCCCATGCCAGTCACTACGATACGGCCTGTGCATTTTTTCAATAACTCACAAATTTCATAAAAATTATCATCAATAATTTTCTTCAATGAAGTCACTGCTTCTGCTTCAATTTCCAATACTCGTTTAGCTTGTGCAATTGCACGTTCTTTTACGTCCATAACCAATCCACATAATCATCAGAATGATCAATTATACCTAAAACATTTACAATTCTCAGTTTATGTTTGTTCACTTTATCGTATAATGGAAGAATGATTGAGTAAGTACATCAAACATATTTAATAAACTTATAAACATTTTAAATTTTTGCAAAACTAGGAGACAACTAATGACTAGTTCTCGCGAAGTGGAATTACATTTATACGATGGTTCAACGCGCACTGTAACAGTAACAGATCAAGAAACAGAATATCCCATTGGCCGCTTAATCGTATCTTATACAGATATAACTGGTATTTTGTTACATGCCAACCAAGCATTCGTTGATATCTCAGGTTATACAAAAGAAGAATTAATTGGCCAACCACAAAATATTCTCCGCCACCCTGATATGCCTAAAGCTGCATTTAAAGGTATGTGGGATACCATCCAGTCAGGCAAAACATGGTACGGTTATGTAAAGAACCTCTGTAAAAATGGTAGCTATTACTGGGTTTATGCAACAGTGGTCCCATCTTTTGATCAAGATGGCAAGATTATTGCATATACATCCATCCGTAGAATGCCGAGCCCTGAAAAAGTTAAAGAAGCTGAAGAACTTTATAAAACATTGTAAATAAAATTCTTAAAAAATCATATTCAAAAATAAACCCTGCAATCGCAGGGCTTATTTTTATTAGAAATGAATCTAGATTATTTCTTTTTCTCATTCAACAACATTGTGCCATGCTTCGCATAATGATCGTGCCATGAGAATGCTTCTGCAAGAATATGTGGTGTTTGACCACCTTTTTCATTCGCACGCTTAACGTAATCTCTTGCTTGTTCTTTAAACTTAGGATGCACACAGTTATTAATCACTTCTTGAGCAATTTCTCTTGGCGATTTACCGCGAAGATCAGCAAAACCTTGCTCTGTAATGATCACATCCACATCATGATTCGCATGATCAACGTGCGTTACAAATGGAACGATCGCAGAAATATCACCATTTTTAGCTGTAGAAGTTGTTACGAAAATTGTAATGCGAGCATTACGTGCAAAGTCACCAGAGCCGCCGATACCATTCATCATGTGCGTACCATTAACGTGTGTTGAGTTAATGTTACCGTAGATATCAGCCTCTAAAGCTGTATTGAACGAGATAACGCCAACTCGACGAATCACTTCTGGATGGTTTGTAATTTCTTGTGGTCTGAAAATTACTTTACCTTTATAGCGTTCTAAGTCTTCTGCCAACGTTGCAACACGTTTTGCAGACAACGAGAATGCAGTTGCAGCAGCAAACTTAACAACACCAGCATCGATCAAGTCAAAAATACCATCTTGTAATACTTCTGATGCAACAGTGATATCTTTAAATTTAGATTTTGCCATGCCGCTTAATACAGCATTCGCAACAGAACCAACGCCTGATTGTAATGGTGCTAATGATTCAGTTAAACGGCCTTCATCCACTTCTTTTTCTAGAAATGCTAACAAGTTATCAGCAATTTGTTGAGTTTCAGCATTTGCCTCAAATAATGGTGATGGTGTATCAGGACGATCTGATAAAACAATACCGCGAACTTTAGCAGGATCAACTTTAATACCTATAGAACCAATGCGCTTACTGATATCAAATACAGGAATCGCTTCACGTAAGTTTTCACCTTGATCTTTCGGAATATAAACGTCATGCATGCCTTCATATGCAGCTGGAGTACTTACGTTTAATTCGATAATTACATGCTTTGCTTTTTCAACAAAAATTGGTGAGTTACCCACTGAACCTGTTGGGATGATTTGACCATCTTCAGTAATTGCAGCAGCTTCAATGATTGCATAGTCAATTTCGCCCAAAACACCTTGGCGCAATTGCTCAGCTGTGTGAGATAAATGTTGATCGATATACTTAGCTTCACCAGTATTAATTTCTTTACGTAATGTAGGATTGCCCTGATATGGCAAACGCAAATTGATTGCTTTATGTTCAGCTAAAACGCCATCAGCATCTGGGCCCATTGATGCGCCAGTATATACGTTCACTTTGATGTTATTTGCGCTAGCGTGTTTTGCTAAAGCACTTGGAAATACTTTTGGTTCACCAAACAATGTAAAACCACTCATACCCAAAGTCATATCATTTTCAATCCAAGATGCCGCTTCATCTGCAGATACAATTTTATCTTGGAAATCTTTGAAACGAATCTTACCAACTGCTTGTTCTTTTAAATTACTGCTCATTTCATCCTCCTGTCACAATTCGTAACTTTGTATGTTATCTGTAGCTCAAGATACTATACACAAATGATCGCAAAAGCAATACGATTACATTTGTGATCGTTTCTGCTCTAACTCTTCCCATCTCATGAATGCTTCTTCTAATGCTTCATTCTTTTTCGCTAACTCGTCTAAAACTTTAGATTGCTCTAAATGATTTCTCTGATAAAAATCACCACTTTGTGTTTGTTGTGACAATTCATCAATTTCTTGTTCCAACGTTTCCAGTAATTTTGGTAGCGTTTCTAACTCTCTTGTTTCTTTATAAGAGAGCTTAACCTTTTGCACTTTAGTTTCATTCTCTACAGATTTTTTCTCAACAACTAGTACTTTTTTCTCAATATTCTTCTGCTGTTCTGCTTCTGTATGTGCAAAATATTTTTGGCTTTCAGAGCTTTCTAACCAATCTGTATAACCACCTACATACTGACTAATTCGTCCATTACCTTCAAATACTAAAGTGGATGTAACCGTTTTATCAATGAAAGCACGATCATGAGAAACAATTAACAAAGTTCCTTCAAAGCTCAGCAATAATTCTTCTAGCACTTCCAAAGTTTCAATATCTAAGTCATTCGTCGGTTCATCGAGCACGATAACATTCGCAGGTTTAGCGAATAACTTAGCTAACAATAAACGGTTACGCTCACCACCGGATAATGCCTTAACTGGGCTACGTGCTTTTTCTGGTGTGAACATAAAATCTTGCAACCAACCAATGATGTGTTGTTTTTTACCATTGATTTCTACAAAATCACTGCCTTCTGCCACATTATCAATCACACTTTTTTCTAAATCTAAAACTGAACGTAATTGATCAAAATATGCAATTTCTAATTTTGTGCCAACTTCAACTTTGCCTGATTGTGGTTTGATCTGTTGGAACAGTAATTTCAATAAAGTTGACTTACCAGCGCCATTCGCACCAATCAAACCAATGCGATCACCGCGAATTAAAGTTGTACTGAAATTCTGAATAATCTCTTTGTCACCAATGCTATAAGAGATATTTTCAGCGCTAATCACCCGTTTACCTGATTCCTGACCTTCTTCAAATTTTAGCTTAGCAACACCCTGTTTTGAAATACGATCTTTATACTGTTCACGCATTGCCTTCAAAGCACGCACTCGCCCTTCATTCCGCGTTCTTCTTGCTTTAATGCCTTGGCGAATCCAAACTTCTTCTTCCGCTAAACGCTTATCAAATAATGCACGCTCTTGTGATTCAGCATGTACCATTTCTTCTTTACGGCGTTGATAATTTTGATAATCACCTGGGAATTCAGATAAAACACCGCGATCCAGCTCAATAATTTTATTAGCAATTTTCTCTAAGAATTGACGATCATGGGTAATGAATAGCAACGCACCTGAATAATTTTTCAAAAGCATCTCTTCTAGCCATAAAATAGCATCAATATCTAAATGGTTAGTTGGTTCATCTAACAATAACAAATCAGGCTCTGAAACCAATGCTTTGCCCAATAAAACGCGACGAATCCAACCACCTGATAAATTAGCAATGATTTCATCTTTAGGTAGCGCTAATTGAGTAATGATTGTCATCACTTTTTGATCCAATGACCAACCATCTAATGCATCAATTTCTTGTTGCAACTTCCCCAGTCTATCCAAATCCATTTCAGCTTCAGGCTGCAATAACAATTGATGATATTGAACCAGCTTCTGCCCAACTTCAGGAATACCTTCAGCAACCACATCGTAAACTGTTTGCGTTAAATCTCGTGGGATGTCCTGAGATAACGACGCTATGCGATAACCACGATCAATGACAATTTCACCATCATCAGGAATCACATCGCCTAAAATCACTTTCAATAATGAACTTTTACCTTCACCATTTCTACCAATCAATGCGACTCGATCACCTTTATCTAAAGTAAAATCAAGATCTTTTAAAAGAGGACGATCCCCAAATGCGAGTGAAATATTTTGTAACGTTAAAATTGCCATACTTATGATCTATTCTGAATTCCATAAAGCGCATTACTCACCACGCCCTCAACGACACGTTTTGTATCATATTCCATCGGTGAGCCGATGCTAAACTTTTGATCCAAACTCAAGATTGTGACGCCATGTACAGATCCCCACAAACCACGAGTCAATAATTCTAATTCATCTTTATTTAATTTTGGTGCTAACAAAGACAACTGATGACCAATCACTCTGAATAAATTTCTAATATTTGTAAAATATTCTTCTGTGAGTAATTCTGTATCAGTCACACGATGCATAAAAATTGCTTGCCATTTTTCTTTATGTTCAAAAGCAAAATCCACATAACTCACAGCGATTTGCATCAATGCATCATAAGGCTTTGAATCCTTATGCTTTACCAAATCCACTTCTATTTTTTCTAATAATAATTGCAAAGTGCGAGCATTTAACAATAGCATTAGATCATCAACATTTTTGATAACCATATACAAAGAACCAACTGTATAGCCAATCTCTTTTGCTATTCTTCTTGTGGTAAGTTTGTCATAGCCTTCTTCAACCAAAATTTTTTCGGCGGCAACAATCACCATTTCTTTCAATTCATCACGTGAATGATCGTTACGTCTACCCATTTTAAAATTCCTTTCTAACTTTCAAAGGTAAGCTCTGCAAACTTGCAGGCAACTTAGCCTTTCCTTGTTGAGCTTGTTCTTCATTGCCATAAGGACCAATATATGCGATCCAAATTTTAGAACCCTTCACTTCAATCTGAGTAAATTGAGCTTTACCTGGAATCGATCGACCTTTTAAAGTTCGCTCCAACTGCTCTTTTGATTGATGCCGTCCTAATTCTATCACATAATTATACACAGTTTTTTTATCGATATTATTATCAAGATCAACAGGCTCAATCTCTACTTTGGGAGTTTGAATCACAGGCTCTATATTCAAAGCTTCTGTCTCGCTATTATCAGATAATGTTGGGCCGATAAACAACTCAGACTCTGCAACTGCATTCATGGATAAACTCACTTGAGTATCATCGTGAATCGGTAAAATGACTTTAACAGGAATCACTTCTTTTTTAATGGGCACAGGATCTAACTCAGGTTCTTCTATAATCCTTGGTTCTAACACAATTTCTTTATGTATTTCTGTATTATTCGAATTATCTTGAAAGCATAAAAATACACCCATCATCGGCAAAGATAATACAGCAATAGCAATCCACCAAGCTTTATAAGATTTAGATTGATTAGTAGGATCTAAATATTGCTCTAATAGTTTAATCAAGCGCCCAGCATAGCCATAAGATAAGCCATTCAGATGATTCACTTCAGACATTGTGAGCTGTTTAGATTGATGAGTATAATGATAAATCTTGTCTATGAATTGCTTTGCCTGTGTGAGATTCATACCTTTCAAAGTAATCATCTCTGCGCTTATAAATAAACGGCGAATTTCCAAATGAATTGGCATTACACCCATAAAAACAACCAATGTCACCTGCTCTTTAAATGCAGGATTCTCATTCAATATATTCATGATGCCTGCAATCAACTCATACGACAAAGCCTCAACATCATCAATCAATATATAAAAGTGCTGTTTTTCTTTTAAGATAGATTCTAATGTCAATGTGAAATGATGTAGAAATTCGGGATCATTCAAATGCAGTAAATCTGAAGAGACTTCTACATTATGATAAAAAACTTCATTATCATTTCCACTGAGTGCAATTAAACTCGCGGTGACATCAAAAGATAAAGCAGATAATAATTCTGTGAGGATTCTACTTTTGCCAGATCCATTTGGACCTTGCACACAAATCAAGCTCACATCACGCTTCTGACATGAGCTGATTAAATCGGTTAAAACTTGATCATATGGAGAGATATCTATCCACGGTAATCGATCTAATTTCAAAAGTATTATTCATCCTTCATCATAGTCATAGTAAATGCTTCTTCGATATATTCCTTAGGAACATTACCCGTTACAATACCACGACCGATGTCAGATAATAAGATATAGCGAATATCTGTCGATGTATTTTTCTTATCAAGCAACATCGCTTCCCACATATCTTCAAATGAGAAATGTTGCTTCATAGTTGTTGGCAATAAGAATGCTTTCAAAGTCTCTTCAACTTCAATTTGCTGCTCTAAAGTCATCAAACCCATTTTAGTAGAAACAATTGCTGCCATTCTCACACCCACAGCAACAGCTTCACCATGTAGAATACCTTTGTATCCCATATTTTTTTCAATGGCATGACCAAAAGTATGACCTAAGTTCAATAAAGCACGATTACCTTGCTCAAACTCATCTTCCATCACAATTTNCACAGCAACAGCTTCACCATGTAGAATACCTTTGTATCCCATATTTTTTTCAATGGCATGACCAAAAGTATGACCTAAGTTCAATAAAGCACGATTACCTTGCTCAAACTCATCTTCCATCACAATTTCTTTTTTATTTTGGCAAGAACGAGCAATCAGCTCTTTAATAGCATTTTTATCACGCATTAAAATGGCATCTTTATGATCTTTCAACCAATAAAAGAAAGCTTGATCGCGAATCAAACCATATTTGATCACTTCAGCTAAACCACTGATGAATTCTCTTCTTGGCAACGTATCCAAAACATCCACATTAATAAACACAGCCTTAGGTTGATAGAATGTACCAATCATATTTTTTCCTAACGGATGATTGATCGCAGTTTTTCCACCAACTGAACTATCTACTTGCGCCAATAAGCTCGTTGGAAACTGAATAAAATCTATACCGCGCTGATAAATACTTGCAGCAAATCCAACTAAGTCACCAATTACGCCCCCCCCCAATGCAATTAAAGTTGCAGAGCGTGTATATTTTAATGTTAAGAGCTTTGTAATAATTTTTTGAAGTGAATCATTATTTTTAAAAATTTCACCATCATCCAATACTAATGTTTCCACGCGTTTATTTGGTAATAAGCCTGCAACATAATCCATATACAAAGGTGCAATTGTAGTATTTGAGACAATCAATACATTATCCCCTCGTACTTTTTCCTCCAAGCGATCTACAAATTGGTTTGTAGAGGAAATATAAATTGGGTAAGAACGGTCTTCTAATTCGATATCTATAACTTTCATAATCTATTTCTTTAAAGGTTTGCACCAATTGGGGAATATATTCATTGTGCCATTATACAAATTAACAAGTAAATCAGAGATCTCTTCGGGTGTTCTATTCTCTACTGACAAATGATAATGAGCAGAATTTAAATATAATGGTTTTCTTATATCATATATAGTTTGCATAGTCGCCAATGGATTCTCTGTTTGTAACAGTGGCCGGGTTTGATCGCCTTTAATTCTCTGAAAGATTTGTTCAGGCGATAAATCTAAAAACACCACGACACCACGCTCTTTTAATCGCTGGCGATTAACATCACGCAATATTGCGCCACCACCAGTGGACAATACAATTTTAGGCTGTATGGTTAAACCATCAATGGCTTCAGATTCTATATCACGAAAAATTTCTTCACCTAGTGTAGAAAAGATTGATGGAATGGATTGATTCATATTTTGCTCAATCCAAATATCGCTATCTAAAAATGCACATTGCAATTTCTCAGCCAATAAGCGTCCAATCGTTGTTTTACCAACACCCATTGGCCCTACTAAAAAAAAACTATTGATCATATTCATGATCAATAGTCTCTATGGTTTTACTACAAGAATCAACAGTTATTTAACAATATTTGGTGTTAGGAAAATAACCATTTCTGCTTTTCTATTTCTAACAGCCTTATTCTTAAACAAATTACCTACAAAAGGTAAATCACCAAAAAATGGTACTTTATTAATATCATCTTGTGAGTTCACAGTATATATTCCACCTAAAACCACAGTTTCACCATCTCTTACTATAGCCTGTGTTTTAATTTCGCGTTTTTGGGTAGAAATCTGATCATTCATAACTTCACCTGGGTCATCTTTCTTAATATTAATATCCATAATAATATTATCATCAGGAGTAATACTTGGTGTGACTCTAAGCTCCATCAAAACGTCTTTAAATTCTGTATTAGTACCACCATCGGTTGTCGTTGTTGTATATGCAATCTGAGAACCTTCATTGATATATGCTTCTTGGCGATCTGTTGTCATCAAAGTAGGACTTGCTAAAATCTCCCCTTTACCATTGACTTGCATTGCATTTATCTCCAAGCTAGCATTAAAACTACGGCGTAAAATACTTAACCCAATTGATCCTAAATTATTTGCTGGATCTATACCAATCCCACCACCCCACATACGAGAACCTGCAGGTTCATATTTACCACTTTCATCACCTACACCTGGATATTTTGAAGTATTCTGCCCTGAGGAAATACCATTTTTGAAACCATTCACCCCCCATTTAACACCTAAATCTCTGGAGAAATTATCAGTTGTAATCACAATTTGTGCTTTAATCACAACTTGGCGTAAAGGTTTATCTAAACGAGTAATTAATTCACGCACTATTTTCATTTGTTCTGGTGTATCGCGAACAATCAATAAATTTTGATTAGGATCTACAGTCAACGTACCATGTTGAGAAATACCTGTAGATTGATTACGGCGATTATCATCTGAACTAGCACCTTTTGCAGAAGAAAGAACTTCAGCAATATCAGGTGCTTTAGCATTATTAATTTGAATGATTTCGGTGATTAAATCAGGATCTAAAGTTCTAGCTTCACTTGCCGGCATAATATAGACAACATTGCCACTTTGTTGCTTAACTAGACCTTTAGAACGTAGAACCACATCTAAGGCTTGATCCCATGGCACATTTTGTAAGCGGATCGTGATTCTGCTATTCACACTATCACTCACTACTATATTTAAACCAGTAAAGTCTGCAATAATCTGCAAAATTGCTCGAACATCAATATCTTGGAAGTTAATGCTAATTAAATCACCTGTAAACTGATCTTTATCACCTAAGGCACTCTTAGATGTTTCTACCATCTGTTTTTTAGGCTTAACAACTAATTGATATTTAGAACCAATTTGTTGACTACTGTACTCATAATTAGATTGAGTGCGAATTTTCAAGCTTGCTGTACCATTATTATTCACAACTTCTAATGCAGAGACAGGAGTTGCAAAGTCTGTCACTTCGATACGTCTTACTTGTGCTGCACTCCAAGCCGAACCAGGTACTGAAAGTGTTAAACCTCGGGTTTGCTCGTCCACTAACTGTACTTGCGCTTTGTCATTTGGTAGGAATAATTCAACTACTCCAGCACCTTGAGAGTTACGGTAAAAACCCACATCTTTGGTTACAGGTTGTTGAACTTCAACATTTGAAATATTTGATTGTACTGCATTATCCCAAGCCTCTTGATTCGTAGTATAAGAATTGCCCGATGATAGTGTCACAATCACTTCATTGGCTTTACTATTAATAGAGTAAGTAGTATTAGATTTCAATTGCACTGTAGAACGTATTTTTTGATTTGCATAAAGGTTATTAATATCCTTCACAATATTATTATTGATAGTCCTATTTTTTAGGACTTGATTAAAACCTGTTGATGGAAAATCTACAACCAATAAATCTTTTTCTTTTAAATAAAATGATTTCGGAGCCACAATATTTTTATCAAAATGATAACGTAACTCTACATCACCATTTGCCAAGGTCACTGATTCTAATGCTGTTAAACGCTGTGCATTCGCAGCTGTCAACATGATACAAGATAAAGCTAAAGAGATTACCCCTAATTGATAGCCTTTCATGTGTGGTATTGATCTCATAAACATTCTCCAATTATTTTATTTTTAAATCTATTTTATTCGGTAAAACAATCCACGCATCAGGGTCTTCTCGATTTGTAGAGCCAAATTTTTCTTCAATCAGAACTGATTTCTCCGTGATTTCTGTCACCTTACCAAAGTCTCGACCAATATAATCACCTTTTTTGAGCATCATAATTTTATTTTGGCCAACATCAATTAAAGCGGCTGTTTCACCATCCATCAATGACATTACGCCAATCATTGATACACCACCAACTTCATATTTTTCAAATGGCCCTGGGCGATAACCTTTTGGTCGAGAGGGATCTTCTTTTAAACGAACTTTGGAATTAGAAACAATATTGAAATCACCATAATTAAACAAGCCTTTAAAAAAACCTGTCGCTACAAAAGGATCTCGGCCTTGTTGAAGGTAAAATAATGATGTATCACCCAAACTAATTTGATTTGCAACACTTTCTATTCTAATAGATTTAACCCGCTGAGCAACAGACTGTTTTGTTTCCATAACACGCTCCTCTACAGGCATAGAACGTTCAAATTGCTCAATACATCCCTGCAAAACAGCAACAGAAACCAATATACTTATAATCATCGTTTTATTCATTATTATGCTTCCTATGAATTATATCTATATGTTGCAATCATTGCAGAGAACGCCTGTCGACCAGAAGCACCGCAATCAAAAGTTGGAATCGTAACATTATTCACACTTTTCAATGATTCTAAGCTTTGAGGTAACTGATCCATCGGCACATAACTGTTGATACCAAAATTATCTAACGTGATGATACGTTCAATTTCAGATAAATTAGCCACAAATTGACCAATCTGATCATACGTTGCACATCCTTCAATCCTTACAGGAATTTCTGTATAAAACCCCTTAGAAACAGGCGATAATGGCATAGACTTTTTGACATCAATACCTGCTTGCAAAGCATTCATATTCAATTGTTCAATAAAATTAGCAGCATTCAAGTCTCTTGGTAATTTTTTTCTAACTTCTTCTAATAATTTATTCACTTGCTCGATTTCCACCAAATATCGATCTGCAAGTGCCTTAAATTCTAATTTAGCAGCCAATTCATTTAATTTTTGATCCTCACTATCTTTCTGCGCTTGATATTGAGCAGAAAAGTCAAAGTATTTAAATGCACCAAAAAATACAAGTAAAAATGTCGCTAGTGCACTCACTAAAAACACAACAGATTTAAGCCAAACGGGCTGTTTTGCTAAGTATTCAATTGTAAACAATTCATTGAAATCCATATTTATATTCATGATCTAGGCTCCTTTATCTTATTTGTATCTACTTCAACACTGTAAGAAACAACTCGATTACCATCCATCATCACCTCTTGATGAGGGGGAATAGGTGCAGGCCCGATATAATTATCTAAACTATCTAAATGAATTGCTAAAACGTCTCTATCTTTTGCTAATGCATTAAAACTAATTTTGTCTAATGTGAATGCTAATGAAATAATAAAAGCATCTTGAGGTGTCACTGAAGAGAATTTTTCCATTAAGCTTACTACCTCCGAACGCTGGGCAGATAGTTTTTGCAACACATCTAATTGTTGTTTCAAGCGTTCCGTTTGCTCTTTACGCTCATTCATTTGAGCCTCAACATTACCTAATTGAGTAAATTCAGCATTAATAATATCAATCCTAATTTGACGAGAATTAAGTTCTTCTTGTACTAAAAAGAGTAAGACTCCTGACAATAAGGCACCAATCAAACAGCTTAATACTAGAAAGCGCTTAACCTTATTCTCTTCTTGAATTTTGAGCTCTTCACGCCACGGTAATAAGTTTATTTTTACGATCATTATAACAATCCTCTTACTGCTAGACCGGCTGCGGTCGTTAAGCTATGGATACTTGCATCATTCAATTTAGAATACACTTTTGCATCAATATCAAATAATGCTTCTGGTGTTAAACTAATAACATCAATTCCACCCAACTGGGATTTAAATGCATTTTCAATTTCTTGATAGCATGCTGTTGCACCTACTATATACATAGCATGTGATGTAATTTGAGGGTTATTGGAAATATAAACATCAATTGCTGACTGCAATTGCATATTCATTTCAGACACAAACTGTTCAATACACTCATCAATATCACCTGATTGTGATAATTTTAATTTTTCAGCATCTGCTAAAGAAACCCCTTTTTTATCTGAAATAATCTGAGTTAAACGCTCACCGCCAATTGGCACTTCACGTACATAAACAGATTGATCACCTGTCACAACATTTAGACTCGATTGAAATAATCCAATATCAAAAATCATGATGGCATCATAGTCAGACATATTGCTAAATGTATCTTGTATATGCAAAAGATCTAACAATCCATAAATATTAATATCTACAGCATTCACTTTTACGCCTGCAATATCAGCACAAATTTCGCGTTGATTCACAAATTCTTTTTGTGCCGCTACAATCAAAATATCCGTGTGATCTTCAATCGTAATGGATGGTTTAATAGGGATAAAATCTATAAATACTTCTTCGGCAGAAAATGGAAAATATTGAGAAACGTTTGCCTCAATTGTCTTCCATAATTCATCAGTTTTTAATTTAGATTCCATAGGAACAGAACGAACCATTGCTGCAGATGTAGGGATAGCCATTGTTGCTTCTTTTGCACCACCAAAAGCAGCAATTGCCTTATTTAAGCTAATACCCGCAACATCAACTTCCATCGGTAAACCATCTTTCCAGTTACCTTCACAGTTAAAAACCAGTCCACGCGTCAGAATATAGTCTTTACCTTTTTTTTGTACTTCAGCTATTTTTATAGAATAAGATCCGATGTCTATTCCGATACATACGCCGGGCTTTTTAGCCATAATTATTATCCTCAATTAATTTTTATAGAATTAATCACGCAAGTTTACTAGTTGCGATTTATAAAATCAATTTTTAAATTTACACAACAAGCTCGTTAAACTCTTGAATTTCAATCCATTCTTTACGTTTTGTGCTCATTTTTTTATTCAACAAACGATCAAACACTTGATTTATATCAGTGTCATCTATGGTCAACTGCACCAAACGCCTAGTATCTTGCGCCATTGTAGTTTCACGTAATTGTATTGGATTCATTTCACCTAAGCCTTTAAATCGAGTCACCGAAATTGTTTTTTTACTATTACTATATTTTTTTATTGTTTCATTTTTTTCATACTCGTCTAAAGCATAATATATTTCTTTGCCAATATCTATACGATAAAGTGGTGGTACAGCAACAAAAATATGCCCTTCTTCCACCAATGGTCTAAAATGCCTTAAAAATAGAGCACATAATAGAGTTGCAATATGTAATCCATCTGAGTCAGCATCCGCTAGAATACAGACTTTCCCATAGCGCAACCCATCTAAATTTTCACTTGCTGGATCAACACCGATCGCAATTGAAATATCATTAATTTCTTGTGAAGATAAAATTTGATTGGAATCTACTTCCCAAGTATTCAAAATTTTTCCACGCAAAGCCATAATTGCCTGCACTTCTTTATCTCGTGCTTGCTTGGCTGATCCGCCCGCAGAATCCCCTTCCACCAGGAACAGTTCTGTTAAATTCACATCATTGCTGATGCAATCTGCCAATTTACCCGGTAACTTTGGTCCTTGTGAAATCTTTTTACGCACAACAGCTTTAGATGATTTCACACGAGCATTAGCATTTTCAATGATCAATGTGATAATTTCTAAACCTTCTTCCACATGTTTATTCAACCACAAAGTGAAGAAATCTTTGACTGCTGTTGCGACAATATTTGCGATATGACGAGAACTTAAACGCTCTTTTGTTTGGCTCGCAAACTGTGGTTCAACCATTTTGAGTGACAATAAAAAATTTAAATTCTGCATCACATCTTCTGGTGTAATCTTTAAATTTCTTGGCAATAAACTGCGTTGATCACAAAATTCACGAATGGATTCAGTTAAACCATTTTTCAAACCATTAACATGTGTTCCGCCTTGAGTTGTAGGGATTAAGTTCGCATAGCTTTCCATCATGGATGGCGAACCTTCTTTATTCCAAGCCACCCCCCAAGTGAACTCCTCTGTTTCTCCCGTAAATTCACCAATGATTGGCGCAACTGGTAAAATTTCTTCACCACTTAATTGATCTTCCACATATTCTGTAATACCACCCTGGAAATACCATTCTAAGTGAGCATCTTCAGAACCTTCTGGTGCATTTTCATCAATTAAAGTAATTTTCAAGCCCGCTGCCAATAATGCCTTAGCTTTTAACAGTGGGATTAATCGGCTTTTTGCAACTTTATCATGATCAAAATAAGAGCTATTTGCCCAGAATCTAACTTCTGTGCCCTGATCTTTTTTATTACTATGCGACTCTTTAGAAAGAGTTTCCACACAATCGCCGTTAGCAAAAGCAATCTTATATTGAAAACCTTGTTGAATCACAGTCACTTCTAAACGCTCAGACAAAGCATTCACAACTGACACACCAACACCATGCAAGCCACCAGAATAATGATAAACATCTTGGTTAAATTTACCACCGGCATGTAGCTTGGTTAAAATTAGTTCAACGCCACTCACACCATGTTCAGGATGAATATCCACTGGCATACCGCGGCCATTATCTCGAACACCATAAGAGCCATCTTTATATAAAGTGATGACAATATGATCAGCAAAGCCTGCTAGTGCTTCATCCACAGAGTTATCAATCACTTCTTGCAATAAGTGATTCGGCCTTGTCGTATCTGTATACATGCCTGGTCGTTTTTTAACAGGATCTAAGCCCGTTAAAACTTCAATGGAACTCGCGGTATATTTTTTCTCAGACATCGTAAACCTATTAATTAAATATTATTTTGCATTATTAGTCAGATCATAAACGTTTTGCACAACACGACGATATAGATCAATGGCTAAATATAATTCTGCTTGTATTTGTAACAATGGATCATCTTCTGATTCCAAATTTTCTTCAAAGCGCTCCAAAAACTTTAAGCGTTTAAAGATAAAATCGCCTGACATTGAGAATGACATTTGCTCATCATATTCCAACATCACTTTTGTCACTTGCCAGCCTTCTTTCAATGGATCTTGAACTTCTTTGGAATCCAATGCAACACCTTTGAATTTAGCATTACCACCTTCATCTTTGAGCTCTTTCAACTCAATTTCATCCAACATGGATAAAACATCAGATTGAATGCCATGCAATGCCCAATGAGTTAAAGCTGCATTCACAGAATTTTCTGGTGTTAATGGTACAATTGGTAAGCTACCCAATGTTTTACGCAAATGACTTGTCACCAATGATGCTTTCTTAGTAGAACTTGCATCCACAACTAACCAGTTTTTCTCTAAATCAATATAAGCCAAAATTGAATGACGATTCACCAAAGCATTTGGTAGCAATTCATTCGTAACCAATTCATGTAGCTCTTTCATTTCTGAACGGCTCACATGCTTTAAATCTTTCTCTTCAATTTTTTTATCCACAGCGGTTTTAACTGCAGAATTTGGCAATATTTTTTGCTCAATTCCTAAACGGAAAAATAATGCATTATTGATCTTTTCAACATATTGCTTACCTTCTTTAAAAACAGGTAACCAACCAATGCTTTCCATCTCTTGTGTTAAACATGCTGTGAGCGGTTTTTCTGATAATTTTTCTTCAACCGTTTCCAAAGTATCTTTGATTGGCTCTTCAAAACGATAAACCAATAAATTTTTAAAACTCATATTAATCCTTTAATTGATGAATTAATGGCAATAACTCTGCAAAATTATGAATAATATAATCTGGTGATTCATTTACAATCGGCTCACCATAGTTATAACCGTATGTTAATGCAATCGATGTAACACCTGCATTTTTTGCAGCTAAAATATCGTTTCGAGAATCGCCCACAAAAACAAATTCAGATTGCATTACACCCAATTCACCTAAAACTTTAAAGATTGGTGTCGGATGTGGCTTTATTTTTATAGAATCATTAGCACCCAACATCATCGCAAATAAATGACTAATTCCCAAATAATCCATTAAATCAGGGACAAACTTCGAAGGTTTATTGGTAATCAATACCAATTGATGCCCTTCTGAATATAATTGTTCTAATGTTTCTTTCACATCAGGAAATAAGGGACTACCTGATAATAATTCATCTTGATAACATTCGGACAATATAACCATTGCATTTTGACGATATTCAGCATCTTTTGGCGCATTTGCCCACAATAAGGCACGATCCAACAAAACTTCAATGCCATTACCAATCCAAGTCGTGACTAATGCTTTTCCTGGCTTTGGCAATCCTAAACGTTCACACATATTATCAACAGTATTTGCCAATCCTAATGCGCTATCCACCAACGTGCCATCTAAATCAAAACCAACAACTCTTATTGCCATTATATTATCCTAAATGATTAAAATTAATGAATATGCTTAATCTTTCTTCACCAATAAAGCCATAGATTCAACATGTGCTGTATGCGGGAACATATCCATCACACCAGCATCTGTGACTTCATAACCATATTGAACCAACTCTGCTAAATCACGCGCTAAAGTTGCAGGATGACATGAAACATACAAAATACGTTTCGGTGCCAATTTACCTAAATAAGCCATCATTTCTAATGCACCAGATCTCGGTGGATCTACTAAAATTGCGTCGTATTTTAATTGCATCCAATCAGCATTATCTTGATTTTGCGTTAAATCTGTACAATAAAACTCAACATTATCTAAACCATTACGTGCTGCATTTTTAGCAGCCCATTCTGTCAAGCTCTTATCACCTTCAACGCCGATTACAGAACCCGCTTCCAATGCTAATGGCAAAGTGAAGTTCCCTAAACCACAGAATAGATCTAAAACTTTTTCATCTTTTTGAATATTCAACAATTTCAAAGCTTGCGCAATCATCTGCTCATTGATCACAGGGTTCACTTGTGTGAAATGATATGGCTTAAATGCCATTGTTAAACGATCCATCAAACGATAATTTAATAGGTCTTCAGTATCTTCCACTTCACTTAACAAAAATGTAGATGCTTCATTTTTAGGTTGAAGATAAATCAAAATATTATGTTCAACACCAAACGCTTTCAATTTTGCTAAATCATCTTCTGTTGGTTCTTCTAACACACGGAAGCTCAATGCGACTTTGTCAGAACCAATCGCCAACTCAATTTGTGGAATTTTATCCAATAAAGTTAAGTTGCCAATCAACTCAGATAATTGTGGTAATAAATTACCTACGCGAGCTTCCAAAACTGGGCAACGATCCATATCTACAATGAATGGCGCAAATTTCTCACGAAAGCCAACTAACACTTTCTCTTTCTTCGCTACATACTTAACGCCTAATCGCCCTTTGAAACGATAACCTTCACTCGGTGAACGTAACGCTGGGATTTGATCATCCACATCAAAATTTAATTTTGCTTGTTTTCTTAAATTCGAAGCCAATTGTTTAGCTTTGAAATAAATCTGCTTTTCAGGATCTAAATGCTGTAATGAGCAGCCACCGCAAGTACCAAACGATTCACAAATTGGTTCCACACGATCATTAGAAGCTTTCACCACATCCACAGTTTTTGCTTCATCGTAGTCTTTGCGTGTTTTGACATATTGAGCCATGACAACTTCATCAGGTAAAGCACCATGCACAAACACAACTTTCCCATCCACATGAGCAACACCACGGCCATCATGTGTGATATCGGTAATTGCTACCTCAAATGGTTCTTGTGAAAATTTTTGTTTACGCTTTCCCATATGCTGCCCAAAATCCTAAAATTAAAAGAAGCGATCATACCACAAATCAGCTTTCTACTTCTTCTACATCTGAGATATCTGCAAACTGATAACGAATAGCTTTCTGCAAGTTTTCAGGTGCTATCTTGATTTGTGCACCGCGTTTACCTGCTGAAATAATGATGTATGGCAAATCTTTTGCTTTATCTGAGATAAAAGTTGGGAATGTTTTTTTCATTTTAATGGGAGAGCAACCACCACGAATATAGCCTGTTAATGATTCAATTTTTGCGACAGGAATCATCTCTATTTTTTTATGCCCACTGATTTTTGCAAGTTTCTTTAATGATAAATATTCATCACTCGGAATCACTGCGACCACAAAATCTTTATTATCACTATGAGTAACTAAAGTTTTAAATACAACTGATGCTGATTCACCGATCAACCCTGCCACTTCAACGCCACCTAGAACTTCATCACCAGCACAAGGATAACTTAAAGCTTCATATTCTAATTTCAACTGATCCAATGCGCGCATTGCATTGGTTTTATCAACTTTATCTTTAGCCATAACGATACCATTCAAGTGAATTAAACCATTTATTATAGCCAACAAAAAAGCCCCTTGCGGGGCATTTTCTATCTAAATTTTATTTTTTTATCTCTTTCAATGGTACAGCCACGAAATATGAATTTTGACCACGCTGTATCAATAAGCGCACAACTTCACCAGATTTCAACTGTGTAATTGCCTGATTAAAGTCGTCGACTGAATGAATATCTTGACCATTAATCTGAGAAATCACATCGCCACGCATAATTCCAACATCCGCTGAAGGACCTTCAGAAACCAAACTCACCACAACGCCTTTACGAATACTATCTTGTGGCATTGCATCTACAACCAAACCCAATAAGTTATTTGTTGCATCTTGTGATTGATTAGCTAACTGTTCGCCATCCATTGCTTTAATTTCAACTTTAATCGTTTGTTTTTTGCCATTGCGTAAAATTTCTAATTCAGCTTTTTCATTCACTTTAGCCCTGCTAACCAATACTGGTAATTCACTAGATTTCTCAATCGCTTTACCGTTGAATGACAAGATCAAATCACCCACTTTTAAATCAGATTGAGCAGCAGGTCCTTTCGGCATAATGCCTGAAATCAATGCACCTTGTGGTTTATCCAACTTAAAGGTTTTTGCTAAATCAGCACTCACATCTTGAATCTGAACACCCAACCAACCACGCACGACTTTGCCATTCGCTTTAATTTGATCCACAACATCCATTGCTAAATCAATCGGAATTGCAAAACTCACGCCAGCATAACTACCTGTACTTGTATAAATTTGTGAATTAATCCCAATCACTTCACCTTTTGTATTAAACAATGGACCACCTGAGTTACCAGGATTCACAGCGGCATCAGTTTGAATGAATGGCGTATAATTATCGCTTGGCAAATTACGCCCCAATGAGCTGATGATACCTTGTGTTGCGGTGTAATCTAATCCAAATGGTGAACCTACAGCCATTACCCATTGACCAACTTTTAAATCATTCACATCTGCAACTTTTACAGCAGGTAAACTTTTAGCATCAATCTGCAACACAGCAACATCTGAGCGATCATCCTTACCGATTAACTTTGCAGGTAATTCACGGCGATCAGACAACTGAACTAAAATCTCATCTGCCTTACCAACGACATGAGCATTTGTCACAATAATCCCATCTTTATCCACAATAAAGCCTGATCCTCCACCTTGAATCACCCTTTCACGAGGTTGAGATTGATGTTGCCTTTGACGAGGCTCACCAAAGAAAAATTGAAATGGATCATTATCATCAAAGAATGGAAAACCTTGCATACTCTGCACTTCTTCTTTGCCTTTCACCGTAATACTCACAACAGAGGATTTATTTTTTTCAAATAAATCACTCCAATCTGGCAATGTTTGCGCAGATACAATATTCACTAACATTAAAGAAGCAATCACACCGGATTGCACGCTTTTCACCCAAGTTGTTTTCATCTTATTTTGCTCCCTAATAATTTTAAAATCACATAATAATAATTGCGATTATTGTAGGTTTTTCAATGCAAAAGACTTCAGAAAATCGTAAATGTTGCGTAAATAGATGTCATTATTTTTAATGACTAAATAACTAATTGAATCAACCTTTTTACTTTATCTGAAATTAGTGTATAATTTTTGACTTGGTGTTTTTTGTAAATTAATTGCAAAAAACGTTTTATATTTTACTTTAATTAAATTGGGGTGATGTTTAATGCCTTCCGTCAAGATTCGTGATAATGAACCTTTTGACGTTGCTCTGCGTCGTTTTAAGCGTGCTTGTGAAAAAGCTGGCGTAATTGCAGACGTACGTGCACGTGAATTCTTTGAAAAACCAACCGCAGAGCGTAAGCGCAAGGCTGCCGCTGCTCAGAAACGCCATTACAAGCGTATCATGCGTGATTCAATTCATCGTAAACGCATGTACTAATAATTATTTATTGATAAATAATTAGCAACGTTTCTAAAAAAGCCTCATAATTATTTATGAGGCTTTTTTAATTCAGATTATTTGACATATCAGCTATTCTACTCTTCATCCATGATTGGCTCCTTTGTTGAGATCAACTTCTCTACAACTGACTAACACTTTTATTACTGCTAATTATACTCCGCTTTAGCAGCATTTTGCACCAAGCACACAGAGATTTATTTTTCTTTACATATCGTTGAAAAATTGACAGATTGATCAGAAAATATGCTAAAATGTGCGGTCTCAATTTTTTCATAACTATTCACTGAATAAGGACTTACTCAAGTGATCGAAAAATTACGCAATATTGCGATTATTGCCCATGTTGACCATGGCAAAACTACACTCGTAAACCAACTTCTTAAACAATCTGGAACGTTTGATCCTAGAGCACAAGTTGCTGATCGCGTTATGGATTCTGGCGCAATCGAAAAAGAACGCGGTATTACAATCCTAGCAAAAAATACTGCTATTAACTGGAACGATTACCGCATCAACATCGTTGATACTCCTGGACATGCTGACTTTGGTGGCGAAGTTGAACGTGTATTATCAATGGTTGACTCAGTACTATTATTGGTAGATGCAGTTGAAGGCCCAATGCCTCAAACTCGTTTCGTAACGCAAAAAGCATTTGCGATGGGCTTTAAACCAATCGTTGTGATCAACAAAATCGACCGTCCTGGTGCTCGTCCTGATTGGGTTCTAGACCAAACTTTCGATTTGTTTGACAAATTAGGTGCAACTGAAGAGCAATTAGACTTCCCTGTAATCTATGCTTCAGGCTTAAGCGGCTTTGCTGGCAATACACCTGATGTTCGCGATGGCGATATGACAGCTCTATTCGAAGCTGTAGTTAAACACGTTGCACCACCAAAAGTTGAAGTAGATGCACCATTCCAATTACAAGTTTCTTCATTAGACTACAACTCTTATGTTGGCTTGATTGGTGTTGGTCGTATTCAACGTGGTCAAATCAAAACTAACTCACAAGTAACAATCGTTGACCGTGAAGGCAAAAAGCGTAACGGTAAAATTCAAAAAATCTTAGGCTTCCACGGCTTAGATCGTATTGAATTTGAATCAGCACAAGCTGGCGACATTATCTGCTTCACAGGTATTGATCCATTATTTATCTCAGATACATTATGTGATCCAGCGACTCCAGAAGCATTGCCACCATTGACAGTTGATGAACCAACAGTTTCTATGTCAGTGCAAGTAAATACCTCTCCATTTGCTGGTAAAGAAGGTAAATTCGTTACTTCTCGCCAAATCAAAGAGCGTTTAGAAAAAGAATTATTGCACAACGTAGCATTGCGTGTTGAAGATACGGAAGATCCAGATCGATTCAAGATTTCTGGCCGTGGTGAACTTCATCTATCTATCTTAATCGAAACAATGCGCCGTGAAGGCTTTGAAGTAGCTGTTGGTCGTCCTGAAGTAATCTTCAGAGAAGAAAATGGCGTTAAACTTGAACCTTATGAAACTTTGACATTCGATATCGAAGAAGATCACCAAGGTAAAATCATGGAACAAATGGGTATTCGCTTCGGTGAATTAACCAACATGGTTCCAGATGGTAAAGGCCGTATTCGCATCGAATACATCATTCCATCACGTGGTTTAATCGGTTTCCAAACTGAGTTCATGACATTAACAAGCGGTACTGGTTTAATGTTCCATAACTTTGATCATTACGGTCCTTTTAAGAAAGGTGAAGTTGGTCAACGTTTGAATGGTGTATTGATCTCAATTGGTACTGGTAAAGCATCTGCTTACTCATTATTCAACTTGCAAGATCGTGGTCGTTTATTCATTGGTCATGCTGAAGAAGTATATGAAGGCCAATTGATTGGCATTCACTCACGTGATAATGACTTAACTGTTAACCCATTAAAAGCTAAGCAGTTAACAAACATGCGTGCATCTGGTACAGATGAAGCATTAACATTAACACCACCAATTCGTATGACATTGGAACAAGCGATCGAATTTATCGATGACGATGAATTAGTAGAAGTAACGCCAAAATCAATCCGTTTACGTAAAAAACACTTAACGGAAAATGATCGTAAGCGCTTCTCTCGTACAGCTAAAGATGCATAATTCGTAGCTTTTAAAGTTATTGAATACAAAAAAGCGATCTAAATAGATCGCTTTTTTATTATCCAAATGATTACAGCAGAATCACTAACTCTAATATCGCTCCATAAGAGCAATGTACATTGAATCAGCTCATCACCATCATAAGATATGCACCAAAAATCACTAAATGCGCAACACCATCCACCTGATTGGTACGACCACTTGCAAACGTTGCTTGGCATAACATAAAGATACCTACCAAGAGCATCATATCAACCATTTCTAAGCCCAATACAATCGTGTTATTGGTCAACACAGAAATGATCACAACCGCTGGCACTGTTAAAGAGATAGTCGCCAATACCGATCCAAAGTACATATTAATCGCACGCTGTAGATCATTTGCCAATACCGCACGAATTGCCCCCAATCCTTCTGGCGCAAAGATTAAAATCGCAACGATTAAACCTGTTAACGCTTGTGGTGCATTTAAGTTACCTAACAATGTCTCTAATGGCATTGAATCCACTTTAGTGATCGCAACCACTGAGATTAAATGAACGATCAACCAAACACCATGCCATAAATTAGATCTTGGCGAAGGCACACCCTCATGATCCTCATCCTGATCTTCATGCTCATAGATAAACAAGTTTTGGTGCGTTTTCGTTTGGATAATCAAAAATACCGCATACAAAGCTGCTGATAAAAATGCAACAACGAATAACTGCCCTGTTGAATAAGTACCTGATGGCAAAACGCTTGGCAAAATCAAAACGATAAAAACTAAAGGAATGATTGCTGTTAAGTACTGAGTAACACCAGCCAAGTTGACATGCTGAGTTCTGAACTTACGACCACCCAAAAGCAATGAAACACCCACAAAACCACTTGTCACTAACATGATCAATGAATATAAAGTATCGCGCATCAATGTTGCATAAGGACTAACACCGCCATTTTCTTCAGCAGAAATACCCGATGTCATCACTGCAGTAATCAAACTCACTTCTAAAATCACAACAGACAAACTGAGAATCAAAGAACCATAAGGTTCGCCCAATCTATGGGCAAAAACGTCCGCATGACGCACAACACTGAATGCACTATATAAAATTGCACCCAATGAAATTAGATTGATTAAAACTAAGAATGGCGTCGATGTTGTCTGTCGAAAAATCAAATCAAATACAATAACAACAACAGCTAAAATAACTGCATACTCTTTATGGCGAGTGCCATGGTGCTGTTCAACAATCGCTTCTTCTTTTTTAATCATGCGCTTTCTCCTATTTTATCAGTGCGCAATTATATAACAGCGCTTTTAATCTATAAATAGCTAATTTCAAAGATTGAGTTTTTTTTGTTTTTTATCTTATAAATTTTAAAAAATTATTATTTTTTTTGCGAGAAACCGCCATTTAGCAAGTTGGCAAATTTCCCTAATTCAATAAAAATCCCCTGTATTAACAGGGGATTGATAGATAATTCATTACAAATCAGTCTTAGGTAAATCCTAAAATGGGATATCATCATCAAAATCATCAAACGTTGGCGCAGCTTGTTGAGCAGGCTGCTGCTGAGTATTATTTCTTGGTTGTTGATAATTCTGATTTGAACCACCTTGATTACCATATGATTGCTGCGCCTGTTGCTGCTGGCCTTGATAACCATAATCTTGCGAACCACCAAAATCACCACTGTTATCATTGCCACCTTTACGGTCCAACATTTGCATTGTACCTTGCATATTCACAACGATTTCAGTTGTATAACGATCTTGACCAGATTGGTCAGCCCATTTACGTGTCTGCAATTGTCCTTCAATATAAACCAAAGAACCTTTCTTCAAATATTGACCAGCGATTTCAGCCAATTTTCCGAAAATTACAACACGATGCCATTCAGTTCTATCTTGTTGTTGTCCTGTATTTTTATCTTTCCAACTTTCTGATGTTGCAATTGTAATATTCGCAACAGCATTTCCGTTAGGCATATACTTTACTTCAGGATCTCTACCTAAATGACCTAATAAAATAACCTTATTAATTCCGCGTGCCATAATTATTCCTTACTTAAAAACTGATAGTCACTATACTAGATTTCCACAAAAATCTCATCATAGCGGTTTATTTTACTTCAAAATAACCAACACCCAATGCACCTAATCTTTTTTTCACCGCTTCTACTTCTTGCTGAGTAAAACCACCAATACGTACACGATAAATATCTTGTTGCGACTGCTTTTTACCTTGTAATATTTTTGCAGTAAAACCATATTTAGCTAAAAAAGCCTGATGTTTTTCTGCATCTTTTCGTGCAGTAAAACTGCCTACTTGCAAACTGATATTACCAGTAGTTTTTACTTCTGGCTTAACAACAGGTTTAGCTGGCTCAGATGGTCGTTGATGGCTACTTTCCAAAACCAAAGGTGCAATAGCAAAATCATTATGTTGAGCTTGTTTAGTTAGTGCAACTGACTGAGACATACTTTCCAAGCTGATTTTTGGTGGCTCATGAATATTATCCAAAGGAATACCACCAAAACGCTCTTCTTCACCTAAAATTAGAGAACGTTCTTCTAACTGAGTATAAAAATTATATTCTTTAGCACCTTTAAAATCTTCATCAGATAAAGGCTTCACAACTCTTTTAGGATGTGTATCTTTAGCATTAACAACAGGTTTATCAACCTTTTTAACAGGCTCATCCTTCCCTTTATTACTAAAATAAGAGATAACACCAGAAACACCCAGCCCTAAAAACAAAATCACAACAGCAATTGTCGTGATTCTATTTTTCTTTGAGTTAGGATGTTTCTTTGCAAAAGGGTTATTTTGTTTTTTTGCTTGGAAATATTTCTTTGCCATAAAGCCTATAAATTACATTTTATTAGGCGCAGATAATCCTAATAAAGCTAAACCATTTGCGATGACTTGCTTCGCTGAAGCCAATAAATATAACTTCGCATCTTGCAATGTTGCATCGCCCGTTAAAATACGAATTGCCTTACCATCTTCATCTTTAGCATTATAGTAACTATGTACTGATCCTGCCAATTCTTGTAAATATGCTGCGATTAAATGTGGTGCATTATTGTTATTTGCAGAGATTACCATTTCAGGGAAACGAGAAATCACACGCATGACATCATAATCCAAATGACTATCTAAACGCGCAACATTTGCTTTTGCTGCTTCTACATTAAATTCTGCTGTTTTACTACGCTCATCCAATAAAGAACAGATACGTGCATGCGCATATTGAATGTAATACACAGGATTTTCTGATGATTGGCTACGCGCTAAATCAATATCGAATTGTAATTGTGAATCTGGTTTACGTGCAACCAAGAAATAACGTGTTGCATCTTTACCCACTTCATCAATCAAATCATGCAAAGTTACATAACTACCTGCACGCTTAGAGATTTTAACTTCTTGACCATCACGCATAACCAAAACCATTTGGTGCAATACATAATCAGGCCAGCCTTTTGGAATACCTGCATTTAATGCCTGAAGCCCTGCTCTTACACGCGCAATTGTGCCATGGTGATCAGCACCTTGCTCATTCACAACACGCTTAAAACCACGCTCCCACTTATTACGGTGATATGCTAGATCAGGTACAAAGTAAGTATAACCACCTTCTTTTTTGCGCATCACGCGATCTTTATCATCACCAAAATCAGTAGTTCTTAACCAAAGAGCGCCTTCCTCTTCATAAGTGAAGCCATTTTTAGTTAAAGTTTCCACAACATTATCTACAGAACCATCTTTATACACAGAAGATTCTAAGAAGAAGTTATCAAATTTAACATCAAATGCTTGAAGATCTAAATCTTGCTCATGACGCAAATATGCAACAGCAAACTCACGAATATTCTCTAGATCATTTGCATCACCTGAAGCCACAATACTACGATCATCTGCAATCACAGTTTTCTTTGCTAAGAAATCATTAGCAATCTCAATAATGTAATCACCACGATAACCATCTGCTGGCCATGAAGCATCATCAGGCGCTACGCCATCAATACGAGATTTCACAGACAATGTTAAATTGTCGATCTGCGCACCAGCATCATTGTAATAAAATTCTTTTGTTACATCATAGCCATTCGCAGCCATGATTCTCGCTAAAGAATCACCCACCGCAGCACCACGACCATGACCAACATGCAAAGGCCCAGTTGGGTTTGCCGAAACAAACTCAACCTGTACTTTCATGCCATTAGCTGAATCATTGTGACCATATTTATCTTGTTGAAGCATCACATCATTCAGTTCATTGTAGTAAGCGTCCTTACTCAATGTGAAGTTCATAAAACCAGCACCTGCGATTTCAACTTTTTCAATCAACGGATTGTTTGGCAATGCCGCAATTAATTTCTCTGCAATTTGTCGTGGTGAACTTTTCAATTCACGTGCCAACATCATCGCTAAGTTGCTTGCAAAGTCACCGTGCGCTACATCACGTGTACGCTCGATGCTTGATGTAATTTTATCGGTTGGGATATTTAAATTTTCATTGCTGTTCAAAGTTTGAACAGCACCATTTAAAGCTGATTCTATGATATTTTTCATTGATTTTTAAAACTTAATACTGATTGAACTTAGACAAAAGACCTTGCATTTTCTCATCCAAATTCTTTGGAGTAGATTCTGTTTTAGTTTCTTGGCGAACTTGAGGCGCTTTCGCTTCCTTCTTCACAAAAGGTTTATCACCTTGTGGCTTTCTTTGTTTTGGCTTAGCAGTTCTTGCTTGCTGTTTTTTCTCAGCAAACTGAGCTTTCTTTTCAGATAAACGCTGAGCTTTTTCAGGTTTATTTTTTGCCAACCACGCTTCAATTTTCGCAACTTCTTCTTTTGCTGCATCTTTTTGCTCTTGTGGAATCTCTTCTGCTTGAGAACCATCCAAGTTCAAACGATGCGTTGCATATAATAATGCATTTTGATAGCGCAATTGACGAGTATAGTTAAACATTGCCGCACGCAATGTCATCGAGTTGAATCCCCATTCAGCCACAATTGGTTGCAATACTTTATGCATACCAATCGCTAAAGGCACAGCACGGCCTTGACCTGCTTTAGGAAATACATTGGGATACTCAACTGACAAACGTGCCAACAATTCATTAGCAGCTTGCTGCTTCTGTTTCATCTTCTCACGTTTAGATTGAGCTTGATTATCAACCGTTTCAGTAGTTGGCTCGATTGTTTCAGTTGTATCCAATAAGTTCTGTTTTTCTTCTGTCATGACATTAAGCAATTGTAAAATATAATAAAAAATAGATTAAAAAAGGCGTCGTCACGCCTAAAGGTAGTCATTTTATAGCATATAAAAAATAATTGCATTACTATTCCTTAATTCCTAGTATAATTAGCACCATTTATTTCATTAATATTCTTATAAAAGAAGGATTTTGTATGGCACGTAAAAAGCTTTCGGTCTTATTGCCTCTATCATTACTATGCTTCTCTTCCTTTGCAATGATCGGAAATGCACAAACTGCTCGTTACACAGATCAAGTTGCTTTAGTTGTTGATTCACATGCGATCACTCGTCAAGAATTCAATTCAGCATTGGCGCAAGCACGTGCAGAATTTCGTGGTTCTGGCTTAAGCGATCAAGCAATTCAAGATGAAACAGTTAAAATGTTAGCTATCAGCAAAATCATGGAAAACTTTGCGCAAAATATGGGCATTAATATTCCAGATTCAGCAGTTGATGAAGCTATTCGTGATATCGCTTCTAGAAACCGCGCAACAGTTGCTGACTTAAGAGAGTATTTACAGTATCAAGGTATTCCATTTAGCCAGTTTAAAGAAAATATCCGCAAGCAAATGATGTCTGCTGAATTACGCAATCAATTAATGCGTACAGTTCGCGTGACAAATGATGAAGTGGATATTTATATGCGCTCTGATGAGTTCCAAAAACTCAAAAAAGAATTAGCTCAAAGCAAAACACCTAACGTAAAAGTTCGCCATATTTTGATTCGTGTGGATAATGACGTAACTGAAAAAGAAGCAAAATTACGAATTGATCGTTTACATGAACGTTTAGCAATTGGCGAAGGCTTTGATGATATTGCGAAAGCGCAATCACAAGATCCAGTCTCAGCAGCAAATGGTGGCGAAATTGGTTGGGTTGCACCAGGTCAATTAGTACCAGAATTTGAAAAAGTGATGTTAAACTTAAAAGTTGGTGAAACAAGTAAACCTGTTCGCACACCTTTTGGTTATCACATCATTCGTGTTGAAGATAAAAAATTAGGTTTGCCTGATGAATCGCAAATCAAAAACATTGCTCGCGATTATTACTACCGTAAGAAAGCAAGCCAGCAGTACAGCATTTGGCAAGATAAAATGCTAGCAGACGTATACATTGAGAGACGCTAATAATAGTGATGAATGAATATTTACAACTCGTGCGCCAACACCAGGCGCGCAAACGTTTTGGTCAAAACTTCTTAATTGACTATCCTTTAATTATCAAATTATTCCAGAGCATTCATGCTCAGCCTAATGATCGTATGATCGAAATTGGCCCAGGTTTAGGTGCATTAACTCGCCCTATTTTAGCCAATATTAAGGAATTAACAGTGATCGAATTGGATCGTGATTTAATTCCAATTTTGTCATCTTTAGAAAATTTAACCATTGTTCACCAAGATGTTTTAACAGTGGATTTTCATTCATTAAAAATTGATGATCGTAAGTTAAGAATCGTAGGAAACTTGCCTTATAACATCTCTACGCCAATTATTTTTCATTTACTAGCTGTTGCTGATATCATCAAAGATATGCATTTTATGCTACAAAAAGAAGTGATTGATCGTATGGCAGCGACGCCAGATGATAGTGAATATGGTAGATTATCAGTAATGGTTCAGCGCTATTGCCAAGTCATTCCTTTATTGACTATTCCGCCAACAGCTTTCAACCCTGCGCCAAAAGTCACAAGCCAGTTTGTTCGTTTAGTACCTTACGAAACAGATCCTTATGGCATTGAATCAGATGAAACATTCTTTGAAGTGGTTAAATGTGCTTTCTCAATGAAGCGTAAGACGTTACGTAATACATTGAAGCCGTTATTCACCCAAGAAGAAATTGAATCTTGTGGTATAGATTCTTCTTTACGTGCAGAAAAATTATCAATTGCAGAGTTTACAGCTTTAGCCAATCAGCTATTCGCAAAACGACAATCATAGAGGATGAAACTGTATGGATGAAAAAATATTAGGTGTTGTTGATTTAGGCTCTAATAGTTTTCATTTAGCCATCGTTCAAGAAGATAATGGTCGATTAGTTGTGATCGACCGCATGAAAAGTATGGTGCAGCTTGCTTATGGCTTAACAGAAGATAAGCAACTGCTACCTGAAGCACGAGAAAAAGCACTGAATTGCCTAGCACAATTTGGCGAGCGCTTAGCAGAAATTGATCGCCATAACGTTCGCGTTGTGGGTACAAATACGTTAAGACAATTAAAAGATAAATCCTTCATTCGTGAAGCTGAGAAAGCTTTGGGTGTACCGATCGAGATCATTTCTGGTCGTGAAGAAGCACGTTTAATTTATTTAGGTGTGATCCAATATGTTGATCTCCATGATCAATTAGCATTAGTCATTGATATTGGCGGCGGTAGTACAGAATTAGTACTCGGTGATAAAGATAAAATTCTCCGAGCAAGCAGCCTGGAAATTGGCTGTGTGCGCTTATCTAAACAGTTTTTTCATGATGATAAAATCTCAAAAAAACAAGTTCATAGTGCATCCCTTTATCTAGAAAATGAACTATTACCTTTCAATAGCAATTTAACCACGGAACCTTGCCAATATTTTGGTGCATCAGGCACGATTAAAACTTTGCGTGAAATGATCTTACAAGAGAATTTTGGTGAAGATAACATCACACTAGATGCTCTGAAAAAACTCCTCAAAATTTTACTCTCTTTAGGTACAGTTCGAGCTGTCGAAAGACGTTTTGACTTAACAACAGAAAGAGCTCGTGTAATTTGTGGCGGTCTATTGATTCTCAAAGCTGTGATGGAAAAATTCCACATCAATGATATTCAAGCGGTAGATACTGCACTGCGTGAAGGTATAATTTTAGATCTACTTGGTCGCATTCACAAAGAAGATATGCGTGACTTGACCATTGAAAGCTTAGTGCATCGCTTTGGTGCCAATATTGAACAAGCCAAACGAGTAGAAGTTACCTCTCTCTATATGGCTGAGAAAATCAATTTAAATACAGAATTACTGACGGATCCTAAGCGTTATTTAAGTTGGGCTTCATTACTACATGAAATTGGCTTAGCCATTTCTTATCATCGTCATTATAAACACAGTGCATACTTAATTGAACATGCTGATTTAGATGGCTTCAGTAGAACAGATCAAAAGATCATTGCTGCGATTTTATATAATCATAAACGACGTTTCAATTTAGATGATTTTGAATATTTACCAGACTTTGTTGTACCTTTAACGTTAATTTTACGATTATCCGTATTATTACATCGTAGTAGAGAGCCACAACCAATGCCTGAGTTTGATTTTACTTACGAGAAAAAAGAAATCACACTAACTTTTCCAAAAGGCTGGATTGAAGAGCATCCACTCATTCAACAAGATTTAGAATTAGAACGTGAGTGGCTAGAAGAGTTTAAACTCAATATCAACTGGCAATAATATTAGTCACAATCTATATGTAATTTGTGTTTACCACATTGTGCACATTGAAATAAATAACCAACAACATGAGCATCCTTAGAAATATTATTCAACATTTCTAAGGAATAACTTTGCCCTGATTCAATGAGCTCTTCTTTAATTTCATTATAAAAAGGCTGGATTAAATTTATATCCGCATATCCTAAAAAAACACAAGGTTCGTTACAATGAGACAGCCATTCACCTTGCTGCCAACTATGATATCCAGACATTTTTAAACATATCTCATCTAATAATTCAGATTGAATAGTTGGCTCTGGATCATCAGGATTTGGAGAGACACCTTCAATACCACAATAATCATTAAATTCACCATTATATTTCTCAGCGGCTGAACCATCAGCAATGCACCAAGGGCAAATATATTCAGGATCTTCTATACTATAAAAAGGTCCTTCATATCTTAAACTTCTTTCCTGTAGGCAGATAGAGCATTCACCCTGCTATTCTTCGAATAAATCTAATTCATATACGTTTGGATGATATTTAAAATGAGGTAATTTCATAGATTTCTCTGAGATTATTTTATA
>NZ_MVDN01000069.1 GCF_002006795.1 Wohlfahrtiimonas populi | reverse complement strand
TATTTCATTTATTCATGCGTTTTTTGAAGCAACGTCAGGCTTTACCACGACAGGTGCAACCGTTCTTAATCACTTAGAAACACTGCCTAAATCTATTTTGTGGTATCGAACTCAGTTACACTTTTTCGGTGGCATGGGGATTATCATTTTGGCTGTTGCCATTATGCCTTTATTGGGCATGGGTGGTATGGCACTCTTTAAAGCAGAAGTGCCTGGGCCTATGAAAGAAGAAAAGTTAACACCAAGAATTGCACAAACAGCACGTAATTTATGGTTTGTATATATATCTTTAATGTTGGCATGTATCGCAAGTTACTATATTGCAGGTATGG
>NZ_MVDN01000068.1 GCF_002006795.1 Wohlfahrtiimonas populi | reverse complement strand
CTGGTGGGAAATCAGAAAGCACTTAATCAGCGAAGTACGTGCAGAAGTTGGAAATTTCGGGATCACAATTTGGTACACGCCAAAATTTAAGGAAGCAGCGTAATGAACATCGGTGATTTGATTATTGGCATCAATGGCACTTTAACCAGTGACTATCTAATAGCATCAGGCTATGGCATTACAGATAACAATGAGCCAGTTCAGATCACTGATTACGATGACAACAAAACGTACTTTGATGGCGGTTTTATCTATACAGAAGAATTGGAAAATTTCAAAGTAATTTAAGAACAATGGGCGCGGTTATTTCTCCGATAAGTCGCAAGACTGAAATAC
>NZ_MVDN01000067.1 GCF_002006795.1 Wohlfahrtiimonas populi | reverse complement strand
CATTTGTTAAGTTTGGTGCACCATTGAAGTCGCTCTTATTCAACATGCCGAATGCCATCATTGAATTGTATAGTGCAACCCCGCCCGCTGTCGCTCCGATCATTTTGAGAAGATCGCGACGCTTCATATCTTTAGCTTCATTAGCCATAATTTCCCCTTACTCCTTGGTACCTAATTGATATCAATCAACCATTGAAGATAAATCTCATGATTAATATCAAGAATAATTTTTGCTATCTGTGCTAGGCACGATAGGCGGGGAATCATATCACAGATAATTTTTATTCACAGAAGAAATTTAACGCAAACAAACCATTGAATTTTCAATAGATTATTAAAGTTGCGTAA
>NZ_MVDN01000066.1 GCF_002006795.1 Wohlfahrtiimonas populi | reverse complement strand
TGTACTTTCAATACCTGTACCAACCAATGGTTTGTCTGAACGCAATGTTGGAACCGCTTGACGTTGCATGTTCGAACCCATCAATGCACGGTTAGCATCGTCGTGTTCTAGGAATGGAATCAATGCAGCAGCTACAGATACGATTTGGCGTGGTGATACGTCCATGTATTGAATTTGACCTTGTAATAACAAGATAAATTCACCATTTACGTGTGACGGGATTAAATCATCTACGAATTCACCCGCTTCGTTAATACGAGCATTTGCCTGAGCAATACCAAAACCCATTTCTTCGTATGCTGACAAGTATTCGATTTCATTCGTTACTTTGCCATCGATAACTTTACGATATGGAGTTTCTAAGA
>NZ_MVDN01000065.1 GCF_002006795.1 Wohlfahrtiimonas populi | reverse complement strand
TAACTACTTATTTGATCAAATTGTTTATGAAACAAAAATTTTAGGCCATATTAAAAATAGTGATATTACAAAACACCCTGAAACTGGTGAATATATTATTGATACATCCAAAATAGTTACTTTCTTTAAAGAAGCTTTTTTAGATAATCCAAGTGATTATGCTGTAATGGCGAGAGTATTTAAAAATATATATAAAAATGATGCTTTAAGTTTGCAAATACTTAATCAAGTTAAAGATGAGATTTTTGCATTTGATAATACGGCAGGATATTTATTAGATCCTAACATCGATAATATTCTTGATGGCACTTTCGATAATGATGTTATTACAGGAACTAATCAGCGAGATATTATTTTTGGTGGCGCTGGTA
>NZ_MVDN01000064.1 GCF_002006795.1 Wohlfahrtiimonas populi | reverse complement strand
GCGAGTTAATTCACGATCATCATGATTAAGGGTTGGATTTAAATCTTCTTGTCTAGCATCCTGTTGTCTTTCATCAACAATAGGTCGTTCTTCTATTGGTTTTTCAAGTTGAGGCTCAATCACAGGCTGTTTTGCTGTGAGTTCTAATTCATATCCTGCAACCATTGCTGCAGTTTCAAGTTTAACTGTCTCTAGATGTTCTCTACTTTGTTCAACCACTCTGTTCAGCTGTTCATTAATCTGTTGAGGATAACGTTGCATTCCTGGTAACTGATTTTCTAGTAACTGCTGAAAGTGATCTGTTCTGACATCTTCAATCAATAAACTACGGACTAAATCATCGTGCGTTAACGGTTGCTCATACAAAGATGGA
>NZ_MVDN01000063.1 GCF_002006795.1 Wohlfahrtiimonas populi | reverse complement strand
ATCTATTGCTCGCTGCAAAATTACAAGAAGGTTTACGTCAATCCATTTTAGAAAACAGCGACACAGGCAATTTAACATTCTTTAAACGCATGTTGAGTACAGTATTGGAACATAATCTATTGCGTTTCTCTTCTGCCGTACGCGCTGCTGCTGTTTGGATGGGCTTAGAAATTGCCGCTGATAATAAACGCATCATCGAGAAACTTGGCAAGTTAGCACATGAATATCTCAATGATGAAGCCGCTCGTGATACAGCATTGGCAAGCAATGATACATTAGAACTATTTGTTTCCCTTTGGGCAATTGCAACAAATGAAATGACAGACGTTTTACCGCTCATTCAGCAACTATGCGCCAATGGTGAAATTTACCAAAAGCAAGTGGCACT
>NZ_MVDN01000062.1 GCF_002006795.1 Wohlfahrtiimonas populi | reverse complement strand
TCATGAAAGGTATAAATATCAGTTATTTCTAATGACCTCATTTTTTTACTTTCATGTTTTTGAAAAGAGTCTGTAGAAATTATATCTGCAGGGTTGTATTCACAAAGACCTCGCTCCGCTGCAAATTTAAACACCTTGCTAATACATGTTTTTGCTCGCTTTATTTGGCTTAGAGATCCTGCTTTTTCTATTGGCTCAAGAGCATTGATAACATGAATTGCTTTTATTTGATGAATATCTATATGTCCAAGATACTTCATACAATATGTATGCATAAGTGAATCAGTTTGTTTTGAATGTTTCTCTGTTACAGACTTTGACCAGACCGCAAACCAATTTTCATAAATAGCCTTAAACTTAATATCTACATTTTTATTTTTCGGATTAACCTTTTCTGATAC
>NZ_MVDN01000061.1 GCF_002006795.1 Wohlfahrtiimonas populi | reverse complement strand
CTGATACATTGCGTGCAGATTTAACAAAAACTCAATTAGAAGCACAAGTTGAAATCTACCGTATGATGCGTCCTGGTGAACCACCTGCGAAAGAAGTGGCAGAAAGCTTGTTCCACAGTTTGTTCTTTGATATCGACCGCTATGATTTATCAGCAGTTGGTCGTATGAAGTTCAACCGTCGTTTAGGTCGCGGTACAGATGTTGGTNTGGTCGTATGAAGTTCAACCGTCGTTTAGGTCGCGGTACAGATGTTGGTGAAGGTACTTTATCTAATGAAGATATCGTTGAAGTGATCAAAACATTGGTTGATATCCGTAATGGTAACGGCACAGTAGATGACGTGGATCACTTGGGCAACCGTCGTGTACGTTGCGTTGGTGAAATGGCTGAAAATACATTCCGTATTGGTTTGGTT
>NZ_MVDN01000060.1 GCF_002006795.1 Wohlfahrtiimonas populi | reverse complement strand
AGATTTTGTAGAGTGGGATAATGACTATAATATTGGTATGACAGGCATGCTAGGGATGCAAGCAGGTTATCATATGATGGAAACTTGTGACACTTTACTTATCCTTGGTGCAAATTTTGCGTGGTCTCAATTTTATCCAAAACATGCAAGAATTATCCAAGTGGATATTAATCCTCAACACTTAGGTTTACGACATGCAATTGAACTTGGTGTTATTGGCAATGTTAAAGATACAGTAACAGCATTATTACCTTATCTCGATGAAAAAGACGATGCTAAATATTTAAATGAACATTTAAAACTACATCAGAAATGTATTGAAAAACTAGATAAAAAAGCAGTCGCAGGTGCTGATGACTTAATTCATCCACAATATTTGGTTGAGTTACTTAATGAATATGCAGATAAAGATGCTTTGATTGCAGGTGA
>NZ_MVDN01000006.1 GCF_002006795.1 Wohlfahrtiimonas populi | reverse complement strand
GCTTTTTGTTGTTTCAATTATTTAGTTAATATTTTAGTTGACATTATTTGATATTAATAGTAATTTACAGTTCTTATTGTTTTTTAATAAAATATGTATTGAATAGAAAATAAGTGGTTTTATTTGTATATAATGAAAAGCATATTTTATATGCAGTAATTATTATTTATGAATATAATATATTAAGTATTATATAATACTTTAGAGTCAACGAAAATGTGAATGGGTAGTTTATGAAAATTGATTATAAGAAATATTCTTTATCTCAACTAGAAGTTTTAATGATTGAAATTAGTCATGAAATCGAAGAGAGAAAGAAAGTAGAAGCAGAGAGCATCCGCCAAAAGATTGAAAACTTATTGCAAGCATCAGGCTTGAGTTTAGATGATATTTACACTGAGAAAGATATTGGTGTGAGGACTAACAAAGTTCCTATGAAATATCGTCATCCATCTGATGAAACCATCGAATGGAGTGGTCGTGGCAAGATGCCAATCTGGATGAAGGAATTAATTGAACAGGGTGCACAGAAAGAAGATTTTCTTATTCACCATGACTAATTAGTTTTTTATATCTTTGTAGGGGTAATGGCTACAACATTCAATTTCTAGCCATTCCCTGACGGATAACTCTAATTTTTGTCCATTGAACGTATATAAATTAGGTTTGCTATTTTTATTCGGCAAGTAGCACACAAAACTTTCATCGCGTGAAGTTTTATCAATATATAAAGAGCCTTGTTGTAGTGTTCCATGTGCTATATGCTGATTCATATTTAATTCTAATGATGAAAGACCAGATAGTCCTGTGCCAGTTGCTTTTAAATAGGCTTCTTTAGATGACCATAATGTGAAGAATGCTTCTAGATAATTGGGTTGTTGTTTTAGCCAATTTTGCTCTTCTGCATATAATACTCTTTCTTCTAATCCCTGAAAATTCTTTCTAGTCTTAATTGTTTCTATATCAATACCTACAGGTGCAGCATTAGCAACGATAATCGCCATAGTTGTGTCTGTATGTGTAATATTGAAAGCAATCTCAGGATGATGAATGAAATTTGGCTTGCCATGTTCTAAATAAGCAATATCTGGCAATTTTGGAATATCAAAATATTGTTGCAAAATATATTCCAATAATGATCTGCTCAATAAGAGATAATTATTTCTTTTATAAGAATATTCTGTCTGGATTAAATGTGGGGATGCACAACGAGCCCATTTTAAAGTTGTTGTATGAATGGGCATTTGTACGATGATGTGATTGAAGCCCATCAGTTGAGATCTTTATTCCATAAAATTTCTTGACCTTGTGTTGCACGTGCAATAGTACGAGAAATCACAAAGAAATAGTCTGATAAACGATTAATATATTGCAAAAGTACTGAATTTAATGCTTCTTCTTGGTGTAATGTAATTGCTTCGCGCTCTAATCTTCTTGTGATGGTACGACAAATGTGCGCGTGACAAGTTGGAATTGAACCACTTGGCAGGATGAATTCTTTAAGATATGGTAATGTTTCATTGTAATGAACAATGCGATCTTCTAAAAATTCTACCATCGCTTCTGTCATAAAAGGATGTTCTGGCATCACAAGTTCACCACCTAAATTAAATAGATGGTGTTGAATTTTAAAAAATTCTTCTTTAATAGAATCTAACTCAGTTGGCATATGAGCCATTAATAAGCCAAGATTGGAGTTTAACTCATCTGCTGTACCTACAGCTTGAATTCTAGGATGATTTTTAGGGACACGAGTTTGGCCGGCTAATCCTGTTTCGCCATGATCGCCTGTTTTTGTCACAATTTTAGATAAACGGTTGCCCATAAAATGGCTCCTTAAAAAGAATATTCAATTACAAGTCCAATGAAGATCGCAGCACCGACCCAATTATTATGTAGGAATGCTTTGAAACATTTTAAACGATCATGATCTTTAATGAGCTGAACATGATAGATAAATAATGCAATCACAATCAAGAGCGTTATGCCCCAAATAATGGAAGAATAATGAGCATAAATGCCTAGTGTGATTAAACAAGTCACCACGATTGTTTGTAAACCAATAATGATCCAATAATCTTTAGCACCCAACAAGCTTTCAAATAATAAAGCACTAGATTTAATATTAATGAATTTATCATCTTCGCGATCACTCATTGCATATTCTGTGTCATACACTAATGTCCAGCATATATTCGTCACAAAAATCAAATAGGCTTCTAAAGGCAATTCACCTGTAATTTCCATGAATGCCATAGGAATGCCAAATGAGAAAGCAATGCCCAAATGTGCTTGTGGCAAAGAGTGAAAGCGTTTAGCAAATGGATATGAAAGTGCAATGACTAACGCAGGAATGGATAATAAAACTGTTTTCCAACTAAGAAACAGTGCCAGAATAAATGCTATGCCAATAAACAACAAGAGTACGCCATAAGCTTCTCTTAATGTAATACTTTTCGCTGCTAATGGTCGATCTTTGGTACGTTCAACATGTGGGTCAAAGTCTTTATCTGCAATATCATTCATTACACAGCCTGCAGAACGCATAATGAATACACCTAATGTGAATATGATGATCAAACTAATCTTTGGCATACCAGAGCTTGCGATCCATAGTGCCCACAGCGTTGGCCACAATAATAAAAGTGTGCCAATCGGTTTATCAAAACGGATTAATTTTAAGTAATCTGGGATGTGTTTGATGGTTAGCATGACTATATCGATAAATGGAAATTGCTCTATTATAAATGAATTCAACAAATAATGACTGATTGGAAAATAGTTAATATATATCATATATTTCCATTGAGTTGTAAAGATTTACCAAACCGCTTAGAATGGCAGTCCTATTTTTTGGTAGATTTTTTAGGAGAATATTATAATGACAATGCCAAATTGCCCGAAATGTAACTCAGAATACACTTACGTTGATGGTGAAATGTTTGTTTGTCCAGAATGTGCCAATGAATGGTCAGCAAATGATGTTGATTCCGCAGAAGATGTATTAACGGCTAAAGATGCACATGGTAATACGTTGGTGGATGGTGATTCAGTGACTGTGATTAAGGATTTAAAAGTGCGTGGTTCATCTATGGTGGTGAAGCAAGGCACAATGATCAAAGGTATTCGTATCGTTGAAGGCGATCACAATTTAGATTGTAAAGTGAATGGCACAAGCTTACAGTTGAAATCAGAGTTTATGAAGAAAGCGTAATTGATTTTATGTTTTAATATCTCGCCCTTTGGGCAAGGTATAATTTAAACTAGATACTAGTACAATTACATATCAGCATAGGAGAGATGTTATGAAAGGTTTATTTTTTGGTGAGGTCGATACAGCACATCTCTCTATGCCATATTCAGATAAAGAATTTACAATTTCTTCAGCACACTTAGTGCGCCTTGTGGAGCAATGTCATTATCGTTTAACAGGTGATATTGTACTATTTGGTATTCGTGCAGGTAAATCTCTATCTGAGAAAGGTAAATGGCTAACAGAGATTAGGATTGCTGAAAATGAATTGGATTATTTACATCTCAATTGTTTATTAGGCATTTGGGATCGTAAAAATCATAAAATTGCAGTTTTCCAAGGTTCAACTGTGCCACTTGCTGCCAACTTGATCAAGCAGCGTGAAAACCCTGATAAGCGAATCAGTAACCAATTGGCACAAGGTTTATATCAATATTATGTGGGGGCGCATGAGCCGGATAATCGTCCAAAAGAAGAAGGTGCTTTTCGTTTAACTCGACATATTTCAACACCAGTTTGGCGTGATTATGGTAATGATCATCTAGCTTTGGATGCTTGTGCTCCGAATGATCATATTCATGCCGCAGGTACTATTGATACCGATTATAAATCTGCAGGTTGCCAAGTAATCTCAGGATTTCATGATGAATTGATGCCAAGCGGGGAATATCAACAGTTCCGCGTATTGGCGGGCCAACCAGCGTTGCCTTCAGAATTAGATCTACATTTACCCTATCAATATCTATTAACACACACGCGCTATTTATACGCAATACAGCAAGGTTTTTCAGCTGAGCGTTTAATGCAAGGTTCGGAAGGGTATTTAGTAAGAGAGTTACAAGAGAAACTAATCTCAGAAAATTTCTTATTTGAGCCAAAAATTGATAAAGGCTTGATGGATGGAGAAACTGTGAAAGCAGTTTACGAATGGCAGAAGGCTAGCAATTACAATGCTGATGGCATTTATCGTATTGAATAATTTAAATTATAAAATATTCTCATAAATAAACTACTTGCAAATAGTAATAATTATCACTATGATCTTGTTGAGTTCGAAGTAAGAGGTTGTGTATGTATATTTGTATTTGTAATGGCATTACTGATAAAGAGATCAAGGAAGCAGTTGCGAATGGAGCAACACAGCTGTCTGATCTTCAAATGAATTTAGGTGTTGCGACTTGCTGTGGCAAGTGTGCTGACGCAGCTTGTTCTTTTTTACCAAATCCTGAACCTATTCCTTTGGTTGCCAATAACCAAGTTCAGATTTTAAAGAGCAAATAAAAAAGGAATTTCATAAAAATGCCGCTTTGATTAGCGGCATTTTTATTCGGATATTATGTATTGAAACTATCTAAGAAAGATAAATATTCTTCTTTGCTCATAATTGGCTGATAGTTATCTAATAACTCTGTGGCTGCTGATGCATCATCATAAAGTAGATCAATGATTGTCATTGCCATCATTTGTGCAGGATGAATGTATGCCATATCATCAGCGAAGACAAAATAATCATTACCATGCAATGAGCCTCTGATTGAACCAATCCAAGGATGGCTCACAGGCATAATGTGAGAAAGATCACCTGTATCTGTACTGCCTGTCATGTGAGGTGCTTCCCAAACATTTTCTGAGCCAATCAATGTGCCAGCATTGCTTTCTAATAAATCATTGAGTGTTTGATTATTATAAAGTGGTAAGTAACCTGGTAAATCCTGAACTTCCACTTTAGCACCAACTGCCATTGCACCAGCTCTTAAAGCTTGAGTAATGCGCTCATTGGCATCAACCATTGCGGGAACATTGGATGCGCGAACATAGCTTTCCATTTTTACATCACTTGGGACAACATTTACTAAATCACCACCTTGAGTAATGATAGGATGGAAACGAACGTAATCTTTTTCTCTGAAAGTATCGCGAATCGCATTGACTCCCATTAATCCCATCATAGCAGCATTCAATGCATTTACACCTAAATGTGGCGCAGCTGCAGCATGTGCAGGTTTGCCTTTATAATTGATCAGTTTACCGATGAATCCATTGGTTGTTGTGGAGATTTCGATGAAGCCATTAGGTCGATCTTGTTTAACGCCTGTTAAATGGATTTGTAGTGCCATATCGATATCATCAAATTCGCCACGAGAGATCAACTCAGGCTTACCACCAATGTATTTGATTTTGCCATCTTTGATGAGTTTATTACGATATGTAATCTCCACATATTCTTCAGCAGGCACGGCAAATGGTACAACATCACCTGCTAAGTATTCCATAGCACCTGAATCAACTAAGCCCATTGTAACGGCCATCATGTTAGCGATCTGAGCATTATGCCCACAGCAATGTGCTGCACCAGAAATAGGATCAGCATCGGGATGATCTGCACAAATGATGGCATCTAATTCACCAATCACGCAAATACTATGTTTACTGCCTTTTCCACCTTTTAAACGTGCTTTCACACCTGTTAATGCTAATTGGTTTTTATAAGGCACGTTTAAGGCTGTAAAAGCTGCTTCAACTTTAGCGGCAGTTTTTACTTCTTTATAGCCTAATTCAGGCTCGCGCCAAATATCAACAGCTAATGCTTTGATATCTTCTTTACGGTTAGCAATTGCTTCACAAACACGTTTTTTGAGCTCTTCTTTTGTCATCATAATTCATTCCTATATGAACGTTTGATTATGGAATAACGCCTTCCCATCTTAAAGTGACTTGTGCGATGAGTGCAGCGAAAACGAATGTTCCTGTGAAAACAGCGAGAGAAACAGGAATAATTCTCCAAGAAATTGTTTTAAATTGAGCAAGATCTTTGCCTAATGCCAAACCTGCAAATGCTAAAACTGGCGTGCAAATCACTAATAGAGAGACTTTATTGGTAACTTGTACTAATACTTCACTGTAAGGAAAATACGGTGATGATAGGTAAGCTGCAACAATTGAAGCCCATAGAATGACAGGTAATTTGTTAAACTTTGGTAATAGGCCAATTAAGTAACCTACTAAAGAAATACCAGCTAAAATAGACATAGCAGCTAAGCTATCTGTTAGTAATGTCATGAAAGAGGCAGAGCCTGCACCATAAATGGATAAGCTTACTGCATTACCAAGAGCTGTGAAAATACTTAATAGAATTAAGACAGAGATAGTTTCAAAAATTTTGTGTGTCATAAATTATCCCTTGACGCCTTTAATTTTATTGTATAAGAAAGATGCGAATGGTAATGAGAAGAATATATAAATATAAATACCAACAACGCTGGACATTAAGTTAGCAGATGCAGCATAAGCTTGAATATTATCAGCTTGTTCGGGATAGAGCTCTACAATAGGGGCAACCGATGCTGCCATCATGCTGCCACTACCAACACCAGCGCCCATTGCAAGTGCAAGTGGATGAAGAATATCCATACGAGCAACAAGGCCAGATAAAATAGACATCCAGATTGCACCAAAAAGTGTGCCACAGATGTAAATTGCCATAACACCACGGCCTTCTGGTGAATCTAAACCATATTTAGATTCAATGATGGCTATATTCGGCTCGCGACCGACAGAATATGTAGCACCAACAGCTTCACGTCCCATACCTAAAGCAATGGCTAATGGCAAGCCTAATAAAATTGTACCTGCAAAGTGACCAATTTCTTGGAAGATTAGAGCACCTTTTGCAGCCATAATTTTAGGTATATTGGGTCCTACAGACATGCCTAACTTTACTACCAAAATCACTAATGCAACACCCATCACTGTCGATGCATGCTTCATATTTTTTTCATTGAGAATTTTAAATTTAGGCACACTAATAATGCCGCCCACAATCATTGCATATAGCATAGGGAAAACAAGAACTATCCCTATTTCTCTTTTACCAATAGCTTCGCAGAGTGCAATAATTGCAATCCCTAGCGATTGTAGTTTCCAATCTTTTAATATATCCATACTTATTTCTTTAACTTAAATAAAGTTAATTAAAATAGCGGATTTATTGTGAAGATGAAAGATGCTTTTGTCAGAATTTAGTTATCACAATGATTTATGATAAAAAAGCCCCAGATATTTGGTCTGGGGTATTTTATTAACGTAAGTTATTTAAGAATTTATTGAGATCATCAGGCAATGGTGCGCTGAATGCATAATCATACGGTGGCATATCTATCATTAAGCTACTCGCATGTAAGAAAATTCTGCCTAAACCTTTTGATTTAAATGCTTTGTTTACTTCAGGATCACCATAACGTTCATCACCCAATAATGGGAACCCCATACTCGCAGCATGTACACGAATTTGATGAGTACGGCCAGTGAATAATTTTGCTTCTAATAGTGACGCTTTAGGGTAATGTTCGATGATATCAAAGCGGGTATGTGCTTCTTTACCATTCGGAGAAACCACAACATGACGTTCACCATGTTCACGGTTTTCTATGTCTAATTTAGCATGTTGATCAAAGCGACCTTTATCCCAATAGCCTTTTACTAAACATAAATAACGTTTGTTCATGGATGCTTTTTGTAAATCACGCAAAATTTTGCCTGATTTTGCTAGAACTAAGCAGCCACTTGTATCTTTATCTAAGCGATGTACTAATTCTAAGAATTCTAATTCTGGGCGAGCTGCACGCAATATTTCAATTACACCATAAGGTAAACCACTGCCTTTATGCACAGCGATGCCCGCTGGCTTATTGATTACTAATAAGCGTTCATCTTCATGTACGATATTTTTGATTAAACGTTCTTTCCAGAAAATAGGAATTTCATTTTCAGCGCCAGGTGTTAATGAAACTGGTGGAATTCGAACAATATCACCTTCATCTATACGAGTTTCAGGCTTTACTCGGCCTTTATTAACACGAACTTCACCCTTACGAATCATTTGATAGATACGGCTTTTCGGTAATGTGCGGAATTGTGCCATGAGAAAGTTATCAACACGTTGTCCTGATTGATGCTCATTAACAGTGACGAAACGGACTTCTGTACGGGTTTCTGTAGGATTTGACATAAAATTTGAATATAGAAATAAAAAAGCCACCATGGCGGTGGCTCAATTATAGATGAGATTTAGTTTTCAGTCTCATCTAGTTGAAAATCTTCATCATCAGGCGCGCCTAATAAGATGTTTTCAACAGGTTGAGAAAGGAAGTATTCACGAACTTGTTGTTCGATCTCTTCAGCCAATTCAGGATTATCCTTCAAGAATTGCTTAACATTTTCTTTACCTTGGCCAATACGTTTATCACCATGGCTGTACCAAGAACCAGATTTCTCAATGATGTTTGCTTTAACTGCAAGATCAATGATTTCACCTGTACGAGAAATACCTTCACCATACATGATGTCAAATTCAGTTTGTTTGAATGGAGGAGAAACTTTGTTTTTTACAACTTTAACGCGTGTTTCTGCACCGATAACTTCATCACCTTTTTTGATAGCGCCAATGCGGCGAATATCCAAGCGAACAGATGCATAGAATTTTAATGCATTACCACCCGTTGTTGTTTCAGGGTTGCCAAACATTACACCAATCTTCATACGAATTTGGTTAATGAAAATAACCAAAGTATTAGATTTTTTAATGTTCGCAGTTAATTTACGTAATGCTTGGCTCATTAAACGAGCTTGTAAGCCCATATGTGAATCACCCATATCGCCTTCAATTTCAGCTTTAGGTGTTAATGCAGCAACTGAGTCGATAACAACAATATCAACAGCACCAGAGCGAACTAAAGTATCTGCAATTTCTAATGCTTGTTCGCCATTATCTGGCTGTGAGATATAAAGATTAGGGACATCTACACCTAATTTTGCTGCATAAACTGGATCCAAAGCATGTTCAGCATCGATAAAAGCGGCTGTACCGCCAGCTTTTTGTGCTTCAGCAATAGCATGTAAAGTTAAAGTTGTTTTACCTGATGATTCAGGACCATAAATTTCAATGATACGACCACGAGGTAAGCCACCAATGCCTAAAGCAATATCTAAGCCTAAAGAGCCAGTTGATACAGGGATAATATCTGTGTCTTCATTTTTATCACCAAAGCGCATAACAGAACCTTTACCGAACTGTTTATCAATTTGGCCAAGCGCAGCTTGGAGTGCTTTGCGTTTATTCTCATCCATTGAAATTCACCTTAGTCTAAATAAATATTTAACAGAACTATAACATAATTATAACAATAAGTAATATTTTTTATTACTTATTGTTATGTGAAATTTTTTCAATCGCTTTAGTTGTGGAATAACCATCAACAAAACTTAGTAATTTGACAGCACCGCCATTATCTAATACAGCTTGTGCACCTGCAATTTGTTCAAGAGTATAATCACTGCCTTTGACTAAAATATCGGGCAATAGCTCTGTAATGACAGATTCTGGCGTATCATCATCAAACATAATAACCCAATCAACCGCGCTTAAAGATGCTAAAACTGTTGCACGGCTAGATTCATCCATAATTGGGCGATTTTCACCTTTTAAACGCTTCACTGACGCATCTGAATTAAGCGCGACAATTAAGCGATCTCCTAGTTTTCTTGCTTCATTAAGATAAGTGACATGGCCTTTATGCAATAAATCAAAACAGCCATTTGTCATCACAACAGTTTCATTATTGGCACGAGCATTTTTGAGTTCATCTTTAAGCTCATCTAAAGTTAAAACTAAGTGGTGCGCGCGTTCTTGTATGCTAATGGCACGATTTAATTCTTGGATAGAAACTTGCGATGCACCAAGTTTACCAACAACAATGGATGCTGCAATATTAGCAATTGTTGTAGCTTCGGTCAGTGGTTTACCTTCTGCCATCATTGCAACCAAAGTTGCAATAACCGTATCACCAGCACCGGTCACATCATATACATCTTGGGCTTTTGCAGGAATCGTAAATGGAGGCTCATTTTTTTGAATGAGTGTCATTCCTTCTTCACTGCGAGTGATTAGTAATGCATCTAAATTCAGATCATGGCGCAATTGTTCTGCTTTGATTAGTAAATCATCTTCTGATGAAGTTACACCAACGATTGCTTCAAATTCAGAGCGATTAGGTGTCAATAACGTTGCACCACGATATTTTGTAAAGTCATTGCCCTTAGGATCAACCACAACAGGGATATTATGTGCTCGAGCATGTGTGATGAATTGTTGGGGATTAGCTAAAAAACCTTTTTGATAGTCAGATAAAATTACAATGCTAGATTTTTCAATCAATTCTAGTAATTGCTGAATATATTGAGCATCTAAATCTATGGATGTATGCGATTGTTCAAAGTCGCAACGCAACATATGTTGTTGGCGACTGATGATTCTGAGCTTTGTGATCGTTTGGAAGCTATCTTGAATTAATACGTTGCTCTGAATATTATTCTGTTGGCAAAGTTCTGTGAAACGTTTACCTTCCAAATCATTGCCGATCAAACCTGCTAAAACGACTTCTTTCTCAAGTGAGCGAAGGTTTAATGCAACGTTAGCTGCACCTCCTAAGCGATCTTCGTTATTTTGTACATTGATGACAGGAATGGGAGCTTCAGGAGATATTCTCTTTGCAGAGCCAAACCAATAGCGATCCAACATAAGATCGCCTAATACTGTAATCAGAGCCTTGGACATGATTATGAATCCAGATTAACTTTAAAAAGGGTTTTAAAATTTTGGGTAGTGATCTCAGCCATTTTATCAAAGCTGATTTCTTTCAAGTCTGCCAATTTCTCCGCAACATGTTGAACACGTGCAGGATAATTTAATTTACCACGATAAGGTACAGGCGTTAAATAAGGCGAATCAGTTTCCACTAATAAACGATCTAACGGCACTTGTTTGGCAACATCACGTAAGCTTTGTGCATTATTGAATGTCACAATGCCAGAAAACGAGATGTAAAAGCCTAAATCTAAAGCAGCTTTTGCCATTTCCCAATTTTCAGTGAAGCAATGCATCATGCCGCCACATTTTTCAGCTTCATGTTCTTTGAGAATCGCAATAGTATCTTCACGAGCATCTCGCGTGTGAATGATTAAAGGCTTTTGATAGAGTTTTGCCACTTCAATTTGGCGAGCAAAAATTTCCTTTTGAAGATTATGATCTTCGCCATAATGATAGTCTAAACCTGTTTCACCAATTGCAATGACACGAGGATCTTGCATATAGGGATCAAAATGACGAATCGTGAAATCAATATCTTTAGCTTTAATGTCGCCAGGATGAATCCCAAAAGATAAGAAAACGTTAGAATAGGGCGCTGTTATATCTGCCATATTTTGCCAATCATCAGGATGCACAGAAACACAAAGCATATGTGAAATATGTGCTTTGTGGTTTTCTTGCATAAGATTGTCAAAATTATGGTCAAACGAGGTAAGATCGATGCGATCTAAATGGCAATGTGAATCTATTAACATATCACTACATGGTTAGGGCAAAAGTTGATTTTTTCTGTGCAGAGCCAACGCAACGCTTTAAACGTTCGTTTAATGGTCCTGCATTCATACCCGTTAATTGTACACCAATTCCTGGTTTTCCTTTCAGTGAGTTTTCAGGATTAATCCATACAACTTTAGTTGCCGCAGGATGACGTTTACCTGGTTCATCTGGCAAAATTAAAGCAATGAATATTTCATCGCCTAAACTAAAATCTACTTTAGCCATTGGGATGAAAAAGCCACCACCAACAATAAAATCCATATAGACATTAGCAACTTGATCAAAGTCTTTAAACTCCAGTTGCATTTGTTTACCGACACTCATACAAGCTCCTTATCTTGTTGCAATTAATCTTCTTTGTGCAAAAGCTTTTTAATTGTCTGTAAAATTTGTTCTTCCTGATATGGCTTACCACAATACTCATTGGCGCCAATTTCAAAGGCACGATTACGATGTTTCTCACCTGATCGCGATGTTACCATCATCACAGGTGTTTGCATAAATCTTTCTGTGCTACGAAGATACGTTAGAACTTCAAAGCCATCCATGCGTGGCATTTCAATGTCTAGCATGATCAAATCAGGTTGTAATGATTCTAAAGTTTCAATCGCATCTAAACCATCTTTTGCTGTTGTAACTTTATAACCTGCACGTTCTAACATGCGTTGGCTGACACGGCGCATAGTAATAGAGTCATCTACAACTAATATTGTTGGGCTATCAGCCGCTGTATCTGTTGTTGGTTTAACTTTCTTCACAACCTCTACTTCAGGTTTCTGAGAAGCAGTCATCATGCTTTGTGAGAATGCTGCGATATCAACAGTGAAAATTGTTTCACCATCTGGGGTGACTGCACTACCTGTTAAGCCTGGAATATGTGCAATTTGAGGATTCAGTGGATACATCAGTACTTCAAGCTGTGACATGATAGATTCAGCGCCCACAGCAATTGATTTACCATTCACTTCGAATAATAGATAAATGTAGCTCTGTTCTTGTAAATCAACATCCACACCAGAGTAAATTTTAGCTAAGTCATAAGCTTCATAAATGTGATTATGGTATGAGAATTGCGTGCGTTTGCCATCAAAGATGACATCTTTTTCTTGTGTTACGCCAATGATATTATCAATTGGGATTGCATAGTTTTGGCCACCAGCATTCACAATTAGAGATTGAACAATCATCAAGGTTGCAGGGATCGAGATTTTAAATGTTACACCTGCATTTGGCACAAAGGATAAACCTGCTGTACCTTTCAAGATTGCCATTGCTTTGGCTAATACATCGAGGCCAACTCCACGGCCAGCATCTTGTGATAATTGAGCTGCGGTGGAGAATCCTGGTAACATGATTAAGTTAACCAATTCATTATCATCAATGACTGTATCTTGATCAACCAAGCCTTTTTCAACTGCTTTAGTGCGAATCTGTTCAATGTTAAAGCCTTTACCATCATCGGCTAATTCAATCACCAAATCAGAACCACGTTTAGATACTTTCAAGGTAATCGTGCCATTCTCTGGTTTACCAGCTTTGATTCGATCTTCAGGCGCTTCAATACCATGGACAATAGAGTTACGAATCATGTGATCAAATGCTGCGGTCATTTGTTCTAAAACAACTCTTTCCACTTGTGTATCAACACCAATGGCAACTAATTCTACCTGTTTATTATTGGCTTTACTGACTTGGCGAACAATGCGGCGAAGTCTTGGTAAAATATGATTGAAACTGACTGTACCAATGTCTGTCAGTGTGTCAGAAATTAAGTTCTGATTGCCTGAGAATTTAGATAAAGAGGCATTCATATTTTCCATATAATCACTGATGTGCTTATGGAAAGTATTGAGATCTTCAATGGACTCAGAAACGGAACGTGCCAAATGTTGTAATTCAGAGAATTGATCGAGCTCTAAAGGATCAAATTCTTCCTTGTTTTGCGATGCTTTAGCATGACGCGAAACCATTTGTGCTTCTGTTTCAATTTCAATATTACGAGCAGTCATATTGATGTGCTGAGTTGTGCGTGCAATTTCAGCCAATATACTCGCGATGCTAGACATTGAATTATTATACTGAGTTGTGAGGATATTGTTTTCTGATACTTTTTCACTAATTCTATTGAGCTGAACAGGAGAGATTTTCAATGAGCTCAGTTCTGACTGAGCAGCTGTTGCTGTTTTATCTGTCACTTCTGTGGTTGTAGATTGACCAGAAACAGTACCTTCTTTTGTTAATTCAGGTGGATTCTCATTGCCCAATAATAGATGCAATGCAGATAATAAGTTAAAGCCTTCATGATCTAACTGCTTATTTGAGCTTTCTAACAATACTTGTAAATGGTCGAGTGCACGCTGTAATACTTCAAAACGCTTAGGATCTGAGTCAAATAACGTAATATAGTTAGGATCCAATAGTGATTCCAAAGCATGGCTCAACTGTCCCAAGCCTTCTTTGCCCACCATTCGCGCGCCACCTTTTAATGTGTGCATTTGGCGGCGTAATTCTGAAATTTTATCAGATTTTGGGTTGTAGTTTTCTTCTTGCCATTGTTGAATGAGTTCATCAGCTTGTTCTAAAACTTCGTGAGCTTCTTCAACGAATGCCTGCATTAATTCAGGATCAATCTCTTCTTGTGCTTCAGCAGTTGCTGTGGTTTTAACTTCTTTATGCTCAACTTCTAAAATAGGCTTTTGAAGTTCTTCAATGTATTCGTAAGCCACAGATTCATTGATCTGATTAGTTTTGATGATTGCTAAAACAGCTGTTAACACTTTACCCCATAAGATTAAACGGACATCTTGTGGTGTTAAGCCATGCGCACGGAATAATAATAGATGCTTATGATAAGCACTGATTAAAAGGTGGTGCAATGGATGTTCAGCAGAGAAGTTAGGGTGCAATAAGCACAGCCCAATATCTTGACTATAACGTTTCAGAGCAGAATAAGTTCTACTTTCACATTTTGTAAAACCAGTAATTAATCTTTGGCTTAATTCTTCATCTGTAAGATCTAGTGTTTCNTTCAGAGCAGAATAAGTTCTACTTTCACATTTTGTAAAACCAGTAATTAATCTTTGGCTTAATTCTTCATCTGTAAGATCTAGTGTTTCATCAGAGAGTTTTTGATCAAGTGTACTTAATTCACTTTGCTCGATAACATTCTGGATGTTCTCAAACATTGCCTGACGACGTTCAGATAGAATATCTTCAACACTAGGTTGTGCAGGTGCTACAGGCACAGGTTCTGCAATGACAGCTTGAGGCATTGTTGCGGTAGTTAATAAAGCAGAAACATCGCCTTTATGCTCTTTGAGCATATTGCCTTGATACAATAAACGGCTACGCTCTTCTTCAGAAACTGGGATTTGATTGAGATATTTTTTTAAACTAAGATAAACATCAGCAATGTGCGATGTGATCGCAGGAGAAAGCTTGTATCGTCCAGCTAAGATAGCATCTAAAATCGTTTCAATTGTACCTGCAATTTCACCTAATGCATTTAAGCCAATCATTAAGGCGTTGCCTTTTAATGTATGGAATACACGGCGAGCACGTTCTAAATCAGAATGTGATGCAGAATCACTCAATAAATTGGATGAAATTTGATTGAGCTCTGGCAATAATTCACGCTTAGCTTCATCAAACATACTGTTTCTTAATTCAGCAACCAAGTCTTCATCCAAAGAGGCAATTTCAGATTCAACAGGTGCTGCAGAACCTTGCAATTGATAACGTGATGAATAACCATCCGTCATTTCTTCAAATGATTGATAGCTTACTGTATTTTCTATAGCAATTTCTTGAACAGGCTCTGATGTGCTTTGTGTTGCCTCTACAGTCGCATCTTCCGGCTCAATAATACCCTTGTGATCAATTAGGTATTGTGCTTGATATGTTAAGCGTTGCAACTCATTGTCTTGAAGATCAGGATTGCTTAAACCGGCTTTAGCTGCATCGTAACCATCTAATGCATGATATAAAATAGCATCACTGAAAGGATAATGATTGTCTCTCACGCCATTGATAACGCGTTCAACTTGCCAGCCAATTTCACCAATAACTGGCATAGATGCAGTGTATCCACTACCTTTTAATGTGTGATAAGCACGACGCAAATCTAATATATCAGATTCTTGATAAGGTTTATTTTTCAGAATTGCAGATGCAGATTCGATCAATGGGAAAATTTCATCTTCTGCTTCTTCTCGGAAGCTTTCTTTGAGCTCTTGAATCAGATCGTCATCATATTGTGGTGATTCTTTCATGGTAGGCTCTAAACTGCCTTCCAAATAATATGGATGTTTCTTGTTGCTCGCAATGGCTGTTGGTGCGACTGAAATCTCTGGAGCAACAACAGTAATTTCTTTTGTTTCTGCAATTGCATTGGGTTCAATCACAACTTCAGAGCGAACTTGAATGATATCTAATGCTGTGAGCTCTGTATGAATCTGATTGAGGATAACAATGGCATTATCCATTGTTTGTTGTTCAGTAAATGTTGCTAGTTGTGCTTTGAGTGTTTCGCTTGGCACAAATAAAAGCTGTGATTTCGCTGCATTGGCAATATCATTGACATCTTTTAAATATTTAGCATCATTTTTCGGTGAATTTTTTAGGCGTTCAACAGCATCATGGAAATTTTTCTGCGTTAATAGCATGTAGCGTGTTTTAAGCGCAGATTCAAAGCTATCAGAAATTGCAAAATTATTTGTTTGGCTAGAAATCACAAAGAAGTCAGTGATTTTAATTAAAGCAATAATTTTGTCATTATCAGATATTGCTTGAGTAAAATTAGGCGCATCTTGATAGAGCGATTGTAATGCTGCTGCAAACGGCTGAATGATTTTCCCAGCATCGGCTGGCAATGTACTGTTCGCATTAATATCTAAAACTAATTTCTGTAGAACATCCGTTGGTAGAACAGTGTAATCAATGTTGCTCAGCTGAATGTGCTCTTCAGCAATCGATTCAGCAGTTTCAGTTATTTCCGCAACTTCTTCAATGATTGGTGTATGTGCTACAATTAATTGTTGTAGATCCGAATCAGAGATAGCTTGTAGTTTTAATTCTTTAAATGCTTCTGTGATTAAATCTAATTGGATAGATTGACCATCTTCCACATCTTTCAAATGGCGAATCAATGCATAGATGCTTTTTTGTTCATTGTGATTGAAATATCTTTGCTCTTTTTGTAGATAAAAAGATGCAAAATGTTTCCAGATCTCAACATTTTCAGAGTCATCTTGAATTAGTTTTAGTAAAAAGCTCGCATCGAAAGCATCGGCCACTTGAGCATTCTTTTCTACTGATGCGGTACTCCAAATCTTACGAATTAGGAAAGCACGTAAACTTTGAACTGCAATTATTAACTCATCATGCAATGCTGCCATTGATTCGTTCCTATATCTATTTTAGTCAATAGCGCATAGAAACTATGCGCCTAATCTATATTTGATTGTATTATTTGATTTTGAAACCACTGATGGATTCACGTAATTCATTCGCTAATTCGTTAATTTTCTCAACAGAGCGATTTGTAATTTGTGTACTTGTTACGTTTTGTTCAGTTAATTTCTTGATAGAGTCGATACTATCTTTCATCTTATTACCCAACGTTGATACTTCACGTGATGATTTCGAAACGTTTTGAATCATGGATGCCAATTGTGTAGAAACTGATTCAATTTCATTCAATGATTCACCCGCACGTTCAGCCAAGTTCGCACCATTCACCACTTCACTTGTACTTTTTTCCATCGCGAAGATTGCTTCGTTTGTATCTGTTTGGATAGCTTTAACGATGTTTTCAACACGGCGTGTTGCGTTACCTGTTCTTTCCGCCAAACGCTGGATTTCGTCAGCAACTACGGCGAAGCCTCGGCCTGCATCACCTGCGGCAGCAGCCTGAATTGATGCGTTCAATGCCAAGATGTGTGTCTGATCGGCGATGTCGTTGATCAATTCTACGATGTCACCGATTTCTTGTGAGGATTCACCCAAGCGTTTAATACGTTTTGATGTTTCTTGAATGTGATCTCGGATCTGATCCATGCCTGAAATTGTTGAACGTACACGTTCAGAACCAGAGCGGGCAGCTTCAGTTGAACTCATCGCGATATCAACAGCGGATGATGTTTGATCAGATACGTCAATCATTGCTTCCGTTACGTGAATAACTGTATTCGATGCTTCAGAAATTCTGCGAGCCTGTTCTGTAGATGCTTTTAACAATACTTCTGCAACTGTGGATGAATCACCAACAGCTTCTGATAATTTCTTAGTGGATTGGTTAACCATAGAAACAAGGTTTCTCAATTCCTCAACTGAGAAGTTGAATGAGTCAGCCAATGTTCCTGTGATGTCATCAGATACTTGAGCTTGTACAGTTAAATCACCTTCAGACAATGCTTGAATCACTTCTAAGAACTCCAACAATGCTTGTTGCGTATGTTGTTGTGATTGTAAAGATTGAGAATCTTCAACAGATAATGTCGTGCTTGATTTATACATGAAGATAATCAACAACAATAAACTTAATGCTGCTAAACCCCAGAAAACATATAGAACAATGCTTGGTACAACGATACCAAAAATTGAATAAGCACCTGATTGTGTTTCTAAGTTAGAAGATGTCACTGCAAGGTTTTGGTTTTGTGCGCTTAAGCTTTTTTGTAGCGATGTTAATAGTTTTTCAGCTTCATCAGTGTTATTGGCTTTAAATGCATTTGCTAATTTTGTTGCATTGATAGAGTTGATGCTACTAGAAGACATCTGATTGTTGAGCAAGTTCGTTTGATCTTGCGATGTCGCATTATGTGCATTATAAACCATAGTCATTGCTAGCGTTGTAAACACAACAAGCGCAATAGTGCAGAGTATATGGGGAATATGCGTGGATACGAATTTCTTAAGTTTAGGTAGCATGGTTCTTTGCCTCTATAAAATAAATATTATCTCTATAATTCTGGATGCATAAATGCATTATTCTGGATGAGTTTTGATAGGTTTATATTATATAAATAGCCTTCATCAATCTCATACATGCCTTTTACTAATTCAGGTAATCCTTCAAATTCAGGCGGGAAGTGAGTTGCTGCTTTTTCTTCTGCTTGAATTACACGAATCCCCATTAACTTATTAACCTTTATACCATATTGCCAATCAGCATCTTGAATGATTAGTATATTATTTTTATGTTGTTCTAGAGAGCGATTGGTAATTGAAGGGTTGGAAAGTTTCAATATATCGGTAACAGGCACAATGCTTCCACGTAACTGAATCGTGCCCACCAACCAATCTTTTGTTAAAGGAATTGGTGTTGGTGTAATGCCTTGCACAACTTCAGAGATCGTATCGATCTGTGTAATGCACAGTATGTTATCGATTGTATAAACAATTCCTCTGATACTCATAATGTTAAAGCCTTTATTGAATTAATTTTAGAGAGGTTAACATGTTCGTGAGCAGATCTACCTTACAAGGTTTATTTAAAAATCCTGCTGCCCCAAGTGTTTCTGCTCGAATTTTATCACAGATTCCTTCTTTCCCTGAAAGAATAATCACAGGAATATTTTTGGTGGCATCATGCTGTTTTAATATAGATAAAATCTCTGTGCCATCTAATACAGGCATGGATAAATCCAATAATATGACATCAGGTTTTACAGCTAAAACGCGATCTAATGCGTCTAATCCATTATTTGCAGTATGTGCTGCATAGCCAAGGTTTTGTAACATATTTTTAATACCTATTCTGGCTGTTGCACTGTCATCTATAATTAATGCTATTTTATTCATTATTTACTCGCAACTCATAAGATCAATGGGATATTATACTTAATTTTAATGTGATTGCTAAAGACCACCTTTAGGTGAATCTCAATCTCTATTATAGAATATTAACTGTTTATATTATACTGAGCAATCACTAGAAAAAGCGATGATTAAAATGTTGGATCCTTGTATTACTGTTCAAAATGTCACGATGAGCTATCAACGCCATCCCGTGGTGCACCACGTTAGCGTGGACTTTCCATGTGGTTTTACAAATGCAATTATTGGACCCAATGGCGCAGGAAAAAGTACACTTTTGAAGATCATGATGGGGATGTTATCGCCAGATGAAGGTAGTGTCTGTTTTAATCATAAAGAAACAGTGAGTTACTTGCCTCAACAATCTGATATCGATCGTTCCTTGCCAATTACGGTGGAGGATCTCGTAGCAACCGGATTCTTAGCAACTGGATCAATTTTTAGCAAAATACCTGAAGATACTATGACGAAAGTCAAGGAAGCACTCGCTACCGTTGGTTTGACTGGCTTTGAAAATCGAACAATTGATAATTTATCCAATGGACAATTTCAGCGCGCACTGTTTGCACGAATCATAGTACAAGATGCTGATGTGATTCTATTGGATGAGCCTTTCAATGCTGTGGATGCTAAAACAAATTTAGATCTATGCAGAGTGATTACCAATTGGCGAGAGCAAGGTAAAACAGTGATTGCTGTGATTCATGATTTTCACGTGGCGAAAGAACACTTTGATTATACTTTAATGATGGCATGTGAAACGGTTGCATTTGGTAAAACAAAAGATGTATTAACCGAACAAAATTTTGAGAAAGCCTATTCAGCCTCATTATATTGGGATGATAGTGCTGAAATCTGTTCAGTACCTGAATAAGGAAAAATAAGTCAATTATGTGGGATTTTTTTGTTACACCATTTATAACATTTCCTTTTATGCAAAGGGCATTGTTGGCATCTTTTATGGTGGCGGTTTCTTCTGGCGTTGTGGGCAGTTTTTTGGTGATGCGCCGTATGAGCTTGGTGGGTGATGCATTGAGCCATGGTATTTTGCCTGGCATTGCTTTGGGCTTTATGTTTTATGGTTTTAATCTCATTGCAATGGGCATTGGTGGCATTATTGCAGGAATTGCCATCGCGCTTTTGGCATTTTTAGTATCCCGTTATACCAAGCTCAATGAAGATGCGAGCTTTGCAGCATTTTATTTGATTTCACTATCCATCGGTGTGATCATTATTTCTAAAATTGGCTCACAGGTGGATTTGTTACACATCTTATTTGGCTCAGTGTTAACTATAGATAACAACATGTTGATTTTTTTATGGGCGATTATGTGTTTTACATTGATCACTATTGCGATCATCTATCGACCATTGGTTTTGTTTGTGATTGATCCCATCTTTTTACAATCCATGAAAATTAAAGGTGTGAATTACTACGGAATTTTCTTATTGGTTGTTGTGGTGAACCTTATTGCAGGATTCCAAGCGTTAGGTTCATTGATGGCAGTAGGTTTATTGATGTTGCCTGTGATTATTGGGCAGTTGTGGGTTCGTTCCATTGAAGGTTTATTTGTTGTCATTGTTCTATTGGGATTCTTAATTGCATATTTTGGATTGTTAACATCTTTTTATTTGGATGTGCCAAGTGGGCCAGCAATCATTGGTGTTGCCGGGATAATCTACTTTTTCTCTCTGCTCTTTGGTAGATCAGGGGGGATATTGATTCGCTTTTTTAGATTGAAACATAAAGCGGCATAGGAGATGTGATGATTACCATTCAATATTTTGGTGTGTTGAAAGATCGTGTTGGGATTGCGCAAGAAGAAATGGCTTGGGAATCAGGTAATACTGAAACCTTATTGGCAGAATTAAAAGCACGCAATGAAACTTGGGCGGATGCATTGGCACCAGAAAGAGTGTTTCGTGTCGTGATCAATGATGAAATTATGTATGAAATTGCACCGATTCAAAAAGGCGATCGTGTTGCTATTTTGCCACCAGTGACAGGAGGTTAAATGTTCTCTGTTGTTGTGCAGACTGATATTTTTAAACATGATGATGAAGTCAATCAACTTTTAGAAAATAGCCACAATGTTGGTGCATCTAGTAGTTTTGTGGGTTATGTTCGTGGGCATGATCATACTAAAAATCTAAAAGCACTGTTTTTAGAGCATTATGGGGGATTAACTGAGCGTGAAATTATGCGTATCATTGATATTGCAAAAGAGCGTTGGGCGATTACAGGTTGTAGGGTTGTGCATCGTGTTGGTGAAATTCTTGTTGGTGAACCGATTGTATTGGTTGCGACAACTTCATCGCATCGTGAAGCTGCATTTCATGCAACAGAATTCATTATGGATTATTTGAAAGCTGATGCACCTTTTTGGAAAAAAGAAGTGTTTGTGGATTCAACAGATCATTGGGTAGAAGCAAAATCGAGTGATCAAGATCGAAAGCAGCGCTGGCATGAGTAAGATTATCGGTTTGATTCTATCAGGTGGTGCAGGCAGTCGCTTGGGTGGAATTAACAAAGGCTTGGTAGTGATTGAAGGTAAGCCATTAGCTCAGTGGGTTTATGATGCTTTATTGCCACAAGTGGATCAGATTTATATTTCTGCGAATGAAGATCTTGCGGAATATCAGAAAATTTCATCACATATTTTGAAGGATGATGAGCGATTTTATCGTGATGGTCCGCTTGCAGGGATTTATTCAATTAAGAGTTTTGTAGAGCCAGAAGATATTATTCAAGTTGTCACTTGTGATTTACCTTTGTTGCCTAAAGATTTAGTGATAAAACAGCTATCTAAATTACAAAAAGAAAACTTAGATGCTGTTTATCCAAAAGATCATGAAAGAGAGCATTATGGTCTATTGATATTTAAGGCTAAATATTTGGATGAAATCGAATCATTGCTTTTGCAAGGTCAGCGCAGAATACGAGATTTCTTAGTGAAAATGAAAAATGATTCATTGTTATTTGAAGATTCAACGGCATTTATCAATGGTAATGATTGGGATGCTGTGAATCAAATTACTGAAATATTGAAGGAAAGAGCATGTTAGATTTTCATGTTGCATTAGAGCAATTAAGCGAAGCAGTTCAACTACCTCAAAAAGTTTGCAAGGTTTCTTTGATTGAAAGCTTGGGTAAGCATTTAAGTGAGGATCTATTCGCTGTTTATGATACGCCAATGTTCGATAACAGCGCGATGGATGGTTATGCGGTTTGTGATCCTGATGAGAATCTAACTGAATTTAAAGTTGTGGGTCGAATTGCAGCAGGCGATTTGGCAGAAGTTGTATTGAATAAAGGTGAAGCGGTTCGTATTTTTACAGGTGCAGCCACACCAAAAGGCTCAACTTCCGTAGTGATGCAAGAGCATGTTGAGCGTAGTGAAGATGTGATTCGCTTACAGCGTGAACCTAAAAATGGCATGAATATTCGTTATTTGGGTGAAGAAGCTAAGAAGGGTGATTTGTTATTAGCTAAAAATAGAGAAATGACAGCAGCAACAATCGCTTTGTGTGCATCGCAAGGTTACAGCGAAGTTTCTGTATTTGATGGATTGTCCATTGCTGTAGTTTCAACAGGTAGTGAATTGATTCCTCAATCAGAGCCATTGGCACCAGGTAAAATTTATGATGCGAATCGTTTCATGTTACAAGCTTGGTTGAAAAAAAATCATCATGTGCATGATGCTGGCATTGTGAAAGATAACTATGAAGCAACAAAAACACAGTTATTAGCATTGGCAGAAACTCAGGATGTTATTTTGCTGAGCGGCGGCGCTTCTGTGGGTGAAGAAGATCATGTGGGTAAAGCCATTGAAGAAGTTGGTCAGTTAAATGGCTGGAAGATTGCCATTAAACCAGGCAAACCATTTGGTTGGGGTAAAATTGGCAATGCACATGTGTTTATGTTGCCGGGCAACCCTGTTTCTGCGTATGTTACGTTCTATCTCTTTGTTTATCCATTTTTGCAAAAAAGCATTGGTGCAATGAATGCGACTTTTATGAAAGGTGCAGCAAGATTTACGAGTGAAAAGTTAGAGCCAAGAAGAGAGTTTTTGCGTGGCATGTATGTAAAGAATCCAGAAGGTGGATTTGATTTGACAATTGCAAAAGGGCAGGGCTCAGCGATGTTGTCAGGATTGGCTATTGCAAATTGCTTGATTGAAATTGTACCCAATACAGCGGTAAAAGAAGGCATGGCTTTAAACTTTTACCCAATTCAGTAATTAAGAAACAAAGAGATATATGATGGAATTTGATTTTATAAAGCATTGGTTAGTTGCTGAAGGTTTTGATTTTTCAGATGAACAGATCAAACAATGGACGCACTATTTGAAAGGTATTCAGCTATGGAATAAAGCGTATAACTTAACGTCCATTGTTGGGCCTGAAGAGATGTTAGTGAAGCATCTATTTGACTCAATTGTATTGATTCCACATTTAGAAAAAATGAAACATGATCGTATGATTGATGTGGGAACAGGTGCAGGATTGCCAGGTTTTATCTTAGCAATCGCAATGCCTGATACACATTTTGTATTGTTGGATACTAATAGCAAGCGCACACGCTTTATGACTCAAATGAAGATAGAGTTAGGTATTAAAAATATTGAAATCGTGCATTCGCGAGTGCAAGATTATCAGCCAACAGAATTGTTTGATGTCATTTTATCACGTGCATTTGCAAATGCTGAAGATATGGTGACTTGGTCAAAACATTTATTGGCAGATGCTGGTTGTTTTGCAGCAATGAAAGGCCATGTAACACCAGATGAATGGCAGTTTGCAGAAGAAGGTTATCATAGCGAGATTATTAAATTATCTGTGCCTAAATTAAATGATGCACGACATTTGGTTATTTTGTCTTGCTAAGGATTTGATATACTTCTTTCGTTCAAGTTAATAATAATTATAGGAAGGGCTTTGTGGCAATCATAGCGGTTACGAATCAGAAAGGCGGCGTTGGTAAAACAACCACAGCTGTGAATTTGGCAGCGTGTTTGGCGGGAATGAAGGCTCGTCCTAATGTTTTATTGATCGATTTAGATCCTCAAGGCAATGCCACAACTGGCATGGGCGTAGATAAGCATTCCATTGAGCTAGGCACTGTGGATTTGTTGTTGGATGATGTTTCCATCAATGAAGTGATCATTGAATTGGAGGAAAATGCTATTCGATTGATTGGCGCAAATGGCGATTTAACAGGTGCAGAAGTTCTTTTGACGCAAAGAGAGCAGGGTGCTTTTGTATTGAAAGAAGCACTAGCGCCAGTGCAGAGCAATTTTAACTTTATCATCATTGATTGTCCGCCATCATTGAATATGTTGACGCTCAACGCATTGACAGCTGCGGATCATGTGCTTGTGCCTGTGCAGTGTGAATACTATGCGTTAGAGGGCTTGTCCGCTTTGATGCAAACCATTGAAGAAGTGAAAAGTACAACAAACCCTGAGTTGGATATTTTAGGTATCTTAAGAACAATGTACGATGGCCGAAATGCTTTAGCACTACAAGTATCTGAAAATTTACAAGAGCATTTTGGCGATAAATTATTAGAGACAATGATTCCAAGAAATGTTCGATTGGCTGAAGCACCAGGTTTTGGTGAATCTATTGTGAAGTATGATTCTTCTTCTAAAGGGGCGATTGCGTATAATGAACTCGCTAAAGAAATCAGCCGTCGAAGTAAGCGTAAATAAGAAATGAGGGAAGTGATTTGAAAAAACGCGGATTAGGTCGTGGTTTGGATGTTTTATTGAATAAAACAAAATTGCCAACCCAAGACTCAACAAAAAATAACGAAGTATATACGAATAAAGAAGCTGGTTATGGTTCGATTAAAGAGATGCCAATCGAGTTTTTGTTGCCAGGTATGTACCAACCTCGTAAGTTGTTTGATGCAGACGCATTAGATGCTTTGGCAGAATCTATAAGGTCTCAAGGCATTATTCAACCATTGGTTGTGCGTGAAGTAACAAAAGATGGTCAGAAAAAATATGAGATTTTAGCAGGTGAGCGTCGTTGGCGCGCATCACAAATTGCTGAGTTAGAAAAAGTACCTGTGATCATTCAATCAATGACTGATCAAGAAGCTTTGGCTGTTGCTTTGATTGAAAATATTCAACGTGAAGATCTGAATCCCATTGAAGAAGCAGAAGCAATCGCAAGATTTATTACTGAATTTGAGTTAACGCACCAAGAAGTGGGCGAATTGATTGGTCGTTCACGCTCAGCTGTGAGTAATGTGATTCGTTTATTGGAGTTGGCACCAAAAGTGCAGGAATGGTTGTTGGCTCGAAAAATTGACATGGGACATGCGCGTGCGATTTTGCCTTTGAAACATTTAGAGCAAATTCAAATGGCGGAGTTGATCATTGAGAAATCATTAACAGTTCGAGAAGTTGAGCGATTAATGAAAGAAGGTGTGCAACCGATGGAAAAAGTGAAGCCTGCAAAAAGAGATCCAGATGTTGTAAAATTAGAAAATGATTTGAGCCAATTATTTGGTGCAAAAGTTGGTTTTCAATCAGATAAAAAAGGCAAAGGCAAAATGACAATTCATTATGATTCGTTGGATCAATTGGACGGGATTTTGCAAAAAATTGGGGTGCAATAAATTTAACTAGTTCGCCTTTTTTATCAAATTTCCTTGTGAAAAAGATTGACTTTGGAGGCTAACTGCTTATAATCGAGCTACTTTTGCCGAAGGTGTTTTGAAGTGATGAAGCAAGTAATAACGATCCAATTGATCATTACGCTAAGTGCCTCAATTTTGCTTTGGGCAATTGTAGGGGAAAGTGTTGGAAGATCCTACTTTTGGGCGGGGCTTTCTATCATCTTACCAAACTTATTTGTTATCTTTTTATCATTTTGGATTCAGAGTAAGCAAGTAATTTTTTGGTTGGGTGCGTTTGTAAATAAATTTATCAGTGCAATATTGCTCGCGAGCAGTATTAAATATTTAAAAGATCCTAGCTGGATTGCATTTTTAATAGGGGTCATCATTACGGTGTATCTCCCTGTTGTTGTGATGGGCTTTGGTCATAAATATTTGAAGCAGGATATCAAGCATTAAAATTTAGATTGGGACAAGATATGTCAGCAGAAGAGATTACCGCTAGTAGTTATATCGAGCATCACCTCGTTAATATGACTCAGACAGATTTGCCACAAGAAAACTTTGTGGATTTTAGTTTGATCAACGTAGATACGGTCCTTTGGTCGATTGTATCGGGTATTATTGTTCTATTCTTTTTATTTAGAGCATCACGTAAAGCTTCATCAGGAGTGCCAACACGCTTTCAAGCTGCGGTAGAAATTCTTGTTGAATTTGCTGAAACCCAATCCAAAACATTAGTAAGCGGTCCAAATGGTTATATTGCACCATTGGGCTTAACAATTTTCTTATGGGTTATTGTAATGAACTGTATGGACTTAGTGCCAGTAGATCTACCAATGACTTTAATTAATGTGTTCGGTTTAGACATCGCACACCAAAGAATTCTTCCTACAGCTGACGTAAATGGCCCATTGGGTATGTCTATGGCTGTATTGGCATTGATTCTTTTCTACTCGTTTAAAGTTAAAAAGGTTGGTGGCTTCTTGAAAGAGCTTTGCACTGCACCTTTCGGTATTTATTTATTACCATTTAATATTATCTTAAATATTGTTGAATATATTTCTAAAGCGTTCTCATTGGGTATGCGACTTTTNGCATTGATTCTTTTCTACTCGTTTAAAGTTAAAAAGGTTGGTGGCTTCTTGAAAGAGCTTTGCACTGCACCTTTCGGTATTTATTTATTACCATTTAATATTATCTTAAATATTGTTGAATATATTTCTAAAGCGTTCTCATTGGGTATGCGACTTTTTGGTAATATGTTCGCAGGCGAACTGATCTTTGCTTTGATTGCTCTTTTAGGTGCAACAGGGACATGGTGGGGTTTCGGATTGCNTTCTTTTTATTTAGAGCATCACGTAAAGCTTCATCAGGAGTGCCAACACGCTTTCAAGCTGCGGTAGAAATTCTTGTTGAATTTGCTGAAACCCAATCCAAAACATTAGTAAGCGGTCCAAATGGTTATATTGCACCATTGGGCTTAACAATTTTCTTATGGGTTATTGTAATGAACTGTATGGACTTAGTGCCAGTAGATCTACCAATGACTTTAATTAATGTGTTCGGTTTAGACATCGCACACCAAAGAATTCTTCCTACAGCTGACGTAAATGGCCCATTGGGTATGTCTATGGCTGTATTGGCATTGATTCTTTTCTACTCGTTTAAAGTTAAAAAGGTTGGTGGCTTCTTGAAAGAGCTTTGCACTGCACCTTTCGGTATTTATTTATTACCATTTAATATTATCTTAAATATTGTTGAATATATTTCTAAAGCGTTCTCATTGGGTATGCGACTTTTTGGTAATATGTTCGCAGGCGAACTGATCTTTGCTTTGATTGCTCTTTTAGGTGCAACAGGGACATGGTGGGGTTTCGGATTGCATTGGTTAGCAGGATCAGCATGGGCTATTTTCCATATCTTGATCATTGTTCTTCAAGGCTATATCTTTATGACTTTGACTTTGGTTTATCTTGGTCAGGCTCATGAGGCTCATTAAGAATTCAATCGATTTGGTTGGTGTTTTGTTAGTTTAGTTAGTTATTTTATATTTTTAGGAGAAAAAAATGGACATGGGCATGATTGCTTTAGCGTGTGGAATTATCGTTGGTTTAGGTGCTATCGGTGCGGCAATTGGTATTGCATTGTTAGGTTCAAAGTATGTTGAATCTTCAGCACGTCAACCAGAAATGATGGACAAATTGTTACCTAAAGTATTTATTCTTGTTGGTCTTGTAGATGCGGCATTCTTGATCGGTGTTGGTATCGCTATCTTCTTTGCAATGGTTGTATTCAAGTAATAACTCCATTTCGTGGCGTTTGGCGCAGTTCACCAAACGCCTTTTATGCATAGATTAGAATAGACAGGCAGATACATCATGAATTTAAATGCTACTTTATTTGCACAGTTTGTTGTCTTCTTTACATTGGTATGGTTCGTAATGAAATTCATTTGGCCACCAATGATTAAAGCACTCGACGAACGTCGTGCCAAAATCGCAGATGGCTTAAAAGCTGCTGAAGATAGCGTTGCGGAGAAATTAGAAGCTGATTCGCAAGTTAAGTTGCTTTTAAAAGATGCAAAACAAGAAGCATCTTCTATTGTTACGCTTGCAAATAAGCGCGCAGAAGAAGCTGTTGAAGCGTCAAGAGCACAAGCTAAAGAAGTGGCTGATAAGCAACTTCAGAATGCGCAAGATCAGATTTTAGTTGAAACTAATCAAGCTAAAGAAAAACTAAGACAAGAAGTGGTTGCACTAGCACTAGAAGGTGCAGGTAAGATCGTAGGTAAAGAAGTAGATCGCGCAACGCACGAGTCAATGTTGAAAGATTTAGCATCACGTTTATAAGGCAATAGTTAGTCATGACAGATTATATTACAGTTGCTCGTCCCTATGCCAAAGCAGTGTTTTTGATTGCTAAGGAAGAGAATACTATTTCTGGCTGGAGTAATCTTTTGGCTGTACTCGATGAGATTAGTGCCGATGTAGAGGCGAGTGATTTTATCTCTCGCCCTGATTTTTCTCTGCAAGAAAAAACTCAGTTTTTGCAAACAGCAGTGGCTACGTTATTGAAACGTAAGCTAACGAATCAAGAAGCTAATTTTTTATCAGTAATTTTAAGCGCTAAGCGTTACGACGTATTTCCATCCATTCGCCAAGCGTATGATGAAATGGTTCTTTCAGACGAATCTATCGTAGAAGTTGATTTAGTGTCAGCTTTTGAAGTGAAAGAAGCAGAAAATGAAATGTTCGTAAAAGCATTAGAAAAGCATTTCCAAAAAAGCATTAAATTGAATGTTTCAGTTGATCCGAATTTAATCGGTGGCGCAGTTATTAAAGCTGGCGACTGGGTAATGGATGGATCAGTAAGAGGACGTTTAGAGCAAATGACTTCTTTTTTGGTGCAGTCAGCTTAGTGGATTTACGATAAAAGAATTTATTATGTTTAAAGGATGATTTGAATTATGCAATTGAATCCATCAGAAATTAGTGATCTTATCAAATCTAAGATTGAAGAATTTGATGTAAAGCCAGAAGCAAGTACTGAAGGTACAGTTATTAGCTTGACTGACGGTATTGCTACTGTATACGGCTTAGGTGCTGTAATGCAGGGCGAAATGGTTGAATTACCTCACGGTGTACGCGGTTTGGCGTTGAACTTAGAGCGTGATTCAGTAGGCGTTGTACTTTTAGGTGATTATGCAAAAGTATCTGAAGGCGACGTAGTTAAATGTACTGGTAAAGTAATGGAAGTTCCAATTGGTCCAGAATTATTGGGTCGTGTTGTGAACACATTGGGTCAACCAATCGATGGTAAAGGTCCAATCAATACTACTTTGTCAGCACCAATTGAGAAGTTAGCACCAGGTGTAATTGAGCGTCAATCAGTTGATGAGCCTTTACAAACAGGTTATATCGCTATCGACTCAATGGTACCAGTTGGTCGTGGTCAGCGTGAGTTAATCATCGGTGACAGACAAACAGGTAAAACTGCGATTGCAATTGATACAATCATCAACCAAAAAGGTACAGGCGTTAAATGTATCTATGTTGCGATTGGTCAGAAAAACTCAACAATTGCGAACATCGTTCGTAAATTGGAAGAAAATGATGCAATGGCGCACACAATCGTTGTAGCATCAAGTGCTGCTGATCCTGCTGCAATGCAGTATTTATCAGCATACGCTGGTTGCACAATGGGTGAATATTTCCGTGATCGTGGTGAAGATGCGTTGATCATTTATGATGACTTATCTAAACAAGCGGTTGCGTATCGTCAGATTTCATTGTTATTACGTCGTCCACCAGGCCGTGAAGCTTACCCAGGTGACGTATTCTATTTACACTCACGTTTACTTGAACGTGCTGCACGTGTAAATGCTGATTATGTTGAAGCGTTCACAAATGGTGAAGTGAAAGGTAAAACTGGTTCTTTAACAGCATTACCAATCATTGAAACTCAAGCAGGTGACGTATCTGCGTTCGTTCCAACAAACGTAATCTCTATTACAGATGGTCAGATCTTCTTAGAATCAGACTTATTCAATGCTGGTATTCGCCCTGCGATCAATGCTGGTATTTCTGTATCACGTGTTGGTGGTGCTGCACAGACTAAAATCATCAAGAAATTGGGTGGTGGTGTTCGTTTGGCATTGGCTCAATACCGTGAATTGGAAGCGTTCTCTCAGTTCGCATCTGATCTAGATGAAGCAACACGTAAGCAGTTAGAACGTGGTGAGCGTGTTATGGAGTTGATGAAACAAGCACAATACCGTCCATATTCAGTATCTGAAATGGCTGTAATTTTGTTCACAGTTGAAAAAGGTCATTTAGACGATATCAATGTGAAAGAAATTGGTGCGTTTGCAGTAGGCTTAATAACTACGATGAATATTGAAAAAGCTGATCTCATGAAGCAAATCAATGAGACTGGTAATTACAATGATGAAATTGAAAACCAATTTACACAAGCTATTAAGTCGTATAAATCGACAGAAGCTTGGGTTAAGTAATTTTTCTCTTTCTTTATTTTAAATATTAGGATCTTTTCATGGCCGTTGGTAAAGAGATACGTACAAAGATTAAGAGTGTTAAAAACACTCAGAAAATCACAGGCGCTATGCAAATGGTTGCTGCTAGTAAGATGCGTAAAACGCAAAATCAAATGCTAGCAACAAGCCCTTATGCGAAGCAAATTGTGAAATTAGTTTCTCATCTTTCACAGGCTGATGTTGAATTTGATCATGTCTATTTAACCAAACGTGAAGTAAAGAAAGTTGGCATTATTGTTGTAAGTAGTGACCGTGGTTTATGCGGTGGCTTGAATAATAACTTATTCAAGCTCCTCAGTGCGGACATTGCTAGATGGTCAAACGAAGGTAAAACTATCGAGTTTGCAACTATCGGTAATAAAGCTAATACATTCTTTAATCGTTATGGTGGAAAAATCTTAGCAACTGCGAGTCATTTAGGTGATCAACCTACAATGGCTCAGCTATTGGGCGTAATGAACGTAATGTTGACAGCTTACCGTAATGGTGAGATTGATGAATTACGCATTTATGGCAATATTTTTGTCAATACAATGGTTCAAAAACCCGTTGGCATGCAGTTGTTACCAATAGACTTATCTACATTCGAATCGCTGAAAGCTGAGGTTGGCAAACAGGATGATGATGCGATTGATTTAGAACAAACAATGAAATGGGACTATATCTACGATATGGATCCTAAAAAATTGATTAATGTTGTTCTCAATCGTTATGTTGAATCAACAATTTATCAAGCAGTTGTTGCAAATATTGCATGCGAAATGGCAGCACGAATGATCGCGATGCAAGCTGCAACAGACAATGCTCAAGAGATTGTTGAGAACTTACAACTTGTTTATAACAAAGCACGTCAAGCTGCAATCACTCAGGAAATTTCTGAAATTGTTGGCGGAGCCGCAGCCCTATAAATCTGGGCAGATTGAATGAGAATAGTAATTTTTAGAGGTTAAATATGTCAGGAAAAATTATTCAGATTATAGGGGCGGTCGTAGACGTAGAATTTCCACGCGATTCAGTTCCTGGTATCTATAATGCATTAAAAGTTGAAGGTCAGGATTTAGTTCTTGAAGTTCAACAACAATTAGGTGATGGCGTAGTGCGTACAATCGCAATGGGTTCATCAGATGGTTTACAACGTGATTTAGTTGTGACTGATACAAAAGGTCCTATCTCTGTACCGGTAGGTGCAGCGACATTGGGTCGTATCATGAACGTATTGGGTCAACCTGTGGATCACGCTGGTGATGTTGCTGCGCAAGATCATTGGGGTATTCACCGTAAACCACCTAGTTATGAAGAACAATCAGGTTCTACAGAGTTATTGGAAACTGGTATCAAAGTAATCGACTTATTATGCCCATTCGCTAAAGGTGGTAAAGTAGGTTTGTTCGGTGGTGCTGGTGTTGGTAAAACTGTAAATATGATGGAATTGATCAACAATATCGCTAAAGCTCACTCAGGTTTATCTGTGTTTGCTGGTGTTGGTGAGCGTACTCGTGAAGGTAATGACTTTTATCACGAAATGAAAGATTCTAACGTACTTGATAAAGTTGCGATGGTATATGGTCAGATGAATGAACCACCTGGTAACCGTTTACGTGTTGCTTTGACTGGTTTGACAATGGCTGAATATTTCCGTGATGAAGGTAAAGACGTTCTATTGTTTATCGATAACATCTATCGTTATACATTGGCTGGTACAGAAGTATCTGCATTGTTAGGCCGTATGCCATCAGCGGTAGGTTATCAACCTACATTGTCTGAAGAGATGGGTGTTCTTCAAGAGCGTATTACATCTACGAAGAAAGGTTCTATCACATCAGTTCAAGCTGTTTACGTTCCTGCGGATGACTTAACAGATCCATCGCCAGCAACAACGTTTGCTCACTTGGATGCGACAATCGTATTGTCACGTGATATCGCTTCTTTAGGTATTTACCCAGCGGTAGATCCTTTGGATTCAACTTCACGTCAGTTAGATCCACAAGTAATCGGTCAAGAGCATTATGATGTTGCTCGTGGTGTTCAGACAACTCTTCAGCGTTACAAAGAGTTGAAGGATATCATTGCAATCTTGGGTATGGATGAGTTGTCAGAAGATGATAAACAAATCGTACAACGTGCTCGTAAGATTCAACGTTTCTTGTCTCAACCTTTCCATGTTGCTGAAGTATTTACAGGTGCGCCTGGTAAATATGTAAGCTTGAAAGATACTATTGCTAGCTTTAAAGCAATTTTGGCAGGTGAGTGTGACTCAATGCCAGAACAAGCTTTCTACATGGTTGGTGATATTGAAGAAGCAAGAGCACGTGCTGCTAAGCTTTAATCTAACGGAATAGGGAGTCTCAATGAATACAATGCATGTTGCCATCGTAAGCGCAGAAAAAGAATTGTTTTCTGGAGATGTCACTTTTTTTGCAGGTACAAGTATCTCTGGTGAGCTAGGTATTTTTCCTGGTCACTTACCATTGTTAACTCAGCTTGTGCCTGGTCAAGTTCGATTAAAGACAACTAACGGTTCTGAAGATGTGTTCTGGATTTCAGGTGGTATTCTTGAAATTCAACCTAATCAGATTATCGTTTTGGCTGAATCTGCGGAAAGAGCAGATGATCTTGATGAAGCTGAAGCTAAAGCTGCGAGAGAGCGTGTTGAATCAATGTTGCAAAAGCAAAATGATGATTTCAACTTTGCTAAAGCTCAAACAGAATTACGTGAGATCAATGCGAAGATTGATGCGATTGAACGTTACCGTAAAATTGGTAAAATTTAATCACTGTAATCAGTTCAATAAAAAACCTGCGAAAGCAGGTTTTTTTATATCTATATATTTTATATTTATAAATAGTAAGTACTGTTTAAATGGAGTTTCTCTAACATACTTCCTAAAGAGAAGAATGTTAGAGGGATATAGGATTATGAGGTTTTCTCTTCATCAGATAGGCGAGGAATTGGATCTAAAGTTCTCTTTAAAGCGCGATCTGCTGCTACTGTAAACAATACATCTGTTGAGGAGTTGATGGCTGTTTCGACAGAATCTTGTATAACGCCCACGATAAAGCCAATCGCAACTAATTGCATTGCAATAGTATTATCAATGCCAAATAAACTACATGCTAGCGGGATCAATAATAATGAACCACCCGCAACACCTGATGCGCCACATGCACCAATTGTCGCGACAACGCTGAGTAATATTGTGGATAAAAAATCAACTTTAATGCCTAATGTGTGAACTGCTGCTAATGTGAAGATTGTGATTGTCACAGCCGCTCCTGCCATGTTGATAGCGGCACCTAATGGCATTGAAATACTATAAGTTTCTTCATCCACATCTAATTTGCGACATAATGCTAAGTTAATGGGTAGATTTGCAGCTGAACTACGTGTGAAGAATGCAGTTAAACCACTTTCTTTGAGGCATGTTAATACTAATGGATAAGGGTTTGAGCGGATTTTCCAATATACAATTGCAGGGTTGATGACAAAAGCAACTATTGCCATTGCTAATAGCAATACTAATACTAATTGTATGTAGCCAACTAATGCTTCAGCACCAGTTTCTGAAATCGTTGAAGCAACTAAGCCTAAAATACCTAACGGTGCGAATTTAATCACAAAACGTACAGCTTTCGTTACCACTTCTGCTACATCTTCAATGAATTTACGGGTTGTATGACTTGCTTGTCTCAATGCAAAGCCAAAAACGATGCCCCAAAATAGTAAGCCAATATAGTTCGCTGAAACAATCGCATTAACAGGGTTATCAACCATTTTAATGACTAAGTCATGCAATACATCAATGATATTACTTGGTGATGCTTGAACTGCAGCAGCAGGCAATGATGTAAGAGTGATTGGGAAAATATAACTCACAACAACGGCAACAACAGCGGCTGCAAATGTACCAATCATATATAGGATTAAGATGGGGCGAATTGCAGATTGATTTTTTGTATTCGTTCTATATTTTGCAATGGCAGCCATAATTAGGAAAAATACTAATACAGGCGCAATAGCTTTTAAGCCATTCACAAAGATTTCACCAAAAATTGCAACCGTTGCAGAAGCTGTTTTGGATGTGAAGCCAATAATAATACCTAATACTAGCCCAACGATAATTTGCTGTATTAAGCTATAATTATTGATGAAATTAAAAATACGCCTCATATATTCTCCTTGTAGTAATAATGTAAATAATTTTGATATTTTTCTGAATATAGCAAGTAATTTATACTTTGCAAACTGAATAAACTCGCCAGAACAGACATGTTTTTATACAATAGTAAAATTAATATTAATAAAGGAATGTAAAATGAAGAAAATTCAGGTCTGGGATCTTCCAATTAGGTTGTTTCACTGGGCATTGGCTGTGATGATTGTTGTATGTATTTATACAATTAATAAAGAAAATATTACAGCGCATCAATATGCAGGTGTATTTGTTCTAATTTTATTATTATTTCGTGTGATTTGGGGGGTAATTGGTAGTTCGACGGCGAAGTTTTGGGATTTTTTAAAAGGTCCAGTAAGTATTTATAACTATTTGCGTTATGGTGTGAGCAAAACAGAAGGGCACAACCCAATGGGTGCCTATATGGTTTTATTCATGTTGGCTGTCTTACTTGTACAAACGATCACAGGCTTATTCTTAACGGATAATACTTATCTACACCAAGATTCTCCATTGTATAAATTGATTTCAGGTAATACACGTAGTTATTTTAAAACGATTCATCAATACAATTTATATGTGATTTACGTGATGGTTGGTTTGCACATTACAGCAATTTTAGGATATTTCTTCTTTAAAGGGCAAAACCTAGTGAAAACTATGGTGGTTGGCTCGCGTAAAGAGGGTGAATGGCATTCACCAATGGCAAAAGAAATGAGCGGTAATAAGCCATGGTTAGCATTGATCATCATCATTGTGCTAGGAATTGTTGTGCCATATATGTTGTATGGCTATATGAAAAATGTAGAATTCTTTGTTTGGATTAAAAATACAACGTTGTGGTTGAAAGGATTGTTGTTTTGAGTCGTAGTTTATTGAAAGCATCAGCGTGGGAGCGTATAGGAATTTCATTGTTAGTGATCATTCCTATGACGATCCTATTATGTTTGATTGTCTATATTAAATAATGCTGGCGGATAGCATGAATATCCGCTTGTAGTATCTCTGAAAGGTAGCGTTCGCTACCTTTGTAGTTTTCTTGGATGGATTGTATAGCAGTATCTAGATATTCTGCCTGTACGCCAAACAGTCGTTGTATTGTTTCTTTGGGTAATTGATCTGTTGGTAGATTTGAGCGCTCGTTCTTTCGTGATTCATACAGTGCCAATGCAGCATCATTAGAACGTAAGTAATCCTTCATGATATCGTCTTGATGAACGCCTAATGCACTTAAAATTAAATAAGCTGCAAATCCTGTTCGATCTTTGCCTGCACTACAGTGAAATAGGAAAGTTTGTCCTTCATTGAGAGCATTGGCTAAAATCTGATATTGAGCGTGAAAGTGTGTGGGCAATACACGATAAATATTTTTATAGTACACATCAATGTTGTCATTATTAAGCCCAATGCGTTTAATTTCTTCATGATCGAAGAAGTTTGCAACATTCATTGCTGCAGATTGGCGATGAAATTGCTCATTAAACTTTTCTTGAAGCAAAATTTTCTTCTCATGCTCATCTCTAAAGTCGATAATTGTATTTAATTGGAAATTTTTGAGCTGAATGAAGTCATCTTCTGTACCATATTCTGGTGCAGCACTTCTGAAAAGTTTATTCTCTTGAATCCTCGAATTTTCCTTGGTTCTTAGGTCATTGAAGGTGCGAAAGTTCATAATTGATTTCATTAATTTCTCCGAAAATTGATCTATTTTTAGTCAGTTACTTGCCAAGGTTATTATAAATGGATATTATACGCACCTCAACGCAATCCATGCCTGGGTGGCGAAATTGGTAGACGCAGCAGACTTAAAATCTGCCGACCCTTAACGGTCGTGCCGGTTCGATTCCGGCCCTAGGCACCATATCATGAAAACCTGACTATATGTCAGGTTTTTTTTTGATTCGTGTTTGTGTCCATGCAATAATGACTCAAACAACAAATAAATTAATGTATAATTAACCGAAATTTGCAGCAACAGGCTCTGTGAGGATAATAATGAGATTGGACCCATCAACTAAAAAATTACTAATCGTTTTTGGTGCATTGCTATTGGTTTATGCAGGCATACAAGTTTATAACGTCATGGAAGGTAAAAAAGAAGAAGAACGTTATCAAGTGATGATGGATCAAATCTATGATGCGAATCCTGGTTTAAAAGAGGAAATGGAACAGCAAGCAGAATTGGTTCGTTTGTATGGCCCTCGTGCTTTAGATCCAAACTTTAATGCAGAAACTGGAAACACAACATCTAATAGCGCAATTCGTAAAAATGAAAAGCTAGACGATGACACGGAGAAAGTTGTTGTTTTCTATGAGGAAGGCAAACCTCGTGAAGAATACATGATGAAAGACGGTAAATTAGAAGGCTTATTTAAAGCTTGGGATACTAATGGACGTTTAGTAGAAGAGTCTGAATATAGAGATAATCTTTTGGATGGTGTTCAGAAGAACTTTTATAACAACGGTAATGTTAAAACAGAAATTTCTTATGTTGCTGGAAAGAAACATGGTGCAACAAAAAATTGGTACCAAGATGGCAAACAATCTTCTGAAACAGAATATAAAGATAATAAAGTAGTGGGTTCTACCTCCTTTTACCCAGATGGCTCACTTCGTATGAAAGAGACATTAGATGAAAAGACAGGCATTTTAACAACACAGGCATTTTATACTAATGGCATATTGAGCCATGTATTTGGTGCAATTGGCAACAAGAGAGAAGGTAGCTTAATTAAAAATGCACCTACAGGTTTCAAAGTTGCTGAAGCGTCATATAAAAATGGTGTGAATGATGGCTGGTGCCGTGTATGGAATGAAAAAGGTGAATTGGATACAGAGTTATTCTACAAAGATGGTCAGATAGATCGTAGCCAGAATATGATTGGCAATTCTTGTACGATTGATATTTGGCGTTTTGGTTTTAGATAATAGAGTGAAGATGGATGAATGATATAAAATAAGCAGACTATGTTCTGCTTATTTTTATTTGGGATTCATAAAACTGTCATAAAATTGAAGCATAATTGTCATATTTCAATTTGAGAAAATATATTGATGAAGAAAACAGTATTATTGATTGAAGATGATGAAGCGCTGAGAAGCATGTTGAAGTTGTTATTAACGAATAATAACTTTGATGTGTTGGAAGCTCCTGATTATCACACAGCAGTATCGTTAATTGCTGATAAAGAGTTTCACATTGTATTATCCGACTGGATGATTCCTGGTGGTTCAGGTGTTCAAGTAGTTAAGCGACTACGCAAAGATGAAAAACTGAAAGAGATTCCTATCATCATGCTGACGGCAAAAGCAGCTGAAGATGATCAAGTGGAAGGGTTTGATGCTGGTGCGGATGATTACATCACGAAACCTTTCTCTAATAAAGAGCTGTTGGTACGTATGAAAGCACTATTGCGCCGTATTTACCCGGAAGATAAGCCTAAATTACAAGTGAATAACTTATCTGTGGATTTGGAATCACATCGTGTGTTTGTGGATGGTGAGGAAATCGAATTAGGTCCAACAGAGTACAAGTTATTGTGCTTTTTGATGCAGCGTGTTGAGCGTGTATTTAGCCGAGATCAATTGATTGATCACATTTGGGGCAATGATGTTTATATCGATGATCGTACGATAGATGTTCATATTGGTCGTTTACGTAAACAATTAGAGAGTAAAGATGCGCATCGTATGATTCAAACGGTTCGCGGCGCAGGTTATCGCTTATCTTCACAATCTAAGGATTAAGGTGAATTGTGTTAAAAGAGACTTTTCTTAGGCGGTTTTTAATAGAAGTGCTCATCACATTAGTGGTTTCAGTTGTGATTGGGTTGCTGATTCAGCATGTGATTCTCTGTTTGTTAATCGGTATGGTCATTTTGGTCGGTTGGCATTTATATAATTTATTCAAATTATCCCGTTGGATTTGGCAGCAAAATGTTCTCTATCCCCCCAATAGCTTTGGTAGTTGGGAAATTATCTATTATGGATTGCATAAGCATCAACAGCGTTTACGTCAGCGTCAGAATGAATTAGCGGCGATTATACGCTTATTTAGGCATGGCGTTGAATCATCGCCAGATGCCTTAGTTATTGTGGATGATATTGGTAATATTCAATGGTGCAATCAGCAGGTTAAGCAACAGTTAGGCATTCGCTGGCCAGATGATAAAGGGCAGAACATTGTTAACTTGGTACGAAATCCTGAATTTGCAAAATACCTTCAGCAAGAAAATTTTAAAGAACCTTTAACGGTTAAAATTCATCAGCGTTATTACATTGAGTTTCGTGTTTTACCTTATGAACAGAACCGCCATATTGTGGTTGCGCGTAATGTGGATCAAGTTTATTTAGCAGAACAGCAGCGCAAAGACTTTTTCACGCATGCAAGCCATGAATTACGTACGCCATTAAGTGTTGTCAAAGGCTATGTGGAAATGTTTCAAGATGAATTGATTCCCATGGACAATTGCCAAGATGCTTTGAGCAAAGTTGAATCCCAAATTACTCGCATGGAATCTTTGATTAGCCAGATATTATTACTCAGTAAAATTGAAAATATGTCATCCCATTTGCCAATGGTGAAGATTGATATCGCCAGTTTATTACAAATGCTGATTCATAGCCTGCAAGAAACTCATGCCAATTATACGATTGAAGCGAATATTGAAGAGGGTTTGAATATTCGTGGTTATCAGGATCAAATTTATAGTGTGATGTGTAACTTAATTGATAATGCAATTAAGCATAATCCTAAAGGTACAACCATAACTGTGACATGGAAATCTATGGTGAAAGGCCCATATTTCAGTGTTGAGGATAATGGTGTTGGCATTGCAAGGCATCATTTGAATCGGTTAACAGAGCGTTTTTATCAAGTGGATTCATCACATACTCATCACAAGAATAGTTCTGGATTGGGTTTAGCCATTGTAAAACATGCTTTACGTAATCATGGCAATGCTCAGTTACGCATTGAAAGCGTTTTAGATCAAGGCTCTACATTCTCTTTCGTGATCCCTCGTGAATTTATTTCAAAATAAATGAAATAATTTTTTCTTTGTCATCTTAGTGTCACATTCATTTTTTAGAATGCACACAGTCAATTAAGAAAGATCACTCAATAAGGAGTTTTTATGAAAAAGTTAGGTTGGACTGTTGCTTTAACTGCTGTAGCTTCATTTGGTGTTGCAAATGCTGATGTAAACATCACAGGTGCAGGTGCTTCTTTCCCAGCGCCAGTTTATGCAAAATGGGCAGATACATACAATAAAGCTACTGGCGTGAAAATTAACTATCAAGCAATTGGTTCATCTGGCGGTATTAAGCAAATCAATGCTAAAACTGTTGATTTCGGTGCGAGCGATGCGCCTTTAGCAGATGATCAATTAGCAACAGATGGTTTGATGCAGTTCCCAACAGTGATCGGCGGTGTAGTTGTTGCTGTGAATGTCAAAGGTATTGAATCAAACCAATTAGTTTTAGATGGCCAAACATTAGGTGACATCTACTTAGGCAAAATCAAAAACTGGAATGATGCAGCAATCTCTAAATTGAATCCAAATGTGACATTGCCAAATCAACAAATCAATGTTGTTCGTCGTGCGGATGGTTCAGGTACAACATTCGTATTCACAAGCTACTTAAGCAAAGTGAACTCTTCTTGGGATAAAGAAGTTGGTAAGAGCACAACAGTTAAATGGCCTGTAGGTGTTGGTGGTAAAGGTAACGATGGCGTTGCAGCTTTCGTACAACGTTTACCAGGTTCAATTGGTTATGTTGAATATGCATATGCTAAGCAAAATAACTTGGCTTACACAAAACTTTATACAGCAGATGGTAAAGTAGTTTCTCCTTCAGCTGATAACTTCAGTGCAGCAGCAAAAGATGCTAAGTGGAGCGAATCATTTGCGCAAGACTTAACAAACCAAACGGGTGACAATGCATGGCCGATCACTTCTACAACATTCATCTTGTTGCAAAAGACACAAGCAGATGCAGCAAAAGCTAAAGAAGTATTGAAATTCTTCGATTGGGCTTATGCAAATGGAACAAAAGAAGCAGTTGTTCTAGATTACGCAGTATTACCAAGTAATGTAGTAGAAGAAATCAAGAAAGCATGGGCTGCAGAATTAAAAGATTCAAGTGGTAACGCTCTATAATTGAAATAGGAAATAGTCGGAATTTATGGCTAAAATGAAAACTAATATGAGATCCCCTTCGAAGGTTGGGGATCTAATTTTTGATAATGTCGTTCGATTCTCAGGGGTTTTTGTCCTTGTGTTGTTGAGCGGCATTATTATTTCGTTAATTATTGCTTCTTGGCCAAGCATTAAAGAATTTGGATTGCCATTCTTATGGGATAAGAACTGGGATCCGCCAATGGATGAATATGGTGCTCTAGTACCTATTTACGGTACGATCATCACATCTGTCATTGCATTGGTGATTGCTGTCCCTGTGAGTTTTGGTATCGCATTCTTCCTGACAGAATTATCGCCAGTATGGCTAAGGCGCCCTTTAGGTATCGCAATTGAATTACTCGCGGCAATTCCTAGTATCGTTTATGGTATGTGGGGATTGTTTGTTTTTGCGCCAATCTTTGCTGAATATTTCCAAATGCCATTGAATGATGTGTTTGCAAGTATTCCGATTGTGAATATCTTCTTCACAGGCCCTGCATTTGGTATTGGTTTATTGGCAGCAGGTTTCATCTTGGCAATCATGATCATTCCATACATCACTTCTGTGATGCGTGATGTGTTTGAGCAAACGCCAACATTAATGAAAGAAGCGGCTTACGGCATTGGCTGTACAACGTGGGAATGTATTCGCCACATTGTTTTACCTTACACAAAAAATGGTGTGATTGGTGGCGTGATGTTGGGCTTGGGTCGAGCGCTAGGTGAAACGATGGCTGTAACATTCGTGATTGGTAATACTTACCAATTGGATAGCTTCTCATTATTCATGCCAGGTAACAGTATCACATCATCATTGGCGAATGAGTTTGCTGAAGCAGAGCAAGGCTTGCATTCAGCAGCGTTGATGGAGTTAGGTTTAATTTTATTTGTGATTACATTCATCGTACTCGCATTGTCTAAGATTATGTTGTTGCGCTTGAGCCAGAAAGAGGGGAATCGCTAATGAGAGATGAAGCAATGGCGACTCGTCTACAAGCGAGACGACGTTTTAAAAATAGAATTGCGATTGTGATTTCAATGATCGCAGTGATCTTCGGTTTGGTTTGGTTGGCTTGGATTTTATATTCAACCTTCACAAAAGGTGTGGGCGGATTATCTTGGGATGTATTCACTGAAATGACACCGCCACCCAATACTGAAGGCGGTGGTTTAGCCAATGCGATGATGGGGAGCTTCTTGTTAATCACCATCGCAACATTCATTGGTACACCATTAGGCATTTTGTCAGGCATTTATTTAGCTGAATATGGCCGTAAAAACTGGTTGGCAAGCGTGATTCGATTCATCAATGATGTTCTATTATCAGCACCTTCCATTATCATTGGTTTATTCGTATATATGGTGATGATTGTGCCAATGGGACATTTCTCAGGTTGGGCAGGGATTGTGGCATTGGCATTGATTCAGTTGCCAATCATCGTGAGAACAACTGAAAACATGTTGCTATTAGTGCCAAATAATTTGCGTGAAGCTGCTTATGCACTCGGAACACCAAGATGGCGAATGATATTAAAGATTACGTTGAAAGCATCAGTATCAGGCATTGTGACAGGTGTTTTATTAGCAATCGCTCGTATCGCAGGTGAAACAGCACCTTTGTTATTCACAGCGTTATCCAACCAATTCTGGAGTACAGATTTAAATGCGCCAATCGCAAACTTACCTGTGACCATTTTTAAATTCGCGATGAGCCCATTCCAAGAATGGCAGGAATTAGCTTGGGCAGGTGTACTCTTAATTACGCTATTTGTTCTTTTCTTAAATATTTTGGCTCGTGTATTGTTCAGCCAGAAAAAAGGGTAAACCATGATGGAAACTAGCATCAAAAACAAAGTTGAAGTTAAAAATTTAAACTTTTATTACCAAAAATTTCATGCATTGAGAGATATCTCTATCGATATTAAAGAGAACTCAGTGACAGCATTTATCGGGCCATCAGGTTGTGGTAAATCAACATTATTGCGTACATTTAACAAAATGTATGAGTTGTATCCAGAGCAACGTGCAGAAGGCGAGATCTTGTTGAATGGTCAAAATATTTTGACAGATAAGCGTGATGTTTCATTGCTCCGAGCACAAGTTGGTATGGTTTTCCAAAAGCCAACACCATTCCCAATGTCGATTTATGACAACATTGCATTTGGTATTAAGCAATTTGAAAAATTATCTCGCGTTGAAATGGATGAGCGCGTTGAATGGGCTTTGACAAAAGCGGCTTTATGGAATGAAGTGAAAGATAAGATTCATCAAAGTGGTAACAGCTTATCGGGTGGTCAGCAGCAGCGTTTATGTATTGCACGCGGGATTGCAATTAAGCCTGAAGTGTTATTGCTGGATGAACCATGTTCTGCGTTGGATCCAATTTCAACAGGCCGCATTGAAGAGCTCATAACAGAGCTTAAAGATAGCTATACAGTTGTGATCGTAACGCATAACATGCAACAAGCAGCACGTTGTTCTGATTACACTGCATTCATGTATTTGGGTGAATTGGTTGAATATGGTAAAACAGATGATATTTTCACATCACCAGTGAAAAAACAAACAGAAGATTACATCACTGGTCGTTACGGTTAAGGGGATTTTGAATGGATTATTTAGGTAAGCACATTTCTGGGCAGTATGATGCAGATCTCGCACATATCCGTAAAGAAGTGATGACAATGGGCGGATTGGTTGAAAAACAATTCAGCGATGCGATCAGCACTGTATTGGTGCATGATGTAGATTTAGCAGAATCTGTGATTGCCAATGATAAAAAAGTGAATCAATTGGAAGTGGAGATTGATGAAGCATGTGTGAAAATCATTGCAAAACGTCAGCCGACAGCAAGCGATTTGCGTTTAATCATGTCTATCATCAAAGTGATTTCAGAGTTGGAAAGAATTGGCGATTCAGCGCGTGCAATTTGCCAGATTGTTAAACAAGATTTCACAGAAGAGCAGCAAAGCCTCTTACGCTCATTAGATTCTATGGGCAATAATGTTGTGAGAATGCTCAAAGAAGTGTTAGATGCATTCACACGCATGGATATGGATATGGCGCTCAAGATTTATCAGGAAGAGAAGCGCATTGGACAAAACTATGAAATGTTGATTCGTCAGATGATGACATTCATGATGGAAGATCCAAGATCTATTCCAAATATTTTGATTGCTTTGAATTGTGCAAGAGCGATTATGCGAGTAAGTTCTCGCTGTCAAAATATTAGTGAATTGATTTTCTACTTTGTTAAAGGTCAAGATTATCGCCACGTGGGTGATGATGTGATTGATACTTTATTAGAAGAAAGAAATAAGAAATCTTGATAGAAAAATTAAAATATTTATAAAAAATAATTATGGTAAAACATTAATATAGTTGATTATTATCAATGATGCTTTTCAACACTGGGCTATACTGAGCCCAGTGGTTCCTGCAATAAAGTCTATTAACAAGGGGGAAAAGATGGGTTGGTTTACAATGCCAGTGTTATTCAGTTTCTTAGGTGTTGCTTTCATTATTGGAATGGCATCTTGGTTTACTTGGTTTTTCATGAGTAAAATGAAAGAACAAGAACAACAGGAAGCTAAAAAATAATACTAAATTAAATTAGTTAGTTTCAAAATGATTTTTTTGAATAAACTGCAGGGCTTTTTCCGCCGCCAAATTTGAAAACATGAGTCCTGTGTGGCTAACGGGAATGATAGTATGATCTGTCATTCCCTTTATTTTTGTCTCTTCAATTGTCACTGTACCATCTGTTGGAATTTTCTTGCCAGGTGCAAAGAGAATACGCGCGCCAATGGTTGATTTTCCTGCGATTGAACCTAAAGCAATATCAGGGAATTGCCACTCATTATTATCTTTGGGTAATAAAATTTCTAAGCTTTTGCCCACAATGCCATCTAAACGATATTGCTGCATGAATGTTAAGATAGACGCGCCTTGCCATGGTGTGCCCATTGAAACCACTTTCTGGACTTTTTGATCAGGATTTTCCATCATAGAGAGTGTTTTTTGTGTCAATAAACCACCTAAACTATGGCACACAATGGCATTATCATCACCTAATGATTCAATCAATGCTTTGAGTTTCTCTGCGCTTTTCTCGGGTGTTTCACTGATTGTATGGTAAGAAAATACAGTGGTTGTATAACCTTTTTCTTCAAAAAAATTACGCAGTTTGATCATGGCAACACCTGGCATAAATAATCCATGAACAAGTATTATGTTTGTCATAAAAGTCCTTATTTGCAGTGATTGTCTAACACATGACATATTATATAAAGATACTGAAATGTAAATATAGATATTTTTGAAAATATTTTGGGTATAATAAGTAGTCGTAACATCCTTTCGATATATAAAATAAATGTTAACTTATGTTAATTTTAATATAATAAAGCTACAGTCTAAGCGTCATTGAAGAGTTTCACTTAGTGTTGTCGATAAGAATAAGCAAAAATTATAAATGAGCGAGGAAATAATGAAAACAGATCTAGTCTATAGATTCGATGAATTAAATGTATGTGAGCGGGGTGCATTAACTAGCCATAGATTTTTCTCTCATGGTGATTACTATGATCCTGAACGTATACAATTTGGCACATTGCGTTTATTAAACAGCAACTATTACACAGGCCCAGGGCGATTTGCTCAGCATCATCATAGTGATTTAGAAGTGATTCTAATTCCATTGACAGGGGCGATTGAATATACAGACAGTAAAGCTAATTGCTGCATTGTGAAGAAAGAGAGCTTGATTACCATTAGTGCAGGATCAGGCATTCAATATGCAATTAATAGTGCTTCACCACGTGAAGAAGTGAACTATTTAAAGATTTGGTTGTTGCCAAGAAAACGAGATTTAACGCCAAGGCATCATTTGCATTCTGTTGATATGGATATGGTGAATAACCATTTTCATTATATTGTTGTACCAGATTCAGTGACAACACACGCAGCACAGATCAACCAAGATGCGTGGGTGGCAGTTTCTCAAGTTGATACTAAGAAAAAAGTGACTTATCACAAAAAGAACCCTGATAATGGTCTGTTCTTACGCGTTTGCTTTGGTGAAATCAAAGTGCGTGGTCACAAATTATCAGAAGGTGATTGCATCGCGTTTGATGATAAAAATGATTTAGTTGTGGAAGGTTTGAAAAAGAATCGTTTCCTTTTATTAGAAGTGCCCATGAATGTCACACTGTATGATTCGGAAGAATCCATCACGATTCCTCCGAAAATGTAACACCAGTAGTTTCCGATGCTCCTCTATTTAGCCTGATTCATAATCAGGCTTTTCTTTGGCTGTTTTGCAACCCATAAAGATAACAAAATGATGGTTGAACCAATTGTAAATTCAATAGGCATATCAATAATGCCGCCAAATAGAATGTTGATCACGATGCCAAGCGGAATTAATAAGTTATTCATGACTGATAATGTGGCAGCAGATACTTTAGTTGCACCTTGTAACCAGAAGTATTGGCCCAAGCCAGTTGCCAAGAAACCAACATATAAGAGTGATAATAACGTACTTGTTTGCATGGTGAATTTCGTTGTACCTAAGAATAACCATGTTGGGAATACGATGACAAATGCACCTGCAAAGAACCAAAAGAAGTTCTGATAATTTTTAGTGGATTGCTTTTGTGTGCGTTGGTAATAAGTTTGCCCAAATGCAAAGACAAAGTTTGCGGTTTGCATCAATACAAAGCCAATCACAAATGAAGGTGAAATGGCTTGATAGCGAATGATTCCTGCACCAATGACAGCTAAAAATGCAGCTGCAAATGCACGCATTGCAAAGCGTTTTTCAAAGAAGCTGTGAATCATCACAATATAAATCGGTGTTGTGATGGAAAAGAGCAATACTTCAATCACTGTGATGTATTGGAAAGATTGATATAAAAAAATGTATGTTAAACCAAATTGGCAAGCACCACAGATCATGAGTGTTTTGATCTCTTGGCAAGCTGTTTTACGTACAAAAGGTAAGAAGATCAAAATACCGCATAGGATTCGAATCAAGACAGCTAAGTAAGGATCAACATAAGGTGAAATGAATAAGCCAATCAAAGAAAATGAGAGTGACCAAACAATTGAAACCAATGAAAGTTCTAACATACGTAAACTTTAATATAAAAATAAAGAATACATAATACTGCCGACTGAGTGAAAAAGCGAATCTTTTGGTAGTATCTTGCTATAATTTGCCCTTTGATTCTTGGCAAGACAAACATGGCAGAAATCGCTCAAAAAACAAATAAGAAAGGGCTTTTAGGCTCACTATTCACAATCAGTGCATTGACGCTCGTTTCGCGCATTTTAGGTTTAATTCGTGACATGGTTTTTGCGAGCTATTTTGGTGCAACAGCCATGATGGATGCTTTCAACGTTGCTTTTAGAATTCCCAATTTATTTCGTAGATTTTTTGGTGAAGGTGCATTTAACCAATCCTTTGTGCCTGTATTCAGTGAATATTATGAGAAAAAACGTGATCAGTTGCCACTCTTCATTGCAGAAGTTTCAGGTTCTTTAGGGATTGTATTACTCGGCATTACGATTCTTGGAATATTCTTTGCACCAGAATNTTTTTGCGAGCTATTTTGGTGCAACAGCCATGATGGATGCTTTCAACGTTGCTTTTAGAATTCCCAATTTATTTCGTAGATTTTTTGGTGAAGGTGCATTTAACCAATCCTTTGTGCCTGTATTCAGTGAATATTATGAGAAAAAACGTGATCAGTTGCCACTCTTCATTGCAGAAGTTTCAGGTTCTTTAGGGATTGTATTACTCGGCATTACGATTCTTGGAATATTCTTTGCACCAGAATTAGTCTTGGTATTTGCGAGTGGGTTCAAAAGCGATCCAGAGAAATTTGCATTAACAGCCGATTTAGTCAGAATCATGATCCCTTATGTATTTTTGATCTGTATGCTCGCAATGTATTCGAGTGTTTTGAACTCATTGGATCGCTTTGCATTGCCGGCATTACTACCAAGTTTATTGAACATTGCAATGATCATTGGCGCATTTTTGAGCGTTCAATTCCTACAAGTACCTATTTTAGGTTTGGGCTATGCGGTTCTCATTGCAGGCGTGATTCAGTGTTTTATTGTGATGTATAGCGTTCGCCAGCAGAGATTATTAACGCATGTGCCTAAAGTTGCTTTTGGTGCGCCAGGTGTGAAACAAGTCATTGTATTGATGGTGCCGGCATTGATCGGTTCATCCAGTAGCCAAATCAATATCTTGATCAATACACAATTAGCATCACGTTTAGAAACGGGCAGTGTGACTTGGTTGTATTATTCGGATCGTTTAGTGGAATTCGCTTTAGGTACAGTTGCAGTTGCATTGGGCACAGTTGTATTGCCAAAGTTATCTCGCTTAAGTGCAACGAATGATCAAGAAGGTTTCGAGAAAACTGTGAATTGGGGCATTCGTTTAGCTTTAGTTCTCGGCATTCCATCCAGTATTGGTTTGATTCTGTTAGCAGAACCACTGTTGGCACTGTTATTTATGCGTGGTGCATTCACGTATAATGATGTATTAATGTCAGCAAAAAGTCTAATCACATACGGTACAAGCATTGCAGCCTATTTCTTAATTAAGATTTTGGCACCTGTTTATTACTCAAGGCAAGATACAAAAACACCATTGAAATTTGGCTTAGTTTCCATTGCTGTGAACATCGTGTTGCAATTCATTCTAGTAAAATATTATGCACATGCTGGTTTAGCCTTATCCACATCCATCGCAGCTTGGGTAAACGCATTGTTATTGATGTTTGGCTTGCACTACTTAGGTATTTATAGATTAGGGCGATTGATGACAGGGAAGTTGTGGGTTGTGATTCCTGCCAATATTTTGCTAGCAGGCTTCTTATATTGGGCAAGTCAATACAGTGATTTTTGGATTCATTCATCTTTGTGGTTGCGCTTGTGTGGCTTGATGGGTGTTGTTGTTGTTGCGGTGATTGGCTACTTTGCATGCCTACATGTTTTGGGGTTTTCCTTGAAGCAATTCAGAAGCGTATCGTAAGAATCTTGATCTAGGTCAGAATGTAATGTTTTGTATTTATATTAATCAATGTGTAAATTTTTTCTTGTAATTGTTTGCTTGTGACGTTAATATTTTCGGCGGCCTTTGATTGAAGGCAAACCACAACAAAATTGAAAGAATAATTCAAAATATACTAATAATGAATAGCGCCCATAGCATTGGGCGCTTTTTTTTATTTCCTAAATGACATTGCGGACAAATGCATTATCGCTGATGCCTTTTTCCAACACAATTTTTGACCATTCTTTCGCTGAATGTAATGAGTGATCTTTATAGTTACCGCAAGCAACTTTAGCAATGCCTTGAACTTTATCAATGGTATAGCTATCTTTCACGATCTCTTCTAAAGTTTTCTTCAATACTTTAGCAACTTCTGTTGCACTCGGTTCACCCCAAGCAATCAAGTGGAAACCTGTGCGGCAACCAAAAGGTGAAATATCAATGATGCCATTGAGTTGATTACGCATGAGATCAGCAAAAATATGCTCAAATGTATGCATGCCACTTGTTTCAATCGCTGCTTCATTGGGCTGAGTTAAACGAACATCAAAGTTTGTGATGATGTCACCTTTAGGGCCAACTTCTTTTGCGATCAAACGGACATAAGGTGCGATGACGATATTATGATCGAGTGTGAAACTTTCTACTTCTGCCATGATTACTCCTAAATATACATGTTTAATATGTTTTAAAGCTATCCATATTTATACATTAAAAATTCATTGCGCGAAAGGCTAAAGCTTCAGTTAAATGTGTTGCCTTGATATTTTCTGAGGCTTCTAAATCTGCAATGGTCCGTGCAACACGTAGAATACGATGAAAACTGCGTGGTGATAAATTTAATCTTTTTTGTGCCTTATCCATTAATTCTAATTCTCTTGTGCCTAATTGACAATCTTCATCAATTTCTCGCACTGTGAGCAGTGCATTTTGTTTGCCACGGCGTTGATTCTGAATATTTCTTGCGGCTACTACTTGTTCTCGCATACTTGCGGAGGATTCACCGAGTTGAGTTGTTTGTAATTCTGATGTGAGCAATCGGGGTACTTCTACATGTAAATCTATACGATCTAAAAATGGTCCTGAAATTTTATTACGATAACGATTCACAGAATCTGTACTGCATTGGCACGCTTTTTCTTTATCACCAAAAAAGCCACAAGCACAAGGATTCATGGCAGCGATTAATTGAAATTGCGCAGGGAATTTAGCTTGAGAAGTTGCCCGTGAAATATTGATCACACCAGATTCTAAAGGTTCACGCAGTGTTTCTAATACTTTACGATCAAACTCAGGCAATTCATCCAAAAATAAAACGCCATGGTGCGCTAATGAAATTTCGCCAGGACGAGGATTTGAGCCACCGCCAACGAGTGCAACAGAAGAAGCAGTGTGATGTGGCTGGCGGAATGGGCGAATGCCAAAGCTATCAATGTCAAAACCTTGATGGCTCACAGAAGCAATGGCTGCTGCTTCAATAGCTTCACTTTGTAACATGTCAGGCAATATTGTCATGAATCGTGAAGCGAGCATTGTTTTGCCTGTGCCTGGCGGACCAATCAATAGAATGTTATGTCCGCCACTTGCGGCAATTTTCAGCGCGCGTTTAGCATATACTTGGCCTTTAATGTCGAGCATATCTAATGCTGTGTGATTATGAATGACCTCCATTTCTTCGGGAGCTTGTAGTGTGCATTTGCCTTCTAAACATTCCACAACTTCTTTCAAAGAATTGGCAATCAATATATGTTGGCTATCTAAGAATCCCACTTCGTTAGAACGATCCGCAGGAATGATAATATTTTTAGAGTGGTGAATGGCAGAAATGACTGTGGGCAATAAACCACGAATGGCGCGTAAATCACCTGTTAAAGCCAATTCACCAATGAATTCATAATTATTAATCTCTTTAGATTGCAGTTGGCCTGATGCAATTAATACACCAAGCGCTATGGATAAATCATATCGCCCACCTTCTTTAGGTAAATCGGCAGGTGATAAATTAACAGTGATTTTTCTTGCAGGGAATTCATAGCCAGAATTGATGATGGCAGCACGTACACGGTCTTTACTTTCTTTAACAGCAGTTTCTGGCATGCCCACGATATTAAATGCAGGTAATCCATTACTGATATGAGTTTCAACACGGACAATTTCGGAGATTAACGCTTTTTGTGCTCGGGTATATAAAACAGACAAACTCATATTTCACCTTCAGATTTATTGTTAATAAATGTAAATTTAACATGCTAAAAATGTGAAGGTTATTAAAAATTCTTATATGAATAACAATCAGATATTTCTTATGAATCATTATAAATTACGAGTAATATTCTTAAATGAAAATAATTTACTTTAGAGAATGATAATTAATTGCATTTGATAATATTTTTGATAATATCTTCCCGTTATTTTGAGCAATGGGTTTTGCATGAATTTTAATTGTAAATATCCGCTAAATACTTTAGCGGTGGCTGTAATGTTTGTATGTTTTGGTTCAATCAGTTATGCGGAAGAAAGCAGTGAAGATGATGCCATTGATCTTGGGCAAGTGACCGTTTTAGGCGAACGTGATGCTAAAAGCCATGATGAAAAACATAACCAAGTTTATGATCGTAGTATCTCTTCTGTATATCGAGACAAAACAGAAGTAGAACGCTTTAAAGGTGCAGTGCCTGCTGATATTTTTAAAGGCATGGTTGGTGTGAATAGCGGTGATGCGCGAAATAGTGGTGCATTGGATCCTAACGTTCGTGGTATTCAAGGGCAAGGCCGAGTACCTGTGACAATTGATGGTACAGAACAAGCCATTACAGTTTGGCGCGGTTATGCGGGTGCAAATAACCGTAACTACATTGACCCAATGTTGATTGGTGGCATGACAGTAGAAAAAGGCCCAGCTTTAAGTCGTGGTGTGAATAGTTCGGTGGGTGGTTCAGTTGCGATTACGACATTGGGTATTAATGATATTGTGCCTGAGGATGAAAACTGGGGCATTGATCTGAAAGTTGAAGGCAGTAATAACTCTATTACACCGAATATGCCAAACATCAACGCGCCATTGCCAAATATTTTAGGTTCATCGACGAATATTCCTTATCTATTTTCATTTTATGATAATGCAACAGCTGTCACACCTCGCACAAGCGGGCAGAATGCCTTTGGTGCTGACCAAGCTATTCGATTGGCAGCAGGTAAAAAATGGAATGATTTTGATCTGTTGGGTGTTTATGTTTACCGTAAAAAGGGCAATCATTTCTCTGGTAGAAATGGTGCAGGCCGTTATTCTGGTGGTGAATACAATAAAGAAAATGCAGCAGAACGCAAAGACTTCTGGGATAACTATACCAAGCATTTAGCGGATGTTTATCAACCAGGCAGCGAAGTACCGAATACATCGAATGAGATGCAATCACTGTTATTGAAAGGTACTTGGCGCCCAACAGATGCACAAGCTTTAGAATTAGGGCTTCGTCATACTTGGGGCAAATACGGTGAAATTATGCCATCTCGTGTGGCGAATCACTTATCAGACTTAGATCATTTGTTGAATACATCACTTGAAAATCCTATGAAGGATTATGTGCGTGAACAAATTGTGGGTAAATTCCCACAATGGCCATTGAGCACAGTGAAAACAACTGCTGTGTATTTGAATCATAAGTGGAATCCTGAAAATAAGTTCATTGATTTAGAAACAAACATTTGGGGCACAAAAACCATTTTAGATACACATACTTCTGGTGGTTATCCTCGTGAGTTTTATAGTTCATTTTTGCATCCTGAATTATCAGGAAAATGGCGCAATACATCTTTAACCAATTCTGATAACCGTCGCTGGGGGATTACAACCAGTAATAAAATGGAGTTGACAGATAAATTGGATTTAACATTGGGCAGCAGCTATCAATATGAAAAGTTAAATTCAAAAGATATTTGGTATTACGATCCCAAAGAAACTCAAGGTTATTCTTTTAGAACCATTCCAAGAGAAGGTTGGCGTAAAGAATGGAATATGAGCTTTAACTTTGATTGGCAGCCAACATCTTGGTTAGATTTGAGTGCAGGTATGCAAAAGCAAGGTTATTCTTCCTATGATGAACAGTTGAATCGTCAGCGTAAAGCTAGAAATCAAGCTTACGCAAGTAAAGGTGCACCTGGATTATTGATGAACTATGAACTTGCACCAACCCAAGAGTTATTGGATGCTCATGCTAAATTCACAGCAGGTCGTAATAGCAATGATTCTGCTGAGAGAACAAAAGCAATGCGTGAGTATATGACTTTTGTTCAAAATTATAATCGTGAGTTGGCAGAAAAAGGCATATCAGCAAAAGTTCCAGTTTTCTATGATCCTGAAAGCCAAACAATTTCAGGTGACGAAACTTGGTATGTGCGTGAAGATGGCAAGTTCCATGAAGAAGATAATCCATTCAGAAATGGCAAAATAGAATCGATTGGTGGAAAGCCTAAAGCGAATGCAAACTACACACATACGAATCGTGCGTATGAAGGTGATCCGTTTGCAGAAGTACCAAAACAAAGCAATAGTGGCACATGGCAACCTGTTTTAGCTGCAACAGTTTGGGTGAGTGATAATGCTAGATTTTATGCGCGTTATGCTAAAACCCAGAGAATGCCGAGCATGTTTGAATCTACAGTTGGCTTTTCTGCCAATCCAATTTATTTAGGTACAGGATTGAAACCAGAGAAAAGCACAAATATTGAAGTGGGTTATGTGCATGACTTGAGTGAATTATTGGATGCTGATCGCTATGCTGATGTGAAAATTGCATGGTTTAAAAATACGATCAAAGATGTAATCGACCGTGACCAATTTTTTTCATTAAGAAACATTGATAAGCAGATTGTGAGTGGTTTGGAATTCCAAAGCCGTTATGACAATGGGAGATTCTTTGCAGATTTCAGTGCATCTTATTTCTTGAAAAATAAAGTTTGTGATAATTCGACAGCTATTTCAATGGATCCTTATTATGGCCGCATTAATAGCTGTGTAAAAGATGGCTTCTATAACAGTTATCTCCGTAATATGACTCCACCAAAATATGCATTGAATCTGACATTAGGCGGGCGCTTCTATGATGATCGATTAGAGTTTGGCACAAGGCTTTTACATCATGCAGGTTCTAAAAATACGGATAAAGAAAACTTTGGTGACATTGCACCATGGCAAACAAATGTGCCTGTGCATTGGGCGAAAGCAACGACTGTAGATGCTTGGGTGAATTATAAGTTTGATAAAAATACATCGCTAGAAGTTGTGGCGACTAACTTAACAAATCAATATTATCTCGATCCATTAACGCGCTCACATTTCCCCGCGCCAGGTAGAACAATTCGCGTAGGATTTAATATTAAATTCTAATCATTATTTTAGACATAATGATTAATTGAAAGGTTGCTCAGAAATTTGAGCAACCTTTTTTGATCTTGAGAATTAACGACCTGCCATAATCTCAGATTCTGCCAATGTTGCAATTTCAATGCCTTTCATTGGTTGACCTAAGTTACGAGAGAGTTTTGCTAATAGATCAAAATCTTCATAGTTAGCCACAGCTTGTACGATTGCTTTGGCGAATAATTCAGGGTTTTCTGATTTGAAAATGCCAGAGCCAACAAATACACCATCAGCACCCAATAACATCATTAATACAGCATCCGCTGGCGTTGCAACACCGCCTGCTGCATAGTTTACAACTGGCAAACGACCAGCTTTTTTGATCTCTTTGATCAATTCATAAGGCGCTGCGATATCACGCGCGTAAACCATCAATTCATCATAGGGTTTTGTCGTTAATAAAAGAATTTCTTCATTTACTTGGCGCATGTGGCGTACTGCTTCCACAATGTTGCCTGTATCAGGTTCACCTTTTGTGCGAAGCATTTGTGTGCCTTCACCAATGTGACGAAGTGCCTCACCCAAATTACGGCAACCACAAACGAATGGCACGTAAATAACCTGTTAAGGCTAATTCTCCGATGAATTCGTAGTTATTAATCTCTTTAGATTGCAACTGCCCCGATGCAATTAATACGCCGAGTGCGATGGATAAATCATATCTTCCACCTTCTTCCAGTAAATCTGCAGGTGACAAATTGACAGTAATTTTACGAGCAGGTAATTCATTACTAATATGAGTTTCAACGCGGACAATTTCAGAAATTAATGCTTTTTGTGCTCGGGTATATAAAACAGACAAACTCATATTTTACCTTGAGATTAATTGTTAATAAATGTAAGTTAACATGCTGAGTGAATTTGAATTATTAAAAATGTTTTATACTGCTAATTGCCTCTGTATTATACATGCGTATCTTAACGAAATTCTAAAAATGTAAATTCTATCAGTATAAACTTGTTAAGTTAAAAGGAAGTTATGAAAAAAAAATATTTAAACATTAAATTGGCCTTGATTATTTTGGGAGCTCTTTCCACTCATGCAATAGGTCAAAATCTATTAATTGGTAATGGCGGTGGCGGTGGCGGTGGCGGAGCAGCTACTGGAAGCGGCGGCGGCGGTGGTGGCGGTGGCATACTTGCGGGTAGTGGCGGTGCAGGAGGTATTGGCCGTGTTGGTGGTAAGGGGGGAAGTGGTGATAGCTCAGGTATTGATGGAACGAATGCTGGTTCAGGCGGTAATGGTGGTAATGGTGCATTATCTACTTATAATAGTAATAATATAAAAATAACAGATAATCAATATGATAAAAATTGGGACATTATAGCTATTGGGGGAAGTGGCGGTGGCGGTGGCGGTGGCGGTGGCGGTGGACCAGCAGGAGTTGGTAAAGGCGAAGATGCGAATAATGATATTGCTGGAAAAGGAGCTGTACGGTCTAGTGGTGGGCGAGGTGGTGGTAATGGTGGTAATGGACAATCAGGTGCATTAGAAATTGATAATACTACTATTAATGTTAGTAATTATATACGAGTTGGTGGGTTAAATGGTGGTAATGGTGGTAATGGTGGTAATGGAGTAGGAGGATCAGCAGGTAGAGCTGGTGATGGTGTGCTAACTCTTTCAAATGGTTCAGAAATTAATATTGGAAAAGAGCTTATTATTGGTGCTGATGGGGCTGGTATTGTCAATTTAAAGGATAATAGTTCAATTAATCTTGGTAATTCAGGAACCATTGTTATTAACTCAAATGGAGTTTTAAATATAGGTGGAACTATTAATGGCTTAGATCGCAATACGGGAGGTACTATTTCCAGTGTACAGGATATACAAAACTCAGGAGTCATTAACTTCAATCAATCAGATAGTGTTTTAATTTCTTCTTCTATCATCGGTGTAGGTAGTATTAATGTAAATGGAGGTGATAGAGGAGTAACCATTTTAGAACAAAATAATAGCTATGTTGGTGGCACGACAATTATATCGGGCACCTTGCAGTTAGGTAATGGTGGCACAACAGGTCTAGTTATAGGTGATATTACCAACAACGGCACATTGGCGTTTAATAGAAGTGACTCATTGACTTTTGGCAATGTTATTTCAGGATCAGGCTCAGTTCATCAGATTGGAAGTGGTGAATTAGTGCTTTCGGGTAATAATTCCTACTCTGGTGAAACCTTTGTTTCTAAAGGAAGTTTAGTTGCTGGTTCTGCAAATGCATTGGCCCAAAACGGTAAGTACACTGTAAAAGATGGAGGTACATTAAATCTAAATGGGTATGATCTTTCAGTTAGTTCATTGAATGGAGAAAATGGTGTTGTTGATTTAGGTAGTGGTAATTTAACCTTTAATTTAATAGGTGATAGTGAATTCAATGGCTCTATTAATGGGGCAGGAGGTATTGATTTAAATGGTGCAGGGCAAGTTTTGTTATTAGGTGGTGAAAATACCTATACAGGTGAAACAAATATTAATTCTGGAGAGTTAAGGCTCAACGGTTCTAACGCTAAGTTATCTGGTACCAATCTTGTTAATATTTCTGAAAATGGTAGGGTTTCAGGCAGTGGAACTATAGACGGAAATGTAATTAACAAAGGAGCATTTTTTGTGGGGAGTGCGGCACGATCAAATCTGAGTTCTGTCAATAACTTTGCTGTATTAGGGGACTTTCAAAATGCGGGAATGATTGACTTATCCATGAGTGGTTTGGATAGTACATTAAATATTGGTGGTGATTATATAGGTATTGATGGGCGTTTAAGGCTTTCTACAAAGCTTGGAGATGATAGCGCAACAACTCAGCTGCTGAGTATCGATGGTAATGCAAGTGGGAAAACATCTGTATATGTCACTAATGTTGATGGATTAGGTGGGCAAACAGTTCATGGTATTAAGGTGATTGAGGTTGCAGGTACTTCGAATACAGATGCTTTTAAGCTTAGCAATGTCGTTGTTGCTGGTAATTATGAATATCAATTACAACAGTCAGGTGAAGATTGGGTTTTGGCCTCTCATAGTATTAATGACAATAATGGTCATGATATATCATGGTATCGACCAGATGCAGGTGTAAATATGGGGGTGGGAGCTGTAGCAGTTAGTTTGTTAACCCCTGAAATAGGTAGTTTTGTGGTGAGAGATAGAGGTGAGAAAAGCAGCAATGTCTGGATGATTACAGATTATCGTAAAACAAAGGGTGAAGGTGCTCATGGGCAACTCTCATTTAAAAGTACGATAAAAGGCATACAATTAGGTGTCGATCATACATTTAAAACAGGAGACAGTTCTTTAGTACTAGGAGTTATGACATCGATTCATAAAATTGATGGCAAAGCAAGTAATAAAATAACAAGTTCTAGAGCGATATCAGATACTGATGCTTATGGATTTGGCCTATATGGTACATGGTATTTGGATAATACTAATTTAAGCCCATATATCGATGTTTATGCACAATATCAAAAGTTTAAAACAACTAATAAAACACGAGGCAATGCGAGTTATAAATACCATAGCCATGGTATTAGTTTCACTACTATAGGAGGCTATCCAATTGCTTTAGTAGAGAATATTATATTAGAACCGCAAGTTCAGTTAGGCTATGTTGATTATCGAAGTGATACATTTAGAGATCACAATGGTAATTTATCTAAAACAGTGCTTAAGGGCAACTTCATTGGTCGTGTTGGCACAGTATTGACATTCAATACAGACTCGATAATAGAGCCTTATGCCGGTGTTAGTATTTGGTATGACAATACTCAAGTTACTACACATTATGGTGATAGTATAAGATTGGGATCTTTTGAGGCATTAAAGTCCTATAAAAATGGCACTATGTTTGAGGGTAAACTTGGCTTTAATGCAAGGCCATCAAAAGATTTGAAAATATGGGGTGAAATAAAGGGGTTAACCGGTAAGCAGCCGACAAAAAATTATGGTTTATCGATTGGTCTTGAGTATAATTTCTGATTATTTCAAGCACCTATAAAAGAATTAGTTATATTTATCAAAAAAAGTTGCTTGTATTCTAAGCAACCTTTTTTTGATCTTGAGAATTAACGACCCGCCATAATCTCAGATTCTGCCAATGTTGCAATTTCAATGCCTTTCATTGGTTTGCCTAAGTTACGAGAGAGTTTTGCTAATAGATCAAAGTCTTCGTAGTTAGCTACAGCTTCTACGATTGCTTTGGCGAATAACTCAGGATTTTCTGATTTAAAAATACCAGAGCCAACGAATACACCATCTGCACCTAATAACATCATCAATACAGCATCTGCCGGTGTTGCAACGCCGCCTGCTGCATAGTTCACAACTGGTAAACGACCCGCTTTTTTGATCTCTTTGATTAACTCATAAGGTGCTGCGATATCGCGTGCATAAACCATCAATTCATCATCTGATTTTGTCGTTAATAAACGGATTTCTTCATTCACTTGGCGCATATGGCGCACAGCTTCTACGATATTGCCTGTACCTGGTTCACCTTTTGTGCGAAGCATTTGTGTACCTTCACCAATGCGACGAAGCGCTTCACCCAAGTTACGGCAACCGCATACAAATGGTACTTTGTAATCACTTTTCAATAAGTGATAAACATCGTCCGCTGGCGTTAATACTTCACTTTCATCAATATAATCAATGCCAATTGCTTCTAAAATACGAGCTTCTGCAATATGCCCGATGCGTACTTTTGCCATCACAGGAATCGAAACTGATGCTTTGATTGCATGAATCAATTCAGGATCAGTCATGCGAGCAACGCCACCTTCCTTACGAATGTCTGACGGTACACGTTCCAAAGCCATGACTGCAACAGCGCCTGCAGCTTCTGCAATTTTTGCTTCTTCTACATTCACAACATCCATGATTACGCCGCGCTTTGGCATTTCTACAAATTTAGTCATTCCAATATCCTCGTTGGTCTTTTAATGATTAACAGAGCATGTAGACTAACAAAGGGAATAGATACGAAATAGATCCAATTGGTTGCTTTTTATACCATCCACTTTTATTGTATTTCTTCTGCTATGCTTAGTGTGGATTGAGGAAATGGATTGAGATGTTTAACATTCAAAAGCAAAGTGGCAAACCACTGTATCAACAAATCATTGAAGGTATTGAAGCTGCTATTATTTCAGGTGAATTATCGCCGGGTGAGCGTTTGCCTTCAGAGCGTGATTTGAGCATTTGGCTCAATGTGAATCGTTCTACGGTGATTCGTGCTTTAGATGAATTGGCTGACCGCAATATTATCATTAAAAAGCTTGGTTCGGGTACTTATGTGAATGACCAAAAATGGGGGTTGTTAACCTATCCATCTTTCAATTGGCGCAATAATATTGTAGATAGTTATCAGCAATTACCATCATTTCAGCCAACATCTACACAAAGTAATCATGATCTACGCAATGGTGATTTGCCAATCGATCTTTATCCATCACTCAAGTTACCTGAATGGGATTGGCAATCATTGATCTTGGCAGAGCAGCAAGATAATGCACAACTGGGCATTTTATCGCTACGGGAATCTGTTCAGCAATATCTCAAAACGCGATTCAATTTTACTGTGTCTGTTGAACAGATCATGATTACATCAGGTGCTCAGCAAGCAATTTCTCTGATTGCTTTGGGTTTATTAAAGCCGGGTGATGCAATCGGAATTGAACAGCCATCTTATTTCTATGCTTTGCCGATTTTTCAATCTGTGGGTTTAAGGATTTATGGCATTCCTGTGGATCAACATGGCTTGTCCATTGAGCGATTAGATGAATTGGTGCATAAGCATTCGTTAAAAATGCTATTTGTGAATCCTAATTTTCAAAACCCTACAGGTTCAGTGATGCCAATGAACCGTAAAAAAGCTTTGATGGATTTCTGCCGACGTAAAAACCTTCCAATTGTGGAAGATGATGCTTATAGCCAACTATCTTTTTATTCCACGATTGATACGAGTCCCATTAAGCAATTGGATATCGAAGGGCAGACGATTTATATTGGCTCACTGTCCAAATATCTCGGGAAATCCATCCGAATTGGTTGGATGATTGCACCTGAATCTGTGGTGAATCATTTGGCGAATATTCGCCAAAAGCTCGATTCAGGCTTGAGTGCATTGCCACAAGTAATGGCGGAGCATTATCTGAATCATTATGCATTCACGCATGAAGAGCATTTACGCAAAGAGTTACACCAGCGTGCGCAAAACTGTGTGCAATGGTTGAAGGAAACTTTGCCAAACGATTATCAATTTGATCTGCCATTGGGTGGATTTCATCTATATCTAACCCATAAAAATGCCACGAAAAACATCATTGATTCGTTGGCTGATATGAATATTTTAGCGTTATCTTGCGAATATTTTGGTGATAAAAAACTCCAAAATAGTGCGAGATTGAGCTTCACACATTTTACCAATGAATCTTGAGGAAATTATGAGTCAAAAGAGTTTTGATCAATATGCAGAAAAATATGACAGCTGGTTTTTAGAGAATGAAAACGTGCTGTTATCAGAAGTGAAATTAGTGGCCAAAACTTTAGAAGGTTGCCAGAACATTTTTTCAGTGGGTTGTGGCAGCGGTTTATTTGAGTCGATTTTGCGTAAAGATTACGGCATTGAGATCAATGAAGGCTTAGAGCCATCGAAAGATATGGCAGAAATCGCACAAAAGCGTGGCGTTAATGTGACAATTTCAACATCTGAAGATTTTGATTATGCAGATAAAAAATATGACACGATCATTTATAACGGTTGCCCTGGTTACATTACAGATTTAGAAAAAGCGTTGAAAAATAGCTTTGATGCTTTGAATGTTGGCGGGAAATTGATTGTGATTGATATTCCAAAAGAGAGCGGATATGGGCTTTTGTATAACTTGGCAAAAGCTGTGAAATCTTGGGATCATCCATTATTGAAAGAAGCTTATCCTCGTAATCCTTATCCGATTGAATTGGTGGATCAAGCCAATTGGCGTACAACGGGCGAAAAGATTGAAACCATGAAAAAGATTGGCTTAACAGATTTCGAATTTTATCAAACCTTAGTAGCGCATCCTGTCTATTCCAATGATAAAGCAGAAGAGCCAATCGAAGGTTATGATAAAGGTGATTATGTTGCCATTTGTGCTTATAAAAGGTAATCATCATGCAGCATAATCAACAAGGTTGGAGTGAAGTTGCATGGCAGAAGCATTTGCCGATTTATGAAAAAACTCAGCAATTGCCATTCGTTCAGGAGCTGATCACAGGAAAATTGAATGCAGATAGCTTTATGTTTTACATTGAGCAAGATGCATTGTATTTGCAAGCATTCACAAAGTTATTGCGCACAATGGCGGAGCGCATTCCTGAACCTAAATATCAACAATATTTTCGTGATTTTGTGGAAGAAAATATGGCAGCAGAACAAGGCTTGCATGATATCTATCTAGAGCGAGATTTGGCTGATATTGAACCGACAGAAACTTGCCAAGGTTTCATTGAATTCAATGAAGAGCTTGCAACATTGCCGATTGAATTAGCAGTTGCAGGAATGTTGCCGTGTTTTATTGTGTATCAGCAATTGGGCATTTATATCTATGATCAACATTTAAGAGAGCATAATCTCTATGTGGATTGGATCGATATGTATGCAGGCATTGAACATTCAGAATCGGTGCGTAAACTTCGCGAAGTGTGTGATCATTATGGCGATCAAGCTTTGGACTTTATCCGCAATCAAATGAATGATTATTACGAAGAAGGTTGCTTGTGGGATCAGAGATTCTGGCAAAGCTGTTATGAACAGCAATAATTCATAATTCCCCTATTGTTAATCTCTCTTCCTTTTGGGAAGAGAGAATATCGATTATTATCTATGAATTAAAATAATGCTGTTTCAAATAATCAATGAATAATCGTGTTTTGTTGGGCAAGTGCTTTTGATGCAAATATAAAGCGTGAATGTCTTGTGTTGGCAAAGAATAATCAGGCAAAACACGCATTAATTTCCCTTGGTTGAGACCACTTTCAACTAGCCACAATGGGCAAATGGTTAAACCTAAACTATCGACAGCCATCAAATGTGTCAATCCGCCTGCATTTGTTTGGTGTTTGCTAGAAGGTGGTACGAAATGAAAATCCTTCTGTGTTGCATCATTTGTTAACGTGAAATAGTGGTTCTGCCACTGCGTTTGTGTGATCCAAGGCACATTCAGTAAATCATCCAATTGATTCACAGGATATTTTTCTAAAAATTCAGGTGAAGCAACCAAGATAATTTGAAATTGCCCGATTTTACGGCTTTTTAATGAGCTATCAGGCAAGTTACCTAATCGAATCACGATATCCAATTGATCCGCAATGAGATCATTGATAGAAGAATTTACATCATAATGAATTTGTAGATTTGGATGCTTTTGGCAGAATTTTGTGAGAATGGGCGCAATGAATTGCATGCCAAATTCGTACGTAGAGCCAATGCGCAAAGTGCCATTTAGCTGCGCATCATTGTGCTGAATCTTTTCCACAGCTTGTTGATAACTTTGAAAAATAGCTTGGCAATCTTGATAGAAAGATTTGCCTGCATCTGTTAATTCAATTTGACGAGTATTTCTATGGAACAATGTCACGCCCAAATTCTCTTCCAATTGCTTGATTTGAATGCTCACCATTGCACGGCTTAAGTCCAAAGATTCAGCTGCTCTCGTGAAAGAGCCCAATTCAGCAACCTGTAAAAATGTTTTAATTTGTTTAAATTCCATAGAATATTTCTCTAATTGTTTAACTCTGTTTAACAATGAGTTTAGTTTCATTGCATCGACAGTACAAGCCTAGCCTTTTAAGATTGCTTCTTTTTATGATTCGAGCATTGTGATGTCGTACCGTTATCAATTGGCAATTGTCTTTTTATTGGGATTTTTCTTAGATTGCCTCAATATTTTTATGTCCGTAATGGCTTTACCAGCCATTTCCGTGCAAATGCAACTGTCTGCCAATGAAATAACATGGATCAGCCATGCATATATCTTGGGCTTAACGCTGATCATGCCGCTCAGCCATTGGTTTGCGAATTTGATTGGCGCAAGTAAATTATTAACGTTATCTATGCTGATTTTTGCGTTGGCAAGCTTTGCATGTGGCATGAGCGGTGATGTTTATAGCTTAATGTTAGCTCGCTTCATTCAAGGGATTGGCGGTGGCTTAATGATTCCGCTCGGGCAAGCGCTAGTTTTTCAGGCATTTTCATTAGCAGAGCGCAGTAAAATCTCCACCATGATCATGGCAATTGCGTTGATCGCACCAGCATTTTCACCAAGCTTGGGCGGAATGATTGTGGATGTTTGGTCTTGGCATTGGGTTTTCTGGGTGAATGTACCATTAGCGATTGTCACTGCATTGTTGGCATGGTTTTGGGTAAAAGATTCCGCCACTCAAAAGATCATTAAACCTGACTGGATTGGCTTAGGGTTAATTTCATTCAGTTTGCTATTAGTTCTAACGGCATTGACGCAATATGGCTTACAAAATTATTCAGTATTCATACATTTGGCATTATTCATTGGGATCACTTTATTTGTCATTTACTATCGTTACAGCAGAAATAGTGTGAATGCTTTGGTGGATTTATCACTGTTGCGTAATCGACGATTAAATGTATCTGTTGCTGTTTATTATGCTGTGCCGGGCGTTTTTATGGGCGTGAACTTTTTGGCAATATTTTATCTACAAAATATTCTTGGATTTTCAGCAACCCAAACGGGGCAGATGATGCTTTTGTATGCGATGGGTGCATTTGGTGCGATGCTCTTCAGTGGGCGATTTTATAACCAAATGGGCGCTAAAAAGCTTTTATCTATTGGCTTAATCATTCACAGTTTAGGAATTGGCACATTGTATGGAGTAGATCAATCTCACACATTAATCATTTTGATTCCGGCTTATTTATTGATGGGGATTGGCGGTGGAGTAGGCGCCAATGCCGCACAAACAACAGCGCTTTTAGATTTCAAAGATGATGAATTACTCAAAGGCAGCGTGTTGTGGAACATTAATCGCCAAGTAACTTTCTGCATTGGGTTATCAGTTTTAACGTTGATGTTTTCACTGTGGCAATTGATCGTACCTATTGAATTAGCTTATACAACAACCTTTTTAAGTGCAGCCATGATCGGAATTGTCACGTTATTCATGGTTCGTAAATTACCATCTTAAAATTATTTCTCCGGTATCTCGCTTTATGACGAGATATTAATCTTATGGTTATGTTCAAGTTATTTAAAAATAAGGAAAATTTATGTCAAAGATTCAAATTGCAAAGCAAAGTGTGATTGATATTCACGAATACATCGAAAATGTATTTACGCAGAATCAACCTGAAGCATTAGCTCAGTTATTCAACGCTTTTCACCCTGATTTTCAGATGATCACCACAACAGGGTACAAGGTGAATTTAGAAGCTGTTCAGCAATTATTTACAAGCAAGCAAGGCATAAGAACAGGTTTAAAGATCACAATTGAAGATATTAACGTGATTAATCACCAAGATTCTACGGTTTGGTTGCAATACAAAGAAATCCACAATGAAAACGGCGTGATTACGAGCCGATTATCCACAGCATGTGTAATTGTTGAGAATAATACTTGGCAATGGATTTATTTGCATGAAACATCTATTTGAATTTATTCAATAAATAATATTACGTAAACTAGTAATTATTTTAATAGATTGACATAAGGCGCTGTATCGTTACAATTTTATCTGTTTTTAATTAAGGCAGAATGAAATGGCAACGATACAGCGCTTTTTTGTGACGGGCACAGATACAGAAATTGGCAAAACAAGAATCACGGCAGGCTTATTAGAGAAAGCAGGGCAGTTGGGCTTGCAATCTTTGGGGATTAAACCTGTGGCAAGTGGCAGTGAGATGACAAAAGAAGGGCTTCGCAATGAAGATGCTTTGGCACATCAAAAAGCTTCCACATATCCTTGCGATTATGCTGTAATCAATCCTTTTTGTTTTGCACCTGCGATTGCACCGCACATTGTAGCGGAACAAGAAAATGTAGAACTCACTGTAGATTCCATTAATGAAGCCTTGAAATCTGCATTAGCACAATCGGCTGAATTTGTATTGATCGAAGGCGCAGGTGGCTGGCATACGCCGCTCAATCAACAAGAGTGTTATTCAGATTGGGTGAAAGCAGTAGATTTACCTGTGATTTTAGTTGTGGGTGTGAAGTTAGGTGCAATCAATCATGCATTGTTAACGCAGGAATCCATCCAAAAAGCAGGTTTACGATTAGCAGGTTGGGTTGCCAATTGTGTTGATTCTGATATGCCATACCAAGTTGAAAACATCGAATATTTAAAAGCACACATGCAAGCGCCTTGCTTGGGGGTTGTGTCATTTTTAGCAGAGGGCGATTCTGCAGCTGATTATTTATCCTTACCATCATTAAAATAAGAGAAAACCATGACTGAAAATCAAAAATGGATGCAACGTGATTTATCCGTTGTTTGGCATCCGTGTACGCAAATGAAAGATCACGAAACTTATCCATTAATCCCGATTAAGCGTGGCGAAGGTTTATGGCTCTATGATTTTGATGGCAATAAATATTTAGATGGCATCAGTTCTTGGTGGGTGAATGTGTTTGGGCATGCGAACCCTCGCATTAATCAAGCTGTGAAAGATCAATTGGATCAATTGGAACATGTGATTATGGCGGGCTTTACACATGAGCCGATGATCGAATTATCAGAAGAATTGGTACGCATTACAGGCGAAGGATTGGATTACTGTTTCTACGCGGATAATGGTTCATCGTGCATTGAATCTGCGCTCAAAATGAGCATGCATTATTGGCGCAATATTGGCGAACCCACAAAGAATAAATTTGTGACGTTCACCAATAGCTATCATGGTGAAACTGTGGGTGCGATGTCCGTTGGCGATGCTCCTTTATACACGCAAAGCTATAAATCGATGCTATTTGATACATTTAAAGTCACAGCGCCAGATCTGTATTACAAAGCGGAAGATGAAACGGTTGAAGCTTATACATTAAAAATGTTTGTGGAAATGGAAGAGTTAATCCACAAGCATCACAATGAAATTGCAGCAGTGATTATCGAGCCATTGGTGCAATGTGCAGGTGGAATGAGAATGCATTCTCCATTGTATTTAACGAAGTTGCGTGCATTGTGTGATCAATACAATGTGCACATTATATTGGATGAAATTGCAGTTGGTTTTGGTCGCACAGGCACGATGTTTGCCCATGAACAAGCGAATATGGTGCCAGATTTCTTGTGTTTATCGAAAGCTTTAACAGGTGGATATTTGCCAATGTCCGTTTGTATGACAAGCAAGAAAGTCTATGATGCTTTTTATCGTGAATATCATCCTGAATCAGTATTTTTGCATTCTCATAGTTATACGGGCAATGCGTTGGCTTGTAGTGCAGCATTGGCGACATTGTCTATTTTTAGAGAAGATAATGTGATTGAAAATAATCAGAAACTTATTCAAGCATTTGCGAAACATACGAATCCACTTAAGGATCACCCAAATGTGGCAGAAGTTCGCCAGCAAGGCATGATCACGGCGATTGAAGTTGTGAAAGACAAAGCAACCAAAGAATCATTTTCTTGGGATAAGCGTTTAGGCTTAAAGATGTTTGATTATGCAACGAAACAAGGCTTATTGATTCGCCCATTAGGCGGAATTGTATATTTCAATACGCCATATATTGTGACTGAAAAAGACATCGAATGGATGGTGAATATCGCTAGTGATGCGATTGATTATGGGTTGAAGAATATCTAGCCAAACCATTATATGAAGCCACTAAATCATAAATTTTTAGTGGCTTTATCATTTGAAATTTTATTCTGTCAGTGCAAATTTTACTGCAGGAAATGTCGTATTGCCTGTAGAAATTTCTAACGAAAACTCACCAACAGGATCAGAATTGCTTGGAATCCAGCAACCCATATACAAACCATTTTGTTCTTTAAGATCAGCTGTTGGAATATTATGAGTAATCGTCCATTGCGTTTTATCTTTGTTGTGTTTTACAGTTTGACCATTGCTAACATTAAAACTACCTGCTTTTGGTGTTGTAATTTTTTCAGTGAGTTGGACTGTTTTTTGAGTCAATTTTTCCGCAGGAATAGTTGTCATCCAGCAGTAACTTTCCTCTTTTTTAATAGAAAAAGATCGTTTATTGGGATTTAAATCGAGTGAGCCATCTTTTTTTTCTCCTAAATGGAAGAAAACGAATTTAGATGCATCTTGAGCTATAGCTAGGTTTGCCGTGGGAACTAATAGTGAACATATTAAAGACGTGATGAGTACTTTCTTCTTCATGATGACTCCTTCATAATCTTAGATTTATTGTTATTTCTATCGTTTCTATTATTTTTTGGTCTGTCTGTTTTCGAGTATATATGAATATTTTGGAATGTAGAATAGTTAAATGATGTCGAAGAAAGAAATTTCATCTCGGCAAAAGAAAAGCCGCAATAGTGCGGCTATGGTGATGTTTACTTACGAATTAAATAGCGAATTGTTGGGCCATGTTGCTCAATGGCTAAGACTTCATAGCCATGATTCTTTGCATCAATCGGAATATTGTTGATGGACTGTGGGCAATCGCTGATGACTTCTAAAATGTCACCATCATTCAATTGTGGTATCACTTCCAATGTTGCAACCGCAGGATAAGGGCAAGGTTCGCCCACCATATCTAGGCGCAATGTTGGGATGATTTCATCGACATTGATTGAATTACTCATATTATTTTCCTTATAGATTATGAAATCACGTTAATTGGGCGTTGTACTGCTGTTTCAACTGCAGGTTGTTCTTTAGCTGCTTGGCGTTTTTTGAAGAAGCGATGTTCCCACCAGAGAACTAAAGCCAAACATGCCATCATCAATGCATAGTTGATGACTAAACCACCGTAAGGGCCAGCTTTTTGTAATAAGTTAATTTTCTCAAAGTCAGCCACTAAATAAGGTGTTAAGTCATCCCAGAAGTAAGCCAAAATCGTTGCACCTGCGATGTTGCCAATGCCAACCCACCAATAGTGAACTTGACCTTCTACAGCACGATACATCCAGCCTGTTTCACAGCCACCTGCCAATACAATACCGAAGCCGAATAATAATCCACCCAATAAAGCATTTGGACCAGCCCAATAGATTTTTGGATCAATACCAGATTCAATGAATGCAAATGTACCAATTGTGCTCACCAACATGCCAATGATGATTGCTTTTGCCATGTGTGTACGGCCAGTTACCCAAAGATCACGGAATGCAGAAGTAAAGCAGATTTGCGCACGCTCAATCAATAAACCAAATGCTGTACCAAACAATAATGCAATGCCGAACATAGGTTTGATGAATAGCAATACAATGCCGATGACAGCTAACAGCATAAAAATACTAGAACCTAGCATGAAGCGATTTTTCACTTGCGTTGGATTTTGTTTCAAAGGCGCTTGTGCAGAGACTTTTTTCAAATTCAATGGAATTCTAAAGATAGGATGCAAGGCAACTTTTGCACCTAAATATGAGCCAACCGCAGTTGTGATCGCAAAGAACCAAGCATGTAATGAAAACTGTGGAATCCCTGTGAAGAATGCAGCTAAGTTACAGCCCATTGCTAAACGTGCACCAAAGCCTGCAATTAAACCACCCACTAATGCTTGGAAAATACGGATTTTATGTGGTGAATTGCGATATTTAATGTTATTTGCCCATAAAGCAGAAGCAATACAGCCACCAAACATACCAATCAGTAATAGACCATCCGTACGATCTAATGGAGAGCCTTGAAAACCGATCATTTTGAAATATGTCCAATCACTTGGATCAACACCGACAATTTGTAGAGCATGTCCGCCCCAGCGNAAAGCCTGCAATTAAACCACCCACTAATGCTTGGAAAATACGGATTTTATGTGGTGAATTGCGATATTTAATGTTATTTGCCCATAAAGCAGAAGCAATACAGCCACCAAACATACCAATCAGTAATAGACCATCCGTACGATCTAATGGAGAGCCTTGAAAACCGATCATTTTGAAATATGTCCAATCACTTGGATCAACACCGACAATTTGTAGAGCATGTCCGCCCCAGCGTGTAAATTCGCCAGTTACAGCCCATAATGTGCCTGTAATACCAAAATAATAAGTCGCCAAAATACCTGCTGCAATCACTGCAGGCACAGGATTCCAAAACTTAATTAAGTATTGTTGTTTAAAAGTTTGCCATGGATTCATAGAGTTAACACGTTCCTTTTTTTGAAATAGACAAAAGAAGGGTGTTAAACTTCAATCAATGGACGATCAAACGCATAACACCCAAACTTATCTCTAAACTAGAGATTCTGTGAGTGCTTCACTGAGAGCGAAAGCGGTTGATGTTCATCATGTGTGATGTGGATCCTAAATTCTTAGAATTTTAATAATGATATTTGTACAGCATAGCGCATTTTACCGATATTTCATCTGGATTGTGTGAATTTTGTTTATTTTGTTTCTTACAAAATAGTTAAAAAAATATAAACTATATTTCTGTGTAATAAGGGAGGCAACATGCACTTTTTAGAAACGGTGGTGAGCACCGTTAATGGTATTTTGTGGAATCATATTTTGATATTTCTATTGGTTGGCGTAGGAATATTTTTTACAGTGCGTTTAGGTTTTATTCAGGTTCGAGGGTTTATCTCGGGGATGAAGATGTTTTTTTCTGGTGTTTCCCTAAAAGGGGAAAAAGCGGGGAAGAGCGGAATGAGTTCATTCCAAGCAGTAGCAACAGCGATCGCGGGGCAAGTGGGGACAGGTAACTTAGCAGGGCCAGCAACGGCAATTTTACTAGGTGGACCTGGTGCGATTTTCTGGATTTGGATTTCGTCATTTTTAGGCATGGCGACAATCTATGCAGAAGCAATTTTAGCGATTCATTTCAAAACTAAAGATAAAAATGGGCAAGTTGTGGGTGGTCCTGCATATTATATTGAGCAAGGCTTAGGCTTGAAGTGGTTGGCTGTGATTTTTGCGGTGTTGATTATCATTGCATTGGGCTTAATCGGCAACATGGTACAAAGTAACTCCATCGTTGAAGCTTTCAATAACTCGTTTGGTATTCCTGCAAGTGTGATGGGGTTAATCTTAGCTGTGATTACAGGTTTGGTGATCATGGGCGGAATTAAGAACATCGCAGCGGTTGTGGAAAAACTGATTCCATTGATGGCGCTGTTCTATTTATTGGGCGTTGTTGTGATTTTAGCGTTGAATTACCAATATTTGTGGGAAGCGATTCGCATTATTTTCATTGCAGCATTTGATCCAGAAGCTGTGTTAGGTGCAGGCGCAGGTATTGCGATTCAGCAAGCAGCACGTTTTGGTATTGCGCGTGGTTTATTCTCGAATGAAGCAGGTATGGGTTCGACGCCACATGCGCATGCAGTTGCGAAAGATACAGCACCAGAACAGCAAGCATTCCTCGCAATGATGGGCGTTTTCATCGTATGTACAATTGTGACTTTGACAGGTTTTGTGATCATTACATCAGCATTGAAAGATTGGGCAGCATTAGGTTTAACCTTACAAGATGGTAACTTCTTATCCATTTATAAAGTGAAGGGAATTGCTGTTACGCAACAAGCATATCAATCAGTATTTGGTGACTTTGGTGGATATTTTGTAAGTATTGCATTGTTGTGCTTTGCATTTTCGACCATCATTGGTTGGTATTACTATGCGGAAACGAATGTACGGTACCTATTTAATTCATCCTTAGCGATACGTATTTTCCAAGTTTTAGTGGTTTGCTTTATCTTTGTTGCAGCATTCTTTAAAGTGGATTTAGTTTGGGATATGGCAGATATGTTCAATGGTTTAATGGTGATCCCGAATATTATTGCTTTAATTTTATTATCTTCTATAGTGGTGAAAATAACTAAAAATATAAGGAAATAAGGTTATGAATATCAACAATATTACCTATATCATGAACAGTATTCAGGAATCTTTAGAAAAACTTGATGGCTATATGCAAGAGACTGAAGCTTTAGCAGCGCGAGAAGATTTGTCTGTAGAGGAAAAAGAAAAGCTTGATAATGAGATTTTTAGCAAAATGGAAAAAGAGTTGGCCATTGTTGATCAAAAAAATCTAGTATTAGCTTCAGCACAAAAAGCTTATGCTAAAAAACAAAAGCAAAAGTTGATATTAGGTTCAATTGGTTTTGTGTTGATAATTTGTTTGCTGATATATTTTATTGGTGTACGTTGATATTCGGTTGAGTATAAAAAAGAGATTCTTAGGAATCTCTTTTTTTTGTTGATGATTCAAAATATTTTTATTTTGGAGAAAAGGCTTTGAGTTTTTCTAGCCATTCACCTAAGCCATCTGTAACTTGCTGTCTAACTTCAGGGCTAATCAATTCATTCATCTGTTTTTCTAGCGCAACATGATCATAAATTAATTGATCTATCAGTTTTAGTCCTTCATCTGAGAGTTTAACTAATAAACTTCGAGCATCTTCAGGATTACAACAGCGGTTGATTAATCCTTTTTTCTCTAACTGTTGAAGGCGATTCGTCATTGTGCCAGATGAGATCATTAGTGATGAGAAAATCTGTGTTGGCGATAGCTCATAAGGTGAACCATTGCGACAAACTGTTGCCAATACATCAAACTCTCCACGATTAATGCCATAACTTTCATAGAGTGCATCTAGATGGTTAAACGCTTGAATGGAGCAATTGATTAATCGACCAATCATCAGCATTTCATCAGCCTCCAAATCTGGCTTTTGTACTTTCCATAAATTGAGTGCATGAACAATATGATCATTATTTTTTGGCATATATCTTGATCTCGAGATAAATTGATTTATATTATATCTTAACATCAAGATACTTTTAGAGGAAATTTATGTCTCGCTTAACCATTATTTTGTTAACAGCACTGACGCCCATTATGTGGGGGTCAACTTATATTGTAACCACTGAATTATTGCCTGCGAATCATCCTTTTCTAGCAGCACTTTTAAGGATTTTACCTGCAGGATTGATTTTAATTGCATGGACAAGAGTATTTCCTAAAGGCAAAGACTGGCTAAAAATAGCGATATTAGGCATTTTGAATGTTGGCTTTTTCCAAGCTATGTTATTCGTTGCAGCTTACCGTTTACCAGGTGGATTGGCTGCGATTTTAGGTGCAATTCAGCCATTGATTGTAATGTTGTTAATGTCTGGCATTGCTAAAGTGGTATTGCCAAGAGCAGCTTGGATCGCTGGAATTTCAGGGCTTATTGGCATGATCATTATGTTGTATTCACCAAATATGAAAGCTGATATGGTTGGTGTAACTGCAGCATTAGCAGGTGCTTTATCAATGGCATGTGGAACATTCTTTAGCCGTTATTGGAAAGTTGATTTGCCACTATTTGCATTCACAGGCTGGCAATTAGTATTTGCGGGGCTATTCATTTTGCCTATATTTTTAACGATGGAAAGTTGGCCAACAATGACCATAAAAAATATTTTAGGCTATAGCTATCTCTGTTTATTTGGTGCTTTATTAGCATATATATTGTGGTTCCAAGGGATTAAGCAATTATCACCAGCAATTGTTTCAACATTAGGTTTGTTGAGCCCTGTTGCTGCATTTTTCTTAGGCTGGGTTTTCCTAGGACAAAAACTATCATTCATTTCGATGATTGGTTTTGTGGTGATCTTGGGCTCAATTTTTGTAGTACAGAGATCTTTAGGAAAGCCAGTTAAAAGTAAATAGTGGAATGCGAGACAATAAAAAAGCGCCTTTGGCGCTTTTTTAGTTCAGATACTCATTAACTAATCTTTGCCCCAGGCTTCAATTCACTCAATGTTGTGAGTAATGCCAAATCACCATCTAATGATGCAGATAAAATCATACCTTCACTCACACCAAAGCGCATTTTACGCGGTGCTAGGTTAGCAACAACGATAACATATTTTCCGATCAATAATTGTTGCTCACCATAAGCTGAGCGAATGCCAGAGAAAATGTTGCGTGGCTTTTCTTCACCTAAGTCTACTGTGAATGCTAGTAATTTGTCAGAGCCTTCAACAAAATCACAATGCAACACTTTACCTAAACGTAAATCAACTTTTGCAAAATCATCAATATTGATGAAGCCTTCTTCTGCAACTAATACTTCTTTTTTCTTGCTAGATTTTTCTGCTTTCTCAGTTTTCTCTACTTTTTTCACTGGTTCAGCTGCTTGTAAACTTGCTTTATTACGCTCAACTAATTGTTCCAGTTGTTTCAACTCAATACGTTTCATCAAATGCTCATAAGTATTGATGGTTGCATTTTCTAAGCTCTTTTCTGTTGCAGAAAAATCACTTAAATCACGATTTAAGTATTCACCGATGTTCTTGATAGTTTCAGGTAATACGGGGAATAAGTAGATGCTCAATAATCTGAATGCTTCTAAATAGCTTGTACATAAAGATTGTAAGCGAGCATGTTGTGCTTCATCTTTTGCCAATTCCCAAGGTTTCGTTGTATCAAAGCTTTCATTCACTAAATCACAACCACGCGCAATTTCACGCATTGCTGCTGCAAAGTTACGATCTTCATAATGCTCTAAAATCGTTGATTTCATGCCACGGATTGTATTTAATAATTCTGATGTTTCTTCTGCAAATGTGCTCAATTGATTATTGAAGTTGCTGGAAACAAACTTACTTGTACGTGATGCGATATTGNCGCAATTTCACGCATTGCTGCTGCAAAGTTACGATCTTCATAATGCTCTAAAATCGTTGATTTCATGCCACGGATTGTATTTAATAATTCTGATGTTTCTTCTGCAAATGTGCTCAATTGATTATTGAAGTTGCTGGAAACAAACTTACTTGTACGTGATGCGATATTGATGAATTTACCCACTAAATCAGCATTTACGCGGTTCACTAAATCTTCCATGTTTAAATCTAGGTCATCAATTGCACCAGATGATTTTGCTGCAAAGTAGTAACGCAACCATTCAGGATTCAATTTTTCATCTAAATATGAGCGTGCAGTGATGAATGTACCACGTGATTTACTCATTTTTGCGCCATTCACTGTGATAAAACCGTTCACAGCATATTGCGTTGGTAAACGATAACCTGAGAAGTTCAACATTGCAGGCCAGAATAATGTATGGAAATACATGATGTCTTTACCAATGAAGTGAACCATTTCTGTGCCAGCCTTTTCAGCCGCTTCACGTTCCGTATATTCAGTAAAGTTATATTGAGGATTTTTATCAATGTAGTTTGCCAATGATGCTAAGTAACCAACTGGTGCATCCAACCAAACGTAGAAATATTTGTTAGGTTCATTTGGAATTGGGAAACCAAAGTAAGGTGCATCACGAGAAATATCCCAATCAGATAACTTGTTTTCTTCTTCAGTCCCTAGCCATTCTTTCATTTTGTTCGCAGCTTCAGGCTGTAAACGATCGCTGTTTGCTAGGAATTCACGGAGGAATTTTACGCAACGCTCATCAGATAATTTGAAGAAGAAATGTTCAGAGCCTTTCATTACTGGTTTATTGCCAGAAACTGCTGAGAAAGGATTGATTAATTCTGTTGGCTGATAAACGCCACCACAAACTTCGCAGTTATCGCCATATTGATCTTTCGCATGGCATTTTGGGCATTCGCCTTTGATGAAACGATCAGGCAAGAACATTGCTTTTTCTTCATCAAAGAATTGTTGAATTTCACGTGTTTCAATTAAACCTGCTGCTTTTAATTTCAAATAAATGTCAGAAACTAATTTGCGATTCTCTTCACTATCAGTTGTGTGATAGTTATCAAATTTGATGTGGAAATCTTCGAAATCCTGCAAATGTTCTTTTTGTGCTTTATTGATCAATTCTTTAGGTGTAATACCTAATTTTTCAGCGCGAATCATAATTGGAGCGCCATGAGCGTCATCCGCACAGATAAAATGCACTTCTGAGCGACACATTCGATGGAAACGCGCCCAGATATCACCTTGGATATAACCCAATAAATGGCCTAAATGGATATCGCCATTGGCATAGGGAAGTGCATTGGTAATAAATAACTTACGTTTCTCAATCGACATATTGTTTTGCTCTCAGTTTGAAAAATAAAACGAATTAAATAGTGTACCATTCTATAAGGTGAATATTAACCTTATTCTTGGATTGGCTTTAAAAGGACGATGGCTTGTGCTGTGATGCCTTCTTCACGGCCAACAAAGCCCAATTTTTCCATTGTAGTTGCTTTGACATTCACATCATCTTCATGAATATTCAGTGCTTTTGCGATATTTAATGCCATTTTTTCTTTATGTGGCATTAACTTAGGACGTTCTGCCATCACTGTGATATCAATATTGCCAATGGTATAACCTTTGGCTTGCACTTTTTCATAAGCTTTCTGCAATAGAATAACACTGTCTGCATTCTTATAAGCAGGATCAGTATCAGGAAATAGCATACCGATATCACCACATTTTGCCGCACCTAAAATGGCGTCTGTTAAAGCATGCAACACAACATCGCCGTCTGAATGAGCTAAAAATGATTTGGTATATGGGATTTTCTCGCCTGCCAAAATGACATAATCACCTTCTTTAAAGGTATGAACATCAAAGCCGATGCCTATTCGCATAGTTTTCTCTCTTCTAATAAAAAGCGCATTAAGCGTAAATCTGTGGGATGAGTAATTTTAAAATTGTGTGGATAACCTTGATAAATATAAGGTTTGTAACCTAATGCTTCGATTGCAGAAGCTTCATCTGTAATGGCTAGGTTTTTTGTTAAAGCTTCTTCATAAGCTTGATACAAATATTGATAACGGAACATTTGTGGCGTTTGTGCTAGATAAATAGTTTCACGGTCAATAGTTTGTGTGATTTGCCCATGTGCAACTTGTTTCACAGTATCTACAGCAGGCATTGCCATGATCCCGCCAATAGAATCTTCTTCATACATCACTTCTGTGATGAATAATTCTAGCTCTTCATGAGTTAATCCTGGGCGAGCTGCGTCGTGCACAATGATCCAATCATCAGGCTTGGCAATATTTGATAATGCTTTTAAACCCAAGAATACGGTATCACTACGCGTTTCGCCTGCTGAATAAGTTATGAGTTGATCTTTTGGGATATTCAGTATAGGGAAATAAGCATCATTTTCTGAAATACCCAATGTGCCACTGTGAATATTTTCCAAAGATTGAACTAAGTTCAAGGTGCTTTCTAAAACTGTTTGATCATCCAGTAATTTCAAATATTGCTTAGGGCGATCAGCCTGCATTCGGGAGCCAACGCCACCTGCGGGAATGATGAAAAAGATATTTGCCATGCCATTCATTTAAAATAAAAACTCTATTTTATCCCATTCATCTATAGAATGTTATGATAATCCAAGTCATATTGTTCGATAAATTATTACGGTATACTATCAATTATATTATTATGTAGTTGAAGTACCCATCAACCATAGAGGATAGACTATGAGTAATGAATATAAACATGTATTAGTGGCGATTGATCATTCTGATGATTCAGAAAAAATTGTGAAACAAGCTATTGTCGTTGCGCAACGTAACCATGCAAAAATTACATTGTTACATGTTTTAGAGGATATCAATATTGCGTTAGGCTATGAGCTAATGCCAATCATTTCTGAACAAACAGATACTGAAATTGTGAGTGAAGCAAAACGTAATGCTCGCGCATTGGCGGATCGTTTAGGTATTCCAGATGCTGATACACATGTAGTTTCTGCATTCTCTACTAAAGAAGGAATCATCAAGACGGCTGAATCACTACAAGTTGAATTAGTTGTTGTGGGCGCACATACAAGACAAGGTTTGGCGCTTCTTTTAGGTTCAACTTCTGGTTCAATCATCAATGATTCACCTTGTGATATTTTGGTAGTTAAAGTCTGATTTAATCAGTAATAGCTGTAAATTATAGCGATTAATGTTTGACAACAAGGTTGTCAAACATTAACATGTCCATCTTATTTTAAAATATTGCAAATGATGAATGATGGAAAAACGCTTCGAAATAGTTCATGATTTTTATACAAAATTCTTTACAACTAAAACAAATCTCATGAAAACAAGTCAGAAAAAAATTGAGCCAATTGGTATCAATTTTTCTTCGTGGCAGTTAGTGATGCATCTTTCCGTATACTTTGAAGATAATAATAGAGGCATGACAACCTCAGAATTAGCAGAAGATTTAATTATTTCAAGACAAGCAGTTTTAAAACAAATGAAATGTTTACTTGAAGAAGGATTAGTCACTGTTCAGGAAAATGAAACAGATAAAAGATCACCCTATTATTGCATTTCTGACAAAGGTGAAGAGTTATGCAGATATGTGGTGGAAGAAATTTATGGCGAATGGATGTTGGAAAGCGTGAAGAATTTCAGTAATTCTGAAATTCAAGCAGCAACTAAAATTCTTGCGCATTTAACGAAGTTTTAATATTGAGTCTATTGAGATTAAAAATTATGAAGAGAAAAATTTTTTCTAAAAATAAATGGTTATTGGTTGTAGCGTCTACTTTAGCGCTCTCTGGTTGCTTTGAAGGTGATAAACCAGCCGCAGGCGGAGAAGTTCCACCTGTAACTGTTGTTACGATGACAACAAAAGCGGAAGATGTGTTGATTAAAGCAGAATTACCAGGCAGAACAAAAGCATCGAAAATTGCTGAAGTGCGCCCACAAGTTGGTGGCATCATCTTAGAGCGTAATTTTGAAGAAGGTTCATACGTTGAAGAAGGCATAACACTTTATCAAATCGATCCTGCAACTTATGATGCAGCATTGCAACAAGCTGAAGCAAGTTTGTCGCGTGCAGAAGCAAATCAATTTGCGGCTGCTGAAAAAGCAAAACGTATCAATGCATTGGCATCTTCAAAAGCAGTAAGTAAGCAAGATGTGGATGATGCGAACTCATTATTAATTCAAGCAAATGCACAAGTGATGGCAGCGAAAGCAGAAGTGAATAATGCAGAAATCAGTTTGCGTTATACAAAAATGCTAGCGCCAATCAGCGGACAAATTGGTCGCTCTAACTATACACAAGGTGCATTAGTTGCAGCGGGCCAGCCAACAGAAATGGCAGTGATTCAGCAGAATGACCCAATGCGTGTGGATATTACATATTCAGCAAAAGATTTCTCTAATATGCAACAAAAATTCCGTAATGGAACTTTAGTAAACCCTGTGCCTGGTGCAATTGATGATAATAACTTTACAGTGAGTTTAGTACTGGATGACGGTTCTATCTACCATGAAACAGGTAAAGTTAAATTCTCTGATCGCACAGTTGATCCAACAACAGGTTCTATTTTGATTCAAGCAGAATTCCCTAATAAAGAGCAAATCATTTTGCCAGGGATGTTTGTGAGAGCAATCGTAGAGCAAGGCATTCAAAAAGATACGATTCAAATTCCACAAAAAGCTATTTTCCGTGATCCTAAAGGTCAAGCATTCGTGATTATTGCTAATAAAGATAACTTTGCAGAAGTTCGCCCTGTAGGCATTGAGCAATCTAACGGTAATAACTGGTTGATTTCAAGTGGTTTACAAGCAGGTGATCGTGTTGTTGTGGAAGGCATTCAACAAGTTCAAAGTATGCTCCGCAGAGTAGAAAAAGTTCCTTTAAAAGTTTCTACACCAGAAGCACAAACTAAAGGTTAATTAGGGTATTTAAAAGGAAAATATAATGGCTCGCTTTTTTATTGATCGACCTATTTTTGCGTGGGTAATAGCGATCTTAACGATGTTCTTAGGAACATTATCGTTACAATCGTTGCCTGTATCGCAATATCCAGAGATCGCACCGCCTCAAGTTTCTATTTCTGGTGTTTATCCTGGTGCAAACGCAACCACTATTGAAAACAGTGTGACGCAGGTAATTGAACAAAACTTGTCAGGTTTGGATGGCTTTAGATACATGTCTTCGTCTAGTACGAGTCAGGGCAGCTTCCAAATTACTTTGACATTCAATCAGGGTATTGATCCTGATATGGCTCAAGTTCAGGTGCAGAATAAGATTCAAACAGCATTATCAACTTTGCCTGAAGATGTACAAAGACAAGGTATTACAGTAGAAAAATCATCTGGCTCATTCTTTATGGTTGTGAGCTTTTACTCAACAGATGGCAAATACAGCAATGCTGATATTGGTGACTTTGTTAACACTAATATTAAAGATACTATTAGCCGTATTCAAGGTTTGGGTAGTATTCAGTTCTTCGGTTCTGGTTATGCAATGCGTGTATGGTTGGATCCGTATTTATTGAATAAATACAGCATGACTCCGATGGATGTTATGGGTGCAATCAAAGAGCAAAATACGCAGGTTGCATTTGGCCAAATGGGTGCAATGCCAACAACAAGTGGTCAGCAAATTAACTTTACGATCACAGCACAAACCCAGTTAGAAACAGTAGAGCAGTTTGAAAATATTCAATTGCGTGTGAATGAAGATGGTAGTCAGGTTCGCTTGGCAGACGTCGCACGTATTGAATTAACTGCAGAATCATCAGCATTTGAAGCTAAATATAACAATATGTCATCTTCGGCATTGGGTTTAAGTTTGGCATCTGGTGCAAATGCTTTGGATACAGCAAATACTGTTAAAGCAACATTAGAAGAATTATCTGTATTGTTACCAGAAGGTGTTGCAATTGCATATCCTTATGACACAACACCATTCGTTGAAATCTCCATTAAAAACGTTGTTAAAACGTTAGTGGAAGCGATCATCTTAGTATTCTTGGTAATGTATTTGTTCTTACGTAACTTGAGAGCAACGATCATTCCAACATTGGCAATTCCAGTAGTATTGTTGGGTACTTTTGCAATCTTGGATATGTTTGGGTTTACACTGAATACATTGACGCTGTTTGCGATGGTATTGGCAATCGGGCTTCTGGTGGATGATGCGATCGTTGTGGTAGAGAACGTTGAGCGAATTATGGAGGAAGAACACCTTTCTCCATTAGAAGCAACGCGTAAATCTATGGATCAAATCACAGGTGCATTGGTTGGTATTGCAGTTGTATTATCAGCAGTATTTGTACCCATGGCTTTCTTGGGTGGTGCATCGGGCGTTATCTATCGTCAGTTCTCAATCACGATTATCACAGCAATGACTTTGTCAGTAGTGTGTGCAATTGTGTTTACTTCTGCATTGTGTGCGACGATGTTGCAACCACATTCAGAACGTACAGAACCAAAAGGCTTAGCAAGAATTTTTGTACCAGTATTGAAATTGATCGATTGGCCAATTACTAAGTTTAACAACTGGTTTGATCGTGTGAATAAGCGTTATGAAAGTGGTGCTCATCATGCTGTAACAAAGAAAAAACGTTACTTAGCAGGCTTTGCAGTGATTTTAGTATTGATTTACCTCGGCTTCCAACGTTTGCCAGCAAGCTTCTTGCCTGATGAAGATCAGGGGATCATGATTGGTATGACAATTGGCCCAGATGGTACATCATTGAATATTACGACAGATATCTTAGAGCAGATTACTACTCATGTATTGGAAGAAGAGAAAGACTCTATCGAAGCAATCATGTCTGTATCTGGCTTTAGCTTCAGTGGTCGTGGCGGTCAACATGGCGTATTCTTCTTGAAATTGAAAGATTGGAGTTTACGTAAATCACCATCGCAATCTATTGGTGCGATTCAGCAACGTTTGACTGAATATGTACAAACAATTCCAGGTACGCAAGGCTTCGTATTTGCTCCACCTGCAATCATTGAATTAGGTACAGCAACGGGTGTTTCGTTTACATTGCAAAATATGACTGGTTTGCCACATGAGCAGTTCATGGGTGAAGTGATGAAGTTCATTGGGTTGGCAGCAACAAAATCAGAAACAATGAATATCGCAACATTGCGCCCTGGTGGTCAATTTGATGGTCCACAGTTGTATGTAGACATTGACCAAGAGAAGGCACGTGCATTACAGATCACTGTTGGTGATATCAATAACTCATTAGCAATTGCTTGGGGTAGCTTATATGTGAATGACTTCGTTGATCGTGGTCGTATCAAAAAAGTTCTATTGCAAGGTGATGCTGAATTTAGAATGCAACCAGAAGACTTTGATAAATGGTATGTGCGTAACAAAGTTGGCAAAATGGTTCCATTCAGCGCGTTTGCAAAAACAGAATGGACTTATGGCCCAGCACAGTTGAACCGTTTTGATGGCTATTCATCATTCCCATTATCAATTGAAGCAAAACCTGGTTTCAGTACGGGTGAAGTAATGAATGAAATTGAATCGATGACTAAGCAATTCTTGGATGGCGTGCAAGTTAAATGGACAGATACATCCTATGAAGAGCGTGAAGCAGGTAATATGCAAATGTATCTCTACATGGTTTCTGTATTCGTTATCTTCTTGAGCTTGGCGGCATTGTATGAATCATGGTCTATTCCATTCGCTGTAATCTTCACATTGCCAGTGGGTGTTATTGGTGCAGTAACAGCAGCCAATGGCTTTGGTTTAGAAAATGACGTTTACTTCCAAGTTGGTCTATTAACAGTGCTTGGTTTAACATCGAAGAACGCGATCTTGATCATTGAGTTTGCGAAAGACTTATTGTTACAAGGTAAGAATATTATCGAAGCAACAGTTGAAGCTGCTCACTTACGTTTACGTCCAATCATCATGACATCATTAGCATTTGGTTTTGGTGTATTGCCAATGGCGTTGAGTAGTGGTGCAGGTTCTGGTGCACAAACTGTAGTTGGTGTAACAGTTATCGGTGGTATGATTGGTGGTACATTGCTTGTTCTTTTCTATGCACCAATTTTCTTCACAATGATTGGTAAAGGTTTTGAGAAGAAAGAGCATGAACTAGGCGAAAAAGAGAAAGCTGAAGGAAAAACAGTAGAAGGTGTGTAAACACTGATTGCTAGTAGATTTTCAGTTAAATGATAAAAACCACCTTCGGGTGGTTTTTTGTTTGTTTGCGATAAATCAATGTTATAAAAAGCATTTCATGTATATTATTGAGTTACATATAAGAACAATAAGCATGCGAGTGATGACATGAATGAAAAATACAATGTAATTTTTGAAGGGAAAATCCTACCTGAGCAAGGCATTGATGTGGTGAAGGGCAGAGTGTTGAAACATTTAAAAGTTCCTGCTTCACAATTGGATGCATTTTTCTCAGGCAAACCCATTCATTTAAAGAAAGATGTGTCATTGAATGAAGCATTGGAGTTGCGTACCAAATTAGAGCAACTAGGCATCATAGTAACGGTTTCTGCTGCATCTATGTTATCGCTTTCTATTTTTCAAGATGAAGAGAAGAAAGAAGCCAAAAAAGTAGAATCTCCTATTAAAAAAATTGTCGCACCACAAATGTTTGTATCGAATCAAGATGCTGACCATAGGCGAGATGAATTTCAAGGAGATTATGATTACGATGATTATGAACCGTTGGCGCCAATTCCTCCCATATTTGGATTTGATATAGAAGGGCGCTTTGGGCGCTTAAGTTTTCTGAATGCTCAATTAGCTTTGGTATTATCCGTTCTTCCGCTGGGTATTCTATATTTTGTATTAATCTTTCTCTTGAATACAGGGATATTATCTCTATTGACGATGATTGTTACTGTTGTCGTTTATGTCATTTTCTCTTATCGAATTGTAATTTTGAGATTGCATGATGTGAATTTAAGTGGGTGGTTTGTTTTAACTTATTCACTTGGCAGAATTCCTGTCGTTGGTCCATTCATAGAATTCTTTTTTACGTTATTTTTAGTTTTTGCCCCTGGTACAAAAGGTGAAAATAATTATGGTGCACGACCAGAACAAGGTTCCAAAATTGGCCTCATTGGCTTTGCGATCCTCATTCCTTTATTGATTGGTGCAGGCTCCTATATGGAGTATCAAGAACGACTCAAATTAGATAAAGTTGCAACAAGCTTGAAATCAGTAGAGGGCTTGCAAAACAGCATTCAAGATTATTATGTTGAGCATAAAAAAATGCCAACAATTATCAATAATGTCTCAGGTTGGCAGGAAGTTTTGAAAACATCACCAGTGATTCAAAAGCTTGATCTCACTGAAGAAGGCATGATAGAGATTATTTATAATGATCAAGTGGAGCAAGATGCGAAGCTTAAAATTGCACTGTATGTCAATGAAGGTTTAATGACGTGGCGTTGTTATGACACAACACTATCTTATGAATTAATACCATTGCAGTGTTTATCTGATATTGAGAGTTATTATGAAAGTGATTATGGAATGGATGATAGTGAATTTGAAAATGCTTCAGATTTGTTGAGTTGGTAATCAATCGTTATCAAATAATCATCTACTTTCTCGCCGCTGTAGGTGAGAAGGTAGATGATTGAAATGACATTTAATAATGTTGGTGGATTTAGTAAGGACCCCACGCAAATGGGCCTGTTCCCCAGCCAAATGGCTCATTGAAGAACATACCATTTTCCCAGTTGAGTGCATTCGCTTCATCCCAAGCTTGCATTTTTGCAATCTCTAATTGATTCTGTTCTTGGTAAGTTTTCCATGCCATGTTGTAACATGCTTTGAAAGTTGGATTATTGAGTCGTTTTGTATAATTCTTTTCAAATGCTTTCTTCTGTGCAGGCGCTAATTGATTAGCTGTTGGCATTTGTGCCATTAATTTTGCAGCAGTTGGATCACATTGTTGTGCAAGGCTGATTTGTGTTTCTAGTAATTTTTGAGCACGTTCTTTAGATTGTGCGGCTTTTTGTTCTGGTGTTAATGCACATGCTGCTAATAAACTAACGGAAAGAAAAACTGCTGAGATTTTTAAAATATTCATTCAAAGCTTCCTTACAGGGTTGGATATATTCAGTATAGTACTAATATTAATTTTAAATCAATGTAATATTATTTTAGATAAGAGGAATTAATAAATTTATATGTCTGAAAAATATAATTTAATTTTTAATGGTAATATCTTGCCTGGTTTTGATGAGAATGAAGTCAAAGAGAAAGTTGCAAAGATTTTGAATATTCCTGTCAGCCAGCGTGAAGCATTTTTTTCAGGGCGAAGCATTACGTTGAAAGAAAATTTATCTTTGGATGCCGCTTTAAAATTAAAGTCACAATTAGAAAATTTAGGTTTAATGATTTCGATGTTATCCAGCACCATGGCTGACATGTATCGATCATTGGAACAAGTACAGACAGAAAAAGCAGAGCAGAGAAGAGTAGAAATAGAAGAAATCGAAGCTTCTCATACTAATTCAAAAGATACATATGATGACGAAGAATTTGATGAATTGGGTGAAGAAGACCGAAAAGAAAAGCAACCTGCTAAAATTTGGGGCTGGGATTTGCATGGCCGTTTAGGGCGATTGAGTTACTTTAATGGGCAAATTTTTTGGTTTGTGGGTTTTGTATTGTTGGCCTTTTTCTTATTGGCAGGCGATAGTTATAAAACAGTGATGGTGCAAACTTCTTTATTATCACTCTTATATTCGCTATGTACATTTAGATTAGCGATTCTACGCTTTCATGATTTGAATTTAAGTGGTTGGTACTGCATCTTATTATTCATCCCAATTTTGAGATTTTTTACGTACTTATATCTACTATTTGGGCCAGGTACAGATCGAGCAAATGATTATGGAGAAGAACCTGATCAAGGTAGCTTGATCGGTTTAGTTCTATTAGTGGGTTTGATTGCGCTAATGTTTAGGTAAATTCATTACCGCATAAAAAAGCCTCTGATATTCAACATATCAGAGGCTTTTTAAAATCATTATGTTGTTTTTATAGCGCCCAAAGTACGCGTTCTTCAGCTTTCAATAAAGCATAAACTTTATCAATGTCTTCTTGAGTTTCTACCCATACATCAATGGATAGAGATAAATATTTATCGGATTTACTCATCAAACGCTTAATTTTAGAACCGTCAATTTTAGGATCAACTTGCTTTAAAATTTCAACGATATCATTTTCAAATTCATCAGTATTTAAACCTGTAATTTTGAATAGAAAATGCGTTGGAAAATCTACTAATGGTTCTTTAGTTTCTGGATTAATCATAGTGTTAACTCCTTAAATTTAATTTGTTTCTCTGCGCCATGTTGTTTTGCCTTGCTTATCTTCCAAGACAACATTGCGAGCTTTTAATTCATCACGAATACGATCAGATTCAGCCCAATCTTTGTTAGCACGCGCTTCGTTGCGTTTGACAATCAATGCTTCGATGATTTCTGAATCATCATCAGATTGATTTGGTGCACTTTTTAAGAACTGATCAGGATTTGCATCCAAAATACCTAAAACATTACCCAAAGTTTTTAATACTACGTAATCTTTGGGATCATGATTTTTATTGTATAAGTTTGCAGCTTCAAACAATAAATCAATTGCTTGTGGCGTATTGAAATCATCATCCATTACTTCTGCAAAACGTACAGCAATCGGGTGATTTGCATCAAACTCTGGCAATGATTCAGGTACATAATTCAATGCTGTGTATAAACGGCGTAAACCATTCCATGCTTGGTTCAATAAATCATCTGAATAGTTCACATGTGTACGATAATGGCTGTTCAACATGAAGAAACGAATCACTTCAGCAGGGAAGTATTTCAACACATCACGAATCGTGAAGAAGTTGCCCAATGATTTACTCATTTTTTCATTGTTGATGTTGATGAAACCATTGTGCATCCAATAGTTTGCCATTGGGTGATCATGATAGCCTTCAGATTGTGCAATTTCACATTCATGATGTGGGAATTTCAGATCCATACCGCCGCCATGAATATCAAAATGGCTGCCCAATGCTTCTTTACTCATGACTGAACATTCAATATGCCAACCAGGGCGACCGTTGCCCCAAGGTGATTCCCAGAATGGTTCGTTAGGTTTAGCACGTTTCCATAATACGAAATCTAAAGGATCTTCTTTTTTCGATTCCACTTCAACGCGTTCACCAGAGCGTAATTCATCAATATTTTGGTTGGATAATTTTCCGTAATCTTTAAAGCGGCGCACACGATAGTAAACGTCGCCATCAGGCACAGCATAAGCTAGATCTTTTTCAATCAATCCGTTGATCAATTCAATCATGCCAGTAACAGCTTCCGTTGCTTTGGGCTCTGTATCTGGTGCTAATACATTCAATGCATCACAATCTTCATGCATTGCTTGAATAAACTCATTGGTTAATTCTTGAATTGTGATGCCACGTTCATTAGCACGTGCAATAATTTTGTCATCAATGTCCGTAATGTTGCGCACGAAATGTACATCGAAACCTTTATGCATCAAATAACGACGAATCATATCGAATGAGATCAACGAACGTGCATGGCCGATATGACAGTAATCATAAACTGTCATTCCACATACATACATGCGAATTTTGTTAGGCTCAATGGGGACAAAGTTTTCGTGTTTTCTCGTTAGACTATTAAAAATCGTGAGCATAAAATGATTCCGATGAAATAAAAAAGTACTGTATAGCTTAACATGATGGGGACATTTATGATTGATTCAAGAGAATAACACTTGGAAAAAAATCAGATTAATATATCCTTTAGGGCAGTGGCTTTAAAACAATAATTAAAGGAGACAAATGTTACTCCATTCAGTAGAAATTCAGGGCTTTAAGGGAATTAAAGACCTATATATGAATTTTAATAGTGATATCAGTGTATTGATTGGTGAAAATAGCTGGGGATCATCTAGCTTGCTTGCTGCATTGGCTGTTATCACTAAAGAGAATTTCTTATATGATTGCCAAGATCATGATTTTTATCATGATGAAGATTGCTCAGAAGAGTGCTTAACTTTACGATTTACTTATATTGAGAATCCATTGGTTACAGAAGAATCGTTGCAAGTCTATCCTGAACTTGCTGATGTTAGCTATTTCTCTCCTCAATTAAGAAAAAATGTTGTTTGCTATCAAGTGACAGCTAATCGAGTTGAAGGAAAAATCACGACATATCATCATTTTATTGATGACAATGAAGAGATCATTGAAACAGATAATTTTCCTATACGTTTGCGTCGATTATTAGATATAAGTCCATTGATTATTTTTCGCAGTAATCGCCGTTATGAGCCGATTCTCAAAAATGAAGATCAGCGTGTTAAGGCATTTTACGATTTATTGGCTCAGCAGTTATCAAAAGATAATGACAGTTTGACTGAACGAGAACTGAAGCAAGGCTTGTATGCTGCAACGTTATTATTAACTTATTATCTTGTGAATAATAAACAGGATGAAGAGCACATTAAAAAGCCAACATTAGAAGATTGGCAAGTATTAGATAAAATTAATGATCTTTTAGACCAAATGGATAATGCAACTGCGCGTAATGTGATGATGAAATTCTTCTCTAGCATTATTTTTTATCGAATGGGTTACTCTTTGCCAGAGAATGCATTGCCAATTCTATGTTTGAAAAACTTTGGTAATACTCATCCAATTGTAACTTCTGTCGGCATGAGATTATTGAATAATATTCCTGTGCAGAAGATTTTAACGAGTAATACAAGCGATTTAATACCAATGCTGGCATTGCCTAACGTAATTCGTATTTCACGCTCTGAATCTGAAATTGTTGCAAATCAAGTCATGCCCAAAGAGTTGAGTGCAAGCACTAATCGCAAAGTGTTATTTCATATTTTTCATCGCCGTCCTGTTGCGCTGTTTGCACGTTGTTGGTTTTTGGTGGAAGGTGAAACAGAGATTTGGCTATTGCGTGAATTGGCAGAAATCTGTGGGCATAATTTAAATGCAGAAGGAATTGCATTGGTTGAATTTGCTCAATGTGGTGTTTTGCCTTTGATTGAATATGCAGAAGCGATGGGGATTGAATGGTATGTAATGTCAGATGGTGATGCAGCAGGGCGCCATTATGCTAAAACTGTTCGTTCACATTGTCGTGATAAAGAGACTTATTATCGACATATGACACAATTGCCTTCTCGAGATATTGAGAACTTCTTATTTCAAAAAGGTTTCAGTTCTGTTTATAAAGAAATTGCTTATGGTTCTTCTGAATTTGTGAATGTACCTGTGCATGAGATCATTCAAAAGGCGATTCAAAAGAGTTCTAAGCCGGATTTAGCATTGGCTGTATGTGATTATGCAAGGGTTCGCGGTGCACGTGCAATTCCGAATTTATTGCAGAAAACATTTAAGAAAGTTATCGAATTATCGAAAGGATCAATGTCTAATTAGCTTATTTGTACTATGGTGAAATTGTTTTAAAATTGACTAGTTTCTTACGTACCCTTCCCTAAGGGAAGGGTACTATTGAGTTTGTTTTAAATCATGATTACTATACAATTACAGTGATATCGTTTCAGTTTTGGTGACGCAGAGTTGAAATGTGGGACAGTAGATTAAAATCTTAAATAGGACATGTTTAGTATTTTAATAGGCAATTCCCTTGTATATGTCGGTTTAAATATATACTATGTTTCCGTCAATTATTTTTCGTTCAATTAACTTAAAGGAGTATTAACATGGATGTTGATTTTACTTTTGGTAACTCAAAAACTGTTGGTGACCGTTTAGACGCTTTCGAAGTAACAGGTGTTAAACCAGGTTTCAATCATCACGAAGAAAACGGCGTATCTGCGTTCGAAACAATCAATGAAAAATCTTTCCCAGGTAAATGGAAAGTTATCTATTTCTATCCAAAAGATTTCACATTTGTTTGCCCTACAGAAATCGTAGCGTTTGACAAATTAGCTGGTGAATTCGCTGATCGTGACGCTGTATTAATGGGCGGTAGCGTAGATAACGAATTCTGTAAATTGGCTTGGAGACGTGATCACAAAGATTTAGACAAATTGGGTCATTACTCATTTGCTGACGTTAAAGGTGAATTGATCGACATGTTAGGTGTTCGTGATCAAGAAGCTGGCGTTGCATTGCGTGCGACATTCATCGTAGATCCAGACAACATCATTCAACACGTTTCTGTAAACGGTTTGAACGTTGGTCGTAACCCTAATGAAGTTTTACGTATCTTGGATGCGTTACAAACTGATGAATTATGCCCATGTAACCGTGCAGTAGGCGGCGAAACTTTATAATTTGAGTTTCCTAAAAGCATGATGAAAACCACGCGAAAGCGTGGTTTTTTGTGCCATAAAATTAGATGAAGAGCTAGTAGCTTAAATTAATCATAAAGTTATTTTTTAGGTTTTTTCTTAGCGCGAGGATGTGCTGAGTCGAATACTTTAGATAAATGCCCAAAGTCTAAATGTGTATAAACTTGAGTTGTGGATATATCCGCGTGACCTAGCAGTTCTTGCACAGAGCGAATGTCTTGGCTAGATTCTAAAACATGGGTTGCCATTGAATGACGAAACATGTGTGGATTGATTTTTAAGCCTTTGCCGAGTTTGCTAGCAATATGTTTAACGCGATTGCTGATTTGTCGGCTTGTGAGGCGATTACCTTGCTGTGTGATGAATAAAGCGTTGTCTTGCTTCATCCATTGATCACGAATCGTCAACCACTTTTGTAATGCTTCTTTGGCTTTATTGCCGAGCGGTACAATACGATCTTTACCGCCTTTACCATCCATCACACGAATTTCATTAGCAGAAAGTGAGATGTGTTTAATATCCAATGCTGTCAGTTCTGATAAACGCACACCAGAGCTATAAAACAGCTCACAAATGGCTAGATCACGAATCTCTAATGGATTGTCAGGATCTGGCGTTTGATCCAATAGTTCTTGAATTGTATCTACAGCAATCACTTTGGGTAATGCTTGTTGTACTTTTGGTGTTTTCACTAAGCGAGCAGGATTTGATGTAATGATCTCTTTAGATTCTAAGAAATCAAAAAATACTCGAATACTAGCTAAGTGAGTTTTTAAACTTGTGAGTGATAATGGTTTGCTGAATGTTGCATGTTGTTTATCGCCTTTGTGGCGATAAATAATATATTTCTGTAAACATGCTTGATCACAGTTATTCCACGATTGAATATTATGATCCAAGAGATATTCATATAACTGTCGTAAGGTTAATGACTTAATTTCAACGCTTCTTGGGCGATAGCGTTGTGCAAATTGATCTAAGAACTGATCAATAGGAATGAATAAGTTACTCATAACCTTTACGCAAATCTCTTAAACGTTGGCGATCTTTTTTATCAGGTGCTTTATCAGGCTTTGGATTGTGCACGAGTTTTTTCATTTCTCGATCTTCCATACGCTTTGCTAGGCTTTCTTCTGTTTCATGATAGAGCAGAACTGCAACTTTAGCAGGGCCACGAATTTCACTTAAATCATCGACGATGACTGTAAAAGTTTCGCCAGCTTTTTGAATGATTAGAGTATCTTCAATTTTAATTGTGCGGGCAGGTTTGGCTCTGTCACCATTGACTTCCACTTGATTCTTTTCTATGGCTTCGACAGCCAAGCGGCGAGTTTTATAAAATCTCGCCGCCCATAACCATTTATCGAGTCTCATTGTTTGTATCTGCTGTGTCAGCAGTTTCTTCTGTTGCATCAGAGTCTTCGTTCTCTAAGAGAACAATGTTGAGCTCTAAAACATCACAACCATCTTCTTTATCCATCGCAACTTTGATTTGATCACTGTCGATTGGCATATATTTACGCACAACTTCTAGGATATCTCTTTGCAATGCTTGTAAAAAGTCAGGTTGTTGAGAAGGTGAGTTTTGACCTCTTTCGTGGGCAACAATGATCTGCAAACGCTCTTTAGCGATTGAAGCTGTCGAACTCTTCTTTCTTCTTTTAAATAGCGCGCTAAACATAATTAACCTCCAAAGAGTTTTTGGAAGAAGCCTTTTTTCTCTGCTTCAATGAAACGATGTGGCTTATCTTCACCTAAGAAGCGAGAGATAATGTCCTCGTATGCTTGGCCAGCATCAGCCTCTTCATCCAAAATTACAGGAACACCCGCATTCGAGCTTTGTAATACAGCTTCTGATTCAGGTACAACGCCTAATAAAGGAATGCCTAAAATTTCTAAAACGTCAGTCACTGATAACATATCGCCTGATGCAGCACGTTCAGGGCTATAACGGTTCAAAATCAAATGTTGTTTAATCTCTTCGCCTTTCTCAGCTTTGGCTGTTTTGCTCGCAAGAATACCTAGAATACGATCTGAATCTCGTACAGATGATACTTCTGGGTTAGTTGTTACAATTGCATCATCTGCAAAGTACATTGCTAACTGAGCACCTTTTTCAATACCCGCAGGTGAATCGCAAATGATGTATTTAAAACCCATGTCTTTTAAGCCAGCGATCACTTTTTCAACACCTTCTACAGAAAGTGCATCTTTATCACGTGTTTGTGATGCAGGTAAAATAAATAGGTTTTCTAAACGTTTATCTTTAATCAAAGATTGTTGGAGTGTTGCTTCGTTATTCACAACATTAACAAAATCATAAACCACACGACGTTCACAACCCATAATGAGATCTAGATTACGCAAACCCACATCAAAGTCGATCACAGCTGTTTTATTGCCACGTTTTGCTAAACCAGCGGCAATGCTAGCACTTGTCGTGGTTTTACCAACACCACCTTTGCCTGAAGTTACAACTATTACTCGTGCCACATTTTACTCCTAGTTCTTATGTTTAAAATTCTTTGGTAAATTGTTCAATTTTTAAATCATCATTCTCAAGATAGATCTGTACAGCTTTACCGCGCCACTCATCTGCAATGGATTCTAATACTTTATATTTTCCTGCAATAGAGACGAGCTCTGCTTCCAATGATTGGCAAAAGATTCTGGCAGAAGTATCACCTTTCACGCCAGCCAATGCTCTACCACGTAAAGCGCCATATATATGGATATTACCATCTGCTAAAACTTCTGCACCAGTATTTACTGTATTGATGATAATCAAATCTCCACCAGGATGATACACCTGTTGGCCTGAGCGAATATGATTTGTGACAAGTTTAACAGCAGTTATCTCTTCTTGTGGTGCTGTAACTTTTTCCACTTCTTTTTTCGGTTCAATTTCTACTTTTTCTGCTTTTGGCTTGTCATAGCGAGGTTGAATGTTTGGGAAAATGCCCCAATCGCTTTGTGTTGCTTTGTTCAATAAGTTCTTAGGAATATTGTGCAATGCAACAGGAATGATGCCTTGATTGATTAAAAGGTTTTTGAGCCAATTAAAATCTAAATGTAATGCATCTTCTGGCAATTGGCTTAAGTCAACGATCACAGGTAGTTGTTTGAAGAAATCAGGAGACTCAGCAATTTTTGTGTTGAGAGTTTCTTCGAACTCTTTGAGATCATTCGTTTGTAAATGAAGAACGGTCAATGTGAAAAGACCGCCCTTTAATTGAAAACAAGGTTTAGACATGAAGAATAAATCCTAATTATTTTTATTAGTGATCGTGGCCGCCTGCGTGTACGTGACCATGATCTAATTCTTGTGCAGTTGCGTCACGAACTTCTTTAATTTCTACATCAAAGTTCAAAGTTTTGCCTGCTAAGAAATGGTTTGCATCCAAAGTGATGTCATCACCTTCTACGCTTAAAATTACGAAATGACGTTGATGACCATTTTCTTCAGCTGCGATCATGCCGCCCACTTGAATATCATCTGAATCTTTGAAATGTTGGCTTTTGCTGATTGTGAATACGTTTTCTTCGCTACGAACACCGTAACCATCTTCTGGTGCTACGCTGAAAGCAACTTGTTGACCTGCTGTTGCGCCTTCCAATGCTTTTTCAAAGCCAGGAATCATCATGCCAACACCTTGAATGTATGTTAATGCTTGCTCTTGACCTTTATTGCTGTCAATCACGTTGCCTGCATCATCTGTTAATGTGTAGAAAACAGATACAACTTTGTTAGGTGCAATGCTCATTATTAAATCCTTTCAGTTTTTGGTTCATAAGCCTCACACTATACAGGAAACTCAAGTTAACCACTAGAGACGAACCTTGTTTTTCTTATAAATAAACTCCCTTTTAGCCTTAAAAACACCTATAATGTGCCTAGTTTTTAGTTAGGGGAACAAAATGAGTCAAAAAACTTTAAAGCAGTTAGCGGCAGAAAAAGCTTTAACGTATATCAAAAAAGGTGAGCTATTGGGTGTTGGTACAGGATCAACAGTTGATTGCTTGATTGCATTATTACCAGATGTTCGTCATTTGATTGATGTTGTGGTATCAAGTTCAGAGCGTTCAACAGAACAACTCATCCAATTGGGTTTTGAAGTCGTTCCTTTAACAGATGTTGAAAAATTAACGTTGTACATTGATGGTGCGGATGAAATCAACGCACAGTTGCACATGATCAAAGGCGGTGGTGCTGCTTTGACGCGTGAGAAAATCGTTGCAGCACATGCCGATCAATTCATTTGTATCGCAGATCAATCTAAATATGTTGAAACTTTAGGTAAATTTCCATTACCAGTAGAAGTGATTCCAATGGCTGTTGGTCATGTTCAACGTGAATTGAATAAATTGGGTGAAGCGCGTATTCGTCCAAATGTGATCACAGATAATGGCAATTCAATCATTGATGTATTTGGTTTAAATATTACAGATCCATTGGCATTGGAAACTCACATTAATCAAATCGTTGGTGTTGTGACAAATGGTATTTTTGCACATCGTCCAGCAGATTTATTGGTGTTAGCAACTGATAATGGTATCGAAACAATTAAGGCACAATAAACGTGTTTTCTAAGCAACTTTTACAGAACTTATTTTTCATTATTGTGATCGGTATATTGGGCTATGTTTCCATGAATTTATATCGTGAAAACAATACTGAAGAAGTGCAAAAATCACCTTATCCTTTATTTGTTGTGAAGGATTATGATTTAGTGCGCTTCAATGAAAATGGGCAAAAGATTTATGAAATTGAAGGGCCTGAAATGCGTCATTTTGATGATGAACGTGGCTCAACATTAGATGATCCATTTTTGACGCATTTTACATTGGAAGATCAACGAGATTGGACTGCACGAAGTGATATTGCTTTAGTGAATGAAGATCAATCCTTGATCACGATGAATGATAATGTTGTGTTAACTAAGTTCGATAAAAAAGATGCGAAGACAACAATTTTAAATACATCACAATTATTTGTGCATGATAAAGGTGAAAAAGTGACCAACGATGTGTGGACAAAAATTCGCACATATCCAAATAATACAATTGAAGGTATTGGTTTGGATGGTTATCCTAAAATTGGTCAATTTAACTTATTAAAGGATGTGAAGAGCTATTATGAAACCATCAAAGATGAAAGTAACCCTTAGTTCGCTATTTGTGATGGCACTATTTTCTGTGGCTCATGCTTTGCCTGAAGATAGCAGTTTGCCGATACAAATCACAGCAGATACAGGTGGATATGATCAGCAGATCAATGAAGGATTTTATGATAGCAATGTTGTGATGGTGCAAGGTACATTGGAAATCCAAGCGGATCATGCAAAATTCACAATGGTCAATGATGAATTAGATAAAGTCATTGCGAACGGTAAATTAATTAAAATTAAATACTTGCCAGAGAAAGATAAACCTTGGGTATTTGGCGAAGGTGAAATTTTAGAATATTTCCCTAAGAAAAATTTATTAGTATTAAAGAAAAATGCCAAATTAACGCAAGATACAGATATTGTTGAAGCCAATGTGATTGAATACGATACTTTGAATAAAAAAGTCAAAGCATTGAGTGGCAATAATAAATCTGATCGTGTGTTTTTCGAAATTAAGCCGAAAGGGAAATAACCATGCAATTGAAAGCTAAAGAGCTGGTTAAGCGCTTTAAAAAACGTACAGTTGTGAGTGGTGCATCATTTTATGTGAACGCTGGTGAAATTGTAGGATTGCTTGGGCCAAATGGTGCAGGTAAAACAACAAGTTTCTATATGACAGTGGGATTGATTGTGGCTGATGAAGGTCATATTTTTTTAGATGATCAAGACATTACAAAATTGCCCATGCATGAGCGTGCACATCGAGGGATTGGTTATTTGCCGCAAGAAGCTTCTATTTTCCGTAAGATGACATCGCGTGATAATATTTTGGCAATCTGCCAAACGCGTAAAGATTTGACTAAAAAACAACAAGAAGCATTGGCTGATCAATTACTGGAAGATTTTAAAATCACACATATTGCAAATTCTTTGGGTATGTCATTATCAGGTGGTGAACGTCGCCGTGTTGAAATTGCAAGAAGCTTGGCATTGAATCCTAAGTTTTTATTGTTGGATGAACCTTTTGCAGGTGTTGATCCATTATCAGTTGCGGATATTCAAACGATTATATTGGATCTATCTAATCGTGGCATTGGTGTGTTGATTACAGATCATAATATTCGTGAAACACTAAGTATTTGCCAACGCTCATATATTTTAAGTGGTGGACAAGTAATTGCAGAAGGTAGTACAGAAGAATTGTTGAATAATCCAATTGTGCGCAAAGCATATTTGGGGGATAACTTCTCACTATAATGGCTGAATTTCTCTTTTACGATTACGAAACATTTGGGATTAGCCCAAAAAATGACAGAATCGCACAATTTGCAGCGATTCGTACGGATGCTGATTTTAATATTATTGATGAGCCAATCAATATTCATTGTCAGCAATATGATGATTATATTCCATCACCAGAAGCGATTTTAATTACAGGTATTACGCCAGATTATTGTAATGAACATGGTTTGCCTGAACATGAATTTGCCAAAAGAGTTTATGATGAATTTATGAAGCCAAATACTTGTGTATTGGGCTTTAATTCAGTGCGTTTCGATGATGAAATGACGCGCTATCTCTTTTATCGTAACTTCTTTGATCCTTATGCTTATACTTGGAAAAATGGTAATTCTCGTTGGGATGCTTTGGATTTGGTGCGTGGTGTTTATGCGCTTCGTCCTGAGGGCATCCAATGGCCAGAATTTGATGGTAAAACGAGCCTAAAATTAGAAGAGTTATCTAAAGCGAATGGTTTAGAACATGAGCATGCTCATGATGCATTAAGCGATGTTTATGCAACCATTGCTGTGCTGAAATTGATTAAAGAAACACAGCCAAAGTTTTTTGAATATTTCTATCAAAATAGACGTGCAAAAGATTTGCAGCCCATCATTGAAAAGCATATGTATAAACCTTTAGTGCATGTTTCTGGGATGTTTGGTGAAGTGAATGGCTATTTGTCATTGGTGATGCCAATTGCAATGCATCCTTGGAATAAGAATGCGGTGATTGTAATTGATCTTCGTGGTGATATGAATGAGCTATTAAATTACAGTGCAGAAGAGATTAAAACTGCTATGTATACTGCAACAGGAGATTTAGAAGAAGGTCGCAATCGCGTACCTTTAAAGCTGATTCATTTCAATAAATGTCCAATCGTTGCGCCCTTTGGTGTGTTGCGTGATGTGGAAGATCTGCATGGTTTAGATATTGAAGCGGCACAAGATAAAGTTGCTATCATTATGGGGAAATTATCTGAAGTTGAGCGTAAGTCAACAGAAGTATTTAAGCCAACAACAGCCCCATCCTATTCTGATCAGCCAATTTTACAACGTGTAGAATCAATGCTGTATGATGGATTCTTTGGCCATGAAGATAAAAAAGTGATGGAGCAAATTCCATATTTATCTGCTGAAGATTTAAAATCTGCGAACTATCAATTCAATGATGCTCGAATTGCACCATTACTATTTTTGTATCGTGCGAAGAATTTCCCTGAATCGTTAAGCAGTGAAGAGTATCAAGAGTGGGAAAAATACTGCAATGCACGTCGTGAAGTAAACTTAGTTGAACAGCAGAGAATTTATCAAGAGAATGTTGAAAAATATCGTGATAATCCCGAAAAAAGCCAATTATTGGAAGCGTGTTATTCGCTCTACTTTGAATAATGAAAGAATTAAAAATCGCAACAATTAATGCTGCTAACTTGGGGGAATGGTCCGATGGAGAGCGAATTCAAAATTTTGCACGTTCTATTGTAGAAGATTTGCAATCTCCGCTGGTGATTGCAGTACAAGAATTAGGTGGATTGCAGAAAGATGGTGAATTAACTGTTCGAGCAACGGTTGCAGATGATATTTGCAAAGTGTTATTGGATGAGTTTCAGCAAATTTATCACTATGCTGAAATAGCCCCCAAGCCAGAAAGTAGCGGTGGTGCTGAAAATATTAATATTCGTTGCGGTTTTTTTTATAGAGCAGAAATTGAATTGAAGCAATTAGCGCAAATTGGTCAGGATTCTGAGTTCTTTGTGGGTAATGAAACAGGAGAGTTTGCCGCTTCGCGCATTCCATTATTGGCAATATTTCAATATGATGATGTGATATTTCAAGTGATCAATTGCCATTTGAAATCTATGAGCATAAAAGATCAAACGAAAAAACAAGCAAAGAAACAGCGCAATAAGCAAGCGCAGTTAATTGCAGATTATATTCAAGAGAATAATTTAATGGATTTGCCGTTATTTGTGATGGGCGATATGAATGATACGTTTGCAAGTAAAACTGTGCAGGCGATGGCTTCTCAAGGATTTGAGAGTGCTCATCAAGCATTGCAATATCAAATTTACACTTACAAATATCACAAAAAGCCCATTCTTTTAGATTATATTCTGTACAATGACCAAATTGAAAATATAGAAAGTTCGATTACGCATATCAATACAGATTCCAATAGTGATCGATCTTATAGTGACCATNCAATAAGCAAGCGCAGTTAATTGCAGATTATATTCAAGAGAATAATTTAATGGATTTGCCGTTATTTGTGATGGGCGATATGAATGATACGTTTGCAAGTAAAACTGTGCAGGCGATGGCTTCTCAAGGATTTGAGAGTGCTCATCAAGCATTGCAATATCAAATTTACACTTACAAATATCACAAAAAGCCCATTCTTTTAGATTATATTCTGTACAATGACCAAATTGAAAATATAGAAAGTTCGATTACGCATATCAATACAGATTCCAATAGTGATCGATCTTATAGTGACCATGATCCATTAATGATGATTTGCCACATATGTTAAGAATAACGTTAGCTTTACTTATCATGATCAATGCTGTTAGCTTTGCTGATAATTTCACTGATGCTGTGGGTGCTTATGATCGTCAAGATTATGTGGAAGCTTATCGATTATTCACAGAATTAGAGGATTTGGGGCATGTAGATGCCATGAATAATCTAGCGACAATGTATCAAACAGGCACAGGCATTCCGCGCGATTATGTGAAAGCAGCAGAATTGTATTTAAGTTCTGCTAAAGCAGGGCATATTGATGCAGCTTTTAACTATTCCACATTGGCAAGATTAGGGATTGGTACCTATAAAAATATGGCGGAATCTTATGCTTGGGCTGTGATTGCATCACGCCATGGCGCAAGTGATTTGGTCGCTTATCGTGATGTATTGGCAACAAAAGTTTCACCCCAAGAGCTAGAAGAGGGTTCTAAAATGGCTGAAGCTATTTTGGATGATTTTGCACAATTTGAATATGCTGTGGGTTGGTTATTGCCCAATAATGTTCGCATTGCTTCTCGTGAAACGCCATTGCCTAAAATCATCGAAAAAATTGAGCGCATTTCAGCTGATGGTGAAGTGACGATCATTAAAAATGAAGATGTGCTAAAAATTACAGAAGAGAATACTAATCAAGCGACAGCACCAAGTTATCGTGCATTATTCACAACTTACCCATTGATGATGAGTTCTTATCGTTCATCGTTGTATCGTCCATTATTGAATTCGGCTAAATATAGTAGTGATGAAATATTAAGGCCGCGCAGAATGTTGGGTGAAAGATCGGTGCCAATTGTGGAAGCAATGGAGATAGATGAGTCTTTATTGCCATTATTTCAGAGCTTAGCGGATAGTTACAGTGTGCATGTGAATGATGTTGTGCGTGCAGTGCAATCGATCAATCCTGATGTATTTGAGCCTGATTTACCTTTGCGATTAAAAGATTCTGATACACGTTTAAAAATTCCAGATTATTCTCAAGTTAAACATTTCTAAAATGTTGAAACGTATATTTCAGGTGCTTTATCCCGAGCAATGCTTCATTTGCCATCAATCTGTGGATGATGCAGTGCTATGCGATTCTTGTTATGCTCAAACTGAACGGCAATGGAATTATTGTGAATCGTGTTGTGGTGGGTTGTTGACAGGCAGTCATTGTTTGCCTTGTGAGTTGAATGAGGATGTTCACCCAATTGATCATTATATTGTTGGTTATCACTATCATCATGCAATGCGTGATGCGATTATTCGTTTAAAGTTTAATCATAAAATGCATATGGTTCGTGTCATTAAAGCATTAATAGAACCTGTATTGATTGAGCATAAAGATTTATTAGAAACGATTGATTGGATTGTGCCGATGCCTGTGGATCGTGTGCGATTGGCAGGGCGAGGATTCAATCATATGTTGGAGGTTGTGAATAGTTTGCAGTCTTTGATTGACCGACCTGTTGAGTATGATAAGTTGCATAAACATGCATTTTCAATTCCTCAGAGTAACCTATCTAAGTATGAACGAGCAACAAATCTCCGTAATGCTTTTGAGTGCGATCAAATTAGTGGGCATGTTTTATTAGTCGATGATGTCTTAACAACAGGTAAGACATTGCAATTTGCTTCGCAAGCATTGAAAAATGCAGGGGTAGATAGGATTACGGCACTAGTTTTAGCCAAAGCGTAAAAATTTATCAAGACTATGGGCTTTGGTGAAAAAATGCTATACTTCTGTCATGGGTGGATTTCTGAAGTATACGTGTTTAATATACTTAAGTCCCCTTGATCCTAAGTATATCGTAAGATATATTACTAGGTACCAGTGAGCATACCGACTTGTTTCGGGAGCCTAAGGTGCTTAAACTTATATCCATTTGAACCATTCGGTTCAAGGGTAAAGTATACCTAACGGTGCTTCGGAGTCCACTCTATATCTTATGACAATGCAATCTCTAATTCGTCATCAAATGCTTGCAAAACGCAAAGCACTTAATTCAGAATACATTAATTATTATCAATCCCTGTTGAACGAAAAATTAGTTGAATTTATTCAAAAATTTTCTTCGATCGCCATTTATTCAGCCATTCAAAATGAAATTTCTGTAGATTGTGTGATGGATTATATTTCACATGATGTTATTGCTTTGCCAAAAATTAATAATAATGATGAGCTCGTATTTGTAAATTATGAAGATCCAAATTTATGGCAAAAAGGGCAATATAATATTTTAGAGCCAGTAACCGCTATTGTGGATTTTATACCAGAAGCTTTTATTATACCGTTAACTGCAATCGATCATACAGGCACTAGGATCGGTATGGGCAAAGGTTATTATGATTGTTATTTAGGGCCTTTGCAGGATGATGTGATATTGATTGGTGTTGGTTGGGATTTTCAGCTAGTGAATGAAGTATTGATGCGGCAATCGCATGATGTGCCTATGGATTATTTTATTTCACCATCATATTTTCTTAAATTTTAGGCAATAAAAAACACCTAATTTATTAGGTGTTTTTAGATAGTCTAGATAAGTAATGAATTACTTATTCGCGATACCTTTGATAGTTACATCAACGCGACGGTTTTGAGCACGGCCTTCAGCTGTGTCATTAGTAGCGATTGGGTTTTCTTTACCAAAACCTTCTGTTGTGATGATTGCAGGGTTAACGCCGTTAGCAACCAAGTAAGCTTCTACAGATTTAGCACGACGCTCAGATAAACCTAAATTGTATTGTTGAGTGCCGATAGCATCAGTATAACCTGCTAAGTTAATTGATTTAACTTTTGCGCCAGCATTTTTAATGTCAGCTGCTAATTCGTTTAATTTTTCTTTACCAGCTTGTTTTAATACAGCTTTGTCAAAATCAAAGAAAGCATCAGCATTCAAAGATACGCTACGTGTACCGCAACCTGAAGTACCATCTAATACTAATACGCATTCGCCTTGGCGATCTCTTACGAATTCGCCTTGTCTGTCAACTAAACCTTCAAGTTGAGCCATTGCTGATGTTGAAGCAACAAGCCCAGCAATTACTAAAGTAGTTAATTGCTTTTTCATATGTAACCTCCAAATAAGGACCTAAACTAAATAAAAAATGAACACCTAAATAATATAAGTGTAAATATATTCAGCGCAAGAATAACACAACTGATAGCAGAATGATACCGCATTTTTGGTAAAAAACATACATTTTTGTGTCAAAAATGAAAATATATTATCCTGAATCATACAAAATCTGATACAGCTATCCTTGCTAGAAATATAATATACCAGTAAATTCGCAGTTTTTTCAATGAATTATGTGATTTATTATTTTTCTTCTCCTAAACGATAAAGGCTGGCATAAATGTTGTTTTTTTCCAACAACTCTTTGTGTGTGCCCATTTCTACAATTTGTCCAGCATCGAAAACAATAATGCGATCTGCTTGCTCAATTGTACTTAAACGATGCGCAATAATAATCATAGTTGTATCTTCGCTGAGCACTTTGATGCTTTCTTGAATATTGAATTCACTCTTAGTATCTAAGCTGCTTGTTGCTTCATCTAGAATGAGTAGCGGTGCTTTCTTATAGAGGGCACGAGCAATTGCGATTCTTTGTCTTTGTCCGCCTGATAGCTTGCTACCATTTTCACCCACTTGAGTATTTAAGCCTTCAGGCATATTTTCAATGAATTGCCATGCATTGGCATTTTTAGCAGCAGTAACAATACGATCCCAATCTGGATTTGGGTCACCCAATGCAATATTGTTGGCAATTGTATCGGCGAAGAGGACAACATGTTGGCTCACATAGCTAATATGGTGGCGATAATCTCTCAAAGATAAATCAGCTAAATTATATTCATCGATTAAAATTTTACCATCTGTTGGTGAGTAGAAGCCTGCGAGTAGGTTGGCAAAAGTACTTTTCCCACTACCAGATGCACCAACTAATGCTATGGTTTCTTTGGCATTAATATTAATGGACAGTTGGTTGAAGATATTAGGTAAGTCTTCGCCATAGTTAAAACTTACTTGATCAAAGTGAATATTGCCTTGGATACTTAAAGGTAGTTTTTCAGGATTGTGATGGGTTGCTGTATCGCGTTCAATCGGCGCATCGATTAATTTAAATACGCTTTCTGCACCCGCTAAACCGCGTTGTAGTGATTCATTTAAGCGAGTTAAACGTTTAATAGGATTCAATAAGCCAACCATTGCAGCTAGTGTAGCTAAGAATGCACCAGGTGTTAATCCATCATCACTGACTTGTTGTGATGCATAGCTAATGACTCCTGCAACACAGAATACGATCAATAATTGAACCAATGGGCTAGCAACTTCAGAAGCCACCATGATTTTTACATTCACACGTTGTAGCTGATTATTGGTTTTATGGAAACGTTCTCTCACAAAATCATAAGCATTGAAGAGTTTGATCTCTTTGTTACCACGAATGGTTTCTTCTGTAATGTGATTCAAGTGGCCCATATCTTCTTGGGCTTTATGAGAAAGCTTGCGAAGGCGTTTAGATACAACTCGTAAAATAATGGCAATAAAAGGCGCAATTAAAAACATCACCAAGCTAATTTTCCAGCTGTTATAGAACATTACGAATAATAGGCCAATAACTGCGGCAGAGTCTTTAATTAAAGTCACTAATGCGAAAGAGCTAATGGTTAATAATTGGTTAACATCAAATGTGAGTTTAGATAAGAGTGAACCAGAACTATTTTTATCATATTCTGCAATGGGCAAAGTGATTAGGCGGTCAAACATTTGTTGACGCAAAGTTTGGATAACTTTTTGTGCAACAAATTGCATGCCAACATTACCCAAGAAAGCAAAGATGCTTTTGACTAAAAATACACCAATTAAGATAAATGGCATCATTTGGATAAAGCTTGGGTCTTTGTCAAAAAAGCCTTTATCTAAAATAGGCTTTAATAGTGCAAATAAACCTGCTTCAAATACACCAGACATTGCAATGGCAACCAATGCAAAAATAAGTATGCCACGTCTTTGACTTGTGTAAGAAAGGAGTCTTTTATATAGCTGTAAGCTAGTGGTTTTCATGATCTTTTCGACATAAAAAAGAAATAATTATGCCATAGATAGCAAAAGCGTACAGAAAGATTCTTTCTGTACGCTTTGAAAGGTTTGAAAGCTAATGATTAGTAGATGATTTCTACACGACGATTTTGTGCGCGAGAACCTTCATCTGAGCCACCGACAGCAGGGCGCTCTTTACCATAGCTCACAACACGGATTTGGTTAGGGCTAACACCTTCTGAAACCATTAAGCTGGAAACAGATTTAGCACGTCTTTCACCTAAACCGATATTGTATTCACGTGAACCACGATCATCAGTATGGCCTTCTAAAATGATGCCGCGTGATGGGTTGTTGCGAAGTTCTGCTGCATGTGCGCTCACAACAGCATATGATTCTTGGCGTAAGCGATCTGAGTCAAAATCGAAGTATACGATGCGATCTTGTGTGCCACGTTTGCCATACATTTCATCATGGTAAGTGCTTGCTTGAGCGCCATTGTAACCAGAACCATTGCCATAAGCATCAGTACCGCCAGCGCCTGATCCAGACGTGGAAGAACAAGCTGCAACGAGTGCAGAAAGACAAACAATGCTAAGAAGTTTGAAGCTGCGTTTTTTCATAATTTCTCCCAATTTTGAAATTAATCAGTACGTTGATATTGTTAGTTCGACCAAGCAGGCTCGCGGACATCTGAAGCATTGCTTGAGAATCGTTGTGTTACATTGCCATCGTTAGAAACAGCATTTAAACCACCATTGCCATTCGCATAAATGATCATGTGACCATTACTTGAGAAGCTTGGTGCTTCATCTTTACCACCGTTAGTTAAACGCTTCGTTGCACCTGTTTGTAAATCAATGATCGCAATCCCAAAGCCATTGCCACTACCACGATTCATAACAGCTAAGTAACGGCCATCATTAGAGATAGAAGGGCTGGCATTGTAGTTGCCAGATGTTGAAATTCTGACAGGTGTTCCGCCGTTTGCACCGATGCGGTAAACTTGAGGATTGCCAGCTCTATCTGATGTGAAGTAAATCATGTTATCTTTACCCCAAACAGGTTCTGTATCAATCCCAGGATGATTAGTGAGGCGAGTTAAGTTCTTGCCATAAACATCTGATGTGTAAATTTCAGGGTTGCCATCTTTAGATAGTGTGAATACCAAGCGCGTACCATCTGGTGACCATGAAGGTGCACCATTAATGCCTGGTAAATCTAATACAACATGACGTTTGCCTGAATAAATATCTTGTACAACAATCTTGCTCTTTTTACCTTCTAAAGAAGAATAAGCAACTTGTTGACCGTTTGGTGACCACGCAGGTGATAAAATTGGCTCAGCAGAGTTGAAAATAGTGCTTGGATATGCACCATCAGCATCAGATACAATCAACTGATATTGACGACCATTTTTAGCAACATAAGCAACTTTTGTATCAAAAGAGCCAGTTACACCTAAAATTTTCTCGTAAATTGAATCTGCGATTTGGTGTGCAGTTTTACGCCATTGGCGTTCATTGCCACCATTGACAGTATAAACACGTTGCAACATAGATGTTTTTGAGAAAGTATTCATCAAATCTACAGAGATTTGATTACCTCTGACTGTTAAAAATACTCCATATTGAACGCCACGTTGCATCCATGCATCGCTATTAATGCTAGCAGGTCCTGCTGTTGGTTCTGGAGAGCTTTTTGCAGGTAATGCAATGAAGCGACCAGAGCGAGCAAGATCAGCACCCACAACTTGTTCTACATAGTTCCCTTGTGCATCTGCTGAAAACAGTGCAATTGGAATCGCATTGTTGGCAGCTTTGGTCACTTGTATTTTTAATTGCGCATGGCTAAAAGTGATTAGAGAAACCAGCGTTATTAATATCCAATACGTCAATTTTGCAACATGTTTCTTCATTTTACACCTCTTGAGATGAATTAAGCTTCTTTGAGTGCCCAGATACTGCCAAGGTTGCGCCAATATTCGTTGCAATCCATGCCACAACCAAATACGTAGCGATCTGGAACATCTAGACCAATATAATCTACCCTAAAATCTTTAGGTTTGCGATCATGTACCTTATTAAATAAAGTTGCGGTATAAACTTTTGTTGCACCCATATCTACTAAAGCCTTGGTGATCGCTTCTAGTGTAGTACCTTCATCGAAAATATCGTCAACTAAAAGTACAGGTTGTCCTTCAACAGGAATACTAGGCTGTGCAACCCAGTGTAAATCTCCGCCAGTTGTTTCACCACGATAACGAGTTGCGTGCAAATAGCCAATTCTAAATGGGAAATTTAAACGAGAAAGTAGAAGGCCGCCTGGGATTAACGCACCATTCATAACCACTAAAACGACAGGATCTAAATCTGATAAGTCATTTTTGATGACAACAGCCATTTCATTCAATGCATTTTCAACTGCTTTGGCAGAAAGAATTTCTTCAGAATTGGCTAAGATTTGCTGAGCCTTATTGTCGGGATTTGACATGATATTACCTATTTGGATGATTAAAACTAATGAGATGTGCGTTTCTTACTTGGTGTGTATTGAGCGAGAATTCTATTAACCATGTCGGAATTACCTTCCTGTTCTAATTCTTTTAATAAAGAGATTAATGGATGTAGGATTCGATTACCCATTTGTGAAACCACTTGGTCAATCACTTCATCAAGTTCGTGTTGATCTTGATGATTGACTAATTGTCGTGCTTTACGCAGGGTTGTATTTTTTTGCTCATCAACAAAATGGAAGACAGACTGCAGATGGACAGAGAGATCAGCAAGTTGCAACCAATCTTCCCATTCTGAAACGCTTTGCTGAACATAAACTTCTGCTTCTTTGGCAGCAGCTTCTCTGGATTGATAATTCTTTTCAACGATATTGTTTAAATCATCTACGCTGTAGAGATAAATATCATCAAGTTCATTAACATTGGCATCAATATCGCGTGGAACAGCGATATCTACCATTAAAATAGGTTTGTTTCGACGAGCTTTCAACGCATTGCTCGCCATTTCTTTAGAGATTAAAGAAAAAGGTGCGCCTGTTGAAGAAATAACAATATCTGCACTTTCTAACAGTTTAGGTAATTCACTTAATTCATGCACTGAAGCAGGAATAGCTAATCTACCACTCATTTCATGAGCGCGACTTTGTGTTCTATTTGCAATGGCAATAGATTTTACATTCGCTTCAATTAAATGTTCAGCCACTAATTCTATGGTTTCACCAGCGCCAACTAATAATGCATTTTGTTCAGAAATATCAAAAATTTGCTTAGCCAATTGCACAGAAGTATAAGCAACGGAAATCGTATAAGCACCAATATTGGTTTCCGTACGAATGCGTTTAGCTGTTTGGAATGCTAATTGGAATAAACGATTAAGGGTTTTACATAATGCATTGGATTGATGTGATAAATCAAATGCAGTGCGCAATTGTCCCATAATTTGAGGCTCGCCCAAAATTAGCGAATCTAAACCAGCGCTCACACGCAATAAGTGTGAAATGGCTTCGTTATCACGATAGCAATAATGATATTCTTGAATATTATCGATGGATATTTGAGAGTGACTTGCCCAAAGTGCGAAAAATTCTTCTAAAGGCGCTATTAATCCATCTAAATAGAATTCTGTTCTGTTGCATGTTGAAAGAATGACAGCACCGTTCGACCACTCATTATCTTTGAGTGTTTGTAAGAATGCTGGGACTTTTTCTGGCAATACGGAAGCTTGGCCTCGGATTTCAACCGAAGCTGCTTTGTGATTAATGCCGATAGCTATTACTGTCATTGGTGGTTAAATCAAAGAAAGAATGAAATCATAAAAGTGGGATATATTAGCAAATTTTAAGCATTTCTACATCTAAAAGAGCAATATCATTTTAGCGATTCATAAAGTGATCTGAGTTTTGCTTGACTTTTCTCAATGGTATCGCTGATTGGCAGGATCTGTTTTTCTGCTTTTGGAACAGAGAGTTCACGTAAAACGGCATCATGTAATGCAGTTAAATCATTGGGGGGAATTTTACCTTCAGGATAAAACTGCTGTAAGTTTTCGCCAACGCCACCATAATCAAAACCGACAACAGGCGTTCCACATGCCAGTGATTCAATCACAGTTCTACCATAAGATTCTGGTTTAGATGTGATGGATAATGTTAAATCTGCTAATTGATAAATTGATCTCATATCATCACAAGTACCAAACCATAGGATTTGATGATCCAGTTGTAGTTCAATGATACGAGATTTCATGGATTGATAAAATTCTTCGTTACGCTTGTCATAACTACCTACAATGATGGCTTTAATGTTTGAATGATTTTCATCTTTGAGTTGTTGTATTAAATCAATCAATAAGGTAATTCCTTTGATGCGAGTGATCCTACCTGGCAGTAGAATTACTTTATCTTGCGAAAAATTAATGCCCAAATCAAGTATTTGTTGGCGAATCGAATCATTGATTGGATTCGTGTGATTGAATCGATTTGAATCGATGCCTTGTGAAATGACTAATACTTTATCCACAGCTTCTTGTGGATAAGCTTGTGATAGATATTTTTTCAATGAATCAGAAACAGCGATCACTTGATCAGCATGTAACATTTGCTGGCTATAGCGATTGATGGAGTTGAAGCCATGAATAGTCGTAATAACCTTTGGGCGATAAGATAGCTTTCTTAAAGCAAAAGTGACGAGCCATGCTTGCAAGCGCGAATGCACATGAATGATGTCAGGATGAATCTCTTCAATAAGCTTTCTGAGTTTTTTGACTTGTAAGAGTGATCGGAAATTTTTCTTCTCAATGGGCAATGTAAAGTGCTGCGAGCCATTTTGAATCAATTGATCAACCAGTCGACCGCCTGCTGAAATAACAAAAGACTCAGCATATTTGGCAATGTGCTGAGTATTTTCTAAAACGTAATATTCAACCCCGCCTTGATTCATGGCAGGGAGGATTTGCAGAATCTTCATTGAAATTTATTCAACCTGATATTTATAGCCGTAACGTTCTTTATTGTTAGGGTCAAACATTGGCTTAGTTGTTCTCCAAATGCGATGTTGTTGAGCTGAAATCATGATGATCTTCGTGTTGCCATAGCGAGTCATTTCAGCTAAATCTTTAATTGTGCCAATTGCAGAAATACGAACATTTTGAAGTTGCTCTGATGGAATTGTTTCAGGAATATTGATGATGGCGCGTTGGCTACTATTGCCATGAATAGATGGTGCATCTTGATCATTCAAAGGCGCATTCGCAATCTCAATTTGTGTGCCTGTTGCGGTTTGATTGTAGGAAATGATTGGTCCACCAACGATGATGGTTTTACCCAATGCATTGGATGGTGATTGAATCGCTTCTTGATAAGTAATGGCATCTTTTGCTTGATCACCGAACGTTGATGCACATGCGGTTAATAAAAGTGCTAAAGGTAAGACTTTGAATAGTTTTAACATGGTGAATGACCTGTAATAATTAGTTTTGAGCAAACAGATTGGATTCGATGATCTGGCACAGCATATGTTCAATCAATAAGTGTGATTCTTGAATTCGTGGAGTATGTGTGGATGGCATTTTTAGCATGATGTCACATAATTCATCCATTTCGCATGGTTTGGATCCTGTTAAACCAATGCAGTATAAGCCTTGTTCTTTGGCTGCTTTCACTGCATTGACAATGCTTTCTGAGTTGCCAGATGTGGAAATGGCAATCAACGTATCATTAGCATTGCCCAGAGCTTCCACTTGGCGTGCAAAAGTATAGTGATAGCCATAATCATTGCCCACAGCTGTTAAAATTGAACTATCTGTTGTTAAGGCAATTGCTGGCAATCCTTTGCGTTCCAATTCAAATCTACCTACTAACTCTGCTGCCATATGTTGAGCATCAGCGGCTGAGCCACCATTGCCTGCAATTAAAATTTTACCATTGTTGTGATAAAGCTGAATGAGTTTTTCAGCAACAGTCATGATATTGCTGAGTAAAATTTCATCTTTTAAGATCGCTTGTTTTGTTTCAATTGATGCTTGAATTTGCTGAATAATATTATCTTTCATAGCCATACTCTTTTAGAATTTTACTCATTTTATCGATAACCTCTTGATCCATTTCAATGGGAATGCCCCATTCGCGATCTGTTTCGCCAGGCCATTTATTGGTGGCATCCATACCCATTTTTGAACCTAAGCCAGAGACTGGTGATGCAAAGTCGAGATAGTCAATGGGCGTATTGTCAATCATGACGGTATCTCGTGATGGATCCATGCGTGTGGTGATTGCCCAAATTACATCATTCCAGTCTCGGCAGTTCACATCCTCATCAACAATGATCACAAATTTTGTGTACATGAATTGGCGTAAGAATGACCAAACGCCTAGCATTAAGCGTTTTGCATGCCCTGGATACTGTTTCTTCATAGAAACAACCGCCATGCGATAAGAACAACCTTCTGGTGGTAGGTAGAAATCGACGATTTCAGGGAATTGTTTTTGAATGATTGGCACAAAAACTTCATTCAACGCAACGCCTAACATTGCAGGCTCATCTGGCGGGCGGCCTGTGTAGGTTGAATGATAAATAGGATCTTTACGATGTGTAATATGTTCAACTGTCATTACAGGGAAAGTATCTACTTCATTATAGTAACCTGTGTGATCACCATAAGGGCCTTCAGGCGCCATATCATCAGGATAAATATAACCTTCTAAAACAATTTCTGCATAAGCAGGCACAGTTAATTCATTTGAAATGAGCGATTTTGCTACATGAGTTTTCTTGCCTCGCAATAAACCTGCAAAGGCGTATTCGGATAATGTATCAGGAATGGGGGTAACAGCCGCAATAATCGTGGCAGGATCCGCACCGAGCGCAACTACTACAGGAAAAGGTTTGCCCGGATTTTTTAACTGAAACTCGCGAAAGTCTAATGCGCCACCGCGATGCGCTAACCAGCGCATAATGATGCGATTCTTACCAATCACTTGTTGGCGATAAATGCCAATGTTTTGGCGTTTTTTATGCGGGCCTTTAGTGATGGTTAAGCCCCAAGTGATTAAAGGCGCAGCATCCAATGGCCAACATTTTTGAATGGGGAGTTTGCTTAAGTCTACATCATCTTTTTCAATCACAACTTCACGGCAAGCTGGTGATGTTGTTACTTTTGATTTCATGGCCAATACTTTTTTGAAGATTGGGAATTGCTTGATCATAGCGCGCAAACTTTCTGGCGGATTCGGCTCTTTTAAAAATGCTAACAGTTCACCAATTTCACGTAATTTTGCAGGATCAGTTTCCCCAATGGCCAAAGCAACACGTTCAGGTGTGCCAAAAAGATTGGTCAAAACAGGTATGGAGTGATCTTTGGGGTTTTCAAATAAAAGGGCAGGGCCTTGCTGTCTTAAAACATGATCTGAAAATTCAGTCATTTCAAGATTGGTGTCAATCTTGTGGGAAATTCTCTGTAATTTACCATTTTTTTCTAAATAATCGATGAATTCTCGTAAATCTTGAAATTGCATGGCGATCAGTCCAATTCAAAAAAAGGTGATTATAACATTAATAAAAATGCTTCTGTTATAATTCCCGACTGACACGAAGAATGATGATATTTAAAAGCAAAAGAGGATGCTATGTTGTGGGATGCGAATCAAATTGATCATGAATTAAAACAAGCAAAAGAGACATTACATGATTTAGGAACTGCTGTGACAATTTTTGGTTCAGCAAGAATTCCTGAGGATAATGATTATTATCAGGCAACAGTCGAAGTTGCTCAAAAAATTGCAGAAGCAGGTTTTGTAATCATTTCTGGGGGTGGGCCTGGCATTATGGCGGCGGCTAATCAAGGGGCAATACAAGGTAAAGCAGAATCAGTTGGGCTAAATATTGTTTTACCGCGAGAACAGCATCCCAATCCTTATCAAACAAAATCTTTAAAATTTTCGCAGTTTATTCCAAGAAAGCTCACATTTTTTAATTATTCATCCGCATTCATCTGCATGCCGGGTGGTTTTGGGACACTAGATGAATTGTTTGAAGTGTTAACATTGATTCAAACGGGTAAACTAAAACGTTCACCCGTGATTTTGTTTGACAATGATTTCTGGGCACAATTGTTTGCGTGGTTTAAAACATCATTGATGGATCAAAAGCTGATCAGTGTGGATACGTTTGATTGGGTTTATATCGTCAACTCTTCTGAAGAGGTGATGGAAATTTTAAAAAAGCATCATGTATAAATTCGTACACTGAATGATTTAATGTTACTGTAAAGAAGTTGTGCAAAATTATTTCTTAAACATCAATTATAAAAGGATGGTTAACATGAAAAAAATCGTTTTAGCATTGTCTTTATCAACCTTGTTCGCATCATACTCATGGGCTGAAACTGTGACTGTTGATATGAATATTGTGACGGCTGATGGTGTGGCTGAAAAAATTGGTACAGTTGAATTACAAGAGACAGAATATGGTGTGGTATTGACACCAAACTTGAGTGGTTTAACCGCAGGTGTGCATGGTTTTCATGTGCATGCTAATCCAAGTTGTGGTAATACAGCGGCAGATGGCACTAAAGGACCTGCATTAGCAGCGGGTGGTCATTTCGATCCTGCTGATACAAAAAAACATGGTGCACCTTGGGGAGATGGTCATTTAGGTGATTTGCCACCTTTGCATGTTGTGGCAGATGGTACAGCGACTACAGCGGTATTGGCACCACGCATTAAGTCTGTAGCCGATATTAAAGATCGTGCCATTATGGTGCATGTTCATGGTGACAATTTCTCTGATGATCCCGCGCCATTAGGCGGCGGTGGTGCAAGAATGGCTTGTGGTGTGATTCCTAAATAACAATCAAAATCAGTGAAATACAAATAGAGGGGCATCGTGATAGAATGTCCCTTTGTTTTTATAAGGTAATTTAGCATGCAAGCAAGTGATCGTTATTTGTTCTGGATCGATTTAGAAATGACAGGATTGGATGAAACGCGTGATCATATCATTGAGATTGCTTCCATCGTGACAGATAGTGATCTGAATATTGTGGCAGAAGGTCCAGTGATCGCAATTCATCAATCTCAAGCTGTGTTAGATTTAATGGATGATTGGAATCAAAATACTCATGGTCAATCTGGCTTAATCGATCGAGTGAAAGCAAGCGCAATTGATTTAGAAAAAGCAGAGCAAATGACGTTTGAGTTTTTATCACAGTGGGTCATTGAAAAGAGCTCTCCATTATGTGGCAATAGTATTGGCACAGATCGTCGTTTCTTAAAGAAATATATGCCATTGGTGGATAATTATTTACATTATCGCAATGTGGATGTGAGTTCGTTTAAAGAGATGATTAAGCGCTGGTATCCTGAAGGTGAAACATACGCAAAACAAAATACACATCAAGCTTTGGATGATATTCGTGAATCCATTGGTGAATTGAAATTTTATCGTGAGCACTATATTGAATGATGAAAGATAAACATGATCACAATGTGAAGATTACCATCAAAACGCCAATGCAATTTTTTGCATCAGGTTTTGGCTCAGGTTGTGCGCCCGTTGCACCTGGGACATTTGGCACAGTTGCATCCATTCCTGTTTGGATGCTTTTGAGCTTTTTATCGCCGATTCCCTATGCAATCGCTGTTATAGCCATTTTTCTATTGGGTTGGTATGTGAGCGAGAAAGCGAGCCAAGAATTAGGTGTGCATGATCATGGCGGGATTGTGATTGATGAGTTTGTTGGCTTTTTCATTACCATGTTCCTTGTGCCATTTTCATGGATAAATATCTTATTAGGATTTATCTTATTTAGAATCTTTGATGTGATTAAACCATGGCCGATAAAAGTCATTGATCAAAAAGTTAAAGGCGGATTTGGCATTATGATTGATGATGTGTTTGCAGGCATTATGGCGCTCATTTGTATGCACATTATTTTATGGGGATTTGGCTATCTCTTCTAAACAGAGGTTGATCAAGTATTTAGGTTGGTGGATTGGCAAATCTCGCCAATCTAACCGATGGACCAATATTTTAGTCATTGTTGGCTTATGTATTGGTTTAGTCTGGTTTGCTTCTTTAGATGAAGAGCCACAAAGTCGTTATGATCAATCCCCTTATCCTCATTATCCTATTGAATTAACTTGTGATATATCAAGGATTGTGGATGGCGATACAATTGTGGCTCGATGCCCAAAATCATTAAAAAGTTCTGAAAAGACTTTGCGTTATATTAGAGTTTGGGGAATGGATGCACCTGAAACCGGGCAGGAATATTGGGGCGATTTTGCCACTAAAACTCTCAAGACAATGATTGGTAAAAATAAAACCATTCGTATTCAAATCATGGAGCAAGATCGTTATCAGCGAATGATTGGGAAGTTATACATTGATGATGCAGATTTGGGTTTAGAAATGGTGAAACAGGGCGCTGCTGTTGTATATCGTCGGTATAATAAAGATCAAGACTATATAAATGCAGAGAAAAAAGCTAAAATATCGCGCTTAGGTATTTGGAAAGTTTCTGGCGCGCAACAAAACCCTGAACGTTGGCGACGATTTAATCCATAATAATATTGGAAAAGACATGTTATTCAGTAGAAAAGAAGAAGATTTAGCACGAAACGAAGAAATATTATTACAACAATATACCCATTGGTGGATCTTTGTCGTACCTGGATTGTTATTGCTATTTGGTTTTTATTTATGGTTGAAGGCTGTATCGAAAGGTTCATTTTCACTGTATTCATTAGTGGTATTTGATGAGCCAACAGCAGTTGTCGATTCATTGAAATATCAAATACAATTTTATTTACATCAAGGCTCAGGTTTATTACGTGAGCATTTACCTGATTCTATTTATGATTTTTTGAGCCAAACGCGTTTGCATCCTAGAAAATGGTTGAGCCAAATTGTGATTATCTATGCGTTATATCGTTTGATTCGTGCAACATTAACATTTTTATCAACACGCATTACAGTAACGAATATGCGTGTTTTAGTGGAAACAGGTTTATTGAAACCACAAGTTGTGGAGTTTCCAAGAATGCACATTGATGCATTTCACATTAAAAAAGGTTTGTTCAGTCGTTTTCTGCAAGTGGGTACTTTGATCATTCAAGCTTCTGGTGGATTAACGGCTCGTTTACCTGCGATTCGTTTTCCTCAATTACTAACAACTCAGGTTGTTGAGAATGAAAGCCTATGATGTTAACGCAAGATAAAAATCAATTAACACTGCAAGGTGATTGGACAATTGCTAATACTGCAGCGATTGAAAAATCTATTGCGAATGTTAATTTTTCTAATATAGATTTAAAACAGCCAGTTGAAATCAATGGTGATGCTTTGGTTGCTATGGATACAAGTGGCGCATATTGGATGAGTAAGTTCAAATGCCAAATCGAAGCGCAACAGGGCACAGTTCAACTCGTAAAATTTCATGATGAAATTTCAACGTTAGTTGAGTTCATTACTGAGCGTACAGATAAAATTAAGTGTGAAGATTTAGCGCCTGCACCTAAAGATTCATTTTTTACTTCAGCAGGCAAACTTGCTTATGATGTGAAAGGGCAGTTCTATAACTTCTTTGATTTTATTGGCCGTGTTTCTATTGTCATGGGCAAGAACCTAGCCAATCCAATGAAAATTCGCTGGAAAGCGCTGTGGGCAAATGTGCAAACAGGTGGCGTTCAGGCTTTATTCATCATTGGCTTATTGAATTTCTTGATTGGTATCGTCATCGCTTATCAAGGTGGTGCTTTATTAAAGCAGTATGGCGCAAATATCTTCGTTGTTGAGCTCATTTCTATCTCCATGTTACGTGAGTTAGCGCCTTTGATGACAGCCATTATTGTGGCGGGTCGAACGGGTTCAGCGATTGCGGCACAGATTGGTACGATGGTTGTGAATGAAGAAGTGGATGCGCTGAAAACCATTGGTATTAATCCATTGGATCAATTGGTCATACCAAAAGCTTTGGCATTAGTGATTGCCTTACCATTATTGACTGTATTTGCCGATATTTGCAGTATCTTTGGCGGAATGGTACTAGCGAATAATTATTTAGATGTATCATTTACTGTCTTCTTGGATCGTATTCCGGAAGTTATGACAGTGAATACGCTCATTGTGGGCTTAGCAAAAACGCCAATTTTTGCATTAATCATTGCATTGACAGGATGTTATCAGGGCTTCCGAGTAAAAGGTGGTGCAGATAGCGTTGGTAAACAAACGACAGTTTCTGTTGTGCAGGCAATCTTCTTGGTCATCATTTGTGATGCAATTTTCTCAATTATTACAAGGAACGTTCCGATCTAATGGCAGATATTATTTCAGATAAATCCAACATCGCAATTGAGATTGAGCATTTATATAATCGCTTTGGTACTCATTCTGTGCATGAAGATTTGAACATGACAGTGAAAAAAGGCGAATTGGTGGCTTTGGTGGGTGGTTCAGGTTCAGGTAAAACCACGTTGCTTCGTGCAATCATCATGCTATTAAAACCACATTCTGGGCAAATCTATATGATGGGCGAACCAGTTTGGGGAATCAATGGGCAACAACAAATGGATTTAAGAAAACGCTTTGGAATGTTGTTTCAAAGTGGCGCACTGTTCAGCTCTTTGACAGTATTGGAAAATGTAATGGTGCCGATGAAAGAGCATTTATCATTATCCAATGCAGAAATGAAAGAGTTGGCTGAACTTAAAATTATTTTGTCAGGTTTACCGCCACATGCTGCTAACTTGTTACCGAAAGAATTATCTGGCGGTATGATTAAACGCGCGGCATTGGCAAGAGCATTGGCATTAGATCCTCAGCTATTGTTTTTAGATGAGCCAACAGCAGGTTTAGATCCTGTGGGTGCTGGTGAATTTGATGATCTGATGAATCAATTAAAAGAATCTTTATCATTAACCATTATGATGGTGACACATGATCTAGATTCATTGTGGGCAATTACTGATAAAGTTGCCTTTTTGGGTGAGAAAAAAATTCTAGCTTATAAGCCAATTGGCGAGTTGGTGAAAGATCCACATCCTTTAATTCAACACTATTTTCAAGGTCCAAGAGGACGAGCGACAGAGGAGACTTATGGAAAATAAATTTAGTTTTGCTGCTGTCGGTGTTTTTGTGGTGGGATTTGCCATCGCATTATTAACACTGGTGGTTTGGCTAACTGTAGGTACAGAAAAAGTGACATATTTGCCATACAAAGTTGTCACGACAGAATCCGTTTCAGGGTTATCTGTGAATTCATCTGTGAATTATAAAGGTGTGGATGTTGGTATTGTTCGCAAAATCCAGCTGAATGAAAAAGATCCGCGCTATGTCATTATCTCTTTGGATATCATCAAGGGTACACCGATTAAAAAGGATACAGAAGCAGTCTTAACAAGTCGTGGTATTACAGGTTTAGTTGGTGTGAGTTTAACAGGTGGTACAGCATCTTCACCTGATGTTCTGCCTACTGATAAAACACCTATACCTAGCATTAAAAATGGTGCATCTTTAGCAAAACGTTTAGACACTGCATTCAATGAGGTTTCTAAGTCTGTTTCTGATTTATCAGCGAAACTAGATCTAGTTGTGACAACAGAAAATGCCGAACATATTAATAGTATTTTAAAAAATATGGATCGCTTAACAAGCAATTTGGCTGAAAGTTCAGAAGATGTTGCTGGAATGGTGGATCGTATTGAACCTAAGTTGGATAAAGCTTTACAAGCCTTTGATTCATTCAGCGTGATCACAGAGAATGTGAGAAAAACATCTGAAGACTTGCAAATCACATTACATAATGCAGATCTCACATTAGAATCATGGAATCAAACAGCAGTAGTTTTCCAAAACTTAGGCAAATCTGTTCGTACACAAATACCAAACTTGAATTCTACATTTACTGAGTTGAATACAATTTTATATCAAACTTCTCAGTTAATTAATCAATTGAATAATGAGCCTAATGTATTGATTATGGGTAAATCTAAACCTAAGCGTGGCCCAGGTGAATAAGGAGAATATGATGGGAAAATTAACAGCAGTTTTAGCTTCACTATTATTCATTGCAGGTTGTGGATCAGCGCCTTATAAAACTCAATATACTCTTAACTCGGATGTAATTTCATCTATTCAGTCAAGTGCTAAGCAGAAGTCTTATTCAATTACGGTGAGTGATGTGAAATCATTTGGCACAGGTGCCAATAAGGATATGACTTATACACGCAATGCTAATGTGATTGAAGCATACACAAAAAGTGCGTGGGTTGAACCACCAATATACTTAATGAAAGTAGCTTTAGCAGATGCCTTAATTGCATCGAATGCTTATCAAGATGTATTGATGGCACCAACATCTATTCAAAGCCCATATAAAGTTGATGCAACAATTCAAAAAATGCAACAACGCTTTGTGGATGGACAAAGTACAATTGATTTGAGCTTAATGGTTCGTTTAGTGAATTCAACAACGCATCAATTGGTGTTTTCTAAAATTTATTCCACCACTGAAACAGCGGCATCGCAAGATGCAGCAGGTGGTGTAGAAGCTTACAATCGCGCATTAGCTCGTTTGTTACCTAATATTGTTAGAGACATTACTCGCCATTAAAGTTTAGTTATGAAATATCAACATTTATTGGCTGCCTTGCCAATGCCAAACTTAGCAAATTATACACCTTTGAGTTTTCAAGGGCAGAAGATTGGCTATGTGAATAAAGCGCACATTGCTATATTTGATCAGTTTCCTAAGATTTTTCAATTCACATTTGCCAATTTAATGGGGATGTTTGCTCAAGAGTTTGTGGAAATGAGCATTGAAGATCGTTCACATGCTTTGAAAGAGCTATCTCAAAGATTACGTGATGAAGGTTTAGTGAATAATTGGCGAGATGAATTATTTTCGATTTATTTAGGTGTTGATCGCCAAACAGAACTTTTTCAACTAGAACGCGGTGTTGTTCCACTGCTTGCATTACAAGCGCATGGCGTTCATTTGAATGGTTACACAATGATTGATGATGTGCCACATATTTGGATTGCCCAACGTTCTGCTGATCGTGTGATTGCACCTTTGAAATATGATCAATTAGTAGCAGGTGGTTTGCCAGCTGAATTATCACTTAAAGATAATTTATACAAAGAAGCTGGAGAGGAAGCTGGGATTGCAAAAGATTTAGTTGAGCCAGCGCAATACAAAGGCAGTATTCAATATATGACGGAAGATGAATTTGGTATTCGTAATGATGTACTACATTGTTTCGATGTGGAGTTGCCAGAAGCATTTGAGCCTCACAATCAGGACGGTGAAGTTGAAAAGTTTATGCGTTTACCTGTTTCTGAAGTTATTTCATTGCTACAACAGCAAGATCAGTTTAAGCCTAATACAGCGTTAGTGATGATGAATTTCTTATTACGTCATGATTGGTTGGATGTCAATGCTGATGAAAAAGCCCAATTAATGAGTTATTTTAAACCTACAATTTAATGTATATTGAATCTTGATTGAAATATAGCAATGAGGATTCGATATGATGGAATGTAAAATAATTCATGGTGATACAGATCCATGTATTCAAGATGCATATTATGTGCGTGATTTAGTCTTCACGAAGGAACAAGGTTTTCCTGCTGAAATTGATATTGATGATTACGATAAGATCGCATGGCAATGTATTCTTTACAAAGATGGCGCTGCAATTGGTACAGCACGTTTAATTCCACAAGATAAGATTGGAAAAATTGGTCGAGTAGCAATTTTGAAAGAATTTCGTGGGCTTGGCTTAGGCTTCAAAATTATGGAAGCTATTCTAGATCAAGCTGAAAAATTATCTTATGAAAGCCTCAGTTTATCTGCACAAGTTTATGCTGTACCATTTTATGAAAAATTAGGTTTTGCGGTTGTGGGCGATGAATATTTAGAAGATGGTGAGCCTCATATCAATATGACTAAGGCATTGGCCGTATGATTTGATTAAATATCACGCCATATAGGCGCGATATTTATTTTAATCTTAGAATTAGAGATCGGTGATTTGCCAATCAATGGGTGTTTTACCATGTGAAATAAGATATTGATTGGTTTGAGAAAATGGCTTTGAGCCAAAAAATCCACGATAAGCAGATAACGGTGAAGGATGCACAGAAGTGATGATGTAGTGCTTTGATTGATCAATCAAAGGAATTTTTTTCTGAGCGTGACTACCCCATAAAATAAATACAACATTATTACACTGTTCACTGATTTCACGAATGGTTGCATCTGTCAAATTCTGCCAACCGATGTTTGAATGTGATCCAGCTTTAGATGCTTCAACAGATAATGAAGTATTTAACAAAAATATACCTTGTTCAGCCCATTCGATCAAAGAACCATGATTAGGAATTTTAAATCCTTCAATATCATCCGCGAGTTCTTTATACATATTGCGTAATGATGGTGGAATGGGAATGTTTTTATGGACTGAAAATGCTAATCCATTAGCTTGATTAGGACCATGATAAGGATCTTGCCCTAAAATTACGACTTTGATATTGGTAGGAGATGTGAGTTTATAGGCTGTGAAGCGCTCTTCTTCTGTAGGATAAATACTTGTGATCGTTGTATCAACCTGAGAAAGCTCGCGATAAATTTCTTTGAAATAAGGCTTTTGAGATTCTGTTTGGAGAAATTGTTTCCAAGAGTTGGTTAAAGTCATGTGATTAATATTCATTTCAGTCAAAAAGTATAATCTAGATTATAATATGCAGAACAATCTTAAGGCTAGGTATTATAGTGGGGATATTTTGGTAGAGGGACAAAGACGGCATTCTCGTTGGTATGAGCGATTAATTTTTAGTGCAGGACTCCAACTAATAATTGGTTTGGTATGTGTGGTAATTTTACCAAGTTTTATCATTTGGCCAGAAAGTATTAAAAACATATTAAATCTCCAACCTGTGCAATTACATACAATGATTGCTAATGGGCTGGCCTATTGGGTTGCATTTTTGTTGTATAAAAAATTACAAAAATTTCCAGGTGCACAAACACTGATTTACCTTTTACCTTCAGTAACGATTTGTTGGGCGATTGCTGTTGGTGTTATTTTGTTATTTCGTTTGGATTATTCTCGTCCCGCCTTATTAAGTGCTTTTGTAATCGCCAATGCATTATTAATATTGGGTAATCAGTTGAGCCGTAAATATCATCAGCTAAAATTAGCCATTGTTCCCTTTGGTGATTACCAAGAGGTTGTTGTATTGAAATCTTCAGATAATCGTATTTTACAGGATCCTACTTTTAGTGGTGTCCGTTATGATGCAGTGGTTGCTGATTTACGCAGTGATATGCCTGATGAATGGCAGGCTTTTTTAGCAAATTGTGCCTTGGCAAATATTCCTGTTTATCATAGTCGTTTAATGGTAGAGCAATTAACAGGACGAGTGAAAGTCAAACATTTGTCAGAAAATATCTTTGGTGCTCTATATACAACATCATTTTATGGCATTGTAAAGCGCTTATGTGAAATTGTTTTTGTTCTATTATTATTGCCAATTTGGTTACCAGTAATGTTAATTTTTGGCGCAATTGTAAAATTAGAAAGTAAAGGCCCCATGTTTTTTGTTCAAGAACGAGTAGGTCTTGGAGATAAAGATTTCAAAGTGTATAAACTGCGTAGTATGTGCCAAGATTCAGAAAAAAAAGGCGCGCAATTTGCAACACAGAGCGATGCACGTGTTACAAAGGTTGGTAAGTTTATTCGTAAGGTTAGAATTGATGAGATTCCTCAGTTTATCAATATATTGAAGGGTGATATGAGTTTGATTGGGCCTAGGCCTGAACAGAGGGTATTTGTGGAACAATTCAAAAAAGAGATTCCTTTTTATTCTTATCGCCACGTTGTGCGACCAGGTATTTCTGGCTGGGCTCAAGTTACACAAGGCTATGCTGCAAATGCAGCAGAAACAAGTGTAAAACTAGAGTATGACCTATATTACATTAAACATTTCTCCTTTTGGCTAGATGTTTTGATTGTACTTAAAACAATTAGAACAATGTTGACGGGTTTTGGAGCAAGGTAAAGGTATTAGCTATAAATGACACTTGTGTAACCATTGAGTGCAATAAAAAATTATGTATTATTTGTCGTATGTATCTAGGATCTCTATTGGTGGTATAAAAGCCGTTTTATTTTTAAAGAAAAAGTTAATTAATGAGTGATGTTGTTAGTGTAATACGTTGTTTTTCAATCATTATTCCTGTGTATAATGTTGAAAAATACATTGAAAAGTGTATGCAAAGCTTATTGGGTCAAACATATCATGAGTTTGAGGCTTTGATCATTGATGATGGTAGTCTTGATGACTCAATTGAAATTGCGAAACAATTAGTAAAGGATGATCCTCGCTTTCGCTTTTTAGCAAAAGAGAATGGAGGTTTGTCTAGCGCTCGTAATTTTGGATTAGATCATGCTACTGGTGATTATATTGCTTTTTTAGATTCGGATGATTATTGGGCTGATGATTGCTTAGAAAAAGTGATGACCGTTTTTCAAAATCATCCACAGACTGAAATTGTAGTTTTTGGCTTTAATATGGTGGATGAATTTGAAGCATTACTAGATGTTTCAATCTCAAATATAGATAGCTATAATAAAAAAGATGATATTTTACTGACAAAAGAGCGCACTCATTATAATGTTTCAGATAAGATTTATGTAGCCGAGATATGGGCAGAAAGACGTTTTGCTAATGGTATTATTTACGAAGATAAACAGCTGATGCCTTTTGTGTTATACCAAAGAAATATATACCTACTACATGAATATTTGTATTTTTATGTTCAGCGGTCTGGCTCTATTATGCACTCATATAAATTAGAGAAGTCTGTGCAAAGTATGTTGTATATCTATGCAGAATATAAAAAATTTTTAGTATCCAATAAATTATACGAGCAATATTTAGATTATTATCAAGAGGGTTATATAAGATTCTGTTTTTATAAACACTTTTACATGATTTTAGCTTTTTCTGACCAGTATAAAGAAGATTGTGATTATCTCATTCAAAGTACTGATAGTAATATTGTCAATCTGACTAATGTTAAACAGTATTACGGCATTTTATCTAAGCAATTTGTGATCTTAGCACTATTTAAATGTTCTCCTGTGCTAACCAAAATGGTATTACAGATAAAACAGAAAATATTTTCTTTTTTAAAGAGCTAAGAAGAGCTGTGAATATTTATATTTTAAAACAGAGTGTACTATCTCAATGATGGGTACGAAACAAAAGCTGCTACGAAGCATGTCATGGAGTTTGTTGGATAAGCTTATTAACCAAGTTGGTTTTATGTTTGTCAGCCTTTATATTGCACGTATTATTGGGCCAGCAAGTTATGGAATGATTGGTTTGTTAACAATTTTTGTAACTTTATCTGAATGTATTTTATCGGGCTTTTCTCAAGCGTTAGTACAAAAAAGTTATGAAGTCACAGAAGATGATTGTTCGACGGCATTCTATATTAATTTAATTTGGGCTTGTTTATTTTATATAATTTTGTACTGTTCCGCTCCATATATTGCGCAATTTTATAAATTACCAGAATTAACTTTTGTTGCTAGAGTTTTATTTCTAGTGGTTTTTGTCAATTCTTTAATGGTAGTTTTTCGTGCAAAATTAATTATTAATTTAGACTTTAAAGGTCAAGCATTTGCTGCAACCTTTGCATCTATCTTGAGTGCAATTTTAGCAATTTATTTAGTTAATTCAGGCTATGGATACTGGGCCATAGTGGCAATCATTTTAAGTAAACAAATCATTATCCTTATTTTTTTATTTTTTTATACCAAATGGTATCCTTCTTGGCGCTTTAGCAAACGGTCATTTATTTCATTATTTCAATTTGGTTCTTATCTTATGTTTGCAGGTATAATTGCCACTATTATGAATAATTTATCTATCATGCTCATTGGTAGATTTTTTAATGTAACTCAGGTGGGATATTTTGCTCAGGCAAATAATATGAGCAGCCAATTATCTGAATTAATTGGTTCTACTTTGCAAGGAGTGACTTACCCATTGATGGCTTCAGTAAAAAAGGAGCGTGAAAGATTAATTTTTATTTATAAAAAATTAATCTCTTTGGCTAGCTTCATTTCTTTCCCTTTATTGGTAGGATTGGCTGCAATTGCCGATGAAGTTATTTTATTGTTATTAGGAAAAGAATGGCAGTCAGTTGCACCATTATTAACAGCATTATGTTTGTCTATGGTTGCCACGCCAATTAGTGGTGTCAATATGAATATATTAAAAGCAATTGGAAGATCAGATTTATTTTTGAAGATAGATTTAATTAAAATTCCAATGATATTGATAGCAATCATAGGCTCTATCCCATTTGGTATCAATGTATTGGCTTATACAATGATATTTACCTCGATTATTGCATTTTTTATTAATACATATTATCCCAATAAATTATTTGATTTTGGTGCAGTGAAACAATTGAAAGTAGTAAAAAATTATATAATTGGCGCACTGATTATGTTTCTTGTTTTGAAGTTAATCGCGATTAGTATAAATTATTTAATATTATTAATACTATTTAAAGTCCTGATAGGCGCCATTGTTTATATGTTGTTTCTATGGGTTGTAAAGGATAAGCTTTTTATAGAATGTCTTTCTGAAGTATCACGGTTGGCTAAGAAAATGATGAATAAATAATAATGGAATATGTATATGAAAGAGCATGAAGATATAATGTTAGATTTTTCAATTATCATACCTGTTTATAAGGTTGAGAAATATATTACAAAATGCATTCAAAGCTTGCTAGATCAAACGCATCAAAATTTTGAGGTTTTATTGGTTGATGATGGCAGCCCAGACAATTCGATAGAAATTGCGAGAAAACTAGTCGGTAATGACTCACGTTTTATTTTTTTAGAAAAAGAGAATGGAGGACAAGCTTCTGCACGTAATCTTGGTTTAGATCATGCCAAAGGTGAATGTATTAGTTTTTTAGATTCTGATGATTATTTTGAAAATAGTTTTTTAGAGAAAATTTTTGCAGTTTTTAAAGCGCAGCCTAATATAGATATTGTGATTTGTGGCTATCAACAGGTAGAAGAAAATGGCGATGTCATTAAAAAGTTCATGCCTGTTTTAAATCCAGATCATGAGAGAGAAGATGTTTTATTTGCATATGAGAATATTGACTATAACGTGTGGAATAAAGTTTATCGACGTAGTGTATGGGAGAATCAACGTTTTATTGAGGGCATTATCTATGAGGATAAAGAGATATTGCCTCGTTTGTTGTATAAAAAGCAGTTGTATTTGTTAGAGGAGTATTTGTGTTGCTATGTGCGTAGAGAAGGTTCAACAATGAATTCATATGCACGAGAAAAATCAGTATCCAGTGTTTTGTTTATTTATCGAGAATATAAAAGATTTTTGGAGTCTCATTATATCTATGAACAACATTGTGATTATTATCAAAAAGCTTATATTAGGTTTTGTTTTTTCCGACAACTGTATATGATTTCTTCTTTTTCAGCTAATTATGTCGATGATTGTGCTTATTTAATGAATCGGCTAGATAATACCTTGATTACTAACTCATATGTGAAACAATATTACGGTCTGTTTTCTAAGCAGTTTATTTCTTTAATTTTGTTTAAAATATCACCACGGTTGTTTAAAGTCATCTATGAACTTCAACAGAGCATGATGAAGGTGATCAAAGGGTCAAAATGAAAAAGAAAATAGTATTTTTTACAGAGTCGATGGAATTAATGGGTGGCATGGAGCGTGTCATTGCTTTTTTAGCTAATGAGTTGGTTCCAGAGTATGATGTTAGAGTATTAACGATGTATGGGGAAGAGTGCACTTACTTTGAGCTTCATTGTCCTATTGATACCTTAAATATACAAATACCTGCACGTGGATTATTAAATAAAATTCAACGTTATGTGCAAACAATCAATCGATTGAAACAATATTTAAAATGTAATCTTGATATAGAGTATTTAGTTGCAAACTCTGCTGCTATGAGCGGCTCTGCTATGCTACTTAAAGTTTTAACAAATACTTCCGTTAAGATGATTCCTTTTGAGCATAATAAATTTATGTTTCCAGGAAAAGCATGGCGGTTTTTGCGGAAATATACCTTTACTAAAGCGCACCGAGTGATAGCCTTAACAAGAGATGCTCATGAGGACTATTTGAAAATCAATAGCCCGTCAGTGCATATTCCAAATGCTGTTGCCATGACGACTGATCATATCTCCAAAGTAGACAATAAAAAGTTGCTAGCAGTTGGAAGATTAGTTTATCAAAAAGGCTTTGATACATTATTGCCTGTTTGGAAGGAGGTCATAGCATCTTATCCTGAATGGCAGCTTGAAATTGTGGGTGATGGTGAAGATGGCCTGATGTTAAAAGCGTTAGCAGATAAATTAGAGATTACTGACAATGTTATTTTCTTTGGTCAATCTAATGATATACAAGATAGATATTTAAGCGCTTCAGGATTTATTCTCAGCTCACGCTATGAAGGCTTTTGCTTAGTTATGATTGAAGCAATGGCTCATGGTTTGCCGTGTGTCAGTTTTGATTGTGAATCTGGGCCCAATGAGGTCATTGAAAATGGTATCAATGGTTATTTGGTTGAGGATCAGAATGCTACTGAGTTGGCAGATAAAATTAAGCAATACATTGCCTTAACTCTTGAAGAAAAACAGAAAATGTCTCTGAATGCTAAAGAAACATCGTATCGATACTCACCAGAGATTATTATTGAGCGTTGGAAAAAAGAAGTCTTGAATGATTAATGCAGAGAATGACGCTATACGATGAAAATATTATATGTTGTCACAGGATTAGGATTGGGCGGTGCTGAGAAAGTTGTGGCTGATTTAGCTGATCAAATGACTGGACGAGGCCATGAAGTTAAGATTGCTTATCTGAAAGGTTCTGTATCAGTTAAGCCTCAGTCTGATGTAGAGCTGGTTTATTTAGGATTAGAGTCAGGCAAAAACTTTTTTTCTGCTTCTTGTCAATATCGGCAGCTCATCAAACAATATCAGCCTGATATTGTGCATGCCCATATGGTTCATGCAAATATCTTTGTTCGACTGAATCGCATTGGATGTCATGTGCCTAGGCTCATTTGTACCGCTCATAATTCTAATGAGGGTGGTAATATACGTATGTTGGCCTATAAATATACCAACTATTTGTCTGATTTTAATACAAATGTTAGCCAAGAGGCCATACAGGCATTTATAGAAAAAGGTGCTTTTACGAAGTCGAATGCACATTGTATTTATAATGGTATTGATTTAGATAAATTTATATATCAAGGGCAGCAAAATATAAGTTCAACTATCTCACTACTTGCAATTGGTCGACTGAATGAGCAAAAGGATTACCCCAATTTATTAAATGCATTGTCGTTGGTGATTCAACAGTATCCAAATGTTCATTTGCAAATTGTAGGTGAAGGTGAGCTGCTGACTGATATTAATGAATTGATTAAGCAATTACAATTAGCTGATTATGTGACTTTGTTGGGGCGAAGAGATGATGTGCCAATGTTGATGCAGCAGGCAGATTATTTTATTTTGCCATCTAAATATGAAGGGTTTGGTTTAGTAGTAGCTGAAGCCATGGCCAGTGGTACATTTGTTATTGCAACAGACTGTGGTGGTGTTAAAGAAGTCATGGGTGGTACAGGATTATTGATTCCACCACAAAATGCATCAATGCTTGCTAATGCTATTGTTGATGCTATACAAATTTCAGAAGATGAAAAATTAGTAAATAATCAACAAGCATTGAAGTATGTTCAGGATAACTTTGATTTAAATAAAATTATCGATCAATGGGAAAAAGTTTATGCGTCAAAATAATCGAACAATTGTTTTGATTGGGACAACTGCTGCGAGTGTTTATGGCTTTCGGTCAGATTTTATTAAGTTTTTGGTGAGTCAGGATTGGCAGGTTTATACTTTGATTTGTGAATATAGTGCTGATGAGCTTGAAAAGATTAGCGCATTGGGTGCTATTGCCATAACGTACAAAATGAGCCGTGGAGGGTTAAATCCATTGGCTGACATGCGTTCAATGTTTGAGTTAAGAAAAAAAATATCTGAAATCCAACCGGATATCGTTTTTTCATATTTTACAAAGCCTGTAATATATGGAACATTGGCAGCAAAACTGGCCAAAGTTCCTAAAATTATCGGCATGATTGAAGGGCTGGGAACACCATTTACAATACTTAAAAATGGACAAACAGCAAAGATTAAGTTGATTCAGAAGGCTCAAGTTTTCTTATATAGATTAGCTTTTCCACTACTGGATAAAATTATTTTTTTAAACCCAGATGACCCTGTTGATCTTATTCATCAGCATAGAATTCGACATAAACCTGAAGCAATCGAAGTGTTGGGTGCGATAGGATTGAATTTGCAGGAGTATTCCTATCAAGCATGGGATGAGAAAACCTCGGTTTCTTTTATTTTTATTGCTAGATTATTGGCAGAAAAAGGTATTTTTGAATATGTAGAAGCAGCCAAGATAGTCAAAGAAAAATATCCAAAAACTATTTTTACAGTGATTGGTGGCTTGGATACTGAAAACCCTAATGCACTCAAAGAATATGAATTGGCAGAATTAATCTCCATGGATATTATTGATTATCCTGGTTTTGTGAGTGATGTTGCGCAGCGAATTAAGCATAGTGCTGTTTTTGTATTGCCTTCATATTATCGTGAAGGTGTACCTCGGAGTACCCAAGAAGCTATGGCTGTTGGGCGCCCTGTAATTACAACTGATGTGACTGGTTGTAGGGAAACTGTTATTGATGGTATTAATGGTTTTTTAGTGCCCAAATGGAATCCTGAAGCTTTAGCAGATAAAATGATTTATTTTATAGAGCATCCAGAGCTAGTTAATAAAATGGGACAAGAAAGCCACAAAATTGCAGTAGAACGATTTGATTCTGATAAAGTAAACTACCGATTGGTGAAATTATTAGAATTAATATAATCATTTTTATATTAATATTTTTGCTAACACGAGATTTTGGGGTAAAGTAGCAGGCGTACGAGTTGTGAAGGATTTGGTGTTACATTTGAGCTGGAAGCAGGCCAGCACAATGGAACTTTAGAGCACATTAGAAAGAGTTTTTGCTCTTCTAATAAGGGGAGAATATATATCAGCAGTATGACTTGAATATTGTATATTCAAAAATAAATAGCGAAAAATGTGATAATTATCAAAGAATTATAGGTAATCATGAGAATATTAGTGACTGGCGGTGCAGGATTTATTGGTTCTGCTGTTATTCGCCATATTATTAACAATACACAGAATTCAGTATTGAATGTCGATAAATTAACTTATGCAGGCAATTTGGAATCTTTAGTTTCCATTGAAAATAATGGTCGTTATCAATTTGCTCAAACAGATATTTGTGATGCTTTTGGCATGGCAAAGCTTTTTGAGAAGTTCCAACCAGATTTAGTCATGCATTTAGCAGCAGAATCACATGTTGACCGTTCGATTGATGGGCCATCTGACTTTATACAAACTAATATTATTGGGACGTATAACCTTTTAGAAGTGGCGCGTGCATATTGGCAAGGCTTATCAGGTGATCAGAAATCAAGGTTTAAATTTCACCATATCTCAACAGATGAAGTTTATGGTGATTTAGATGGAACCACCAAATTATTTACTGAAATAACATCATATTCACCAAGCTCACCATATTCAGCGAGTAAAGCTAGTTCTGATCACCTTGTGAGAGCTTGGCATCGTACTTATGGCTTACCAACAATTGTGACAAATTGCTCTAATAATTATGGCCCTTATCATTTTCCAGAAAAATTGATCCCTTTGATGATTTTGAATGCCTTGGATGGCAAACCATTACCTGTGTATGGCAATGGACAACAGATTCGTGATTGGCTATATGTCGAAGATCATGCAAAGGCATTGTATAAAGTAGTGACAGAAGGTAGTGTAGGAGAAACCTATAATATCGGTGGGCATAATGAAAAAGCTAATATTGATGTTGTGAAAACAATTTGTTCTATTCTTGATGAATTACAGCCACAGAAAAATGGACAAAGATATGAGTCTTTAATTACATATGTTAAAGATAGACCAGGCCATGATTTACGTTATGCAATTGATGCAAGTAAGATCCAGAAAGAGCTTGGGTGGTCTCCAGAGGAAACATTTGAAAGTGGTATTCGTAAAACAATTGAATGGTATTTAAACAATTTAGAATGGTGTCGTCATGTTCAAGACGGTAGCTATCAAAGAGAAAGATTGGGAGACATTAAATAATGACAACAAAGGGTATGATTTTAGCAGGAGGCTCTGGTACGCGCTTGTATCCAATTACTAAAGGCGTATCTAAACAACTATTGCCTATCTATGATAAGCCAATGATCTATTATCCATTATCTGTTTTAATGCTTGCTGGTATTCGTGATATTTTGGTAATCAGTACTCCTGAAGATATTGATGGGTTTAAGCGTTTATTAGGAGATGGTTCTCAACTTGGTATTGCTATTAGCTATGCTGTTCAACCTAGCCCTGATGGGTTAGCTCAGGCTTTTGTTATTGGCGAAGATTTTATTGGTGATAGTAATGTCTGTTTGGTCTTAGGAGATAACATCTTTTATGGTCAAGGATTTACTGGGATGTTGCGTTCAGCTGTAGAACGTGAAATAGGGGCAACTGTTTTTGGATATCAAGTAAAAGATCCAGAACGTTTTGGTGTTGTAGAATTTAATGAATCTAAACAAGCTATTTCTATTGAAGAGAAACCTAAGCAGCCAAAATCAAACTTTGCTGTTACAGGTTTATATTTTTATGACAATGATGTTGTAGAATTTGCCAAACAAGTTAAGCCATCAGAACGTGGTGAACTAGAAATTACAACTATTAATCAAATGTATTTAGAGCGTGGCGATTTAAATGTTGAGCTAATGGGACGTGGTTTTGCGTGGTTAGATACTGGTACACATGAAAGTTTGCTAGAGGCGGGAATGTTTGTAGAAACTATTCAAAAACGCCAAGGCTACAAAATTGCCTGTTTAGAAGAAATTGCATATCACAATGAATGGTTAACAAAAGAACAGCTATTAACAATTGGTCGGAGTATGAGTAAAAATGCTTATGGTCAATATTTGATTTCATTGGTGAATGAAAATGTCATTAATTAATTTGGTTGAATTTCCTATATTAGGAGATGAGCGTGGCTCATTAATTGCATTAGAAGCAATGAAAAATATCCCATTTGACATTAAGCGTGTGTACTATATTTTTGGTGCTGATGAGACGATAGCAAGAGGTTTTCATGCACATAAGGCACTACAGCAAGTTGCTGTTTGTGTTGCAGGTAAGTGCCGAATGGTTTTAGATGATGGCTATTTAAAGGAAGATGTTTGGTTAGATTCACCAAATAAAGGGCTGTTGATTGGTAATAATATTTGGCGAGAAATGCATGATTTTTCTTCAAATTGTGTTTTGTTGGTTTTTGCGAGTGAATATTATGATGAATCTGATTATATACGTAATTATGATGAGTTTTTAAAAGAGGCTCATAAACCATTTATCCATTCATTATCTGACGTTAAAAGTGAAAATATTGGTAGTGATACAAAAATCTGGCAATACAGTGTCATTTTAAAAGATGCAGTTATAGGTGAAAATTGTAATATTTGCGCACATACTCTCATCGAAAATGATGTCAGAATTGGTAATAATGTGACTGTAAAGTCAGGTGTGTATATTTGGGATGGAGTTACAATAGAGGATAATGTATTTATTGGTCCATCTGTGACATTTACTAATGATAAAAATCCACGATCTAAACAATATCCAGATGAATTTAGTAAAACAATCATTAAATTCGGGGCAAGTATTGGAGCTAATGCTACAATTTTGCCAGGTATCACAATAGGCCAAAACGCTATGATTGGCGCTGGTGCTGTTGTGACTAAAAGTGTCCCTGATCATGCAATTATGATTGGTAACCCAGCTATTATAAAAGGCTATGTAAATAAATGATTCCATTTTTAGATTTAAAAAATATAAATGCACAATACAGAGATGAATTAATTGCTGCATGTACACGAGTCATTGATTCAGGTTGGTATATTGGTGGCTCTGAGTTGGAGAGTTTTGAGAAGAACTTTGCTGAATATTGTGGTGCGAAGTTTGCGATCGGTGTTGCTAATGGTTTAGATGCTCTAATTTTAACACTGAGAGCTTGGAAAGAGTTAGGAAAATTAAAAGATGGTGATGAGGTGATAGTACCATCAAATACTTATATTGCGAGTATTTTAGCCATTACAGCAAATAATTTGACACCTGTATTGGTTGAACCTGATATTAATAGTTTTAATATTGATCCTCAGGCGATAGAAAGAGCAGTTACAGATAAGACAAAAGTAATTTTACCTGTGTATCTGTATGGGCAATTGGCAGACATGCCAAGAATTATGGCAATAGCAAAAGCTAATGATCTGTTGGTGTTAGAAGATTCCGCACAATCTCATGGAGCTTCAATCAATGGGATAAAAGCAGGGAATTGGGGTGATGCTTCAGGTTTTAGCTTCTATCCAGGTAAGAACTTAGGTGCATTGGGTGATGCCGGTGCAGTGACAACCAGTGATCCTGAACTTGCAATGATGATAAAAGCACTGCGCAATTATGGTTCTCATGAGAAATATAAAAATCTTGTACCTGGTGTGAATAGTCGTTTAGATGAAATTCAAGCTGCGATGTTAAATGTTAAGTTACCTTATATGGATAAGGAAGTTGAACATCGTCGTCAAATTGCTCAATTGTATTTGACTGGAATTAAAAATCCTTTGATTCATTTGCCTTTACAAAATATTGATGCTGAAAAATATGATCAACACGTGTGGCATTTGTTTGTTGTACGTTCAGAAAAACGGGATGAGTTGCAAAAATACTTATCGAATCATGGTATTCAAACATTGATTCATTATCCAATACCACCACATCAGCAACAGGCATATAAAGAGTGGAATCATTTAAGTTATCCTATTTCTGAACAATTACATACTGAGGTTTTGAGTTTACCAATAAGTCCGATCTTATCCCTAGAGGATGCCCAGAAGATTGTTAGTATTTGTAATAATTTTAATGTGTAAATTCGGTATGAGCTGTAAAGATAGCAATTTACCTTTAGTTTCGGTGATTATTCCATCTTATAACCATGCTGAATATGTGCAAGATTGTATCCAAAGTGTGATTGATCAAGATTATTCGAATATTGAGCTAATCATTATTGATGACGGGTCAAAAGATAATTCTGTGCTGAAAATAGAGGAAATGCGTACTGTATGTAATGCTAGGTTTGTTCGCTTTGAGTTTAGGCATCGTTCAAACTTAGGATTATGTGCAACACTCAACGAAGCTTTAGAGTGGTGTAATGGGGTATATACAGCCTCTGTTGCATCAGATGATATTTGGATGAAGCATAAAACTAGTGCACAAGTTGAATATTTGAATCATAATCCAAATAGTATTGGTGCATTTGGTGGAATTATATTAATTGACCAACATGGTCAAAAAACTATGGATATCGCCCGTGATAGTCAAAAATATAAATTTAATGACATTTTTTTGCATAAACATTTTTTACCTGCGCCAACAAATCTCTGTCGCACAGAGAAATTAAAACAAAATGCATATAATCCCAATTTAAAAATTGAAGATTGGGATATGTGGCTTCAATTAACGAAAGAAAATGGCAGCTTAGATTATATAGACGATAACTATGCTTTTTACCGTAGGCATGATAACAATTTATCAGGAAATCTAGATATTATGCATAATGGCCGGTTAGAAATTATAGAACAATATCCATCACATATAAAATATAAGGAGGCTATTGCTGCTGCACATTTAGCATCTTTTTTTGAAAGTGATGACAAAAAGCTTTGTTTTTTACGAAAATCAGTGATGTATTACCCACTAATTGTTTTTACAAGCAAGTTTTTAAGAGCATTGAAAGCTTATGTGCTTAGCTTTTTATGGAAAATTACATCGTATTATAAATGATGATATAGAGTTTTAAGAACGTAAAAATTCAAATACCCAATGGGTATATTTAATAGTTTGGTGCGAGGAATAGTGGAATTTAGTTATGGCGAGAATATTTGTTTCTTTTTTTAATGCAGTAAAAGATGGTGAATCTGCAATGCCTGCATTTTATGAGAGCTTTTTAGAAGGGCTGAGAACGCATGGTAATGAGCTATTGGTTTATCATCATATGTATTTCAATGGGGAAGAGTTTAAAAAAAGTATTCCCGATGTACATAAAAAAGAACTGGTAACATTTGACCCAGATCTAGTAATTTTATTTAATAATAATTATTACGATGTTTCTAAAGTTATAGATTGTCCTATTGTTATATATGAAGTTGATTCACCTTTATATTATGCAAATAAAGAAAAACTTCGTCAGAATTCGGAAAGGTATTTATTTTTTGTTCCACAAGTTGAGTCAGTGGAATGTCTAAATTTAGATTTTGGAGTGAGTAAAAGCAGGATTCATTTGTTACCTTTTTTTACTGAGATTCAAGCAGAAAAGAAAGATCAAGAGATGAATATTTCCTTTATAGGTTCTAAGTTCCTAGGTATGACTAATGCGGCACCATGGAATGTCATGCATGATTTGCAACCAAGCTTAAATGATATTCAAACTTTTGGGAATTTGTTAAAGTTTATAGAAAGTAATCCCTTTTATCATGATGAAGATNGTTATATATGAAGTTGATTCACCTTTATATTATGCAAATAAAGAAAAACTTCGTCAGAATTCGGAAAGGTATTTATTTTTTGTTCCACAAGTTGAGTCAGTGGAATGTCTAAATTTAGATTTTGGAGTGAGTAAAAGCAGGATTCATTTGTTACCTTTTTTTACTGAGATTCAAGCAGAAAAGAAAGATCAAGAGATGAATATTTCCTTTATAGGTTCTAAGTTCCTAGGTATGACTAATGCGGCACCATGGAATGTCATGCATGATTTGCAACCAAGCTTAAATGATATTCAAACTTTTGGGAATTTGTTAAAGTTTATAGAAAGTAATCCCTTTTATCATGATGAAGATTTAAGTAAGAGTTTTGCTTTTGAAAACGAAAGAGTTTTGAAAAATTTCTCAACTAAAGATGCCATTGCTTTTTTATCTGAACAGAAAAGAGTTCAAACTTTGTCAGAAGTTGCCGACCTTGGTTTGAGAATATATGGTAATAATGCGTGGGGAACTAGCACACCTTTAAATTCTGAGTTAGCACTATGCTATTCTGCTCGACAGGTTTATTCTTTAAAACATAATCAAGATATTTATAATAGTTCAAAATTATGCATTAATATTAATCACTTACAGGCTGTGTCAGGGTTTTCATGGCGAGTATGTGATGTAATGGCTAGTAATGGGTGTTTAGTTTCAGATTATAAAGAGAATTTTAAGAAACTATTTCCAAATGTGCCTATCTATAGTTTTACTAATCGATTTGAAGCAAGAAAAGTTTGCCTAGAATTACTGAATGATGAATCAAAAAGGCTTGATTCAGTTGCAGCATGTCAGGAAGTGATCAATGAGAGATATCGATTTATTCACTGTTTAACTGCTATGTCAGAAATTTTAGGAATAACTTTGTCACAAGAACAGTTAGTAACAAATATCAAGTTTATGAATGTTGCTAAACAAGAGAGTCTGGAGAAACCAGGGAAATTAGAGAAATCAGAGAATAATAGTTTATTGATTAGGTTTAAACTTGTGGTTTTAGCGTTAATGTATCAGATAACAGTCATCCCTGGATTATCGTCAGTTTTTACGAAGAAATATGATCGAGATAGTTTATATAACAGAATTACGTACAATAATTATCTTCTTTCCAATATTCAAAAAAAATCTATTAAATCTAGCATTTTAAAATACTCACCTGCGTGGCTAATACCTATATTAGTTGCTGGTAAGAAGAAATACAAAAAAATAATCTTATATACAACAGATCTTGTTTGTAAGTATGAAGATAAGATTGAAAAGTATAAAGAAAAATCTAGGATTCAATTAAGTAAAAGAGAATTAGCTAAAAAAATGGCAGATAAGCATATTCAACTTGTACAAGAATTAAAGAATAAAACAAAGATTAAGGTGGTTTTTTTAGTTATTGACTCGAGTACGTGGAAATTAGATGCTGTTTTTAGGAAAATGTTGGAAGACCCATGTTTTGATCCAATAATTTTAGTGTGTCCACATGTTCTATACGGTGATGAAAGAATGCATGAAGGTATAGATGAGACCTATCATTATTTTTCCCAGAAAGGATATCCCGTTTTATCATCATATGATAGGGATCATAAGTCTTGGGTAAAATTAAAGGAAATTTCTCCAGACATTATTTTTTTTATAAATCCGCACAATTTAACTTATCAAGAATATTATGAGGAGGCATACCTAAATTATTTAAGTTGCTTTTGTGGATATGGATATATTGTTAGTGAATACGAGGATGCTATTCCTAATTTTAATCAGTATTTTCATGCCGCATTGTGGAAAAACTTTGCAATGGATGAATATTCTAAAAAGGGATTCAAAAAGTTCTCAGCGAATAGANGAATATTATGAGGAGGCATACCTAAATTATTTAAGTTGCTTTTGTGGATATGGATATATTGTTAGTGAATACGAGGATGCTATTCCTAATTTTAATCAGTATTTTCATGCCGCATTGTGGAAAAACTTTGCAATGGATGAATATTCTAAAAAGGGATTCAAAAAGTTCTCAGCGAATAGAGGAGCAAATGTTAGTTTAACTGGCTTTCCTGCTATTGAAAGATTGTTAGCAAAAAAAAGTGAGAAGCAGGTATGGAAGAATAAGGATGATAGATTGAAAATTATTTTTGCTCCTCATCATACAATCGATGCGAATTATGAATTCCAATTGTCTAATTTTCTGAGGTACTATAAATTTTTTCAAGAGATGGCTTTAAAATATCAAGATTCTTTGGTCTGGTGCTTTAAGCCTCATCCGTTATTGAAGTCAAAATTATATAATCATGATCAATGGGGCAAAGAAAAAACAGATGAGTATTATCAATGGTGGATAAAACAAGAAAATACTCAGTTTAATGATGATGAATACGATGACTTGTTTATTGGGTCTGATGCTATGATTCATGATTCAGGTTCTTTTTTAATTGAATATTTAACACAGCAAAAACCTGTTTTATATTTGGTATCTGAAAATACACAAACTTCTCTAAATACATTTGCATTAAGAGCTTTGAATGCTACTCAGAATGCTAGTAATGAAGAAAAAATTGAAGAATTTATTGTAAATCTTATTCAGGGTAAAACAACAATTAAAGAAGAACATGCTTTGTTTTATCGTGAAGAATTTGTTGATTTGTATCAAAATCAAACACCGTCTAGTCGTNAAGATTGTTAGCAAAAAAAAGTGAGAAGCAGGTATGGAAGAATAAGGATGATAGATTGAAAATTATTTTTGCTCCTCATCATACAATCGATGCGAATTATGAATTCCAATTGTCTAATTTTCTGAGGTACTATAAATTTTTTCAAGAGATGGCTTTAAAATATCAAGATTCTTTGGTCTGGTGCTTTAAGCCTCATCCGTTATTGAAGTCAAAATTATATAATCATGATCAATGGGGCAAAGAAAAAACAGATGAGTATTATCAATGGTGGATAAAACAAGAAAATACTCAGTTTAATGATGATGAATACGATGACTTGTTTATTGGGTCTGATGCTATGATTCATGATTCAGGTTCTTTTTTAATTGAATATTTAACACAGCAAAAACCTGTTTTATATTTGGTATCTGAAAATACACAAACTTCTCTAAATACATTTGCATTAAGAGCTTTGAATGCTACTCAGAATGCTAGTAATGAAGAAAAAATTGAAGAATTTATTGTAAATCTTATTCAGGGTAAAACAACAATTAAAGAAGAACATGCTTTGTTTTATCGTGAAGAATTTGTTGATTTGTATCAAAATCAAACACCGTCTAGTCGTATAATCGAAAATATTAAGCAAGAAATTTTAAGTTAAGGATAAGTAATGAGAGCAATTTTTTTGGGTAAGTTTCAACCCCCTCATTTAGGTCATATCCGGACTATTTTAAAAGTAGCTCAGGAATATACAGAAGTGATAGTCGGGATTACTAAAGGAGAGCCTAAAGTTGTAGATTACAATGAAGTGGCAAATNAAGCAAGAAATTTTAAGTTAAGGATAAGTAATGAGAGCAATTTTTTTGGGTAAGTTTCAACCCCCTCATTTAGGTCATATCCGGACTATTTTAAAAGTAGCTCAGGAATATACAGAAGTGATAGTCGGGATTACTAAAGGAGAGCCTAAAGTTGTAGATTACAATGAAGTGGCAAATATCTTGATGGAAGTATTCGCTGGGTATAGTAATATTAGTGTTGTACTAATTGATGGAATGATTGAAGATGGTAGTGCCTCTATCAAAGACTATACTTTTGATGTTGTAGTCTCTGGGAACAATAAAGTTTTAGAAATTTTAAATAAACAGGGATATAAAACTGTTTTTCAAAATAGAACTGATGGTGTTGGGTATAGTGGAAGTGAAATTAGAGGATTAACCCAACAAAGCCAGCATATAGTATCACTTGAAGAAAAAAAGCAGAATTATCTGTTTAAAATAGTTAAAGTGAGTGATCTTAAGCCTCTTGAAAAAGTATTGCCATCACATTTAGATAATATAGAAAAGATGTTATTTAAAGACGGTGAGATGCGAAGACCTTTGATTATAGATGAAAAATATAATGTTGTTCTTGACGGTTCACATCGCTATGCTTTTTTGGTGAAATATGGTTTCAAATACGCACCTGTAATAAGCGTTCAGTACGATGATGAATCTATTTTTGNTCACTTGAAGAAAAAAAGCAGAATTATCTGTTTAAAATAGTTAAAGTGAGTGATCTTAAGCCTCTTGAAAAAGTATTGCCATCACATTTAGATAATATAGAAAAGATGTTATTTAAAGACGGTGAGATGCGAAGACCTTTGATTATAGATGAAAAATATAATGTTGTTCTTGACGGTTCACATCGCTATGCTTTTTTGGTGAAATATGGTTTCAAATACGCACCTGTAATAAGCGTTCAGTACGATGATGAATCTATTTTTGTTGGTAATCATTTAAAGCACAGGTTTCTTAAAGATGAGAATTTTGTTATTTCTAAGTCAGAGGTAATTTATAGAGGCTTGAATGAGAAACTTTTTGATGCAAGAACAACTAGGCATTTTTTTCCATTTAGGAAAATAGATCACAGTGTGTTGCTTAGAGATTTAGTACAAGGGAGTGAAAAAGATATTTCTTATTTATTACAAAATATTTCTATAGAGGAAGAAATATTAAAGGATATGAATTATATTTCTGAAATTGATGATGAATTGGCCGTGCTATCTTCGTATATACAAGAGCAAGAAGATGTAAAAAAATATTTATCATATCAAATTGAAGAAATGAAAAATTCATGTAATTAGGAGTTTAATATGTACATAGTTTCAGGCAAAGGAAGCGTTGCAGGAGCTGATTTGAGTAAATATATTATTTCTAAGTGCCAGTCGACAGGTATTTTGTGGGATGATGATCTACCTGAATATACGTTAGACTTTTTAAGTCAATTGCCATCTGTTTCCATGAGTATTCGTAATAAAGATGTAAATTTCTTGACGAGTTTGATTCAACAAAAAGTAAATGAATCTAATTATTCATCATATATGCTTTTATGCTATACCGCGCATAAATTAATACCCAATATTAAAACAAATTCAAATTGCGTTAACTTGGTACAAATATCGAATGAGCATCTAGACCAAATGGGTGGGCCAATAGCTTTTCTAGGAACGGCAGAGAGTTTGTCGGAAGGTCGATCAGATCTAATATTGCTTGATGATCACGTGGAATTGTTAGGTGATCTAATAACTTCTGTCAAAAGAGGTTATGCCAACTTAGGTATAGATTATGTGGCACATCCTAAAAAAATTCTAGAAAAAATTGTTACGCTTTATCAGAAAAAAAATATTAATAAATTTTTTTTGGCTTGTACAGATTTACATGAATGTAAAAAATATTTGATTGATTTAGGTATTACGGAAAAAAATATCGTAGATATTATTGAAATCGCTGGTGATGAGGTTATTAAAAGGTGCAAAAAACAGCATGATATTGTTTTTTATGATCAAGTTTCAGATGCAAAAACATATTTTCGGTATAAATATTTGGCAGCTTCAGATTCTCCTATGGTAGATAAGAAAAATGCTAGCTTAGAAGTAATCTTAGATCAATTGCCCGTTATTTCATCAAATTCTATAAATCTTCTTGATATTGGTGGAAGCTCCTCTGGTCATGCGTTAAATGTAACAAAGCGTTTCTTGTCAAAAAATTTTCACATAACAGTACAAGATATTTCACAGGCAAGTTTAGATGAAGCAAAGAAATTTTATAAAAATCATTTGATTAATGACATAGATTTTATTTGTGGAAATATTAGTGAGTTTGAAAGCAATAAAACATTTGATGTGATTTTGTGCTTGGGCGTTTTGATTTATATATCTTCAGATAAATTATTTGAACAAGTTGTCAAAAAAATCGCGGAATTACTTAATCATGGAGGATGCTTAATTACCCGAGATGGTCTTCATCAACGGGAAGATAAAAGTTATATGAGTTTTGGAGGCGTTATTCGTAATAGTTCATATTACCAACATATTTTTGAAAAACATGGCTTAAGCCTTTATAAGGAAGATAACTTTATTATTGACAAACCAATATATAGAGATGTTAAAACTATTATTTGGACAAAAAGATAAAATGAGAACATGAAACCGAGAGATATTAGAGCTATTTTGAGATTTTCTGAATAGCTTTGTTCTAAAACCAAGTTCACTGCATCTGGTTTAAAACTGAATCATATTGATGGTATGTATGTTTTGTTTTGTTTTTTTGACTTATTTTTATTTACTTAGTTTTGATTGAAAACCTAATACCTATATATCTTTCACTACAATTAGATCAGAATAGTTTCTATGTAACATTAGGGAATTTTTTATAGTATTGTATACATGGAGAAAATTGCCTATATCTGTTATATTTGGAACCATTTATTTTGAAAAGGGTATAAGCCAGAGTGAAAACAGAGATCATTACCTCACAATCACGTTCAACATTTGCTGATATAATGCGGGCTCGTTATCTTACGTTTCAATTTGCTAAGCGTGATTTTACGGTAAGATATAAAAACTCATATTTAGGTTATATTTGGGCAGTTGCTAATCCTTTAAGCCAATCATTACTTTATATAGTTGTTTTTGGTATGTTAGCAAGAGTACAAGCACCAGATTACCCAACGTCTTATTCAGTCGTCTTATTATTGGGTTTTTTAGTATGGACACTATTCAACCAGGCTACAGAACAGTGTTCTAATGTGCTAACAGGTAATATGCATTTGCTCAAAAAAGTTTATTTTCCAAGAATAAACCTATGTATTGCCTCTATTGCAACTTCTTTGGTAGATTTCTGTATAGCTTTGGTGGTAACACTTATCTTGATGTTAATTATAGGCTTTGAGAATGTGGGTATTAGCTTTAAGCTTTTGTTACTTCCAATCGTAGTAGTAGGAGTATTACTGATTGCATTATCCATTGGTTCTATTACTGCTATTTTGAAGGTAAAATATCAGGACTTTAAACATGTTATGCCTATTGTTTTTCAAGCTTTATTTTTTATGTCACCAGTGGTATATACTCAAGCGTTAATTCCCGAACGCTTCTTGATGTATTACAAGTTGAATCCTATGTATGGCTTTATTTCTACATTTCGTTGGATATTTATAGATGGCGCACCTATTGAACTTGTCTATTTAGTTTATTCTCTGATATTTTCCATTATCTTATTTATAATAACGATGCGTTACTTTTCAGGGCAAGAAAGAAAAATTGTGGATTCAGAATGATAACTTTTAAAAATGTAACAAAGAAGTATTACCTCTCCAAGCACGTTGACAGCCTTAGAAATATTTTTTCATTTAAGAAATATGATCATTTACAGCGTGATAATGAGTTCTATGCGCTCAAAGATGTATCATTTGAGATTAAGTTGGGAGATTGCGTTGGAATTTTAGGGCGAAATGGAGCGGGGAAATCAACAATTTTGAAGTTAATTAGCCGTATTACTTTGCCAACAGAGGGAGAAATTAGTATTTCTGGGCGTGTTGCAAGTTTATTAGAAGTAGGCTCTGGTTTTCATCATGAGTTGTCAGGGTATGATAATGTTTTTCTCTTAGGGGCAATTCTTGGAATGTCCTCTCAAGAAGTATCAACAAAAATACAGGAAATTATAGATTTTGCAGAAATTGGAGAGTTTATTTATGAGCCTGTGAAGTTTTATTCAAGTGGTATGTCTTTACGTTTAGCATTCGCTGTTGGTGTTTCTTTAGATTCAGAAATATTTATTATTGATGAGGCTTTATCTGTCGGTGATGCCAACTTCCAAAAAAAATGCTTAGATAAATTAAATACTATTATTAATAGCGGCAAAACGATTGTTTTTGTAAGTCATGATATTAAGCAGGTTGAAAAGATTTGTAATAAAACATTAGTAATGAAGCATGGTCAAGTTGAATATTACGGTGACACAACTGAAGGTATAAAGCGTTATGAAGCATTACTAACTTATCAGAATTAGAGAGAATATCATGATTAAAAAAGCCGTCCTCCCTGTTGCCGGATTAGGTACTCGTTTTTTACCTGCAAGTAAGGCTATTCCTAAAGAAATGGTTACAGTCGTAGATCGTCCTGCGATTGAATATGTGGTAAAAGAAGCTGTTCAGGCCGGTATTACTGAAATCATTTTAGTGACTCACTCTTCAAAAGGTGCTGTTGAAAATCATTTTGATCGTAATTTTGAGTTAGAAACAACTTTAGAAAATAAGAAAAAATACGATCTATTGGCAGAAATTACCAATATTCTGCCAGATAATGTGAGTATTATCGCGGTACGTCAACCAGCACCTTTAGGGCTTGGGCATGCTGTGTTGTGTGCAAAAAGCGTTGTAGGTGATGATGACTTTGTCGTGTTACTACCAGATGTGCTCATTAAAAATAACGATGTTGATCATGATCTAACAAGGATGATCGAACGTTTTAATGAATCAGAAACTGCACAAATTATGGTTGAGGCTGTGCCTGATCATTTGGTAGATCAATACGGAATTGTAGATGTAGAATTAGTACCTGAAGAAGGTCAAAGCATCATGATGCAAGGTATTGTGGAAAAACCTGCAGTGCATGATGCACCGTCTAATTTATCTGTGGTTGGGCGTTATGTCCTACCTGCAAAGATTATGAAATTATTAGAAAAAACACCAAAAGGTGCCGGTAGTGAGATTCAACTGACGGATGCGATTGCAATGTTGCAAGAAACAGATGCTATTGAAGCCTATCGTATGCAAGGACAAACTTTTGATTGCGGAAGCAAATTAGGTTATCTCAAGGCCGTATTACATTATGGTATTGAACATCCCACTTTGGGAGATGATTTTAAATCAATGATTAAGGATCTAGATTTGTCATGAGAATAACGATTTGTGGTGCAACTCTGCAAGCTGTGACGATGGTTGCTATATTTGCAAGATATGGTCACAAAATTGTTTGGCATCATGATAGTAAGGTAGCCAATCCTTTACTCGAAATTACCGATTCGACTTTACAAGCACATTTATCTGACCTAAATGATAAAGGTGTTATTCGGTTATCTGACAGTTTGCATGATTTATCTGAAAGCATAGAATGTTATATATTTTGCTATGGCCCAATAGCAATTGAACAAGCTATGCTATGCGCGGAACAGGCTGCAAAGTTTTCCTCAAAAGATCGATTAATGCTTAATGGGTCTACATTTGGATTGCACGGTACAGAGAAATTGAAAGCAATTTTACCTCATGATCATTGGGCTTATTTACCAGATACGATTCAAGAAGGTAATGCAATCGGTAGTTTTGTGAGCGTGAAGCAAGCCATTGTTGGCTGTGAATCTGAACAAGCCAAAAGATTAATGAAAGAGCTCCTTAGACCAATGTTTCCATTGGATCATCAAATTCTATTCATGCCAATTTTGGATGCAGAATTTGCTAAACTCAGTATTTCTGGCATGCTCGCAACGCGTATTAGTTATATGAATGATTTGGCAAATGTTGCTGAGAAATTGGGTGTGGATATTTTGAATGTTAAGCAGGGAATGGCAGCAGATTCTCGGATTGGCTCAACATATTTATCACCTGGCGTTGGCTTTGGTGGTGAAAATTTTTCGCAAGATATTTTAATGCTTTCCAACGAAGTTTCTAAAGTAGGTAAAAGCCGTTTGTTAGAGCAAGTTTGGGAAATTAATGATGACCAAAAAGAAGTTCTATTTAGAAAGCTATGGGATTACTATCAATCAAATTTGAGAGGTAAAATTATTGCCATTTGGGGCGCTTCCTTTAAAGAAAATACGACAAGTGTTCATAATTCTCCTGTTCATAAAATGATTGAAGCACTTTTGGCACAAAATGTTCATATTCAGCTATATGATCCGCAAGCCAATGATGAAATTGCTGAAATTTATAGTGATAGAGTTGAAATTTGCCAAGATGAATATCAAGCATTAAAAGATGCCAATGCATTGTGTGTTTTAACAGCATGGCAGCAGTTTTATAATCCTGATTATGCATTAATGTTGTCATTGATGAATCATCCATTGATTTTGGATGGTCGCAATATTTATGATCCTAATTTTATGCGCCTTCAAGGATTCATCTATGAGGGAATTGGTCGCCTATGAAATTACAACAATTAGCTGATCAATTAAAAAAAACAGACTTAACTGAACTATTTTCTGATACGAGTCGATTTGAACGATTTTCAAGAAATTTTAATGGATTAACATTCGATTTCAGTAAGCAACGATTGGATCAAGCTGCTTTTGATTCATTGATAACATTGGCCGATGAAAAGCAACTTCAATCTTGGATTCAGCGTTTGTTTTCTCAAGAATGTATCAATGATACAGAAAATCGTGCAGCAATGCATTGGGCACTTCGTTTGCCTGAAAACAGCGAAAAACATACAGACTTATCACATGAGGTTCACTGTCAATTACAACGAATGTATCGTTTAGTGGAACAAATTCACTCAGGGCAATATCGCGGTGCAACAGGTGAAGTTGTCACGGACGTAGTAAATATCGGTGTTGGTGGCTCGGATTTAGGGCCATTGATGGTAACGCACGCTTTGTCTGATTTTAAAGTGCAAACAGCTAAACCCTTGGCAATGCATTTTGTTTCCACAATGGATGGTAGCCAATTATCAGATTTATTGCATCAATTGCGTCCAGAAACTACACTGTTCATCATTTCATCCAAATCTTTTGGTACGATTGATACATTGTCCAATGCAGAAACAGTACGATCATGGTTAGTGAAAGCATTAGGTAAAAATGAGATCGTTTTAAAAAATCATTTTGTGGCAGTTTCTACCAATGTTGAAAAAATGTCAGCTTGGGGTATTCATCCTGATCGACAATTTTTAATGTGGGATTGGGTTGGTGGTCGTTACTCATTATGGTCATGTATTGGTTTGCCTATAGCTTTAACAATTGGTGTGGAAGGCTTTAAAGAATTTTTGGCAGGTGCACATAAAATGGACCTGCATTTTCAAACAGCACCTTTTCAAGATAACTTCCCTGTATTATTGGGGATGATTGGCGTTTGGAATACCAATTATTTGCATATACAAACTCATGCTGTATTACCATATGATGGCAGAATGAAATATTTTGCAGCTTATTTACAGCAATTAGAAATGGAATCTAACGGTAAATCCATTCAACGTAATCACGAAAATGTAGAATGGACAACATGCCCGATTGTTTGGGGTGAAGTTGGCCCGAATGCTCAGCATGCATTTTATCAGTTATTGCATCAAGGTACACAAGCAGTGAGTTCTGATTTTATTGCTCCTATTCAGCGTTATACTGCAAAGCAATTTACTTATGCGGATAATGAAGATGAATTAATCGAACAACATCATTTGGCCTTAGCAAATTGCTTGGCACAATCGCGTCTATTGGCATTTGGCAGCCAATCTTTATCTCAAGAAGAATTGGATAATTTACCTAAATATCAGCTATATACAGGTAATCAACCAAGCTCAACATTGTTGATGGATGAGTTGAATCCTCATACTTTGGGTATGTTAATTGCTTTATATGAACATAAAGTATTCGTGCAATCTGTTATTTGGAATATTAATCCATTTGATCAATGGGGTGTGGAAAAAGGTAAAGCCATTGCCAATCAAATATTACCGATTTTAAATGGTGAATCATCTCAAATAGATGAGTTGGATGGATCAACACAAGGCTTAATACGATTATTAGTGGGGAAATCACATGGCTAATATTTTAATAACAGGTGGTGCAGGCTATATTGGTTCGCACACATGCATTGAATTATTGGAAGCAAATCATAAAGTTATAGTGCTGGATAATTTATCTAATAGTTCCGAAGAATCATTACGTCGTGTGCAGCAATTAACAAGGAAGACATTAACTTTTATTGAAGGTGATATTCGTAATTCTGATGATTTAAATGCAATCTTTACCAATCATGCCATTGATGCTGTGATTCATTTTGCAGGTTTAAAAGCTGTGGGTGAAAGCCAAAAAATTCCATTGGCATATTTTGATAATAATATTTCAGGCTCTATTACTTTAGTGAAAGCGATGGAAAAGGCTGAAGTATTCACTTTGGTTTTCAGTTCATCAGCTACAGTTTATGATGAAGCGAATATTTCTCCACTTAATGAGGATATGCCAATAGGCATACCAAGCAATAATTATGGTTATACAAAGCTTATTGTAGAACAAATGCTAGAGAAAGTAGCGCTGGCGGACGATCGTTGGTCAATAGCTTTATTGCGTTATTTTAATCCTGTAGGTGCACATAAAAGTGGTTTAATCGGTGAAGACCCACAAGGCATTCCAAATAATTTAATGCCATACATAACGCAAGTTGCTGTGGGAATGCGAGAAAAATTATCTATTTTTGGTAATGATTATGAAACTGTTGATGGTACGGGCGTTCGTGACTATATTCATGTAGTGGACTTAGCATCAGCGCATTTATGTGCATTAAATAATCGTTTAACTTATAAAGGTTGTAGAGCTTGGAACGTCGGCACAGGAAATGGTCACTCTGTCTTGCAGGTAAAAAATACTTTTGAAGAAGTTAATGGTATTCCTGTACCGTTTGAATTTGCGCCTAGAAGGTCTGGTGATGTTGCAATTTCTTACTCGGATAATTCTCGAGCTAGAGAAGAGCTAGGTTGGGAGGCCAAATATGGTCTAAATGACATGTTGGCTGATAGCTGGAATTGGCAGAAGAAGAATCCGAAAGGATACAGAGATTAGTTTTAAATTATGATAAAATTCTTTTCCTATAATTATCTGATAAATANNATCACTACAGTATTTATCTGAAACAGAACTAGATTTTATTAAACGTGAAATCAGTGAATTTGCCTTTATCAAAACAGGTAACCCTGCCAATATTCAAGAATTGGAGTATGACCCTGATCGCAATTTAGTGATGGCTCGCTGCAATGGACGTTCTTTGCAGATAGAGCTGGACAAAGAAGGTTTTGAAAAACCTATAGAAGTTCGTGAAAAATTAAGCGAATTGCAAACTTTAGAACAAGCGCATCAACAACTGGAAAAGAATGTTGGCCATTTAGAGGATATGGTTCGCATTGCCATTGACCAGCACAATAAAGATGCCTTAATGCAAGAGATCAAAATAGAACAAGCAAGTCAAGGATTAATGGGTGTATGGAATAAATTGACAGGGCAAATTCCTGAGCCGTATCCATCTTTGTATGAAAAGCCTTTAACTCATGATAACTTAACACGTAGTTTATTAATTGCTGATGTGAGGACAGATCATTTTCAGGAATTATTACATGATCAGTTACCTGAAATGCAACGTTATCCTCAGCAAATTAATGAGCAGTTGGACAGAGTGGTTGAACAAAGTAGAGATCATCTAGAATCAGTAAAACTTGAAACTGTAGCAATGATTGCGGGACATGAATTAGAACGCAACACAAAACAGCCTGAGANATCAGTTACCTGAAATGCAACGTTATCCTCAGCAAATTAATGAGCAGTTGGACAGAGTGGTTGAACAAAGTAGAGATCATCTAGAATCAGTAAAACTTGAAACTGTAGCAATGATTGCGGGACATGAATTAGAACGCAACACAAAACAGCCTGAGATTGAGCCTCAACTCGAAAGACCGATAGAAGAACGTCCAATCGTTGATGAAAGGCAGCAGGATGCTAGACAAGAAGATTTAAATCCAACGCTTAATCACGATGGTCGTGAATTAACTCGCCAAGAAAAATTAGAACTCAGCCAAGAGAAGATTGATGATATCAGAGAGATTTATGTCAATCGTATCCATGAAGTTAATCAAGAATTATCTGATATTAATGCAGCACGACAAGTGGAAGGTTATTGGGAACAATCTCAAGAGATCATTAATATTGATATGGAGCGAGCTGAACAATTGCTTTCACAAAGACAAAACCTTTATGAAATATTAGATCGCACACCTGATGAACAACAAGCCTATTTAGATAATCATCCTGAATTTGATTTAGTGTTGAACGAAAGAGATTACGATAAGGTTCAAACTACATTGGATGATCTGTCTGAAACGATGCCAAAGGCAATTAAGCTTGAAGATAATCCAGATGATTATAAGGTTGGCGTTTGGGATAGTGTGACGGAATCTGTTAGTGATACAGCTAGAACCGTTGATGCTTTTGTAGAAGTTGCTGTAGCTGATGGTTTAAATACGGGTACAAAAATTGGAATGAATATTGGCGCAGCTACTTTAGGTGCTTATCATGGCATTAAAGAAGGAAGCCTTGATGAAGGTATCACTGCGATGCGAGAAATTCGTGATGGTTCTGTAGATGATTATAAAATTGAAGCAAGCCAATCTTCTCAGGAAATATTATCTAACAGTGAAAACTTACAAGCAGTTGGCAGAACTATTAATGAAGGTATGGAATGGGGTTATAGCAAAGTTGGAGAACATTTAGGTGATGAAGCCCAATTTATTGCTCGTGGTGCCATGGAAGCAGTAGGAGATACTCTGGCGGCTGTAACAGGTGCAGGATTAGGTGCAAGATCTATAGCTAAAAATCTTGATTATACGGTTGTTAATTTTAAATATGCACAACTAGAAACGAGCCCTAATATTGCTCATCATATAAGAAATTTCGATGGTTATGACCCTAAAAATGGGATGAAAGGCGCCCATAATAGAGAGAATTTTACCCAAGCACTGAACGATAATAATTTGCAAATCACAAAAGAAGTTCAAGGTTCAAAAGGAATCTCTGAAGTTTATTATGGCAGAGAAAAAGTAAACGGCCGTGGCGAACCCGATGGTTTAAAAAATTTTAGAGAGCCAAAAACAATTTATGATCCTAAAATTTACTCAGATGAACAGATATTACAAATGGGTAAGAAAGCTGTTGTGATGGGGTATGATGATGCCATTAAAAATGGGAAAAGAATGTTTAAACAAGAAGTAGACGGGGTTAACTTTACAATTTATATGGATCAAGAAGCCAAACAAATTATAAATTTCCACCCTTCTTTAAAAGGAAAATAGATATGAATAAAAAAATAACATATGCGGATGATTTTGACTCATTATCAAAGAATGCCATGTTGACTATACATGTTTGTTTGGAAGTTTTAAGAGACTATCATAATGATGAACATAGTTTGCTTGATACAATAAAATACTTGATTGTATATGAAGGGTCTAGTTATGAAATGTTTGGCATATTGTTGGGTAGAGAAAATGAAAGTGACTATGATGAATTTTTTGAAAAAAACTACATAAGAAAAATGAACACAAATGAAATTATTATTTTCTATTATGCTGACAGCTATGTCGTAATTCCTGAAAAACTGGGTGTGAAGATAATCACAGATTGGTGTGCTAAAAATACAACGAATCCTGAAATTCCTACTTTATGTAAACAATTAAAACAAAAATATGAAGTGGAATGATTTGAAAATCTCTCAAAAATAATTCTTATCACTATAGTAATCTGAGATATTAATATTGGTGTTGTAGAAGATTACAAAATTGAAGCAAGCCAAGCTTCTCAGGAAATATGATCTAAATGACATGTTGGCTGATAGCTGGAATTGGCAAAAAAAGAACCCTAAGGGATATAGAAATTAGTTTTAATAAAGAAAGCCACATCTATGATGTGGCTTTCTTTTACAATAGTTTTTTTCTGAATAAATGGTTGATATTTGTTTCGATTAATCGATAAAAAATGTAGCCAACGATAATTGAAAAGATAGAAATGATTGCAAATACATATATGCCTGACATATTCGGTGTTAGCTTTATTAGTATTTTTGTCATCATTGGCAATCCAAACACTTGTATAAGATAAATTGAATAAGAGGCATTACCTAATTCTATTAATAGTTTATTGTTAATACTATGAACTAGCATTGCAGAACAAACAATAATTGCGGAGGGAATGCCCCAATAAATATAGCGTTCTGATTGGTTGATATTGGCATGGTATATTACAAAACCAATAGCAAGGATAAGAGGAAGCCAGAATAAATTACTTTTATAATTTTTTAAGTCTTGAAAGTGATTAAAAAATATAAAAATAGCCCCGCCATATAGAAACTCTATAGCTATAGGGCTGTACCAATTCGCATAGATAGCACTAATGAACACAATTGTAAGCAATGAGAGTCGATAAATATCTTTTGTTTTGATGAATAGCGTGAGTGCAAAAATAAGGTAAAAGAATAATTCATATTCTAATGTCCAGCCCACATATACAGCGGGCACTTCATACCCAAAAAAGTGACTAACAAAAAATAAAGAGGTCACAACATGTTCTAGGTTATAACCACTGACCCTAAAGAGAGATGGCAGTGCTAGATAGAGTACAAACAGCACGAATGTAAGCAACCAATATATAGGAACTATGCGTTGTATTCTATTGATTAAAAATTCTACTGGGGATCGATGTTTTTTGCTATTAATCATAAACATGATATAGCCAGAGATAACAAAGAATAGATCAACACCAAAATTTCCCCAATAGCGGACATTGAATGTCAAATATTCATAAGCTCCATAAGAGAAGTTATTTTTTACTACCCAATCTTGCGCATGTACTAGTACAACAATAATAGCAGCAAAGGCGCGAAGTACTTGAATATTAACAATCATTATTGTTCCTTTGATTCAATTTTTTTAATTTCATTAAAAATATATGAGCCAATGATATCTGCACCATAAGTTGTTAAATGGATAAGATCTGTAAACATGGGTTCATTGTTAGTGATCATTCGACATTGTTTTTCGTTACAATAGCCATTACTTGGGTCTATAAAATAGACATTTGGGTATTGGTTAGAAATTGTTTTTAGTATTTCATTGATTTCTATGTTTGTTCTAGGGATAAACTCTGGGCACACTTCAGCAAATTTCGATAGCTCTTGTGCTGATAAGCACTCATAGATGTTATAAGTAGGTACAACATAAGCACCGATTAAGTAAATATTCCTATCACTTGATTGGGTTATCATATTTTTAATTTCATTATAAATAACTTGAGAGTATTCTCTTGGATCAATACTAGTGCTATAAGGTTTATATTTTGCCTCTTTCGGGGATAATGTATAACCATTCCAATTTTGAGCCCAAATAATTGGCATTTTGGGGTTTTCTTTGATAAATCTATCGTAAAATTCATCGACGAAATTACTGCATGTCTCCGATATTTGCGTCTTAATATAAACTGAATAGTTGGGTGTGAACATACAAGCATCAGCATATAATGTCCGGATATTATATGGTTGATTCATTAAAAAGCTGGCATATTGACGTGAGACACTATCACCAATCATTAGATATTTTGCTGGGTACTCAGAGTTTATTAGAGTATAAGCTTCTTGATATTGTGGGAAGAGTCCTCCACCATACATTTGTGCAGCGGTTAATCCATGTTTTCCTGATACTCTAAATTCTGCGCCTTTCGTTTTATAAATACCATAAATAGGTATTAATGTAATGATAACGGCAATTAAAATAAATTTAGCTTGCCATTTACGAAGTTCAATTAAGTAATAAGATGCGGTGGCCAGCAAAAATGAGAGGGTTAAAAATGTCCAAACATTCATATGTAAATTGTAACGATGGTTGATGAAAATCAGTGGCCAGTGATACAAATATAGTGAGTAGGACCATAAGCCAATTTTTTGGAAAGCAATATTGGTGGTTAAAAGAGATTGACCATTGGCTTGAATGATAATGAAAGCACCGATTGTTGGTAAAAGTGCCATATAACCAGGCCATGGCATGCGTTCGGAAATAATGAAAGCGGATAAAACGATGAGCGCAATACCAAGTATTTCTAATATATATCTTGGTTTATTTTTTGACAGATTGAAGGGGTATAAGAATGCTAATCCACCTAACAACATTTCCCAAATTCGAGTTGGTAATAGAAAATATGCAGCAGTGGGAGATTGGTAGCTAAAATATATTGTCAATCCAAGAGATATCAAAGTGATGACAATGAGTATTCTTTTCAGTGTCATAATGGAAAGAAATTTAGCTAATATAGCCAATATAATTGGGTAGATGATATAAAATTGCCATTCAACGGATAGAGACCATGTGTGTAAGAGTGGTTTACTCATTGCACCAAGATCAAAGTATCCAGTATCCCGCCAATATAAAAAATTTGAAATAAAAAGCAGGCTTCTAATGGACTCTTTAGATAAATTACGATAAGAAGCGGGGCCTAAAAAGAGATAGCCCAATATTATTAGAATGATGACTAAAACTAATAGCGCAGGGATGATTCTGCGGATTCTTGCGGCATAAAATTTAAGCAAAGAGAATGATTGACTGGTTAATCCTCGGAAAATAACCCCCGTCATTAAATAGCCAGAAATAACAAAGAAAACATCTACGCCAATAAAGCCACCTGGTAACCACTCTTTGTTAAAATGAAAGAGCATAACAGCAAGAACGGCATAGGCACGAAGTCCATTAATATCTTTACGAAAATTCATTAGGTTTGGTCCTCGAGATGCTTTTGCATCTTAAGTATTTTTTGTTGTGCTTCGTATTTGTTAATTTCATCAAAAATATATGTTCCAATGATATCAGCACCATAGGTAGATAAATGCCCCATATCACTGAATATAGGCTCATTGTTGATTAGCATACGACACCCACGATCATCGCAGAGACCTTCATTGGGGTCGATAAAAATAACATTTTTATGAGTATTAGCAACATTTAGTAAATAGTCATTGATGGGATTATGTTGGCGAGGAATGAATTCATCACAAGATTCCGTAATAAAATTGGATAGTTGGCTTGTGGATAGACATTCGTATATATCATAGGTTGGACGAGTATAAACGCCAATTAAATAAATGGTTCTATTTTTATTATAAGCAATCGTATTTTCTATACTCGCAACGATAGCAGCATAGTATTTTGTATCTTGGATCTCTTGTGATAGAAGTTCTTCTTCATTATCTTCAGATACTAATGTATAAAAGTCCCAACTTTGTATCCAAATAATGGGTTTTGTATGCTTGTTCACGAGCATTTCTTGATGGAAATTTTCAACGAAACTAGTGCATTGGCTGAGCTCTTTCTTATTCACAAAGACCGTGTAATTAGTTGTGAAGAGGCATGCATCAGCGTACCATGTTTGAGTGCTAACATGATTCTTTATAAGGAATTGCACATACTGTCTCGAATAACTATCTCCAATTGTAATATAGTCAAAATCATTATTAGGTTGCGGATGAGTATATGCAACTTGATAGGCGGGAAAATACCCACCACCGTAGTATAACTTCTGGAATTCTTCAGAAGTCAGTGCATATTGGCCGAGCACTCTAAAAGAAGCACCTTTAGTTTTGTACACGCCATAAATAGGGATTAAAGCAACAAAAATGGTGATTAAAATATATTTAACTTTCCATTTTCTAATCTCAATGGCGTAATAAGATAGCAAGGATAATGTAAAAGTCAGGGCTAAAAATGTTACAAAATGCATCTGTAAATTGTAACGATGATTAATATAAATTAAAGGCCAATGATATAGATAAAGAGAATATGACCATAAGCCAATTTTTTGAAAAATGACATTGTTGGTTAGGAAGGATTGACCATTGGCTTGGATCAATAAAAACGCACCAATTGTTGGAATTAATGCCATGTAGCCTGGCCATGGAATATTTTCGTTAATAATAAAGAAAGAGAAAATGATTAATGCAATACCAATAATTTCTAATGAGTATTGGTGCCATGATTTTGTTAATTTGAGTGGGTATAGAAATATAATGCCACCTAACAGCATTTCCCAAATTCTTGTGGGTAATAGAAAATAAGCAGCAATAGGGGATTGATAGCTAAAATAAATAGTGAATGCTAAAGATATGGTGGCAATGACTAGCACTAATTTCTTGAGTATCGATTGAGAGAAGATTTTGGCACATAGCATTAAAATGGCAGGGTAGATGATGTAAAACTGCCACTCAACAGATAAAGACCAAGTATGCAGTAATGGTTTGCTGATTGCACTAGTATCAAAATATCCTGATTCCCGCCAGAATAAAAAGTTAGAGATAAAGAGCAAGCTACGTATGGATTCTTTAGAAAGGCTCCGATAGGAAATAGGGCCCAAGAAGAAATACCCTAAAACCATCAAGATGATTACTAAGGCTAATAATGCGGGGATGATGCGTTTAATCCTTGAGGTGTAGAACTTTAATAAAGATAAAGTTTGGGTATCTAAACCTCGAAAGATAATACTTGTCATCAAATAGCCTGAGATGACAAAAAACACGTCAACACCAACAAATCCACCTGGTAGCCATTGTTTGTTAAAGTGAAAAATAATAACGGCTAAGACAGCGTAAGCGCGGAGCCCATTAATATCTGTACGAAACTGCATTGAAGTTACCCTACGTCATTTTATGGATGAATTGTTTCATAATCATGGATTTTATCAAATATGTATTTACCAACAATATCGGCGCCATATATGGATAAATGCCCCATATCACTGAATATAGGTTCATTGTTGATTAACATTCGACAGCCTTGTTCATTGCATAATCCATCATTGGGATTAATAAAATATACATTAGGATATTGCTTGGCTAATTTTTCTAGTTCTGCATTGATAGGATTCTCTTCGCGAGGTGCAAATTCATTACATGTTTCTGTGAATCTAGATAAACGATTAGATGATAAGCATTCATAGATATTGTAATTAGGTCTGGTATAGACACCAATTAAGTAGATGTTTCTAGATTTATTTTTTTCAATCATATTTTTAATGCCAAGGGTAATGGCTTCATAATATTTTTTTGCATCTTTGACTGTTAATAGCTTAAAGCTGCCATCTCTTGCAACTAAAGAGTTATAGTCCCAACTTTGAGCCCAAATGATAGGTTTATCACTATATTCTGTAGAAATAGTTTGATCAAATTGGTCAACAAATTCAGTACATTTTGTCAACTCTTGGTTTTGTAGCGATATTTTATACTCAGGCATGAATAGGCAAGCATCCGCAAACCATGTGCGAGTGCTGATCTTATTCTCTAGAATGTATTTGACATATTGTCTTGAGTAGCTATCACCAACGATGACGTAATCTATGTCATTATTTTCTTTAGGATGTGTATAAGAGGGGGCATAACCAGGGAACGATCCACCACCATAGTATTGCTCATTGAATTCTTCAGCCGTGAGGTTATATTTATCAACAACTCGGAATGCAGCACCTTTTGTTTTATATATGCCATAGATGGGAATCAAAGCTATGAGGACAATTATAATAATATATTTGGTGTTCCATTTACGGGTTTCAATCAAATAATAAGATAGAGTAGAAAAAATGAATGTGATGAGTAGGAACACTCCTATGCTCATGTCTAAGTTATAGCGATGATTGATATATAGAAGAGGCCAGTGGTATAAGTAGAGAGAATAAGACCATAAACCTACTTTTTGGAAGACAATATTTTTAGTTAAGATTGATTGGCCATTGGCTTGAATTAAGAGAAATGCACCTAGTGTAGGAATAATGGCCATATATCCAGGCCATAACATGGCTTCATTGATGATGAAGAACGATGCAATAATGATTAATAAGCCAGTGATTTCAAACGCTTTAATTTGCCAATTATGTGTTGTTTTTAATGGGTATAAAAACACTATACCGCCTAGAATCATTTCCCAAATTCTAGTTGGTAATAAAAAATAGGCATCCATTGGTGATTGCTTACTGAAATATAATGTAAAAGCTAAAGACAATATACCTATCGTTAACACTAGTTTTTTGAGGGCAGCCATTGATAGAAATTTAGCGCATACAGCAAGAATAATTGGGTAAATAATATAAAATTGCCATTCAACAGAAAGTGACCACGTGTGTAATAACGGCTTACTTAATGCGCCAGCATCAAAATACCCAGTATCTCGAGCATAAAGAAAATTTGAAATAAACAATAAACTGCGAATCGATTCTTTAGTTAAGTTTCTATATGAAATGGGACCAAAAGTTAGATATCCGATAGTGACCAGTAATATGATGAGAATCAGCAAAGCAGGTATGATTCTGCGAATACGGGCACTGTAGAATTTACGTAATGAGAAAGACTGGTTAGTTAAACCTCTAAATATAATCGAAGTCATGAGGTAGCCAGAAATAACAAAGAAAATATCTACACCAACAAACCCACCAGGAAGCCATTGTTTATTAAAGTGAAAAATGATAACTGCCAGAACTGCATAAGCACGGAGTCCATTAATGTCTGTACGAAACTGCATGAAAATTATCCTTATATTAAATCTTTTTTAATCCTTGGGTATATAGCTGGGACTCAAAGTTTTTTATCTTCAAGCTCTATTTTTTGAATTTCTTGGAAANAATATAAAATTGCCATTCAACAGAAAGTGACCACGTGTGTAATAACGGCTTACTTAATGCGCCAGCATCAAAATACCCAGTATCTCGAGCATAAAGAAAATTTGAAATAAACAATAAACTGCGAATCGATTCTTTAGTTAAGTTTCTATATGAAATGGGACCAAAAGTTAGATATCCGATAGTGACCAGTAATATGATGAGAATCAGCAAAGCAGGTATGATTCTGCGAATACGGGCACTGTAGAATTTACGTAATGAGAAAGACTGGTTAGTTAAACCTCTAAATATAATCGAAGTCATGAGGTAGCCAGAAATAACAAAGAAAATATCTACACCAACAAACCCACCAGGAAGCCATTGTTTATTAAAGTGAAAAATGATAACTGCCAGAACTGCATAAGCACGGAGTCCATTAATGTCTGTACGAAACTGCATGAAAATTATCCTTATATTAAATCTTTTTTAATCCTTGGGTATATAGCTGGGACTCAAAGTTTTTTATCTTCAAGCTCTATTTTTTGAATTTCTTGGAAAATATATGGGCCAATAATATTTGCACCATATGTAGATAAATGCCCATCATCACTGAATATAGGCTCATTGTTGATTAGCATGCGACAACCGCGGTCATCACATAAACCGCCATCAGGGTCTATATAATAGATATTAGGTGTTTGATCGGCAATTTCTTTCAGATATTGATTAATCTCATGTTGTTCTTTAGGTATGAATTCATCACATATTTCAGAAAACTTAGACAGTCCTTTTTCCGACAAACATTCATAAATATTATAATTGGGTCGAGTGTATACACCAACTAAATAGATATTTCTTTGGGTATTATGTTGGGTTAAAGTTTGTACTGTTTTTGTAATAAACTCAAAATAAGATTGATGATCTTTTGGGTTTTTTAGGGTTACTTGAGATGTGAAATTAGTGGAGCCTTTTGGCATGAGTGTGTATCCATCCCAACTTTGAATCCAGATAATGGGTTTTGTTTGAGTTTCTTTTGTGGTTATTTTAAAGAAATGATCAACAAAATTAGTACATTTAGAGAATTCTGTATTTTGAAAAATGACTGTGTAATCAATGGTGAATAAGCAAGCATCTGCAAACCAAGCACGCATACTTTTATTGCTATCGATTAAAAATTTGGCATATTGTCTAGAATAGCTATCACCAATGATGGTGTAATCATAATCATGTGTGCTTTTTGGGTTGATGTATTCTTCTTGATATGAAGGGAAAGTACCGCCACCTGCATAATTATTAGCAAACTCTTCTGCTGTAATGTTATATCGATCTGCCACTCTAAAAGAAGCACCTTTAGTTTTGTATACACCATAAGTAGGGATTAAAACAACGAAAATGGCGATCAGAATATATTTAACTTTCCATTTTCTAATCTCAATGGCGTAATAAGATAGCAATGATAGGGTAAAAGTCAGAACCAAAAATGTTACAACATGCATCTGCAAGTTATAGCGATGATTAATATAGACTAAAGGCCAGTGATACAGATACAGTGAGTAAGACCATAGTCCAATTTTTTGAAAAGCAATATTATTGGTGATAATTGAATTGCTGTTTGCTTGAATTAGGAAAAATGCACCGATTGTTGGCATTAATGCCATGTATCCAGGCCAAGGAATGTTTGCATTAATGATGAAAAATGACAATATGATAAGTAAGATGCCACCAATTTCTAAAGAATATTTTTGCCAGTTTTTTGTAATATTCCAAGGGTATATAAATATGATACCACCTAACAACATTTCCCAAATTCTTGTGGGTAATAGAAAATAAGCAGCAATGGGTGCTTGATAGCTAAAATATATTGTGAATATGAGTGATATTGCAGCAATAGCCACTACAATTTTTTTTAGAGTGCTTATCGAACAAATTTTAGCAAGGATGGCAAGAACAAAGGGGTAGATGATATAAAATTGCCATTCTACAGAAAGAGACCATGTATGCAGCAATGGTTTACTGATTGCACTAGTATCAAAATATCCGGACTCACGCCAAAATAAAAAGTTGGAAATAAATAGTAAGCTTCGTATAGATTCCTTAGACAAATTTCTGTAAGAAATAGGGCCTAAAAAGAAATAGCCAAGAACAATAAGTATAAGCGTTAGTACTAATAGTGCAGGAATGATCCGTTTAATTCTTGAAGCATAAAACTTAAGTAAAGATAAAGTTTTGTTATCCAATCCACGAAAAATAATGCTTGTCATTAAGTAGCCAGAAATGACAAAGAATATATCGACACCAACGAATCCACCGGGTAACCATTGTTGATTAAAGTGAAAAATGATGACTGCCAGAACTGCATAAGCACGGAGCCCATTAATATCTGTACGAAATTGCATAAAATTTAATCCTGTTTCTGTAGAGACTGCTGACTATTCTCAATTCTTTGAATTTCATCAAAGATATATTTGCCAACAATATCTGCACCATATATCGATAAGTGACTCACATCGCTGAACATAGGTTCATTATCAATTAGCATTCGACATCCTCTGGTATCACACAGCCCATCGTCAGGGTTAATAAAATAGACATGAGGATATTGATCAGCTATTTTCTTGATATGTACGTTGATAGGTGTAGGGTTTTCAGGGATGAACTCTGCGCATGATTCGGTGATGAATCTAGATAAGTTTTGGGTGGATAAACATTCATAAATGTCATAATTGGGTCGAGTGTAAGAACCAATTAAGTATATATTTCGATTAGGGTTTTTTTGAATCATATCATTAATGCTATCAACAATTTTTGTGTTGAATTGATCTGTATGATGGTAATTATCAACCAATGTATTATCGCCATGGCGAGATTTGAGCGTATAGTAATCCCAGCTTTGTGCCCATATCAATGGGAGCGTATTGCTGATATTTTGATTTGCTAGACTTTTATAAAAGTTATGAACAAATTCAGTGCATTCTTTTTTTTCTTTTTTATTATCATAGACATAATCGTTGTTAGTGAATAAACAGGCATCCGCAAACAATGTTTGTGCACTGATATTGTTATGAATCATATATTGAGAGTATTGTCTTGAATAGCTGTCGCCTATCATGAGATAGTCAACTTCATTGTTTGGCTTGGGGTTTATATAGGAAGTTTCATAATAAGGAAAGTCTTTGCCACCATAATATTTTTGATGA
>NZ_MVDN01000059.1 GCF_002006795.1 Wohlfahrtiimonas populi | reverse complement strand
TTAAGAAACATCTTTGATGTGAAAGAAAGTATTGATAAAGACTTCCATTTATTGAGTGTAATATCCTTAAGAAATTGTAATCAATCTATGAAAAAAATGATTCCTTTATTGCTTGCAAAAATGTTTTATCAAAATCATAAAGACACAGTTAAATCACCACCTGATAGCACATTACATTTGATTATCGACGAGGCACACAATATTCTTTCTCAACAATNTTACATTTGATTATCGACGAGGCACACAATATTCTTTCTCAACAATCTAATAGAGAACAAGCTAGTTGGAAAGATTATAGATTAGAGCTTTTTGAGGAAATTATTAAAGAAGGTAGAAAATTCGGTATGTATCTAACTTTGGCAAGTCAAAGACCTGCGGACATTTCGCCAACGATAATGTCACAGATTCATAACTTCTTTATTCATCGGTTAGTTAATGACAAAGATTTATTTTTAATTGATAA
>NZ_MVDN01000058.1 GCF_002006795.1 Wohlfahrtiimonas populi | reverse complement strand
TTAATGACAATTAATAGTGAAATTCAACAATTATCGAGCCATTTACAGCATAAAAAAGATGATTTAACTGTCAAACAGGCAGAGTTATTAAAAATTCAGAAAGAATTAGATCGTAAAAAAGCTGCACGCATTGAATTGTTTGGTGAACAAACTGTGGAAGAAGCCGAAGCGCAGTTGACAGCACAATTACAAACATTGGAAGTGAAAGAAGCCACAANAAGTGAAAGAAGCCACAACTAAAGAAGCGCATCAATTAGCCCAGCAAAAATTATTATTAATAGAGCAGAGTATTCTGCAATTAACAGAACTGATTGAGAAAATTCAGACTGAATTAAACACTTTGAATTCTGCATTTGTGGCAAGTTTGAATCAGCATCAATTTATGAATGAATCGGCATTTTTATCAGCACGATTGCCCAATGATATCCGTGAACAATTAAGCAATGAAGCAAAGCAATTAGAACAAAAAGAGAT
>NZ_MVDN01000057.1 GCF_002006795.1 Wohlfahrtiimonas populi | reverse complement strand
AATTCATAAAATATTTAATTCTTAGTAAAGAATTTTACTTTAATTGTTATTTTATGTAAACATAACATCATTACATTTTTACATTACTATATTCATTAGTAGATAATATTATGAAAATTTAAAGAACCGCTTCATTCCGCCTAATAAGCCCAATAATGATTCTTTAATTGGTGTTTTTTCCTGCACTTGTTGATGCTTCAATAAGTTTGGAGATTGGCTAAACTTATGGAACATCACAATGGCAGAATTAATGAAATGTGCCACTTGCCCAGGTTTCGATGGCNCTTGCCCAGGTTTCGATGGCATCATGACATAACGATACAACTTAGCTTCGTTGATCAAAGTAATAATGTCCTGATAATCTGCATGATGAACCAATCCAATGCTTAGTAACTCAGGTAATTCACGTTTTAAATATTTCAAAAGTTCAATATCATCTTCACTAGAAAATGGCGAATAAGTGACGATCAACTTCACAGGATATTTACTCAATAACTGTAAAAC
>NZ_MVDN01000056.1 GCF_002006795.1 Wohlfahrtiimonas populi | reverse complement strand
TACAAAAAGAACTTATGTTGCTGAAGGGTTGGCGCTTTCTTCTGGTGTTAAAGCTGCCATCACAGAGTATTATTCAGTTAATGGTGTTTGGCCTGTTACTAATGCAGAGGCTGGGTTAACAAGAGGTGATCATATTACTGGAAGTTCTGTAAGTGCAATTTGGATTGCATTAGGTTTAGGTGCTCAAAAAGGCACGCTAGTAAAGGATGTAACAAATATAGTTATATATTATAACCAGAAAGTTATAGGTTCAAGTACTCAAGCTCAGCTTGGCACTCAGCCTGGGTACATTGGCGATGCTCGCCAAAATACAATTGTATTGGCTCCTAACGTTACAAACTCTTCCATAAGTTCAAAGCCTACCATTCAATGGGTTTGTAGAGCTGTAGATATTAATAGAATAAAGATGAGATGGCTGCCAGCGAGTTGTAGAGCTACAATAGAAGATAATTTGTAAAGTATAAATAGAAATTTGGATTAGATAGTTTGATATCACTATCGATCATTGGACGATTTAACAAGCCCCTTAATTGGGGCT
>NZ_MVDN01000055.1 GCF_002006795.1 Wohlfahrtiimonas populi | reverse complement strand
GGTTGCCCTAAGATTAAACTATGTCCAATTTGTTCAGAAAAATAAATGCCAATATCGCGTTCTCCTTCCCATAAACCTACAGCATGAATCTCAGGTTTTCCTCCTCCTGCAGGTAAAGGGAGTTCATTGCGCTGTTGGTAAAGCCTAGGTAATGCTCTTTTAATAAAAACAAAACAAAGGCTTTTTAGAGAATTTTTTGTTTTTGCATTTAATGTTGAGCGTTGACTAATCAAATGCCTATTTTCAGGTTTTTCTNCCTATTTTCAGGTTTTTCTAAATCAAAAAGCCTCTGTGTATGACGGCCATCCCATAAAAAACCTAATCCAATCCATTGTGCTTGTTTGACACGTTGTAGAGGTTTTGTTGGGATCTTAAAGGAACCTAATCTAGGTAAGAAAAGTTGGTATTCTTGTAGTTTGTAGCCATGATAAAAACGGATCGAGCTCCTAATTAATAAAACTAATGCACCAGAAAATGCAATGCTTTTTGGCATAAAAAAAAGATGAGGAACAAACAGCATGATCATGGATGCAATAAAATAAATAGTCG
>NZ_MVDN01000054.1 GCF_002006795.1 Wohlfahrtiimonas populi | reverse complement strand
TTGTACAAAAAGTTAGTATTTCTTTACATCCAGTTCCACCTTGTTCTTTACAAGCTTGAGCTCCACGAGCTCTTGCGTTATGGGTATACATAGCATCTATACCCCAACCACCTTTAGTATTATTCCCCATGTATAGAGAAATACAGCTGTTATAAAAAGAACGAACCAATACACAATTACTTTTTATGCCATTATGTTTTTTTATACANCCAGGAGCACTATTCGTTCCTCCAGTCCCTAATCTATCAGGCATACCTGTACACTACCTAAACTTCTTACAATACTTATAGGTTTATAGTCTAAATAAAAAGGTCTGAATAACAGGCCTCTTAATACACAAATCTCTATATAAAGAGTTAAAGAATTCTTGTAGTACAAAAAGTTAATATTTCCACACAACCATCACCGCCTTTTTCTCGACAAGACTTGGCTGCACGTGCACGTGCATTATGAGTACCGACACCATCAAAGCCCCAACCATATTTTTTATTAGGCGCCCAATATGCAGAAATGCAGCCATTATAAAATGTAGTTGCTAAACTACAATTATTTTTTTTAC
>NZ_MVDN01000053.1 GCF_002006795.1 Wohlfahrtiimonas populi | reverse complement strand
TATGCTTTTGTAGAGGTTGGCAGTCTTTAAATTTTGAATTTTTCTGGTTGATAGAACGTAATTCATATAGAAGGTTTTGTAAATGAGAGATATAAATTTCTCTATGTTTTAGTTCATGTGTTTTGATTTCATACAATTCAGTATCGAATTTCATTAGTGTTTTATCAGAATATCGCCCGATTTCCATATCTAATTTTGGAAGATAAATATTCGAATGAAAACCTATGTGAATTGATTCAATAAAGCAAATTTTTCCTGGTAAATATTTTAAGTTATAGCTAGGTGTTGTATATCGAGCCTCATGCATACCAACATATTTATGACTATTGCTATCGTGTTGGTTCATTAACATAGGTGATGCATCATAAATTGCTCTCTGAACATCATTTTCATTTTTAGGAGAAACAAGATAGTGATGCTCCGCTGTTTTTAATATTAGTGCGGAGGCAGGCATAAATATTGTTATAAAAACTGAAAATATTAAAAATACTGTTTTCATTATAAAATAACCAATTAATCGTTTTATTATAGTTGGCATTATAATCGAAATGATTAATTAAT
>NZ_MVDN01000052.1 GCF_002006795.1 Wohlfahrtiimonas populi | reverse complement strand
TTAAATTTATAATGTGTATATCCCCACATGGTCAGAACAAGCACAACCAATACAATAGTCCCTAATTGGGCTTTAATTTTTTTCATATTCATTTACCGTTTAAGTAACTTCATCGTTCTCTGTAATCTTAAAAAGACATATGTTTTTCTTATTCTTTAAGTGATATATCAATTATTTATGATGGATAAAAAGTCCAATTTTTTGCATCAAGTACTCGTTCATAAGTATCAAATGCAGTTAAAGGACTTTTATAAAAAATATAAGTGATATTTTCATTGCTTCGATAATAAAACACATAATCGGGTTGTTTTTTAATAACAAAATAAGGATGTTCTTTAGAACCTCTCAAATCTAATTGGTAGTTTGCTAGTATATTGCTATCAATCAGATCAATATCATCTTTAGTTTTTGGGTAATGGCCATATTGTTCTTTAAATTTCCTCATAATTTCAATAAGTTTATCTCCTTCCATTTTCCACTGTCCCGCATAATGAAGCTGCATTAATATTCCTAAGGAGAAAGCCATCATCCACATACTCATTCTGATCAGCCTAACTTTTCTATTATTTTTAATTGTTATTCTGCGCAATTGGAAAACTAGATAAATAA
>NZ_MVDN01000051.1 GCF_002006795.1 Wohlfahrtiimonas populi | reverse complement strand
TGGTAATAAACTAATCATCAAATCTAATCCCATAATTTTCAATTAGGAGCCAATATGTCTAAAAAGAAAGTCGCACAAATTGTTGTTGAAGCTTTAGAAAATGCAGGCGTTAAACGTTGTTATGGTGTTGTAGGAGATACACTTAATCAAGTTACAGATGCCATGCGCTTTCATACTTCCATAGAATGGGTTCATATGCGCCACGAGGAAGCTGGTGGATTCGCTGCTGGTGCTGAAGCCTATATGACAGATAACTTAACAGCATGTGCGGGATCCTGTGGACCTGGTTCACTCCATTTTCTCAATGGCTTATTTGAAAGCCACCGAAATGGTGCACCAGTCGTATTGATTGCTAGCCAACTTCCAAGCGATGTATTGGGAACAAGCTTTCCTCAAGAAGTAGATTACACACCAATTTATAAAACATGCTCAGTTTTTTGTGAACAAGTTAATGATGCAAGNCTCAGTTTTTTGTGAACAAGTTAATGATGCAAGCACTGCAAAACGTATTGTAATGAGTGCTTGTCAAGCCGCATTAACTCAGCGCGGTGTTGCTGTTGTTATTTTGCCTGCTAATATTAGTGCAATGGAGATAGAAGACTTACCTGTTTTACAAACATATCAGCCTAAACAGCCCATCGTTCATCCTGCAGATGAAGAATTACGGATGATCGCTAAAATCCTTAATGAA
>NZ_MVDN01000050.1 GCF_002006795.1 Wohlfahrtiimonas populi | reverse complement strand
GTTTTTCTATTCTGTTGTAAGCGATAGGCAATTGTATCAACTTCATTATCAGGGATTCTTTTATCAGGATTGTTTATGATATATTCAGAATTATTATACCTCTCAACAAACTCCTTTCCGTTTCTTTGAGCCGCAATATCCCACTGGAATGGACCTACGGTGTAACCACTATTATTATCACTAGGATGATTCACTATTCCATTGTTAATATTAGCATCTCGCACAGCTAACCCCAATTTCATAACCGAAAGCACACCTGCTTCACTGGATCTTCCCATTGGATTTATTGCGATAGACTTTATTTCATTATCAGTAAATCTTGGTTGTACATTATTTGCCATATTATTGATACTCCGATAAATCTTCATTTAAACAATCAGTAAAGAATTCTGTCATAATTTTTATACTTTCTGCTTTAAGTTGTTTTTTATCAGCTCCGTATTTGTAGTCTTTTTCTTTTTTTAAATCATCTGCTAATAATTGTTCGCACGAAGGCATGGGATCTTTGTAAACATTAAGTAGGCTGTTATATAACTTATTGTTACAAATTTTAATGTATGATAATTGCTTAGGTTTCCATTCCGATAATGACCTATATTGGTTTGCATCATCTGTTTTACACCTGACATCTGATGCTAATCCTCCAGGATCAGGAGAAAAAGAACAAGCTTTAGTCACAATAGCAGTATCTTTACTAATCTGATATGCCTGAAAATAACCAATAACACCTCTGCTAGCAAAGTATGCCCAATTACCACAA
>NZ_MVDN01000005.1 GCF_002006795.1 Wohlfahrtiimonas populi | reverse complement strand
TTTTTTTTACGGGTTGAGCGATAATTTAGCAATTTTAGTTTGCATCGCACCATCTCTATCGTAAATATCAGAGCGATAAACAGTCTTCCCGTTCGCATCTACAGCGGTTGTCATGTAAATTGTGTACACAGGAAAACGCATATCTTCTTTTAAACGTACAGTTTGCTCTTTGCTACCATCATAAGCTTTCTGAATGCGATCGACTTTCCAATCCTGATCTTTCAAGAAGTACTCAGCCAACTGAACTGGGTTCTCGATACGAATACAACCAGAGCTGAATGTACGCTCTGTTTTGCCAAATAAACTTTTTTGTGGCGTATCGTGCAAATAAATCGCATGTTCATTAGGGAACATAAATTTCACTTTACCCAACGCATTATAAGTACCTGGATCTTGGCGCAAGCGATATGGGAAGTTATTAGCATTGTATTGTGACCAATCCACCATACTTGGATCAATTTCATTACCATTCTTATCTAAGATACGAATTTTTGAACGTGCTAAGCGTTCAGGATCTTTCTTCAACTGTGGCAACTTATCTTTCACAGCCATAGAACGTGGTACATTCCAATAAGGTGCAAACACAATGTGATTCATTGGCGCCATGAATACTGGCGTTGAGCGCTGAGCCATGCCCACGATTGTCTTAGCGCGTACTGTTTCTACGCCATCCTTCACAACGTAATACTCAAAGCTTGGGATATCTACTACCAAATAATGCTGACCCAAATCTTTTGGCATCCAGCGCCANACCAAATAATGCTGACCCAAATCTTTTGGCATCCAGCGCCATCTTTCAATATTTGTAATCAACTGCGTTGCACGATCTTGCTTAGTTTTATTCAATTCTTTTTGTGTTCTTGCACCCACAACACCATCTGGCTCTAACAAATGTTCATTTTGAAATGCCTGCACCGCTTTTTTGGTTTCTGAATCAAACAATTTTTGATCTTTTTTCGCAGAATCCAAATAGCCTAATTCAATCAATCGATTATTCAACAATAAAACTTTATCGTTCTGATCATTCAATGACATTTTACCGCCCACAGCCATTGTGGTTTCCACCTCATCAGAAGCTTCGCTATCCAAAACTTTAGCTAAGCTATCTAATAACAAATGATATTGTTCATGTTTTGGTTCTACTGTTGCAACTTGTGCAGCCAAATCTGAAGCACTCAATAAGCCATTCAGCTGGGCAACACTGTCAAACTTATCTCTTGGCAATAGCCAGTTCTTTTGCTCTACAACAATCAATTCAGGTTGCCCAACTGACAAATCACGCAAATAACTCAATGCTGCATCCGTCATTAACAAATCTAAGAGCTGCTGATCCTCTACATTTGCAAGATCTGAAGCAACTAATTCATTAATCTTTCCAACGTGATAATTCTTTGGAAACAACCCCTTATAATGACTTTTTTCTAACAACGATAAAACTTCTTTAGAACGTGATGTTATTTTGCCATCATCCAACCAAGCAAATGATTGCGTTGGATTAGCCGCGTAAAAGTCAGCATAAAAACGATCCACATCGCCTTTATTTGCGCGCAACGCGACTTTACTCTGCTGCGTTAAATTTTTAACAATATTTTGAGAGATATTTGCTGATACAGCTTCTACACTGTTAGCCAATACCATTGGTGACGTTAACGCCAATACACAGAATAATATAGTTCTTTTCATAATATCCACATTCTAAAAGATAGCCCCTGATGAAGCATGTTATTATACGCGCATTTCATGTTTAACGGTTATTAACAATGTCAAAACAATCAATTACCACAGCCAAAGCTACGGCCATTAAACGAATTCTAGCCTTTGTCTATGACTTATTCTTAATCATCCCGCTAATGATGCTCGCCGCTTTAATTTGGTTGCCCTTCAATAATGGCGTCGCTATCGAGCCTGGTAATCCTCTTTATCCATTTATGATCTCTACCACAGCGATTTTAACACCAATATTATTTTATACATACTTTTGGTACAAGGGCGGGCAAACTTTAGGAATGCGTAGCTGGAAACTTCGCATTGTGAACTTATCAGGCACACCTTTATCATCCAAACAAAGTGCAACACGTGCTGTTTTATTGATTCTATCTCTCACATTGATAGCTGTTGGCTTCAACACAGCTTTTGCTCTGAACTTTACCGTTCAAGCCATTATTCCTTTAGGATTGGCATTAATTTCACTATTTGGTATGTGCCAAACTTTCACCAAAAGGCGCACTTCTCTTGTTGATTTATTAACACAAACAAGAATAGTTCAGTTACCAAAGGTTGAAAAATCGAAAAAGTGACTACACTATATATCTACCTAGTTCCATTTTTTGTTTAGTCATGCATTAACTGCTACACTACAAAACTCGGAATACCCACCAAAGTTCATTTAATTGGAGATTTAATCATGGCTTTTAAATTACCTGATTTACCTTATGCACACGATGCGCTTGAACCACACATTGATACAGAAACAATGCATTTGCATCATGACAAGCATCACAATACATATGTAAACAACTTAAATGCAGCAATCGAAAAATATCCAGAATTAGCAGAAAAATCTATCGAAGATTTAATCGCTGATATGGAAAAAATTCCTGCTGACATCCGTACAGCTGTACAAAATAATGGTGGCGGCCATGCTAACCATGCTTTGTTCTGGGAAATCATGGCACCTAACGCGGGTGGCGAACCTGTTGGCGAAATCAAAGCAGCAATCGATGCAACTTTCGGTAGCTTTGATGCATTCAAAGAAAAATTTGCAGCGGCAGCAACTAGCCGTTTCGGTTCAGGTTGGGCATGGTTAGCAGTAAACAAAGATGGTTCTATCGAAATCATGTCTACAGCAAACCAAGATTCACCTTTAATGGTTGGCAAAACTCCAGTATTAGCATTGGACGTTTGGGAACACGCTTACTATAAAAAATATAGCAACGTTCGCCCTGACTACATCAAAGCATTCTGGAACGTAGTTAACTGGAACGAAGTAAACAAGCGTTTCTTGGCTGCTAAATAATTATTGAATTAGTTATTTAACATTCAAACATGCAAGAGCCCAATAGTAATATTGGGCTTTTTTGTACGTTAAAATTTCTCTATTAATCATAAATTTTCGCAATCACATTTTCACCCAAAGCTGGCCCTACGCTCATGCCTAATCCTGTGCGCATCAACACAGCTGTTGCAAACTTCCCTGCCTTGATGATTGAATAAGGTTCAGAACCTTTGGAGCCATATTCTCCAGCCCATCGCTCAATTACATCTAATTTTAATCCTAATGTTTCTTCTGCCAACATCAACAAAATTTTATCAATGGCTTCACTACTGAATGGACGCGGAAATTGTGAGTATTCATGAGAATCACCAATGATCAATTCACCATAAGGTGTTGGCGTGATCAATAGATGAATACCATGTTTCACAAATTCAGGATAATCGCTTTCCATTGCTAATCTTAAAATTTCTGTTTCAGGCAAATCTCTAAATGCGTCATAATGCGTACAGCTCAAGCCTGTGAACAGAGCATGCTGTAATGGAAATTCTTTAGCAGGTTTCACTCGCAACATCTGTAAACGACAAACCATAGGGTTTAATTGCTGGATCTCATCTGCAAGTAATGTTTGATAATCGTGGCCAGAACACACAAAAATGTGCTCTGCATCGAAATTCCCTGCTGTTGTGCTTAACTTACCTTGATCAACATCGATATCCTTCACCAGCGTTCCAAATTTCATTGTGACATTTGGCAAAAAAGATAAATAATTAATCAATTGCGGTAAAGCTTCGCGAGAGAAAACCACTTGATCATTCTTGCCATGCAAAATTGTGGAATAACGAGAGAATTGCCCACCGTACATCGACTCAATTTCTTTCTCGCTGAGCAATTCACATTCATAACCATATTGCTTTACCTTATTCTCTACAAACGATTCTAAAACTGCTGCTTCCAATTGGTTACGAGCAATTAATAATGAGCCATTTCTTTTTGCATTGATATTGGCATGATCAACCCATTCGCCCCAAATATGACGACTTTGATTCGCAAGATCAAGCATCTCACCTTCCCTTTGCCCTGTGACTACGCCAAAACCAAAGTTACGAATCGATGCGCCCAATGGTTGATCTGTACGTTCACATACTAAAACTTTCAACCCACGCTTTGCTGCTGCATACGCATGACTCAAACCGATGATGCCAGNAAAACCACTTGATCATTCTTGCCATGCAAAATTGTGGAATAACGAGAGAATTGCCCACCGTACATCGACTCAATTTCTTTCTCGCTGAGCAATTCACATTCATAACCATATTGCTTTACCTTATTCTCTACAAACGATTCTAAAACTGCTGCTTCCAATTGGTTACGAGCAATTAATAATGAGCCATTTCTTTTTGCATTGATATTGGCATGATCAACCCATTCGCCCCAAATATGACGACTTTGATTCGCAAGATCAAGCATCTCACCTTCCCTTTGCCCTGTGACTACGCCAAAACCAAAGTTACGAATCGATGCGCCCAATGGTTGATCTGTACGTTCACATACTAAAACTTTCAACCCACGCTTTGCTGCTGCATACGCATGACTCAAACCGATGATGCCAGCGCCCACAATGGCTATGTCATATTTCATTATCGCTACCCATATCTTGATCAAAATGGCGCCATTCTAGAAGCCGATTGTGTCAGCAATATGACAAATCCTTACAAATTAACAATATTTTGCATTTCATATTTTTGTCATATTTAAACGTTATATTTCAATGGATTTTTATTCATTCCCTAAGGAAAAATTCCATGAAATTATTCAAATCAACAGCTTTGACAGTTGCATTAATCAGTACTTTAGGCTCAGCATATGCACAAAAACAAGAATTAACAGTATATTCAGCAATCGAAACAGATCAATTAAAAGAATTAGAAAAAGCATTCAACCAAGATCATCCTGAAATTAAACTGCGCATCGTGCGTGATTCCACTGGTGTTGTGGTTTCTAAATTGTTGGCAGAAAAGAATAATCCAAAAGCTGATGTGATTTGGGGTGTTGCGATTACAGGTTTAGGCGCATTGGAATTAGAAGGCATGTTAGAGCCTTATGCACCTGCAAACATCGCTAAAATTGATCCAAAATACAAAGATAAAGATGCTGTACCAGAATGGTGGGGTCATCAAATCTCTGGCGCAGTGATCTGCTTTAACACTGTAGAAGCAGAAAAACGTGGTTTACCAAAACCAACAAGCTGGAATGATTTATTGAATCCTATTTACCAAGGCCAGATCGTAATGCCTGATCCAACATCATCGGGTACTGGTTACTACGATGTTGTGAGCTGGTTACAAATGTGGGGCGATGAACAAGGTAAAGGCGGTGGCTGGCAGTATATGGATAAACTCCATAACAACATCGCACAATACACTCATTCAGGCTCTAAGCCATGCAACATGGCTGCAACAGGTGAATATGTGATGGGCATTTCCTTTGAATACCGTGGCAATACTAACAAAGATAAAGGCGCTCCAATCGATTTAGTATTCCCAAGTGAAGGTTTAGGTTGGGATGTTGAATCATTTGCGATTCATAAAGGCACTAAAAACTTAGCAGCAGCAAAAGTATTAGCAGATTGGGCCTCTAGCGATAAAGCAATGGCCTTATATGGCAAAAACTATGCTTTAACAAGTNAAGGCGGTGGCTGGCAGTATATGGATAAACTCCATAACAACATCGCACAATACACTCATTCAGGCTCTAAGCCATGCAACATGGCTGCAACAGGTGAATATGTGATGGGCATTTCCTTTGAATACCGTGGCAATACTAACAAAGATAAAGGCGCTCCAATCGATTTAGTATTCCCAAGTGAAGGTTTAGGTTGGGATGTTGAATCATTTGCGATTCATAAAGGCACTAAAAACTTAGCAGCAGCAAAAGTATTAGCAGATTGGGCCTCTAGCGATAAAGCAATGGCCTTATATGGCAAAAACTATGCTTTAACAAGTGTTCCAGGGACAGCAACTAAATTGGAATATGTGCCTGCTAACTATGCAGAATTATTGATTGATATGGATTTCGATACTGCAGCAAAAGATCGTTCACGCATTTTGTCAGAGTGGAGCACTCGCTACTCTAAAAAATCAGAACCTAAATCTTAATCATATTTTTCATTAGTTACTAAGGAGATCAGCCAGTATGTCATTTCTTGAGCTGAATGCTATCAATAAACGTTTTGGACATTTTACCGCATTAAAAGAGATCAATTTAGCCATTGAATCTGGTGAATTTATCTGTTTTTTAGGCCCTTCTGGTTGTGGTAAAACAACATTGCTGCGCATTATTGCTGNCAATTTAGCCATTGAATCTGGTGAATTTATCTGTTTTTTAGGCCCTTCTGGTTGTGGTAAAACAACATTGCTGCGCATTATTGCTGGACTTGAAGAACAGACATCTGGCCAGATCTTTCAAAAAGGGCAAGAGATTTCCAACTTGCCACCTGCGAAAAGAGATTATGGGATTGTTTTCCAATCCTATGCTCTTTTCCCCAATCTCACTGTGAGCGATAACATCGCTTATGGTTTAGTGAATCAAAAAAATCAGAAAGATGCGATTGAACAAAAAATCAATGCATTGTTACATTTGATTGGATTACCAGATAGCGGCAAGAAATACCCAAGCCAACTATCGGGTGGGCAACAGCAACGTGTTGCATTGGCTCGTGCTTTAGCAACATCACCCAACCTATTATTATTGGATGAGCCTTTATCAGCACTTGATGCAACTGTGCGCATTCATCTACGCGAAGAATTGTGCCGTTTACAAAAGCAACTCGGCATCACAACCATTATGGTCACACACGATCAAGAAGAAGCATTGGCAATTGCTGATCGCGTTGTGATTATGAATCATGGTGTGATTGAACAAGTTGGCACGCCATTGGAAGTTTATCATCATCCTGCTAATCCATTTGTGGCGGACTTCGTGGGTAAAATTAATCAACTAGATGCTTTATCAGAAGGTGATCATTACTATCGTTGTGGCGATGAAATCATTCATGCGCCAGATGTTCCTTCTCATCCTAAAGGCGAAAAAGTTCGCTTATATCTCCGCCCTGAAGATCGTAAAGTTGAATTTGATCACAATGATTCAGCAAAACAATTCACTGGCATCATCAAAGACATTGAATTTTTAGGTGGTACTTGTTTAGCAGAATTGGAAGTACCAACGTTTGCAAAGCAATCCATCCGCTTACAATTTTCCTTAAATCAAGTGTATGACTTAGGAATTGAGCTAGGTAAATCCTTACCTTTCGCTTTCAGACCGGAACGCATCAATGTTTTTGCATCTTAAGGAACCAATATGTCTAGTTCTACCTTACAGGCAAAATCTACAACACAGATGATTCAGCCTAAATCCAAAAGTTGGCCCATTGAGAAGATCATCATTGGTTCTGTTTTAATCATATCTCTCATCTTTTTTGTGCTCTTTTTAGTAGCACCATTGAGCGCAATCTTAAGCCAGTTATTCGTTAATAATACGTTAAGTGAACACACAGGCATTTCTGCGCTCTTTGAATATTTGAAATCACCTTCTATCCTCAGAAGCTTATGGAACAGCATTTGGGTTTCAATTGTCGTAACGATGATCGTGATTCCACTAGCATTCACATTTGCTTATGCTTTAACTCGCAGCTATTTACGATTCAAAGGCATTTATCGCTCAATCGCCCTGTTGCCTTTATTAGCACCATCATTGTTATCAGCCATTTCGATCATCTATTGGTTTGGCAACCAAGGTGCAGCTAAAGCCTTTTGGAACGCTTTAGGATTCAGCTCCATCTATGGCGCACCTGGCATTATCTTGGCAGAAATCTTTGCCATATTTCCACATGTATTGATGATCTTAGTCACTGCATTAACATTGGCGGATCAGCGTTTATATGAAGCAGCAGATACTTTAGGCACAAGTAAATTCCGTAAATTCATCACGATTACATTGCCAAGCGTTAAATATGGCTTAGTTTCTGCGGGCATGGTTTCTTTCACATTAGTGATCACAGATTTTGGTATTCCGAAAATTGTTGGTGGTAACTTTGATGTATTAGCCACAGATTTATTCCGTATGATCATCGGCCAGCAAAATTTCCAACAAGGCGCGGCTGTTGCATTGTTATTGTTAATCCCTGCTCTACTTACATTTACGGTGGAACATCATGTGCGTAAAAAGCAGATTTCAACATTGTCAGCTCGCTCTGTTCGTTTTTCACCTAAAAAGAATATGAAATTTGATTTAGCGATGAATGCTTATGTCATCGTGATTTCCTGCTTAATGTTAGCAATGTTATTGATGGCAGTTTATGCATCATTCGTCAGTTTCTGGCCATATAACTTGAAACTCAGTTTGTTGAATTATGAATCAGCATTGTTTGGCAGCGGTTTAGGTAAAACGTTATTAAACAGCTTAACATTAGCACTTGGCACAACCGTCATTGGCACAGCATTAGTATTCTTAAATGGCTATATGCTCGAAAAAACCAAAGGCTTTAACAAAATTAAATTAGCCATTCGTTTAATGGCAACATTGCCTGTAGCAATTCCGGGATTAGTTTTAGGTTTAGGTTATATCTTCTTCTTTAATAGCCCAAGCAATCCTTTCAACTTCCTCTATCATTCAATGTTGATCTTGATCCTATGTACTGTGGTGCATTTCTACACCACAAGCCACATGACAATGACTTCAACCCTAAAATCCATCGATTGGGAATTTGAAGCTGTGTCTCAATCCCTCAAGGTTCCTTTTTACAAAACAATGTGGCGCGTGACATTGCCAATCAGCTTGCCAACGTTATTGGATATTTCTCGCTACTTCTTCATCAATGCGATGACAACGATTTCAGCCGTGATCTTCTTATATTCACCTGAAACAGAACTCGCTGCCGTTGCCATTTTGAACTTAGATGATGCTGGAGATGTTGGTGGTGCAACAGCAATGGCTGTAATGATCACTGGTGTTTCTCTAGTTGTCATCTCTATTTATTACTTTATTGAACTTTGGATCAAACGCTCAACGCATCGTTGGGCTAATCACTAGGAGCTAGCATGGATCGCGACCAAATCTTATTAACCCCAGGGCCATTAACAACAACACTGCGCACAAAAAAAGCAATGTTAAAAGATTGGGGTTCATGGGATGCTGATTTTAACCAAATCACTAAAAGAATCCGCTCTCAATTACTCTCCATCATTCATGGTCATGATGATTATGTTGTCGTGCCGATGCAAGGCAGTGGAACATTTTCTGTGGAAGCCGCTATTAACAGCGTATTGCCACCGAATGGTCATTTATTAGTCTTAGACAATGGTGCTTATTGTAAGCGCATGGCAACACTCACCAATAAAATGGGACGTAAAGCAACATTGTTATCATTCAATGAAAGAGAGCCTGTTTCACCTGAAGCATTGAAAAAAGCGTTAATCAATGATGCTTCCATTACACATGTTGGCTTAATTCATTGTGAAACTGGCGCTGGTGTTTTGAATCCATTGAAAGAAATCAGTGATATCTGTAAAGAGTTCAATGTTGGCTTAATCATTGATGCCATGAGTTCATTTGGCGCTCTGCCTATTTCTACAAGAGAAATTCAATTTGATGCATTAATTTCTGCAAGTGGCAAATGCTTGGAAAGTGTTCCAGGCATGGGCTTTATTTTCATTCGCAAAGCGATTTTGGAAAGCATGCAAGGTAACAGCCAATCCTTATCTTTAGATCTATATGATCAATACCAATATATGGAAAAAACTGGTCAATGGCGCTTTACTCCACCAACACATGTTGTGGCTGCCTTGGCAGAAGCTTTAGATCAATTTGAAGAAAAAGGTGGGCAACCTGCAAGATTGGCGCGCTATAAAGATAACTGTAAAACTCTTGTGAGTGGTTTAGCAAAAATTGGCTTAGAACCTTTTTTAGATGAAGAAAATATTACACCAATCATCGTGACATTCTTAGCGCCTAAATATGACCAATATGATTTCAAATCTTTCTATAACGCAGTGAAAGAGGAAGGCTTTATCTTATATCCAGGCAAATTGACCGAAATCGAAACTTTCCGCGTGGGCTGCATTGGTGCAATCAACCACAAAGAGATGCGCCAAGTGGTTGCGAGTATGAAATACGTTTTAGAACAAATGGCTGTTGTTAAATAAATCTTAGGAGAATTCTTATGCAAAATAATCAAAAAATTTCTGCCATCGTCTTTGATTGGGCAGGAACCATCGTTGATCATGGTTCATGTGCACCAATGGGTGCATTTGTGAAATTATTTGAAAAGTTCAATGTACCTTTAACGATTGAACAGGCGCGTGGTCCAATGGGCTCTGCAAAGTTAGATCATATCAAAGCATTATTGGCTTTACCTGAAGTGAGCTCAGCATGGGCAAAAGAACATGGTAGCGCACCAACAGATTTAGATGTACAAATGCTCTATGATGTTTTCATTCCTATGAATTTAGCAGCCATTGATGATTATTCTGATCCTATTCCTGGCGCAGTTGAGTTATTCAAAAAACTACGTGAACGTAATATAAAAATTGGCTCAACTACTGGTTATAACAGAGAAATTGCAGAAAAAGTTCTACGCTTGACACAACCTCATGGCATTGATCCTGAAAGCGTAATGTGCGCAGCTGATTTTGAAATGGGTCGCCCTGCACCATTCATGATGTTTCAAACCTTTAATAATTTAGGTGTTTGGCATCCACATACTGTGATCAAAGTAGATGATACAGCTGTTGGTATTGCAGAAGGTTTAAATTCAGGCACTTGGACAGTTGCTGTCACTGTGAGTGGCAATGAAGTTGGCATGACAGAAGCAGAATGGAATGCTTTACCAAAAACAGAACAAGATCAATTACGTGCACAAGCAACTGAAGCGATGAAAAAATCAGGCGCGCATTACATCATTGATTCTGTGGCTGATCTTGAACCTATTATAAACGCTATTGAACAACGCATTCAATCTGGCGAAAAACCGTAAATAACAATACTGGCTTATGATCTATTTCGCCAATATTATGAAAATAATATTGGCTTTTTTTATCGCGTCATATTCTTGTCATATTCCAAGCATATATTAAGTACATCTTTTAACTACAGGTGTTTAAATATGATTTCTCAGCATTACATCGATACTTTGTCTAACGTTTTTCATGCATTTGAATTAAAATTATCTATGGTTCACTTTGAACACATCATGAATTTAAAACAAACTCAGCACATCCAAGCATTATTGGCTTTGCCTGAAATTGCAGATGCTTGGCATCAAGAATATGGTTTCATTCCTACAGCAGAAGATGAACATAACCTAACAGAGCTTTATGCAACGCAAGTTCAACACCTTCAAGCAATGGGATTAAAGTAATCTCTCTGCTTTAAACAATTCTTTTGGCTCAATGATCTGCGCTTGTTCGCGCACTAAAGATAAATCATGCGAACCATTCGGTGTATCTTTCACCAAAGCATATAAAGTCGATGTGGTATATGTGATCGCTTTTTCAACGCTATCTCCATTTAACGTATGCGCTAAATACAATGCTGTAAATGTGTCACCTGTGCCGCTTGGCATTGGCACATAATGGCAACGTGGCGTTGTGACTTTCCATGCTTCATCTGCTGTAATCGCTAACGTCATCAACTCATCATCAGTATCATTCACTCTAAAACTTGTGATCAATACTGTTTTCAAATAGTGATTGTTTGCAATCAGTTTGCGCGCTTCGCTACAAGCATCTTCCAAAGTCCGCACAGACTTGCCACACAACACTTCAAATTCAAAATAGTTCGGTGTAATGATCGTTGCGCTTTCTAATGCTTCTTTCATTAAAGGTGGAATCGTTTCATCCACAAAAAAGCCAACGCCATCTTCTTTATCGCCCATCACAGGATCACAAACATACATTGCATCAGGATTGTGTTTGCGGATTTCGCGCACAACATCATGAATCACTTGCCCTACGCCAACTTTACCAATGTAACCAGAAATAACCGCATCCACTTTTTCTAAGAAATGATTTTCTCGTAAACCACGAATCACTTCCGCAATCTGCTCCGCTGTGAATACTTGCCCTGAAAAAACATCATAGCCACTGTGATTAGAGAATTGCACAGTATTAATTGGCATCGTTTCAATGCCCATTCTTTGTAATGTAAATACAGCTGCCGAGTTGCCAACATGCCCAAAAGCAACATGGGATTGGATAGTTAAAACGCGTTTTGGTTGGTTTGTCACGATGATCTCACTTTGCTACATCTTTTAATTTGATGCTCGATTATAGCGCAATGATTTTAATTTTGGGATTAGGTTCTTGAACCTAAATCGTGATCGCTTTCATTACCTTCCAATAGATGTGTCATTTCACGCACAGAAGCAATTTGATCATTTTCAAATGTGAAAAATGCAATCACTCGCACATGCAATGTTTCACCATTCTTTTTAGTCACAAATACATCATGAATATCCGCAGCTGTATCGCCTGCCACCATAAATTCAATGAATTCTACATGAGCTGTAGCAATCACTTCTTTCAATGCGACAACATGCTGAAAAAAGCCATTATAATCCAAGCTTTTGCCATCCACCCATTGTGTATAATTCTTTACGAAAAAAGGTCTAACATCATCCACCGTTTTTTCAGCATCGAATAATACTTCAAATGATTCAGCCACTAATTTCTGATATTTATGCATGTTTTGATCTCCTTTTTTCATTATTCTTCTAAGTAATTTGTTAAAGCTTCCAAGAACAGCTGGGCTTTAGCCAATGTTTCATCATCCATCGTTGCCAAAAAATTTAAATAATTCGCCTTGACCTGTTCATGTAATACATGATGAATATCTGCAATATGCTCACCTTCTTTCGTTAACTGATAAAAAATCGACTTTTGGTTATCCTCAACTTGATATGTTGTGATTAACTCATCCTTCAATAATTTATTCACAGCCTTTGAAACTGCTGCTTTTGTTAACGCTAAAGCATCACTGAGCACTTTATTATTCACAGCATCATGTTGCTGAATACAACTCAAAATATGCAATTGCGTTAATGTGTAATTGCCCAAATCCTTCAATAAAGTTTCACGCTTTTTCTCTCGATGAATTTCTTGTGCATGTGTTAATTTTATTAAAGTTCGATACATTTTTTCTGTTTGTGTTGTCATAATCATTATCTCAGTTTTGTTTACCAGTTAACTATATTCCTGATTCAACTTATTGTCAACTGGTTAACTATAAATTTGAGTTAGTTTTATAAATACTTATAATGCTTCAATGATCAATAATCCTTTACTCAAAAAACCGAGGATCGCTCGCGGTTGATGCACTTGGAATGTAGTGCATCGAATTGATAAAACATTCCATGTATTTGCCATTTTATTTGGAGCTTTGTCATGGAAAAAAAACATTGGTCAAAAGTGGAATATCTCCACAAAACTGTTAAAAACTCAAACATTATCATTAAAGGTCAACATAGCTATTACAGCGACTGCTGGGATCAAGGCTTTGAAGCTTCTGTTGTGCGCTATCTATATGGCGATGAAGAAAGCTTAAAGTGGGAGCCTTTATGGCATATTGATCAGCTATACATTGGTGATTATGTCTGCATTGGTGCAGAAGCTGTGATTCTTATGGGCGGCAATCATACACATCGTGCTGATTGGTTCAGCTTATATCTTTTTATGGAAACAATCGAAGAAGCTTATCAAAGCAAAGGTGATACACACATTCACGATGGTGCTTGGATCGGCATGCGAGCGATGATCATGCCTGGTATTACAATTGGTGAAGGCGCAATCATTGCCGCAGGCAGCATTGTGACAAAAGATGTTGAGCCTTATGCAATTGTGGGTGGATCACCTGCTCAATTAGTGAAATATAGATTTTCTCCAGAAATCATTCAACAGTTATTAGCATTGCATATTTATGATTGGGCACCTGAGAAATTTCAGGCACTTCGCCCATTCTTAACGCAAAATAATATTGAAGCATTGATTGAAGCTGAGAAAAATTACCCATTTTAATTATTGTTACTATCAATGAAACTATCCCTCTCAATGGGAGGGATAGATTTTAAACCTATTGCACTATCCATTATATAGCTGGAAATCTTTCCTGCCACTGCCAGCCATTTTCTGTGGCTACTAAATATTTATTGATACCAATATTTTCTAAAAATTCTTGATCATGTGCAACAATCACCAAAGCACCTCGATAACTCTGCAATAATTGCTCCAATGCTTGTAAGGATGGTAAATCCAAATGATTATTGGGTTCATCCAATAACAGCAATTGTGCAGGCTCTTTTTGATACAAGGACAGAATCAAAGCAGCTTTCAATTGTTCGCCACCACTTAAAGCCTTCATCGGCTGATTAATCACTGTATTGTCCAATCCCAACTGCGCTAGCTGCATTCTTAAATCTGTAATTTTCTCTTTGGTTTGCCCGTCTGAAACCTGCTCCAAAATAGATTTTGATAAATCTAATGAAGACAACTGCTGATCCAAATAAGCAAAATTCACATGATGCTTTACTTCACCTTGTAAGGGAGAAATCTTCCCTGCTAATGTTTTCAACAATACAGATTTACCACTGCCATTTTTACCCACAATTGCGATGCGATCGCCTTTCTCAATTTGCCCATGAAATTCGCACAGGTGCTCTGCTAAATGTGGCAATATCAGCTGGTTCAATTCCACCAATACTTTGGGCACAAAAGCATCCACATCGTAACCATGCAAAACTACAGTTTCTTTTTGATCTATGCGATCTTTTGCAGATTGAATGGCTAATTTACCTTGTTCCGCAATCTGATCACGTTGCTGCTTTGCTTTGCCTGAACTGAGTTCACTGCGATTCTTTTGGCGATCTAGCAATATCTTCGCTTGATTTTGCTCACCACGTTGTTTATTGGCTTGAGAGGATCGTTTCGCTTGTCGTTCTAATTGTTGCTGTGCAACTGCCAAGCGCTTTTTCTCTGTCTGTTTTACTGCATTCAATTGCTGAATAGCAGAAGCTAATTCGGCATCTCGTTGCTCAATATAATCTTGATAAGCACCGCTGTATGCTGTTAAGCCTTTAGCAGATAATTCCACAATGGCGTTCACTCGGTTCAACAAATAACGATCATGGGTGATAATGACCACCTGCCCTTGCCATGATTGAATCATCGACCATAAAACTTGTTTATAGTGATAATCCAAGTGGTTGCTGGGTTCATCTAGAATCAAAATCTGCGCTTGTGATAAAAAAGCAGCCGCAATGCGAATACGCATTTGCTCACCGCCACTTAATTGATGCATCGCAGTTGCTAACGAAACATGGGATAAAGACAGATCAGCCAATAAATTCAGAGCCTCATCCTGAATGCACCAACGCGAACCCACAGTTTCAAAATCATCAGGATCAACACTACCATTTTCAATGCGTTGTAATGCATCCAATATAGACTGAATCCCCAGTGCTTCAGCAACGGTTTCGGCACTATTTTCATGGGCTTTTTGTGATAAGTAATAAACTAAATCACTATTGATACATGAGCCTTCCGTTGGCAATAATCGCCCCGCCATGATTTGTGCCAATAAGCTTTTGCCAACGCCATTTCGCCCAATCAAAGCTGTGATTGGCTGAGAGAATGTATAAGTTCAGTCTGAAAAAACTGTGTTGCCATTTGGCAAACCATAAGACAACTGATTAAGCTGCAAAAATTTGGACATAAAACCTCCTTGATTGATCGTAATAACAAGTCAAATCAAGTTAATTATTCATGTCAGCAAACCTCATCAGTTCTAAATTAAGATGCACGTATTTTAACTTTGTACACAATAAAGTCAATGTAAAAGATGCCACAATACATTTAAAAAAATCTAGAAGAATTATGGGATGATTTTACAATAAAAGAGCCTTCTTGATAGAAGGCTCTAGTTGCTCATTGTTGTTAATTAGCGCATCTGAAACATCTCTTGATGAAAATTAGGTGCAACCGTTTCATAACGTTCTTTCAAATCAGATTTTAATTTTTTCGCAAAGCCACTTGGACCACAGAACCAAATATCTGAAATTTTCTCATTCGAATCTTGCATCAATTTATCTGCAGTTAAGTAGCCTGCAACATCACTACAATGCACATGTAATCTGACATTAGGTAAACTTTCACATAATGTTTTCAAGTAATTTGCATAGTCAGCTTCTTGCTCATTACACGCACAGTAATAGAAATCCACTTGTGTTTCATGATCATTATTTTGAATCATGGATTCAACCCAAGCGATGAATGGTGTAATCCCAATACCACCACCAATCCAAACTTGCTGTGATGATTGTGAACGTTGGTAGTCGAATAAACCATAAGGGCCTTCTACTTCTACACAATCACCTGCGTGAATATTATTTTGTAAATACTTCGTGTAATCACCCAAAGCTTTGATGGAAAATCTTACGACATTATCACCTTCATCCGCTGAAGAAATTGTGAAAGGATGTGCACCTTCTAATCGATCATGCTTGAAAAATGCATATTGCCCTGCTTTATGTTGCCATTCGCCTGATAATTTACAAGTGACTTCAATACAATTGCCGAGTTGTTTCACTTCTAATACTTTGCCTGCATGCGTTGAAGTTTTGCCAATTAAACCTAGCATTGATATCACTGCACAAACTGATCCAATCACCACAGCCAATCCCACTAATATTCCTAAAGGTTGGAACCAATAATTCCAAGGTGTTAACACAACTGCATGAATAGCTAATAATAGGAATACAGGTGCCATTAATTTGTGTGTATAACGCCAAATCTTATAAGAAAATTTATTCCATAAAGTTAAAACTAATACGACTAACAAGAAATAGACAAGATATTCACCCACATCTTTAGCAAAGCCAACATATTGATCTAACCAACCTTGTAAACCTGTTAACTCTGGTCTTGCACCTTTCATTCTTTGACCTTGTTCAAAGAACAATTGCAATACCGGTTTACCCAATTTAACGACATAGTGTAAGCCCGCAAATACAATTGCCCAAATGCCTACCCATTTATGTAAATGGTACATTTTATCTAAGCCCAAATAGCGGTCTAACCATTTTGGACGAACAGCTAAGAGCATAATCACGCCCATCATTAAGAATGAAATCACACCTGTGATATTGATTAGCTCTTTGCGGATGGGAAATGCATCTAGTTTGATTGGATATAAATACAAGTTAATGATCCAAGCAATCATAGCAATCCCGATAATTCCTATAATGACTCGCTGACTTCTGTTCATGACATGCCTCTCTTATTATTGATATTGTTTGAATGAATATTTACTTCATGAGTGACATAGTAGCTCTGTAAATATTAGAGGATTTCAATAGTTGTAAAGTTCTGATCAAGTTTCGATAATGATAATCATTATAAATATTTACCCATAAAAAAGAGATCCATAAGATCTCTTTTGACAACCTATTCTTCGTATAAAGATCAATCCAAAGAGCTCATGACATGTTTGATGCGAGTATATTCTTCCAGACCATACAATGAAAGGTCTTTACCATAACCTGAATGTTTATAGCCACCATGTGGCATTTCTGCTGTTAATGGAATATGTGTATTAATCCACACTGCACCAAAATTTAAATGCTTAGCAAAACGCTGAGTACGACCGTGATCTTTTGTCCAAACACTTGATGCTAAACCATATGCAATATCATTCGCTTTCGTTAATGCATCAGCTTCATCAGTGAATGATTGCACCGTAATGATCGGCCCAAAAATCTCATTTTGTACTAAATCATCTTTTTGCTGCAATCCCGAAATGATGGTTGGTTCAAAGTAGAATCCACCTAAAGAACTTGCTTTACCACCTGTTTCAATTTTGGCATGGCTTGGTACTTGTTTCATTAAGTTTTGAATGCGATTAAATTGATTCACATTATTCAATGGACCAAAATGTGCAGATTCATCTGCTGGCAAACCACATGGAAATTTCTTCGTTGCATTCACAAGTGATTGAATAAATTTATCATGAATTGATTCATGCACAATAACTCTAGTTGCAGCAGTACAATCTTGCCCTGCATTGAAGAAACCTGTCATAGCAATGTGTTCAGCTGTTTTTTCCATGTCGGTATCGTCGAATACGATCACAGGTGCTTTACCACCTAATTCTAAATGTGCTTTAGTGATATTTTGAGCAGCTGCCAATGCAACTTCCTTACCTGCTCTTACAGAACCCGTAATAGATATCATCGCTGGTACAGGGTGGCTCACCAATAATGCGCCTGTTTCTGCATCACCTAAAACAACATTGAATACACCTTCTGGCAATACTGTTGCAGCAATTTCTGCAAACAATAATGTACTTTCTGGCGTTGTATCACTTGGCTTTAAAACAACTGTATTACCTGCGGCAATGGCAGGAATGACTTTCCAAATCGCCATCATGAAAGGATAGTTCCACGGTGCAACTTGTGCAACTACACCAATGGGTTCACGGCGAATAGATGATGTTAAGCCTTCAATATATTCACCTGTTGCTTTACCTTCTAGCAATCTAGCTGCACCTGCAAAAAATCTAATTTGATCCATAGAAGGAATCATTTCCTCATTACGAATCATATGAATTAATTGCCCTGTATTGCGAACTTGTGCATTCACTAAATCATCAATTCTAGCTTCCAAAGCATTCGCTAAATCTAATAAATATTTTTGGCGTTGAGAAGGTGTTGTTTGGCTCCAAGTTTCAAAAGCTTTTTCAGCTGTTTTAATTGCAAAATCTATATCTTCAGCCATAGATTTTATAGAAACACCATTTGCTTTACCTGTAACAGGATCAACTAAGTCAAACGTTGAGCTTGAATTAACAGTTACATATTGACCACCCACAAAATTGTTTAATACTTCAGACATATTTATGTTCCTATCAATGCTTGTATAGTAGTGACAATTTAAAAAAGTTTATCTGCTCCCTTCCCAAAAGGAAGGAGACTAGAGTTATCTATACTTGATTAAACTGATTCACTATACGATTTATAATTAATGAACATCTACCATGATAGATGCTCATCAATCCATCCATTCTTCATTCAATTATTTTATAAATTAAGCTACTTTTAATGACTGCAATACTTCTTTAAATGATTTGATGACATAGCCAACTTCTTCATAAGTGATTGTTAATGGTGGTTCAATACGAATAGTTTTAGAATTCACCAAAGTACCTGCAACAATGATATTTTTGTCAAAAATTGCTTTGGATGCATCGTAACCAATTTCATCTGTATGGAATTCAATACCAATCATCAAACCACGACCACGAATATCCAATACTAAATTTTCATGGCCTTTGGCCGCTTCTTTTAAGCCATTGAGGAAATATTCACCCACTTCAGCAGCACGTGCTGGTAATTTTTCATCCAATAATACACTGAATGTCGCCAAAGCAGCCGCACATGCCAATGGGTTACCACCAAATGTTGTTGTATGCATGAAAGGATTATCAAACATTGGTGCAAAAATTTTCTCTGAAGCAATCGTTGCACCTGCTGGCATAACACCACCACCAAATGCTTTTGCTAAACATAAAATGTCAGGCGTTACACCTTCTTGCTCACAAGCAAACATACTACCTGTTCTGCCCATACCTGTTTGAACTTCGTCAAAAATTAAAATTGCATTATATTCATCACACAATTCACGCACAGCTTTCAAATAGCCTTTAGGAGGAATAATGATTCCACCCTCACCTTGAATTGGCTCTAAAATCACAGCTGCAACATCTTCTTTAACAGCAGCACACACTTCAAAAGTCTTACGCATCATATCGATATCACCGAACAATACATGCTTAAACCCTGATGCCAATGGCATAAATGGCTGACGGAAGCTACCTTTAGCTGTACCACCTAAAGAACCTAAGCTTTTACCATGGAATGCCCCAACCGTTGAAATAAATGTTGTTGCATTTTTATTATGCTTATGCGTGTATAACTTAGCAATTTTCAAAGCTGCTTCAATAGATTCTGTACCTGAGTTTGTAAAGAATGAATATTTAAGATCGCCAGGTGTAATATCTGCTAATACTTTAGCGAGCATCGCACGTAATGGATCTAACATGTCTTGGCTATGCAGTGCCTGATGTTTCAATTGGTCTGTCACTGCTTTGACAACTTTAGGATTTCTATGACCGACGTTATATATACCAAACCCACCCAAACAGTCGATATATGAATTACCATTCACATCAATATAGCTATTATCTTTATCTGACCATTCAACTGCAGCAAATCCTTGATCTGGGGTAACAGTTTTACGATACTCTAAAAAGCCTGGATTGACATTAGCACGAAAGCCTTCAATCGTTTCTGATGTGATCCATTTGGCATCTTCTGGTGTAATGACATCTTTCTCAATTAAACCAAGAACCTTATTAATATACTGTTGCACATTGTTATTACTCATAATATTCTCCTACTTCCTTTGATAAATTATTAAATGTTATTAATGAAACATTGCCAGTAAAACTTGAAGCTTCTTCTACGTATTTGTAGTTTTGGCGATACGAAATCCTGTATAGCCATAAAGAATCGCAACACATGGGCTCAAAATCCCGAGGAATACGTAAGGTGCATAATCCACAGTTGCAACACCTAATGTCCCAGCCATAAAAGCACCACATGTATTCCACGGAACGAGAGATGACGTCATCGTTCCAGCATCCTCAACTGTGCGTGATAAATTTTTAAGCGCTAACCCTTTATCTTTATAGGCCTGTACATACATACGCCCAGGAATCAAAATTGATAAGTATTGATCACATGCGATCACATTTGCTGTAATAGATGATGCAGCCGTCGTTGCAATTAGGCTACCTGTTGATTTAGCTAACTTTAATAAGTTTTTAACAATAGTTTCTAATGATCCTGTCAACTCTAAAATGCCACCCAAACTCATTGCTAACATAACTAAGTAGATTGTTGACATCATAGACACCATTCCACCATTGTTTAGTAAAGTGTTAATGACTTCATTACCTGTTTCTTTTTCATAGCCCACCATCATCATGTTCAAAATGGAACCAATGGATTCACCCTGCACCAAAAAAGCAACAACACCACCCAGAAATGAACCAACGACTAAACCAGGAATTGCAGGCATTTTGCACATAATCATGACTAACACAACAATCGGTACTAAGATCAACCATGGAGAGATCACAAAAATTTGATCCAATTGCTCCTGCAACAACTTCACACTAGAAATATCATGTGATTCTGCCTGATTAAATATGCCTAAAATTAGAAATAAAATGATCGTAATGACCCAAGCAGGTATGGTTGTATATAGCATGTAACGGATATGTTCAAATAAGTTCACTCCAATAATGCCAGGAGCCATATTCGTTGTTTCTGAAAGTGGTGATAACTTATCACCAAAGTATGCGCCTGAAATTACAGCACCCGCCACCATCGCAGGGTTATAACCTAGAATTACACCAACTCCCATAACAGCAATACCTACGGTGCCCGCCGCTGTCCATGCGTTACCTGCTGTCAATGAAACAGCACTCGTTATAATGACTGCCAAGGGTAAAAACCATTCGGCAGATAAAATATCTAAGCCATAGTAAATCATAGTTGGCACTATGCCACCAGCTAGCCATGTGGCGATCAATGTACCTAATACAAGTAAAATCAATAAAGCAGGTACTGACAGAGCAACACCAGCTGTTACAGCTTTTTCTATTTCATCCCATCTATACCTAAGATAGATAGCAACACCACCAGATATAATGGCACTAATAAGCACAGGAATATGTGGTTCTGCACCATAAATAAAAATTCCTACAAATAACAAAAGCATCATAGATACAATAGGAATTAAAGCAATTTTTAAACTAGGAAGAGGCTTACTTCTTTCTGCAAATACTTCTGTTTCCACAAATACTTCTGCTCTCGCTACATCATCATTCGTATAATCCATACACAGCCTTATGCAACTTAATAATAAATTGCTCAATCATTTAGTTAATTTGAGTTTTTAACTTGAAAGTTGAAAGATATTTATTCTTCCTAGGTCAATGTTCTAGTAAAATGAACAAGTAAAATCGTTTTTCTAGATTTCTAGAAAAATAACTATGGCCAATTTTATTGGCAAATCAACTTAAGTATTCTTTGTACGTTGGTACGATAAAATTAATTGAAAATTAGATTTCTCACTATATTACAGCCAACCATAAACTCCTCCGATTTTTTATTAATATTTTATTGTTAGCAACTCTCATTTATAAATATAACAAATTGATTTATATAAAAATAATCAAATAACAGTTATTCTTTTAAACTTCAAAATAGCTACATTTGGATATTATTGATTCTAGTCAAAGATGACAATCATACAAACATAACAAAATTATATACCTTCTTATTCGATCGTATGAAAACCTAGGGGGAATTTTAAAAAACTATAGTAATAACAATAATTTAAATTATTATTAAATAAATAAAAATAGTTAATTTATTCAATCCAGATAATAAATATTGTAGTTATAAGGAGAAATTCCAATACTGAAAAATCTAGGTTATTGAAAAAATACTACACAGAACATTCAAAATATTATATTTGCGTTCTTCAGGCATAAAAAAACCGCACTTAGTGCGGTTTTTAGAATACTAAAGCTATTACTCTTCGTGCATGATTTGTAATACTAAAGTTTCGATGTCTTCTGCTGGAATGTGACCGTTAGGAGTCATAGGAACTGCACCCCAAACACCTGAACCACCTGCAGTTACTTTTTCGATCAAGTAATCAACAGCGCCATCGTCACCTTTATATTTTTCATAAACTTCATCATATGAAGGGCCGATTAATTTTTCGCTTTGCTTGTGGCAAGCCAAACAACCGCTTTGAGAAGCCAAAGCTTCGTCGATTTGAGCAAATGCTTGTGTAGAAGCTACACCAAAACCTAACAACGCTAATGTTAAAACGTGTTTTTTCATTATGACAACCTCTTTATCAATAATATTCAAAACAAAAATTTGTACCAAAAGGTAATACAATTTTAGCTCATATTACCATTTTCATGCTTTTTGCCCAATAAAATTATTTTTTTGTAGGTCTTTTCCAGTTTTGGATTTGACGCAGTGTTGCACGGGTTATCGCCAATGCCCCTGATTCAATTGATGAAGAAATTGTACTACCTGCACCCACAGTTGCACCTTTTTTAATTTCAACAGGTGCAACAAGTGAACTATTTGAGCCAATGAAAACATCATCTTCGATGATTGTCTTATGCTTATTCGCACCATCATAGTTACACGTAATTGTGCCTGCACCAATATTCACACCAGTACCAATTTGTGCATCACCTAGATACGTTAAATGGTTCGCTTTAGAACCTTCACCCAATGTAATATTTTTCGTTTCTACGAAATTACCCACTTTACTATTGGCTTTTAGGATGCTGTTTGTACGTAAACGCGCATAAGGGCCAATCGCAACATTGTCATATAACAATGAAGATTCGATCATTGAGTAAGGATGTACAACAACGCCATCACATAATTTAGCATCTGTAATGTGCGAGCCTTGCCCGATCTGAACATTATTACCCAAGGAAACAACGCCTGATAAAGTCACATTAGGTTCGATGATAATATCTTGCCCTTTAAGCTTCACTTCACCGCGGATATAAACTGTTTCAGGTGCAATCATTGTCACACCAGATAGCATTAATTTTTTACGCTGTTGGTTTTGATAAATCGCTTCTAATTTGGATAACTGTACGCGATCATTCACACCACGCAATAATGTAAAATCACCTGCCGTTGTTTGAATGGATAAACCATCTTCCAACGCTAACTTAACAACATCTGTTAAGTAGAATTCTTTTTGCTGATTGTCATCGCTAATACGTGGCAATGTTGTAGATAACACATCACTTGAGATCGCAAATAAGCCACTATTCACTTCTGTGATAGCTTTTTGTTCATCATTCGCATCTTTTTCTTCTACGATTGCAACCATGTTGCCAGCATCATTACGAATGATTCTGCCATAGCCAAATGGTTGATCAGCTTCCACTGTTAACCAGCAAAGGTTCTGTTCGTCCACTTTTTCAAGCATTGCTTGCAATGTTTTTACATCAATTAATGGTGTATCTGCATATAACACTAATACGTTACTATTAGGCAAAATCGCTGGCATTGCATATTTCATTGCATCGCCTGTGCCTAAAAATGTCTTTTGTTCAACCCACGTAATATCGGCTTCATCTTGATAAGCTGCTTTTAATTTTTCGCCTTCATGACCGTAGATTACAATTAATTGTGCAGGATCTAATTCACGTGCAGTTGATAGCACATGTGACAACATTGGTTTGCCACCAATCTCATGCAGAGGTTTTGGTAGCGCAGATTTCATTCTTGTGCCTTTACCTGCTGCTAAAATCACGACTGATAATGCTTTCATACGTCCTCTTTTTAGTTGTTGATTGCGCCCGATTCTACACTATTTTTTTAAAATAAAGATGACATGGCATAAAAATGCTTGAAAATCTAAAAACGAGCACGATACTATGTAGAGATAATTATCTCATCCATAAAAGAAAGGATCTTGCCATGACTTCTCCATTATATCAGCGCCATTTGCTCACACTTTTGAATCATACTCCTGAAGAGATCAACTATCTCTTAGATCTTGCCCGCGATTTAAAAGCTGCAAAGCGAAATAATGAAGAAGAAAAACGCTTAGTTGGCAAGAATATTGCACTTATTTTTGAAAAAACATCTACACGTACCCGCTGTGCTTTTGAAGTAGCTGCTTATGATCAAGGCGCGAATGTAACTTATTTGGATCCTGTGAGTTCACAAGTTGGACATAAAGAAAGTATTGCAGATACAGCTCGTGTTTTAGGCCGTTTTTATGATGGCATCGAATTCCGTGGTGCTGCACATAAAATCGTAGAAGATCTCGCTCATTATGCAGGTGTTCCTATTTTCAACGGTTTAACAGATGAATTCCACCCAACACAATCATTGGCAGATGTTTTAACTATCCTAGAGCATACAGATAAGCCACTAAAAGATGTGAAATTAGCTTATGTTGGCGATTCAGATAACAACGTTGCAATCTCTCTAATGATTATTGCTGCAAAATTAGGTATGACAATTCATTTTGCTGCACCAGAATCATTGCTACCAAAGCGTGCACTGATTGATCAGTGCCAAGCGATTGCAAATGAAACGGGCGGTAATATTGTTTGCTTCACAAATGCACAAGAAGCGGTGAAAGGTGTTGATTTTATCTATACAGATGTTTGGTTATCTATGGGCGAATCCAAAGATAAATGGGCTGAACGCATCAAGCTTCTTTTCCCATTCCAAGTAAACCAAGCATTGATTGAAGCAAGCCAAAATCCAAATGTTAAATTCCTGCATTGCTTGCCTGCGTTTCATGATGGTAAAACAACAGAGGGCATGAAATTAATGAAGGATTTCCCTGAATTAAAAGATGGTGTCGAAGTGACAGATGAAGTCTTTGAAAGCAAGCATTCTATTGTGTTTGACCAAGCTGAAAACCGTTTACATACAATTAAAGCAGTAATGGTTTCTTCATTATCATAAATTCAGTATCATTCAGAGCGCAAAATTGAGATAATCTTGCGCTTATAATAACTAATCTAGGAGTTTGTTGTGTTAAAACGTTTATTGACTTGTGCAGGTATTGCAACATTAGCATTTCAAGTATCTATGGCGAATCCTGAAACAGTAGCAACCGAAGAACCAGTTGTTGTTGCGCCAATTTATGTAGAAATGACAACCAATAAAGGCAACATTACTTTAGAACTCAACCCTGAAAAAGCGCCTAATACTGTTGGCAACTTTATCCAATATGTTGTGGATGGTCATTATGAGGGGTTAATTTTCCACCGTGTGATTCCTGGATTCATGATCCAAGGTGGTGGTTGGGATAAAGATTTAGTTCAAAAGAAAACTCGCGAATCTGTCAATATCGAATCAGACAATGGTTTGAAAAACGATAAAGGCACAATCGCAATGGCTAGAACAATGGATCCTGACTCAGCGACTAGCCAATTCTTTATCAATACAATCAATAATGATTTCTTGAACTATACTGGACCACAAAACCCTGGCTATACAGTATTTGGGCATGTTGTAGATGGTATGGAAGTTGTAGAATCCATTGAAAAAGTACAAACAACTAGCCATGGTCGTGGCCGTGATGATGTTCCAGTAGAACCAGTGATCATCGAAAAAATGGCATTGATTGAAAAGCCAGCAGTGGCAACAGAATCTGTAGAATCAGTTGAAAAACCAGTTGCAGCGCCTGCTGAAACTACAACTGACACTACAAAAAAATAGTCCTCATTGAATTTTAGGAGATATATTCATGATTAAGTTTCATACAAATAAAGGTACATTTGCAATCGAATTAGATTTTGATAATGCACCAGTTTCAGCAGCTAACTTCGAACAATACGCAAAAGATGGTTTCTTTGAAGGTACATTGTTCCACCGTGTAATCCCAGGTTTCATGGTTCAAGGCGGTGGTTTGTTACCAGGTATGGACAACAAAATGGATGGCCAACGCGCACCAATCAAAAACGAAGCAAACAACGGTTTGAAAAATGTTCGTGGTTCTTTAGCAATGGCTAGAACTATGGATCCACATTCTGCAACGAACCAATTCTTCATCAACACTGTAGATAATGGTTTCTTGGATTTCAAAAGTGAAACATCTCAAGGTTGGGGTTATGCAGTATTCGGTAAAGTAGTTGAAGGTATGGACATCATTGATGCGATCGAAAAAGTTGAAACAACTTCTCGTCGTGGTCACAGCGATGTGCCTGCTGAAGATATCATCATTGAACGCGTAGAAATCGCTTAATTTTAAGGTACAACTATGCATAGACATGAAGATCACATTGCTTATTTCATTGCTGATCTTCATCTCGCATCAAGCCGCCCAGAACTGTGTGCGGCTTTTTTTGATCTTTTACCGAAGATTGCAGAAGATGCCACAGATTTATTCATCTTGGGTGATTTCTTTAATTTTTGGGTTGGAGATGATGTTTTATCACCTTTTACAGCTAAAGTAGCTGAAGAGCTCGCAAAGCTTTCAGAACAAGGGATCAACATTTATTTCCAACATGGTAATCGTGACTTTGCTGTCGGAAAAAATTACGCCAATCTGTGCAAAATGACAATTCTTCCTGAAGTTTATACTTTACCTTTTGCACCAGAAATTGTTGTTCTACATGGTGACCAACTCTGCCTAGCAGATGTTAAATACCAACGTTATCGCAAAATTATCCGCAATCCTTTAGTGCTCAAATGCTTACATTTATTACCAAAATCTGTTCGCCTGCGCATTAGTTTGCGTTTACGTGAAGCAAGCAAAAAAGCTAAACGCCATACTTGCATTGAGAATCAACAATGCTATTGCGATGTTACAAATAGTGCAGTTGAAGCAATGCTCATTCAGCATTCTGCTGATATTATGATTCATGGACATACACACAAGCCCAATATCCATGAGCACCACAATGGCACACGCTGGGTTTTGAGTGATTGGGAACAAACTGGTGATTATATTAAATGGAATAAAGCCAATGGTTTAACGCGCCATACTTTCACTATTCCACCTGTAGAATCATTCTCCTAACTCTTGAGATGTGCTATAACAATTGTTCATTTTGAATTAGTTATCATCCCCCAATAGCTCAAGGAGAATATTAAATGAATATCATTGATGTCGCCAAATCTCGTAAAACATGCAAAGTTTATGATGCTTCTCGCCGTTTAACAACGCAACAAATTGAAGATATTAAAACGCTACTACGTTATTCTCCATCATCTGTGAATGTTCAACCTTGGCACTATTTTTTAATTGAAAGTGAAGCAGGGAAAGAGAAAGTTTTACCTGGTTTCATGGAATTCAATCGCCCTAAAGTTTTGGATTCCACATTGACTGTTATTTTTGCTGTACGAAATACATTAGGCGATGCGCATGTTGAGCTCATTACAGAGCAAGAAGATAAAGATCAGCGTTTCTTAGATGAAGCAGGCAAATCAGGCGTTGCTGCTGGCCGTAAAAAATTCATTGACCTCAATTCCAATGACCAAAAAGATTTAAATAAATGGAATGAGAAACAAGCTTATATTGCTTTAGGTACACTGCTTTTAGGAGCTGCGGCAATGGGTGTGAATGCGACGCCAATTGAAGGCATTTTGCCAGAAGAATTGGATAAGATCTTAGATTTACCAAGCAAAGATCTACATTCTATCGTTGCAGTAACAATTGGCTATTCCAGCGAAGAAAATGATTACAATGCTAAATTACCAAAATCTCGTTTACCTGCTGATGAGATCTTTACGACTTTATAAATCTACAAAGTCAGATAGCAATCCATCCATTTTGGATTGCTATTTCAATGCAAATCTCTTTCTAACCATTTCTAAAAACTGCGAACTTGCAAGTGATAATCGTGTTTGATTCATCACCGCAATGGCAACCGTTCGCTCAACTTTTGGTAATAATGGTTTAATGGCAATATTCGCACCTTTAGGAATCGCTGATTCAGCCACAATTGAAACCGCTTCGCCTCGTTCAACTAATGATAATGTACTCAGTAATTGCAATGTTCTGAATTTAATATTTGGCGAAAGCTTTTGATCTTTAAATAATTGTAGGATTTTTTCACCCGATCCTGCCCCTGTTAAATTGAGAGGATACTTCGTCAAATCTTTTAAAGCCACATTTGCTTGCTGCGCCAAAGGATGTTGATGTGGCAAAATCACCACCCATTGATCCTGTAAAATTGGCCATGTTTCAAAGCGTTCATCTGGCAAAGTTACAAAGCCAATATCTATCCGCTGATCCAACAACCATTGTGCAACACTTGCATCATCACCTTCATCCACTTGAATTTCAATGTGTGGAAACTGAGCTCGGTATTCTGCCAATAGATTTGGCAAGATCTTAGATGATGCTGTTGGCCCAAATGAACCAATGCACACAACGCCTTTCTTCAAACCATTCGATGCTTGCGCTTCTTGATACAGCAAATCATGCAAACTTAACATTGTGCGAATATGTGGCAACATCGTTTCCCCAATCGCCGTTAATGTAATCTGGTTCTGTTCCCTATGAAACAGCACAACATTTAGACCTTTTTCTAACGATTTAATCGCATGGGATACAGCCGATTGTGAAATACCTAATTGTGATGCTGCCAAGGTAAAACTCTTCAGCTCCACAACAATTTTAAGAATCTGCAATTGCGCCAATGTCATGAATAAATACTCATTTGAATATGATTAAACATAACCATTAATTTATCACTTAATGAATCCAAATTATATTCAATGGCAGGTATTTTCATGAACAAAGCATGCATTTTTGTCTACATTCAACTCTGTATTGTCGCCATTTTATGGAGAGGAACTTTTGTGGCAGGAAGATTCATACATAATGATATTCCCTCTCTACTATCCGCAACATTACGATTTTCCTTAGGTTCCATCACTTTCTTAATTTTGCTCAGCTGCCCTAAAATTGGCTGGAAGAAAATTACCCTCCAGCAATTTTGGCCCATTTTATTATTGGGCTTTGCAGGTGTTTTCCTATATCACTTATTCTTCTTTTACGGATTACAATTGATCCCTGCATCTAGAACTGCGCTCATTGTGTCTCTCAATCCTGCGATGATTGCATTTTTATCTTTCTTAATTTGGCGCGAAAAAATTACAATTAAGAAGAACTATGGCATTGCTTTATCCATCATTGGTGCAATTATGGTTCTGTTAAGCCATACAAATATGCAAGATGCTTCTTCATCCATCATTGGGGATTTTGCAATCTTCGGCTGTGTGATCACATGGGGCATTTATACAGTTGCAGGTAAAAATACCATTAAATCTATTGGTGCATTACATACCGTTGCTTACTCAATCTTTGTTGGCACAATTTTATTATTAATAGCATCCATCATTAGCCCAACTGTTTCATGGGAGCATTTCACACTGCTCACACAAACTGATATTTTGAGCCTGCTATATTTGGGCATCTTAGGTTCTGCATTGGCTTATGTCTGGTATTACCAAGGCATTGACCAAATCGGTGCAGCCAATGCAGGCACATTCATCGCATTAAACCCATTAACTGCTGTCATTGCAGGTTACTTACTATTAGATGAAACCATTAGTCCATCCATCATCTTAGGTAGCATATTCATTGTGACAGGTATTATTTTAACCAATCGTCCTTCTAAACTCAGCACTCAACATCATGAAAATAAAGTATAATTCGACTATCATTCATCGAGGTTATATTTGGAATATGTCAGAATTAACGCTCTTAATTGTTGAAGATGACGATGATATCGCAGATATCCTGATCTCATATGCTCAACGCGACAATATGCAAACACATCGTGCTGTTAATGGTTTAGAAGCCATTAATCAATTGCATAATCATGATATTGATTTAGTGCTGCTAGATGTCAAATTACCTGAAAAAGATGGTTGGGCTGTATTGAGCCACATTCGTCAATTCAGCCAAGTGCCTGTCATTATGCTCACAGCTTTAGATCAGGACATTGATAAGATCATGGCGCTGAGAATGGGCGCGGATGACTATATTGTGAAACCTTTCAATCCCAACGAAGTGATGGCTCGTGTGCAAGCTGTATTAAGACGAAGCATCGTGACAACAACGCCAACGGCTGTACCTGAAAAAAGCTATGGCAATCTCAAAATTGATGAAACACAGCATTTAGTGACGATTCAAACGGCGGATGCTATTCACACATTGAATCTGACATTGACGGAATATCACTTTTTACTGTTATTAATTCAAGCGCCCAATAAAGTTTTTACACGCAGTGAAATTTTGGATCGTTGCTTGCCTGATAGTGATGCATTGGAAAGAACTGTGGATAGCCACATGAGCAAATTACGTAAAAAGCTCACGACTTTACCCGCAACTGTTGCCATCAATAGCGTTCGTGGCGTTGGCTATCGCTTGGAGAAACTCTAGATGAAAAAACAAGTCAGCATCAATACGCAATTGATCATCACTATGTCACTTGTATGCTTCGCTGTGATTGCTAGTGCATTCTTAAGTGCTTATCTTGTTTATCTCGTCTTTTATCCTGATCATGAAGCAATAGAAGCAGCTCAAGAAGATAGCTATTTCGAGTTTGCAGATTTCATTTGGATTCTTTTGATGGCTTTAATTGGCTTGATGACATCTATTTTATTGGCTTTTAGGATCTCCAAAAAGATGATGTTATCCATCAATGCATTGGCAGAAGCTTCACAAAGTATTATGGATGGCAATTTATCTACACGCGTGCAACGCAATCCAAAAACCAACTTTGCAGAGCTCATTCAGTTGGAAGAGAACTTCAATTTAATGGCAGAGCAACTGGAGAATAAGCAAAATAACATTATGCTTTGGAATGCAGGCATTGCACATGAACTCCGCACTCCTGTGACAATTTTAAAAGGTCGATTACAAGGTATTTTAGATGGTATTTTTATACCTAATGATGAATTAGTGACCACATTATTGAAGCAGACAGAAAATTTATCTGTGCTCATTGAAGACTTAAGGCTGCTCAGTTTAATTGAAAATAATCACCTTCAACTAACTTTAGAACCCACAGATCTACGCTTATTGCTTGAAGATAAACTTGTGGAATACACAAGTGAGTTTGAAAAATATGACTTTGAAATTGTCAGTAGTTTAGCCACAGGAAAAATTATGTGTGACCGCTTTAGATTACAACAAGTTTTCACAGCGTTATTAGACAATGCCATTCGCTACGCTAATTCTGGTCGCTTATATTTAAGTAGCCAAATCCAAAATGATCAATGGCAATTCACTATTGAAGATGAAGGCCCTGGCGTTTCAGAAGAGGCACAAACACATATCTTTGAATCATTTTATCGTGCGAATCACCCTTCTAAAGAATCCAAACAAGGCACAGGCTTAGGTTTAACCATCATCAAGCACTTAATTGAAGCGCACAATGGCACAATCACTTACGAAAAATCTCGTCATGGTGGCAGCTGTTTTAAAGTGCAATTACCCCTATAATGCACAATTGCAACATTCATAAGAGAACCATCTAATGCTAACGAACAATATGCCTTTATTAGAAACGGATCGTTTAATCCTTCGAGCACTTCAACCAACAGATGCACCTAATTTATTCGAATATTTTTCACAAGATTGTGTGACAGAATTTTATGATTTATACACATTTCAGCATCTACATGAAGCAGAAAAGCTCGTAAAAATTTGGATTGACCGCGTACAGGAATCTACAGGATTACGCTGGGCAATCACATTAAAATCTCAAGGCGATGCATTGATTGGCACATGTGGCTTTCACAACTTTTCTACCGAAAATAACCGCGCTGAAATTGGCTATGATCTGAATCCTATTCATTGGGGCAACGGCATTATGACAGAAGCGATCCAAGCGATTGTGAACTATGGATTTGGAACTTTGAAACTACATCGCATCGAAGCATTCATTGATCCTGCAAATCATGCATCTCGCGCTCTGTTACAAAAAAATGGCTTAGAAACAGAAGGTTTATTGAGAGACTATTTCTTTGAGAAAGAAAAATTTGTTGATGCTGAAATGCTTTCTATTTTGAATCGATAATCAAACTTGAGGGAACTTAATTATGACTATTCACATTGAAAAAGTAAACGAAGCTGATTTTCCTCGCTTGCAAGAGATTTGGGAAAGTTCAGTATTGGCAACCCATGATTTCTTAAAAGATGAAGATTTTAAAGAAATTCAAAAACTCTTAATCCCTGCTTATTTCCCGCAAGTTACACTTTATAAAGCTATTTCTGCCAATGGTAAGATATTAGGTTTTTTAGGCATACACGCTAATCGCATTGAAATGCTGTTCATTGATGATCAATTTCGTGGTCAAGGCGCAGGCTCGGCTTTATTAAGGTTTGCGATTCAGTCATTGAAGATTAATGAACTAGATGTGAATGAGCAAAATAAATCTGCGCTAGCTTTCTATCAGCATCACGGTTTCCAAATCACAGCAAGAAGCGATGTTGATGGCTCAGGCAAACCTTATCCAACATTAACACTGAAATTGTTGTAAGTATTGATTGAAGCTCTTACAGTTTTCACCATTCTCCAAATCTGGAAATATAAATTGGGCTTCATCATCAATCCACCCACATATTGGGCAAAGTTCATTTTCATATCTAGTCGTTAATACTTTATTTTGGCAAATATGGCATACAAAAGGAGGATATAATTCAGGGTATTTATATCGTTCTAATTCAGCGAAATAATCTGCATATCCCCTTGCTTCCCAAAATTTTTTAAACTCCTTATCGTTATATCCATTAGTAGTAATTCTATTCTTCTTAATAAAGTCCTTAACATTCTCAACTCTAATATCAGAAAACTCGTAATTTTGTGTATCGTACTCAAAATCCAAAAGTATGGATTGATTAATCAACAAACTATATTCAACAAAAGCTGCATCTACAAAAGAATATCCAAGAAGTTCTATTTGTTCAATTTTACTGAATTGTGAACGAAGGAAAGTCATAATTCTGATATTTTCAAACAAAATAGTATCCAAATATTCATTACTCATAATTATTACTCACATTTTTTATGATATTTATTTTAACCAATTTTGAATGATAATTCTGAGAGCCGCTGCTGATCGCTCACCTTTTTCATTTTCAAAATAATGGTTTTGCCCATCGATAAAGTGAAACTCAACTTTATCAGATTGGATTCGTTTTGACATATCCACAGCACCTTGCCAATTCACATTGTCATCATTCAATGTCTGGATCACTAGGATTTTATTTTGACTGTTTTCTAAGGTTTGCTGAAAATCAATCTTAGTTGCAGATTGCCACCATTTTTTGCCATGTTCGGATAAATAATCCTCCGATTGTCCATCCAATACAGCTTGCAATGACTCTTTAAAACTCTCTTTTGCTTCTTCATGATGTTCGGCTTGCACACTTTTTTCAATGAAGAAATAAATATCATCCAAGAAATATTGCCCACCGCCATTCATAGCAATCGTTGCATCCACATAATCTAATTGTTGTGATAAAAGCGCTGCGACAACAGCGCCTTCACTGCCACCGATAAGATAAATATTTTCATAATGATCTTTCAGCTTATCTAAAACTTGTACATAATCCTGCACACGCTGAGCCATTGAATCATGATCCAAATACTCTTTTGGGCAATCTTGGCGCTCACCATTGGTATATGGCAAACTCTGCGTAATGCCATATTTGTCCACCAATAATGTATCTGTGTCAGGCGTTAAATCAGCAAAGTTATCCAACACAAATTGATTGTTATAAATACTATTACAATCACTGCCTTGCAAGATGACCGCTAAATTTTTAACATCAGGAGACTTTTTTAAATAATAAGTAATAACAGATTGATCTTCTCTGATTTCATCATTAAAGGCTTCAATATCACCATTCGCCCAAACAGGCATGAAACTCAGAATTAATATCAATAAATAACGCATACTGCTCAATAGGACCTTTTATAAACTATAACGTGGCAAAGATTTTCTGATAAATCGCACGCACAACATCTTGCTTCTTCTGGTTATACGCCTGCATCGTATTCACATCATTTTTAGCAATCTCTTTAATGGCTGCGTAATCCGCCAAATCATCAGGATGAGTTTGTAGCCATTCTTTGAATAACAAATGACGATGATGTTCAGGGCAGTTCTTACCAAACACATGTAAATTCACCATAGGATCATGCAATTTAAGCATACGATGTTGATACCATGAAGGTTCTCGAATCGTTAGCTCGTAACCTAGTGATTCTAAAGTAGGAACATAAGATGCTTCATTCTCAGGGTTTTCCACGATCAGATCAATATCGATGATTGGTTTGGCTGCTAAACCAATCACTGCCGTCGATCCAACATGATCAATCGATAATGCTAAATCACCCAGAACTTTCTGAATCGATTCTTTTTGTACACCAAATCGTGCAAACCAATCAGGATCATGAGCGACGACTTCAATATGTACTTGCTCAGGTTTAGCTTTCACCCAAGGATTTTCATTAGGATCACCATCCTCAAATGTACAAACTAGTTTTTTCTGCTGTGTGGTTAATTGATCTTTGAACATTAAAATAACTCATCCAATAAAATGTAATAACGAATTTTCTCCCAATTTGGCACGATATTGAGCTTTTCAAACAACATATTAGGATCAAAATTAGGGTAAGCAATACCGTCATTGTATCGACCATCGAAATTATGCAATAAACTGCGATAACACAAGGCAATATCTTGATAGCGATCTGAAATACCACTTCGACCTAAATCAATGAAACCACTGATTTTACACTGATCAATAAAAACATTAGGTAAACACAAATCACCATGGGAAAACACTAAATCCTCTTCAGGTTGATTTTGCTCCAGCCATTCTAATAATGCTTTGGGCGATGCAAAACCATCTACGCCATAAGTACCAGCTTCTGCATCATCCATATCACACAAACCATGTTCCACATTGTATTCAGCATGCTTTAATTTCTGCGACAATGTCGCATCATAAGGGCAATGCCCAATCGGAATATTCCATAACATTTGTAGCGCTTGCACCAACATTTCCACCAATGATTCAGGTTGTTTTAACCAAAAATCAGAGCATGCATATTCACCTTTTAACTTTTCCATTAAAAGATAATGATGTTCTTCATGCTCCATGGCTTTAACAATGTTTGGTAATGGCAACTGACCTTGTAACCATTGATACATTTGATGCTCACGTTGGGCTTCATCAGTAGATTCTTCAATCTTCAAGACCAAATCTTCATAAAACATCACATTAGCATTCGACATACCAACATTATCAATTTGATAAGCTCGATCGCCCAAATGTTCACGAATATTAATGGGTAAATTGTTTATCATTTTTTTGATCCTTGATTGAGGTAATAACAATATCATTTATATCTTTCTGTTCACGATGCTGACTAACTTTAATCCGATGAAAACTGTCAACGTTTCTGCCACAACACTGGTTAGCCAAATGCCATCAATGCCAAATATCCGTGGGAAAATTGCAATGCCAATCAAAACAAACACTAAGCTATGTAATGCAGCAATGATGAGAGAATATTTAGCAGCACCTAAAGCTGTGAAATACGCAGTAATCAAAATATTCAGCCCAATGACTAAAAAGACAAATGCATAAGTGTGTAAACCTTGCGTTGCTAATTGTGCAACTTCACCATTCATGTCATCAAAGAAGATATGAACAATTTCTCTGCCAAATATCTGTAACACAGCAAAAACTGTCACGCCAATTACGCTGTTAATGATCGCAACAAAATATAGAATTCGCTTCACACGATCTTTTTGATTCGCACCATAGTTGTAACTCAGCACGGGGATTAAACCATCTGAAATGCCTAAGAAAATTAAAATCCCTGTGAATTCAATATAGCTGATTGCAGTAAAAGCAGATACGCCTGTTGCACCAATCATTTTTACAACCGTGAGATTGATCACCAAAATCGTAATCGCCGCTGCTAATTCCGTAACGCCTTCTGAAAGTCCGTTATAGCTAGATTGAGCCAATAAACGATAATCAAATCGCCCTTTCAACATCGAAATTTCTCTCTTATTTGAAAAAGTGATCGTGCTAGAAATTAACATGCTAATGGTAAACGCAAGCCCTGTTGCGATGCTTGTGCCCATAATGCCGAGCTTTAATTCAATGACAAAATACAGACTCAACGCAATATTCAAAAGCACTGCAATGAGCATAATGACCATGGAACTCTTGGGATAACCCATGGATTTCAGCATGGCATCATTATAAAAACAGAGCGTAATTGGCAATATGAATGGTGCTAAACCTTTCAAATAATCCAATGAATAGGACATCAATGTTTCATCTGCACCCAAAAGGCGAACAAAAACATCCCCAAATAACCATAAAACAGATGTACCAATTAAGCTCACAACCACTAATGCCCAAAATCCACTGGACATCCCATTTTGTGCTTTGGTTAGATTCTTTTCTCCTAATCCTTGACTCACCAATGCTTGGCTACCAATCCCGACGATCAAAGCAATCACCATAATCACACTATAAAGTGGCATGATGATATTCACGCCACCTAAAGCATATTCACCCACATAATGGCTCACAATTAAGCCATCAATAATATTTTGCACACCAAAAAATAAAACTGTAATCACGCTGGGTACTGCGTAATTCATAAATAATTGCCAAATTGGCAAAGTCACCAATGGACTTTGCTCGATATTTTCATTGTTCATATTCATACTTTAATTCGATTTCATAACCTTGCTTTTGAAACACCCACGGATGCTGTCCACTATCTGGATGACAAAAACAAAAAATACTGGGACAAAAAATATTGCCAAAACTGTAGCGCTGATCATGCCACCAAAAACACCTGTGCCGAGTGCTCGTTGTGTTTCTGAGCTACTGCCAGTTGCAATCACTAATGGGAACACACCAAATGTAAATGCGATGGATGTCATGATGATGGGGCGAAGGCGTAATTTTGCTGCCGCAACTGTTGCATCGATCAAATTCAAACCTTCTTGCCTCAAAGTTTTAGCAAATTCCACGATCAAAATTGCATTTTTGGCAGATAAACCAATGATTGTGATTAAACCTATTTTGAAGAAAATATCATTAGGGTAATCACGCAATAGTATTGCCAATACAGCACCTAACATACCTAACGGCACAACCAAAATGACTGATAATGGAATTGACCAACTCTCATACAATGCCGCAAGCACCAAGAAGATCACAAAAATGGACAGCCCCAATAACCAAAGAATTTGTGACTCTGAATTCTTCTCTTGTAAAGAAATACCTGTCCATTCATAGCCAACGCCTGTTGGTAGCTTAGCAACCAAGCGCTCCATTTCAGCCAATGCATCACCTGTAGAAATGCCTGCAACTGGTGAACCAACGATACTCATAGCTGGATAACCATTGTAGCGATCATATTGATGCGCCGATTTTTCCCATTTGGCTGTCACAAACTCAGATAACTTCACCAATTGATCACGATCATTGCGCACATAGAGTTTTAGAATATCTTCAACAGTAGATCGACTTTTAGCATCTGCTTGTAAGATCACTTGCTGTAAGCGCCCTTCATGTGGGAAATCGTTGATATAAATGGAACCCACAGAGCTGGAAATCATACTGCTGATATCATCAAACTTTACGCCATAGGCATAAGCTTTATCACGATCAATATCCAAATACACACTATCGCCATAAGGTAATCCATCAGAATACACATCCTTCACTAGTTTACTTTGCTTAGCGAGCGCTAAGAGTTGAACTTGTGCTTGTCGTAATTTTTCCATCCCCAAATTGCCACGATCTTGAAGCATCAATGTAAAGCCAGATGTTGTGCCCATTTCATCAATGCTGGGTGGCATCGCGGATATTACTTGCCCTTCATCGGTATTCATCATCACGTAGTTCACAATATCCGTCACATCCTTGGATGACAAAATGCGCTCATCACTATCTTTCAATGTTGTAAATGCCAAAGCTGCACTCTGCCCTGAACCACCAAAGCCATACCCCATGATGGATAATGTTTTGTCAGCAACACCCAATTGCTCCATTAAATCCTCATACTGCTTAACCAAGACTAATGTTCGCTCTTGCCCTGCATCAGAGGGTAGTTGGAATGATGTTAAAATTTCACCTTGATCTTCATCTGGCACAAATGCTGTGGGTACAGATTGGAAAGCCACCACCAAAATCCCTACCAAGATAACGAATAAGCACATCATCTTGCCTGTGGAGCGCACAATATTTGCAACCTTCTTGCCATAATATTGAGTAAATCTTTCAAAGAGCTCATCAAATTTCATAAAAAATCGCCATTTTTTAGCTGATTCATCATATGGCTTTAATAAAGTTGCGCACAATGCAGGCGTTAATGACAATGCTAAAAAAGCTGAGAAAATGATGGATACAGATAATGTCACTGTGAATTGACGATAGATAATCCCCATCGAACCTTCTGCTAAAGCCATTGGCAAAAATACCGCGCTTAGAACCAATGTAATGCCGATGATGGGATTTGTGATTTCACCCATCGCTTTCAAGGTTGCCTCTTTGGGAGATAATCCATCCATCACCATAATGCGTTCTACGTTCTCAATCACAACAATGGCATCATCCACAATGATCCCTATGGCGAGCACCATGCCAAACATCGTGAGCACATTGATGGAAAAACCCAAAACATACATCACAGCAAATGTTGCCAATAATGAAATAGGCGCCACAATCGATGGAATCAGCGTATAGCGTACATTGTGTAAAAACAGATACATCACAATGAATACTAAAAACATCGCTTCAAACAATGTAATCACAACCTTTTCAATGGATAGCTTCACAAAAGGTGCTGTATCCGAAAAGATTGAAAATGACATGGATGCGGGCAGAATGGATTCCAATTCACTCAAGCGCTGTTTCACTGCATCAGAAGTCTTAATCGCATTAGCACCTGGGCTCATTTGAATTGCAATGGCAGATGAAATATTGCCATTATTGAAAACTTCAAAACCATAATCCGATGCGCCCAATTCCACTCGTGCAACATCTTTCAACGTCACTTTTGAGCCTGTTGAATCACTTCTTAAAATGATATTTTCAAAGGCTTTAACCGTAGATAATTCACCTTGTGCATTCAACGGCACAGTGATCAATGTACCTTTTTTAGCAGGTAAACTGCCCACAATGCCTGGGGAAATTTGCGTATTTTGTTGAGCAATCGCTGTTGATAAATCATTGATGGATAGCGAATAAGCCACTAATCGATCAGGATCAACCCAAATTCGCATGGCTTTTTCTGCGCCAAATAATTGAACTTTACCCACACCATCAATGCGCTTCATATCTGGCACGATATTGCGAGAAAGAAAATCACCCAGCTCAACTTCAGAGTAAATACTATTTTGAGATGATAAACCCACTAACATTAAGAAACCACTGCTTGCAGCTTCTACGCTTACGCCTGATTGCCTCACGGCTTGTGGCAATCTTGGCTCTACAGATTTCAACTGATTCTGTACATCCATCTGTGCCATTTCGACATTAGTGCTGGGCTTAAAGGTCGCAGTAATCGTTGCAGAACCTGAAGTATCCGCGCTTGAGCTGAAATACAGTAGGTTTTTCACTCCTGTGAGTTCACGCTCAATTAAGCTAATCACACTATCGTTCAGGACTTGTGGTGTTGCGCCAGGATAACTCACACTGATGCTCACACTGGGTGGAGCAACTGAAGGAAAGCGCGCAATTGGTAGCTGAGGAATTGCTAAAACACCTGCTAACACCATAAAAATTGCAATCACCCAAGCAAATATCGGGCGATGGATAAAAATTTTAGCCATAATTCATCCCTACTCTGCTTGTTGAATCATTGTCATGATTTCATTGAGTTGAGCTTGCATCGTGTCATTCAAGCGATATTTTTCTTGTAGATTAGGATTCCACGGTTTAATCGTAATGGGCGAATGCTCTTCTGCTCGCGTATAACCTTCTACAACAATCTGATCATCAGCCGATAAACCAGACTTCACAATATAAAAGCCATTCAATTGCTGCCCAATTTGAATAGAACGATATTCACCCACTTCATCGGAATTAATCACCATCACCTGAGGATTGCCTAAATCATCTCGAGANATAATTCATCCCTACTCTGCTTGTTGAATCATTGTCATGATTTCATTGAGTTGAGCTTGCATCGTGTCATTCAAGCGATATTTTTCTTGTAGATTAGGATTCCACGGTTTAATCGTAATGGGCGAATGCTCTTCTGCTCGCGTATAACCTTCTACAACAATCTGATCATCAGCCGATAAACCAGACTTCACAATATAAAAGCCATTCAATTGCTGCCCAATTTGAATAGAACGATATTCACCCACTTCATCGGAATTAATCACCATCACCTGAGGATTGCCTAAATCATCTCGAGAAACGGATGCAACAGGAATCAATAAACCTTCGGGAATTTCACCAAACGTTACTTTAACGCGCACATACATTCCAGGGCGTAAACGGTTATTGGTATTATCCACCTCAACACGCATTGTAGAATCGCCCATCGTTTCATTTACATCTAATTCAGTGAACAAGAGCTTTGCCTTCACATCATAAACAGTGCCGTTACTATTTAGAATTTCTACACGACTTTGATCGTAATATTGCAAATTCTGAGCATGTGCTTCTGTTTCCAAAAACTCAATTTGGCTGAGTGGTTGCTTAACATCGATATAAACTTTATCCACTTGTTGGATCAATGCTAAAAGCTGAGCATCACTTGGGCTAACAAGCGTTCCTTCAGACACAAAGCTTTGCCCAATTCGACCGCTGATTGGCGCTTTGATTTGTGCATAAGCGATATCTAATTCCGCTTTTGTGAGTTGCGCTTTGGCTTGGGCAATATCTGCAATTGCTTGTTGATATTGAGCTTCTGCTTCTTCCAATTGCTGTTTCGTCAGAGCATTGGAAGATGCTAAAGCACGCAAACGATTCACATGATTATGTGCACGCATTGCTTCAGCTTCAGCTTTATCCAAACTCGCTTTGGCATCCATCAATTCCACTTGAAAGACTTCGTCGTTGATTTGAAATAGCGCTTGTCCTTTTGTAACTTCAGAGCCTTGCTCGAATAAACGCTCGGTAATAATGCCGCCGACTTGTGGACGGATTTCTGCATGGCGAAAGGCTTTCACCCGTGCAGGATAATTTTCACTGATTTCAATAATTTGTGGCTTCAATGTCACAGTTGTCACAATTGGTGGCGCCATTGATTCAGCATCTTGATTAGCTGATTCACTGCAACCAGTAATCAGCATCGCAAACAGGAATATTCCTAGTATTTTGTTCACTCTATTTCCCTCAATACAACAATTAAGGGAAATTTAACAAATGAGTATTGCAACTCAGTGGAGGAAATATGGAGATTGTGTGGAGATTATTTTTGGCTAAATTGCTCGCGTTCTAATAAGGTTCGTTTACGTTCTACGCCCCATTTATAACCTGATAAATCACCATTTTTTCTAACAACACGATGACAAGGTATCGCAACTGCTAATCGATTATTTGCACAACTTTGAGCAACAGCACGAGCAGCTGTAGGTTGACCAATTAGTTCAGCGATTTCAGTGTAGTTACGCGTTTCTCCAACAGGGATTTTCATCAAAGCTTGCCAAACTTTTTGCTGAAAAGCTGTACCTTGGATATCTAAAGGTAACTGTAATTGAGTTTTCGGCATTTCAATTTTTTCTAAAACATGTGCAACCACAGCATTAAAATCAGTATCATTCGCCACAAGTTCAGCATTGGGATAGATATCTTGGAAGTCTTGAAGCAATTGTTCAAGATCATCGCCCATAGAAATATTACAAATCCCTTTGTGTGAACTTGCCACCAAAACATAGCCCAAAGAGCATTCGGATAATGCAAAATAGATCTGCATCTGTTTACCACCATGACGAAATGATGTGGGTGTCATCCCAATATTAGCTTGCACAGAAGCATAAAATCGCCCCACAGAATTAAATCCTGAATCATAGGCAACATCAATAATGTTCTTATCTCTATTCTGCAAAACTTGGGTCATATTTTGCCTTTTAACTTCATTACTATACTGTTTCGGTGTGATGCCAATCTCTTGTTTAAACACCCGCTGAAAAAAATAATGGCTCATAGCAAAATGTGCTGCCAAATCAACTAAGCCCAATTCACCATTATTGGCTTGAATGAGCTCGCAAGCCTCAATCATTTGTCGATGTTGCCTCACTGCGATCGATTCGCCACTGGGATGGCATTTTTTACATGCACGATAGCCTTGTGTTTCCGCTTCGTGCCATGTTTGGAAAAATTCTACATTTTCTCTTTTAGGTGTTTTTGCAGAGCAAGATGAACGACAATAAATGCCCGTTGTTTTCACAGCATAAACAAAAATATCACTCATGATTTGGCTTTTAGCAACAACTGCTTGCCAATAGATATTTGGGTTCATCATTCACTCCTAATTCATCTGTACAGCATCTGGTAATACTTGTAATTTAGATAAAGCTGAATACATAACAATACATAACTGAATTGTAAAACCAATCACAGCTATCCATAAACACACTTCTACGCCTAAATACATTGCAACAATGCCAGATAACATTGCGCCAATTGGCCTTGCACCTGCTGTTACTGTAAAAATGAGAGATGTCACTCTGCCCATCATTGCCTGTGGTGTTAATACTTGTCTCAAGGACAATGTTGTCACAACCCAAATCGCAGGACCTGCACCTAACAAAAAGTGCCCTGCATATAAAAATATAATATTTGGAAAATAGCTGCTGAGTAAAATCATTAATGCGCCTAAAAATCCACCTAATGGCCCTAAAACAATCATCAATCCTAATGATAAATAGTTCATTAGCCATTGAATGCTCATTGCACCCATAAACATGCCTACACCATATATACCAATAATTAAGCCTATAGATTGAGCTGATACTGATAATTCTTGCATAGCATAAGCAACAAATATTCCTTGAATCATGAACCACGATACATTAAATATTGCTGAAACCCATAAAATGGCTGATAAATAACGATTATGTTGAATAAATGACCAACCTTCTTTCAATTCTCTTCTTAAATTACGATTGATGTTGGAAGAATCCATCGAGACAGAATCTTTAGGCAATGCTGTAATACATATAATTGCCAACAAAGAGAACATTAATGCAATACCATAAGTGATAGATAATCCTAAATGAACCACTAACCCGCCACAAATTGCAGGCCCTGCACTTAATGCAATGCTTCTGACGAGCTCCAATCCCCGATTTGTGACCATTAATTGTTGCTGTGGAATCATTAAAGGCACGTAAGCTGTAATTGCTATGCTATAAAAAACTGTGCCAACAACACCAATGAAGCCTAAAACTGCTAATAGTGGCAACGTTAAATATCCAGTCATTAAACAAAGCAAAATTAAGCTTAATGTTAATAAACGAATATATTCGGATAACAACATCACAAAGCGTTTAGAAGATCGATCTATCAATAATCCTGCAACAATAGAAAGCAATAGAAATGGTAATGTTTGGCTTGTTTGTAACCATGCTGTATCACTAGCTGTTGCATTGAGCATAATCACTGCCAACAACGGTGCGATTGCTAAGGCCATTTGCTCTGAAAATTGTGCAAAAAAGTTAGAGTAAATAATATTTTTAGTATTGAATTTCATAACAATATCCATAATTTCAAATTATGAAAATGATCTTATAAATTTCTCTCACAAATAGCGTCTCGATTCTTGCGTTTAAATTTGATTGACTCAAAAATATAGATCATCTAGTCTAAATAACATTTCAATGAACCCATAAAGCCCTTGCCATGTACCGCTACCAATCCCTTGCAAACACCGAAATCTCAAATATCCATGAAACATTCTTGGAGGCTTTTTCTGATTATGTTGTGCCTATGAAAATCTCTCTAGAACAATTTCAAAGATTATTAAAACGCAGAGGTTATCAAGCTCCAAATTCAGTAGGCGTTTTTCAAGATGATCAACTCATTGGCTTTGTGCTCACGAGCACAAGACAATGGCAAAGCTTGTCAACAACCTATGTGATTGGTTTAGGTTTATCCCCTCAACATCGTGGGCATGGATTGGCTAAAGAATTAATGCAACAAGTAACTTTGCTCAATGAACTTCATACACAGCAGTTTTTATTATAAGTGATCACATCCAATCAATCAGCATTGAAGCTATATCAATCTTTGGGCTACCAAATTAGCCGAGAATTATTGTGTTTTTCTATACCAAAAGCTGATTTGACACTTTCATCATCTGAGCATATTGATATCAAAACAAGCCAGCATGCACCTGATGATGATTTATCAACCTTTTGGGATAAACATACTTCTTGGCAATATTCCAAAGATACATTGGCGACAGAGCCTAATTATTTTGTTTATGTCACAGCTTATATGCATCAGAATCTTGTTGGTTATGGTGTAATTGATCCTATTTCTGGGGATATTTATCAATTAGCCATTCATCCTGAGTATCGTCGCCAAGGTGTTGCTAGCACGATATTATCAACCTTATGCCAACAAACAGAATCCTCCAAAATTGGCTGTTCAAACATAGATATTAGCAATGAAAGCTTGATTGCATTCTTACAAAAACAACAGTTCAAAGTTGTGATTAGCCAGTATGAAATGCATTATTCTCTTTAAGCATGTTAACCTAATATCACATCAACAAGAATTAACATTAGAGTGATCTCGCGAGGGAATTTATAATTATGAAAAAATCATTAGCATTGGCTTCGTTATTATCATCTTTTGCATTTGCAACTGGACCATCCATGGTGGATGCTCGCATTCAGCCTTTATCCATCAATGATCAAAGCGAACTACTGTATAAATACATTCTCACAGAAAACCCAACAGGTGCGCATACAGCACATCCACTAATTTCTGGCCTGGGTGTTTTTAAAGATGGTAAATACATCGCTTTAACACAAGATATTCTTGATCTGACAACAGCAAATTCAGAAGAAGCCTATTGGGCAAAGCGCCAAATACAAGATAAATGGTTTGCCCAAGCATGTGAAACTGATGATTTAACTGAAGGCTTTACTGCTTGTAATGTAAAAGCTAATCGCAAAGATCAATGGCTCACATTAGCTGAATATAAAGAACAATACGGCACAGATCTTTTAAAAGTACCGCACATGACATTGCATCCAAGTGATATCTACGCATCGAGCCAAGATAAAGTCTATGTTGATTATGAATTCAAGCCTTTTGTTGTTTTACAATTTAAGACAGAATCTTGCTTTGATGATGGCTTTGCATCATTAGTCATCGCCAACACAATCATGAATGATCAAGCCAATGATCGTAACAGCATTGATCCTGTACCTTTTGATTGTGCGACCGCATCTGCCATCATTATGAAATAAATGTTTCTCAATAAAAAAGCGCCTAACAGCGCTTTTTTATTAGTTTAATTTCAGGGTTAAATCACCCTCTTTAATCCATGATTTTTTTCTCATCCAATAGGCAACTAATAAACTAATTGCTATCGGTAAAATCATATGGAATATTGCAACTAATAAGGTTGTTCTTGTGGAAAAACCCATTGTTTCAAATGCCATAAATTGTCCAACAAAACCACTTGTACCCATACCTGCACCAGCTTTATTGTTAATCATTTGGAAAAATACAATCGCAATCGGTGCTGTGATTAAGCCTGCGATTGTTGGTGGCACTAGGATCAAAGGATTTTTAACAATATTACCAATCTGTAACATTGAAGTGCCAATGCCTTGTGCGATCGCACCAGAAATACCATTTTCACGATAGCTCATGGAAGCAAAACCCACCATTTGTGCGCTACAACCAATCACAGCGGCACCAGCTGCAACACCATCTAAACCCAACATAAATGACAATGCTGCACTAGAAATTGGTGCTGTTAATGCTAAACCCATCACAGTTGCTACAACCATCGACATCACAAATGGATGCTGTGTGGTTGCCCAGTTGATTGTATTGCCCAAATAATTCATCAATTCATTGAGCGGAACTCCGATCAATGTTGAGCTGAAATAGCCCATCATGATCATAAAAAATGGGATCAATAAGATATCCAATTTAGTTGTTTGATAGATAAGCTTTGCTAATTCGACTGTCACTAACACAGCAAAATAACTGCCTGCAACGCCCGCAATACCATTGCCAAAAGCCCCAACAAAAACTGCACTGAATAATAATAAAGGTGGTGCTTTTAACGCCATTGCAACAGCAACACCAATTGCAGCTCCCACAATTTTACTATCCATTGCAAATGAGCCCAATTCTACAAATTTATCCAAAGATAATTGTGTACCAATGGTTTTAATGATTAAACCGATTAATAATGATGAGAATAGGCCGAGCGCCATATAACTCAATGCATCAATAAAATAAACGCGTGAGGAGCACATCACACCTTTTCTTTTTAAATATTCCAACATTGTGATTCTCCCATCACGTTATCTACCTTAAAAAAACAATTAATTTGGATTTTGGTTTTCCGCCTGCGCTTGTGGCTGAACAGATGCTGTCGACACTGGCGATGCGATATTAATCGGCGCTCGGCTACTTGGATCCACATAAATAGTTTGGGACGGAAATGCAAAATCTGCGCCATGTTTATGTACAATTTCAATCATTTTTAAATAAACATCTTGCTGTGCAGCTAACCATTCTGCCCATTTTGTAGTTTTAGTGAAGCAGTAGATCATGATATTTAAGGAAGAACCTGCAAATTCGTTAAAGTACACCAATAATGTTTGGTTTTGGTCGATTTTGATATCTTGCTCCAACATTGTGCGAATATCATTAACAATCACACCAATTTTGTCAGCATCTTCATAGCGCAAGCCAATCTCTGTTTTAATGCGTCGATTCGTCATTCGACCTGGGTTTTCCACGCTGATGGAAGAGAATGCAGCATTTGGCACATATAAAGGGCGATGATCAAACGTCATGATCTTTGTTAAGCGCCAACCAACTTCCACTACCGTTCCTTCAATTTGACGATCAGGTGAGCTAATCCAATCACCAATATTGAATGGGCGATCAAAATAGAGCATGACACCTGAAAAGAAGTTACTGAGGATATCTTTACCTGCCATACCAATGGCAATACCACCGATACCACCAAATGCCATTAAGCCCGATAAACTCATGCCAAAATGCTCACCAAATAGCAGAACAATCACCATGAAAATAGCAATTTTAAAAACCCGCGCTATGATTTTGGCAGAAGTTGGATCACCATGTTTTTTGATCTGAGCAGCTTCTAGTCGATTAATGATCTGGAATAAGCGGTTCAATAAAATACTGACAATAATAATACTTGTCACAACTCTGACCATCATTGGTGTAATTGCTTTAATCTCAAAATCAATCAACGCCAGCATAATGTATTGAGCAATGATTATAATCACACCACACAATATTAATGACTTGGTGACGCGAGCAGCAATCCCTTTTTTCTGTTCTTTATATCGACGACCAATGAATGTAAAAATTAAATAAAAGAACATTCCAATCAGAATCGTTCCGCCACCTACTGCATATTTCACTAATAATGCTTCAATCATAAATTACCTATTTAAGCTGTTTTTATTTATTCTAAATCTAGAATAGTCCATTCATTCTAATCTGATACAGATTACTTTTCAGGATTGCTAGACTTCAGTCCTATGAATTTTAACCTTTAGAAGTATGAAATGTCTTCCAATCATTCTGTTGCATTTGTACAAGGTGGTTATCATGGTATTGGCAAAGCAACTGTAGAAGCATTGCATCATGCAGGTATTGCTGTTGCTTTTACTTATCAGAAATCAAAAGAACAAGCAGATGCAATGGTTCATGCCTTACAAAAACCTGATCAACCTGTTTCAATCCTCGTAATACAAGCTGATAGCGCGGATGAACAAGCTTTGCAAGTCGCCATTCAAAAAACGGTTAAGGCTTTCGGGCATATTAATTTTGTGATCAATAATGCTGGCTATCTTGCTGTAAGCACTATTGATAAAATTGATACCGTAGAATTTGATAAAACCATTGCCATTAATGTTCGTAGCTTAATGATCACAAGCCGAGAAGCTCTTCCTTATATGCCAAATGGTGGACGAATCATTAATATTGGCAGCGTGAACTCTGAACGCATTCCATTTGAAGGTGGTGCAATTTATGGTATGAGTAAAGCCGCTGTTGTCGGTTTAACCAAAGGAATGGCACGAGATTTAGCGCCGCGACAAATCACAGTGAATAATATTCAACCTGGCCCTATCAATACTGATATGAATCCTGATACTGGAGATTTTGCAGATGCACTTAAACAATTCCTACCCATTGGTCGATATGAAAAAGCAGAAGAAATCGCATCGTTAGTCATGTGGTTAATCTCACCTGAAGCAGGTTATATGACAGGATCATCGTTGAATATGGATGGTGGTTTTACTATTTAAATTAGATTGAAACTTTCTGTAATCTCACACATAATGCAAACCCTACCGTGAGGTAGGGTTTTATTTTTCTGAAAAACAATCAGTTAGCTACTAATTAAATATTTCTTATTGCAATTTTTCTCAAATAGCGGTAATTATATTTATTACAAAAAAACTACATATAATTATCTTTTATGAAAGATAACTATGTAAAACTTATAAAAAAACAAATTTTATGACGATTACTACAAACTAGTAACGTATTTCACCGCCTTCACTAAGTTCCCCCTTTGAAAAAAGGGGATTTTTTTTAATATTGATTGCGCCCTAACCACACAATATCTTCATAAATTTCAGGGGAAGTATCACCTTCTGTGCTGATCAATAGAATATGTGCATGATTGTCTAAAGAGAGTGATTCTCTTAAATCTTGATATTTATCTTTCTTCATCAATTCATACAAAACACCCGCACCAATTGCACCTGATTCACCAGAAATAATGGATGAATCACCCAATTTTGGCGCTGCTAAAATTCGCATCCCATTCGCACTCAAAGCATCATCCACTGATAAAAAACATGTTGCATAATCACGTAAAATTGGCCAACTGACTGTATTTGGCTCGCCACATGCTAAACCTGCCATCAATGTCAACATATCACCATCAACCTTATGTGGTTGACCATCATTAGCAACAGCAGAGAGATATAAGCAATTTGACTGATGTGGCTCCATTACAACAATGATTGGCGTATTTTCCTTCATATTTTGTATAAAGAAACCTGCGACTGCACCAGCAAATGAACCAACGCCAGCTTGTAGAAAAATATGCGTTGGCAGTGAAGTTTGTGCATCTTGCAATTGTTGTAAAGCTTCATGTGCCAAAGTCATATAGCCTTGCATAATCCAAGTGGGGATTTCCTCATATCCATCCCACGCTGTATCTTGCACCATAATCCAGCCCTTTTTTTCAGCCATTTGGTTAGCTAAACGCACAGCACCATCATAATTCAAATCTGTAATAATGCATTCAGCACCATGATTGCGAATATTCTGAGCACGATTTTCACACGAACCTTTTGGCATATACACAACAGCCTTTTGCCCCAACTGATTCGCTGCCCATGCGACACCACGCCCGTGATTTCCATCTGTTGCGGTTACAAATGTCATATCACCTAATTGTGTTTTAATACTTGGAGAAACTAATTCTTCAAACGTCAATGATTCAATATCACGATTTAATTTTTGTGCCAAAAATTTCCCAATAGCATATGCACCACCTAAAACTTTAAAAGCATTTAAGCCAAAACGTTTAGATTCATCCTTAACATGAATTATCTCCACTCCTAAATATTTGCTTAAATTTGGTAATGACACCAAAGGTGTTTGAGTATATTCACGAAAATTACTATGAAAGCACAGCACCTTCGCAGCTTCTTTTTGATCTAATAATGCTAAAACGTAATCATCACAATATGACTTTTTTTGCTCATTCATTTGATAGTTTAAAATATCTCTCACCACAATTACTCCTTTAATCATGCAATGCTTGTGTTATTAATAGATTACCTAATCTCTACTAGTGGAAAGTTGGAAATGTTGCTATAAAAGAGAGAGTTTGGTGAAAATCGTCCATCTAAATGCAACAATGTTCTGGCAAGTATGATTAAAGGATATCCATAATGATTTTAGATGAGTTTGATAAGAAGATTTTAAGAGAATTGCAAAAGAACAATAAAATTTCTCAGCGAGATCTTTCTGATCGCATTAATTTATCAGCATCTGCCATCAATCGTCGCATTAAAGACTTAGAGGTCGCCGGGATCATTGAAGCCCACAAAGCAACCATTAATGCGAAAAAAGTTGGTCGCCCCATCACTATTATTGTTGAAATCACTTTAAAGCAGGAAGAAGCGCATATTTTAGATCATCATCGCCGTATATTTATGTCCATTCCTGGCATTCAACATGTGCATTATGTGGCAGGTAATTTTGATTATTTATTGATTTTAAACCTGATCGATATGGAAGAGTATGAAGCACTCTCACATCAATACTTTTTACAGGATCCCAATATCAGTAAATTTCAAACAACTGTTGTCATCAAAAGTTTTAAAGCAGATTCTGATGTGCTGATTGAATAAAAAAGGCGCTTATTGCGCCTTTTCATGTTACTTCCACTTACTGGGTGAATATGAANAAGCAGGAAGAAGCGCATATTTTAGATCATCATCGCCGTATATTTATGTCCATTCCTGGCATTCAACATGTGCATTATGTGGCAGGTAATTTTGATTATTTATTGATTTTAAACCTGATCGATATGGAAGAGTATGAAGCACTCTCACATCAATACTTTTTACAGGATCCCAATATCAGTAAATTTCAAACAACTGTTGTCATCAAAAGTTTTAAAGCAGATTCTGATGTGCTGATTGAATAAAAAAGGCGCTTATTGCGCCTTTTCATGTTACTTCCACTTACTGGGTGAATATGAAAATACGGGTAATGACCAATTCCATTTAATGGCAGCTAAACGGATGCTTAAACCCACCACAAATGAAACACTCATATTAATATTTTCATTGATACCCAAATATTTTAACCCCAAATACAACAACGCAACTAACAGTGAAACACTGGCATACAATTCATGACGCAAAACTTGTGGTGTACGATTACAGAGAATATCCCTAAAAATCCCACCACCAACGCCGGTCATCATGCCTGCCATAATCACAACGACAGTGCTGTAATGATATTGAGGCTCTAAATTCAAAGCGACATTACAACCAATAATGGTAAATGCAATTAAGCCCATCGCATCCAATACCAAGAACATACTGTTCAAACGTTGCATATAGCGGGCAACAAGCATTGTTAACAAACCTGCTGAAATCGTTAAATAGATATAGGGCGGATGCTGTGTCCAAGAAATTGGATAATTGCCGAGGATAATATCGCGCATTGTTCCACCGCCTAAAGCTGTTAAAAATGCGATGAGTGCCACACCAAACATGTCCATATTGCGCCTACCTGCTGCGAGCGCACCTGACATTGCTTCTGCTGTAATTGCTACGATATAGATATAGAAAAGCACAAAAACTCCTATTGAGTATTTTGCCCCTCCCTCTGTCCTTGGTACCTGAGAGTTTATGCAGCTTTCGCTGTTTGCTCCTTCGGTGGAAACATCGTTTCTCTCTCCAGTTGGCACAATTAAGTGATTGCAGTACATGAGCCTGAGCGTTTATGGGAGTTTGCGCCTTCGGCGGAGTTAATCTCTCTCTCCTGCAAGCTGAATATTATACGGATTGCCTATGTTTTGGGAAGCCCATGACAAAGAAAAATCTTTCGATAATCAGCCATTTATTGATGGTATTTTCGACTATCTTCAGGTGCCAAGTCTCGTTCATCTAAGCCATAATCACGTAAAACATGTGCAATACGCAAGCGATAATGTTGAAGAATTGAGTTTCTCCCTTTATGCTGAGCCATTCTATGAGATTCTAAATTACGCCATTGTTGAATAGCATCTTCATCTTCCCAAAAAGAGAGCGATAACAATTTCGTAGGATCAGACAAACTTTGAAATCGCTCAATCGAAATGAATCCTGAAATTTCACTTAATAATGGTTTTAATTCTGCTGCGATGTCTAAATATTCTTGTTGATATCCTTCGTTCGCCTTTAATTCAAAAATTACCGCGATCATTTTCTTGCTCCTGTAGATTTAAATAATGGCACATTTGCATTCATGGATGCTTTCCATTCATAGTTTTGCAGCCATTCTTTTTGAATTGGCAATTGCTTCAAATATCTTATAACTGTTGCTGTTATAACTTTAGCCCATAATGTTCCAGGGCAACAATGAGCACCTATACCAAATGGTAAACTTTCCTCATCATCTTGCAATGGTAATACAACCATTTCGTCCCCTAGAAAGCGCCGTGTATTTTTAATGGATAATAACTGTGATTCTAATAATGTTAATCCTATCAATCCACTTGTACCATCCAATGTTTGAAAGAAAAATCCTAAGAGATTGCTATTAATGATCAATGAATCTGTAATATTTTGCTTGGCACAATGTTCAATTAATTGCTGCTTCAGTGAACCATTCACTAACTGAATACGTTGATGTAACCACATTGTGGACTCATTACCATTGTGAATAGTTTCCTTTAAAAAAGGATTACTCATACAATTCACAAAAATCTCTACATGCTTTAGCAATTCATCATCAACATATAAACCTATTTGCTCAGAAACTACCATAATTGGCCATGTTTGTATCGCTTGAGTTAACATTTCAGGTGAATCAATCATAATTTTTGAAGATTGAATCACCTGCTCTGTTTGCTGTTGAATATATTGCTCATCAAAATGATCCAAGGCTTGAGATACTGCTAATTTTAATATGCAATGATGCTCACCATCATTCATACGAACTAAAGTACCAAAAACTTCACCAATAAATAATCCTTGAAATAGTTTTGGTACATCTTCATTTTGCGGCCTAACTTTGTAGGTCGCATCCTGCAAAATATTCATAGTATTGTGTAAAACATCTGATTTAAACGGACATATCATCATAATTCTCCTAAGTGATATGCTATTGTGCAACATCACGTTCTCTCAGACTTCGCTCACGAACGAAATATGACTACAGACATTCACCAACATCTATCAATCGTAGCTACAGCAATCGCGGATCCTTCGCGCGCTAAAATTCTATGCGGATTAATGGATGGCAAAGCCTATACAGCAACAGAATTGAGTACAATTGCAGAAATTGCACCATCCACAACCAGTGCTCATTTGAATAAATTACAAAATCAAGGCTTAATTAAGCTGATTCAGCAGGGCCGTCATCGTTACTTTTGCTTAGTTAATGATGAAGTTGCACAATTATTGGAAACTTTGATGTCATTTTCAGTGCCACAGAATGATGCTATCAAAAGTTCAACGCCATTATCATTGCGCTTATCCCGAAGCTGTTATCAGCATCTGGCGGGTACAATTGCTGTGCAAATTCGACAAGCCATGATTCAAAAACAGTGGATTATAGGTGAGCAACATTATCATGTGACAGAGCTTGGGAAAACTCAGTTAAACAATATTGGATTAGCTATAAAAAACATCAATCTACAAAACTCTAAGCTTGCTTATGATTGCTTAGATTGGAGCGAAAGAAAGCCTCATTTAAGTGGGCAATTGGCACAACAACTTTTAAAATTATTTGAACAAAAGGGCTGGATTCAACGTTATCCACAAACTCGTGAAGCCGTTTGGACTGAGCAAGGTAAAATTGCACTCAAACGATATTTTGGGATTGATTACCCCACTTAAGATTTATATGATAAAAATTCACCCAAGGAGCAATCATGACAAAACAATATATATTTCAACCCGCTGAACCAGTTGCCATTCCAGTTAAAGGCACAACTCAATTATTCCCTATTCATCGTATATTTTGTGTTGGTCGTAATTACATGGCACATGCGAAAGAAATGGGCACAACTGTGGATAAAACGCAGCAAGAACCTTTCTACTTTTTAAAACATCCAAGTAGCTATGTGCCAAATGGCTCTGAAATGCCTTATCCAACACGTACAGATAATCTCCATTATGAAATGGAGTTCGTTGTTGCCATTGGGAAGAGCGGTGCCAATATTTCTCAGCAAGATGCTGTGAATCATATCTTTGGTTATGGTTGTGGTTTAGATATGACTCGCCGTGATCTTCAAGCCAAAGCAAAAGATAATCGCCATCCTTGGGATATTGCGAAAGATTTTGAGAACTCTGCCATTTTGTCTGAAATCATCGCGATAGCCCAATCAGGTGAAATTACCGAAGGTATAATTGAATTAGAAGTGAATGGCGAAGTTCGCCAATCTTCTGATTTGAATAATATGATTTGGAATGTGAATGAAATTATTGAGCATTTATCCACATTATATACGTTACAACCTGGTGATATTATTATGACTGGCACACCAGAAGGTGTCGGTGCTGTTCAACCTGATGATCAAATTATAGGATTTGTAAAAGGTGTTGGTGAATTATTAGTGAAAATTATTAAATAATAAAACGTGAAAAAGCCAATCTCTTCAGATTGGCTTTTCTTATGCTCAAAATATTTTAATTACTTAGAAATACCCCAATATTTTAGCAATGATTTATACAACATCTCTGCGCTAATCTCATAACCTAATGGTGTTAAGTGAATAAGGTCTTTCTCAGCTAGGCCTTCAGTATACCATTTGGCAATATTACAATTACCACCCATTGCTTTCTGCCAATCCCAATATAATAAATTTTCAGATTGAGCCACAGCAACTTGAGTAGATTTTACGTTTTCATAAGATATTGGCATACGTTCAACACATGAGCCTTGCGTCTTTCCTTTTATCATTAAATCTGGTGGGCTCATTAATAAAATCACAGCATTGGGTAATTGTTTACGAATGCGTTTAACACTAGAAATTAAATTCTTACGATATTCTTTAACATCTAATTTTTCATCAAAAGCTTCATTTGTACCATATTCCAAAATGACTAAATCACTATTGGTTGTTTGCAATTCTGATAGCCATTGTGGTGACCACTGATTCCAAGTGATCAATTGAGCTTCCTTCATCCCTATTGCTGAGACGATGACACCAGCCTGATCATGCTTCTGAATCCACAATCCACCCAATTCAACTGAATTATCTGCTTTAATGGTAAATGGCATCGTGGTTACTGCATTCATTACACGCCATTGATCAGGTACTAAATTCATCATGCTATAAGTTAAATCTGCATGACCTTCAGAATCTATGATAGAGATTGGAACTGTAGTCTTGCTTTTCACCATCAAACGAATATCCCACAAACCTTTATCACGCTTCGCTGAGTTCAAAACAACTTTAATCTCGGCACCATTACGCTTAGGTTTGGCAATATAGCCACCCATTGGGAAATCTGCTTGTAACGTAGTACGACTGCTAATAATATCCCATTGATACGCACTCCGCTTCACTGTGATATCTTTTTGTTCAGTAATACCGACAGGTGTTACCCAACCAACACCCGCATCACCAAACCTTTGTTGCATCAAATTACGAAGAGTTTCCGTAAAATAGCCTGTGGATGTATGTGCATCACCAAATTGAACAATACTGACAACAGTATTTTTTTCTATCAACAATCGGTGCATTTTATTTTTCAAAAGCTCGCTATTATGGTTACCATANAAATAGCCTGTGGATGTATGTGCATCACCAAATTGAACAATACTGACAACAGTATTTTTTTCTATCAACAATCGGTGCATTTTATTTTTCAAAAGCTCGCTATTATGGTTACCATAATCGATAATGCCATAGTCGCGGTCGAGATCAAAAGTTTGACAACTCGACAGCATTGCTGCAACTGCCACTATTCCACAGCTTTTCACTACCTTTTTCATTTATTACCCCTGAATCTAAACAACTAACTCTTGGTAAGTGTTAATATTTTACGACCTTCAGAAAATATAGCTACACATACTACATCAAATAATATTGTAATTATTTTGCGCAGTATTCTACTCTGTTGATGGATGCTTTCAATATATTAGAAAAATTTTTTATTTCTACATTACTTGAACTCTATAAATGATTTTTGTCATTGCCACTATTCGAATAACTTTAAGAAAATATACAAATCACTACTTTATATTCTTTAATACAACAAAAATACAACAAATTATATATTATGCAGATCTAATTAACACTATAGATATTCATTATTAAAAATAATTATGAAAAATTATACTTAAATAATTTATTTTGGTTAAAATGGTTACCTTTATATAAAGTAATTTTATTTAATGTCATACTTAATGTATTGCTTAAAGAGGACATCACATATTTTATGCAGCCATTAGACCCCATCTCACTTTTAAAACCTGTCTTCATTCTTGAGGACAATAAAATCATGGCTGACAGATTAATACAAATATTAACGAGCATTGGCTACCTAAAAAGTGAACTGCATTTATCTAGATCACTGCATGATTTCCAAAAGCAATTACAACATATTACACCTGAACTCGCATTGATCGACCTGCACTTACCTGATGGTAATGGCTTGAACGTTGTAGAAATTTTATTACAAAAGAAATCAGAGATGCCAATCATCGTCATCTCCGCTTGGTGTGATGAAATAACTATTTTAAATGCAATTAAAAAAGGAGCAATTGGCTATCTATTAAAAGAGCGAGAGGATCTAGAAATTGTATTGGCTATTCGCAGTGTGTTGCGAGGTGGTTCACCAATTGATCCTTTCATTGCGCAATATTTAATCCAGCAATCATCACACGATCAATTTAATCAACCAAAAAATACTTCAACAGTGGCAACTAACAGTTTTAATTTAACAGAAAAAGAAACTGAAGTTTTACAGCTCATTGCTAGAGGTATGAGTAACCAAGAAATAGCTGATCATTTATTTGTTTCCAAGAATACTGTAGAAACTCATATCCGCCACTGCTATCAAAAACTATTAGTTTCTAATAGAATAATGGCCACACAGAAAGCAAAAGCCAATGGGATTATTTAGACTATGTTTGTTTGTACTGCTAGTATTCGTACCAATATCTTTTGTTTTTGCTAAAGATACTTGTTCTGTTATCATCAATGATAGTTATGCTATTCCTGGTGAATACAACCACATTCCTGCCAAAAACCAAAATTGGCTGCCAATAAGATTACCGGATACATGGAGAGACCGTTGGCCAAATCAACAAGGTGTTTGGTATCGCGTAGATTGGCAGCTAATTTGCCCAAATAAAAATGCTGTGCCTGAAGCATTATCTCTGACTATCAATCGAATTAGTATGACTGGTAAGGTCTATATTAATCATGATCTTATTTGGCAAGATAATTCTCTTATTGAGCCTTTCTCCAGAAATTGGAATAACCCAATGTATTGGCCAATCTCCCCTTCAAGCATTCATATTGGACATAACTCCATTTACGTATATGTTGCGGGACTTGCTATTGATGCCCCAGGCCTTGGCGATATGACATTAGGTAAAACTACGCAAATATTTAAAATATATGAAGAGAATGTTTGGGCACAGCGCACCATATTTATTATCAATGTCTGTTTATCCCTCACTTTGGGTGCAATTTCAACCTGTATCTGGTTCTTTCGCCGACAAGAACAAGCGTTTGGCTTTTTTGGTTTAAGCACTATTTTCTGGTCAGGTTTTATCTATAACATCCTTGCAATAGAAACTAGCCCACTACCAAATTCTTATATCTTTCTACAGATGAATATGGCATTTTTCTTGGCTTATATTTATTGTTTTTGCGTATTCACATGGCGATTTTTACAGAAAAAATATCATAAGGTTGAACGAGCTTTTTTAGGGCTTAACTGCATATTTTTATTCGCAATTTTTATCACGCCTAATGATTTGTTAGCACGAACAACCGCAGTAGCTTTTTATAGCAATTTCCTGATATTTTTTATCAATCTATTTGTGGTTTTATACCTCTCATATCGTAAAAGATCATTAGAAACATACTTATTGGCCACTGCAGTTTTTGGTTGCTTGATATTAAGCGTCGTAGACTTACTCTCTTTACTAAGAATTATCCCGCTAAATGTATCAATTTTGCCATATTCATCAGGATTGATCTCCATTTTCTTCACAGTGACGCTATCTCTGCACTTAACAAAAAGCCTAAAGCGCATCGAACAATTTAATCAGGAGCTCAACCAAAAAATAGTTGAAACAACACATGACTTAGCGCGCTCTTTGAATCAACAACACAAGTTGGCTTTAGAGAATAACCAGTTACAAAATCGGTTGGCTTTATCCCATGAACTCCATGATGGATTGGGTAGTACGCTCACTCATGCGATTACCTCTGTGAATTATCATAAAGATCATAATCTCAATAAATCTCAAGTCTTAGTGATGCTCAAGACCTTAAATAATGATCTAAGACAGATCGTGGACTTATTTAAAGGTGATCAGCAACCTTTGCCTGAATCACCAGAATTATGGTTAGCACCGCTTCGCCATCGTTTTAATCTGCTATTCAATGAACTCTCTATTCAAGTCATTTGGGACATTGAATCAGAATGGAAAATTGAGCCAACATCAAAAATGTGCAGCTTGCTCTATCGCATTTTGGAAGAATCTATGAGCAATATTATTAAGCATAGCCAAGCCAGCTTAGTTCACATTACATTTCAATATGATCAAGATAAAATCATCTTTAACATTCAAGATAATGGTGTTGGCTTTGATGTTAGCAGCGTTTTTTCTTCTAGAATTTCCGTCGGCTTACAAAGCATTAAAAACCGTGTTGAACAATTAAATGGTCAGCTACTCATCCATTCGAAGCCTCAACAAACCACGATTCAGATCATCATTTAATCTTACATTAATAAAAATGAGCATCTTATACAGATGCTCACGGATAGATTATTCAAACAGATAATATGACATTACCACTTATAACTGAGCCCAACTGAAAAACCTTGGTGTTTAGTCTTTCCACCATAAATGCCATTGAACTGTCCATACATTTCCAATGATTTCGTTGGCATAACTTTAAAACCAACGTCAACTGCAACGTTATTTCTACGTGCTGCAGCACCTCTTGTTGTAAAATTATACTCTGGCGCAACAGCAAAATTGGCCGTTAATTCTCTTCGACTTGCAAACTCATGCGTTAATGCAGCTCTTGCATAGGTTTGTAGTGTTCCCCCTGGTGAAAAGAAAGTTTTATCAATTTGTACTCCCACAAAAACTGGAACGGAATAAGCTGTCTTTTTATGATAATTCAAAGCTAATAAATCACCCGTATTAACTGCTTCTTCTGTTGCGCTATTCTGCTTGAGCATACTTGCTTGAATGCCGATGAAAGGCGAAACATTCAAATCATTCTCAAATTCAAAGCGAGTGCCCACTTCAACGCCAACATTAGCGACTGATCCCGTAAACTTAGCTTTCAGATTACTCTCAACCGTTGCCACAGGAATGATGGGTTCATTCGTACCATGAATGATCGCAAACCGTTCTGTATNAAGAAAGTTTTATCAATTTGTACTCCCACAAAAACTGGAACGGAATAAGCTGTCTTTTTATGATAATTCAAAGCTAATAAATCACCCGTATTAACTGCTTCTTCTGTTGCGCTATTCTGCTTGAGCATACTTGCTTGAATGCCGATGAAAGGCGAAACATTCAAATCATTCTCAAATTCAAAGCGAGTGCCCACTTCAACGCCAACATTAGCGACTGATCCCGTAAACTTAGCTTTCAGATTACTCTCAACCGTTGCCACAGGAATGATGGGTTCATTCGTACCATGAATGATCGCAAACCGTTCTGTATTCGCTCTAAAGTAATCATAGCCCATGGAAGCTTTCACATAAGTTTCACCAAATGTTTTAATTCCATAAAGCCCGACTCCATGTGATCTTAAGCTACCCTTTGTAGCTCTATCATCTACATGATAATTCGAACTACCTCGGCTAATCGCTGCGCCTAGCAATGTTCGCTCATCCACCTGGTAATCAATCCCCAATGCGCTCAAGTTTTGAGTAGAATGATAAGCACCTGAGCCAATGGTTGTGTTGTTTGAGATATCCTCACTCCATCGATCAAATGATATCCACGTTCTCAACTTCTCATTGTATTGGCATGTTGTTGCATCCAATGATTGCTGGCAATCCGCACTCAATGCTCTGTTTTGATATCTTGTATTCGATAGCCAATCTACTGCCTGCTGCTGCATCACTTTCATCATTCTGCTTGAATAACTAAAGGCACTTTGCATTACGCCCACAGAACCTTCACCCATAATGGAATCATAAGCTGTTTGAAGCGCTTGCATATCTTTCTGATAGAAAAGTGCTGCGGCAATGGGTTCAAAAGCAGCATACTTTTGATCTCTTTGGATATTATTAATCGCATCCCCTAATCTATGCCCATTTTCTGTAAGCCCTGTTCGAGAATAATCAATTTCGGATCTTACTGTGAAGCCATTTTGACTCACAATTTTATCAAATACAGCCACTGCAGAAGGCACGCTTCTTAACTCAATGCCATGATCTGTTAGCTCTTGCGCTGTCACCATTACTTGATGGCTGACACCCGGCGTTGCTTTGCCTGGGCTCATCACATTGATTGAAAGCACGCCATTCATTTTTACTTGTCCAGTGACATTTAAGACATCATACGAACCAACAGAGGGTAAGGCATTTTGCATCGTATCCATTGGTGCATCCATCAACATGCTACGCTGAGCCATTCTGCCAATTTGCGGCGCTGCTGTTGGCATTTGTGAATTGCGATCTAAATCATAATCCCAATAGTAAATACCCGTTTCATCCTGCTGGAAATCACCCTCAATACGAGTATGAGCCACTTGATTCACGCTGCCCACTGCTAATTTACCTTCATTCACCAATAAGCCATTACTATTCACCATGCCTTTTAATTGCAATGTATTACCAGCCAACAACCATCCTGTTTCACGATTGGTGACGGTTTGATTGGTGCCCATCAAATACATAGATCCAGCCATATAATGGCCATTATCGATAGTATTATTGCCCATATCGCCCCGAATGATTGTGCCATCCGTCCAGCCCGTAGCAGCCAACTGCCATATGCCATTTTCATCTTGTTGATCAGATAATCGATAAGCAATGTTAGTACCCAAAGAAGTGAGTAAACCTATATTGTGCACAGTATTATTGCCACCGCCATTCATCATGATGGCAGAACCATTGCCATAGCCACCAATGATGCTACTGTCTGCATTAACGGTAATATTAATGTTACCAGATTGTACACCTTGGCTCTGTGCCAAGATACCGTGAGAGCCAGTACCTTCTGTTAAAATCAATCCATTATGCTTAATCACAACACCGCCAGAATTTCCTGAGCCACCAGAGCTTCCTGCTACATAACCAATCACATTATTTTTGCCATCTAATATATTGGCATAACCACCGCCACCTGCCAATGATTGAGCAACGATACCATGTGAAAAAGCGCCTTGAGTATGAAGAGATTCTGAATCATTATTAATCATCACTAAACCTGAATCACCATTCCCTTTCACTCTCCCAACCTGTTGAGCGCCAGCAGCCAAGCCACCGCCGCCGCCAATCGATTGCGCAACAATTGCAGAAGAACCCACCTTAGATGTACTTAATGAGCCTGTATTCGTGAAAGTCACTGCATCAGCATTACTCATGGCATCTGAAGTACTGCCAAAAATCACTGTTTCTGACAATCCAATGGCAGCACCACCGCCCCCANTTTCACTCTCCCAACCTGTTGAGCGCCAGCAGCCAAGCCACCGCCGCCGCCAATCGATTGCGCAACAATTGCAGAAGAACCCACCTTAGATGTACTTAATGAGCCTGTATTCGTGAAAGTCACTGCATCAGCATTACTCATGGCATCTGAAGTACTGCCAAAAATCACTGTTTCTGACAATCCAATGGCAGCACCACCGCCCCCAATGGATTGCGCTAGCATTCCAATAGAGAATTCATTTTCCGTAATAATTAACCCATGATTATGTATCGATACTTGATCAGCATGGCCTTGTGCTTTACTCGATGCACCCAAAGAACTCGATGTTGCTATTGCATCAATACCACTTCGAATGCCGCCCCCACCACCGATGGATTGTGCCACCAAACCATTAGAATGTGCACCGATTGTATTCAGTTGACCATAGTTTTTAACAGTCACTGGGCCAGCTTTACCCGCTGCAGCACCTGCTGCGCCTGCAACAAACAAACCATCCATACTGCCTGATGCACCACCACCACCACCAATGGATTGAGCTAAAATTGCATCAGAGCCATTACCTTTAGTCATAATCAAACTATCGGTAGATTGTTCAAAACCATTATTCACAACAACAGCATCACCATCGCCGCCCTTAGCATCTTGATTCAATAAAAGGCTCCCAATACCACTGCCAATTGTATTGCTGACTTTATTGAGTACATTACTACCAAAGCCCATAATCGTATTGCGAATATCTGAGCCTTTACTATCTTCAATCACATATCCGCCAATACCACCGCCGCCGCCAATGGATTGCGCAACAATACCACGGGATAAATCACCTTCAGTAACAATCAATTCTGCGGAGTTAGTAACAGTCACAGTTTTACCATGTCCAGCTTTGCCACCATTCCCACCAATGGCAATAATGGATGTTGTTTTTTCATTAGCAATAATACCGCCGCCGATACCACCACCACCACCAATGGATTGCGCAACAATACCATTGGATTGAATACCTTTCGTCCCTAAAATCAAATTATTATTGATGGTGACTTTATTACCATCTCCCGCAGAGGCTGCAAATCCGCCAATGGCCAACACGCCATCCGCTGATCCGCCTGTACCACCACCGCCACCAATGGATTGCGCCATTAATGCATCTGATAGATCTGATTCTGTCAAAATAATATAATCACTTAGCTTAGCAAGGTTATTAATGGTCACTTCTCCACCATTTCCACCCTGAGCTTGAGCGCTCACGCCAGTAATACTTGCCAATGCACCGCCACCAATGGCAACTTTTGACTGTAAAGCATCACCACCATTACCACCGCTTCCGCCAATAGACTGAGCATATATCCCACGAGAACCAATACCTTGCGTATGAATCGAATTAATATTTTGAATATTTACTGTACCGCCATTTCCACCACTGGAACCTGAGCCACCAACGGCAACCAATGCATCGTCAGCGGCACCGCCAGTACCACCACCGCCACCGATGGATTGAGCCATAATGCCAGAAGAAGAACGGCCTGATGTTAAAAGAATACTATCATTTTGAATAGTAATTGCACCGCCATGGCCGCCTGCGCCACCATCGCCGCCCAATGCCAATTTGCCTTGCGCCGTGCCACCAATACCACCGCCACCACCGATGGATTGAGCAAATATCGCATCTGCTTTATTACCTTTGGTTATAATCTGACTTGCTGTCGATGCTTGCCCTGTATTAGCAAAACTGCCTGTATTCACTGTAACCAATTGACCATTGCCACTTGATCCATCAGCAGTTGGGTCATCTGATAAGAGTTTGCCAATTGTGCCACTGAGTTCTTGCTGGAAAGCACCGCCACCAATGCCAATCAAACTTCCATCAACATTGCCACCATTACCACCGCCACCACCAATGGATTGGGCTAAAATACCTTTTGCATGATCACCAGTAGTCTGAATAACACCGCTACTATCTACTGTAACAGTGCCGCCTTCGCCACCTGCCCCCTTGTAACCACCAATACCGATAGAAATACCCGGATCATCCTCTTCATTTTCCTCTTGTTTTAATAGCACAAAGTTTTCCGCATCCAATAGTGCATTACCACCATCACCACCGCCACCACCAACGGATTGGGCATAAATACCATGCGCAGAAAAACCTTCTGTCAAAATATTACCGTCATTAGTTACTTTAACAGCAGCCGCATTATTTCCACTGCCACCCCAGCCTCCAACGCCTAATGCAAAGTTCGATCCTAAAGATTTCCCAGATGAACTACAGTATTTTTCGCAAGTAAACGTTAAGCGTTCATTGGTAGCATTACCACCATTACCACCGCCACCACCGATTGATTGAGCCTGAATGCCTGATGATCCTACGCCTTTCGTCCAAATATCCCCGATTTGATTAACAGTCACTACTTCTGAAGAGTTTCCTGTTCCACCCATACCACCCACTGCAATATTGACTGTATTTGATTTACCAAATTTACCAATGCCATCCGTATTTAAAACACCTGTCAATGAAAGCCCACCGTTACCACCGCCACCACCGATTGATTGAGCCAAAATAGCTTGTGAATAACTGCCTTCCGTTACTAAAATACCATTATTTGTCACGGTAACAGTTTGGCTAGTGTTCCCTTGACCGCCAGCACCGCCGATACTTGCTGTTACTGTCCAACTGGATTCAGTGGAGATAGCATTGGCACCAAAAGCATAAGCGGCACCGCCATTACCACCACCACCACCGATGGATTGTGCCAAAATTGCCTTTGAACTATGACCTTTAGTCACAATGTTGCCAGTATTCGTTGCAGTGACAATGCCCGCCGTACCACCAATACTGCCTTTACCACCAACAGAGACAGAAAAGTTCTTTGAATTAAACAATGCTCCACTGCCAGTAATGCTCATGCCACCATTACCGCCACCACCGCCAATAGATTGCACCAAAATACCATCGGATGAATTGCCTATCGTATATGTATTACCAATTCGTGTTGCGGTAACAGCACCAGCCGTATTACCTGTTCCGCCTTCACCACCTAATGCGACATTAAAGTTATTGCCTTTAGTGGTTAAGCCTGCATTCATCGTCATGCCACCATTACCACCACTGCCACCAATGGATTGGGCAAGCACACCTTGGCTATGATCACCCACTGTACTGATTGTACCTATTGAAGTAACATCAACTGCTTTAGCGACATTACCACCATTGCCACCTTTACCACCCAATGCAACATTTGCATTGAAATTGCTTGATGCACTTAAACTACCGCTTAAACTTGCATTGAAGCCCCAACCGCCATCGCCACCGTCACCGCCGATGGATTGTGCATAAATACCACTAGAGCCAACGCCTTTAGTATAGATATTATCGTGGCTAATGACTGTTACAGCACCAGATTCATTACCAGCGCCACCATTACCACCTAATTCTACACCAAGCTGAATATTTCCTTTATCTGCTGATGCTGTAACTGATACATCACCCGAGCCACCGCCTTGGCCACCCGAACCACCGATCGATTGTGCCAAAATCCCATGCGATAATGCCCCTTCCGTCCAAATAGTTGCAACATCCTCGCCATCATTTCCCTTCATAATATCTTTATTATATGAATTAATCGTGACTGAACCAGCAGCAGCACCTTGACCACCATTACCACCGAGATTAACACCAGCCTTGATAGGCTTTCCCTGAGCAGAGATGCTGATTGATCCACTCACAGCCATTCCACCCACACCACCATCACCACCAATGGATTGACCAATAATCCCGCTAGCGAGAAGGCCTTTTGTCACGATACTGGCATCGTTATTAATAACCTTTACATCCTTTGCAATTCCACCACTGGCACCATTACCGCCTAATAAGACTTGGGCTGTGATATTATTGCTATTCGACATTGTAATATCACCACTGATACTACTGCCGCCAGAGCCACCATTGCCACCTATAGATTGTGCCAAAATACCAGTACTACCGAAGCCTTCTGTCAATATATGTGCTTTATTATCCACTGTCACATTTCCAGCTTCCCCGCCTTGACCACCATTGCCGCCCAATGCAACAGATACATTCCCCGCACTTTCACCTGATGCAACGATACCACCTGCAACTGCGAAGCCACCTTTACCACCAGAACCACCGATGGATTGTGCAACAATACCTGCTGAGAGAAGACCTTTTGTGATAATATTCTCATCTGTTTCAACAGTGACATCTTTCGCATAACTGGCCGAGCCACCTTTACCACCTAAGCTTACAGAAGCACCCACACTACTTTTTGGACTGACCGATAAACTTAGAGCGATCGCATTCCCACCTATACCACCATCACCGCTAATGGATTGAGCAACAATACCGTCAGAAAAATCACCTTTTGTGAACACATTGCCTTTGCTGATGACAGAAACTGTATCTGCATTACCACCACTACCACCATTACCACCTATCGCAACAGATGCACTCAATGCAGGCCCTTTTGCCGCACCAGCAAGGCTACCTGAGACCACCATACCGCCACTACCACCGCTGCCACCAATGGATTGTGCCAGTATTGCACCTGAATTATGCCCTTCGGTATAAATATCTTGGTAAGACTCAACAGTGACATCTTTAGCTGTGCCTCCTTGACCACCATTACCACCCAATGTTACAGAAGCACTCGCAGCAGCAAGGCCAGCACTCACAGCTGCAGAAACAGCAATATTAACATTCCCACCTGTTCCACCAACAGATTGAGCCACAATACCTTTAGAATTATCACCTATGGTCCAAATAATATCTCTAATATCACTCTTATTCTTCTCGTCCTTCTGACCTAGGATCACAGAAACAGAACCGCTTTCCCCACCATTCCCGCCACCACCAGAGATAGAAGCCTGAAGTGAAGCCAAACCACTCAATGCGCCTGCAATAGACATGCCACTATCACCACCACTACCACCGATGGATTGTGCGACCACTGCAGTTGAGTTAGCTTGAGAAGTTAGAAGATTTCCTATGCTAATAATCTTTGCAATACCAGATACTCCACCATGTCCACCATCACCAGACATTGTAACACCCGCTGATACAGCACCCACTTGAGCAGAAATAGCTGAACCACCTTTACCACCATTTCCACCAATAGACTGTGCAACTAAGGCATTCGATTCACTGCCTTCCGTCAAAATATCACTCTTATTATTAATACTAGCTTCAGCTGATGTTGCACCTTCACCACCATCACCTGCAATATTTACACTTATATTGTTACCTATTGTACTTAGTGAACCTGAAATAATGGAGCCTGCATTACCACCATTGCCGCCAATGGATTGAGCAATCACACCTGAAGATGCTGTACCTTGAGTCCAAATAGTACCACCCGTCGTTTCAACAGTAGCTTTTCCTGCATTCCCACCTTTACCACCTTTACCTGACATATTTATAGTGATAGGCAGCCCCGAAACAGCACCACTGACAATAGAGCCTCCCTGGCCACCATTGCCACCGACAGATTGTGCAACAATACCACTAGAAAAATCGCCCATTGTAATAATATTACTATATTCCGTGGCAACTTTAGCTTCACCAGCCTTACCACCCAGCCCACCTTTTCCACCCAGATTAATTTCAAAGCTGGGCAGGATGCCCGGAGCAGTTGTAAGAGACATTATACTACCCGCATTACCGCCATTTCCACCGATCGATTGAGCGATAACTGCCGTCGATTGATCACCTGCTGTTTGCAAGGTAATTTGATTTTCTTCAGTGCCTATACTATTGATATATACATCATCAGCATTACCACCCTCACCACCTTTACCACCCAAATTAATACCAACAATAGGTGCAAGACTTAATATACTAGAACCACTTCCTCCACCGCCACCAATCGATTGTGCGATCATAGCGCTGGAGTTATTAAATTTTTGATTTTTATCCCCTGTAATGATTGATGATGTATTGTTAATGGTGACTTTTCCACTTGTACCACCTTTACCTCCATCAGCGCCTAATGTGAATATCCCAGAGATTTGACTGTTACCTGTACCACCACCGCCACCGATCGATTGTGCTAATATCCCATGAGCATTTTCACCACTAATTGTAACTGTATTATTGTTCTCCACAATCACATTGCCAGCCGCACCACCAGCACCACCCTTACCACCAATGTTTGCCAAGCCAACCATGAAGCCAGCATTACCGCCACCGCCGCCAATCGCCTGTGCAAGAATGCCATGACCTCCACTACCTCGTGTTTGTATCATCCCTTTATTAGTGATAGAAACAGCGAATTTAGCATTGGGATCTTTAATGCCCGCATCACTACCAGCATCACCACCTGCGCCTCCCTGACTACCTAAATTTACAATGCTAAATCCCTTACCACCGTTACCACCACCACCACCCAGTGATTGCCCAACAATACCAATGGCATTTTCACCCTTCATCGAAATATTGCCTACACTTGTGATTTTGACATTGCCTGCGTTACCACCTGCACCACCTTGACCACCTAAGCTAACTAACCCAATACTTGTGCCACCTTTACCACCTGCACCACCTACTGATTGCCCTAAGATACCTGTAGACCATTCACCCTCTAGGGTTATATTCGTATTGTTTGTTGTAATAAAGACATCCCCACCGGAACCTGCTGTATCTGACTTCCCACCTTTGGATACTAATCCTATACCTTTTCCACCATCTCCACTCTTACCACCACTACTGCTGCCTAATATTCCTATATTGTTTTTGCCACTCATATTGATGTTTGTATTGGTGACATCAACAATCACAAGACCACCAAGGCCACCATTAGTCCCTGATCCACCATGCTCTCCAATTGCGCCAATAGAAGCACCACCATCACCACCATCACCACCAGAAGATTGACCAACAATACCAGTCACATTATTCAGTTTGGATTCAATATTTGTGTCCGTTACAGTTAAACTTACCGTTCCACCATCGCCACCTTTACCACCAGCTCTACCACTACCACCCAGCGTGTATGTACCACCTGTACCGCCCTTTCCTCCTTCGGTTATGGCAAAAATAGCAGAAGATGGCTTTATTAATAGCATCTGCTGAAGAGTAATCTTGTGACCATTGCCTTCAACAGTATATGTTAAGCCCTCTGCTTTATCGCCAGCAAATACCTCAATAGGCATGTCAGGATCTGGTGAAAATGCCATTTCTAGAGCATATTTTGGTATTGTGACTGTAAAATTCTCACCCTCACCGGGGACAACTGTGGCATTCACTGTCTCAATTTCATTCTGACTATCCCTGCCTTTATATACTGTATACTCAGTTAATTTTTTTTTATCCTTAGGCTCAAGACGGTAAATTACTGTATCACCTTTATCGTCTTTATATGTTAGATACACAATACCTGTTTTGGGATCAACCTCTTCATGCTGTATTTCTAAATTACTGCCAATACTCTCCCCAGGCTTTCCTGCTTTTGGCTTTATCACCATAAAACCATCACGGCCATCCTTACCTTTGGCTCCAATAATTTCTCTTCCTATGCCGGAGTAACTCTTCTCATCTTTACTGAGCGAATACCCATCCTCTCCATAGACATTACTACCGAAACTCAGGCCAGCAATCGTCATAGCCACTGCTGTTTTTTTAAGCGTGTTTTTCTTGCCTTGGCTCTTGGCAAATTCAGGTACTGCAACCCATTTACATAAAGCGTGATGCCAGACAATTTTAAAAATATGATTCATTTGATTTACCCCACCATGATGGTTCTATAGCATTTTATAAATGGGTAATAATGTAGGCTTTAATTAGGAAATTAGGTATCACTAGAAATAGTGATTTTTATAAAAAATAAATAGGGCGTGTTGAACATTCATAATCTTAACCAAATATAAGCACAAGCTAAAGCAACGGTATTTTCATAATGTCGTTTTAGCTTGTCATATCTTGTTGCTATTCCTCTAAAATGTTTCAGCCGAGCAAAAGTATTTTCAACTCAATGTCTGATTTTATAAATATACCAATCCATATGATTATTATTAGCTTTTGTATTTCGCTTTTTAGGAATGATTGCTTTCACTGACTGTTCTGTAATTATTTTTCTAAAATCATCAGAATCATAACCCTTATCAGCACTGAAATATTCAGTAGTTTTCAAGGATACCTTGCTGAGTAATTCAGGTGCAACTTTAATATCATGAGTTGTGCATTTTTTGTAGTAATCCAACTTTTGCATGGGCAGTTGCCATATTGCCATTTGGATAATTTTTATCCGGTCTTTTTAGTTGTTTAGCCATAATCTCTTCACTGATCAAAGTGGGTTTATTGGCATCAAATAACTCCAAAGACCTTGCACTTTGATTAGCATCTCTAAAAACTTGACCATTAATTTTCACTTCTGCAACAACTGTTGGAGTCTCTCTAAGTTCTGGGTAATGTCGATCTATAATAGGTTTAGGTCTTTCTCTTGTAAGATGAAACATATTTTCAGAAAGCTCTTGGCGAAGTTCAGTTGCCACCATTGTAACCTTATCAGGATTATTTAATTCAGCTTGAACAAGTTTCTGTAACTCTTGGCGATCTACGGCCATTTCAATAGGTGCACGTGCCAATACACTCACCATCAAAAGATCCCCTAAACCTTCAAGGCCTTTAAGCATTAACTTTGCTTGTTCTTCACCGTATTGATCGACTGATGATTGATAAATTTCCTGTAATGTCGGCGCTAATGCCTCATGAATCGGTTGCATTAAACGATCAAGATGCTCTGATGATTCAAAACTATAACGCTGAATTAAATCAGCCCTGATCGTATCGTAATCAATATCCATTGCAACCGATGGCATCGCTGCAACATTTGCCATCATCTTCACTGACCAATTAATGGGTGCCGTCACAGCAAGCTCCCCCATACCTAAAGTTAGAGAGGTTGCTAGTTCCTCTGGTAGTAAATCTTGCTGTTGGGCTAATTCTATTTGTTGGATCAAGGAGAAAGTATCCAGTGTATCTTGAAGTTGATCCACAGATAACTCAAGCGGATTAGTTTTAATGTAATCAATTCTCTCATCTGTATTAAGTATTACCATTTTTTCAGTATATTCATCACGCAATGCTTGATGACGTTCTGCAACTTCATTTTATTTTTAAACTAATTGATCAGTATATCTTTAGTCAAAATCTAAAATATCTTTGGAAACATCGCCTGTTTCATAGAATTCTTTAAATATCTGTAAAACCAAATCAAAATCACGAATTAGTTGAGTTGATGACCATTCATAACCTAAAATTTCTACCATCTTATAATTCGGATCAGGCTTATAGTAACTTCTTACTTCTTCATCATTTTCAGTAACTTCCATTAAGGTTATAAGATACCAACCATTTTCTATTTTAAGATTTAAATCCGTAGGACCTAAATCAACGGCATTAATATCTTCCACCTCAAGGCTTATAGAGCCCCATTTTGAATTATGAATAGCTTTCAATAAAATTTCAATTTGCTCCCATTTAACATTGTGTGTATGTATTGCTTTACGAGGACACATATCTACTAATGTATAATTAGTCATTTATTATTTCTCCCATTTTTCTATTCTCCATTTACCCATTCCAGACTCCCAATAACGAGTTTGACCAATAGCTTCTTCATGAATAGTTCTTGACCTAGCGCCACTTGCTTTTATTATTGCTTTAATATCACTTCTACAATATTGACAGACTTCGAGCCCTCTAACTGTCATTTCCAAATTTGCACCTTTAAGTAGTCCAGCTTCGTGCATTTGTTGTAATAAACCAACCTCTGCATGAGCAGTTGCCATTTCAATGAGATTATTTACTAACAATACCCATCAACAAAAAACCACTTAATATTTAAGTGGCTAATTATGTTTTAATCCAAAATATCCCTAGAAACATCACCTGTTTCATAGAATTCTAAAACTATCTCTTTTATTAACTCATAGTCTTGAACAATAGTTGAACTCCCGTAGGTTTCACCTAACATATAAGAAAATCCTGCTGGTGCATTAGGATCATCGATTGGTTTGGAATTATGTAATGTTCTGACATAGTAATTATCATCTTTTTCATCAAATGACATTAATGTAGCCATATAATTATCATTTTCTATATATATCTCTAACTCATCTGATTCTGTCATGTTATTTTTTATCCCCAAAATTCCTGTTTTATCTTTCATGATATCAAGAGTGTTTAAAATATCAGTGATTGTTGGAGATTTTATTAACGGCAATTGATACCTCAATCCTTCTTTAATATAAAACCCACCAATACTTCTTGTTATTTGCATAATTAGTTCTCCAATACTATTAATTTTTTCATATTATTATCCCAATAATATGTTTTTGGCAGGCCTGTATCCCTATCTAAAGCATGTATTTTAATTGATTCTGCTCCTGCTTTTTTTAAAGTTTGCACGATATCACTTTTACAATATTGACAAACATCTAGCCCTTTCACTGTCATCTCTACATTTGCTCCTTTTAATAAGCCTTCGTCGTGCATTTTTTGTAGTAATCCAACTTCTGCATGGGCAGTTGCCATATTGCCATTTGGATAATTTTTATCCGGTCTTTTTAGTTGTTTAGCCATAATCTCTTCACTGATCAAAGTTGGTTTATTGGCATCAAATAACTCCAAAGACCTTGCACTTTGATTAGCATCTCTAAAAACTTGACCATTAATTTTAACTTCTGCAACAACTGTTGGGGTATCTCTAAGTTCTGGGTAATGTCGATCTATAATAGGTTTAGGTCTTTCTCTTGTAAGATGAAACATATTTTCAGAAAGCTCTTGGCGAAGTTCGGCAGTCACTCTTGCAACCTTATCAGGATTATTTAATTCAGCGTGAACAAGTTTCTGTAACTCTTGGCGATCTACAGCCATTTCAATAGGTGCACGTGCCAATACACTCACCATTAAAAGATCACCTAAACCTTCAAGGCCTTTAAGCATTAACTTTGCTTGTTCTTCACCATATTGATCGACTGATGATTGATAAATTTCCTGTAATGTCGGTGCTAATGCCTCATGAATCGGTTGCATTAAACGATCAAGGTGCTCTGATGATTCAAAACTATAACGCTGAATTAAATCATCCCTGATCGCATCGTAATCAATATCCATTGCAACAGCTGGCATCGCTGCAACATTTGCCATCATCTTCACTGACCAATTAATGGGTGCCGTCACAGCAAGCTCCCCCATGCCTAAAGTTAGAGAGGTTGCGAGTTCCTCTGGTAGCAAATCTTGCTGTTGAGCTAATTCTATTTGTTGGATCAAGGAGAAAGTATCCAGTGTATCTTGAAGTTGATCCACAGATAACTCAAGCGGATTAGTTTTAATGTAATCAACTCTCTCATCTGTATTAAGTATTGCCATTTTTTCAGTATATTCATCACGCAATGCTTGATGATGTTCTGTAATTTCATGAGCATCTCTGATTTGTTCACTTAAAGAATTTTCTGCTACTTCAGGGGCAGTAAAACCTTGAACGCCGATACCATATCTTGATTTAAGATCATCAAAACTCGCTGGTTGATCCTGAGACTTTTCCAATGAATCATTTGATTTTTGTAATTCAGGATGCATTTCTAAATATTCTAATTGTTCTTGTGGTGATTTTTCTAATACATCGTGAATATCATATTTTTCTGCAGTCAGCTGATTAAAATAACTCATATCACTATTCAGAATATAATTAGGCTGATCCCAATAGCCTAAAGACTGTCTATCATTCGTAATGGATTCTAATTTCAGATTAATATCACTCAATCGATTTTCATACAGAGCATTCATTTCATCGATTTTATTCTGGCTAATGTCCAGTTGCGGAGTGAGCTCTCTCTCATCTTGAGACATCGTTGGATTTAAATCTTCTTGTCTTGAGTCTTGTTGCCTTTCATCAACGATTGGAGGTGCCTCCATAGATCTTTCAAGTTGTGGTTCTATTTCAGGTTGTTTGGCAGTTCTTTCTAATTCATGTCGTGCAACCATTGCTCCAGTTTCGAGTTTAACTGCCTCTAGATGCTCTCTGCTTTGTTCTACCACTCTATCCAACTGTTCATCAATTTGTTGAGGATAACGTCGAATATCTGACATTTGATCGTCCAATAACTGCTGAAAACTCTCTGTTTTCACATCAGCTATTAATAAACTACGTGTTAAGTCATCATGGGTTAAAGGCTTTTCATATAAAGAAGGATACGGTTCAGGAATTTGTCCTGTCAATTTATTCCATACACCCATTAATCCTTGGCTAGACTGTTCTATTTTGATCTCTTGCATTAAGGCATCTTTGTTGTGCTGGTCAATGGCAATGCGAACCATATCCTCTAAATGGCCAACATTCTTTTCTAGTTGTTGGTGCTTTTGTTCTAAAGTTTGTAATTCACTTAATTTTTCACGAACTTCTATAGGTTTTTCAAAACCTTCTTTATCGAGTTCTATCTGTAAAGAACGACCATTACAACGTGCTAAAACTAAATTACGATCAGGATCATACTCTAATTCTTGGATATTGGCTGGGCTACCTGTTTTGATAAAAGCAAATTCGCTGATTTCACGTTTAATAAAATCTAGCTCTGTCTCAGATAAACACTGCAGTGACATATCTGATAATGTATCGACTTTTTCTAAGCCACGATCAAGGCTAACTGTATCTTTTTGGAGTTCCAACTCACGGCTTAATTCCCTTGCTCTTTCCTGTTCAAGCCGTAAAGCTCGTTCGTCATTAGATGGGCCATCACGGTCGAGCTCTAACTCTAATCCCATAAAATTCTCCTAATTATTATTCATTGTATTCAAGCAGTTATTAGGAGAAAAGTTTAGCATTATTATTCAACGTTTGCCTTTACACTGACACATATAAGGAACAGATTTTAGAACAAACCAAAACTCAGATAGCAAAAAACCCAGTGTTTAACTGGGTTTTAGGCGTGTCTATTTGGTACCGAAGGAGAGACTCGAACTCTCACGCTTTTAAAGGCAGAGGATTTTGAATCCTCCGTGTCTACCATTCCACCACTCCGGCAAGTGAGGTGCTCATTTTATATTTTTTTCACGATCTGTCAAGCGTTTCTATGAAATTTTTATAGGTTTTCCACCTAAAAAAACCTGTTCTACTTTAACTGTATGAATTTTATATCGTTCTAGCTCAAAAGGATTCTGATTTAATACAATAAAATCTGCGAATTTTCCTACCTCTAATGAGCCAATATTCTGATCTTGCCCCAACATATATGCCGCATCAATCGTTGCTGAGCGTAAAACTTCACATACAGTTAGCTCACGATCATTCACATGTTGGTAATGGCTACCCATTAATTGTCGTTTCATGCTCAATTGGAAATGTTCCCACAAATTCAAATGATCAATTGGCCAATCACTGCCATAAGCCACCTTCACACCCGCATCATAGAATCGTCCTGCACATTCAAAATACTCAATGCGCTCTTTACCAAGCAATTCCTCAAAAGTTGCCTGTGTTACTTCACACATCGCGCCCCACTGTAACGATTGCGTTGCAATCACATTTAATGCTTTAAAACGAGGATAATGCTCTGGCACTGTCAATTCATTGTGTGCGAATCCTGCTCTTACTGCTGAGTTTGGTGATTTCTCTTGAGAAGCTTCAATACAATCCAAGGCAAAATCTATGCCTGCATCGCCCACTGTGTGCATGTGAGGATGCCAGCCAAACTGATTCGTTTGGCACAATAGCCCTGTGAGTAATGCTTTATCATAGTAACAATCACCATATTGCTCAATGCCATCTAAATGGTAAGGTTTTCTCAATAACGCTGTATGTAATGGTGCTTGCAATACACCATCAATGAAAAATTTAATGTGCGAAATCGTTGTGGTTGGCTGTAATGCGGTTTGTTGATATGAAAATTTCGCCATAAATGCTTGAGTTTCGGTAATAGCATCAGGAATCATATCAGCTGTTGCGAAAGCTTTTGCAGGAATTTCTCTCGCACCTAAAACTCGTAATGTTAATTCATTAGATTGTGCTAATGACTGAAATGCATTGAATGTCACGGCATCTGCTCGTGCATCCATCACTGTTGTAACGCCTTGCTCATTCAATAAGGATTGCGCCTTTTTCGCTACTCTCAATGCATAATCATCGGAATAACGTGTGATTTCATCAAATGCTTGCATGGCAGGGCCATCTTCTAAAATGCCTTTGAACTTTGCATTTTCAGGAATATCCACAGTTTTGAAAGATGATAGAGCCAATGAGTTACAAACTAGTAAGTGGCAATCGTTAGAAAAAATAATAATTGGGTAATTGAGAGAGATTTTATCTAAGTCATCGCAAGTTAATTCACTGCCAATGGGCAACATATCAGGTTGCATCCAGCCACGCACAATGATCCAACTATCTTTATGTTCCTGCACATAATTTGCAGCATATTGTGTAATTTTGGTTAAAATTTCAGTTTTGGTGAGCACTTGATGCTTTAAGTCACAGCTCAATGATTGAGAAGCGCCCCAAAAAGGATGAAGATGCGAATCCACTAAACCTGGCATCACGAATTGCCCGTGTAAATCCACAAGCTTTATGACTTCATCTTGATGATGCAAAATCGATTCATCATCGCCCATCGCAATAATTATTCCTTCTGCAATTGCCATGGCTGAATAAAAAGTATTGTGTTCATCTACGCTGTAGATATTACCGTTAAAATAGATAGCATCTGCTTTAACCATCTTCACCCTCTGAAATCTTCAATGATTAAACGAAAAGCCATCATAGACAAAAATGATATAAATATGAAATGTTATTCGCCCATGGTTCCATTTCTCTGCGTTTTATCTTAATCTCAATCCATCTCCCTTTTTCTCTCTAATATTTATGTACATTCAAGCTTATATTGGCTCGTTGGCTGTATTGGCCGCAGCCTTAATTTGGGGCACAACAGGCACAGCGGCTGCGTATGCGCCGAACTTAAGCCCTTTAGCCATTGGCGCATTTGCCATGGGTTTTGGTGGCCTATTACAAGCATTCATTGCCAAGCGATCTATCCAAAAATATTGGCGCAACATATTGCAACAACGATTTTTATTAGGCGCTGGCGTATTATCTGTGGCAGTTTATCCTTTAGCGTTCTATTCATCCATGCATTATGCAGGCATTACGATTGGCACTGTAATTTCAATCGGCACAGCGCCGATATTTTCTGCATTACTGGAAAGATTCTTTAATCACCAATCATTATCCATTCGCTGGGTGATTAGCTTTGTTTTAGGGATTCTCGGTGTTGCACTGTTAACATTCAGTGATAATCATGCAAGCAATACAACTGATACTGTCACTGCTTTAAATAAGCCTTTGGGCATTATTTTAGGCTTAGTTGCAGGTGCAACCTACAGTACATATTCATGGGCAGCGAAGCAATTCATCAACCAAGGTTTCGATGCTAAAGCTGCCATGGGCAACATTTTCGGATTAGCTGCATTTATCTTAATTCCCTCACTATTTTGGACAGCACAAAACTTATTCGATGAAGCGCGTAATCTCTACGTTGTGATTTATATGGCAGCCATTCCAATGTTTTTAGGTTATGTACTATTTGGTTATGGCTTAAAAACTGTCTCTGCAAGCTATGCCACAACATTAACGCTTTTTGAGCCTGTTGTTGCGGCATTCTTTGCTGCAATTCTAATTGGTGAAAAAATCGCAATGTTAGGTTGGGTTGGCATTGTGATGATATTTGCATGTTTACTGATATTGTCTTCCAAAAGAAATTAAAAATTTACCCAAACAAAAAGCGCTCAGATGAGCGCTTTTTTATGACATAAATCATGCGAAATTAATCACACTTTGTTGTACCTGTACGATGATTAATCGCGCCATTTTCAATTAACAACTGCTGCATTTCTTTATAATCACGCAAGCAAGCATAACTCAATGCACTCTGATTATAAGAGATACGTTTAGGATCTTGAATCGTTGTCACTTTATTCAAATCTACACCTTGAGAAATCAAATACTTCACAACATCCATACGATTATTACTTGCTGCAACCATTACCAATGTTTCGCCATCATCTTCATAAGAAACATCATTGATGTCATAACCATATTTCAATAACTCTCTTAATTTTTTAACGATATTCGCATTTTTACCCAATGCTGCTGATTTTAAAGCATGATAAACATCGCCTTTATCTGTTGCCCAAAGATTAGCATTTTTAGATAACAAATAGTCCACCATATCTTCATAACCAATGAATGCTGCCCAACCCAATGCTGTTTGATTCAAGCTACCAACATCTTTAACTTCGATGATTTGCCCAGCATCCACCATTTGTTTGACTGTTTCTAAATCACCTTGTTTCACAGCATCAAACCATGCTGCATCAGGACCTTCTGATGGCTTTGCATAGAAGTTACGATGTGGCAATTTATTATCATTCGCTAGATCAGTCATTTCTGCATAATCTAAACGAAACTGTTGATAACCTTCTGGATTATTTTCATTTAAAGTTTTTGCTTGAGCAAAAGTGAATAAACCTAAAAGTGTGGTTGTTAATAATGCGGTTTTTAATTTCATATCTTTTCCTTTATTATTCAATAGGTAAACTTAAAAGCTTTATAAAATAGTATGCAATAAATAAAGTTTTGTCGATCATTAAATCAGCATCATCCTTTATCATTATTGGAACAATAAAAAAGACCACCCTAATGGATGGTCTTTGTTAGAAATACTATGAAAATGTCAATCAATTCTTACTTCTGAGCTTTAATCTTCAACACTTGTGGTTCCACCATTAAGTTGCGTAATTCTGGAATGTACATATCTTCCAAAATTGTCACAGGCATTTGATATTTACCAGGCACTTGTGCTTCTAAGATATAAGCAAAACGATATTCCTGCCCTGCTTGTAAATTAAATGCCGCAACATAACGATCAAAACGATATTCTTCATTTTCCAACACAGAACGTGTTAATTCAGTCAGATTATATTGCTCATAGAATGTATCCACATCATCCGTTAACAAGTTTGGATTCACCAATGTAAAGCCCGTTGGAATATAATCCACTAACAATGCATTAGGTAAACTCTTCTCAGATTTGATAGTGAGATAAACCACAAAACGATCACCAACATCCAATGTATCAACATCGCCAATCCAATAATCCTTATTAAAATCTGTATTAAATTTGCGAGAATCTACAGCGTGTTTTGGATAGCCAGAGATTTGATATTCATAGAATAGATCCTCATTCGCTTTAATAGATTGAATATCATTAATCAACATCGGCTGATTCGTTAATACATTCTTCTGTTGATTATTCAAGCTCATGCTCACTTTGGTTTGATCTGCTGGTGCTTCCATGCCGATTTTAATCAATGCATAGCGTTCTTGTGTACTGAAATATTCTTTATGGTTCAAGGCATCCATCAAATCAATGTTTAACTTCTGAGCCAATCCACCATCTGTCAATAAACCACGTGCTGCCATTTGGTTCAATACATCAATGGATAATGCCAAAGCTGAAACTCTTGTTTGATAAGTACCAAAACCACGCTGCCAATCAGTGAAATTCAAGTTCGCCAAATACTGTCTTGCTGCTTTTTGGTCACTTAGAATCAAGTTGGAACCCGCTAAATAAACACGACTTAATGGGCTAATGATTTGATCAAATTGCTCCATAAATGCGATATCAGCACTGAAAATTTGGCCTTCTCTTGCCAAGAGCCAAATGCCATAACTCAAGTTATTCAAGTTATCTTCACTCAAATAATATGAACCTGAATTAGTATGTGTCTTATACGTTTCAGTTAAACGACTTTTCACATATTCAAAGCCTTTTTTCAAGTTTTCTTGTGGCACTAAAGTTGGATCTTGTTTCGCTAATTGTGTTAAGAAATCCAATGCATAAACAGAAGATGGGAAGTAGCTTTCACCTGATGACCAGAATGCGAAACCACCATCAGAACGTTGGCGATCCAATAAACGTTTTACAGTATCTCGCATCATTTCTTGTTCCCAAGCTGTATATTCAAGCGTTGGTGAAACATCATGATTCATCTCTTTATTTTTCAAATAATCTGTATAAACAGCCTTTTTCTGAGCGTTCAATAACTGATTAGATTTGAATAACCAAGGGAATGCACGACTTGTTGTTTGTTCAGTACATCCATAAGGATAGCTGAATAATCCATCTGTGTAAGACAATACATTGATGAAAGGATGACGAGAAACTGTGAAGTTTTCAGTGAATCCTTCCTCATAATTTGTTCTACTGGATGGTTGTTGCCACGTTTTACCTTCATTCAACAAATTACGAACATATTCTGTTGTTTTCACAGAAACAGGATCTGTGCCAATGCGATAAGTGCGTTTTGCTTGGTAATCCTTAGAATCAATCGACAACTCAACTTCTGCAAAGTTTGTAAAAGTTGGCAACGAAATTGGTACTAAACGATAAGTACCTTCCCCATCTTCTAATGGCACTGTTTCATCCAATTTCACATCAAACTGCTGGCTGGAAATGGTAACTTTAACATCATCATTTTTACCGCTCATATTGTGTAATGATAAAGACAAGTTTGTATCATCGCCCACGCGTACAAATTTTGGTGTGATTACATCCGCAACGATTGGTGCACGAATAGTCATTTGCTGATCAAATTCGCCCACGCGCTCTTTCGAGAATACTTTCACCACAACTTTTGCTTCACCATTGAAATCAGGTAAATCAAATGTCACTTCGCCACGACCTTTATCATCTAAAGCAATCAAGCTACTCATCAATGATACAGTTTTCATTTCTGTCATATTGTCGCCAACAGAATCATCGCCTTGAACTTCACCATCGCCACCAAATTTTGGCACCAACATTGAATAAGCGCCGCGTTTGAATAAACGATTGTAGTAATCAATGATATCAATTTGGTATTTACGATGTTTAAAGAACGCATCAAAAATCGACTCACTTGCGACAGGAATCATGTTCAAAATACCTTGATCTGTAACACTTACAGTTGCATATAATTGCTCTTTGCTAGAAGCATTTGGTACTTCAATTTTTACAGTTGTTTTACGATCTGGTAATGCAACCGCATCAAATGATAATTTTGGCTCTAATTTACGGTCCAAACGATTCAAATGAATTGGCACTAAACCTAAAGAACGAACCACTTCATCTTGCTTAGTTTTTGATAACAGTAAACCTGATAAATATAAGTCATGACGATTCCAATTTTTTTCCATTGGAATGGAAATGCTATTTTTACCTTGTTTTACATCGAGATTTTTAGAATATAAAAGCTCAGAACCTTCCATCATCAACGTTAAATTACCAGCAAATGGTGCATCAATCGTTAATTTAATGGTTTCGCCAGTTGTATATGTTGCTTTATCTGTTGTTAATGCCAATGCATTTGGCTTCACTGCTGGCAATTGGCCTGAAGGCGTATTATTCCAAGCTGCACTGAATGGATATTCAGTTACCATGCCAGACGATAAATCTTCCACTTCTAAAATGTAATTACCCCAACTATTTGGCGACATTGAATATTCCACAACATCACGGCTAGTTTTAATCACTTTTTGTTCACGGATTTGATACTTATAGTTTTCATGACAATCCCAACCTGAGTTTGGATTATAAACCCAAGTACAAGCATCATCTTTATAACGCAATGTTAGCTTTAATTCCGCATTGCCTAAGTTGCCAGCCATATTTGCAGTAAAGATTTCAAATTGAGCATTAGAACCATAGCTTAAATCATCTTTGCCAAACATTGGACGAATTACTGGCACAGGCTGTGTTGGCCAGAAGCTTGTATTAAAGCTACGAGAAATTCCACTTGTGCCGCCATCCATCACGGTGACATCTGCTTTTAAACCTAATACCGCAGAAATATTTTTCGCCAATGGACCTTCTAAACCTAAATACAAAGGATGCTCAGCATGACCTTCACTATTCAATTGCTGATCATATTTAATCTCATCAGGTATAAATTCTGATGGAAAAGAAGTTTTACCCACAAACCAATCTTTATGTGCTGCAAATGGTGTACGATTTACAGTTAATTTACCTTGTACGGTGTAATCATTGTTCTTCGCAGGTGCACCAAATAGATAACGACTATCCACTTTCAAGCCAACGGAATCCTTCATATCATAGTTATCTTTCACACCTGATAATGTTAATTCCATACGTTCTGGCATAAATTCTTCAATGAATAAAGTTAATTCGCCATTAGGTTTTGCAGATGTTGCATCAGTACGAGCTTCTACGCGCCAACGACCAGTTTTATCATCTGAATTTGTATAAACATAAGTGCTATAAAAACCTTCAGCTGTCGCTTCTAATGTATTTTCATACACAACTTTATTTTCAGGATTAATCAATTTGATATTGATTGGTTGTTGTGGCAATGCTTTACCATCTTGATCACGCAAAATGATATTTACAGGCACGGATTCACCAGGACGATACAATTCACGATTACTGTAAACGTAAGCCACTTGCTCACTGTAAACCTTACCATCAACAGCGAAATCATTAAGATCTAATGCGATTTCTTTCAATGGCAATACTGAAACTTCAGGGCCATATTTCGCTACAACGATATCATCGCGGGATAACTTTTGTTGAATCTCACAGATACCTTCATCAAACATACAGAGATCTTCGGTGATCTTTAACTGGCCTTTATCATTGCGCCAAACTTCAACAACTGCGCCATCTACAGGTTTGCCTGATGAGAAATAGTTACCCACGATCACAGTTTCATTAGGATATAAACGTGCATGCAAGCCCATATCTGTAATGAACAAAATGCGTGTATCCAATGTGCGATCAATTTGTCCTGCTGGGCTAACAGTTACGATGTAAGCACCTGATTTAATATTCTTATCCACAGGTACATTGTGGAAAGATTTCGTTTCACGTGGAACGTTATTAGGAATCTTGTAACGGAAAATTCCTTCTGCTNCTGATGAGAAATAGTTACCCACGATCACAGTTTCATTAGGATATAAACGTGCATGCAAGCCCATATCTGTAATGAACAAAATGCGTGTATCCAATGTGCGATCAATTTGTCCTGCTGGGCTAACAGTTACGATGTAAGCACCTGATTTAATATTCTTATCCACAGGTACATTGTGGAAAGATTTCGTTTCACGTGGAACGTTATTAGGAATCTTGTAACGGAAAATTCCTTCTGCTGTCATCTCTTTCACAGCACGATTCAGATCCCAACGATCAATGTTTGAGCCAATGTAATATTGGTCTAAAAACTTGGGCAAATTATCAATTTTGAAGTATTCAACATCCACTTCATCTGTGCCAATCATTTCTAATGGCAAAGTGCCTTGTGTTAACGGCATCACAGGCCCACGACCAACGATTTTTACTGCTTCTGAATCTTCACCAATGTACATATATTCATTGTATTCAGAATTATTTTTATCTTTAAAATCACCTGAACGCACTAAGTAATCACCAGAACCCACAGGATAATAAGATAAACGATAGCCATCTTTACTCAAATGCCATTTGCCTTGAGTATCAGGTTTTCTTTGCCAATCTTCATAATCGTATTTTTCGACTTTGAATAAGTTTTGTAATTGGTCTGTTTTGAATACTTGTGGTGAATCAAAAAATACAGTGATCGTTTCTTGATCATTGAATTTTGCTAAGTTGATGGATTCCACTTGAGCATAGGCAAACATGGGGAGCATGGATAGCGAAGCCGCAAGTAAAGATTTTCTGAAAAGTTTCATTAATATCTTCCTATGGCGTTATAAAATTGTGTAATTATCGCATATAGTTGCTTATTTATTATGCCATTGAATGATAAACATTATATATTCTATATAAAAATTCAATGATCAATATAATATTGATATATATCATTTTATTTTTATCAAAATAAAATAAAAATATAGTTATCCACAAAACAGGCAGTTTACCCATAAATATTTCTTATAAGGCAGAGAGAAACTCTTAATTAGCCAGCATCTCTTTCCTTGATTAGAATTTATTCATGATTTTAAGCATTCACTTCACTAAGGAGAAATAATAAATGAGTAAAACTATTTTAACGAGCGCAAGCGGCGCACCAATTGCAGATAACCAAAACTCCATTACAGCAGGCAGCCGTGGTCCTGTTTCATTAGAAGATTATCATTTGGTTGAAAAATTAGCTCACTTCAACCGCGAGAACATTCCTGAACGTCGTGTTCATGCAAAAGGTGGTGGTGCACATGGTATTTTCACTGTAACTGGCAATGTAACAAAATATTCTCATGCAGCGTTCTTATCAGAAATCGGTAAAGAAACGCCAATGTTTGTGCGTTTCTCAACTGTTGGTGGTGAACGTGGTTCTGCTGATACTGCCCGTGATCCTCGTGGTTTTGCTGTAAAATTTTATACAAAAGAAGGTAACTTTGACGTTGTAGGTAATAACACACCAGTATTCTTCATTCGTGATGCAATCAAATTCCCTGATTTTATTCACACACAAAAACGTGATCCTCGCACAAACTTAAAATCACCACGTGCAATGTGGGATTTTTGGTCGTTGTCTCCTGAATCATTACATCAAGTTACTATATTATTCTCTGATCGTGGTATTCCAGATGGTTTCCGTCATATGCATGGTTATGGTAGCCACACTTATAGCTTAGTGAATAAAGATGGTGTTCGTACTTGGATCAAATGGCACTTTAGAACAAAACAAGGCATTAAAAACATTCATCCTAAATTGGCTGAAGAATTAGGCGGTACAAATCCTGATTATGCACAAGATGACTTGTATCATGCAATTGAATCTGGCAACTATCCAAAATGGGGTGTTTACATTCAAGTGATGAATGAGGAGGAGGCTGCAAACCGTGCTGAAAATCCTTTTGATGTGACAAAAGTTTGGTCACAAAAAGAATATCCGTTGATTGAAGTAGGGGAATTTGTATTAAACCGTAATCCTGATAACTACTTTGCAGATGTTGAGCAAGTGGCAATGTCACCGAGCAATATCATTCCAGGTACAGGTTTATCACCAGATCGTATGTTACAAGGTCGTGTATTTGCTTATGCGGATGCTCAGCGTTATCGTATTGGCACAAACTATCAGCAATTACCTGTGAATGTACCAAAATGCCCGTACCATAATTATCAACGTGATGGATCTATGCGTTTTGATGGCAACCAAGGTAGTGCGCCAAACTATGAGCCAAATAGCTTTGACAATGCACCAAAACAAACCAATGAGAAAGCACCTGCTTACAACAAAGGCCAAGATGGTGCAGTTTATCAATATGATCATCGTGAAGATTCGGATTATTATAGCCAAGCAGGGGATTTATTCCGCTTGATGAATGATGAACAAAAACAATTATTGATTGATAACTTAGTCGATGCAATGACAGGTATTGATGAATATATTCAACGTAGACAAATTGAGCATTTCTTGAAAGCGGATCCAGCTTATGGCGAAGGCGTTGCTAAAGGTTTGGGATTGAAGCTCTAAGCTAGTAAGTTTTAAATAGCAGATAAGAAAAAACCTGATCATTTGATCAGGTTTTTTGTACTTGAGTTAAGAATTTAATAAAGTTTGGATACTAAGGCGAAACGGTTTTTTCGTACCTGATCCACCAGGATTAGGCTTATCTGGATCTCCTGAGCTTGAACGTTTTATTTCTTCACATTCTGCTTTTCCATCGATACCACTGACACAATAAACACCCGAATTATCCTCACTCATCTCATATGAGCTATTTTCGCTATTAACAACACCTTCTGAAGTTACTTTATCTTTATCTTTCTGATCAACCAACTCCGTTTGGGTATCTTTATCTAAATCTGAAAGCGCTGAAGAATTATTACCTTCTGGGGCATTCAAAATATTATCCCCCGTTAAAACGCCTTGGGCTGTTCCTGTTAAGCCTTTGTTAACAAGGCTAATACCAGAAGAGTGCCCACCTGTTCTTGTTTTAAATGATAATATCTTACCATATGCCAAGTCTGAAACACATGGATCAATACTTGCATCAACTGTTAACTCACCTTCTCGTTCACGAATTGCCCATGTAGAAAAAACAACAGCGTCATGATAAGCATCATATTGTGGATCACGTATTACACGTTCACCTGAACCAACATCACCAACATCACTACCATATGCACCTTTAGAGCCTTTTATACCATCATTATCTGATGCTAAGACCATATACCAACCATTTTCGTTCTGATCTCCTTGATCATTCGCACCATTTGTTGGTGTTTGTAACTCTAATTCATATTTATCCAATACTTCATAATTAGGTTTTTTAGCCCCACTATAGTTAACAACCCCTTTCTTTAAGCTGTTAACTGTTAACAAAGGGCTCAAGGATTTATTTTTCTCACTTACGAATTTGGTAGCATTAGCATTAAATTTCCCAGGAATATCCGTAATACCATACAAACCATGTGTTACCAATGAATGATCCCCTCGATCTAACTCGAGGCTTGCTGCTAGCCCTGTTCCAAAAAAGATACGATATAAATTTGAATTCTTAGCTCTCACAACCAAAGGCTTAACAGAAATAGCAGATTGCCCAAAATTAGTTTTTGGTGCTTTAAATAAAGCTGTCACTTTTGCTGTTGAAGATGCAAAGTCACCATTAACAAACTCCACTTTATACAAAGTACCTGAATAATCACCAACATATAAACGGTCAATTTTTTGCCCCATCAAACCATCTGAGCTCACAATAATAGATGGTGTTGCTGCCCCCATACCCTTAGGATCCAAAATAATTTCATGCAACTTTTTACCTGTATAAGCATCAATAAAATATAAAACTGACTTATCAGTCCCAAATCCATTACCAAATACAGCTACAGCCTGTGCTTTTTCAATCGTATCATGACCAGGAACATTGCTACGTTCTGCAATACGATTAAAAAATTCAAATCCAGAGTATGTATAACCTAAATCTTCAAAACCTTTGGTATTATTTGTGATTTCAAATAAAGGTGTCACTTTGTGATAAATTTCATCTTCTTTTGGGCCACTTTTTTTCTTACCAGATTTCACCCAATTTTGTACAGATGTTACACTATCAGAGTAAATACGGTAACCAACAAGTCCTCTACCACCACCGCCCATAGCAGTTAGCCCCAGTGTTGCATATAAATGCCCATTATCTTTACCTCCATCTTGAAATACTTGTGCGTCTACAAGATTAGTACGCCCATCCATCACCAATGTTTCGGTACGTAATGCACCAGCAATCTCTTGAAAACGCGGCACCAACATTTGAGGAAAATATGCAGTATCACGATGCCCTCCTTTATGCAGACCTGTTAAACCCCGTTGCGCATTAATAAAACTAATAAAGCCATCATTGTCCCCCACAATTAATAGATTCTTAGGCTGATGACGGGCTTTATATAACAACCATTGATTCAAACCGGAACTTAGGCTCCTACCCATCATTTTTTCACTAACATTAATACTCAAAATATCTTTATTAACAGTTGTGATATCAGAATTTGTGATACTACCCAATGGATTTAATCGCCCACGTAAACCATCCAAGTTTTCAGTTTTCTTAAAGTTGGTCAACCAATCCATATGATTAACCTCAAAAGATTTATCAATAGCATGAAACTGCTTATAACCGATATTATCTTTCTTCGCAGCTAACTCAACTAAATTCAATCCTGGCTTTGTATCTGACAATGTTACATAGCGCCCTTGAGTAGGTGTTATAGATTTATCAGTGCTCCATAATTCATATGTAGAAACGACAGCCTCTCCCTTATCTTTGGGATTTTTAGGGTCTTTCTTTGAAGTATCATATGAGCTAATATAAGGCACTATTGCACGCACACTACCAAAATTTTGTCTAAAATCATAAATAGTGTCATAACGAATTGTGCCTAGCGATTTCAGATCAACATTGCCATTTGCATCTATCTTAGGGGTGCCCTCCAATATATCTGAATGGATACGGTCATTCATAGATAATGTACTACTGGTACTTAAAATAATTGATGAGAAAATAGTATCAAAAGCTAATAATAAATCTTCGGCTGACCCTTGCCCTTGCGCAAACCCTAAATTCATGCCACCTGTAGCTTTTGTTAATTCAGTATAAAATGTTGCTTTAGGGTTAATCTGTAAACTTACTGTATGCATATTAATAGGCATTGGCAATGAAAGTTCATCATTCCAAGGTTTACCGGCATCATCAAGTAATTTTTCGTTACAGTTTTGTCCAGTAGCATCACAAACCGGCTTTCGTGCATAACGTAAATCAGTATCTGCAGCAATTTTACCTAGTGCTGCACCTCTAGAACCCAAACTTATAGTATCAGACAAATTTACATCACCATATTCATAACCTCTATTAGAGTTTACAAGACCAAAAGTTTTATAATCATTTACCCCTATACCATAAGCTGTTTCACCATTTGGATCACCATCCGTCATCACAACTAAATGATTCTGCTGACAACGATAACGTAAAGGGGTATCCAATTGAGCATATTTATAAAAATCAGAATATGTGCCGTTATTATGATAAATTCTATCTCGGCTACCGCTTGTACCACTATACGATACAGGTTGCCCACGAAACATTTTTATTGTTTCATAGATTGAAGGTCTTACTGGCGTACCACCACTTGCACGTATTAAACCGTTTGTATAATTTGTTAATACTGACATATCATCTTTCGAATAGTCGGCCAATTTCAATCGAACAACGCCACCTTGACGAGCGCTGCCTCTTCCATCTTTACCTGGTTGATTTAAAAGTGAAATACCTAAATATGCTTTATCGTTATACTTTTTAATTAAAGACTCAACAGTATATTCCAGTGCCTGAACACGTGTAACATTCTGCCCTTGCAACTTTACATCTCTTGCCCCCATTGACCCAGAATCATCCAATACCATATGGATATTTGGCTTAGCACGAGGTGTACTAAATACAGGCTCAGGAGAAGGTTTAAATACTTTAGCAGTATCTGCTTGCACGAATGATAGCCCAAGCACTGGAAGCGCTAAAACTAACATTTTGTATAATATTTTACGATCTTTCACTATATATATCTCTCACAACTAAATTATCATCTATATTACTTTGCATTATACCGCCAATAACATTAATTTATCCTAATGCAAATAAAGGTTTACTATAAATTTCTTTTATAAAAAGATTAGGTTTTATGATAAACCTTGCAATTATCAGGAATAATCAGCTAAATAGATAAATGATTTAATAATAAAAAAGATGGTTTTATGACTTATGTCTAAAAATAATAATGTAGAAATTATTATTGAAGTAATTTTCACTTAATATTTCTATCCATAATTTAAAATTTCTAGATATAATTATAGTACACACATTCATTTTCTGTGCTTTTTTAGGCAGTTTTTTGCTATTCTTGCCAAATTTTATTTAAAAAATGATGACGAAGCGCTGATGTCAATGCATAGCGTTGAGGATCTTTTTTATAAAAATCCTGATGATAATCTTCAGCCACATAAAATTCTTGTGCAGGTTCAATGGTTACCACAATATCAGCATTAAATTTACCACTCAGCTGTAATGCTCTCTTGCTTTCTTCAGCCTGTTGTTTCTGTTCTTCTGACGTATAAAAAATCACAGGGCGATAAGTATCACCACGATCTTGAAATTGCCCCAAAGCATCGGTTGGATCCACTTGTTGCCAGTAAATCTCTAGCAATGTTTTGTAATCAATTAATTCAGGATTAAATAGAATCTCAACTGCTTCTGTATGGCCTGTTTGCCCACTGCAAACATCTCGATACGTTGGGTTTTCTGTTGTACCGCCTGTATAACCAGATAAAACACTTTCTATGCCTGATAACTCATCAAATGGATGAACCATACACCAAAAACATCCACCTGCAAAAATTGCACGTTCCATCATATTTGACTCCTTATTAATTGATAATGCTCATATATATTATAGTGTGAATATTTCATAATTATTACAGTGAAACTTCATACGTTGTATATTTACCGATATAATCACCACACAATATTTATCCAAAAGTACCCCCATGCATCGTATTTTTAAGAAATTTCTCAAATATTCAGCCTACACTGTTGTTGCAGGATCAATCTCTATTATGGGAGCTTTTGGTATATTTAATTATCTGAATCCATTAGTGATTCCTAAAATTGAGCCATCCACTGTCGTTGTGGATAGAGATGGGCAAATCTTAAGGCAATTTTCTGATCATGATGGTATTTTCCGCCACTGGGTCGAATTAAAAGAGATTAATCCTTTATATCTCAATGCTCTCATTAATTATGAAGATCGCTATTTTTACCAACATTTTGGTGTGAATCCACTTGCAACCATTCGTGCCTTTGGGCAATTTATCACCCATCGTAAAGTCATTTCTGGTAGCTCTACATTAACGATGCAAGTGGCACGTTTACTGTATCCTCATGAACGAACAATGTTGGGCAAAACAGAGCAAATGTTCCGTGCCATTCAACTAGAAATGGCATTAACTAAAGAAGAAATTCTCACTTTATATGTAAATATTGCACCAATGGGCGGGAATATCGAAGGTGTACAAACTGCAAGTTGGCGCTATTTTTCCAAAGATGCTAATAGTTTGAACATTGCAGAAAGTGCTTTATTAGTAGCTTTACCACAGCGCCCAAGTATTTATCGCCCCGACCAATCATTAGAAAAAGCTAAAACTGCACGCAATAAAGTATTAGACCGATTAGATGAATTTGATCATCTCTCTGCTGAAGATGTAAAGCGCTACAAACAAGAGCCTGTGAACTATCGACCATCTAAAACACAATTTTCAGCGCCATTGCTCTCAGAAGAGCTTCATAAACAACAACCTGATCAACATATTATTCATACAACCATTGATGCTAATTTACAGAAAAAACTTGAGCGATTTATTAAAAATCAAAGTCAAACATGGCCTGAAAAGATTTCATCTGCCGTATTGATTGTGAATAATCATGACCATCAAGTATATGCATATATAGGTTCTTCTGATCTATTTGATCGTGATCGTTTTGGTTATGTAGATATCGTCAGAGCCATTCGTTCGCCAGGTTCCACCCTCAAACCTTTTGCTTATGGTATGGCGATGGATTATGGCATCATTCATGAAGCAAGTTTACTCACAGATGTGAAACGTGGCTTTGATGGTTATTTCCCTAAAAACTTTGATGACCAATTTCGTGGTGCAGTGCCAATGTTCAAAGCATTGCAAACATCTTTAAATGTGCCTGTCGTACAAGTATTTCAACATTTAACGCCGCATTATTTTGTCAAAAAACTAAGAGATGCCAATATTGAATTACATGTGGCTGAGCCAACTTTAAGTATCATCTTAGGTGGCGTTGGTATTTCTTTATGGGAACAAGTACGATTATTCTCGAGTTTATCCACAGAAGGTAGAGTTTATCCAATCACCACAACGCCAAAAGCAATAACGAGTGGCAAACCCATCCTATCACCAGAATCTGCATGGATTACCCATAAAATTCTAAGCCAAGTGCGACCTGCTAACCGCTTCAACCCTAGAAAGATTGCATGGAAAACAGGTACCAGTTATGGCTATCGTGATGGTTGGGCAATTGGCACAACGCCTGATTGGACTGTTGGCGTATGGATTGGCCGACCTGATGGCGTGCCAAATGTTGGTGCATTAGCCAATCGTTATGCAACGCCCATGCTCTTTGATATTTTTAATTATTTACCAAAAGATAAAACCACTCTAACTAAACCTTACGGGATTCAAACTGCAACAATTTGTTGGCCAAGTGGTCGGAAAATTACCGAAGTGCCGATTGAATCATGCTTAGAACGCTATGATATTGATACGATTGATGGCAAAACACCACCAACGTTATACGATGCTTCTGGAGAAATGCCACATTCTGGCTGGCCAAAACTATTAAACATTGAAGATGTGACAATGCAATCTGTACAAATCCTCACATTGCAAAATGAGAGTATTATTTTCAAAAGCCCATATACAATTCAGTTAAACGCTCAAGGCAATGCACCATTTCGTTGGTATTTGGATGGACAGTTACTTGAGAATCCTGAACTGGATATTCAATCATTAAAAATAGGCATTCATACGTTGAGCGTGCAAGATTCCCTACAGAAAGTCGATAAAGTTTCATTTGAAATTAGAGAGTAATCTCTTTATATCCAAAAAGCTTTGATTGAATATTATGGGTTAATCATTTATTCTATGGAAAAATTAGCCTTCGTATTGGAACATGCTGCGGAACATCCAAATTGACCAAGATCGGCTAATTTTGCTCAATTTGATGAGTAAATAGTGCTAAATATTGCACCTTCAATATCTAAATTTTTATAGTATTGAACTAAAATTAATACGCTACACTCCGCATTTAGCGTAAACTCCCCAAACATTTAGTTAATTATGTAGGTTATTGCATCTATGGACGAACTATCCATTCAAATTCGTGAAGCCCGATCAGGCGATGTTGAACATCTGCCAGAGATTGAGCGATCAGCTGCTCAGATCTTTAAACAAGATAAAGATTTGGCATGGTTAGCTGACGATGATGTTCAACCAACATCATTGCACCAAAACTATATCCAATCACGAAATAGCTGGGTTGCTGTGCATGATGATATTCCTGTGGGATTCATCAATGGCGTGGAATACAACAAAACATTCCACATTTGTGAATTATCAGTGACAGAAGCATGGCAAAGCCAAGGCGTTGGCCGTGCATTATTGAATGCTGTTGAACAAATCATGCGTGATCGTGGGATTGCAACGATTACATTGACCACATTTAAAGATGTGCCTTGGAATGCTCCTTTTTATGAGAAACAGGGTTATGTAACATTAGAAGAAGGTGATTTATCCATCTTCTTAATGGATATTCTGGATGAAGAGGCAGAAGCAGGATTGGATCCACATAGCCGATGCGCTATGCAAAAAACACTCTAATCAAAAAGCCCTGAAAATCAGGGCTTTTTCTTATGTAAAATTTAATCTTCTTTTAAAACTAAAAGATCAACTCGGATGAATGCCAATAACAAATGAGTTAAAGCGGGATAAACATCGTACTTGAGCTTCTGCTTTTGGCTTGCAGCGACAAAATCTGGCAACCAAGATAACAATCCATTGGTTAGAAACAGCGCTTGCTCTGCATTGATTCGTGAGTGTTCTGAGAAATTAATTTCTGTTTGAATCCAATGCGCCATTAATTCTAAATAAACAGCTAAGTGATCTGCGGGTTCTTTAAACTCAGAAGAAACTGATAGCTTATTTTCTGATAAAAACTCTCTCATTTTGGTTTCGATATCACCATACAATTTACCATCTTCTAAATAAAAAGATGCATAAGGCAATGCTGAAACTTTATCATCTAACAAAAAGTGCTGAGCAAAATCGGCAGATAGCTCTAAAACTGCATCTGGATCTTTCAACAAAGTAGCCATAGCTTTTTGAAAATGAGTACATTCAGATGCTAAACCAATTTGGTCAAATAGCTCATATAAACCATTCAATCCTTCTGATTGATAGCAATCTAATTGTGCTTGCGTTTGCTCTAATGCAAACCATGCGCTGAACCATTGGTAAATAGCAGCTCGCTGTTCATTCACAGCGAGCCATTCTTCTTGTTTCATCATACAATTGGATCCACTTCTATTGGCCCACCAAAAGATGTCACAGCTGGTGCTGGCCCTTCATATTTACGAATATCCACAATACAAGTATTCGCACTTGTGGCTTGCGCCAAATCCGATGTGCCTACATCCATTGTGACAGTATTCGGATCACCATAAGTATCCACAGAACCAATTTCTTCATTCAATGGCCCATACCAAGCACCTTCGAAGATTCTTAATACACCTTTCGGGAAATTTGGTGAAATATTCGCCCCTGCAATCAATGAACCACGATCATTAAAAACTAAAACAACATCACCATGTTTGATGCCTTTTGCTTTAGCATCATCTTCATTCATATAAACAGGTTCACGCCCCGCGATTGAATATTTTTCCCGAGCACTATCCACTTCACACATTTGTGAATGCAAGCGTGAATCAGGATGCGGTGATTGTAACCAGAATGGGTATTTATCTGATTTTGGCCCTCCATGAGAACGTTCAGCTTTTTCGATCCAAATCGGATGCCCTTTACAATTTTCATAGTCATAACTTGCGATCTTACGGCTGAAAATTTCGATAAAGCCTGATGGCGTACCCAATGCATTCACTTCAGGATCTTCTCGGAAATCTGCATGGCGTGTCCACAATGGTCCCTCTGGAAATAATACATAACCTTCTTCCCAGAATGTTGCAAACTCAGGCATTTCAAAGCCTGAAGCTTTATTAGCATCTCGGCATTCGTTATAGAGTTTTTCAAGCCACTCCATTTCTGTTAAGCCTTGACGGTACTCTTCTTCACGGCCTAAACGCTTCGCAAATTGTGCCCAAATTTCTAAATCTGGTTTGGAATGATACAAAGGATCCACCAATTTATGCATCGCGATCACACCACGATTGCTATATGTTCCATAAATATCTAAGTCATTGCGCTCATATGGCGTACAAGCAGGCAATACAATATCTGCAAAGCGACAAGATGCTGTCCAGTTATAATCCGTATAAACAATTGTTTCGAGCTTTTGATAAGCACGCTTCATTTTATTGCGATCTTGCTGACGATGCCATTGATTCGCGCCAGAGAACATTGCCATTTTGTATGGTGGTAATTTTACTGTAGAGCCATTGTAATTGATCTCTTTTCCTGGCTCTAATAGTGCATCCACAACGCGTGCAACAGGAATGATTGCAGAATAACCTTGATAATCAGGTTGATCGTATTTAGCTTTACGACCAAAATCAAGCGCCAACGGGAATGCTCCCGGCATAGATGCGCCCGACGTTGGTACACCAACAGAACAATAATGATGCGAATAACTAATTCCGCCACCTGGCAAACCAATTTGCCCAATCATTGTCGCTAAAACTGCGCCCATCCAATAAGGTTGTTCACCATGTTGCTGGCGCTGTGTTGCCCAACCAAAAATTAATTGAGTACGACCTTTAGTGAATAACCTTGCTAATTCACGAATGCGATCAGCTTTGACACCACAGATTGGTTCAGCCCATTCTGGAGTTTTCTCAATGTTATCAATCGTTTTACCCATCAAATAAGGTTCAAATTGATCAAAGCCCACAGAATAAGTCGCTAAGAACTCTTTATCATGTAGATTTTCTTTCACCATTGTATGAGCAATCGCGAGCATTAATGCTACATCCGTGAGTGGATTAACATATTGCTGTTCACAATTTAAAAAATTCTGGGTTTTGCTTTTCACAGGATCCACAGAAATAACTTGAATTTCGCCTTTCGCAATTTTATCTCTCAATTGCTCGTAATATGCATAAGCTTCATGGGTTTCAGTATTCCAACCCACTTGAAGATTCTTAATCGGATCATTGCCCCAGAAAACAATCACATCACTGTTATCAAGAATTAAAGGCCAAGATGTTCCTTGTGAATAAACTTCTGTAGAACCTAAAACATATGGCAGAATTGTTTGCCCTGCACCTGTTGAATAATCACCTGCCGTTGTTACACCAGAACCATGCATTGCTAAAGCACGTAACATATTATTACCACAACTATGCAACTGTCCAACTGAGCGCCAACCAACGTTACCTATATGCAATGCCCAAGCACCATGTTGTGTTTGAATGCGCTCTAATTCGTTATACACCAAATCCAAAGCTTGATCCCAAGTCACACGCACAAAGCGATTATCGCCACGTTGCGTTGTATCACTTTTATAACCATTCTTGAACCAGTCCAAACGCACCATTGGATAACGCACACGTGATGAGTTATAGACAAGCCCAGGGATGTTATAGATCATATCTGTCGGATGCTGATCAAATTCAAAAGGCTTTACTTCTAATAATTTATCACCTGCAATTTTGGCTCTAAAAGCGCCCCAATGAGCACCTGAGAATTTCCATTTCACTAAATTGTGAACATTATCACCTGTTGAGCCTTTTAAAATATTCTGTCCTAAGGCAACGCTTGGAATTAATGTTGCAGCTGATGCCAAACCTAAAGCTTTCAAGAAGCCACGGCGTGATTGATTTGTATTCATAAATATATCTCCTCTAGCAACAATAGATTAATGACGCTTGTCGCTATCAAAGTCTGATGAATGGAACTGTAAATATTTGAGCACTAATTTTTGGGTATCATTGTCCATATTAGTGAAGCCAACCATGCCGCTGAAAATACCTGGCCATGTATTGGTATCAAAATGATCTACTGCTGGTGGTCTATGACATACACTACAGCTTGTATTGAAGCTTGCTTTTGCAACATCCCACAAGCCATCACTCGATGATGTTAAATCACCTTTTTTCACCCAAACATCAGTTTTTACATGTTCCCAACCTAATCCTGTTAATGGATCTTCTTTCGTATCCATCACGGTGAAATTATCTTTATTCTGTGCAAATTCTTTCTCAAATACTGCACTCACAACATTTAATCCAAATTTTTCATACCAAACTCGACTGAAACCTTTGCTCTTGCGCCATAAAGATAACTCAACCTTGTCTGCATCTTTTGTGGTTTCTAAAACTTTAACAGCTGTTGCGACTTCCAATGTACCAATGCGCTCTTTCATGGCTGAATCTGCATAAATTGGCTGTGCTAATACGTTATAACCTACTTGGTTCACACCAATTTTTTCATTTTTCGCAGAAGCAATTAATTTTGTCAATTCTGGGCTCTTCTGCTGTTTAATTTCAGGTAATTTATGAGCGATTCCTTTATGACATTCAATACATGGCGTATTCAATTGTGCAGCATTTTTCATCTGCATTTGCGCCATGATGCTCATCTTGTCAAAATCCATCTGATTATAATCATGACAAGCACGGCATTCCTTAGACCCATTCGCTGTTAAACGTTTCCATTCTCGTTGCGCTAGCACTAAACGTTTCTCTTCAAATTTTTCTTTCGTATCAATATCACCCATGATGTGAGACAACACTTCACGTCTTGCCTGCATTTTACGAGCAATTTTATCTGTACAATTATGTGGTACATNCGGCTTGCCTGCATTTTACGAGCAATTTTATCTGTAAAATTATGTGGTACATGGCAATCAGCACAATAAGCACGAACACCTGTACGGTTTTTCCAGTGAACTGTTTCTTGTAGTTCAGCTTCGTTATGGGACATTGTGTGGCAACTCACGCAAAATTGCTCTGAGTTGGTATATTCCATGCCTGTGTTGAAAGCCTGCCAAAACAGCAAACCTGCCAAGAAACCACCTGTGACTAAAATACCCAATCCAATCGTCATGGATGGCTTGAGAAATAGGTTTTTTAATTGTATTAATATTTTCTTTATAAACTGCATATTATAATTCCCTCAATTATAATTTATTACTCTTATGTTTTATTAATGCTTAATGAGGTGGCCCCCAGAAAAGGAGCTGCATAAACCAGATAATAAAGCCATAAGCACATATTAATAAAATTGCGGTAATGGGCAATCCAATGAAACCTAGCACTAAAAAATTACGCCAATCTTTTTTCTTCTCTGACGTGGAAACTTTACTTGTCATAATCATCTCCTTACTCTAATTTTATGATTTATATAAGAATAGATGATTAGAGTCTAACACGCTGAGCATTGCCTGTCTTATTTGATGGACATCAATTTGTAATGAATTGTAATATAAAACAGTTTTTTCTTATAATAACAACCCATTAATTAATTGGATAAATTAATAATCGTGCATTATTTAAATTAATGATTATGTTGCTGATCTGAGAAAATTACATATTCTCGACCTAAAGATTCATATTGGTAGGATTTACCCCAAGGATTAATGATTAAATCCTTTGATAAATAAGGCCCACCCCAATGATCAAGATTTGGATTTTCTATGAGGCTTTGTAAACCTTGCTCTGTTGTTGGATATTCGCCGATATCTTTATAATAAAGGTTCAAAGCACCTTCAATGGAGCGAATATCCTGTTTAACAGCCACCAATTTACTATCATCATCAAATCCTAAAAATTTCTGCCCTAAAATCGTAATCACGATTGCCACAATGACAGAAATGATCATCAACTCCACAAGAGATAATGATCGAGAATATAATGCGCTTAATGGCTGTTTAATCATAATGATTAGCTCACTAACTGATTAAAGACATCAAAATATGTTGGGAACGTTTTATTCACACATTTTGGATCTTCAATAATCACAGGTACTAAGAAACTACAGAGTGAAAAGCACATTGCGATGCGATGATCATCATAAGTAAAGATAGAAACATTTTCATTAAGCTCAGCAACTGCTGAAACCTCAATAAAATCTTCACCTTCTACAACATCTGCACCGAGTTTTTTCAATTCTGTTGCCATTGCATGAATGCGATCTGTTTCTTTCACGCGCCAGCTACCAATGTTGCGTAATGTTGTTTTACCTTCAGCAAACAAGGCTAATACAGCCAAAGTCATCGCTGCATCTGGAATGTGATTGCAATCTAAATCGATGCCTTTTAAACCTGTTGCAGGTTTTTTTACCACAACTTGATGCTCATCCCATTCAACAATCGCCCCCATCATTTCTAAAGCACGTAAGAATTCAACATCACCTTGAATGGTTTTAGTGCCAATGCCATGCATTGTGATTTCGCCACCAATCGCGCCCAATGCTGAAAAATATGATGCACTTGATGCATCACCTTCCACATAATAATCCTTAGGTGATTGATACTCTTGGTGAGCAGGGATGTAAAAGGATTTCCAATTACGATTTTCCACCACAATGCCAAAATCTTTGAGCATAGATAATGTGATCGTAATATAAGGCTTAGAAATTAGCTCGCCATCAATCCTAATGGTCATAGCTTTTTGTGTCATTGGGATTGATAACAATAAAGCTGTTAAGAATTGACTGGAAACAGAGCCTTTGACAGAAACTGTATCTGCTGTGATTTCAGCAGGGAAAATTTCTAAAGGTGGATAACCTTCATTCTCTAAATAATTAATGGACAAACCCATTTCATGCAATGCAGACACTAAATCCTTAATTGGGCGCTCATGCATTCTTGGAATGCCTTTTAAAATATAATATCCTTTGCTTAAAGCTGTTGCAGCTGTCAAAGAACGAAAGGCTGTACCTGCATTACCTAAGAATAATTCAGCATCTTTATTAGGAAAACCATTCGCATTGCCAGTTAAAATGCATTCTGTATCACTCAATGTGTTGATTATAATGCCAAGCGTCGTCAAAGCTTCTTTCATGTAATGCACATCATCACTTTGCAATAATCCACGCAAATGTGTTTGTCCTTCTGACAATGCAGCCAAAAGAAGAGCACGATTTGAAATACTTTTAGAGCCTGGCAATGTCATCTCGCCATTGGCTTGTGTAACTTTAGAGAGCGCTAGAATTTCCATACTTTATCCACATCAAGAACATCATGGTTGAACAAATACTAATTCACCATTCTTCTCGATTCAGCCAATATTTTCAAGGTAAATCTATCAAATACGGAGAATTCTAGCTTTAAAATTTAAATTCTAATATTAAATTGCTTTATCAGCTTTCCGCCCGATGAGCGGAAAGTAAATTATTAATGCTTAAACATCCAATTAACAAGCATCCAACATAGGGCTTTCTGCTGGTGTTAAATTTAAACGCTCAAACAGTGCATTATCATCATCTTGATCTGCATTGGGGCTTGTTAACAATTTTGCACCATAAAAAATAGAGTTTGCACCTGCCATAAAGCACAATGCTTGCAATTCTGATGACATATTTTCACGGCCTGCCGACAAACGTACCATTGATTTTGGCATCATGATTCTTGCCACAGCAATCGTGCGCACAAAATCAAAATCATCCACAGGTTTATTATCACCCAATGGCGTGCCTTTAATAGGAATTAAACGGTTGATTGGCACACTTTCTGGTGGCGTTAACATATTTGCCAATTGTGCCAACATGGATGCACGATCGCGCTCCGTTTCACCCAAGCCAATAATGCCACCTGAACAGATTTTCATGCCAGACTCACGAACATGATCCAAAGTATCCAAACGATTTTGGTAACTATGAGTTGTCACAATTTCACCATAAAATTCTGGTGAAGTATCCACATTATGATTGTAATAATCCAAACCTGTTTCCGCTAGAGTTTTAGCTTGTTCAGAAGTTAAGCTTCCCAATGTCATGCATGTTTCCATGCCAAGGCCTTTCACTTCTTCGATCATCTTTTGAATATATGGCATATCGCGATCTTTGGGATTGCGCCAAGCAGCGCCCATACAGAAACGGCTTGCACCATCTTTTTTCGCTTTTTTCGCAGCTTCGATAACTTTTTGTACTTCCATCAATTTTTCAGCATCCAAACCTGTATCATAGCGCACGCTTTGAGAACAGTATTTACAGTCTTCTGAACATTTACCCGTTTTGATGGATAACAAACGGCTCACTTGAATCTTGGTGGGATCAAAGTTTTCACGATGTACTTTTTGTGCTTCAAACAGTAATTCAAATAGAGGTTTATGGAATAAGCTTTCAGCATCCTCAATTGTCCAAACTTTTTTACTCATAATTTATTGCTCGTCACATTAATAGAATGAGCACATCATAGATGAAACACTGCATCAATGTAAACTAAATTAATATTTATAGATTTACATAATATTAAATGGTTTGGTTATACTTTCGATGTCATTTATAGTTTTAAGGAATAATCATGATCAATATTCAGCATGCTAATCTCTCTGATTTACCAATGATTGAAAGCATATACAGAGAATTATTTGCACATATGGCAGAGCTACAACCTGATTATTACTTAAAAGCATCACAAGATCCTGCTTTTATTCAAACGATGATTGAAGCTAATGATTCTGCTTTATTGATTGCTAAAAAAGATCATTCAATTTTAGGTTTTATCATGGCACAAGAACAAGCAACACCATCTTATAATTGTATTGCCCCACATAAATTTGCTTATATTTTTGATTTTGTAGTAACTGAACAAGCTCGTGGATTAGGCATTGGTAAACAATTGATAAACGCCATAGAAGCATGGGCAAAATCTCGTAATTTAGACTACATAGAACTTAGTGTATTAAGTAACAATACTGAAGCTCATAAATTATATGAAAATATTGGCTATACAAATGCTACAAACATCATGAGAAAATCTTTATAAAAAAAAGCGGTAATGAACTTACCGCTTTCTCTTTAGCTTTTACAAGCTATCAAATTACCAAGTATATTTAGCACCTAACATTGCTTTATAGCCTTTGTACTTATCCTTACCGAATTGATAACTCACATTACCCCATAATGACCACTCTTTAGACAATTCACCTTCCACACCTAATTTCACTTCATAGCGACTTTTTGGTGCATTACTTGAGAATGTGAATTTATCATTGAAGTTAACACCCATATCTGATGAGTTATAAATCCAATTACCTTCTACATAAGGGCGGAAATTACTATCTTTTGGTATATAGAATACTTTCATACCTAAGCGAGTTTGTACATTATTTTTCTTATTACTTGCAACGCGCAATCCGCTATCCATATCTTCATATTCTTTAGTGGATAAATGACCATAAATCACTTGAGCATTAGGTTGTAAGATTAAATGATCACCATTACTCAAGTCATCTGTTCTATGGTTATAGCCCAATTCAATAGAAGCACTGATCAAATTACTATTGTATTTAGACGTTGTTGAATTTTTCATGGAAATCTCATNGTAAGATTAAATGATCACCATTACTCAAGTCATCTGTTCTATGGTTATAGCCCAATTCAATAGAAGCACTGATCAAATTACTATTGTATTTAGACGTTGTTGAATTTTTCATGGAAATCTCATTTTTAAAGTGAGAATACTGAATCCATGTATCCACAAACCAACTTTCAGGTTGATACCAAGTACCATAAATACCCACGCTCATTGCTTGATCAATTTTCGCATCTGCTTTACTACTTGTATGACGTGAAGTGCTTGTAAAATCACTATTACCATAGCCTGCCATCATACCAAAGCGATATTGAGCATCATTTGCAGCAGCAACTTTAATTAAATCAGCACCCACTTGTGCAACATAGTAATCACCAGAAATGTTTAAACGTTTATCAACAGCAGTGTAATTTTTATGAACAGTTACAATTCTACCCCAAGCACTGATACCATCTTCATCACCTGTTAAGAAGCCTTGACCATAGTCAGGATTACCTAAGCGATCATGCAAGGTCACATTGAACATTTCAAATGCCATTGCCATATTTGCTAGATATGCACCAACACGTGGATTTATCTTTCTTTCAGGATCAATAACTGGAGCATCTGTATTAGACGATAAATACCAATTATTATCATACTGCCCTTTTCTCAAAACATATTCATATATCCCAATTGTTGCAGGTTTGCCTAAAACAAAAGCCCCAATATCTGAATGCCCACCAACAGAGATAATTTCAATTGCATTTGGCAATGTTGCAGCACCAACTCCACCATAATTCTGGATAAAGAGCTGAGTTGCATAACCTCGTCTTAAAACATTGCCATCCACTTGAATACTATCTGTGGATGTCTCATCAAAACCATTACCTTTACCTTTATTTAAGACTGTATTTAAATAAATTGATCCACCATTAGCCGTATAGTTACCTGTAATAACTAATTTATTACCAATATTACCTGTTGGTGCTGTATTACTATTTGGGTATTTAGTATTAAGATTAATCGTACCTTGGTTGATAAAATCACCATTAACAACATATTGATAGTTATTTTTTCCATCAGCACGATCAATAGAGAATGTTCCTTTATTGTTAACAGAGCCCTTAATCTGGCCCGAACCCAAAAATTCACCACCATTTTCAATATTCAATAATTGGCTATTTAAAGTTAACGGTTTATCAAAAGCACCAACTATTAACTTCCCTTGGCTAATAGTAGTTATTCCTGTGTATTGAGCTGATTTATCCGTTAAAATAGCAATCCCTTCACCACTCTTTTCCAGCCCACCAGCACCTATAATATCTCTATCAACTAACCAATCTTGAGTATGATCCCCATATTGAAGATTTAAAATACCATGCAGATTCACAGTCACAATATCACTTGCACCTAATGTTGAGTCATTAAAAACAGTCAACTTAGTTTTATGCGAGTCTGTGCTTTGTCCAACAGTTAAGGTTCCTGTGAAGTTAGTATTATCCGCTGTAAATGCAACTTCCGAATCTGTTTTCTGACCATTCAATAGGCTTTCGGTGATAATAACATCACCTCTGCCATGTAATGTTTTATTAAAAATAGTATTATTCAAATCATGATTACCTAGCAATAATATTGCATTGTTTGCTAAGTTTACATCACCAGAAATCCCCAAAGATTGGGCATGATAAGTTTGCACAGTTGTTGCCCCATTGATGTCAATTTGAGCTTTCAAGCCTAAATTTTGAGCTAACACTGTATTATGTGCACCATTAAAAATTAATTGTGCACCTGTATTGCCAGCAATATAACCTTCAATAACTGAATTCTGTGCATCACCATTAGCAAGTTGACCCTGTATAGTTAATTTGCCTTGATTACCTAAATTCAATAAAGAATTTTGTGTAGATTGCACAGCACCAACAGTTTGTGTCACACCTTGTTGATTTGTAAAATTACCAAATAGTGAAACTTGAGTATTACCACTTAGTTTTAATAAAGATGTATGGCCTAACACACCATCAGCCTCAAGTTTTAAATGCCCTTTGCGCACATCAGTGACACCAGTATAATCATTAGCGCCATTGGACAATGAAATATAATCACTATCTGCAACAATAGCTAAATCACCTGTACCTGTAACTTTCGCAGAAAAATCAGCAGCATCCCCTATTTTTCCTGCAGCAGCATGAAGAATTAATGCCTTATGACCTTTTGTAAGCAATTCAACTTCTTTGAGAAGATAGGCAACATGTAAACCGTCAGCAATGTTATTCGTATTTTTAAATAGCTGTAAACCATAGCCATATTTACCATTGGCTACTTTTTCCTTACCCTGCCCCATATCCTGAACAATATCATTCATGATATCAGTGCCAGTGTGTGGTACAAGATTACCATTCACATCGTAAATCTCCAATGCTAAGCCACCAGCAGATATACCTGTTACTTTATCAGCACTCACAAGCTGTATAATGGACTCGCCTGTATCTTGCTCGAGTAAAGGTTTATCAGTATCAAAAGTTGGAGTGTTATTAATATCACCTACATGAATATCCACAGTACCTTTTGCATTGGTGAGATCTAAGTGTTTAGTATGAATCGATCCATCTGCAACCTGCCCAGTCGTTTCCATATTTGGAATCAAATCATTGAAAGTTAATCTGCCACTATCAAATGATAATCCACCAATATTTTGTTTACCAATACCATCTTCGACAATAGTTTGAGCTTTCTGACCAATTCTTAAAGTGGCGTTAGTTAATGCTTTAGTATTTTCATTCTTCAAGTTGAATACGGCATTTTCAAGCTGTAATTTACCTGTAAATTTCTCACCAATTAAATTAGCTTTAGATGCATTAAATGTAAATTCTTGACCATTAATGTCTGTTTTGACTACACCATTGCCATATAAATTATGGTTGAATGTATTTTTACCCATCGCTTGAGATTGATTAACAAACAAAGTGCCTGTTGCATCTTCCAAATGAATGCCACCATTTAATGCAGATTCATTCAAGGTAATGTCCGAATTATCCAATTCAAATGTTGAATTTGCATGGATTTTTAATTGTTCAAAACCTTTAATTTCATCGGCTTTAGCTTGTGTTAAAGCATAATGACTTGTTTTACCTGCTGATGCTGATAATTCAACTGAGTCATTAGCTCCACCACCTGCAGATAATTTATTGAATAGGCGATCGCTTTGGCTACGTTGAACATCTTTGAGCACGATGGACGTTTCACCAGCTGTAGCTGTAATCACATCTGCTTTAGAGCCACCCAATAAAGTTACTTGATTTTTCTGATCACCTAAAGCCACAACACCTGTAATTTCGCCTTTACTCGTACCACTTTCACCATTTGTTAGGTTAATATTTTTACCAATATTCGCATTGATCGCAACCAATCCTGCTGGTGCAGTTGCGTCATTACTAACTTTAATAGAACCTAGATTAGTGAAATTAATATCTTGAGTTGATGTTAAGTCTTTTAGCTCTACTACAGGAGAGCTTTCAGAATTGGATGATAAATTGCCTGATTGAGTAATCTGAGTCGTATCACCTTTCAATACTAAAGCAGATTGTCCTTGTTTAGATTGAATATTAACACTTGCACCACTGTGAACTTTACCACTTGTATTCACTGTAATACCATTACCACCCACATCTTCGACATTAATGACTAAACCTGAAGAATTATCAGAGATAAAGTCAGAAGTTCCCATTATTGGCTGTTTATTACCATCTTCGCCTTCAACTAAAATACCTGTTGCATCATTTCCTTTGACTGTAATAGTACCTGAACCCGACAATTTAAATTGCCCTGATCCATCTTGATCCATATTTAAGAAGTGAATACCTGCACCTTTACCATCCACAGCAATTTGTGCATTACTTGTTATTAATGTCGACCCCGCGTGTACGAGTACAGCATCGGCATTATTTTCACCTTTAATAAAATCACCAGTGTTTTTACCTTCAACAGTTAATGACGCTCCTTGGTTCAAACGAACAGCCGCAATCCCGTCTACAGCAGTAACAGAGCCTAAATTCTTAATCACAGAATTCTGGCCGTAAACATCAATACCCACACCATTAACATTGACTTTTGCAGAAGCTTGGTTATCTAACACACCACCATTAATATAAATACCTACTGCATTTCCATTTGATCCTGCTGTGAAATCAATATTACCCTTATGCTCTAGAGTTCCTTTATTGATAAGCTTATAACCAATAGCACCTTGGTTATAAGCTATATTCGTAGATAAATCTGCTTCAGAAATGACAATTGTTTCTCTCTCTAAGTTATTGATTGGCTCACCATGTAAATCATAGGACTTACCATCTACTACAACAGCAGATGCATTTTGACCATTAACGATTATTTTTGCATCTTTTCCAAGTAATACTTTTCCAGCCAGCTCAATTCCGCCACTAGAATTTTTAAGATCCGTACCTGCACCATTAGTTACAAATAACCCTATAGAATTTTCACCTGTAACTTCCAACTCTAAATTTTCATTTGCATTAACTTGTGTTCCTGCATCTGAAATATGCATACCAATAGAATCATTGCCTTCAACAAGAAATTTAAAATTTTGATTGTTATTTCCAGAAGCACTTTCACCAAAGCTAGCACCATTATCAATTCTAAAAATTGTTGATTTATTATTTTTTAACACAAGCTCATTAGTTTGATTAGGGTTTCCCACAGTATCATCAAAAATGATAGAGCTTGTCGTACCTGAAATAATATTTCTACCTGAAATCCAATAATGAATTTGATGCTCTTTGCCATTATTTGCTCCCACAGATGCAATATTTTTCATATGCACAGTGGCTCCTAAACGTGCAAATACCCCTATAGCATTATTCCCGTCTAAACTTATTGGACCATCAACGTATACTTTGGCGTTTTCTTCTGCTCGAATACCATAATTACCATACATTGAGTAACTATCTATACCCGTACCACTACCACTATCATTGACAATAATTGAACCTTTATTATGTACAACCGCTCCCTTTAATGCCACAATCCCGGCACTGTTAATACCGAAAACATTAATTGTTCCTGTATTACCAATAAACTTTCCTGTTGAATCACTATTACCTAGCGCACCAGAAATGCGCATACCAATACTATTAATACCGCCAACATTAATTGTTCCTGTATTTAAAATATCCGAATCTATAGCATGATTGGCATTACTATTTTCGACATTAATACCTACAGCATTTTTGATATGCGCACACATAGATGTCCCTGTGCCACAAGTAAAAGTGACTCTATCACCAATATTGATAGTACCAATATTGTGAATATGATTACCCTGCGCTACATTATAAGAATAAACAGCATTATTAGTATCTTTAATAGACAAATCGGACAATGCAACTAATTTAGCATTGCTATAAACATCTACATTTTTTAATGTACCCGTACTTTTTTCAATACCCTTACCTAAATAAATAGTGCCATGATTTTCCCAATTAGCATTATTTACACTCACACCATTTGAACGATAATTTGGAGCTGAAACACTACCAATGTACATTTCAGCACCAGTATCATTGATAAATGTGCCATCGCTTTCAACCGCAACAGCTGTGCTATTTTGTGAGCCAATAAACATTTTATTATGATTAATATATCGTGCACCTGTTGTCACAACATCAGATAAAGTAGAATAAATTTTATCATCCGTGGCAATGCCATTTTTTGAGACATAGCCATAAACTAGAATGTCATTATTATCATATTGGGCACGGTTGCTAATGGCGATATTACCCATATCACCCAATAAATTTATATTAGTATTATTGATAATTTTAGCATTATTATCACCATAAGCTATGTGCCCACCTATAGCTTGAACATCTATATGATTATTAAAAGTCAATGTTGTATTAGCACCATCTGCTTTAAATATAGATAAAATACCTGTTGGCGCCTTCATAGCATCTGTAAATAAAAATTCCTGAGCTTGTAGAGACTGATCATATTTAAACTTCACGTCATAAGGTAAGTCTTCTGATTTTACAGATTTAAATGCTTGATTGAATAAACTTTGATAATCACCTTTAGCAACAATATTTTGCTGAATACCAGCAAGAATTGCCTGTTGGTAGTATTTTAAATCGTTAATATTGTTAATTGTAAAGTCACCAGTATATGAAATCTTTTGATTAGTTTCAGGATCTATATATGTGAATTTCAATGGTGTTGAAATATCTCCAGCATAAACACGTGTTGGTCCTGCTTTAAATTCATCATCTTTTGCAATTGTATTCAAAGCATCTGTCAAAGATGGTGCGGATGTAAATTTTACACTCATCTTTACTTTTTCAGTATCAGAAAGGCCACCAACAACGATATTCCCTGAATTTTCTGCTCTAAATAATGAACTATTTTTGATATACGAAAAATGAACATTCAGCGGATTTTTTGTATCATTAATAAACATTGTCCCATTGTTTATTTTAGCAAAAGCAATATCGCTGTATGGAATATTAGGTTGTGATGAAAGTAAATCAACAGAATAATTTGGTCCAACTTGTTTAATAATAGATTCATCTAAATCTTCAACTTCTATTTTCTGTATCTCATCACCTTGCTTCCATTCGACAACTTTTTTCTTATCAAAAGCCAAAACATCCCAAGTAGGGACATCTGATAATTCTAGGTTATTCTGATCATAAATTTTAATAAATCCATTTTTAAAAAGGTAATCCAATGTATAACTTTTCCTTTGGAGATTTGGCTGTATATCTTCAGTTGTCACATTTCCAAATGTTATATTGGTGTCCTTATTCAGAACTTTGGTACCTGTTTGGTTATTATTAATATCACTAGAACCTGTAGCTTTATCTGGCTTAGATGAATCACCATATATAAATTTAGCAGAATCATAATGCCCTTCAACAGTCCAATTATCTGCTGCATATCCTATGGACAACAAAGATGCCAATATCGCAATATTCATAACAGATTTAATTGCATTTTTATGCCCTTTTGCTAATTCTGATGCAACAACTGTTTGTCCATTTCTATTTTTAATTAACTTATACGTTATATTCATAGCAACCTCTTTTGATCCAATATTAATTATTTTTATTTGCATATTTTTAATCTATTACTCTTATTATAACAAATATTAAAAAAAATTTTTGACTCACGACATGAAACGAATAAGTGATCTATTTGAAATTATCTCAATAAAAAAAGCATGTTATTTCTAACATGCCTTTTTTATTTTTTTTGTAAATAATTTAAGATTAAATTACCAAGTATACTTAGCTCCAATTGTTGCTTTATACCCTTTATATTTTTGCTTACCCATCTGATAACCAACATTGCCCCACATCGACCAATCTTTAGATAAATTTCCCTCTATACCAATTTTAAGTTCATAGATATCTTTTGGTACATTGCTAGAGAAACTAAATTTATCATTAAAGATCACAGATGCATTTGAACCATTGTGAATCCAGTTAGCTTCTACATAAGGCCTAAAGCCTTTGTTATCTTCACTATGTGGCACATAAAATAATTTCATACCTAAACGTGTTTGAATGTTCTTTTGGTTATTACTCTTAGCATAAATACGACTTGCATCATCAGCATATGAATCTGTTGATAAACGACCAAAAATTACTTGAGCATTTGGTTGAATGATCAGGTAATCGCCATTATCAAAAAGGTCTGTTTTATAGTTATAACCCACTTCAACAGAAGCGCTCCAGAGATTACTGTTATATTTACTAGATGAAGCATTCTTCATAGTAATTTCATTCTTATAGTGTGCGTACTGTAACCATGCATCTACAAACCAGCCTTCAGGTTGATACCAAGTTCCATAAAGACCAATACTTAATGCTTGATCAATTTTACCTTTAGATTCACTACCTGTTGTACGAGATCTACTTGTAAAATCACTGTTACCATAGCCTGCCATTACACCAAAACGATAACTACCATCATTTTCTGCTGCTACTTTGATTAAATCAGCACCTACTTGAGCAATATAGAAATCACCCGAAATAGCTAACCCATTACTCGCTGCATGATATTTTCTATGCACAGTAGCTAGACGACCCCATGTACTAATACCACTATCATCAGCATTTAAGAAGCTTTGACCATAAGTTGGATTACCTAAACGGTCATGTAATGTTACATTAAACATTTCAAATGCTGTCGCAGCATTAGCTAGGTAACCACCAATTAATGGGTTAATATTACGCTGATTTGGCTTATCGTATATAGGATAATCAGGGTTTGAATACAAGTACCAACTATTATCTTTCTGACCTTTATGCAATGTATATTCATATACACCAATTGTTGCAGGTGCACCCAATACAAAAGCACCATAATCAGAAGTTCCATCTACTTTAATGATTTCAATAGCATCAACCTGTGCAAATGCACCTTTTCCACCATAATTTTGAACAAATAATTGCGTACTATTGCCTTGTTTAAGAATACTACCTTTCACATAAATACTATCCGTTTTTGTATCAGCAAATCCCTCATTCAATACTGTGTTTAAGTAAATTGAACCACCATTAGCAATATAGTTATTGCTGATTATTAGTTTATTACCGATATTGCCATACTCGTTTGGTGTTGTTTGATCCTTGCTTGTGTTTACACCCTCAGGATATTCATTATTCAAACGAATTGTGCCAGTATTTGTAAAATTGCCATTTACCACATACTCAAACTTATAATTTTCATCATTGCTTGTTTGCTTATCTAGTGTGCCAACCACAAACTCACCATAGTTAGTTACAGAACCATTAATACTACCTGTACCAGCAAAACGAGCACCATTTTCAACCACTAAAGATGTACTTTGCAAATTCAAAGCCTTATCTTTACCTGCAACTAATGTGCCATCTTTAATAACTGTTGTACCTACATATTTAGATGAGTCTTCTGTTAACTCTAAAATACCATGGCCTGATTTTTCAAGGTTACCTTTACCTGATACCGATTTGTTCAATACCCATTCAGATGTGCCTGAATGATTAAGATCTAATGTACCTCGATTATTGATTGAAATGGATTGACCACCTAAAGATGTTTCATTTGCTACTAAGCGAGTTCGCGCACTATCTTGAGCATTGCCGATAACAATATTACCAGTAAAGCCAGAATTATCCCCTAATAATTCAACTGTGGAATCTGTCACAATACCTTTATCTAGACCAGTTGTAACAGTAAATGTACCTGCACCCATTAAATTTTTACCCAATACTGTTGTATTAGGATTACTATTACCCATTTTCAATTCAGCTGCTGCAGCAATATCTACTGTGCCAGTTTTACCTAAAGCTTCTGCATTATAAGCCTGAACTGTTGATGCATTTTTCAACTGAACATTAGAATTTAAACCTGAATTAGCATTGTTAATTGTCGCTTTACCATTTTCAAAGATTAAATCTGAACCTATTTCTCCTGTTACTGTTCCAGTAATTATTGAATCTGTCAGACCTGTAATGGTTAAACCACCTTTACTGCCTAGATTTAACTTAGAACCATTATCAATATTTAAAGCTCCCACCGTTTGTGATGTACCATTAATATGACCAGCTTTATCTAGTACAGAAACTTCTGTACCTGATTTTATTGTTAACTCAGATGTTTGCCCCAAAACGTTATCAGCTTCTAAATAAAAATGACCTGATTCAACAATCGTTTTACCTGTATAAGTATTACCATTATTAGATAGAGAAATATCTTTTGCACCCTTAATAACCAAATCACCAGACCCAGTAACTTTTGCTGATAGATCTGTATCTTTCGAATCTGGATTTGTTACCAAAATGAAACTTTGGTTTTCCTGTAAATCTAGTCGATTTAATTTATAAGTCACATGTAAACCACTATTTTCTTTCAACTCTAAGCCGTAGTCATAATAACCTTTTGCAGCAACATCTTGACCTTGCTTAATATCTTGAATAATTTCATGTTCTTGATCATATTTGCCAGTAACTTTGCCGTTATAATTAATTTCTAACTGTAAATCACCAGCAGAAATTCCTTTATAGTCTTGAGCCTCCACAATATGAATTAATGATTTACCTTGATCATGTTCAATGATTGGTTTAAACACATCTATAGAGCCCTTTGGCGTATTATACATATCATCTAGAGTAACAGAAATAGTACCTTTAGCATTTACTGTATCTAATGTATCAACTTTAATTAAGCTATTTGCACGATCGCCAACAGGCTGAGATAACTCTAAGTTTGATAATGGATTTTGGAACTCAACTCGACCACCATCAAATGTAAGACCACCAATATGTTGATCACCTTTACCATTAGCAACAATCACTTTCGCATCATTGCCAACTTGTAACATAGCATTTCTTAATGCTACAGCATTTGCACCATCCAAATTATAAAGAGTATTTTCTAGCCATAACTTTCCTTTAAAGTTATTACCAATATCTGTCACAAAACTAGGGTTTACTTTTGTATCAAAATTTAATTCTTTACCACTAAGGTCAGTTTTGACAGTACCACTGCCATAAACTTTATGTTTAATATCAAAATCATTACTATTATTAATGAATAATATTGAATCTGCTGCAGATAAACTAATGCCACTATTTTTATTACCCACTGATTCATTCAATTTGAAATCTGTTTCATATAATTCAAATGTTGATTTAGCACCAATATCTAAAATTTCAAAACCATTAATTTTACCTGCAACATCATGATTCAAGACATAATGGCTATTTTTAAGTGCAATCGTATCTTTAGTGCCTCCATTTGCGGTAACCTCTTCAAAAACATACTTATCTTTTACAGGATTATTGGCTGCACCTGCAATTAAACGTTCCGTTTCTTTCACATTATTCAATGTAATGGTTGTATCGCCTGATTCGGCCAAAATTTTAGCGGCTTGTGATCCGCCCTCTAAAGTTACAAAATTTTCCCTTTTAGCAATATCTCCATCTTGTTTATCACCTATAACAAGCGTTCCCGTAATTTTGGCATCTTTAGAGTTTACCAACGAAATCTTTTTATCTTCGTCAGCCCATAAATCCAATCGCCCAATAATTTCACCCTGATTAGTAAAATTGATATTTTCACCAGCAGTTGCTTGCACTGCAATGCCATCTTTATGGGTAGATTCAATCTTACCTGTATTTAAAAATATAGTTTGCCCTGCAGAGGTATCTAGATTAGTTAGATCTACAACAGCTGTTTTTGAATTAGATTTTAAGTAACCAGACTGCTTTATGTCTGTTGTTTTTCCTTTAACAATTAATGCGGAGCCACCATCCTCTGAGTCAATAGTAACATTTGAACCGCTGTAAACATAACCATTAGTATTTGTAACAATACCATTACCACCTGCATCCTTTACATTAATTTGAAGCTTAGAGCCAGATGAGTCAAAGTTAGCATTTGCAACAGAATCATTTTTACCTTGTACTAAAATACCTTTAGCATCTTTACCTTGAACTGTAATATTACCAGAACCTTTGAGTGTAAAAGTTTCACCATTATCATCAGTATTCATAAAATTAATACCAGAACCTGAACCATTAACAGCGATTTGTGCATCTTTAGTATTTAAAGTTGCACCATTATGAACACGAATTGCATCAGCTGTTTTTTCACCTTTAATCAGGCCGCTGCCAGCTTTTCCATCAACATTCAATGTTGCGCCTTCATTGATACGTATAGCAGCTATTCCATCCACTGCCGTAATATTACCTAAATTTTCTACTTTTGAATTATGCACTGACTTATAAATATCAACACCAATCCCATTAACTTCAACTTTAGCATCTATAGTATTATTTAAAGTACCACCTTCAATATGAATACCTGTTGCATTCTTTGCACCTGTAAAATCAATAGTACCACTATGATTTAAACGTCCTGTATTAATCAGCTTATATGCAACTGAATTTTCACCTTTAAATTGTGTAGCAACAAAATCAGCTGCTGAATCTAAAATAGCTCCAATAAACCTACCAGTTACATTTTTATTCACATCATATTCAGCACCATCGACAACTGCTGCTGATGTATTTTTACCTGATACATTGATAGTTGCATCTTTTCCTAGCACAACACGACCTGGTTTTACTGGTTGCACTGAATCATCGGCTAAACCTGCACCAGAGGTCACATATACACCTGTTGTATTTTCACCATTAATGTTAAATGTCATGCCTTTATCAGCAGAGACAGTAGTTCCTTGTCCTGCAACATACATGGCAGATGAGCCTTCACCATTAATATCAAATTCATATGTATTCTTTAATTGTTCTTCTTGGGAAAATTTAGCACCTTGATCTATGCGAAAGAATGTAGAACTAGTATCTGTTGAAGATAATTTAATTTCATCATTAGCAAATGTGATTGTACTTGTTTGACCATTAGCATGAGCGCCAGAAATCCAGTAATACACAACATTATCTTTAGCCGTACTCGAAATCAATGAACTTGCATCACCATCAATGATAATTTGGCCACCTGCACGTGCATATGCACCTACTGTATTATCAGATAATAAATTAATATTAGTATTCGTATAAATCGTCGCTAAACCATCTGCTTTTAAACCATAGTTACGACGGCTCATATGTGAATCGAGATTGCTATTATCACCTGCAACATTAATTATTCCATCATTATAAATAACTGCACCATTATTGGCGACAATACCAATACTATTAGCACCTATTACATTAATAATGCCATTATTACTAATCGTTTTTCCTTGCCCTTTTTCAACACCAATTTGACCGCTTGCTCGTAGACCAACTGAATGATAACCACCCACTTGAATGGTACCTTTATTAGTAATTTCTACATTAGAACTGTGGCCATCAATGGTAGAGGCTTCAACGTTGATTGCAGCACCATGTTGAATATGGGCATCTTGGGTTTTGGTGAATTGATCACCAACTGTCATAGTTTGGTTATTAATGATAGTTACTTTAGCATTTTCAGAAACTACTGCTGCCACAATAGTATTAGTATCTTTCAACGAGAAATCATTTTCTGTTGGTTTCTCTGGTAATTTATACTTAATCTTCGCATTACTACCATTTTCTTTTTTACCTAAAAAAGCATTGCCATCGTTCGTAAATGTACCGCTACCATCAATAGCAACACCACCAGCTAACTGACCACCTTGTTCAATCCTTCCCGTATTTTCAAAATCAGTTACACCAATATACATTGCACCAACATTATGATAATCACCCCCTGTAACAGTTGTCGCACTTCGAGCATTTGTACCATTACGTTCTGATGTACCAACAACTATTGTACCTTTGTTCTCAAATGTAGAGCCACCACGAATATCATCTGTATTAAATCTATTTTGATAAGTTAATGTTGTGTCTGATTCATTTGTATATTGAGATTGATCACTCAATGCAACGTTACCCATATTGCTATCAATAACTGTATCTGCACTATTAGATGCAATTGAACTATTTGTTGCATTGATAATTCGACCATTATGAGCTTCTAATTTAGTTCCTTGTTCGATTTTAATATCATTATTACTAGCTGCATGAATAATATCACCATTTTTAGATGTAACTTCAGCGCCTTTATGTATGTGGATACCTGCTTTATCTGCCAAATATGCAATATGTCCATTTGACACGTGCATATTTGCATTTTGATGAATCACTACATCTGATTTTTCGCCGCTAGCCTTTAAGATACTTAAAATTCCAACATCTTCACCAAAAATACCATCCAAATATAAACCACCATTTGTGCCAGCATCATAATTAACCTCTACAGTATATTCTTGTTGAACGGTTTTAATCGCTTGCCCAAAATACTTATCATAGTCCTGCTGTGTTAAGCCGTTTTTTTCGACCAAAAAGAGAATTGCATTTTGATAAGTTTGTAGGTCTTCAACAGTATTAATAGTAAAGTTTCCATCCTCAGCGTAGTTCCCTGTATATTGATTTCTAGTTAACTCATCAGCTAATTGTGTATTCTTAAACTCACCTGCTAGTACTTTTGTGGGGCCAAATTTATGTGTTTGTTCAACTTTTATATCTTTATCTGTTGCTCTATAGCCTGGTTCAAACTTAACATTCATGATAACTTTATCGGTAGTTGTATCATCACCAACATTAATTGTTGTAGTACTACCCGATATTGAATCCACAACAAATAGACTACTTTGTTTGATTTGGCCGAGGTCCCAGTTTAAAGCATTTTTTGTATCATTTAGATTAATAGTGCCATTAGTCCCAGTAATAACATTGAAATTAAAATATGGGACAGGTGGTTGTTTCTTTAAAACTTCTGCTGTAATTTTACTTAAATCTGGGGCGATTATCTTTACACTTTTAATATCATGGATTCGAATACTGCTAGATTCACCATTATTTGTGTCGAAATCAAAGTCTGTTAATGACAGATTATAATCACTCCAAGATTCTGGTAGTCTTTGTATTGTTTCACCTTTGCCATTTTTAATGGTAATAGCATGAGATTTTACTAATTCTTCATTAGTAATTTTTTGAAAATATTCATTTCTTGGCATGTTAACATGAGTCACCTTAACATCACCAAACGTTACATCTTGAGTAGAACCATCATGAATTAAGAAATGTTCTTTACCTAACTTATCAGCCTGTTTTTGACTGTTATTGTTGTTATCAATAAATGTAGGATTATTTTTATCTCCTGTAAACACTCCTGCTTTATATTCTATATTACTAAGATCAATATCTGCATGGACTAGTCCTATAGACGTTAATAATAACAATGATATTGCTACCTTTCTTGTATTCTTTTTATGACCTTTCGCTAATTCTGATACAACAACTAACTCACCTGAAACTTTATTTTTAACCAGTTTATACGACAAATTCATTACTTAACTACTCTTAAACGTTTAAAATCAATATCTCTTCTAAAGCATTAACCTTTTCTTGGCCGTTGTGTAACGCGCAATACTTAGCTAACTTGTAANATTTTTATCTCCTGTAAACACTCCTGCTTTATATTCTATATTACTAAGATCAATATCTGCATGGACTAGTCCTATAGACGTTAATAATAACAATGATATTGCTACCTTTCTTGTATTCTTTTTATGACCTTTCGCTAATTCTGATACAACAACTAACTCACCTGAAACTTTATTTTTAACCAGTTTATACGACAAATTCATTACTTAACTACTCTTAAACGTTTAAAATCAATATCTCTTCTAAAGCATTAACCTTTTCTTGGCCGTTGTGTAACGCGCAATACTTAGCTAACTTGTAATCAAGCCTAAGCTTAGTACATAAAGAATATTTATGGTTTTTAAGAGTAAAAAATTTTAAACATGATTTAAGTCAGATTTTATCGATATGTTTAGAGGTATTTGTTTGATTAATAATCAAACATTATCAATATTTTTTATTTACATATTTAAATAATATATTTTCATCAAAATTTTATAAAAAAATCTTATATAAGCTACCGCTTAAAATTTGATTAAAGCAATGATACTTTGATTGATGTACTATGATTTTTTGTCATTTTTGGATACATAAAAATATGAGTAATTCTTTGACGAGATCGGACATCAAAACTTTGTCGTTATCTTCATTGGGTGGTGCTTTAGAGTTCTATGACTTTATCGTTTTTTTAACATTTATCCCTATTCTGAAACTGCATTTCTTCCCTGAACAATCAGAATTAGGTTCACTGATGAGCATCTATGGTATTTATGCAGTCGCCTATTTTGTGAGACCATTGAGCGGTATCATTTTGGCACACTTTGGTGACATTGTTGGCCGTAAACGAATGTTCATGCTGTCTCTATTTTTAATGGCAGTACCAACACTAATGATCGGTTTATTACCCACTTATGAAAGTGTGGGAATTCTAGCACCATTATTATTGCTATTCATGCGCTTATTACAAGGCATTGCCTTAGGTGGCGAAGTGCCAAGCGCCCATGTTTTTGTCACAGAGCATGTGAAATCCAATCATTTAGGTCTAGCGAATAGTTTAATCGCCGCTGGATTAACGTTTGGCGTATTGATTGGCTATGCAATTTCAACATCATTGAATGTAATTTTTACTGAGCAAGAAGTGAAAGACTTTGCATGGCGAATTCCGTTCATTATTGGTGGTGGATTGGGTTTATTTGCACTTTATTTACGCCGTTATCTACAAGAAACGCCTGTATTTTTACAATTTAAAGCAGAACGCGAAAAAAGCAGTGAATTCCCGATTAAAATCGTATTGAAAAAATATTTAAAAGAAAGCTTCTTTGGCATTTTAACCACATGGTTATTAATGACAGGCGTTATCATGGTGTTATTAATCCCAAATCTGATGAAATCCGAGCTTTATGGATTAGCAGCACCTTTTGTGAATAAAATCGCACTACTTGCAACAGCAATGAATATCATTGGCAGTGTTGCTGCTGGTTTATTAGTGGATCGCATTGGTTTATCAAAGACTATGATCTTCTTCTCAATCGTTTTAGGCACAAGCAGCACAATCTTCTTTAGTTATTTAGGTACGGATGCCAATACATTATTAATTGGTGGCTTATATATTTTCAGCTCACTATTTTTAGGATTGGTTGCTTGTGTGCCGATTTTCATCGTGAAGTTGTACGAACCACAAGTGCGTTTATCTGGCATGAGTTTCTCTTATAATATTGGTAATGCATTCTTTGGCGGTTTAACCACTTTCCTTGTGCCTGTGATTGCACAAGGATTCAGTGAAAATTTTGTTAGCTATTATCTAATATTCTTGTGTGCTTTAGGTATTTGGCTAGGATTTATTGCCAAGCGCTTCAAAATCTAAAGGAATCACATAATCCTCAGGATCATTTCGAGTGATTAAATCATCAATATGACCAAATGGCGCTAGATGCAAATCTGGCGCTATTTCTTTTAATGGAATTAAAACAAAATTACGATCCTGCATTCTAGGGTGAGGAATCGTTAACTCAGCATCATTCATTTGAACATCATTAAATAATAAAATATCCAAATCCAAAGTACGCGCACCAAAACGAATAATACGCTCGCGCCCATGTTCTAGTTCGATCTTTTGCAAAGCATGCAACAAATCATATGGTGCCAATCCTGTTTCTACTTTAATCACAGCATTGATAATATCTGGCTGCTCTGGTCCAATAGGTTTCGTTCTATAGAATTGAGAAGCTTGCGTGATCTTTGTATTGGGTAATGCTTTAATTTCCAGCAATGCTTCGTTTAAATGCACAATGGGATCTTCCAAATTTGAACCCAAAGCAATATAACTGATAAATAATTGACTCATGTTATGATGTTCTGCAGTGTAGTTTGATCAAAGTAAGTTTTATAAAAATAAAAGTAAAGTAAAGTAAAGTATGCCTTTTAAATAACCCTAGTTAGAGAGTTATTATGAATAATTATAAAGTAGTGGCAGAAAAAGCGTTGGATATAATGGTAACCAAGGCCAATAAACTACATCAAAAGGCTTTTTTATTAGCAATCATGGCAGGCGTTTTCATTGGTTTGGGCTTTGTTTATTGTGTCATTGCCAATGTTCAAGGCGCAGGTAAAATTGTTGGTGGTTTAGTCTTTAGCTTAGGATTGTTATTAACAATTGTATTGGGCGCTGATCTATTCACATCAACAACAATGACAACAATGGCTGTTGCGAGCAAGAAAATCACCTTAAATAAAATGTTAGCCAATTGGGGTGCTGTTTACCTTGGTAATTTTATTGGTGCACTTATTCTTGTTGGTTTAATCATTATGAGTGGCCACCCTTTCGATTATGGCGGTAAAATTGGCTTATATTATATTTCAACATCCGAACATAAATTAGCTCATACATTTATGGAAGCTGTAGGTTTAGGCATTTTATGTAACATTATGGTGTGCTTAGCTGTTTGGATGAGCTTCAGCGCAAAATCACTGACAGATAAAATGGTGGCTGTCTTATTCCCTGTGGGTTTATTCATAGCAGCTGGATTTGAACATAGCGTCGCCAATATGTTCATGGTGCCTGCAGGCATTTATTCTTTAATGTTAGCAACGCCCGAAATGCTAGATGCTATGACCAATGTAGAAATATTAAGAACAACATTAACTTGGCAGAACTTTTTTATTCAAAATTTAATTCCAGTGACATTAGGAAATATTATCGGTGGGTCTTTTTTTATTGCCATATATCAATGGTTTATATATTTAAAAAATGAATCGTAATTAATAATTAGAATTAATCTTGATTATTTAGGCTTTATTTGATCAAAATTCTTGCAAATCGATTAAATACCACGTAATGTATTTACATCTTCATAAGTCATGAAGATACTTATCGAATTCATCGGTAAGTGGTTTAAAAACGACTAAGAATTTAGTCACTCTTTGTTTGAGGTTTTAACATATGCGTATCGGAACTGTAAAGTGGTTCAATGAGTCTAAAGGCTTTGGTTTTATTACTCCTGAAGATGGTTCACCAGATGTATTCGTACATTTCTCAACTATCCAAGGCGATGGTTTCCGTACTTTAGCGGAAGGCCAAAAAGTAGAATTCGAAGCTAAAGAAGGCGACAAAGGTTTGCAAACTACTGTTTGCCGTGGTCTTTAATAGATTCAACTACTTTAAATAAAATAATAAGAAAAATTTAGTTTTAAGCTGTTGATCTCACTGAAGTGTGAATAAGAATTAAAACGTATCTTTCTGTATAATTAAACCCTGATTTATCAGGGTTTTTTTATGGGAGCTCAATAATGTGCCAATTGTTAGGAATGAATTGCAACACACCAACAGACATCGTCTTTTCATTTGAAGGCTTTCGCCGCCGTGGCGGTGTCACAGATGTTCATGTGGATGGCTTTGGCGTTGCATTCTTTGAAGGCAAAGGTGTGCGCATTTATCAAGATGATCGCCCAAGTGCATCATCACCTGTCGCTGATTTAATCAAAAGCTACCAAATCAAATCCAAAAATGTCATCGCTCACATTCGCAAAGCAACCTTTGGGCAAGTTTCCCTCGCTAATACACATCCTTTTATGCGTGAATTATGGGGCGAATATTGGTTATTCGCACACAATGGGCATCTACAATCATTAGATGATCTCTTTTCAGATAGCCAACAACAATATTATCGCCCTGTGGGCACAACAGATTCAGAGCAAACTTTTTGTTATATTTTGGAAAATTTACGCCAGAAATATGAACATAAGCCTAGTGATGAAGTGCTTTTTCATGAAATTAAGCTCCTCACAGAGAAAATCAGAACTTCAGGCATTTTTAATTACACATTAACCAATGGTGAATGGATGATTGCCCATGCGAATACGTTATTACATTACATCATTCGCCAAGCGCCATTTGGTGAAGCAAAGTTATTAGATGATGATGTCAGCATTGATTTTACCTCAGTCACCACACAGCAAGACCGCGTTGCTGTGATTGCCACAATGCCATTAACCGTCAATGAAGAATGGACACAAATGGCGCGCAATGAATTAGTGATGTTTAAAGAAGGTGAAATTATTTTACGAAATTGCCCTGATGAGACGATGATGTTAAGTGTCGAAGATGCTTTAACGATGGCGCGTGCTGTCGGGGCTTCTGCCAATATTGTGACTTAAATTTTCACAACTTGTGGATAACTTTGTGGGTAACTCTTGAAATCCTCAAAACTGATCCCATTATGATTTTGTCAAATATTAAAATTAAAAATCATAAGGAGATCTCAATATGAGTTCAGAAAAATTCACAACAACCTTATCCTCTGCTTTTGCTGAAGCACAGAGTATTGCTATCGAACACCACAATCAGTTCTTAGAACCTGCACATGTTTTATTGGCAATGTTGCGTCAAAAAGATGGTTCAATTTTGCCACTATTACGCCAGTGTCGAGTGAACATAAATCGCCTCACAGAAGATGTGGATAACTTGGTGAAAAAATACCCACAAGTGGAAGGCACAAATGACTTCCAAGTAAGTAAAGATTTTCAACGCACATTAATTGCAGCAGAAAAATCTGCGAATGCTCGTGGTGATCAATACATTTCATCTGAAATTTTCTTAATGGGAATTTTAGATGAAAAGAGCAAGCTTGCAGATATTCTTAAAGAAGCAGGATTGAAGAAAGAGACATTGTCTCAAGTGATCGATAACTTACGAGGTGGTGATTCAGTGAATGATGCAAATTCAGAAGAAAATCGTCAGGCTTTATCTAAATACACTGTAGATTTAACTAAGCGTGCTGAAGAAGGTAAATTAGATCCTGTCATTGGCCGTGATGATGAAATTCGCCGTTGTATTCAGGTTTTATCTCGCCGTACTAAAAATAACCCAGTATTAATTGGTGAACCAGGCGTGGGTAAAACTGCCATCATTGAGGGTTTAGCGCAGCGCATTATCAATGGTGAAGTACCTGAAGGATTGAAAAATAAATCAGTTTTATCATTGGATATGGGTGCATTAATCGCGGGCGCTAAATTCCGTGGTGAATTTGAGGAACGCTTAAAAGCTGTCTTAAATGAATTAGGCAAACATGATGGCCAAATCATTCTATTCATCGATGAAATCCATACAATGGTTGGCGCAGGTAAAGGCGATGGTGCGATGGATGCTGGCAATATGTTAAAACCTGCATTATCTCGTGGTGAATTACATTGTATTGGTGCAACAACATTGGATGAATATCGTCAATACATTGAAAAAGATCCTGCGCTTGAACGCCGTTTCCAACGTGTATTAGTGGAAGAACCAACTGTTGAAGATACCATTGCAATTTTGCGTGGTTTGAAAGAGCGCTACGAAATCCATCATGGCGTTGAAATCACTGACCCTGCAATTGTGGCAGCTGCAACTTTGTCGAATCGTTACATTACAGATCGCCAGTTGCCTGATAAAGCCATCGACTTAATCGATGAAGCAGCAAGCTTGGTTCGTATGGAAATTGATTCCAAACCTGAAGAAATGGATAAATTGGATCGTCGCTTGATTCAGCTAAAAATCGAACGTGAAGCCATTCGTAAAGAGAAAGATGAAGCTTCTAAAAAGCGTTTAGAAATTTTAGAGCAAGAAATCGCAGATTTATCTAAAGAATATGAATCTTTAGAAGAGATTTGGAAGAAAGAAAAAAGTGTGATGCAAGGCGCAACATCTTTAAAAGAAGATTTAGAAAAAGCTCGCAATGAAATGGAAGTTGCAAAGCGTTCTGGTGATTTAGCGAAAATGAGTGAATTGCAATATGGCAAGATTCCAACCTTGGAAGCACAATTGAAAGAAGCTCAAGCAAATGAAGATAATGCAGGTGCTAAAAATCAGTTAGTGCGTACCAATGTTACTTCTGAAGAAATTGCAGAGATTGTTTCTAAATGGACAGGTATTCCTGTAACAAGAATGCTGGAAGGTGAACGTGAAAAATTGCTTCACATGGAACAATTCATTGGTAACCAAGTGATTGGTCAAAAAGAAGCGATTACTGCTGTAGCTGATGCAGTTCGTCGTTCACGTGCAGGTTTATCTGATCCTAATCGTCCGATTGGTTCTTTCTTATTCTTAGGACCAACTGGTGTTGGTAAAACAGAATTAACCAAAGCATTGGCAAACTTCTTGTTTGATTCTGAAGCTGCAATGATTCGTATTGATATGTCTGAGTTTATGGAGAAACATTCTGTGGCTCGTTTGATTGGTGCGCCTCCTGGCTATGTGGGTTATGAAGAAGGTGGCTATTTAACAGAAGCTGTTCGTCGTCGTCCTTATTCTGTCATTCTATTGGATGAAGTTGAAAAAGCGCATCCTGATGTCTTCAACATCTTGTTGCAAGTATTAGATGATGGTCGCTTAACCGATGGACAAGGTCGTACAGTTGATTTCAAAAATACTGTGATCGTGATGACATCTAACTTAGGTTCAAGCATTATTCAAGAGCAAACACATGCATTGGTAGGATTGGATGCGAAAGATCAATATGAAGCAATCAAAGCCTCTGTGATGGATGTTGTGGGACAACATTTCCGCCCAGAATTTATCAACCGTATTGATGATATCGTTGTATTCCATCCATTGGATAAGAGCAACATTCGTCAAATTGCTAAGTTACAAGTGGATCGTGTGATTAAACGTTTAGCAGATCAAGACATCTATTTATCCATTACAGACGATGCTTTAGATGAATTGGGTGAAGTGGGCTATGATCCAGTATTTGGTGCGCGCCCATTGAAACGTGCGATTCAGATTCATTTAGAAAACCCATTAGCGAAAGCCTTCTTGAATGGTGATTTCAAACCAAAAGATGATGTATTAATTCAAGATGATTTAACGTTCCACGTGAAACATAATGATTAATTTTTACTCATAACAAAAAGCTCGGTATTGCCGAGCTTTTTTATTTACTACTGAAATAATTCTAATTTAATATTCAATAATTTTGCTAAAACTAAACTTTTTGTATCACTAATGGCATATTCAATACAATTATTAAGTTCTTCTACTCTTACTAAGCGCTTTTGCAATAAATCGAATATTCTAGGATCTTTCCTATAAATCAATCCTGTTAATGCATCATCCGCAACATAATGACAATGATCATCACAATTTAAGAATAATCTTTCTCTCACTTCGGGTATATCAACATCGACATGCATTTGTCCTAATCCAAAAGTAGCATATTCACGAATATAATCATCTACATCTGTTGCAAGTTTTATCAATGTTTGAATAAAAATTTTCTCAGAGAATGAATATAAAGCACTTACAACAGCTCGGCGAACATCTCTATTCTCATGATCAGCTAGAGATATAATATTTGGCAATGCTTCATCAGTCTTTCTAAAACTTATTCCATAAAGTCCTTCAATGACAATATTTATATTTGTATCTTTAATAGCCATGGCTAAAATATTTTGTGCTTCTTTCACAGCATAATGTGAAAAAGGTCTTTTAGGGATACACATTTGACTAATGGCATTAATAGCTACAACTCTTTTTCGCCAATTTTTGGATTTAAAAAGTTTTTCTAGGATAGCAACACTTTGAGGATTGGCTCTACATTGCAATTGATATATGGCACATACATAAAATATGGGGCTGACATAGATAAGCTAGTTTAAATTCTCTTTAACCATAGATTTTAGCTGGCTTAGTTGCTCTTTATAATTAGGAGTGTTAAATCTCCGCTCACACTCCTTTAAAAATAACTCAAAATGCTCTTTTGGAACACCGTTAAATTTTCTCATATGACGCTTTGCTTGATTCCAAAAATTCTCAATTCCATTGATATGATTCTGTGCTTTAGCAAAATGTTTACTGTGGTTAATCCTATAATGCTTAAACTCACTTACATCAAGCACATTGTAGCTTTTGAATGAATCTGAATAAATAATACTGTCAGGAATAACTTTATCTTCAATAATAGGGATTAAAGTTTCAGATTTAGCATTAGGAATTACTTTGGTATAAACCTTGCCACCACGTTTTAACAAGCCAAATACAGGAATTTTACCAGCAGACCCTCTACCTATTTTTCCTTTTCTAATTCCACCAAAATAAGACTCATCCACTTCAATTTTTCCTTCGAACAGCTCTGTTTCAAACTTTTTTTGATGGCCAAATATTAGTAGTCTTAAACGGTGATATAAATAAATTGCTGTATTACGATTAACATTAACAATCTCAGCAGCACATCTAGCTGTCGTACCTGCTACAAAATGTTCAATTAATTTATTTTGTTTTTGTTGGCTTAATCTGCTTTTTCTCATGACCTAAATAATACCTCAAAGTGTATTATCTATGTCAGCCCCTAAAATATTTCTCTGTAAGGCTCTAAATTCTGCAGTGCCACGCCAATTAAACTTTTAGTTGTTAATTTTTGATATTGTCGACTTAATCTCTTATATCGTTGCACCCTTTTATCCCTCATTAGAAATGGATAATCTCAAATTACTCTACTAATCCTCAATCACAGGATAGAAAGGATGTCCCCAGTTATCATCATTTGGGTTATTCAAAACCACCAATGCAAATAGTGGTACTAATTCTTAAGCAATCCACAAGCTGATAAATTGTGAATCCAAATCAGGAAATTTCTTATCTCTATTTTCTATATCATCCGCTTGATTCAGCCAACTTAATGTACGATAAATTCTATGTTGAACGTGATCAGGTAGATGCGAAGATTTTTCTTTAAATTTTATTTTAAGCTCATTGAAATACATAGTAATTGCCATAAAATGATAACGATAGAACCTAACGTTATCATATATATGACATAAAGAAAGCTATGTTTACTTTTTCAAGGTATATCCCATACCACGTGAAGCAGGCCAAACTTCTTTAAAACGGTATTGTTGATACAATTTATAAGCTTCACCATCTGCAATTAGGTTGATATAGCAAGTTTCAGGAATGTTTTCTTGAATAAATTTATCCAATTTTTGCATGATGAGTTTACTCAAGCCTTTACCTTGATGCGGTGGCAAAATACATATATCAGCCACTTGGCAATGGCAACCTCCATCACCAATCAATCGCCCCATACCAATAATTTCATCATTATCTTCATTGATAACAACCACTGAACACAATGAATGATTTAATCCTATCGTTGCAGCCTTCACTGTTTTTGCAGATAAGCCACAATTCACACGCAAGTCAATGTACGTTTGTGGCTCGATGGTTTGATAACGGGCGATATAACTCATATTTCCTCACTTATGGCATTAATAACATTGCATCACCATAACTAAAGAAGCGATATTCATCTTCTACAGCATGTTGATAAATTTTCTGAATACGATCATAGCCCATAAACATTGAAACTAATACCAATAAAGTCGATTTGGGTAAATGGAAATTCGTCACCAAAGCATCAATCACATGAAACTCAAAACCAGGTTTAATGAAAATATTGGTATCACCTTCAAATGGTTTCAATTCACCATCTAACGCTGCTGTTTCCAATGAGCGGCAAACGGTCGTTCCCACAGCGATCACTTTTTTACCATTCGCTTTAGTTTCTTTAATTTTATCAACTGTTTCACGTGAAACAGAAATCCATTCTTTGTGCATCACATGCTTATCTAAATCTTCTTCACGCACAGGTTTGAATGTTCCTGCACCCACATGCAAAGTCACTTCAGTGAATGAGGCACCTTTCTCTTCAATTGCTTTCATCAAAGCTTTTGTGAAATGCAAACCTGCTGTTGGTGCAGCAACCGCACCTTTTTCTTTATTGAAAACAGTTTGATATCGCTCTTTATCGAAATCACTATCATTGCGCGTAATATATGGTGGTAATGGCATATGTCCCATTCTTTCCAAAATAGGAAATACTGGTGAGCTATCTACAGTTTCATAAATAAAGAAAGCATCATCACGTTCAATCATTTTAAAAATAGGTTCGTTCTCTACATAAACAATCTGCCCAACTTTTGGTGACTTGCTTGCGCGAGTTTGTGCTAAAAATGAAGTTTCTGTGAGTAAACGCTCAACTAAAATCTCCACTGCCCCGCCCGTTTCCTTATGAGCAAATACACGCGCAGGTAAAACGCGCGTATTATTGATCACCAACAGATCGCCCGGCTCAATATAGTCGATAATGTCTTTAAACACTTTATCTTCCATATTGTAGCCTTGAGCAACCAATAAACGGGATGATTCACGATCTTCTTTTGGGAACTGCGCGATTAATGATTCTGGTAAATGGTAATCATAATCGGAAATTTTATTTTTCATCAAAACTCACTACTTTTTCATTGGCAAACAAATCTTCTAGGCGCTCACGCTCACGGATTAAATAAGCTTGATCATTATCTACTAATATTTCAGCAGCACGCCCACGAGTATTATAGTTTGAACTCATCACAAAACCATACGCACCTGCTTGTTTGATTGCAAGAATATCGCCAGTTTCTAATGCTAATTCACGCTCTTTCCCGAGGAAATCACCTGTTTCGCAGATTGGGCCAACGATGTCATAATTTTCAATTTTTGCACTGCTCTCTTTTGTTTGCTCGATACGCATCCAAGATTCATACAATGCAGGGCGAATTAAATCATTCATCGCAGCATCCACAACAGCAAAATGTTTGCCTTCGTTTTCTTTCGTTAAAATCACTTCTGCTAATAGATAACCAGAATCACCCACGATTGAACGGCCAGGTTCCATTGCAATGCTTAATGGACGATTGCCCAATTTTTCATAAATCATATCCACTAAATCTTGTAGATTGATTAATTCTTCACCTTCATAATCAATACCAACACCGCCACCCATATCAAAATGAGATAGCTGAATGCCATTTGCTGATAATTCATCAATGAGCTTCAACATACGATCCACAGCATCACAATATGGCGCTAATTCTGTTAATTGAGAGCCAATATGGCAATCAATCCCTTTGATCTCAATATTTGGTAAAGCATGTGCAGCCTTATATATACGCACAGCTTCGTCATAAGGAATGCCGAATTTATTTTCACGCAACCCTGTAGAAATATAAGGATGTGTTTTTGCATCCACGTCAGGATTCACACGAAATGAAACGGGTGCTTGTTTACCTAGTCTCTCAGCTTCTTCATTCAGCATATAAATCTCAGCTTCAGATTCCACATTGAAGCAATGAATGCCTGTTTCTAGTGCAAAGCGTAAATCTTCACGTGTTTTACCAACACCAGAGAAAATAACTTTTTGAGGATTACCACCTGCTTTTAATACACGTAAGAGTTCCCCTCGTGAAACAATGTCAAAACCTGCACCTAATTTAGCTAACAATGCGATCACAGATAAATTACTATTAGCTTTCACTGCATAGCAAATGAGATGTTCTTTATCGCCAAATGCCTGTTTATACAGTTTAAATGCCTTCTCAATATTGTTCTTAGAATACACATATAAAGGTGTACCATATCTGTTAACTAAATCTGAAACCGATACATTTTCAATATGAGATGTAATGCTAGACATTTAACGCTCCGTTGATTGCTGTTGTGATTGCTGATTCGCATCAGGTAAATAAAGTGGACCTTTCTGCCCACAAGCTTGTACTAAACAAGCTAATCCAATAATTAATAATATCTTCTTCATCTTGTCAATCTCTATATTAACGTGAATTCAATAACCATAATGTTAACCACATTCTGGCTTTAGCTGCGTGTGAATAAGGGGAAACTATCAATCCATATTGATCATTCATGATTTTCCCTGTGGGAACGCGTGTTGTCACAGCTGTTGGCACTGTTATATCCATAGATTTTAAAACATTCAATAGATTTTGATGAACTGTGCCATTGCCAGTGCCATTAATGATAAAGCCATCCACACCATTATCCACAAGAAGCGAAATTAATTGCCCATTGGCAGAAACATCACTATATATGATTTCCACCCAAGGATAGGATTTATCCTCATCTGGTAGCTTATCCAAACTAACATTCATTTTTTTATCATGTTTAACATTCCTAAAAAACTCCACTTCAGAGTTATAAACATGACCAATCGCCCCAAAATCACCAGCGTAAAATCCATCCACTTTTAAGGTATGGGATTTAATGACTTCTTCAGCTAAATAAATTGTATTGTTGATCAATGCAAAAATACCCACATGATCACTGGATGCGAGCATGATACTATCCAATAAATTTAGTGGGCCATCTGCGCTCAATGCGGTAGATGGGCGCATGGATGCTGTTAATACAATAGGTTTCGTTGGTACAACTGTGCAATTTAAGAAAACACTTGTTTCCTCTAATGTATCTGTACCATGTGTGATCACAACACCTGTAATATCATCGCGACCCATCAAATCATTCAAAACTACAGCCATTTTTTTCAAAATAGAAAAAGTCATATCTTTACTATCAATCTGGCAAAGCTCAATGGTTTCTATTTCAATATTGTCAGGCATTGGAATACCGAGCAATAATTCAGCAGCTTCTTTCTCACCTGCTGAATAATTAACGAACTCTTTTTCGCTGGCTGCATTACCCGCAATCGTTCCACCCGTGCCAATAATGACTATTTTTTTTACAACTTCGGACATATTAAAACGCCTTTAAACTAATACAGCCTAGTATTATGACTGAAAACCATCAAAAAACGTAATTTATATATCATTGATTTACAAATATAAATATTTTTATATATATTTTTTTGAAAAAAAGTTTGACGTACCTATTTTTTCCCCTATAATAGCAAACCTCTTCCGGGTCATTAGCTCAGTCGGTAGAGCAGTTGGCTTTTAACCAATTGGTCGAAGGTTCGAATCCTTCATGACCCACCATATTTATAGAAGCATCTAGCAAACTAGGTGCTTTTCTTTTTCCGTTAGAACACCGATTTAACGGGTCATTAGCTCAGTCGGTAGAGCAGTTGGCTTTTAACCAATTGGTCGAAGGTTCGAATCCTTCATGACCCACCATTTTTAGAAACCTTCTATATTCCTAGAAGGTTTTCTTTTATCTGCTGTCGGAGATGCTTGTGAGAAAGTTATTCCTTCTATCAGAAACAAATACAGATACTATTAATCAAGCACTCATACAATTACATCATCAATGTGCTGATTTAATCGTTCTATCACCTGATTCTTCCCTATTTTTAGCTAAACCTTTGCATCATGCAAAAGGCTTATTGGGTCATACATTAAATTGTATTGTTTTGGATTGCAGGATTGGATTTCCCTTAGATTTTTTCCTCTGTGCAACCAATACCATTCAATCTAATGGTACTTTTATTCTCATTTGGCAACCCAATGATCGTGATGAACAAAGTTCACGATTCCATACTGAATCTATTCCAACACCAAATTTTCAGAGTTATTTAACGAAAGGGCTTCAAAAATTTAGTGAACCTTGGAATATAGAACAATATCTCGCACCGATAGCAATCCAAAAGCAACACGATCATCTAAATCATGAACAAATAGCTGTATTAACTTCCCTGCAAAAGCAAAAAAAAGGCATCACAACACTATTTGCAACACGTGGCACAGGAAAATCCTTTGTCATTGCTGAATTCATTCGCTCATTGAACGATGACTATGTCATCACAGCACCGAATCAAACAGCATTGCAAAGCTATCAAAACATCAAACTTAATTTCAAAGCACCTGACTATCTATTTTTAAACCATGATGATCTTCTGCCACAAAAATGGCTAATCATCGAAGAAGCCGCTCAAATGCCGATTGCTCATTTAGAGAAACTTTCTCTATTGGCTGAAAATGTTTTGTTAATTTCATCAATAGAAAACTATGAAGGCACAGGCAAGGGTTTAGAGAGCAAGTTACAAGACATTATTGAGATCGATTCAGCATTGACATTGACTGAGCGCCAACGCTTTGAGTTACAAGATCCGCTCGCACAATTTTGTGAATATATTAGCTTTCAGAATAAGCCTGAGATTAATATTAACGATGGAATTCATCTTTATTCAGATGAAAATCTGCATGAATTCCAAGGCAATCATGCTTTAGTGCAAGCTTTCTATCAATTTATGAATCAGCATCATTATCAAACCAATGCACAAGATATTCGTAGATTATTGGATTCACCTGATCAGATATTTATGATCATGATTCGAAATCAAGCAATCATTGGTGGAATTTGGGGCATTCGTGAAGGTAAATTATCATCAGAGCTTGCTCAGGATGTATTCAATGGCTATCGCCGCCCTAAAGGCAATTTAGTGGTACAAACATTGGCAGCGCACAGTTATTATCCTGAATTGATGACATTAAAGAACTTACGCATTTCTCGCATTGCAGTGGATCATCATCATCGCACACAAGGCATTGCTAAGAAAATGCTTGAGCAACTCAAGCACTATGCACAAAATAATCATTATGATTTCTTATCCACAAGCTTTGGCTTAACAGAGCCTTTATTACAATTTTGGCAACAGTGTCAATTCACTTGGGTTCACTTAGGATCACACAGAGATAAAACGACTGGATTGCATGCAGCAATATTATTGCAACCCATTTCAGTGGAAATGATCGAAAAAACTTCTCTCATTCAAAAAAAATGGCAAAACGATGCTTTTCACTTAGTGAATGCGCCTTTTGTTCATCCTAAAATTCATTATTTATTGAAAGAACAATCAATTAAAGGTTCTTCTGATTCATTAGATGAAGTAATTTTACATACACATTTACATCACAAAAAGCCTGTAGAAGCAGTGTTTTCAGCGTTAGAACGGAAGAAAAACACCATTGACTAACAATTATGCAATTTTATTTACAAATATATTTGACAACCTATACCTTCATCCCTATAATGCAAACCTCTTCACAGCAACAACGAAGAAAAACAAAGCCGGTATAGCTCAGCTGGTAGAGCAACTGACTTGTAATCAGTAGGTCCACAGTTCGATTCCGTGTGCCGGCACCATACAAATAGAAGACCCTGTTTAAGACAGGGTTTTTTATTGCCTAAAATTTAATGAATTAAGTTATCATAACCACTATAGTTATTCCAATATTTTTAAAGTGGCACACAATGATATTTCAAAATATGTTGAACAAGATTCGTTATAAATATTCTCACTTCAAAGTCAATCACGTTAATATCTACGGCATCTCACAAAAATATCATCTCAATAAAGCCACACATCAATATTGCATTGAACAAATGCCTAATGAAGCTCTAGATGCTAATCATATCGTGCTCTATTCATGGAATATTTATAAGCAAAAACTAGAAAATTCTATTCCTGAGCTCTCTTATATGCTGGGTAAAGCTGATATTGTGTTACTGCAAGAAGCACGTGAAAGCGAAACGCTCATGTCCATGATCACAAGCAATGAATTCAAAGCAATTCATGTTGTGGCATTTAAGGATGGCTATTATGCCAATGGCGTAATGACCATTAGTAAAATTCCTCCTGTAAGCTATACCGCACAAAAATATTCAGAGCCTTGGATCCGTTTTCCTAAATCTGGGTTAATCTCAACGTATCCTTTATCCAATGGACAGCAATTAATGGTGGCTAATTTCCATGCCGTGAATTTTTCATTGGGTTTAAAAGACTTTATTCGCCAATTGCGAACAATTTTTGATATTTTGCAAAAGCACTCAGGACCAATCGTGTTAGGTGGTGATTTCAACACTTGGCGCAAATCTCGTTATTTATATATTAAGCGCATGATTAGAGAGCTGAACCTTAAAGAAATCGATTATCCCATCGATCAAAGAACCAAAGTTATGGGTAAAATATTAGATCACATTTTTATTCGTGGACTACAAATAAAAGAAGCCAAAACATATGATATTTCGGCTTCTGATCATAACCCTATTCGTTTGAAATTGGCTTACGAACCACAAATTTTAACTGATCGCGCATATTAGCTAATGCTTTAGCACGATGAGAAATTTGATTCTTCTGTGCTAATTCAAGCTCAGCCATACTTTTTTCCAAACCATCTATCAAGAAAAGAGGATCGTAACCAAATCCTTCTGATCCTCTCTCTTCTGTCAAAATACGGCCATAAATGCGCCCTTCAGCAATCAAAGGCGTTGGATCCTCTGCATAACGCACAAATGCTAAAACAGAAATAAAGAATGCCACGCGATCTTTATCAACAACGCCTTCTAAATTTTTTAGCAATAATTGATTGTTAGCTTTCTCTTCTTTCACAGGACTATAACGCGCAGAATGAATACCAGGCGCACCTTTTAAATAAGGTACAACAATCCCAGAATCATCTGCAATTGCAGCCATTCCACTTTTTTTCGCAGCATGTCTTGCTTTAATTATTGCATTTTCAATGAAACTTAAGCCGCATTCATCAGCATCTTCGACATTAAAATCACTCTGTGGACGAACCGTGATATCCAATGAAGCAAATAGATCATTGAATTCACGAATCTTGCCAACATTATTACTTGCTAAAATTATTTCCATTATTCCGCACCATAAACGTCAATAGAGAAATATTGGTCTGCGACTTTTTTATAGCTGCCATCAGCACGTGATTTTAAAATTTCTTCGTTGAATTTNAGATCATTGAATTCACGAATCTTGCCAACATTATTACTTGCTAAAATTATTTCCATTATTCCGCACCATAAACGTCAATAGAGAAATATTGGTCTGCGACTTTTTTATAGCTGCCATCAGCACGTGATTTTAAAATTGCTTCGTTGAATTTTTCCATCAATGCATCATCGCCTTTACGCAAACCAATGCCAATACCATCACCAAATACCGTTGGATCGTTATAATCACCACCAACGAATTCTAAAGTTTTATCATAACCTTTACGCAAGTATCCGTCATCTAGTGGAACGCTATCTGCGAACACTAAATCAATGCGACCCGAATCTAGATCAAAGATTGCTTCATCTAAATTACGGTAACTTCTAACATCAGCATATTTTGCAAATTCACTATTTGCGTAAGTTTCATGAATAGTTCCACTTTGAACACCAATGGATTTGCCTTTCAAAATATCAGCATTAACTTCTGTATATTCACCTTTTGATGCCACGAATTTCGCAGGTGTTTGATAATATTTTTGAGTAAAATTAATAGCTTGCTTACGCTGATCAGTAATAGACATGGATGCTAAGATTGCATCAATTTTCTTTGTATTCAAAGAAGGAATCAAAGCATCGAACTCTACTTGAACGATTTCACACTTCAATTCAACTTGTTCACAGAACAATTTAGCTAAGTCTGGTTCAAATCCACCCAAGGATTTATCTGGATTCATATAGCTAAATGGAGGATATGAGCCTTCAATCCCAATTTTCACAGTATCTTGAGCAAATGCCAAAGAACCTGTTAAAGCAATTCCTAATAATACTTTCTTCAACATCATCTTTCTCCTTTATATTAATTAACCTCTTATATATATAGGATGATGATAGGTTTGACAAGTTATCCACATGAGTAAAAATAAGTATAATAAATTCATTGACATAGCTATCTTTTTGATTGTGCATAAATTCTGTAGAACTATTCATATAAAATCTTTATAAAAAGTAATGATTTTTATACACCTTCTATACATAGATTTTTAAATAACTTTATCCACAGTTTTATTCACATATCTCTATATTTAATCTAAATTTTATATGCTTATCTTCTATCTAATTTCTTTTATCTATATATATAAATAGATGATGATAAGTCATGCTATTTATTAACATTAAATATAAATATTCTTTTAATATTAATTGGTTATAATGTAAATTGGCTGTGGATAACTATGTATGTATTTAGATCTTTTAGTTTTGGATAAATTCTTTAATTTTTTCTAAACAATTTGTCTGCAATATTATGGTCAAAGTTATCCACAAGTTTATCCAAAAAATGCTAAAATTGAGTATAAATTAGGCATGTTTCCAATCTATGTTTTATTTAGAAATGTAAATATCAAGAGAAGTGTAAATTCTCACGAAGTTTAATATTCTAAACTCGTGTTTTGAGAATATCTTGAATGAATCTTTTCCCTCTCAACTCAATCTGGGGTAAAATATGAGGTTTAGGCAATAGTAAAATTAGGATATGACTTCAAAGATCCCAGAAGCATTGGTTGAGAAATATCTTCAATCATTTAGTGAAAAAGAGCAGTCATTAACATCGTTGTTGAATTTATTGATGAACGATGGGCAATGTCTTGTGTCTGAAGAAAATAGTGTGGCTTTAAAAGATCTGCACCATTTTGTTTACCAACTAAATAGTTCTGCACTGACTTACGAACAAAATCAGTTAGCAGGTAAGACAAGAGAGTTTTTGAAATTAGTGGAACAAGGTGAAGTCAATGTTCAAGATGTTCTACTGTGTGGCCAACAGCTAACTCAGCTGCTTCAACATCCTTAAGGTGAGGTAAATCATGGATCAACTCCAAATATTGCAACCATTTTCAGATTGGGTTTCTGACGTACTTGTGGAAATACCAGATGAAACAAATGCATTTGTCTTCAATATTTATGAAGAAAATGATGCTTATCTGGTGGATATTACGGGTACAACAGATTATGATGAAGCCAATGAAAGTTGGACTGAATCTATCAATTGGGATTCTGGTGAAGAACTTTTCATTATTCCTAAAGAAAAATTTGAGGGCGATTGGGAAGAAATTCACGATACTATTGCTGAATCATTAGAAGCTTTAATTGAAGTGGACAATGAGTTATCAGATGCATTGTGTGATTCAGATGCAGTTGCTGTCGGATTCATTGATGGTGATCTAGAAATAATATGGCAGGCAGAATGAGAAAAAAAATAAAATTGTCTAAGGCAGTATTAGTATTATCGTTAGGTGCAATGTTGCCTAATCTAAGTGTAGCTGCATTGAGTGTGAGCTATGATCAGATGAGCTATCAAGAATTGCCCGCGACAGTTTTATATCCTTTTTCTTATCAAGGTTTGGTATCTATTAGAGAAAATAATTTTTCTAATAGCCAAAGCTATCTTCCCAAAAATTTGCCAGATTATTGGGATGTGGTTGTCGTTGGTCGAGATGTTCTTGAGCAAGAGTGTAAACCCAATGGCCAACTAGAAGTTTTAGATTATGAAAATTTACCCCATAAGGATCTACTTACGATTGGGGCGATTCAACAATGTGGTGTTGGCTTTAGTGTTCAAGGTATGACTTTGAACTATGCTTTGGTGCATAAATACGGTGTGCCACCAACACATTGGGTGGACTTGTTTGATTTTAACCGTTTTCCAGGTAAGCGAGCTTTACCTAAGCAGCCTAAATATTTATTAGAAGCTGCTTTATTGGCAGATGGTGTGCAGCCAAGTTATCTTTATCCATTATTGGCAACCAAAGAAGGTCAAGATCGTGCATTCAATAAATTGGATTTGATCTATGATGAAATTCTATGGTGGAGTGATGTTAATAATCTTAAGCTATGGCTAGAGCAAGGATTAGTTTCAATGTCGATAGCGCCTGATGGTGCAATGCTATCTAAAGATGGTGTTGATACGATTGGTGTTTCAAGGCAACAAGTAATGTATGAAATGAAATACTATGCCATGTTGAAATCATCACAGCAGAAGGATTTAGCGTATGCATTTATCTCTTATGCAACACAGCCTGATCAGCAATTGAAATTAGCTAACCAACAATATTATGGTCCAACAATTAAGCAAGCTTGGCGTTTAGTCTCTCCAAACACCGCAGAATACATTACTAATAACCCCAAAAATCTTCAGGGCGGTATTTTATTGGATTATGATTTTTATGCTGAGCATGGTGCAACGTTAGAAAAGCGATTCAATGAGTGGTTAATTGAGAAAGAAGCACCTGTCAAAAGAGTTTCGATGGCAGATGGCAAGCGTTCTATAGTGAAAAAGCTAACAGATGGCGCAGAAAACTTAGATATTTCAATTGTGAGCGAAGAAATTGACCTTATTGGGCCAAGATTAGAATTATTGGATCAAAATTTTATAGGTCCACAATTAATTGATTCTGTTGATAATATTGAGCATAAATAGAATTAACTATAATTAAAATTTGCATTAATTAAAATTTAATGTATAGTACTTAACTTCACAGACGCGGGATGGAGCAGTCTGGTAGCTCGTCGGGCTCATAACCCGAAGGTCGTTGGTTCAAATCCGGCTCCCGCAACCAATTATAATGAAGCCCACTTGAAAAAAGTGGGCTTTTTCGTTGCTGATCATTTTGGAGGTATTGTTATGCGCAAAGATCCTTTTGGATTAACTGAATTACTTGAGCCATCCATTACAGCGATGGGCTATACTTTATGGGGCGTTGAGTTTCATGCAAACTCTGTGAATGCGCTTTTACGTATATTCATCGATAAAGAATCAGGCGTATCAGTGGATGATTGTGCAGATGTCAGTCATCAAGTGGAAGGCCTATTAGATGTGAATGACCCTATCAGCACAGCATATACTCTAGAAGTTTCATCTCCAGGTTTAGATCGTTCATTTTTCTCAATTGAGCAAATGATGGCATACATGGGATCAGAGATGGATGTCCAATTGATCAGCGTAGTGAATAACCGTCGTCGATTTAAAGCTATATTAAGCAAAATCGAAGGTGAAAACTTAACATTTTTTATTCCTAAGATTACAGGTAAAAAAGGCAAGGCTGCTAGACAAGCTTCATTAACTGAAGGCGAAGAATTAACAGTTGATTACAGCATGCTAGATAAGGTCAATCTTTCCCCAAACTTTTCGAAAAAATAATCATTTATTAAGAGAATAGAGCTATGAATAATAAAGAAGTGATGACAGTTGCAGAAACAGTGTCCAATGAAAAAGGCGTTTCTCGCGGAATTATTTTTGAGGCATTGGAATTAGCATTGGCAGCAGCTGCAAAACGCTCATACCCTGTAGAAGTAGATTTACGTATTGAAATTGATCAAAGAACTGGTCACTATAAAACTTTCCGTCAATGGAAAGTTGTGCCAGATGACTTGCCTTTAGAAGAACAAATGGCAACCAAACAAATCTCTTTATCTGCAGCACAATTGGATGATCCAAACATTGAAGTTGGGGCGATTGTGGAAGATGAAGTGGATAACATTCCTTTTGCACGTATTGGCGCACAAACTGCAAAACAGATCATTTATCAAAAAATTCGTGAAGCTGAACGCAATCAAATGGCTGAATTGTATAGCCAAAAATTGGGTCAGTTGGTTCGCGGTACAATCAAAAAAGTTGAGCGTGGCAATATCTATGTAGATTTGGGTGAAAATGTTGAAGCATTATTGCCAAAAGAAAACATGATTCCACGTGAAATGTTAAAAATGGGTGATCAAGTTCGTGCGATTTTGGAAGACATCGTTCAAGATGTTCGTGGTCCACAAATCGTATTGTCACGTACAACACCTAAATTAATCAAAGCATTATTTGAAATCGAAGTACCTGAAATCAGCCAAGGCAGCATTGAAATTTTGAATGCAAGTCGTGATCCAGGTAGTCGTGCAAAAATTGCAGTAAAATCATTTGATCAGCGTATCGATCCTGTGGGTGCTTGTGTTGGTATGCGTGGTTCACGTGTACAAAACATCACTAAAGAATTGAATGGTGAGCGCGTAGATATCATTCTTTGGGATGATAATCCTATCCAATTCGTGATCAATGCAATGAGCCCAGCAGAAGTTGTATCTATTGTTGTGGATGAAGATCGCCACATGATGGATATTGCGGTAGAGCAAGAGAAATTATCTCAAGCAATCGGCCGTAATGGTCAAAACGTTCGTTTAGCATCTGAATTAACAGGTTGGGTGCTCAATGTAATGAGCTCTGAAGAAGCTGAAAACAAACAAAATAAAGAATCATCACGCATCAACAGTTTATTTGTAGATGAATTGGGTGTGGATGAGGAAGTTGCAGAAATCTTAGTTCGCGAAGGTTTCTCATCATTAGAAGAAGTTGCGTACGTTCCAATTGCGGAAATGTTAGAGATTGAAGAGTTTGACGAAGAAATTGTTGAAGCGCTTCGTGATGCAGCGAAAACTGCATTAGAATCTTACGCAACATTAAAACAAGAGTTAGGCGATAAAGCACCAAGTGCTGATTTGATTCAATTGTTGGAAGGAGATCATATCCTCGCCTATAAACTTGCTAAGAAAGGTGTAAGTTCTTTAGATGATTTAGCTGAATTAGCATCAGATGAATTATCAGAAATGGTTGGAATGGACGAAGAACGTGCAAGCCAATACATCATGACAGCAAGAAAAAGTTGGTTTGAATAGGGGGTGGAAATATGACAGAAAAAACAGATGACAAGGCANGAATCTTACGCAACATTAAAACAAGAGTTAGGCGATAAAGCACCAAGTGCTGATTTGATTCAATTGTTGGAAGGAGATCATATCCTCGCCTATAAACTTGCTAAGAAAGGTGTAAGTTCTTTAGATGATTTAGCTGAATTAGCATCAGATGAATTATCAGAAATGGTTGGAATGGACGAAGAACGTGCAAGCCAATACATCATGACAGCAAGAAAAAGTTGGTTTGAATAGGGGGTGGAAATATGACAGAAAAAACAGATGACAAGGCACCAAACAAAATCACATTGAATCGTAAAATTCATACTGAGTTGAAAGTTTCAAGTGCACCAGGGCAAACAAAAACTGTAGCCGTTGAAGTACGTAAGAAAAGAACGTACGTAAAACGTGATGCATCTCCTGTTGATTCAGATTTAGATAACAACTTGGTGGAAGACGTGAATGTTGAAGCAGATGCTTCAGCTGAAACATCAGAAGTTGTGAAAGATACAAAGAAAGTTGAGCCAAAGATTATTGAAGAAAAAGTAGTGGCAGAAGCACCAAAAGCTAAAGCACCTGCTAAGAAAGACAATGGTCCTGATAAAGCTCAACAAGAGCGTTTACGCGTTGCAAAAGAACGTGCAGAAGCTGAAGAACGTGCAGCTCAAGAAGTAATTGAGCGCCGTAAACAGCAAGAAGAGCGTAAACAACACGAAGAAATTCAGAAAATTGCGGATGCAGCAAGAATGGCAAGCGAAAGTACAGTTTCTAAGGTCCAAATCAGTTTTAATAATACTGATAAGACTGAAGATAAAGCTAAGAAGAAACCTTCTAGCAATACTCAAAAGTCTAATAGTAACAACAATAGACCAAGAAATAATGATTCACGCAGTGATTCTCGTCCAGCGAAGAAAGATGACAGACGTCCTGCTGCACCAGTAACACCAACAGCAGCTGAACCAGTTGTATCAACAGAGCGTAAAGCGCCACGTAAAACAGGTGCTCGCGATTTGGATGATTTGCGTGAAGATGGTAAAAAATCAGCAGGTAAGCGTGGTAAAGAAAAAGGCCGTGCAAGCTTTGCAGACTATGATGAAGAAGGCAGCAGCCGTCGTGGTGGTAAAAAGCGTAAAGCTTCACCACAACAAGGTAAACATGGTTTCACAAAACCTGTTGCACCACAGAAAAGTGAAGTGATTTTAGGTGAAACAGTTACAGTTGCAGATTTGGCACATAAAATGTCAGTGAAAGCAGCTGAAGTGATCAAAACATTGATGAAAATGGGCTCAATGGTCACAATTAACCAAGTATTGGATCAAGATACTGCAGCAATCGTTGTGGAAGAAATGGGTCATACTTACAAAGTTGTGAGCGAGAACGTTCTTGAAGATGAATTGATGAAAGGTTTCAACGAGAGCGATTTAGTACCTGAAAATCGTCCACCAGTTGTGACAATCATGGGTCACGTTGATCATGGTAAAACATCATTGTTGGATTACTTGCGTAAAGCACACGTTGTAAAAGGCGAAGCTGGTGGTATTACTCAGCACATTGGTGCTTATCACGTAACAACACCAAAAGGTGTTATCACATTCCTAGATACACCAGGACATAGCGCGTTTACAGCAATGCGTGCACGTGGTGCGAAAGTAACAGATATCGTTGTGTTGGTTGTTGCATCGGATGATGGTGTAATGCCACAAACAATCGAAGCGATTCAGCATGCAAAAGCAGCAGGTGTTCCAATCATCGTTGCTGTGACTAAGATTGATAAGCCTACTGCTGATCGTGATCGTATCTTGTCTGAATTATCACAACAAGGCATCATCTCTGAAGAGTGGGGCGGTGAGAACTTATTTGCATACGTTTCTTCTAAATCAGGTGAAGGTATTGATAATTTGTTAGATCAAATTTTAGTACAAGCTGAAGTTTTAGAATTAACAGCAGTTGGCGAAGGTCCTGCTCGTGGTGCAGTTGTTGAATCACGCTTGGATCGTGGCCGTGGTGCAGTTGCAACTATCTTAGTTCAATCAGGTTTATTGAAAAAAGGTGACGTTGTATTAGCAGGTTTCGAATATGGTAAAGTGCGCGCTTTGATCAATGAAAAAGGCGAGCAAGTTCCAGAAGCTGGTCCTTCCATTCCTGTTGAAGTATTGGGCTTATCTGGCGTACCAAATGCAGGTGATGAAGTTACTGTCGTTGCTGATGAACGTAAAGCACGTGAAATTGCATTGTTCCGTCAAGGTAAATTCCGTGAAGTGAAATTGGCAAGACAACAGAAATCTAAGTTGGAAAACTTGTTTGCTAACATCAATGAAGGTGCAATGAGCGTTGTTAACGTTGTGTTAAAAGCAGACGTTCAAGGTTCGGTAGAAGCATTGATTAATGCATTGGAAGAGTTATCAACAGATGAAGTTTCAGTGAAAGTTGTTTCAAGCGGCGTAGGCGGTATCAATGAATCAGATGCGAACTTAGCTGTTGCTTCTGAAGCAATTGTGATCGGCTTTAACGTTCGTGCAGATAACTCAGCGAAGAAAATCATCGAAGATGAAGGTTTAGCATTACATTACTACAGCATCATCTATGATGTAATCGATGAAATCAAAACAGCATTGATTGGTAAATTAGCACCAGAATTCAAAGAATCAATCATTGGTGTTGCGGAAGTTCGTGACGTATTCAGATCACCTAAGATCGGTGCGATTGCAGGCTGTATGGTAACTGAAGGCTTGATCAAACGTAATAACCCAATTCGCGTATTGCGTGATAACGTTGTAATCTATGAAGGTGCGTTAGAATCATTACGTCGCTTTAAAGATGATGTATCAGAAGTTCGTAGCGGTATGGAATGTGGTATTGGCGTTAAGAACTATAACGATGTTAAAGTAGGTGACCAAATCGAAGTTTATGAGCGTGTTCAAGTAGAACGCACTCTCTAAAAGGAGCGAAACATGGCTAATATCTCAAGAACTCGTCGTATTGATGAGCAATTGAAACAAGAATTGTCTATGTTGATCCGTAAGGAAATCGGTGACTCACGTATTATGATGATCTCCATCACTCTTGTCAGAGTGGTGAGAGATCTCTCTCAAGCTAAAGTTTTAGTGACGTATTTAGGACCGACAGAAGAGCGTAAAGAAATGATCGCGCTTTTGAATGAATATGCCCCAATGTTCCAAAGAATGTTGGGCAAGGTTTTAAAACTCCGTAAAATTCCTAAGTTTGAGTTTGAATACGATGAGCAATTAGAGAAAGGTAATGAATTATCTGCTCTGATTACCGAGGCAATTCAAGAAGACGAAGCTAAAAATAAAGATCACGATGAGTAAACAAGCTAAAATCAAGCGCCGTCCTTTGGATGGCGTTTTACTTTTGGATAAACCAAAAGGCATATCGAGCAATGACATTCTACAAAAAGTAAAATGGCTATATAAAGCTGAAAAAGCGGGGCATGCAGGCACTTTAGATCCAATGGCAACAGGCTTATTACCCATTTGCTTTGGTGAAGCAAGTAAATTCAATCATCAGTTATTGAATAATCGTAAAACTTACGAGTTTACGTGCTTATTGGGTGCTGCAACCAATACTGGCGATGCTGAAGGTGGCATCATTGAAGAGAAATCTATTCCTGAATTATCCACAGAGTTATTCAAAGAAGCTTTGGATAAGTTTGTGGGCGATATTAAACAAGTACCACCAATGGTTTCTGCTTTGCATCATGAAGGTAAACGTTTATATGAATTGGCTCGTGAAGGCATTGAAGTAGAACGTCCTGCGCGGGACATTACAATTTACCAGCTCAATTTAATTAACTTTGATGATGTAAGTTTCACAGCTGAAGTAACATGTTCTAAAGGTACGTATGTTCGTGTATTGGCGGAAGATATTGCGAAATCACTAGGAACGCTTGGCCATTTAACAATGCTAAGACGAACTGAAGTTGCGCCTTACTTTAAGCCTAATTTAGTCACAATGGATATATTGGAACAAGCATTAGAAGCAAATAATGCCGATGAATTATTGTTGGCTGTTGATAGTGCAATTGCAGATTACCCAATTTTAACATTCAGTGAAGAAGATACTGCGCGTTTGAAAAATGGGCAGAAGATTGCATTGCCACATACTTTAGATGAACAGTTTTATCGTCTATATGCATTCGATGAGTCATTTTTAGGTTTAGGTGAAAGACATTTACCACATGTTATTAAAGCTAGTCGATTGATTCAAATTAAATGACTTGGTGAATAATTTGTTATAATCTGTCGGATTAATATATTGAAAAATAATCAAAGAAGAGGATTCATATATGTATAAGACATTGGCAGTTGTCAGCTTATTATCTTTCGGCATGACGTCAGCATTTGCACAAAGCTCTGATTCAACCATTAATAAATGCAGTAATGGCAAAGATCCTATTGTTTATACAGAATTTGATTGCCCAGAAGGATATGAAGTTGTTGTGGATAGCTGGTTGAGCGAAACGAATATGACAACAGCAGAAAAATTTGGCGATGAATCTAAAATAGAAGAACAAATTCGTGATACTAATATTCGACCTGTTGATAAAGTTTTAGAATAATTTTATTTATAAAAAGGGGTGAATGATGAAATATTATATTACCTTAATGATTTTTTGCATCTCGGCTATCGCTGCGGCTCAAGTGCCTATGTTAGATTCATCCACGATTCAAATGCCTAAATCAAAGGCATTGAATAAGTGTATTGATGAAAATAATAAAGTTGTTTATACACAATTTGAATGTAGTGAGACTGCAACGAAAGCAGATAAAAAATGGATTGATCAAACTAATATTACTTTTTCGACACCCACTCAAAAAGAAGTTATTTTACAAAATGGTTCACCCTATCCAGTCAAAGGAAAAGGTTCAGAGCAATTTAATCATTTAGACCCTAATCAAAGCGGGATGGATATGCTTAAAGATGCAATGAAAGATAAATCATTGATGGAGTTATTCGATCAAGGCGTAAAAGCTTTAATGATGCGCCAAGAGATATTAAATTCTTTATAAATTATAGATTCAAAAAAAGCCGATGTTTCACATGAAACATCAGCTTTTTTTATTTTATCTTTGGTGATTCAGCCATGAATCTTTTGATAGTTCATACAATACATGTTCAGCTAAAGGGTGATCTTCAGCTAGCCTCGGATGATTAAAGTGTTGAGCATTTTTAACCATATTTAATCTTGTCATCAAAGCTTGTGATGGAAGATTAGTGACAGTTGTGAATACCACAATTTTATCTAAATTTAGTTCTGTGAAACCAAATTTGAGTGCTTCTCGAGCGGCTTCTTGTGCCAAGCCTTGATGCCAAAACTCTTTGCGTAAACGCCAACCAATCTCTACACAAGGATTAAAGTAAAAATCATCTTTAGGGATATTTAATCCAACAAAGCCAATAACTTCTTGTGTAGATTTTAATTCGCATGCCCACATTCCCCAACCATGTTGGTTCATTCTATCTTGAATAGCTTTGAGGAAATCTTGAGCTTCAGGTTCAGATAATACAGACGGGAAGAATTCCATCACATCAGGATCAGAGACCATTTGATATAAGCTTGGTAGATCAGAATCTCGCCATTCACGCATAATTAAACGATCTGTGGATAAAGTGTGGATAATCTTGTGAGTATCATTCATGATTGAGCCTTAGTTGAAGCAATAAAAAAGTGATGGATTGATTATATCCATCACTTGGTTTATCTTTCTAATATTATTGCTATTTGAGCAATAATATTAATATTTAAGAATTTTTAAATTAGAATTTAACTGCTTTAAATGCAGACTTGCCTGCATAGATAGCATTGCTGCCCAATTCTTCTTCGATGCAGATCAAGCGGTTGTATTTTTCAACACGGTCAGAACGGCACAATGAACCTGTTTTCAACTGTGTACTCAATGCTGCAGCTGCTAAGTCAGCAATTGTTACGTCTGATGTTTCGCCTGAACGGTGAGATACAACAGATGTATAGTTCGCATCATCAGCCATTTTAATAGCTTCTAAAGTTTCAGTTAATGTACCGATTTGGTTGAACTTGATTAAGATTGAGTTAGCAATGTTTTTATCAATGCCTTCTTTCAAAATCTTTGTATTAGTTACGAATAAATCATCACCCACTAATTGGATTTTATCGCCTAATTTTTCAGTCAATACTTTCCAACCAGCCCAGTCAGCTTCATCCATACCATCTTCGATTGTGATGATAGGGTAACGAGCAACCCAATCAGCTAAGAAATCAGCAAATTCTTCAGATGTGAAAGATTTACCTTCTGATTCTAAAACGTATTTACCATCTTTGTAGAATTCAGATGATGCAACGTCTAAACCTAGGAATACATCTTTACCAGGTGTATAACCTGCGTCTTTGATCGCAGTCATGATTACTTCTAAAGCTTCTTCGTTAGAAGACAAGTTAGGTGCGAAACCACCTTCATCACCAACGGTTGTTGCTAAACCACGAGCATTCAATACATTTTTCAGTTCATGGAAAATTTCAGCACCCCAACGTACAGCTTCTTTGAAAGAAGGTGCGCCAACAGGCAAAATCATGAATTCTTGAACATCTACTGAGTTATCAGCATGAGAACCACCGTTTAAGATGTTCATCATTGGTACAGGCAATACATATTGTGCTGCATCGTTTAAATGACGATATAAAGGGATACCTTTTTCGTTTGCAGCAGCATGTGCAACTGCTAATGAAACGCCCAATAATGCATTCGCACCTAAACGAGCTTTATTGTCTGTACCATCTAATGCGATCAATTTTGCATCCAATGCTTTTTGATCAGCCGCATCCATACCACGAACAGCTGTTAAGATTTCACCATTCACATTTTCACATGCTTTTAATACGCCTTTACCGCCGTAACGTGATTTATCACCATCACGCAATTCAATTGCTTCTCTTGCACCTGTTGATGCACCACTTGGTACAGCAGCAACGCCTTTTACACCAGATTCTAAAGTTGCTTCTACCCAAACGGTTGGATTTCCACGTGAATCAATGATTTCTCGAGCAACTAATTGTTTAATGGCTGACATAATTCTCTCCTAGAGGATGCATGAATGAAATGTAAATCCTAATTATAGCTGATAATCTCAGAACCGTTAACCTCTGAAATTAAGGAACAAACCAACCTGCTGGTTTGATTGTGTTTTCAATGCCATTATCCACACCTAAAACCATTGCAAATAATGCCATACGAGCAGGAACACCGGCATCAGATTGGCGGAAAATTGCCAAACGTGGGTCTTGATCTAGATCGTTGCTTAAGTCGTTAGCATTTTCACGGCTATCACGCGGTAATGGGTGCATGATGATGGCATCTTTCATTGCATATTGATCAATCATTGATTGGTTAATGCGGAAGCTTAATTCAGGCTTACGAGTCTCTTCACCTTCTGTGAAACGCTCTTTTTGAATACGTGTTGCATAAATCACATCATTGTTATGGATACCATGTTTCAACTCATCTGTTTCAATTATAGTATGGCCACGTTCACGTGCAAATTCAGTGATGTATTCAGGCATTTTTAAGAAATCAGGTGATGCAAATGTGAAAGTGATGTTTTTGTACAATGACATCAATTTTACTAATGAATGAACAGTACGTCCATAACGTAAATCACCAATCATTGCAATTTTACAGCCATCCATTGTTTTGCCATTCAATTTGAATTCATTATGGATTGTATAAGCATCTAATAATGCTTGCGTTGGATGTTCACCCGCGCCATTACCACCGTTGATTACAGGAATATCTGTAGATTGTGCCATTTTGTAGATTGCTTGTTCTTCTGGGTGACGAACCACTAATACATCAAAATAACCTGAAATTACACGTGCTGTATCCTCAATAGATTCACCTTTAACAATTGAGGAGAATGAAACACCCGTAGTACTAGATACTTTACCGCCTAAACGCATGAAAGCAGCATCGAAGCTTAAACGTGTACGCGTACTTGCTTCGAAGAAAAGGCTGCCCATTACAGCGCCATCTAGTACTTTGGTATAGGCTTTGCCATATGCAACAGGCTGTAAAATATCTGCCAATGTAAACAATTTATTCAATGTATGAAGATCGAATTGTTCGCATGATAATACAGATTGGCCTAGTAGAGCGTTCATAATTTTCCTTTTAAGTCTGAAAGTTTCCAAAAAAAACCGCCATATCTGGCGGTTTTAAAATTAAATAAATTACATATTTCGGAGAGTGTGTCCGATGTAACGTTGTCTTGGGCGAGAGATCTTCATTTTAGGATCTGCGATCATCTCATTCCAGTGTGTAATCCAACCAACTGTACGTGCTAATGCGAACAATGGTGTGAACATTTGTGTTGGGAAGCCCAATGCTTTGTAGATGATGCCTGAGTAGAAGTCTACGTTAGGATACAATTTACGTTCGATGAAGTATTCATCTTTCAATGCAACTTCTTCTAAACGTTTTGCAACTTCCATCAATGGATCATTACCATATTTTGCCAATACTTCATCTGCAATGCCTTTAATTAATTTAGCACGTGGATCGAAGTTTTTATAAACACGGTGTCCAAAGCCCATCAAACGGAATGGATCTTCTTTATCTTTTGCTTTTGCAACGAATTTAGCAACATTATCAACTGAACCGATTTCAGCTAACATTGTTAATACAGCTTCGTTTGCACCACCATGCGATGCACCCCATAAAGATGAGATACCAGCAGAGATTGCAGCATAAGGGTTTGCACCAGAAGAACCAGCCATACGTACTGTAGACGTTGAAGCATTTTGNGGAAGCCCAATGCTTTGTAGATGATGCCTGAGTAGAAGTCTACGTTAGGATACAATTTACGTTCGATGAAGTATTCATCTTTCAATGCAACTTCTTCTAAACGTTTTGCAACTTCCATCAATGGATCATTACCATATTTTGCCAATACTTCATCTGCAATGCCTTTAATTAATTTAGCACGTGGATCGAAGTTTTTATAAACACGGTGTCCAAAGCCCATCAAACGGAATGGATCTTCTTTATCTTTTGCTTTTGCAACGAATTTAGCAACATTATCAACTGAACCGATTTCAGCTAACATTGTTAATACAGCTTCGTTTGCACCACCATGCGATGCACCCCATAAAGATGAGATACCAGCAGAGATTGCAGCATAAGGGTTTGCACCAGAAGAACCAGCCATACGTACTGTAGACGTTGAAGCATTTTGCTCATGGTCAGCATGTAAAATGAACAATACATCCATCGCTTTCTCAGCAATTGGATCAATTTCATAAGGTGCACATGGTGAACTGAACATCATGTTCATGAAGTTGCCAGCGTATGATAAAGAGTTCGTTGGATAAACCAATGGCATACCGATTGAATGTTTATACGCAGCCGCAACTAATGTTGGCATTTTTGAGATCAAGCGATGTGCTGTGATCATACGGTGTTCTGGGTTGTGAATGTCTAACTTATCATGATAGAAGCCTGCCATCGATGCAACAGTACCCGCAAGAATTGCCATTGGGTGAGAGTCATATCTAAAGCCTTGCAGGAATACTTTTAGGTTTTCATGCATTAAGCTGTGCGTCATGATGATGTTTTCAAATTCTTTTGATTCTGTTAACGTCGGTAATTCGCCGTTAAAAATCAAATAACAAACATCAAGATAGCTTGATCTTTCTGCTAATTGCTCAATAGGGTAACCACGGTAAAGTAGTTCACCTTTATCTCCATCCAAATAAGTGATAGCACTTTCACAGCTTGCTGTTGAAACGAAACCAGGATCGTAACTGAATAAGTTCAAAGTACGATTCATTGTTGCGATATCTACAACATCATCACCATATACCGATTCCAAAATTGGGAATTCACCTTGTTTTTGTGTGCGGTTATCAATATAGGTAACGCTATTTCTATTGGTAGTTGTCATTTTTATCCTCCATAGTGATCTNGTTAACGTCGGTAATTCGCCGTTAAAAATCAAATAACAAACATCAAGATAGCTTGATCTTTCTGCTAATTGCTCAATAGGGTAACCACGGTAAAGTAGTTCACCTTTATCTCCATCCAAATAAGTGATAGCACTTTCACAGCTTGCTGTTGAAACGAAACCAGGATCGTAACTGAATAAGTTCAAAGTACGATTCATTGTTGCGATATCTACAACATCATCACCATATACCGATTCCAAAATTGGGAATTCACCTTGTTTTTGTGTGCGGTTATCAATATAGGTAACGCTATTTCTATTGGTAGTTGTCATTTTTATCCTCCATAGTGATCTTTATAAGATCTTCCAATAAATATGTTATGGCTAATAACACATGGGACTAATATAAACGAGCTTGAGCAACTTAGCAAAATTCAAATGTTCAAAAAAAAAGCATCTACAATAGATGCTTTTTAATTTGAATCGATTAGCGACCGTATTTTTTACGGAAGCGATCAACACGACCTTCTGTATCCACGATATTTTGTTTACCAGTGAAGAAAGGGTGTGATTGTGAAGAAACTTCGATTTTGTAAAGAGGGTATTCTTTACCATCTGTCCAAACGATAGTGTCTTTCGTTGAAATTGTTGAACGCGTTAAAACCGCGAAATCGCTTGAGCTGTCTTGGAAAACAACTGGGCGATAGTTAGGATGACCTTCTGCTTTCATAATAAAATCCAGTAATAAGTAAAAAACAACGGCTAATAAAAAGCCTACTTAGTTTAAAATAGCACGATATTCTAACAAAAAGATATTTTTTGCGCAATACTTAGCGTTTCATTGCGTCAAAAAATGCTTGATTTGTTTTCGTTTCTTTGAGTCGTTCTAGAACAAACTCCATTGATTGGATCTCATCCATAGGATATAAAATCTTACGGAGAATCCACATTTTCGCCAAATCGTCAGGATCTGTTAAGAGTTCTTCTTTACGCGTACCGGAACGATTAATGTCAATTGCAGGGAAAATTCGTTTTTCAGCTACTGAGCGATCTAAATGAAGTTCAGAGTTACCTGTACCTTTAAATTCTTCATAAATAACTTCATCCATTTTTGAGCCAGTATCTACTAATGCTGTTGCAATAATGGTTAAGCTACCACCATTTTCGATGTTACGTGCTGCACCAAAGAAGCGCTTAGGACGATGCAATGCATTGGCATCCACACCACCTGATAACACTTTACCTGATGAAGGTACAACCGCGTTATATGCACGTGCTAAACGTGTAATTGAGTCTAATAAGATCACAACATCGCGACCATGTTCTACTAAACGGCGAGCTTTCTCGATCACCATTTCAGCCACTTGAACGTGACGAACAGCTGGTTCATCGAATGTTGATGCGATCACATCACCATTTCTCAATAGACGCTTCATTTCTGTCACTTCTTCCGGGCGTTCATCGATCAATAATACGATGAGATAACACTCTGGGAAGTTAGTTTCGATAGATTGTGCAATGTTCTGCAGCATTACTGTTTTACCCGTTTTTGGCGGTGCAACGATTAAGCTACGTTGGCCTTTACCAATTGGGGAAACCATATCAATCAAACGTGCTGTAATGTCTTCACTTGAACCATTACCACGTTCCATTTTTAATAATTGATTTGGGTGGATTGGCGTTAAGTTTTCAAATGCTACTTTGCGCACAGAGTTTTCCACAGGCTCATAGTTAATTGTGTCAACTTTTGAGAGTGAAAAGTATTTTTCATTATCCTTAGGTGGACGAATTTTACCTGAAACAGTATCACCTGTTCTTAAGTTAAACTTACGAATTTGTGATGGGCTGATGTAAACATCATCAGGGCCAGCCATATAAGAGCTGTCTACGCCACGAAGGAAGCCATAGCCATCGTTCAAAATTTCTAGAACGCCATCGCCAGAAATTTCTTCGCCATTTTTAGCATGTGCTTTTAAAATAGAGAAAATCAAATCGTGTTTTTTAGCACGGGCGATGCCTTCTAACTGCATTTCTTGAGCAATACGAATTAGCTCAGCAGCTGGCATTTGTTTTAATTCAGTTAAGTTCATAGATTAATTCTAGATTTAAATAAAGGATAAATTAATATTGTCGGCTACCGATTTAGCCAAGCAAAATAAATTAGGGAATTGATTTAGTCGGAAAGATTGACCATTATTTGTTTGTCCGCAAATTCTATAAGCTTTACGGACATTTTGCAAATAATCTGATCAATTTTCCATATTTTTTTTACGATTTTCTAAGAGAGCTTTTCCGATTTCATAAACCATTGGTAGGATGGAAATAAAGATAATACCTAGCACGATGATGGAGAAGTTATTTTTAATCCAAGGAATTGTGCCAAATAGATAACCTGCACCCAACATTAAAAACATCCACAAAAATGCACCAAAAATATTGTAAGTTGCAAATGTTTTATAAGTCATTTTACTAGCACCCGCCACAAAAGGTGCAAATGTGCGAACAATTGGTACAAAACGAGCAATCACAATAGTCTTACTGCCATATTTTTCATAGAAATTATGGGTTTTTTCTAAATATTTTAATTTAAATATTTTGGCGTCTTTTTTAAATACTTTTAATCCCACATAATGCCCAATCTGATAATTGAGTGCATCGCCCAAAATCGCGGCAATTAATAATGTGAAAAATAGAATATAAATATCCAATAATCCCATGGCAGCCAAAGCACCTGCTGCAAATAACAGAGAATCACCAGGTAGAATCGGTGTCACAACCAAGCCTGTTTCGCAGAAAATAATTGCAATCAATATGATATAGATCCAAACACCGTATTGCTGTACAGCCATTTCTAAGTATTTATCTAAATGTAGAAATAGATCTATAAATTGCATAAAAATTTCAGTCATGATTATTGTTCCTGAATGAGTTGGTGATTATCTAAACGAAAACGGTGATCCATTTTGTGAGCCAATTCTAAATCATGCGTGACAACCACGAGCGCAGTGCCAATTTCTTCATTGATTTCACACATTAAATCAAAAATAGCTCGAGCATTTTCAGCATCTAGATTGCCCGTTGGCTCATCTGCTAACACTGCTAATGGTTTTGTCACTAAAGCACGAGCAATGGCAACACGCTGGCGTTCACCACCTGATAATGCCGAAGGTTTATGATCAATGCGGTGAGATAATCCCACGCGCACCAACATCTCTTTTGCGCGTTCTTGAGCTTCTTTCACAGCCATACCACCAATCACACAAGGAATCGCAACATTATCCAATGCTGTGAATTCTGGTAATAAATGGTGAAATTGATAAATGAAGCCTAAATATTGATTGCGCCATATGCCACGCTCTTTTTCAGAGCCTTTGCTAAATGCTTTACCATTCAATAATACTTCACCAGAAGTTGGCTGATCCAAACCTGATAATATATGTAATAACGTACTTTTACCAGAGCCTGATGCACCAATAATTGCAACACGATCTTTAGGGTTAATTGTAAAGTTAAGATTCTCAAAAACTTTGACTTCATTTTTATGGTCAAAATAGGATTTTGCTAAATTTGTTGCAACTAAAACAGGATTACTCATAACGTAAAGCCTCAGCTGGTTGAGTTTTAGCAGCTTTCCATGCAGGGTAAAGCGTTGCTAAGCTTGCCAATAAAAATGCCATTAAGGAGATCATACAAATATCGCCCCAACGAATAATGGTAGGAATATGAGATAAAGGATAAACACTTGGCTCAAATACGGTGTAGCCCAAAAGTGATTCGATCCAATGAATAAGATTATTCACATTCATGCTGATCAATAACCCTAAACCTGTGCCAATTAAAACGCCCCAGAAACCAATCACAATGCCTTGCACCATAAAGATTGCCATGATGGATTTTGGTGCTAAGCCTAAAGTTCTGAGAATCGCAATTTCAGAGCGTTTATCATTCACCACCATTACTAAAGTAGAAACTACGTTGAAAACGGCNCCAAAAGTGATTCGATCCAATGAATAAGATTATTCACATTCATGCTGATCAATAACCCTAAACCTGTGCCAATTAAAACGCCCCAGAAACCAATCACAATGCCTTGCACCATAAAGATTGCCATGATGGATTTTGGTGCTAAGCCTAAAGTTCTGAGAATCGCAATTTCAGAGCGTTTATCATTCACCACCATTACTAAAGTAGAAACTACGTTGAAAACGGCGACAGCGACAATTAAGCTCATGATGACAAAAATTGTGCGCTTTTCTGTTTCAATCATATTGGCTAAAGTGGCAAATTGATCCACCCAGCTATAAATCATCACAGAGTTATCCTCAAGGTTATCCACAATATCCATTGCGGTTGCTCTTGCAACGTTAATATCATGCAATTTTAAACGAATGCCTTGAGCCTCATTTTCAGGGACTTTGAACACTTGATTGGCTTCATTAATATGAATGATTGCTGTATTGGCATCGTATTCATACATACCAACGCTGAAGATATCCACAACAGTGAAGCCTTTCACGCGAGGAATCACAGCTTCAGAATGTTCAGCAACTTCTGGTGTGACTAATGTAATGTAATCACCAACGTTAGCATCCAATAATTGTGCTAAGTCTTTACCGAGAATAATACCTGCTTCAGTTTGATTGAGGGCATCGAAGCTTGGCATGATGTGTGAGACATTGGATTGATAACGAGGATCAACGCCTTCAATGCGAACAGGGCGCATTAAGCCATTGGCGCTCATTAATCCTTCACCATTGGTGAAAGGTGCGCCTGCGATAACATTTTCATGGTTCGCTGCTCTGTTGTACATCATTTGCCAATCATTAAAATAACCACTATTGGGGCGCTTTGTGATTTTGAGATCATAAGCAACCGATTGGCTTACTTCTGTAATGCCTTGTTGGAAGCCATTCATCACAGATAATACAACGATAATCGCTGTTAATCCGAGTGCAATTCCACCAATGGAAATGAAAGAAATGAAAGAAATAAAGTTATTCTTACGTTGTGCTGCGGTATAGCGAAGCCCAATGGATAAACTTAATGGCTTAAATAATTTAATCATAACGGAGCGCCTCTGCAGGTTGAGTTCTAGAAGCTTTCCAAGCAGGGTAGAGCGTTGCAACACTTGCTAAGCCAAATGTGATTAAGGCAACCACATAAATATCACTCCACACAACGATGGATGGAATTTCCATTACATAGAATGCATTGCCCACATTGCCACCAAAAATACCTTCGATGAATGTAATGATGGAATTCACATTAAAGGCAATTAATAATCCCAAAAGAATACCGATAATTGCGCCAAAGAAACCAATGAATACGCCTTGCACCATGAATATCATCATGATTTGCGCAGGCGACATGCCCAACGTGCGTAAGATCGCAATTTCAGGGCGCTTTTCTGTCACAACCATCACTAATGTGGATACAACGTTAAATACAGCAACAGCAACGATCAAACTCATAATCGTGAACATCGTGAGTTTTTCAATTTCGATCATTTTGAAAAGGGTTTTGAACTCTTCAATCCATGTCATTGTACTGTATTCATCGCCAAGTTTAGCTTGCGCTTGTTCTGCAGTTTCACGAGCAACCATAGGATCATTCAATTTCAAACGAAAGCCCGAAACGCTATTTTTAGGGATTTGATAGATTCTGCCACTGTCTTTATAGTTCATTAAAGCCATCACAGAATCATATTCATAAGCACCTAAGCGAAAAACGCCCACAACTTTTAGGCGCTTCATACGAGGAATGGCACCAGCTGCTGTGATCTGAATTTTGGGTGTGATCAATGTGACATAATCACCAACATTTAAGCCTAAATTCAGTGCGAGATCAGAACCTAAAACTGTGCCAAACTCACCTTCTTCCAGAATAGTGAAATCAGCGCCTGAAATAAAATCAGTTGTCATAGAATCGCTGATACTAGAAACAGCTGATTCATAATCAGGATCAACACCCTGAATTTTCACAGGGAAGAATTGCCCATTGGCTGCCATTAATCCTTCACCATTATTGAAAGGTGCAGCTGCTATGATATTGGGATTATCTTTAATCTCTGAATATGATTCCTGCCAGTTTTCCACAAAGCCCTGTGGATTACTATTGCGAATGGATAGATCATAAGCCATGGCAAGATTGCGTTGGCGAACTTCATTTTGAAAGCCATTCATCACAGATAACACAACAATCATCGTCATCATCCCGAGAGCAATTCCACCAATGGAAATGAAAGAGATGAAGGAGATAAAGTTCTTTTTTCGCTTGGCGCGCGTATAACGCAATCCAATGAATAACGTTAATGGGCGAAACATTTAAGCTTCCTCAGTTGCGTTGAAGGATAATCCCATCTGTTCGACCGTTTTATCGAGCTTTTCCAATTCGATTAATGGCGGGAGCTCGCTTAATTGCTTAAGATTGAAATCATCTAAAAATTGCTTGGTTGTGCCATATAAATTAGGGCGCCCAGGAACTTCACGTTGACCAAGTACTTTAATCCATTCGCGCTCTTGCAATGTTTTCATGATGTTACTGCTGACAGAAACGCCACGAATCTCTTCAATATCACCACGGCTAATGGGTTGGCGATAAGCAATCAATGCTAATGTTTCCAACAAAGCACGGCTGTAGCGTTGTGGTTTTTCATCATATAAACGTGAAACCCATTGTGAATATTGTTGTGGCACTTGAATGCGATAACCTGAAGCGACTTCCACTAATTCAACACCGCGACCATCCAATTTGTATTTCAAAACTTGTAAGGCTTCTTTGATATCTTCTGTTGTGGGTTGTTCGTGAACATCAAACAATGTTTGAATATCACTGATTTTAAGCGGCGTTTGTGCGGCACTTAAAATAGCTTCTAATAAAATATTTAAAGGCGGTAAAGCATTCATAGTTTAATCTCTGCGCTTAATGGAAGAAGTCTTTTACCTGCGAAGGCAAAGGCTGTACGCATAATAGCATTCCAAGGATTTTCGTTCATTTGGCCTTTGATAGACAAGTCGATTTGTACCACCATGCTGCTTAAATTACGTAAACGATTAGCATTCATACGATTCAAAGCAGAGCGATATAATGGTTTTTGATTTTGCCAAACATCATTCAATGCCATTTCGATTGTGGCACCAGCATCCATTTTGGCATACATCTTTTGTAATGTTGCGATCTCTTTTTGTAAAACCCAGTTCACTAAAGTTGGTACATCGCCTTCTGAGCGCAACCCCTGAATAATACGATAAATACGGGAAATATCGCCTGTTAACAAAGCAGAGCTTAAATCAAATGCCACAAAGTTAGAGTTTTCTGAGCTGAGTTCAGCGATCATTTCATTGGAAATCTGTTGATGCTCATATAAAAATGATAATTGATTTAAAAGTTGTTCAATCGCCAAGAAATTACCTTCATTATGAGCTGCGATGAAGGATACCGATTCTTGTGATAAATTCACACGCAATTCATTCGCTCTATTTTGAATCCAGCTCGGGAGTTTTGTGTGATCTGGCGGATAGATTGTAATTAAACAGCCATTTCTCTCAACCATTGATAGTGTTTTATTCTTTAAAGTATTGCTATCAAGCTTTGGCGTTGTGATGAGATAAAAAAGATCGGGGTTCGTTTTATCCAAACATTCATGCAATATTTTGAATGTTTTGGCATCGGGTTTATTGGTAAATCTGAGCTGAATGAGCTTTTGCGTTGAAAATAATGAAAGGCTTTGGCTTGTATTAATAATATCTGACCAATCAAATTTATTATCCACATCAAAAACTTCACGCTCATATTCGCCTGAATTCATGATTGCATCTTTAATCTTTTGCTCAGTATTGAGCATTAGCGCAGGTTCATCGCCCGCAATGACGCAATAAGGAAGTTTGATAATTTTGGGTAATTCTTTTGTGACAAAGTCTTGAGCAATCCGCATAGTTTTCCATTCTCGTTATAAAGAAAAACCCTCCGAAAGAGGGTTTTTACGGAATGCATATTATATTATGCATTGCCTTCAGTTTGCATTTGTTCTAAACGCTGTGCGTAGAGCAAATCGAAGTTAACAGGTGCCAATGTTAATGGTGGGAAACCTGCTTTCAAAATCATTGCATCTAATGTTTCACGTGCATATGGGAACAAGATGTTAGGGCAGAATGCACCTTCCATGTGTCCGCGTTGCTCTTCATTGAAGCCTTCAATTGTGAAAACACCTGCTTGTTCGATTTCTACCAAATACAAGATTTCTTCGCCAACTTTAGCCGTTACAGTTAAACGTAATGCAACTTCTGTTACATTTTCTTCAACTTGTGCAGCGATGTTTGCTAATTGCACAGAAATTTCTGGTGCAGTTTCATTTTTGAAGCATGCTGGTGCGTTTGGAACTTCTACAGAAATGTTCTTGCTGTATAGTTTGTGAATGTTAAAAACTGGACCAGTTTCGTTTGCTGCATTTTCAGACATAATGTTTCCTTAATTAATGAAATGAATAAAAGTGAATCAATTATTTATTTAATAATGGATCTAATCCACCTTTTGCATCTAATGCGTGAAGGTCATCACAGCCACCAATGTGCTGACCATCAATGAAAATTTGAGGAACAGTATCGCGACCTGTGCGCTTTTTGCTCTCTTCCCAATATTTAGCATCTTGGTTAACGTCATAAATTTTTACTTCTGCACCTTTCTTTTTCAAAAGATCTAATGCGCGTTTGCAGTATGGACAAGAAGGTAAATAATACATTTCAACTGACATAGTGAACTCCTATTTCTTCGATGATTCAACTGGTAAATTTGTTTGTAACCAACCATTTAAGCCACCTTGAAGTGAGAAAAGGCTTAAATTTGCGTGTTCTTTGCGTAATTTTTCAACTTTCTCTGTTGAAGTTGCGCCTGAATCACAGTAAAGCACAATCACTTTGTCTTTAAAGCGCGTGCCATCCACTAATTTGGTTGCAAGTTGGTCTGATGAAACATGAACTGCGCTTGGGATGTGAGATCTTTTAAAAGTATCTGCATCACGCATGTCGACAAAAACCGCTTCATCATTGTTAGATAATTGTAATGCTTTAGCCGCTGAAATTACGAAAGCCTTTTGTCTAACAGATTTAATTTCATTCATAATGATCAAAATGAATACAACAGCTAAACCTGCAAACCACATCCATTCAGCGCGAAAAAATTCCATAAAAGTCATAGTGATGATATATCCCTTGAGATCATACAAAAATCGTAAAACCGCTATTCTATCAGTAAACACAGAATAATTGTTATTCATATTTTACAACGATTATGCTATTTATTCACAGATAGAATGACTCCACTTTGCTCAAAGGTTTTTTATGAAGTTTCCCACTTATAAACGCAGTGCATTAGCAGTTTCCTTATTATGTTTATCCGCGATCTCATGGGCAGATGTGGATAAAGCTTGGGATGCTTTTGATAGCGCTGACTTAGTCACAAGCTTTGCGGAGTTTAAAATATCTGCAGAAAATAACGAAAAAGATGCTGCTTTTATTTATGGTTCACTGTTATTGAATCCATCATTTCCTGAGTATGATCAAACTGAGGGAAGAGAATGGTTAAAAAAAGCTGCGGATGCTGGTGATGCAAAAGCTGCTTATAATTTAGCATATAGTCTTTTTAAATCATTGAGTAATAGTAGTTGGGACAGCGATATTGTTAAAAGTCCTGCAACAGTTGAGGAATTTCAAAAATATGTGCAAATGGCATTGGATGCAAATTTGCCTGAAGCTTATGAGTTCACCATTAATAATGGTATGAGTAGCCAAGAGCTTTTTGGCATAGAAGATCCTAAAGAGTTAGTTGCCTTAATTACCAAGGTGCATGAGATTCAACCAACAGCTATGACCAATTATTATGTGGGTGTGATGGCTTTACAAGGTCATACAATGTTTGATGATATTCCGTATGAACCACAAAAGGCAGCACAATATTTGGAAGCTGCTTATCAGTCGGGTGCAAAAAGCAGTGTTCATCTTTTGAAAGCTTTATACAGTGGCGATTATGAAGGTTTTCCTGCGGATAAAGCCAAATACAATGAATATGCCAAAATCTATTATGAAAATTTTTCAGAGATTAATGATCCTGTTTATTTTCATGTTAGAGATATTTCGCCATTAAATACGCGCACACAAAAAGTGGCAGATGATGTTGTGGCAAAGTTTAAAAAAGCATCCGAAACCAATGCCAATGCAGCAAGAATGATGGGTGCATTGAGCCAAGATCCAAAAGTTGCCAAGGAATATTTCCAAAAGGCTGTGGATTTAGGCGATAAAAGCGCTGCGATCGCTATGTATTATTTAGACGAAGGTTGGTATGCAGACAAAACTGAAGTGATTGAACAGATCGCTCAACTGGCGAAATCTGGTGATATGCAAGCAAATCTATTTTTGAGCCAAAACTTAACAGGTAGTGATGCAATCCCATATTTAACGAAGGCAGCAGAATCTGGTGATTTTGTTTCAATGGTGAATTTAGCTCGATATCATGGTGATAATGCTTTATATAGCAAAACATCATTAAAGGAAGCTCTAGATTGGTACAACAAATTGATTGAGCAATTCCCCAACGATGCGACAGCATATCGTGAAAAAGCGTGGTTACTTTACAATGATTTAGGTATTCGTAGCGAAGTGATGCCAGCAATCTTTGCAGATTTGAATCACGCGATCGAATTGAATCCTCAAGATTCTAAGGCGTTGATGCATTTAGCACAGATTTATCAAATTGATGCTCAGTATGGTGATGCTGCTACAGCATTAGTGCTATATCAGCAAATCATCAGCTTGAATAATGATGATCTTGAAGCAGATCAAGCACGTTTATTCCAAGCCATGATGCTCAAATATGGTGAAGGCAATGTTGCTAAGGATGAGAAAACAGCCAATGTCTTATTCTCTGAAATCATCGAAAAATACCCTGAAGATTACCAAGCATTGTATGAATTAGCAGATAGCTATCATCATGGTAAAGGCGTAGAAAAAGATCTCAATAAAGCAATCGAGTTATATCGCTTAACAACCAATATGAATGCGCATGTGCCATTGGGCATGTTATTAGTACAAAGTGACGATGCAGTATTGCAAGCTGAAGGTTTGGATTTGATCATCAGCGTTGCTGAATCACAAAAAGTTGATGCCGAAACATTAGCATTATTGTTATCTTTCAAGGATAAATCGCCAATTGTTCAGGAATGGTTATACAAACTTGTGACTGTTGAACCTTATCGTGCGAATTTTGATGCATTAGCAGAAATTAAAAAAAGCTGTGATGCAGGTAATACATTGGCTTGCGTGAATTATGCTCGTTGGATGCTAGGCAAGCAGATCAATACAGATGAAGCTTATCAACTGCTGAATGCTTCAGCGGATAAAGGAAATGTGAATGCTGTGCGTGCGTTATTGGATCATGCAAAAGAGAAATACAATTACCCAGCACAAAGAATTTTGACAGAAAAGCTAGTTGCCTTAGAACCCAATGATGATAACTATCAACAGTTAGCAGAGTTCTATTTCTTCCAATTAGACTATGATTTAGCAGATCAAACTTATCAAAAAATAGAGAATCCTTCTGAACGTGCAGAATACGATCAAGAACGCATTCCTACTGAGCGTGAATATTTAGAAGGCTTATTAACACGAGCAGAACAAAAAGACGATGAAGCAGTGAGAACACTGTTCTATATGTATCAAAATAATAAACGACCTGATCTTGCCATTGAAGCAATAGAAAAATGGGGCGATTTGAATAATGAAGAAACATTGAATGAGTGGATCTATTTGTTGGATCAATCAGCTGACCCTGAACATATCAGCAAAGCCACAAAGCAATTGGCTAAGAATGTATTGATCAATCAAACCACTGATTTTGCAATATTGTATCAGCGTTATGCAGAAGCAAGAGATCGTAATATTACGCGCCAACAGATGTTGGATTGGATTGCACAATATGCAGTGATCAATGCAGAAGATGCTAAAGTTTATTTAAATAGCATGAATGGCTTTGATGATATTTTACAGAAGAGCCATAGCTCACAAAAACGAGTCAAAAGAGATGCACTCAGTGAATTGGATTATGCTTATCAAATGGGCATTGGTACACAACGAGATTCCGCGAAGCATTTTAAAATCTTAGAGCAGTTGGTAGAATTGAAAGATGAAAGTGCTGCATATCAAATGGCTGAAGCATATCGTACAGGTAAAGATGTTCCACTCAATTGGGATAAAGCTGTGCATTACTACAAGTTGTTGCCAGATGAAGGCTACGCTTATGCATTGGAAAATATAGATTTCTACAAAGATGTTGTTGCACCTGCACAAAAAGGTGATATGAATGCGACATTCAAATTGGGTAAATATTACTTAGAAGATTATGCTTATTCCGATCAACCTAAAGCCCGTGCTGAAGGTTATCAGTTAGTATTGAAAGCAGCTGAGAAAGGTGTTGTGGATGCACAATACTTCCTAAGTTTATCTTATAACTATGTAGGTTTAACGAATTATCAACGCAATGAATGGTTACAGAAAGCTGCGGATAATGGTCACGCTGAAGCGCAACAAATGTTAGCGCAACATTTAGAAATTGAAACGCCATTATCAGAAGTACAAGTCAAAGAAGTGATCCGATTGTATTCTGCGGCAGCCAAAACATTGCCAGAAGCGAAGTTGGGTTTATTGCGTTTTTATTACAGTCAAAATATGGTGGCTGAAGCAGACAAAATATTACCAACTTTGTCTGAAGAAGAGAGAACATACCAATATACAAATATTGCTCGCTGGTATGAATATAGCAATGGTGCATTGCCAAGAAGCAATCAAAAGGCATTAGAGTTTTATCAAAAGGCCTATGATAAAGGGGATATAAAATCAGGCGTTAATATGGTTTCATTATATTTAAATGATCCGATTGCACCGAAAAAAGCAGAAGGTATGGCGCTTTTCACTGAAGTATTGAATCAAGCAATGGAATCTGAAAGCCCTTATGCATTAGATGAAGTAATTGCGATAGTGAATAGTGCAATCAAAGGTATCGATGGCTTTGATAAAACGCTAGAAATGGAACAATTTGGCCTAGAGTGGGCAGAGAAAATATTATCAGAAGGTAATGTTTATGCGGGTGCCACTTTATCAGATTATTACAAAGAGAAAGGTGATACTGCAAAAGAGTATTTCTATTTGAAATTAATTGAGAGCTGGGCGCTCGATGAGTTGATTGAACAACTGGGTGCTGAAGAGATTGAAGCACAGAATAAAGCAGTGGAAGCTTATAAACAGCAAGTGAGCTGGCCGTATTAATGGATTGATATAGATGTAAAAAAAGCAGAGCTTCGGCTCTGCTTTTTCATGTGCTAATTAATTTCAGTAGAGCTGAATATTAATCTTCTTGTGCAATTTTAGAGTATTTTGCCATTAGGAACATCGATAACAATGATGCAAAAATACTTAAACCACCTAAGAAATATAAACCTGAAGCATAGCTTCCTGTCGCATCTCTTACATAACCGATTACTGATGGACCAATGAAACCACCTAAGTTACCGATTGAGTTGATCATTGCGATACCAGTTGCAGCAGCAGCACCTGTTAAGAACATTGAAGGTAATGACCAGAACGGCGCTTTAAAGCCGTAAATACCGATCCCTGCAACAGAGACAGAAATAATCGCCATAGCAATAACTGTTTGTGCATATAAGTAGCCTGCAAAAATCAAACCAAAGCCTGTCAATAGAATTGCAACCAACAAGAAAATGAATGGTTTTTTGTATTTATCAGTTAAGAAGCCAAACGCCAAGCTACCTAATACACCTACGAAATAAGGAATGGATGTGATCCAACCAATTTGCATATTCGTGAATGTACCTTGCTCTTTGATGATTCTTGGTAAGAAGCTTGATAAACCAATGTTAGCAGTTACGTTAGAAATATAGATGATTGCTAAAATCCATACGATTGGATGTTTGAATGCCATCGATACATTTGTGCCTGCTTTTTTGGCAACTTTTAAGCTTTCTGCATCTAAAATGCCTTGAAGATATGTTTTTTCTTCAGAGTTTAACCATTTTGCATCTTTTGGACGATCAGGCATAACAAATAAGAAAATTAAGCCCACAATGATTGTTGGCAAGCCTTCGATGATGAATAACCACTGCCAACCATGTAAGCCACCGATACCATTTAAGCCTAATAATGCAGTTGATAAAGGTGCACCAATTGCTAATGATAATGGGATTGAAAGCATGAATACAGAGATGATTCGTGCGCGAAACTCTTGTGGGAACCAGAATGTTAAATACAAAATAACACCAGGGAAGAAACCAGCTTCAGCAGCGCCCAATAAAAATCGCATCACCAAGAAACTCATTTCACCTTGTACGAATGCCATACCAACAGAAACCATGCCCCATGTGATCATGATGCGAGAAATCCATTTGCGAGCACCGAATTTTGTTAATAATAAGTTGCTTGGTACTTCGAATAGAAAGTAGCCGATGAAGAAAATACCTGTACCATAACCGAATAATTTAGCTGAGAGTGCTAAGTCTTCCATCATTGTTAATGCAGCAAAGCTGATATTAACGCGATCGAGATAAGATAAAACATATGAAAACAATAGAATTGGCATCAACTTAATGAATGCTTTTCTAATGACCGCTGCTTTTAAATGGTCATTATGTTGCGAACCCATAAAAACTCCTTTGATTAATATTTCAGTGCTCTGCTTGCCTACAGAAGAGCAACAGATTGCTTTTGCGACGTGGCAAGATAGCAGATAGCTTTAATATTACGCAATCATAAAAATCTTAATGTTATGAAGTTTTTTCTTGTGGATGAGAATACTTATCAGGCTACAAACTATGATTATCTTGTTGATTTTGAATTTTTTTTGTAATAAAAAAACACCGCTATTTTTTACAAATAAGCGGCGTAAATTTTTATATGAATTTATTTGAAATAAGCAGGATATTGTTCAACAACATTAATTAATAGCTGTAAACCGTGCATCATACCGTCTTCATCGATACCAAACTTAGGATGATGATGTGGATAATCAAAATCTAATTTAGGATTGCCACCGCCCACAAAAACGAATGTTGAAGGTACGATTGAAGAAAATGCACTGAAATCTTCACCACCTAACATACATTTATCAGCAATTACCGTTGCACCTTCCACTCCATTTGCAATTGCACGCACAAATGCTGTTTTTTCAGGATTGTTGTAAGTTACGCCATAACCCAATGTGTAATCGATCTCACACGTTGCACCATATTCAGCACAAGTGGAATTGACCATTTTAGTGATGGTATCTTTGAATAAATGACGCATAGCTTCACTGGATGAACGAACACTGCCACCTAAATAGCAAACATCAGGAATGACATTGATAGCTTCTTTGCGACCAGAGTTAAAGTAAGTATTACTAATCACGCCAGCTTCTTGTGGCGAGATCATGCGAGAAACAATAGTCTGGAGCTTTTGTACAATCATGGCACCGATGATCACAGGATCAATAGAATTCTCAGGCTGTGAAGCATGTCCACCTTTACCTTGAATCTTAATGATGTATGCATCTGTATTAGAACTTGCTGGACCATCTTTTACATCAATTGTGCCGATTGGCAAGTTTGACCAAATGTGCTGACCATAAATGAAATCTAGCTCATTGAATAATCCAGTTGCAACCATTTCCTGTGCGCCACCTGGCAATAACTCTTCTGCATGTTGGAAGATCGCCCAAACTTCGCCTGTTAAATTGTCAAAGTGCTCATCAAAGTAATGGCAAGCTGTCATTAACATACTGGTATGAATGTCATGACCACAAGCATGCATTACACCATCGCGTTTAGATTTAAACTCTAATTCATGGCGCTCTTCTAAAATAGGCAAAGCATCAATATCTGCTCTTAAACCAATTTTTGGACCAGCTTTGCCAGTTACAAATTTTACTAAAACACTTGTGCCAACAGGCTTAATGATTTCAGCGTGTTTCAATTTGCTCATGTGTTCAATGATGTACTTTTGTGTTTCTACTTCTTGGAATGACAGTTCTGGATGCGCATGCAAGTAACGTCGGTATTCCAAAAGTTTTGTTTGATATGCAGCGAGTGCATCTTGATGAATAATGTTCATAATTTCTTCCTAAGCAAAGGTAAAATTTAGTTAAACGCACTTGGATCGATATGAATTGGTCCGCCAGGTCCAACAGGAATACCTAACCAGTACCAAATCAAAACGAAGATTGTCCATACAATACCAAGCGCTAGAGTGTAAGGGAATAGGTTGGCAATCAATGTACCCAAGCCAACATCTTTATCATATTTTTTCGCATAGGATAAAAGTAATGGTAAATATGGGAACATTGGCGTAATTGGGTTTGTAATGGAATCACCGACACGATAAATCGCTTGTGCAAATGCTGGGTGATAACCTAAGAATAAGAACATTGGTACAAAGATTGGTGCTAATAATGCCCATTTTGCAGAAGCACTACCAATGAATAAGTTCAAAATAGCAGTTAAGAAAATGAAGCCCACAATTAATGTTACGCCATTTTGACCTTCCAATAGATTTGCGCCTTTGATTGCGATGATCAAACCTAAATTACTCCATGCAAAAAGTGCAATCATTTGCGCTGCGAAAAACACGATCACGATGAATCCGCTCATGCCTGCCATGGATTGATTCATCATGTGGACGATATCTTTAGAGGATTTTGCCGTTTTCGTTACAACTGCATAAACTAAACCTGGGATAAAGAAGATCACTGCCATAGTAATGGCAACGCCTTGTACTAATGGCCCATCAATGATGCTACCTGTATTTGGGTTACGTAAGAAACTTGTTTCAGGAATGGCTGCAACTGCAATCAAAGCCAATGTAATCACAATGCTGTAGTTCGCATATCGTAAACCGCGTTTTTCAATATCTGTGAGCTCTGTCATAGATTCTTGGTGTAAATCACCTGCATCATAAGTGCCTAATCTTGGAATGATGACTTTATAAGTCACAAATAGGATCACAAATAAGAGTAAGAACATGGATACAGTCATGAAGTACCAGTTCATCGCAATATTCACAGGTACATTCGCGCCAATCGCTTTCAAGCCCGCTTCAGTGAATGATAACGCTAATGCATCTGCCATTCCGATAATTGCATTCGCTGCAAATGCACCCAATGCCGCAGCATAAGCCATCACTAAACCTGCAATTGGGTGATAACCTAAACGTAAAAAAATCATCGCGGCAATTGGTGGTACAACGATTTGTGACGCATCGCCTGCAACTGTTCCAAGCATCGCAACAAGAATCAGAATGGGCACAATGATTTTAAATGGGGCTTTTTCAACTGCTGCAATCATCAAGGATTTGAAGTAACCACTGTGCTCAGCAACGCCAATACCAAACATTACAACTAATACAACGCCCAATGCAGGGAAGCCTGTAAAGTTTGTTGTGGCTTTTGTGATGATTTGGGTTAAGCCATCCAAAGTTAGAAGATTCACAACTTGAATGGTTTCTTTGGTGACAGGGTTATAGGCAGATACGCCCATTGCACTGAAAATCCCAGAACACACAACGATTAAGATACATAATCCTATGAAGATCATCACAGGGTCGGGAAGTTTGTTGCCCCAATACTCGATTCTATCTAAGAATCTCGTAAATAGGCTAGGTTTTGCCGTTGTTGCCATAATACATATCCACCTTACTCATATTTAAAATATTTATTAACCCGCAGAGCGGGCATTTAAAGATTATTAACAGAAAAAGGGAATGAGGTAAATCATTATGGCTACACAAATCTAGTATTTATCTATATTTTAATATAATAATGCTCTTTTATAATAAAAATATAAATAATTAAATTGTAGATGGCATTTGAATGAATCAATTAACCTATTGGTTTTTATGCGCTTAGTTTTACCTTATTTTTATGTGGAGCTTTTAGAAGTTTTATCTACTTCTTTTTAAGTACAACCAACAACCCCGCTGCAATGATGATAGCAGCGCCCAGCCAACCCCAAACACCCAACTTTTCATTCCAAAAGAAATGAGAAAGGATTGCGCCAAATACTGCATTCAAATAATAGAAAGGTGCGAGTAAGGAGGCATCTGTGAGTTGATTGGCTTTAGTGATCCATATTTGCCCAACTGAACCAAATATCCCCATTAATAAAACCATTAACCAAATACGGTAATCCGTTGGCATTGTGAACTCTGTAAATAGTGCCATGCCGATCGCAAATACAACGCCTGTTAATGAGAAGTAGAAAACAATTTCTGAGCCACTCGCAACGCTACTAATGCGTTTAATGGCAACCATCGCCATTGCAACGAAAATACCTGCAATGATTGGCAAGAATGAATACATAGAGAATTGAGGTTTATCAACGCCTGCCAATATCCAAGAACCAATGATGGCAAGAATAAAACTTGGAATTAATAGCCAAGAGNCGTTGGCATTGTGAACTCTGTAAATAGTGCCATGCCGATCGCAAATACAACGCCTGTTAATGAGAAGTAGAAAACAATTTCTGAGCCACTCGCAACGCTACTAATGCGTTTAATGGCAACCATCGCCATTGCAACGAAAATACCTGCAATGATTGGCAAGAATGAATACATAGAGAATTGAGGTTTATCAACGCCTGCCAATATCCAAGAACCAATGATGGCAAGAATAAAACTTGGAATTAATAGCCAAGAGAGTTTTTCTTTGAGCCAAATTGCAGCCAAAATCGGCACAAATAATGGTGTCAATGATCGAAGGACAGAAGCATCGGATAAAGGTAACAATGCCAATGATAGGAAGATGAATATCATCCCGATTTGCCCTGATAATGAGCGAATCGCATGCAGTGGCAATCGCTTCAATGAATTTTTAAATTCACCAGAGCTGAAAAACAGCGGTGCAACCCAAATCAATGTGATGAGATTGCGGAAGAAGATAATAGTTGCTGTGGATAAATCTGTGCTCAACCACTTAATCACACTATCCATGCCTGCAAAAGCCATTTGAGATAAGACAACGAAAAAAATACCAAGCAGTGCAGTTGGAGCCATGAAATATCCTAATTAGATGTAACGAGAGGGTTGATGATTAAGTATAGCGATTTCTTGGAGGATTGCGATATTTAATGTCTACGTTATTGGTATGTTAATAATATGTTTAAACAAATAGTTTTAGCACATCATTATGTTTTTTTATGAGCAAAAAATATGTGCAGATGCGATACTGCTTGAACGATATAGCTCAACAACAAAAATAAAAAGTCATTAGAAAATTATAAAGGGCACATTATGAAAATACTAATAAAAATGAGTATGTTGCTTTTTCTTTTAAGTGGCATGGCAATGGCAGATTGTACGGCATATAGTGAAGTGAATGGTTATAAAATGGGTTGTCCATTTGCAGATGAAAGCTTTCAGCAAACGTATCAGAAAAATGATTTAGCTCGATATGAGAAACAGCTAGATGATGGTGTGTTTGATACAGTCGAGGTTTATATTATCGATGGCAGTATTGAGGGCATTGATTTCACAACTGAACGCTCTATGACAGATGAAGAGAAAGCGAATATTCTTCAGCAAGTGCATGCACAATATGGTGAAACTCAGGATGATGGCTTTGGTGCTTATTCTATTAGTATGGATGATGGCATGTTAGCGATGATCAATTTTTTACCTGATGCATCGACTAATAATGGTAAAGCATCACTCTTATATTTATCTAAGGTATTTATGGCACGATTGGAAAAGAGCAATCTAGCAGCGCAGTGATTAAATTTTAATATTTTTGCTTTCTATGTGTAATATGAAAGGATTCTACGAATCTGATCTAGGAGCAAATCATGACAAATATCTTAAAAAATGCAGAACCATTCTTTTATCAAGGGAATGATATTGGAGTTTTAGTGATTCATGGTTTCACAGGCACAACGCAAAGTATGTCTTTAGTGGGTGAGGCATTAGCAAAAGCAGGCTATACAGTTCTTGCACCACGCTTAACTGGGCATGGCACAACACCAGAAGATATGGCAAAAGCAAGTTATAAAGATTGGATCAATGATGTGGAATCTGCTTTGGTTGAATTGAAAAAGCGTGCCAAAAAAATCTTCGTTTTGGGTTTATCCATGGGCGGCGCTTTGACATGCTATTTGGGTGAAACTCACCCTGAGTTATTGGGTATTATGCCGATCAATGCGGCGATTGATATGCCAGCTTTGAAAGAGATTTATGATGCACAATATGGTAAAGAAGAATTCATAGCGGGGATTGGTTCAGATATTAAAAAGCCCAATGTGATCGAATTGGCTTATGAAAGAACACCGATTAAATCGATGGGCGATATTGTTGCTTTAATGGCGATGGTTCGTGTGGATTTACCGAAGATTACTGTGCCAACGTTGATATTCTCATCGAACATTGATCACGTTGTGCCACCAAGCAATTCACAAGAAATTCTAGATCGCATCAGTAGTGCAAATAAGAAACTTGTGTCATTACCTGAAAGTTATCATGTGGCAACATTGGATAATGATTTGCCATTAATTGTGGAAGAAGCCATTGCATTCATTGAAGCGAATAAACCATAGCCAAACTGCTCTAAAATAATAACTTCTCAGCATAATTCCCTTACGGGAATTATGCTGTATAGCGCGTTTTTGAATGAGCTTAATGATAATTATTTTGCGCGTTTTTGTGTGAGTGATCGGATCAATGTTTCACCGATCACCATAAACATTGCACCAAATACTACTGTGAATACACCGATATAACCTAAGAAATTTAAGCTTGGGTGCTCGAATACCGTTGGCCACATTGCAGCAAATGCCAATGAAAAGCCTAGTGTGAATAATGGTGTAAATGTGATCATTGCGCTCACTTTAGAAACTTCCCAAAGGCGCATTGCTTCAGCCAAAGCGCCATAACCTAATACTGTATTTAAGCCACAATAAGCAAGGATCATTAACTTCGTTGTGGATAAGGTTAATACTGCTGAGAAATTCACAAATGGCAATAAAAAGATCATGCCAATGCCGTTGAGGATTAATAGAATTTGTAGCGAGCTAAAATCACGCAAAGCAACTTTTTGTGCCAAAGCAAAAAATACCCAAGATAATGCACCCAATAATGCTAAAACCACACCAAGAGAATAATCATTGAATGATGAAATCATTTCGATCAAGTTTGTATTGAAGAACAGCAATAATCCAATTACTAAGATGATTACGCCTAATAATTGCGTGCGAGATAATCGCTCTTTAAATACAATCACGCCTGCAAATAATAAGCCAACGCTGGAGAGCTGAATCACGATCTGTACAACTGTTGGCGTTGTATAAACGAGGGATTTGCTTAGTAATATAAAGTTACCAATGATGCCTAGCGTTAATATGGATAATAAAATTAGAAATTTGGGGTTCTTCTGAATTTTACGAAAGGGTAGATCTTTTTTGACTGCTAAAATTGGTAATAGAATTAAAAATGCAATCAAAAAACGATACCAAACTAATGTTGGTGCATCGAGCACTTGCATCATTTCTTTGAGGGCGATTGGCACATTTCCCCAGATAAATGCGGTAAAAACGGACAGAATAAAGCCAAGTTTGGCATTTTTGAGTGGGGTTGTCATAGCGAGCGCTCAACGAATAGATTGAATAAATTCATTATACGAGTGAATGCCTGAGCGGTCAGTAATAAAATTTCTACTGAGCTGAGTAGAAATGTTCATTGCGTTAGTTGTTAGTCTCGGGTGACTTACTAAAGAGTAAACATAATTTAAACATTATCGCTATAATTACAAAAAAATATTAAACAATAATAGATTATTGATGAGGAAGAAAATGTTAAAGAAAGCTCTTATTGCCCTTGGACTAGTTGGTATTACGGGAAGTGGATATTGGGGGTATGTAAGTTATAGAGATTATCAAAAGCAAGAATATATTCGTTTATTGAAAGAGAGAGATGAAAGCATTGCTCGTATGATTATAGAACAGAGAGAAAATCTTATTAAACAAGAGCAAGATAAAATTAGAGAAGAGGAAGAAGAGGTTGCTAGACAATTACGCATTGCTAATGGTAATCCCATTATTGAAGAAAAAACTACTTATTATCCAGGCTCACAAAAAAAGAAAGCTCAATTTACTTTATTAGAAGGTAAAGTTGAGGGAATAAAAACGATGTGGTATTTCAATGGTAATAAAGAAATAGAAACTAATTATAAGAATGGTTTGAAAAATGGCGTAGAGACAAAATGGCTTGAAAATGGGCAAAAAAAGTCAGAAATTTCATATAAAGATGATTTAAAAGATGGATTGAGTACTTATTGGGATGAGAATGGGGATAAGTCATCTGAAACAGAATATAAAGATAATAAAAATCATGGAAAAGATTTAGATTATGACAAAGGTGTACTAGTCGAAGAAAAATATTATGTGGAGGGAAAGCTTCATGGTATTCATCGCATTTATAATAAGTATAGTAAAACTGTAGATGCTTTTTATCAGAATGGTTTGCGAGAAGGTGCTTATCTTGAGTTATATAACAAAAATAAAGTAGAAGATTCTTTTTATAAATTAGGTAAACGGCATGGTATTTATAAGACTAGGTATCTTAATAATGACCCAAAAGAAGAATACTATTATGTAGATGGGCTTTTGGATGGTGATAATTATTCTTGGGATGGTGAAGAGAGGAATCTTGTTGGCAATAGTGCTGCAAATCGATCAAACTATCATGAAATATATGATATGAATCGTTTGATTAAAGTTAGTAGCACTTATTCGACGGGAGAGCCGCGTTCTTTAGAAGAATATATCCCTGAAGAAGATCGTATTAAAGTAACTCAGTGGTACAAAGACGGGGCTGTTAGTATGGAGGCTTATAAGCGTCAAGTTGAAAATAAATATGGTGATGCACCAGCTTTTGTATTTGTAGATTTCGTGAGGTTTTATGCACAAAATGGGCAGTTATTATTAGAAGCTTTTTATAATGGTCAGGGTGAGAAATCAGGAAAATGTACTAAATGGATTGCAGGAAATAGTACTTATCCTTCAGATATTATTGAATATGATGATACAGGAATGAAAGGTTGGCGCTATGATTATAAAGTCATTAGAGGTGGTACAAATTGTCAGTTATCGGATGAAGAGTTGAAACAAATTTTTGGTGCAAAATTTGGTAAATTTATTCCATACACACATGTTTCTAATATTAATGATTAACACTAAAAACTCCAATTTGATTGCTCAAATTGGAGTTTTTAATATTTGGAATTGTTGAAGATGTTTATTAACTAAACATCTCAATGATTTTCTTTAAGCCATCGATCAATTGATCAACTTCGGCTTTAGTGTTGTACATGCCAAATGAAACGCGCGCAGTTGCAGGAACGCCGAAGCGTTTCATGATTGGCTGTGCGCAGTGATGCCCAACACGAATCGCAACGCCGAAATGATCGAGCATCGTGCCGATATCATGTGGATGAACGCCTTTAACCACAAACGAAATCACGCCAACTTTATTTTTAGCTGTACCAATCAAACGCACTTCAGGCAATTTTGATAATTCAGCAGTTGCGTAATCCAATAATTCTTTTTCGTGTTCAACGATATAATCAAAGCCAACTTCTTGTACAAAGCGAATGGCTGTTTCAAAAGCAATCACGCCAGCAATATTGGGTGTGCCTGCTTCAAATTTATTCGGTAATGGTGCGAATGTTGTTTTCTCAAATGTTACTTCATCAATCATATCGCCACCAGTTTGGTAAGGTGGCATAGCATTTAATAACTCTTTTTTGCCATATAACACGCCAACGCCAGTTGGGCCATATAATTTATGTGCTGAGAAAACGTAAAAATCGAGATCCAATTCTTTAACATTCAATGGCTCATGAACAACACCTTGCGCGCCATCCACTAAAATTTTTGCACCCACTTCGTGAGCTTTTTTAGTGATTGCTGCAATGTCATTGATTGTGCCAAGTGCATTAGAAATTTGTGTTACTGCTACGATTTTAACTGTGGAATCCAAGTTAGCATGGAGGAAATCCATATCCAAGCTACCATCATCCAATACTGGTACAACAATGAGTTGTGAGCCTTTTGCTTGGCAAATCATCTGCCAAGGTACGATGTTCGCGTGATGTTCCATTTCTGTGATCATCACACGATCACCTCGATCCAATAACAAGTTGCCCAAGCTGTGAGCAACGAGGTTAATGCTTTCTGTTGTGCCTTTTGTGAAAATAATTTCACGCGGGTCATGACTGCCAATTAACTCGCACACAACTTTACGAACATTCTCATAACGCTCTGTGGATTCTTGGCTGAAAAAGTACACGCCACGATGAATGTTGGCGTAGTACTTTTCATACACTTCTTTCTCTGCATTGATCACACACAACGGCTTTTGTGCCGAGGCACCCGTATCTAAAAACGCTAATGGTTTACCATGAACAGTTTCATTTAAAATAGGGAAGGCTTGGCGAATTGTGTCGATCTTTGACATGAGAAATCCTTTAATTAAGCAGGGCGAACGCGTGTTAAGTCATTTTCTAATTGATGAAGCATCCAATCTTTTACGATCTCATTGTCGATCATTCCTAAGAATTCAGCAGTATAAGATAATAAAAGCATTGCTTGCGCTTCAGGTAACTCAATGCCACGAGAACGTAGGTAAAAGAGTGATTCAGGTTCCAAGAAACCTACAGTTGCACCATGTGTACAACGAACATCATCAGCATAAATTTCTAAGCGAGGAATCGTCATTGCACGTGCTTTGTCACTCAACAAGATTGAGCGAGTTAGCTGGTTTGCATCTGTTTTTTGTGCATCTTGGTGAACGTGAATCATACCGTCAAATAGAGCATTAGCTTTATCTGTTAATAGGTTTTTGATGTTCTGTTCACTTGTACAATGTGGCACTTCGTGATGAAGTGTCATCACATTTTCGAGTGACTGTTGATCTTTACCTAAGTTCAATGCGATGAAGTTAGTGTGCGCTTCTTCGCCTTTTAAATGAACCACTAAGTCAGAACGTACAACATCACCGCCTGTTTGATAATGCAAAATTGTACTATGGCTTTCAGCTGCTTGATCACATTCAAAGTCATAGAAACTTGAAGCTTGATCAGGGTTTAAGCTGATTTTCAACCAGTTCATGGATGCAGCTTTGCCAACTTTTGTGGAAACTTTTGGTAACGAAACGTATTCGCCTTCACCAGCTTCTACAAAGAGCACTGAGAATTTAGATTCATCACCCACTTCTACCGCAACATTCAAAGATGTCGTATGTGCAGCATCGCTTGAATTTGTGTAGTTGTAGATTACAAATGGTGTTAAAACTTCAGTATTTGGAATTACTTTGATTTGAATTTTGCCTTTTTCGAGCGTCACTAAAACGCCTTCTGGCACTAAGCTTTCATCAAACCATTGTGGATTCACTTCACCATTCACAACTGTTAATACAAAGCACTTTTCAGGCATTGTGTGTTGTGTTGGCATGAACTGTGGATTAGAAATAACTTCGCCTTTCCACTCAGTCGATAAAACTCGTTTTAAAGGCGTTTCTCTCCAACGTTCTAATCGGATTTTATCCGTTAATGTCTGTAGCATGTTGAATTCCTTATTCTTTACGAGAACCGCCTGCGTTGTCACCACGGTAAGAGATATAACCATTTTTCTCTAAGTCGAGTGCCAATGATTTATCGCCAGTTGCTACTAGTTCGCCATCTACTAAAACGTGAACAACATCAGGGGAAACGTAGTTCAACAAACGTTGGTAGTGAGTGATCAACAAGAAAGAACGGCTTTCGTCACGCAATGTATTGATACCATCAGAGATTACTTTCAACGCATCGATATCCAAACCTGAGTCAGTTTCATCTAAAATCACAGTTGTTGGTTCTAATACAAGCATCTGTAGGATTTCATTACGTTTTTTCTCACCGCCAGAGAAGCCTTCGTTCACGAAGCGCTTCAAGAAAGCAGGATCCATTTTTACTTTTTTCATGCGATCTTGTAAGAATTCGTAGAATTCCAAAGCATCCATCTCTTCTTGGCCGCGCGCTTTACGAATGCTGTTCACAGCACTTTTCAAGAAGTACATGTTGTTAACACCTGGCAACTCAGCAGGATGTTGGAAGCCCAAGAATAAGCCTTTATGCGCACGCTCTTCAGGATCGATTTCTAAGATATTTACGCCATCTAAAAGGATTTCGCCATCCAAGATTTCGTAGCCATCTTTACCTGCGATGATGTTTGCTAAAGTACTTTTACCAGAACCATTTGGTCCCATGATTGCGTGAATTTCGCCATCTTTAACCGTTAATGATACGCCTTTTAGGATTACGTGATCTTCAACCGCTACTTTTAAATTTTTAATTTCTAACATTGTTTTGTTCCCAATAATGATCTAATTAACCAACGCTGCCTTCGAGTTTGAGCTCAATGAGTTTCTGTGCTTCTACCGCAAACTCCATTGGCAACTCTTGGAAAACTTCTTTACAGAATCCGTTAACAATTAAGCTAATCGCATCTTCTTGTGACAAACCTCTTTGCTGACAGTAGAACAATTGCTCTTCAGAGATTTTTGATGTCGATGCTTCATGCTCAACTTTGGATTGTGAGTTACGCACATCAATGTAAGGGAAAGTGTGCGCACCGCAACGATCGCCCATCAACATAGAATCACATTGTGAATAGTTGTGTGCACCTGTTGCGCTTGGGTTGATACGAACCAAACCACGATAGATATTTTGAGCAACGCCTGCTGAAATACCTTTAGAAATAATCGTTGAACGAGTATTTTTACCAATGTGAATCATCTTCGTGCCTGTATCTGCTTGTTGGCAATCGCGTGCAACTGCAACAGAGTAGAATTCACCCACTGAATCATCACCTTTTAAAATACAGCTTGGGTATTTCCAAGTGATGGCAGAACCTGTTTCCACTTGTGTCCAAGAGATTTTAGAACGGTCGCCTTGGCAGATCCCGCGCTTAGTTACGAAGTTGTAAATACCACCAACACCGTTTTTATCGCCTGGGTACCAGTTTTGCACCGTTGAATATTTAATTGTTGCATCTTCCATCGCGATCAATTCAACCACTGCAGCATGCAATTGGTTTTCATCACGCTGTGGCGCTGTACAACCTTCTAAGTAAGATACATAGCTTTGATCATCTGCAATGATCAATGTACGTTCGAATTGTCCTGTATTTGCCGCATTGATACGGAAATATGTGGATAATTCCATTGGGCAACGTGTGCCTTTAGGAATGTAAACAAACGAACCATCTGTAAATACCGCAGCATTCAATGCAGCAAAGAAGTTATCTTTGAAAGAAACCACTGTGCCTAAATATTTTTGCACTAAATCAGGATATTCCTGAACAGCTTCACTGAATGAACAGAAGATGATGCCTTGTTCAAGTAATTTGCCTTTATAGCTTGTCGCAACAGAAACGGAGTCAAATACCGCATCAACTGCAACGCCGGCTAAAATTTCTTGCTCTTCTAAAGGAATACCTAAACGCTCATACGTGCGCAATAATTCAGGATCCACTTCATCTAAGCTTTTTGGTGCTTCTTCTTGCAATTCTGACAATGATTTTGGTGCAGAATAGTAAGAGATTGCTTGATAATCAATCGGGTCGATTTTCAAATGCGCCCAATCAGGCATTTCCATTTCAAGCCATGCTGCGTAAGCTTTCAAACGATAGTCTAATAACCACTGTGGTTCTTTTTTCATCGCTGAAATTTTACGAATCACATCTTCATCCAAACCTGGTGGTAAGGTTTCCTGTGGAATGTCCGTGACGAAACCGTACGCGTACTCTTCCTCAGTTAATTTCTGAATTTGTTCCATAAATAACTCTCTAAACAGTAACTTTTGTAATGGGAATGTTGATTTCGCCTCGCAGACCTTTTTTGGGCATAACCGCTAAAGATGCAAGAGAAATGTTGGAAAATTCTCGATGGAGAATTCTATTAATCAACGCCCAATGTGGCGTTAACTCACAGCTATGCGAACGTTCGCACATTGAATGATCACTGACACAATCGTTGATGGACATTGGTCCTTCGATTGCCACAATGATTTCAAGCAATGTAATTGCTTCTGGCTTTTTGTTCAGAAGATATCCGCCTTGAGAGCCTCGGATAGAGGTTAATAAATTCTCTTTGGTGAGAATTTTTAAAATCTTACTCGTAAACGCTGGGCTCAAGTGACAATCTGTCGCAATCTGCGATGCACTCTGTGCCAATTCATGCTTTGCTAAATGGGTCATGATGAGCAGAGCATAATCTGTTTCACGTGTGATTTTTAACATTTGAAATTTACTACTTCCCGATAAAGATAAGGTGCGGCTAATATAGCACCATTTTCGTTCTCTTTACATAGTATATTTATTTATCAGGCTGATATAAGAATCTTTTCTTTATGTTAATGATTCTCATAAACTCTGAGTTAATGCATGTATGCTGAGGACTGATTTTTGAAATTTCTCCTGAACACGAAAATGTTCAGGAAAAAAATTTCAAAATAGTTTTAGTTTGAACGATGTTTAATCATAAAACATTGGCGAATCTTAGGATCACGTGCAAAATCCATCGGTAAAGTTTCGCGAGAAACATCTTTCACATCAAAATTTTCTGTGATCAAAGGATCCATTTTGAAGTTGCGTAAGTTGGTGGAGAAAATTAACAAACCATCTTTTGCCAAGATTTCCATTGCATCTTCAATTAAACGAACATGATCACGCTGAATGTCTAAAACATCAGCCATGCGTTTTGAGTTAGAAAATGATGGTGGATCCATAAAGATCAAATCATAACGAGCATCGCGCTTTTGCATCAATGGCAATTCACTCACATGCAAAGCCATTGTCTTCAACCATTCTAAAACATCTTTTTGGATGAACTCATATTGCTTGCCTGATAAACCATTCAATGCAAAGTTGTTTTCTGCCCACTTTAGATAAGTTTTGGACATATCCACAGTTGTTACTGCTTTAGCGCCACCAATGGCCGCTAAAACGCTAGCGCTACCTGTATATGCAAATAGATTTAAAAAGTTTGTGCCACGTGCTTTCTCTTTAATCATCTTACGCACATTGCGGTGATCCAAGAATAAACCTGTATCTAAGTAGTTAACTAAGTTCACCCACAATTTCGCGCCTGTTTCTTCCACAGGGAAGAATTCACCGCGCTCTTCTTCTTTCTCATATTGGTTGGTGCCTTTTTGGCGCTCACGCAATTTGAAATGGATATTTTTCACATCAATCTCTGAGAAAACTAAAGGTACGATCGCTTGGATTTTTTCTAAGCGCTTGGCTGCTTTATCTGCATCAATACTTTTTGGTGCTTTGAATTCGTAGATCACTAACGATTGATCATAACGATCAATTGCTACGTTAAATTCAGGCAGATCAGAATCGTATGTGCGATAACACATTACATCATTCTGCTTCGCCCATTTTTCCCATTTCTTTTTGTTCTTAGTTAAGCGATTGAAGAAGTCTTCGCCGCCTTCAGACATTAATTCTTCAAGGTTACGTTTTTCTTGGCGACTATCAGCAGCTTTACGATCCACAAAGTATTGTTCTTCAATCGCAAACTGCAAGTAAACACATTCCAAAGCACCATTGTAGAACTTGTTCACTTTGCGAGCACGTAAGCCCATTTGTTTGCCGAGTTCAACTTCAGAAGTGATGATGCCAGCTTCAAAGCCAATATAAGGGCGCAACCAATCACCTAATTCCATATAAGTTGGTTTCAATTCTTCTTTTTCGCCCAAACGCTCACCATAAGGCGGGTTTGTCACGATTAAACCTTTTTCACCTAAGTTTTCAGGTTTTTTGAAATGTTGGAACATTTGGTGAGAGAAAGACATATTTTTCAATACGCCAGCTCTATCCGCATTGGCTTTAGTGATACCGATCATGCGCGCATTACGCTCAACGCCGTATAATTTCCCTTGGTATTGATCTTTACCAACTTCCGCACGATGCTTAGCAAATTTAACGCATTCGCTCCAAAGATGAGCATCATGTAAGCGCCAGTTTTCAAAGCCAAATGTTGGGCGATATAAACCTGGTGCAATATCACGTGCCATCAATGCTGCTTCAATTAGAATTGTACCTGCACCACATAATGGATCGATGAAATCTTGATGCTCTTTCGCTTTTTCAGGCCATTTTGAACGATACAACAGTGCTGCCGCTAAGTTTTCTTTAATCGGTGCAGCACCTTGTTCAGTACGGAAGCCACGCTTATGTAAAGGCTCGCCACTTAAATCTAAATACAATGTGTAGCTTGTATCTTGAATGTGCACATAGAAACGCAAGTTCGGGTCATCTTTATCCACAGAAGGGCGACCGCCCGTTGTCATATCAAAATAATCAACAATGGCATCTTTCACACGTTGTGCTGCATATTGTGTATGAATGTGCTGAGCACGCTTAGTGGTCACTTGAATCACAAATGTGTGACTGTCTGACATGTGCGTTGACCAAGGAAAGCCTGATAATTGCAAATGAAGATCATCGAGATCTTTCATGTTGCCTTCTTTCAATTGGAGCAAAACACGTGAACCACAGCGTGTCCATAATAGTGCTTGATAAGCCTCTTTTAGCCCACCTTCAAAGCGCACGCCAGTTGCATCGCTTGTAGATTCGATGCCTAAAGCTGCTAATTCATCGATAACATAGGGCGCTAAACCTTGTGCGCAAGTAATAAAGAAAGAGGACATTGATCAATCACCATGAAAATTTTACGTATAACGGATCATTATAGCGAAAAAATGCGCAATTTGTCTGATTTAGTTCATGTGATTGGCGTGATAATTAAATTTCTTTCATGCGATTTCATTCTATAATTTGTTATCTAATCAATATGAAAGGGAATGATATGAAATGTACAGCTTTGATGGTTGGTTTAACATTGATGTGTTCATCTGCATTGGCAGAAACAACGACAGAAGCGCCAGCAGTGATGACAGTTGATCAATTTCAACAGAGTTTATCTAAAAAATGGCCCAATCCAAGTGTACGTGAGATTGTGGAAAAGCATTCTCAGAATGATGCTGTTGTTGCCATGATGAAAGAGATGTCTGAGTTAAACTATAAACATCTTGTGGCGAATAGCTTTTCCCATTGGTTTGAGGCGCAAAAGAACATTCAATTGGGGCAGGATATTCAGCCACAATTAACTAAAGCTATTGATGGCGTTGGTGAATATCAATGGTCAACACCTTATACATATTCATGGTTGAAGGATGCACAATCATTGATGGCTTATGAGGAATCCACAGAGCAATTTCTATTGTTAGATATGCCAATGAATAATGTGCGTTTGTTTGTGACATTAGAGCCACAAGAATTGGTGGCGTATTTCCATCTGAAAGAAGATGATTTGGACAATATCATTGGTGCATTGAATGATTACTTTAAAGAGAATGTATCTGAAGAAGATAATGTTTTAAGTAATGGCAAAGAAACTGTATTGCTATCGAACTGCTACGATGGTGAATGTTCGATGGAATATACAGTGAAAAATTTCATGCCAGCAGAGACATTCAATCAAACATTCCAAAAAGAGTTTTTCACAAATGTCGATGCAGTGCCTTATGGCATCTCTTTCCATAGAAATCTTTTGGGCTTAGCTTCTGTGACATTGATCGTAAAACCTGATGACCTACCCAAAGCTGTCAACTCTTTAACGCAACATTATGGCAAAGCGAATAACCCAAATATTAATAATGGTCTTGCAACGTGGTTATCAAAAGATGGCGGTATTCGTACTTTTACAATGGGCAAAAGTGCATACATTGAATTTACAAATCACGGAAATGCAATTCAGGATTTAACGAAGCATCAAGATTTATTGAAATGCTACGATCAAACAGCATTGAAAGCTGATTTCGAGAAAGCATTAGAAGCACNAAAATTTCATGCCAGCAGAGACATTCAATCAAACATTCCAAAAAGAGTTTTTCACAAATGTCGATGCAGTGCCTTATGGCATCTCTTTCCATAGAAATCTTTTGGGCTTAGCTTCTGTGACATTGATCGTAAAACCTGATGACCTACCCAAAGCTGTCAACTCTTTAACGCAACATTATGGCAAAGCGAATAACCCAAATATTAATAATGGTCTTGCAACGTGGTTATCAAAAGATGGCGGTATTCGTACTTTTACAATGGGCAAAAGTGCATACATTGAATTTACAAATCACGGAAATGCAATTCAGGATTTAACGAAGCATCAAGATTTATTGAAATGCTACGATCAAACAGCATTGAAAGCTGATTTCGAGAAAGCATTAGAAGCACAGAAAGCTGTGAGTGATTACATCTGTGAAACCAAAGAAATTTCAGGCGTGAGCGTGGAAGAGTTGAATTCATTCTGCCAATCAGAAAAAGCAACCTATCAACTGTTAAAAAATACAGGTATTGAATCCATCATTGTAGGCACTTATGAAAACTTTATGAGCCAACAACAGATCGAGCAATTGATTCAAAGTTGTTCTAAAGCTGAGTAACGCATACAATCGTGATTATATTTTTATCAGCCATTGAATAATTATGTCCAAACAAAAACCATTTGTGATTGCCTCTGAATCCATTCCAACGACTAATAAAACGGTGGAATGGCAACAGCAGAATAGCGCTTCGTTTGCATTTACGTTGAGCAATTCAGCTAAGAATAGCCAACAAAAAATTGTTACGATTGTTGAAAACATGCAGCAAGCAGAGAGCTTATTACAAGATTTGGCTTTCTTTGGACATACAGCTACGATCTTCCCTGATACAGAAACATTGCCATATGATAGCTTTTCGCCACAACTGAATATCATTTCAGAGCGCTTAGCGACATTGGCAAGATTGCGCCAAGGTGCGATCAATACGTTGATCGTAACAATTCCCACTTTAATGCAACATTTAGCGCCATTACAATTCTTGGATGGTCATGTTTTAGTATTAAAGCCAGGCGATATTGTGGATCGTGATCAATGGCGATTGGGTTTAGAGGCTTCAGGTTACCAAAATGTGAAGCAAGTGATGGAGCCAGGTGAATTTGCGATTCGTGGCGCGATCATTGATCTATTCCCGATGGGGATTTCAACACCGATTCGGGTGGATCTGTTTGATGATGAAGTGGAAAGTATTCGCACGTTTGATCCTGAAACTCAGCGCACTGTGGAAACAATTCCTGAATTATCCATTTTGCCTGCGCGTGAATTTGATACAAGCCCGAAAGCATTGGAGCTGTTTCAGAAGAAATTTAAAAATAGCTTTGAAGTGGATACAACGAAATGCAATCTCTATAAAGAGATTGTGAATGGCAACTTGCCTGCGGGCGTTGAAAACTATTTGCCACTATTTTTTGATGATACGGCAACGCTCTTCGATTATTTGGGTGAAGAGACAACCTTCATCACTTATCCCAATTTATATAAAAGTGCGGAAAGCTTTCAAAAGCTTATTGATACAAGATACGAGCGCTATCGCCATGATATCGAGCGCCCATTATTATCGCCTGCAAGGTTATACATCAACTTTAATGGTTTAGAGAAAATCTTAGCGAATAAACCAAAGATTACTTTGAGCTTTTCAGGCGATGCGCCTGTGGTTCGCCAGATTAATCAAGTGGAAGCTTGGCTCAAGGATAATGAAAAAAGTGCGTTGATTCTCACAACAGAAACAACAGGGCGCAGGGAAATTTTATTAGAGCGCTTAAAGGAATTATCATTATCGCCCGCTGTGCGCGATAAATTTTCGGATATCACAAAAGCACCTGAGCCTTTCACATTGTTAACAGGTGCATTGAGTAATAGCTTCAGCTATCAGAATCAATTTGCATTAGTCACAGAGAATAGTCTGCTTGGTATCCCAATGCAGACGATGCGCAAGAAACAGCAGAAAACTGTGGATGTTAAATCCATGCTCACAAGCATTGATCACTTAAAAGAAGGTGATCCGATTGTGCATTTGAAACATGGTGTTGGGCGCTATGTGGGCTTGGATAGCATTGATGATAATGAACTGTTAGTGATTGAATATAAAGGTAATTCGAAGTTGTATATTCCAATCATGGATCTGAATGATTTGTCTCTATATACAGGTGGATCAAAAGAGAGCGCGCCTTGGCATCGATTGGGTTCGGATCAATGGGAAAAAATCTGTAAAAAAGCCTCTGAAAAAATTCATGATACAGCGGCTGAATTATTGGATATCTATTCACGCCGTGAACTGCAAGAAGCACGCGGTATGAAATTGTTGGATGAATATGATCAATTTGCAGCAAGCTTTCCATTCCAAACAACGCCAGATCAGCAACGGGCGATTGATGATGTATTAAAAGATTTAACCGTTGGCAAAATGGATCGCATCATTTGTGGTGATGTGGGCTTTGGTAAAACTGAAGTTGCGATGCGTGGCGCTTTTATGGCTGTGATGAATGGTTATCAAGTGGCTTTGCTTGCACCGACAACATTGTTGGCAGAGCAACACGTTCAAGATTTTATGGATCGCTTTGCTGATTGGCCTGTAAAAATTGCAGGTTTGTCACGCTTTAGATCATCGAAAGAAACTAAAGAAACATTAGAATTATTGGCAGAAGGGCGCGTTGATATTGTCATCGGTACACACAAGCTGTTATCGAAAGATGTGAAGTTTAAAAACTTGGGATTAGTGATCATCGATGAAGAGCATCGTTTTGGTGTGAAGCACAAAGAGCAATTAAAATCACTCCGCACAGAAGTGAATTTGCTGACAATGACAGCAACGCCGATTCCACGGACATTGAACATGGGTTTGTCAGGTTTGCGTGAATTATCCATCATCGCAACACCGCCGATGGAAAGAATCGCTGTGAAAACATTCGTCAATGAATGGAATGAAGAGCTGATGATTGAAGCCATGAATCGTGAGTTAAAACGTGGCGGACAAATGTATGTATTGCACAATGAAGTGGAAACCATTGGATTAATGCAAGATACGTTAGAGCGCTTGATGCCAGAAATCAAAGTGGGCATCGCGCATGGGCAGATGAAAGAAGCAGAACTTGAGAAAGTAATGTTGGATTTCTACCATCATCGTATTCAAGTATTGCTCTGTACGACGATCGTGGAATCGGGGATCGATGTACCGAATGCCAATACAATGATCATCAATAGAGCGGATAAATTAGGCTTAGCGCAGTTACATCAGTTGCGTGGGCGAGTTGGTCGATCACATCATCGTGCTTATTGTTATTTGATTGTGCCACCTGAAAAACAGATGACGAAAGATGCTGTTAAACGTATTGAAGCATTAACAGAAACGGAAATTTTGGGTGCTGGCTTTATGATTGCCAACCATGACTTAGAAATTCGTGGTGCAGGTGAATTATTGGGCGATTCACAAAGTGGGCAGATCACAGAAATGGGCTTCTCACTCTATATGGAATTATTAACGCGTGCAGTAGAAGCTATTAAACGTGGTGAAATATTGGATGTGAATCAGCCATTCAAGCAAGGCATGGAAGTTTCGATTGGTGTACCTGCGTTGATTCCCGAAGATTACATTGGTGATATTCCAACGCGTTTATCATTGTATAAACGCATCGCAAGTGCAGAAAGCTTGGATGATTTGAATAATATTCACATCGAAATGATTGATCGCTTTGGCTTGTTGTCAGATCAAACGAAGCGCTTATTCAAAATCGCAGAGATTAAATTAAAAGCAGCGCCACTGAATTTAGAGAAAATTGAAGCAACTGCTGATGGTGTTCGCATTATCTTTGGCTCTAAACCACACATCAATTTAAGAGCAATGATCGATTTGATTCAGCAGAAACCCAATTTCTATCAACTCCAAGGGCAAGAAGTCTTGCGCTATAAATTGCCGATGGAAAATGAAGAAGTACGCATCAATAGCATTTTGAAATTGATTGAGGAATTAAAACCTGTTTAGGCTTTAATTCCTAGTTTAAGTTATTCAAAAGTAACGATACCATCCTCAATTGTTTCAGGATTGAGAAAATTGATCTCTTGTACTGTGAAAAAGCGTGGTTGGATGATTGTATCTTCGCCTTTTTTGATAGCTTGATAGCCGACACACTTTTTATAGTCACAGCCTTCTAAATAAATAGAATCATTACCAATGCGGATATGGTTTGGCATTGTGAGATATGCGCCTGAAAGCATAATCTTCTCTTTTTCCTTGGCATGATATTCGCCCAATTTACTTGCCACAAATTCCATTAACAAAATGAATAATATAAATATTATGAATAAATACGTAATGCCTAAAATGATGAAAGAGATATCATGCAATACAGCTTTTTCTTTCTTTTCTAAAAAGAATTTACGAGGCAAAATTTTACTAAAATAATGTAATCCATTATGAAAATGCTTAGTAAATACAAAAGGAATAAAGAAAGCATATAACAATATAATTAATACTTGAGTGCTCACAGCAAGCCCTGGCAAGCTGAATACAAAAGGGCTCAATAATGTAAATGTTGCAATGAATACAGGCCATGAAAATTCTTGAGCTGATACTTTTTCAATGCTGTGGCGAAACATGAAAACACCGCCCACAATGAAGCCAATCGCAAAGAATAATAATGTGATGAGCAGAATCACTAAAGTTTTATTCTGCACAACATCGAGCCACAAAGAAGATTCTAGCGGAATGAATGGCAAATGAAATGTATCAAAATATGCCATTTTATAAGTATAAATAGCGATATTAAATAGAAATAATCCCGCGGCTGGAATGATCAAAACTGAAACAGCTTTGAGCGCATTCATGATGTCTGAATGGATTTTTTGTGGGTTATTTAAGTAATCACTCATGATGTTGAGCCTTATATTATTGTGATAACTAATCTGAATGGATAATTATTATAGGTAAATTATGGGAAATAGCACGTTCCCGAATCATTACTGAGAATATCATTTTAGAAAGGAAAAAAATATTGTTCCTTGTGGTAGAATACGGCGAGAAATTATCTGTAATTTAGGAGATCCAGCAATGGCTAAAATTTTAGACGCAGTGAAACCAGGTGTTTTATTTGGTGATGATGTACAGAAAGTATTTNGGTTATTTAAGTAATCACTCATGATGTTGAGCCTTATATTATTGTGATAACTAATCTGAATGGATAATTATTATAGGTAAATTATGGGAAATAGCACGTTCCCGAATCATTACTGAGAATATCATTTTAGAAAGGAAAAAAATATTGTTCCTTGTGGTAGAATACGGCGAGAAATTATCTGTAATTTAGGAGATCCAGCAATGGCTAAAATTTTAGACGCAGTGAAACCAGGTGTTTTATTTGGTGATGATGTACAGAAAGTATTTGAAATCGCAAAAGCAGAAGGTTTTGCATTACCAGCAGTGAATGTTGTGAACACAGAATCAGTAAACGGTGTTTTAGAAGCAGCTGCAAAAGCAAAATCACCAGTGATTATTCAGTTCTCTAATGGTGGTGGTCAGTTTTTCGTTGGTAAAGGTTTAAAATTAGAAGGTCAGCAAGCTGCTATTTTGGGCACAATCGCAGGCGCTAAATATGTTCATGCTGTTGCTGAAACTTATGGTGTTCCAGTAATTCTACATACGGATCACGCAGCTAAAAAATTATTGCCATGGATCGATGGTTTGTTGGATGCTGGTGAGCAATTCTTTAAAGAAACAGGTAAGCCATTATTCTCATCTCACATGATTGATTTATCTGAAGAATCATTAGAAGAAAACATCGAAATTTCAGGTAAATACCTAGAGCGTATGGCTAAAATGGGTATGACATTGGAAATCGAATTGGGTTGTACTGGCGGTGAAGAAGATGGCGTGGATAACACAGACATCGATAACTCATTGCTATACACACAACCTGCTGACGTTGCATATGCTTATGAAAAATTAGTAGCAATCAGTCCACGCATTACAATCGCAGCTTCATTCGGTAATGTTCATGGCGTTTATAAGCCAGGTAACGTACGTTTGACGCCAGTAATTTTGGATAACTCACAGAAATACGTTTCTGAGAAATTCAACTTACCAGCTAAGCATTTAGATTTCGTATTCCACGGTGGTTCAGGTTCTGATTTACAAGATATCCGTGATGCAATCTCTTACGGTGTAATCAAAATGAACATTGATACTGATACACAATGGGCAACTTGGGAAGGTGTATTAGGCTACTACAACGAACATAAAGATTACTTACAAGGTCAATTGGGTAATCCTGAAGGCGAAGAAAAGCCAAACAAGAAATATTATGATCCACGTGCATGGTTGCGTGCAGGTCAAGTATCTTTAGTGAACCGCGTATTAGAAGCATTCGAAGATTTGAATGCTATGAACCGCAACTAATTTTAACTTGAATATCTAAAAACCGCACTGGGTGCGGTTTTTTGCATTTAAATAATATAAAGGTAACTTTATGAGTAATACAACGATATGGATTCACGGTTTCCATGCTGTGGAAGCAGCTTTTGATGAAGGCTCTGTTGTACAAATTTGGTTGAATGACCAGCGTTTGGATAAGCGCGCACAAGCATTTTTGGCAAAATTAAAAGACCAAAAAGTGCCTGTGAATATGGTTAACCAAAAAATGTTGGAATCTAAAACAGGTGAAGAAGCGCGTCATCAAGGCATTGCAGCAGAAGTACGAGTAATGGGTGCTAAGAATGAGAACTTCTTATTTGAATTGTTGGAAGAACAATCATCACCACTATTATTGATTTTGGATGGCGTGACTGATCCGCATAATGTGGGTGCATGCTTACGTAGTGCAGAAGCATTTGGCGTGCATGCAGTGATTGCACCTAGAGATCGCGCATGTGGTTTAACACCAGTTGTGCGTAAAATCTCAAGCGGTAGTTCTGAGCGTGTGCCATTCATCGAAGTGACAAACTTAGCACGTACCATTGATGATCTAAAAGAGCGCGGTGTTTGGTTAGCGGGCTTAGCGGGTGAAGCAACTGAAACTATTTACGAAGCTAACTTAACGGGCGCAATGGCAATCATTATGGGTTCAGAAGGCGAAGGCATGCGCCGTTTGACGAAAGAAGCTTGTGATTTCTTGTTGAAGATTCCAATGGAAGGCAGAATCGAGAGCTTGAACGTTTCTGTGGCAACGGGCGTTGTGTTATCAGAAAGCCATCGTCAGCGTTTTCATAAACGTAAGTAATATAAATATCATTAAATTGATTGTGTGACAAAATAAAACCGCCATCAGGCGGTTTTATTTTAAATGATTTGGATTAACTGTAGATTAGTCTGGAACAGTTCTTTGATATGCTTCTGCTTTCTTGCGAGATTCCACTTCAGATTGCATACGATCTGTGTGCGGTCTGAAAGCAATTGCACCAATAAAGCCTGTGAAGAATAACAAAAAGCCCAATGGACCAATCATCGTTACAAAGTACATGCCAACATCCTGATTACCCCAGAAAATCAGCGGAAATCCCACTAAAACACCAATCGCAGTTAGTACGATGCCGAGATAAAAAATAACAGTATTAAATTTAAGCATGATGACCTCGCCGTTTCTTAATTCCTATCATTATAACATAAGTTAATAGCCGAGGTTTAAGTCCACAAGATTATTCGGTAACTTGCCTTCCCGAACAAGTTTAAAGTTTTCAGCAACTTGTTGGCTAGCTGTGATGGGGTTTGTCATCGCTGCAATGTGCGGTGTGATTTCAATTGAGGATTCATTCCAGAAAGGATGATCAGTTGGTAGTGGCTCAGTTTGGAATACGTCTAAAAGTGCACCGCTTAAATGCTTAGATTGGATTACTGCTAATAAATCTTGCTCATTCACATGACCACCGCGTGCAGGATTAATTAAATAAGCGCCTTCTGGTAATAATGCGAAAGTATCTTTGTTTAAAATGTGTCGTGTATCTTCTGTTAATGGCAATAGGCAAACGAGAATATTGCACTGCTTTAAAAATTCAGGGAGTTGATCTTTTCCATGATAATAAGAGATATCGCTATCTGGTTTGGATGCGCTATTTTTCCAACCAATCACATTGAAGCCATAATCTTTCAGTGCATTCGCAACATAAGCACCTAATTCACCTAAGCCTAAAACACCTACAGTTAAATCTTCTTTAAAAGGACGGCGTTTCATCTTCCAAAGGTTTTCTGCTTGATATTGGTTGTAATATTGAATATTACGATAAGCTTTCAATGCGCCATATAACGCATATTCAGCCATTTGCTCGCGCATATCATGATCAATGATGCGAGCGATCATTGCGTCTTTGGGAATGCTTGGGCATTCAACTAAGTGATCAATGCCCATACCTGTGGATTGTACAAATTTTAAATTTGGGAGTTTTTTAAATTGAGCATCATCTGGTTTCCAAGCTAAGACCGTGGTAATCTCAGATAAATCTCCAGGATTATCCATTGTTCTCAAATCAAACGTTGGATCAATTGCATGTAAGTTTTTGATCCATTGGTCAAAATTTGGTAGTACATTACTCAAACATAAAATAGCCATATCAAACTCCTGAAATTAAAAATGGGATTGTTATTGTTATTAATATTATAATGTCCGAGTATATACAAAAATGCATAAACTATAAGATAAATCATGTTGCGCACTAATATTACTTTTTTTATAACAGTTTTTAAAAATTTTCGTTAGAATATAAGTAGTTTTGCGATTTTAAAGCTCGCTCCAATCTTTTAGGACGAATTCAGACTGAGTACTCGGAACAAATTATGATAAGAAAAAATATACTAGCAATTGCATTATTGGGCGTTTTTGGGTTATCTCACGCAGCAGATGTTGAGAACTTAAGAACCCTTTCATATCTGAACGAGCCACTACGCTTGCAAGCCGATGTTGTTGGCGAAGGTGAAATTATTCTGGCTGCGCCAACGGAATATTTGCGACTCAATCATCCTATTCCAAGCTATGATTTATCCGTTAATATTGTTGAACAAAACGGACAAAAACAAGTTGTATTAACAACTACAGAAGAGATCGAATCTCCCGCGCTAACATTATTGTTAGAAAGCCGTGATAAAGATAATCGTAGACAATTATTCGAATTACCGATTATTTTAGATTTCAAACCAGAACCAACTGCTGAACCTGTGGTTGCAGAAGCAACGGATTCTGAAATTGTGATTGATGGCGTTGCAGTGGATGCACCAGTTGCAACAACAGCAACAGATAAAGTCGCTTTGGCTGAAGTGCCAACTGTTGCGAAAGAAGAAACAAAGGTGAAACCGAAAGTTGCTGAAAAACCAGTTGCAGTCGCAGTGAAGGCAGAGCCTGAAAAAGCAAAGGCAAAAACTGAAGTTGCTAAAGTAGAAAAAGAAGAAGCTAAAGCGCCTGCAAAAGCACCAACTAAAGCGTTGCCAAAAGCTAGCAACACTAATCCAGACTTATTGAAACGTTATCCTGTAGAAAAAGGGGAAACGTTGTGGAGCATTGCGAATAAAGTTCGCCCTGCAAATGTAACGCCACAGAAAATGATTGAAATCATCAAAGCAAATAACCCTTCTGCATTTACAGCAGGCGGTGTTTTACGCGCAGATGTTACATTGTTGATCCCAACAGAAACGCCGAAGGTTAAACATAATTTTGTTGCTTCGGCAGATACAAATGAAAAATCAGATGTTCGCATTGGGTATATTTATGAATTACCAGAACCACCTGTGCAACAAGTTGCTGAGCCTGCTAAAGTAGTAGAGCCAGAAGTTGCTATTGTTGAAAATAATGAAGAAGTGACTGTAAAGGTTGTTCGCCCAGTGGATAATGGAACTACTACTGTGGTCATGAATACTGATTTATTACAGGATTTAACACCAGAAAATGCTCAAATGGCAGAAGAGCTACTGGCAGAAAGCCAAAAAAGAGAACAAGCAGATGCTAGCGTAGTTGCTACAGTAGTAGAAGTGGCAAAACCAGTTGAAACTGTTGCGCCTGCAACGGAACCAGTAGTAGAAACTGTAAAAACAGAACCAGTAAAAGTTGTCGAGCCTGCGAAAGAAGAAGCAGTTAAGCCTGTAGAACCGCCAAAGAAACGTCCTGTTTACATTATGCCTGAGCCAGAACCAGAGCCAGGTATTGTTGAATTAATTTTCGAAAATATTGTTTATATTGGTGCGGGTGCACTTGTATTAATTTTAGGTTTATTAGCAGTTGTAATGCGCCGCCGTAAAGGTGATGGGCCAAAGCAGCCGAAAGAGAAAAAAGCGAAAGTTGCAAAGGTAGCTAAAGCAACTGCAGATGTTGCTGAGTATTCTGAAGAAGTTGAACAAACAGAAAAGCCAAAGAAAAAAGGCTTAAGTTTATTTGGTAAGAAGAAAGATGCATCAGCAGAAACGTCAGCGCCGAAGGCAAAGAAAGAGAAAAAAGAAAAAGCATCTAAAGGCCTATTTGGTTTAGGTAAGAAAAAAGCAGAGGCTGTACCTGTAGAAGATGATGTTGTTGAAGTACAGGCTGTGCCAGTAGCGCAGCCAGCTGAAGTGAAAGCAGTAGCAAAACCACAAGTGGCACCAGTTGCAGCTGCTATTGCAACCGCGGCGGTTGCTACAGCTGTAGCAGAAACAAAAGATGAAACAACGATTGAGAGCTTAGATTTTGATCTATCTTTCACTGATGATGTAGTACCAGCTGTTACAGCTGTTGTTGAAGAAAAAGAAGAAGCAGGTTTAGACTTTGATTTATCATCTTTAGACTTAGGTACTGTAACGGTTGAAGCAGAAGCACCTAAAGTTGAAGAAGCGATGGATGCTTTAGATTTTGATCTATCATCATTGGATTTAGGTACAACAGTTGTTGAAGCAGAAGTTCCTAAGGCAGAAGAATCAACAGGTGGACTAGATTTTGACTTATCATCATTGGATCTTGGCACAACATCTCTTGAAGTAGACGAGCCTAAAGTTGAAAAATCAATGGACGGTTTAGACTTTGACTTATCTTCATTGGATTTAGGATCAACACCTGCACCAGGAGAAGAAACTAAAGCTGAAGAATATGGCGGTTTAGATTTTGATCTTTCTGCATTTTCAACACCAGCAGTAGAAGCTTCTACACCGAAAGAAGAATCTTTTGATATGGGTGCGACTTTAGATTTTGATTTGGGTGATTTCAAAGTTGAAGAAACGCCTGTTGTTGAAGCTGTGGTTGAAGAAGCGACTGAGGTACCAACGGCATCAGTTGTGGTAGAAGATAGTTTTGGTGAAAACAATCCATTGTTTGCACCACAAACAGGCACAGTGAATGCTATTGAAGCAATTGCAGATGAAGAAACATCTGATTCGAGCGAGCCTGAAGAATATATCAGCTTCCCTGATTTATTGGAAAATGCTGAAGATACTCTAGTGAAAGATGATATTGAAGCTGAAAAACCTTTAGATTTTGGTAATTTCTTAGAGGATGAAGAAGCTGGTTTAGCAAACTTGATGGAAGTTTCTAAACAATCTGAAGCAGAACCTAAATTAGACTTAGCTTTTGTTGCAGATGCCGATGAAGATGCTGCAAGCCTTGCGTTCTTAGATTCATTAGATACGACAAATGAAGTTATGTTGGATGATCCAATTAATAGTTCTGTGAAAGATAATGTTGCGCAATCTATGGAAGAAATTGATGTTNAGATGAAGAAACATCTGATTCGAGCGAGCCTGAAGAATATATCAGCTTCCCTGATTTATTGGAAAATGCTGAAGATACTCTAGTGAAAGATGATATTGAAGCTGAAAAACCTTTAGATTTTGGTAATTTCTTAGAGGATGAAGAAGCTGGTTTAGCAAACTTGATGGAAGTTTCTAAACAATCTGAAGCAGAACCTAAATTAGACTTAGCTTTTGTTGCAGATGCCGATGAAGATGCTGCAAGCCTTGCGTTCTTAGATTCATTAGATACGACAAATGAAGTTATGTTGGATGATCCAATTAATAGTTCTGTGAAAGATAATGTTGCGCAATCTATGGAAGAAATTGATGTTCCTGAACCAATAGCAATTGATTTAGATACATTAGCTTTACCTATATTGGATGCAGGTGTTGTAGAAGAAGTACAGGTTGAAGAACCTATCGTGGCAGAAATTGAAATACCAGAAATTACTTTGGTAGAACCAGTGATTGAAGCACCTGTCGTAGAAGAAGTTACAATTCCTGAAATTACAATTGCTGAGCCAGTTATCGAAGAAGTTGTTATGCCTGAACCAATCATTGAACTAGTGGCACATCCTACGGTTATGGTTGAAGCATTGGATACAGCGCATGATGCTGACTTTGAATCTGAACAAGTGAAATTGGAATTGGCTGTTGCTTATATGGATTTTGATAAGAGTTTAGCAAAACCATTATTGGATGAAGTTGTGAAAGATGGTAGTCCTAGTCAAATAGCAAGAGCACAAGCATTATTAGCGCAAATAAATTAATAATGACTTAATGTGATAAAGCCTAGATAATTATCTAGGCTTTTTTATTGGGAGAAAGATGTGAATCAGGTTGTGCAAAAGCGAGCAATGTTTTTAAGATCATTGCGAGAATATTTCTGGGCTGAACAAGTGATGGAAGTGGATACGCCAATTATGAGCCAATTTGGCAATAGCGATCCTGCGTTATTAAATTTTACAAGCAAGTTTAATGGCCCAGGGAAGCTGTTCAATGCCACAACTTATTTGATCACATCGCCCGAATATCATATGAAACGCTTATTGGCACAGGATGCTGGCTCTATTTATTTTTTGGGCAAAGTATTTCGTGATGGAGAACTCAGCCGAAAACATACGCCAGAATTCACAATGCTAGAATGGTATCGTGTGGATTATGATTTATTTGATCTCATTAAAGAAGTCATCCACATTGTGCGTTTAATGGCACAGCAAGATTTAGCTGTGAAAGAATATAGCTATCTGAATTTATTTATGGAAAAGCTCAGCATTAATCCCTTTTTTGCAACGGAAGGTGAATTGAAGCATTTATTAGCTCAGTACAATATAGATCTAGCATTTGAACCCAAAACAAAAGATGAATATTTGGATCTGATCATGAGCCATATTTTGGAGCCAAGCTTTGATCCTGACGTGATTACAGTGTTGCATAGCTATCCTGTATCACAAGCTTCATTGGCAAAGATTGCTAAAGATTGTGCTGGTCATTCGATTGGCAAACGTTTTGAAATTTATTGGAAAGGTTTAGAGCTTGCTAATGGTTATGAGGAGCTGACTGATCCTATTGAACAGCGGGCAAGGTTTGAGAAAGAAAATATTCTGCGCCAAGAATATGGTTTAGCACCTGTAGAAATTGATGAACTGTTTTTACAAGAAATGGCACAGATGCCAACATTAGTCAGCGGTGTTGCAATGGGAATTGATCGCCTATTGATGGCAGTTGAAAATGCGCATAATATTAATGATGTCATTTTATTTGCTTTTGAAGAGAGTTAAATAAAATCCACCAATATCAGCAGGGAGAGAATGGAATGAATATAGTGATTACGGGCGTATCATCAGGTTTTGGGTATGAAATGGCAAAGGTTTTTGCACGAGCTGGTCATACAGTGATTGGCATTGCACGCAGACAAGATCGTTTAGAAGCAATTCGTACAGAATTGGGTGAGCGTTTTCATGGGTTTGAATTGGATGTTTCCAATCGTGCTAATGCAGAGATTGTTGTGAAAGAGATCATGGCACAGTTTGGGCGTGTGGATATCTTGGTGAACAACGCAGGTTTAGCATTAGGTTTGGAAGGTGCGCATGAAGCTAATTTTGACGATTGGCAGACAATGGTGCAAACGAATGTTTTAGGCTTAATCTCATTAACACAGCTATTTTTGCCATATATGGCAGAAAGAAATGAAGGTTATGTGATTAATATGGGCTCGATTGCAGGTAACTGGCCTTATCCTGGTGGCAATGTTTATGGCGCAACAAAAGCATTTGTGAAACAGTTCAGTTTAAATTTACGTGCAGATTTATTTGGTAAAAATATTCGAGTGACGAATGTTGAACCAGGTTTATGTGGTGAAACAGAATTTTCTAATGTTCGCTTTAAAGGGGATGATGATAAAGCCGCAGCTTTATATCAAAACGCACATCCTGTGACAGGTAAAGACATTGCCGATATTGTGTTTTGGCTAGCGAATCAACCAAAACATATTAATATTAATAGCATCGAAGTGATGCCAACGAGCCAAACATTTGGTGGCTTGAAAGTTCATTACGCTGAGTAATAAAGATAATGTTTTGAAATAAATAAAGCCATCTTCCCATAAAGAAGATGGCTTAAAGTTTTTTGAGCCTAGATAATTTAGTCAATCACGTGGAAGCGAATGCGCTTCGCTAGATGTGTGAAAATTGTATAAGGAATCGTATTCGCCCAAGTTGCCACATGCTCGATTGGTAATTGCTCACCAAATAGAATCACATCATGCTGCCATTTTGATTCAGGTACATTACTTAAATCCACCATAAACATATCCATCGCAACACGACCAACCAATGGTGCTTTATAACCATCAATCAATACATACGCATCTTTGACTTCTCTTGGATAACCATCTGCGTAACCGCAGGCTACAACACCAATTGGCATATCATTTTTTGCTGTAAATGTTGCACCATAGCCAACATGATCACCAGATTTGAGGTGATTGATATGAATGATCTTAGAACGTAATTCTAAAATTGGTTTCAAGCCAATGTCTGAGCCTGTTTTACCATCAAAAGGTGATGCGCCATATAGAGATAATCCTGCACGTACGATAGATTGAGCAGGTTTATCATCATAGAAAATGTGAGCAGAGTTAGAAATTGTTGCTTGGATCGTAGGATCCAACTTTGCCATGATAGATAGTTGTTTCTCAGTTTCAGGTGATAGCTTTTCATCTGCTGAAGATAAATGCGTCATCAGTTGGATGCTTTTCACATTCGCTGATTCAGATAATAAGCGATGATAATGTGCCAATTGTTCAGCTTGAATGCCTAAGCGATTCATTCCGCTATTCACTTTGATGAATACATTGATTGGGTTTTGTAATTTAGCTTCTAGTAAACCATTTAGTTGATGTTCATTGCCAATTGCTGGCCAAAAATTGAATTCATCACATAAGTTATATTCATAATGCTCGAATACGCCTTCGAGTAAAATGATAGGAATGTTTGGGCTAACTTCACGAATAGCTTGTGCTTCTTCGATGGCTGCGACTGCAAAATAATCTGCGTGGTTCTCAATAATTGGGGCAACGAGTTCCACTCGATGACCATATGCATTTGCCTTTAAAACTGTACACAAGTTGCTTTGTGGCGCTTGTTGTTTTAAAAAGGCGACATTGTGTTGTAATGCACTTTTAGAGAGATAAGCTTTTAAGGGACGCATATAAACCTCAGTTGGCTGTTTGGGTAATATAAAGAGCGCAATGATTATGCTTGGAAAGAATGCAGCATGCAAACGAATAAGTGGAAATTATAAAATAGCCACTATAATAAAGGAGTAAGTTCTCAATAGAACAGTTGATTAAGGAATGAAGCGATGATGGATTTTGCAAAGTTGGTTGTAACAGGTGCGGATGCGCGTAATTTTTTGCATGGGCAATTGACAGCGGATATGGATCATTTAGATTATTTGTATGATCATCCTGAAAACTCAGGCTTGGGCGGTTTATGTAATATCAAAGGCCGATTGGAAGCGGTGTTTTGGATTCAGAAGATCGAGAATGGTTTTGATCTCTATTTGCCAAAATGCATCAGCGAAAGTATTGCAACATTATTGAAGCGTTTTGTGTTTCGTTCAAAGGTGACGATTGAAATTGTGGATGCAAATGATGAATTTGCAACAGTTGTGCCGCAAGATTTTAATATTCCTTGGATCATCGAAGCAACACAAGGTAAATATGTGCCGCAAATGGTGAGCTTGGATGTATTAAAAGGTGTTCACCCTCGTAAAGGTTGTTACATCGGGCAAGAAATTGTGACGCGTTTACGTGATTTAGGTAAGAATAAAAAGCGTTTGGGCAAAATTTCTTTAGGGCAAAATAGCAATATTAATATTGGTGACACAATTCACACGGATAATGATGTTGTGGCAGGTGAAATTGTTCTAGTACAAGAAAATGAAGCTTTGGCGGTTTTAGTTTTGGCTGAATTGCATCAAACGCTTAAGCTTTCTGATAATATAGAGTTATTGAACGTCTGGAAAGACGATAACGAATAAAATCAATTTTAAGAGGCAGATTGAATGAGTAAGAATATCGGTATTTTAACAGCTGGTGGTGATTGTCAGGGATTGAATGCTGCATTGAGAGCAGTAACGTTGGCCGCGCTTAATGAAGGCTGGAAAGTTACTGGTATTCATGATGGCTTCTTAGGCTTGGCTGAAGGTTGTGTGATGCCTTTGGATAAGGCAGCAGTTAGCCCAATTATTGGTTTGGGCGGTACAATTTTAGGTACAGGTCGCGGTGGCGGTCGTGCAAAAGGTACAGAAGAAGCTGTCGATAACTGTGTACGTAGTTTTGAAGCATTGGGTTTAGATGCGCTAGTATGTTTAGGTGGTGATGGAACGCAACGTTTTTCTTATGAGTTGTCTAAGAAAGGCATTCCAGTTGTGACATTGCCTAAGACGATTGATAACGATATTGCTCAAACGGATATCACATTTGGTTACGATACTGCTGTTCAGGTTTCTGTGATGGCTCTGGATCGTTTACGTACAACAGCAGATTCTCATCATCGTTTAATGATTTTGGAAGTGATGGGGCGTGATGCTGGTTGGTTAGCAGCAGGTGCTGCATTGGCTGGTGGTGCGGATATTTGTTTAGTGCCAGAAATTCCTTATTCAACAACTGCAATTGTGAAATCATTGAAAGCACAAATTTTTGAGCATAAGGCTGCTTTATTAGTTGTAGCGGAAGGGGCGATTTCTCAAGAAGATGCATTGTTAGGTTTAAAACCTAAGAAACATGCTGCTGCTATGAAGTTAGTGGATCAAATTCCTGAGTTAACAGGGATTGAAGCACGTTTAACAACATTGGGCTATGTGAGCCGTGGCGGCACGCCAACGGCTAATGATCGTATTTTCGCAACACAATGCGGTAGTAAAGCCATTGAGTTCTTAAAGAAAAATATCACTGGCGTGATGGTTGCGAGTCAAGGCGGTGATTTAGTTGCTGTACCATTAGAGAAAGTTGCGGGTAAGCCTCGTCTATTACCAAAAGATCATTTATTAGTAGAGACATTAAAAGCAACAGGCGTTTGCATGGGGGTTTAATCCTCTTATATATGTTAGCCATATTATATGTATATAAAAGCCTTCGTTTACGAAGGCTTTTTCTTTAATAGAAGTATTGTTAGTGCAAATACTGCATGAATTGA
>NZ_MVDN01000049.1 GCF_002006795.1 Wohlfahrtiimonas populi | reverse complement strand
TCGTACAAGAAAAGCTTCCCATTAAAATAGCTATTTTAAACAATGGAGCTTTAGACTTTGTTGAATTAGAAATGAAAGCCGAAGGTATTGTTAATAGCTATACTGATCTTCATAACCCAGATTTTTCTAAACTCGCTGATGCCGTTGGTATGAAAGGTTTTTCTGTCAAAGGATCTCATGACTTAGAAAGCGTTGTTAAAGAATTTTTAGCTTTCGATGGTCCTGCTATTTTAGATGTTCATACTAGTCGATTAGAACTTTTATGGCCACCTCATACAGAGGCTTCTAACTACACTAATATGGCTTTATATGGTGCTAAAGCAATACTTGGCGGGCAAGGTAAAGACTTTATCGATATGCTAAAAGATAACTTTCTGAAAAAATAGTATAAAAATTCAGATATAAAATAAAAATGCTCGAAATTATCGAGCATTTTTTATTAACAGAAATCCACATAGCCTGTGGATAATTTTGTGAATAGTTATTGTAAATTCATTCAAATCCTAGACTACATCGGGCTGTCAATTGATAGATTAAAGATTAATCATTTTTGTAAAGCTGATAGAATCAACTGTTTTACTACTTATTTATAACTTATAAGTTTTAAATAGGTTATCCACATTAAATAACTTTAAGCTGTGGATAACTTTGTGAATAATATTAACTTCTCCAAAAACTTGGTGTTAATAGAACAAATATCGTAAAGATTTCTAATCGCCCAAATAACATCGTAAAACTTAGTACAGACAACCCTGTATCACTGATGGATGAATAGTTATTC
>NZ_MVDN01000048.1 GCF_002006795.1 Wohlfahrtiimonas populi | reverse complement strand
ACTTCATATAATCGGCCAGCAGATGTTTGTGCTGTCAGATAATGAATGATTTTTTGTGCCAACTTAATGAAGAAATCGCTATTCAAAATTGGATTGGTACCATCTGTCATCTGTTCTTCCACTGCATCGTGCAAGAAAATAATATCCAAGTCGGATTGATAGCCCAATTCCAATCCACCCAATTTGCCATAAGCGACAATGATAAAGTCAGGGCGCCCATTTTTATGGTGATCAGAAGTTGGTTGCCCGTGTTTTAAACTCAGCTCTTGCCAAGCTAAACGCAAAATTTTATTGAGTAAAGCATCTGCCAATTCAGATAAATAGTCGCTCACAATCATCAATGGTACTTTGCCTGAGAAATCTGCCATTGCGATTTTTAATATATTTTTATGCAAGAAATCACGAAGCAGATTCAGTCGCTGTTCTTCTGTGGTTTTCGGTTGTTCCAATAATGTATTGAGGGATTTGTTGAGAGTTTTATGATTAATGGGTTTTGTGGCTTCTAAGCTTTCCATTAAATCTTCAAACAATACAGGATAACGCGCTAAATATCGACTGAGCCATGTTGTATTGCAACATAGATCCAAAATGCGCATTAATGCATTATTGTATTCATAGAGCCAATGAATGAATCGCTTTTCATAAGCGATGCTGGATAAAATGTCCAAGAAAAGATTTAAAGTGTGCGAAGTTTGCTGTTGCTTAGTTTCTAAATAATGAAATGCATGGAGCAAAACTAACGTTATCTCTTTTTGATCATTTTCATCAAGCTTTAAGAACGTTTCCTTTTGAAATGCCCACAATAAATAG
>NZ_MVDN01000047.1 GCF_002006795.1 Wohlfahrtiimonas populi | reverse complement strand
GAAAAAACAGAAACATTAGGAGAGCCTATTTTGGAGGAAAATGAATATTCATTAGATCCCATGGAATGGGGAGTGACAAAAGTAGCTAATGATTATATTTTTTCATGCATATCTTCACAACATGGAGGTAAAGAATTAGTCACAAAAATATCAACAGAAGATTTTCATGATTTGATGAATGAAAAAGTTACATATTTAGAAATTACTTATAAATATAAATTATGAATTCAAATAAGAAAATTGCTCAAAAAAGATGGGTTTACACATTATATAAAACAGATCAATCAGGTGAGTATATTTTTTCAGTGGCATTTTGTAATCAAACAACAGATTTTTCTATAGATTATTTATTACATATTGAAGATCTATCTGATGAATACTTAACGAAATTGGCAAATCAAATTACTGATTCCCCAGAATTATATGAAATGTATCAAGTTTAATATGGCAAAAGTAATATTTAGTTTTGGAAATATACCAGTTGAAATTGAAGGTAAGCCTTTAGAGTACAAAGAGCCTATTGTTGAAGAAAATGAATATCCAAAAGGTGCCAGCTGGTGGAGAATAAAATTTGTAGAAGGTAAATATATATTTTCTTGTATTTCTGGTTCTCTAGCAGGTAATGAACAGAAGATAGAAATTACAAAAGAAGAGTTTGAAAAACTTAAAACAGAAGAAATTACCCCTGAAGTTATTTGTTATAAATATGATATTGGCTAGAAATTAAGATGGATAAACTATTAAAGTTAAAGGTTACAGCTTTAGATGCTGAATAAATATTGAAATGAAATCTCAAATTGTGAAACAAAAAGACTGGGTTTATACGTTAGTAAAAATAAATGAGGAATATATACTCATTGTTGATTTTTGTAATCAAATTACTGATTATTGGATTAGTTATAAATTAAATTTAAGTGATATAACAGACGAATACTTAGACT
>NZ_MVDN01000046.1 GCF_002006795.1 Wohlfahrtiimonas populi | reverse complement strand
TCTAACAATGAAATCTGCCAAGATATGAATAAACCATGGCTAAAAAACCTTAAAAAATATGGTGGTGGTTTATAACTATCAATTACAGAGAAAACAAAACCACCTTTTCGGTGGTTTTTTAATATGCAGAAATTACACTTTAGTGAATCAAATCAGCATGAGAATCGCTCGTTACTGTATTCGGATATTTTCTATTTCTAAAATCACTATATTTCTAAAATCACTATTTTGCTCATCCCTCATTTCCCAAATGCCAACATCACACCAAAAATTCTCTTCATATACTTTCAAAAGATTTTCATAACTACATTGAAAAAACTCAGAATTGCAATATTCATCAATTAATCTATTAAGATATTCCTTATTCTGAATGGCACTTAACTCTATAAAAGCTGTCAAATTATCAGCCTGAGAAAGCTGTAATATATTGGGATGGCAAGCATCATCCTCAGAATCACAATACTTATGTAGAGTGCCATTTTTAATATATGAAATTACTTTTTGGCGCTGTTGATCTGTATTATCAAATTCCAATGGGTTCACAAATCCTTGGGGTTGAGAAAATGCAAACGATAAAAACAGCGTCATCATTAATATGAGATTTTTCATAAGTATGCATTCCCTCCAATCACACTTTGCTATATTCAGATAATTTTATGTTATAAGCATAATGCTAATTAGTATGCACTAAAAAGAAAGTAATAACCTCAATACAATTGATTTATTTTACAAATATAGTAAATAAAATATTAAAAATATCAATATTTATATTAAAATAGGAAAAATGCAAGCTTGGATATTATGGTGAGATATGAAAAAACAAAGGCTTTACCTTAATAGAGTTAATGATTGTGATAGCCATTATTGGTATATTATCCTTGATAGCTTACCCTGCCTATCAGAATTACATCATCAAGCTACAAATTACTGAAGCTGTACATGAACTATCTATTCCCAAAAAAACAATGGAAATTGCCATTATTGAAGGCCAAGGTTTCTATTTTTCTCTAGGTA
>NZ_MVDN01000045.1 GCF_002006795.1 Wohlfahrtiimonas populi | reverse complement strand
AGCTTGGCAGTCATTAGATGAAAGCGAAAAAAATGCTATTGGCATGACTGAGTTTAAACGCATCAAGTCAATGATTGTAATCGATGCTGAATACAGTGAGGTACCAAATGGACAATAACGAATTACAGCGAACAGAAGATTGGTTCTCTGCGCGCAGAGGCAAAGTAACTGCGTCGCGTCTATATGACGCGGTAGCAACTCAAAAAAATGGCAGCTACTACGCCGCTCGTGAAAATTACATAGTTGAGATTGCTCTTGAAATTATCACAGGTAATACGCCTGATTCATTCAAAAGTGATGCAATGCAACGTGGTATTGATTTAGAGCCAAAAGCCAAAGAGGCTTATACGCTTTCAACAATGAACGAAGTACAAGACGTGGGATTTATTGACCACCCTACCATTGAGCGATTTGGTGCAAGTCCTGACGGTTTAATCCTGGACATGATGGGTGAGCCATTAAAAAAAGGCATTGAGATCAAATGCCCAAATAGTGCAACTCATTTAAAAACGCTAGAAACAGGTGTGATTAATCCTCAGTACATTTATCAGATGTACGCGCAAATGATGTGTACTGGATTCGATCATTGGGTATTTATGAGCTATGACGACCGATTCCCTGCTCATTTACAGAGCTTTATTGTTGAGATTGGAATTACTGATGAGATCAAAGAAAAAATTGAATTTGAAGTTAATAAATTCAATGCAGAAGTTGATCAGATTGTTGAAAAATTAATGAATATTAAAGAGGTGGCGTGATGAAAGATTTTGCAAAAGTATTTTACGGAAAAGATCACGACTTTTTATGTCAAAAAGTCTATGACGAAGATGATGAAAAATACGGCATATCTATTTCTGTTGAGCTGGATGGTGCCGAAGCTGCACAAAAACTTTTGTACGACAGTAAAGAAGGTCGCGACAAATGGTGGGGTGAAATCATCAAATTAGATGTGGAAAAAGTCGAAAAGCTAATGAGTGAAGCAATAGAAAAAACAGAAGGCTTTTTGAAATTAACAAAGGATGGTGAATGATGAGTAATAAGAGATGGTTTGCATATAGCGATATCCATGGAATGGAAATATTCACATCAGAAAGTGAGGCTAGAGAAAAAACAGAATTTCTGATTCAAGATCTACTTGAAATTGATGGTGCTTGGAATGAATCTGTTGAATCTGTCTGTTTTGGTAAAGTTGTAGCAATTGCCACTAAAGAAAACGAGCGTACATCTGACAAC
>NZ_MVDN01000044.1 GCF_002006795.1 Wohlfahrtiimonas populi | reverse complement strand
AATATCTCTTGTCCAGTTATGTATATGCTTAGTTGGACTGGTATTTTATTGTCTTCTTGGGGCGTTTGTGGAGTATTCAGCTGATCAAAGCCGTTACGGTGTTTTAAAAGATCACGGATCTTTGATTGCGGGTCTAATAGCATTTGGGGCCGCATTTATTGCCTTGTATTCACAGAGAGAAGCAACAAGAAATCAGGCTAGCATCCAGTTCACAATCGAAGACAATAAACTTTTTATCTCCAAAGTTGAAGAGTTGTATGACACAGTTCAGCGTCTCAGATTAAAATCAATGCTAATAAGAAGCGATGAAGTAAAAACCTCTANTCAATGCTAATAAGAAGCGATGAAGTAAAAACCTCTACCTCTGCAATAGATGAGCTCTATTTAGATCTTGGGAAAGCATCCATGATATGCCGGCTTCATAGGGTAATAAACCAAGAGTTGTTTGAAGAGTATAGAGGTAACACTGAAGCTTTTATTGATGCGTGGAGTGATTTAGCTAAGAGCAAGATAGAACCAGATGGGACCGGGCTCGTTAAAGAAGTGATTTTTAAAAGTCGTTTTGAAAAATTTAGAGAGTCCAGTAATAAGGTTTTACTTGAGTTAGCCAAAAATGCAAATGTTAAGTAATTACAAAGCCCCTTAATTGGTTTTTTTGTTGCATGGAATAAAAATGAAAACAGATAAAAAAGGCATTGAGCTAATCAAAGATTTTGAGGGCTGTAAGTTAAAAGACTATCAAGATTCTGTGGGCGTTTGGACTATCGGTTATGGTCATACTAAAGGCTTTAAGGCGATCGATGGCAAACCTCCGAAGCTGTCTAAAAATGAAGTCATCACTCAAAAGCAAGCAGAGCAATTACTCATTGAAGATTTAGTAGATGCTGAAAATGCAGTTAATAGATATGTTGAAGTTGAAATCAATCAAGATATGTTTGATGCATTGGTATCGTTCACATTTAACTTAGGCACAGGCAATCTTCAGTCATCTACATTGCTCAAGTTATTACCAAGGCAAATACTCAGAAGCGGCTGAACAATTCACACGATGGGTATTTGCAGGTGGTCAAAAGCTTGATGGATTAGTTAGAAGAAGAAAGGCAGAGCAGAAGTTGTTTAGATCAGGGGTTGAAGTATTAAAGATAAGTTTACTAAGCTGATTAGCCACGTGATTTTTTAGTTTATTTATTAGACACAAGTAACTGTTAATAATCAAATAACTACAGAAAGGTTTAATACTGAGTGTATTTTTATCAAAAAATAATTATAATTA
>NZ_MVDN01000043.1 GCF_002006795.1 Wohlfahrtiimonas populi | reverse complement strand
CAATCAAATCAAAGCCCGTCTATCTTTATACGAACCGGATATTCCAAGAATTAGCAAACAGCTATCAGAACAAAATAGTGCTGCAGACTATTTTCTATCATTATTTAATCAACTAATTATTTTACGCTCTGCTAATCAATTTATATGTGATTATCTAATGCAACGACAAAAAGATGTTTACGTCACAACAACAGATTTGATTTCTGGCGCATCAGATAACTCAAATATCCATTCTGATATAAAATTTTCATCCAGTACAACAGTTAGGCAAACTAAACAAAAAACTCATTTATTATCGTTACATGACTTTGCTTCACTCCCTATAGGACAGGCTTTTTGCCTATTGGAAGGCAATCAATTATATAAAATTCGCATTCCATTAGTTGAATACAATAATTCAATTCAAATGGATAATGAAGCAAATTTATTGATCGATTCTCTTGAAAAAACGTATCACCCAACCAAAACACAGCCAAGCCACAGAAAACTACAACAGCTTAAGAAAAATGAAAATAATAGTGATAACAATGCAAATGCTGGCATAACATCAATGCTGTCCTCCCCTGACCACTTTATAGATTAGCTTATGAATAAAAACTTACCAACTACCATAGTTAGTATTCTATTTAAAATGATTAGTTGCATAATACTAGCTATTATTGTTTCCATTATTGTTGAATGGATTGGTATGGCTTTTATTTGGAGAGATAATCCTGAACACGCAAAAGAAATGCTGAATTATGAATACTCTCTTGTTAATGACAGTTTTGAAAACTTCATGTTTGGCGATTATTTATTTAATACCATGAATAATTTCTTTAGCTCAATATATATATACACTCAACGCATTCTTCTACAAATACAAAATGAGCAAAATATAGGCTCTCACCTAAGCTTTATAAATAATTTTACCGATTATCTCAAAGCTGCTGGATATATATTTTTTCTCGTTCTCATGCGCGCTTTTGTTTTTATAATATCCCTTCCTTGGTTTCTAATTTGTGGTGTTGTTGCATTTAGTGATGGCTTAGTTGAGCGAAGTATTCGTAAATTCGAAGGTGGCGTAGAGCATGGTATGATCCACCACCTTGCAAAATCAAATTTTACATTTGTTATTGCAACAGCTTTTATTTTCTACCTAGGCATTCCTATTCCTGTACATCCGTCTATTGTTATTATCCCATTTGGTATATTATTTGGGCTCATAATTTATATCGCGGCTTGGAGCTTTAAGAAATATCTCTAAAGAATATACAATACCTCTGAGAATTAAAATCTTC
>NZ_MVDN01000042.1 GCF_002006795.1 Wohlfahrtiimonas populi | reverse complement strand
CTGCTGGTTCAGGAGCAAATAATAATACTGAAGGAGACCCTATAGATTTAGGCCTTATGAATTCTATGTTGATAGTAGGATTTGTGGGATTAATTATCACCGGTGCTGTGATGGTTTATGTGACAGCAGGTGCAATATTAATGCTTAATCATGTGTTTTTAGTTCTAATGTTAATGATTGGACCAGCTTTTATAGTTATGGCTGCCTATAAACCTACTAGAGAATATGCTAAAAAATGGATGTCTAGAGTTTTAGCTATAGCTTTGACTATAGCTATATGTTCAGCGATTACTGCGTTTATCTTATTTATACAAAAAGATGTAACAGCACAAATGTGTAAAGCAACCGGGTCTTTGCAACACTCATTTATGCTAAAAGCTCAAGCTGCTGGTGCTAGCACAGAAGGATTTTCAGAAGTTAAAACCACAATGGATTTAGAGTTCAGAATGCTACAGGCTAAATTAGTTGCGGCAGGATTGACTAATGCTATTGGTGGTGGAGGTAGTCAGGGAGCGAGTCAATCTACTGCTGCAGTCAAATTAGTCGAAGAAATTATTCAGGGCTGTAATGAAGGTACTGGTAATAGTGGTTCAGGATCAACCGAGAGTGATGCTGGCGTTAATATTATGTTCCAAGCGATTCAATATTTAATTATTTGTTTGATCTTGAATCGCCTAGTTTCAGAGTCAGCAAATGTTGCGGGTGCTATTGTTAATTCATCAGGCCTAACAACAGGAACATCACAGGAAGTTTCAGGCGGTGCACAGGGAATGTCTGGTCGATTAGGGGCTGGAGGAACGAATAGTGCTCCTGGAGCAGGTAAGATGGGATAATATTTTATTTATCATAGGTATGAATCATTATGAAAATTTTTTATAAAAAAATATTTTTACTTTTTTTGCTGGCTAATATATTTAATAGTGCACATGCCCAGAAATATTGGGGGGCTATGTATATTGATTTGAATACTGGTATTGCAGGAGGATCGTATGATGCAGGTTCTTCAAATTCCGCCCAAAATACTGCATTGAAGTCATGTCAGTTAAAACATAAAGGGCAAAAAAATTCCTGTCAGTTTGTAAGTACATTTTATAATGGCTGCCTTTCAATTTATTGGGCTACTAATAAAAAAGCGGGCTGGGGATTTGATGATTTTGGGCCGCACAATGCTAAAGCTAGAGGAGCAAAAGCATGTCATGAAAATAATGGAAAAAATTGTAAAGAAGCATTGACCATTTGCACAACGAGGTATTACTAATATAGAAATGATTATTTGAAAAAGGCTTTATATATGAGTCTTTTTAAACTAAT
>NZ_MVDN01000041.1 GCF_002006795.1 Wohlfahrtiimonas populi | reverse complement strand
AATACTTTTTGCAACGGGCTTTCAACTGTCAATGTTGGCACTGCTTCACGGACTAATTTAAGTTGTGAAATTTGCTGTTGTGTTAACGATTCGGTTGGGGTGTTTTTCAGGGTAATAAATTCTTCTTTAGTTAACATCAAGCGTTCTAATGCTCTATCAATGTAGTAATTAGAAGGTAATTCCACTTTTAACGCAGGATTTTCTAAAGTTAGCTTGATGGATGCTGGATTAACATCAAACATATTGCTAATTTGTCGATATTCACTCAACTTAGAAAGTTGGCTAGCACCTTCCACATAATCAGCTTTAGTTAATAATAGTGCTAGAACAACAAGGAAATTTTATATTTTTTCTAAAAATACTAAAGCGCTATGGTATTTTTTGATGCGCTCAATATTTTTGTCATTGAGTGTTGATAAACGAGTGATATCAAGATTATCTTTAATGTCTGCAATTTTAACTAATCGTGCAAGATCATTGACTGCTATTCGCTCAATAAATTCTTGATAGCTTTCCTCGTTTTTACGTGTTAATGCAATCAGTGCATTAATAATCTCTTTACTAAAGCCAGCATTATTTAAATCATTTTCAGTAAAACTACTATCTTCTAGCACATCATGTAATAAGGCGATGATTTTTAAGTTTTTTTCACTAAACTGAAACATTAATCGCATGGGATGAAGGATATATGGCATTCCGCCTTTGTCCATTTGATTTTTATGTGCTTCAAAAGCAATATGTAAGGCTACTTGTAATAAGTCTTTTTAATCACTCACTTTTAAGTTTTCCTTGCTCATATTCTTCTTTAGTAATTTCTTCGCCATACATTATTGCATCTGTAAATAATCTTTGATTATAAGGAACTTCTTGCTCTTGGTTATTAGGTCCATTATAAAATTTTTGGTACTGTTTTCTATCAATATAACTCCAACGATACATTACTTCCTCAAAATCATAACAAATATATAAATCTTCAGTACCCCATCTTGGATCATCTTTCAAAATCCCCATTATTTAGCTTCCTTTCAACCATATTAGATCGTAGGGTAATCCTCAAAACAGCAGAAAAAACTAAAAATATTATGTTTTCTATGTTTAGCTATTCATTGTTTGCACACTTTAATTAATTTTCAAATCATTCCACTTCATATTTTTGTTTTAATTGTTCACATAAAGTGGGGATCTCTGGATTCGTTGCATTTTCAGCACACCAATCCGTGATAATTTTTATCCCCAATTTTTCTGGCATAACTATATATTCATCGTCATACCGTAAGGCTATGATGTTATTAGTTCCCATTGTGTTAATAAATTGTTCGTCTATGCCATCTATTTCTCTTCCAACATAAA
>NZ_MVDN01000040.1 GCF_002006795.1 Wohlfahrtiimonas populi | reverse complement strand
AATTACACCAGTTTCAGGCAAATTATTTGCTTTTTGAAATGCTTTAACTGCAAGCAACGTATTATTCCCAAAACTTCCATCAGTACCATTAGTGTCGTATCCTGCTGTAGTGAGTGCGACTTGAATATCTTTCACTTGTGCGCTAGTTTTGCCTATTTTTAAATCCTGACCAATTGAAATATCAGTAACACCCGCTAATTGTAATAATTCTGCGCGTTCATCATAAGCTCGATCTAAAGTGCCGGCCTTCACTTTATCACTTGAGCTTTTAAAAAAGACTTCATTTTTAAGCACTTTATAATTTTGTACACTATTAATAATTTCAGCATCAGAAATATTTGTTATGTCAAATTTTTCACCATGATAATGTTTCAACGCATTATAAATTCTTTCTGTATCGGGTCCCATTTGTGTTGCTGTACTCCAGATCATATCCTGAACAGCATTGCCTCTTTCACTTAGATCAACACCTTTATTTTTTAATTTATTTAGTTGAACATCGTAATGAGTTTCTTTTATGTATTCATGTTGATTCGTGCCAAAATTTTCATCACTTTTTGCTAATTCTCTCCATTTGGCTTTATATTCTTCGCTGTTAACAGTTAAGCCTTTAAATTCTTCAGAATAATTTTTACTTACAAAATCCTGTAAAGTTCCCATTTTTGAAGATAGTTGATATGTTCCATAAGAAACACCACCATGATCTCCCTGCCCAGTTGATATAGTACTAGCCCCCTTACCTCCTGATTCATATTTTTTTGATGTTTGCCCAAGCTCCCATTTCTTATCTATTGAATCATTCATCTTCTTACCTCCAATGATTGTAAACTAATATCTAATATCCAATGTCTAATTGGCTTTTATAATTTTTGAGTTGATCCACGCGCACTTTTAATGCTTCCAAATATACTTCTAAAGTACGCAACTGTGCATATTGCCCTTGCCCATAGATTAAATATACAAATTGTTGATCATTTTCAATAAGCTTAAGCCACGCCCTTTGAGATTGTTGAATAAAACTCTTTTCTTTCTCATTAGATAACATAATGATTTCTTTATATATTATATTTAATTTTTTATCTTCAATTCCAATTTCAACATTAGCACAATCAAATATTGCAGGCATAATACCTTGCTCAGCTTGTTTTTCATCACAGACCAACTCTGCTGCAACAGAACATGAAATCAACAAAGAGAATGTTATACCAATTAATATTTTATTTTTCATGAATAATCCTTGAGCTTATTTAATTTATAACAATTTAAAAAACAATTCACACAACATAAATAGCTTTTTAAACCGTAATCAAATTTTACTTCCCTACAATAATATTAGCGGTCAATTCTAATGCATAAACCGATTTACTTCTAGTTTCACTTGCTCG
>NZ_MVDN01000004.1 GCF_002006795.1 Wohlfahrtiimonas populi | reverse complement strand
TCATATTGAAGAATTAACATGTGTGGCACGTGATACTAAATTAGGTCCAGAAGAAATTTCTGCGGATATTCCTAACGTATCAGAAGCTGCATTAACAAAATTAGATGAAGCTGGTATGGCGTTCATCGGTGCTGAAGTTAAAGCAGGCGATATCTTGGTAGGTAAAGTTTCTCCTAAAGGTGAAACACAATTAACGCCAGAAGAAAAATTATTGCGTGCAATCTTCGGTGATAAAGCATCTGATGTTAAAGATACATCTTTACGTGTTCCTACAGGTATGGATGGTACAGTAATTGACGTTCGTGTCTTCACACGTGATGGCATCGAAAAAGATAGCCGTACTCGTGAAATCGAAGCTGCTGAACTGAAACGTGTTCGTAAAGACTTGAATGACCAATTACGTATCTTAGAAGATGACTTGTTTGATCGTGCACAACGTTTGTTGATGTCAAATGCGGCAGCAGCTGGCAACAGAGGCTTTAAAGCAGGTACTAACTTTACTGAAGAATATTTGTTAGGTTTGAGCCGTGAAGAATGGTTGAGCTTGGCATTGAAAGAAGAAAGTGCAGCAAATGACTTGGCACAATTGAAAGAATTGATGTCACAACAACGTAAAGAATTCGATAAACAATTCGAAGAAAAACGTGAAAAATTAATTCAAAGCGATGAATTAGCACCTGGCGTATTGAAAATGGTTAAGGTTTACTTAGCTGTTAAACGTCGTATTCAACCTGGTGATAAGATGGCTGGTCGTCACGGAAACAAAGGTGTTGTTTCTATGATCGTTCCTGAAGAAGATATGCCATATATGGAAGATGGTACGCCAGTTGATATCTGTTTGAACCCACTAGGTGTTCCTTCACGTATGAATATCGGACAGATTTTGGAAACTCACTTAGGCTGGGCTGCAAAGGGCTTGGGTAATAAGATCCAACGAATGTTAGAAGAAAAATCTGCAATGACGGATCTTCGTAGCTTTGTTGATGAAATCTATAACAAAGATGACAGTGCACAGAAAGTTGATTTGAATGACTTCAATGATGATCAATTCTTAGAATTGTGTCACAACTTGAAAAATGGTGTGCCAATGGCAACGCCAGTATTCGATGGTGCTTCAGAAGAAGAAATGCGTCGCATGTTGCGTTTAGCTGATTTACCAGAATCAGGTCAAATCACGTTGTTCGATGGTCGTACAGGTGATGCGTTTGATCGTCCTGTAACAATCGGTTACATGTACATGTTGAAATTGAATCACTTGGTTGACGATAAGATGCATGCTCGTTCAACAGGTCCTTACTCATTAGTAACGCAACAGCCATTGGGTGGTAAAGCTCAATTCGGTGGTCAGCGTTTCGGTGAGATGGAAGTATGGGCATTGCAAGCATATGGTGCGTCATACACGCTACAAGAAATGTTAACTGTTAAGTCAGATGACGTTGTTGGTCGTACGGAAGTTTATAAGAGTATTGTGAATGGAGAGCATCGTATGGATACTGGTATGCCGGAATCTTTCAACGTTCTCGTTAAAGAAATTCGTTCTCTTGGTATCAATATAGAGTTAGACGGCGAGTAATCTCTTAAAGCATAGGAACTAATGAACAATGAAAGATTTAATGAATTTATTTAAAAGTTCGGACAATGTTAAGAACTTTGATGCGATTAAAATTGGTTTATCTTCACCAGAAATGATCCGTTCGTGGTCATTTGGTGAGGTTAAAAAACCAGAAACAATTAACTACCGTACATTTAGACCAGAGCGTGATGGTCTATTCTGTGCTCGTATTTTCGGGCCAGTAAAAGATTACGAATGCTTGTGTGGTAAATACAAGCGTTTGAAACACCGTGGTGTTGTGTGTGAAAAATGTGGTGTTGAAGTAACAGTTGCTAAAGTGCGCCGTGAAAGAATGGGTCACATTGACTTAGCATCACCAGTTGCTCACATTTGGTACTTGAAATCATTACCAAGCCGTATCGGTTTGTTGTTGGATATGACATTACGTGATATCGAAAAAATCTTGTATTTCGAATCATTTGTTGTAACAGATCCAGGTATGACTCCGTTAGAACACGGTCAAATCTTAACGGATGAAGAATTCTTAGACATCATTGAAGAGCATGGTGATGAATTTGAAGCAAAAATGGGTGCAGAAGCAATTTTGGATCTATTGAAAGCTTTAGATTTGGAACAAGAAGTTTCTCGTCTACGTGAAGAATTAGAAGAAACTGGTTCAGAAACTAAATTCAAGCGCTTATCTAAGCGTTTGAAATTGATCGAATCATTCATTCAGTCTGGTAACAAACCAGAATGGATGATCTTGACTGTATTGCCAGTATTACCACCAGATTTACGTCCATTGGTTGCATTGGATGGTGGTCGTTTCGCAACGTCAGACTTGAATGATTTGTATCGTCGCGTTATCAACCGTAACAACCGTTTGAAACGTTTATTAGAATTAAGCGCACCAGACATCATCGTACGTAACGAAAAGCGTATGTTGCAGGAAGCTGTTGACTCATTGTTAGACAATGGTCGTCGTGGTCGTGCAATTACTGGTACAAACAAACGTCCATTGAAATCTTTGGCAGATATGATCAAAGGTAAGCAAGGTCGTTTCCGTCAGAACTTGTTGGGTAAACGTGTTGACTACTCAGGCCGTTCTGTAATCGTGGTTGGTCCTACATTGCGTTTGCACCAGTGCGGTTTGCCGAAAAAAATGGCTTTGGAATTGTTCAAACCATTCATTTTCTCTAAATTAATTTCTCGTGGTATCGCTGTAAAAATTAAAGCAGCTAAGAAATTAGTGGAAAGAGAAGCACCAGAAGTTTGGGACGTTTTAGAAGAAGTAATCGCAGAACATCCAGTATTATTGAACCGTGCACCAACATTGCATAGATTAGGTATTCAAGCGTTTGAACCAATCTTGATTGAAGGTAAAGCGATTCAGTTGCACCCATTAGTATGTACAGCGTTCAACGCCGACTTCGATGGTGACCAGATGGCTGTTCACGTTCCATTATCAATTGAAGCACAGCTAGAAGCTCGTGCATTGATGATGTCTTCAAACAATATTTTATCACCTGCAAATGGTGAGCCAATCATCGTTCCTTCACAGGACGTTGTATTAGGCTTGTACTATATGACTCGTGATCGCGCTCGTGTAAAAGGTGAAGGTATGATCTTCGCTGATTACGCTGAAGTATTGCGTGCATATCAATCTAAACAAGTTGCAGTACATGCGAAAATTCAAGTTCGTTTGCCTGCATACATGTTTGAAGATGCACAAGAAGGTGAAAAAGTACGCCGTGTTAGTACAACTGTTGGTCGTGTTTTATTGTCAGATGTATTGCCAAAAGGTTTACCTTTTGCATTGATCGATCGTGCATTAACAAAGAAAGTAATTTCTAGCTTAATTAACCAAGCGTATCGTCGTTTAGGATTGAAAGATACAGTAATCTTTGCTGACCGTTTGATGTATACAGGCTTCTACTATGCAATGCGTTCAGGTTCTTCTGTTGGTTACCAAGATATGGTAATTCCTGAAGAAAAAGCTGGCATCATTCATGAAGCAGAAACAGAAGTTAAAGAAGTTCAAGAGCAATACGCACAAGGTTTGGTAACAAACGGTGAACGTTACAATAAAGTTATCGATATTTGGTCTCGTACAAACGAAGAAGTTGCCAAAGTGATGATGAAAAACTTGAGTAAAGACCGCAATATCGATGCAGATGGCAATGAAATCTTAGAAGATTCATTCAACTCAATCTTTATGATGGCTGACTCAGGTGCTCGTGGTAGTGCGGCGCAGATTCGTCAGCTAGCGGGTATGCGTGGTTTGATGGCAAAACCAGATGGTTCGATCATCGAAACTCCAATCACAGCAAACTTCCGTGAAGGCCTAGACGTTCTTCAGTACTTCGTATCAACGCATGGTGCTCGTAAAGGTTTGGCGGATACGGCATTGAAAACAGCTAACTCAGGTTACTTGACTCGTCGTTTAGTTGACGTTGCACAAGATCTAGTTGTGGTGACTGATGACTGTGGTACAACAGACGGCTTATTGATGACACCAACTGTTGAAGGTGGTGATGTTATTGAGCGTTTGAGTGAGCGTGTACTAGGTTTAGTAACTGCACAAGACGTTTATATCCCAGGTTCAGATGAAGTATTATTCCCTGCGGGTACATTGATTGATGAAGCATTGGCTGAAGTGTTGGATGAGAAGGGCGTGGATGAAATGATCGTTCGTTCAGCTATCACATGTGAAAACTTATTTGGCTTATGTGCTAAATGTTATGGTCGTGACTTAGGTCGTGGTCACATTGTTAACCCAGGTGAATCTGTAGGTGTTATTGCCGCTCAATCAATCGGTGAGCCAGGTACACAGTTAACAATGCGTACGTTCCATATCGGTGGTACAGCATCTAGAGCAGCAGCAGTTTCAAACGTACAAGTTAAAACAAAAGGTTTGTTGAAACTTGTTAAAATGAAAACTGTTAAGAACAAAGATAACCAATTGGTATCAACATCACGTTCTGGTGAAATCATTATTACGGATGAATACGGTCGTAACCGTGAGCGCTATAAAGTACCTTACGGTGCAACATTAGCAATCCATGAAGGTGAAGAAGTAAATGTTGGTGATATTGTTGCAACTTGGGATCCACATACATATCCAGTAGTTGTAGAAGCATCTGGTTTCGTGAAATTTGAAGACTTCGATGAAGGCATCAATGTTCAGAAGCAAACAGATGAAATCACAGGTTTGACTCACTTAAGCGTATTGGATTCTAAATCACGTGGTGCAGGTAAAGATAAGCGTCCAGCAATTCACGTAGTAGATGCAAATGGTGATGCATTGACATTGCCAGGTACTGATATTGCTGCGATCTATACATTACCAGTAGGTGCGATTGTTTCATTGAACGATAATGCTGCTGTTTCTGTTGGTGACGTATTAGCGCGTATTCCACAAGAATCATCAAAAACTCGTGATATCACGGGTGGTTTGCCACGTGTTGCTGACTTATTTGAAGCACGCCGTCCGAAAGAAGCTGCAATCTTGGCTGAAATCTCTGGTGTTGTTAGCTTTGGTAAGGAAACAAAAGGCAAACAGCGTTTGGTATTGACAGATCGTGAAGGTAATATCTACGAAGAATTGATTCCAAAATGGCGTACAATCAACGTGTTCGAAGGTGAAAGCGTTGAGAAAGGTGAAATCATTGTTGATGGTGAGTTAAGTTCACATGACATCTTACGTTTGTTGGGTGTTAAAGAATTGGCTGCTTACTTGGTGAAAGAAATTCAAGACGTTTATCGTTTACAAGGTGTAAAAATCTCTGATAAGCATATTGAAGTAATTATTCGCCAGATGTTACGTAAAGTTGAAATTTTGGAAGCGAATGATTCTGAATACATCAAAGGTGAGCAAGTTGAGAAAACTCAAATGCTTCGTGAAAATGCACGCTTGATTAAAGAAGGCAAAGTGCCTGCAACGTATGAACCAATTTTATTGGGTATTACGAAAGCGTCATTGGCTACAGAAAGCTTTATCTCAGCTGCATCGTTCCAAGAAACAACACGTGTATTAACAGAAGCTTCTGTTCGTGGTTTACGTGATGAGTTACGTGGTTTGAAAGAAAACGTAATTGTGGGTCGTTTGATTCCTGCAGGTACGGGTTTGGCTTACCATGATGAACGCCGTAAAGAAAGAGAGCAAGAGCACGAAGGTACAGAATTATTCATCAGTGCTGAGTAATTCGAACAATTAAATATAATTATAAAAGCATCTACTCCTAGATGCTTTTATTGTTTATGAGGAAATTAGGATGTCAAATAAACGTGAATTTGAACGTATGATGTGGGCAAGACGCTTCACATTACAAGGCTTGTATGAATGGCAAGTGTCACAAAGTCAAGTGGAAGAGATCGAGCGCCATCTTGCAGAAAACCCAGATTTTGTGAAAGCTAATAGAGAATCTTTCTCTAATATGTTGCGCGGATCAATTCGTGGCCAAGCAGAAGCGAATGAATTGATCGCGCCATTATTGGATCGCCCAATTGAGCAATTAGACTTGGTGGAAAAAGCGGTGTTATGGATGGGTTGTTATGAATTATTAACACATCCTGAAACGCCTTACAAAGTTATCATTAATGAATCTGTAAACTTGGCGAAGAAATTTGGTGGTGATCAAAGTTATAAATTTATTAATGGTGTTCTTGATAAGGTCGCAAAGAAGGTTAGAATAGATTATCAATAATTATTAAATCATCTGAGAATAATATAATGGATATCTCTCCTTTTCTCCGCTTCATGGTAGAAAAAAATGGTTCGGATCTTTTTATGTATCCGAATGCACCGATCTGTATTAAATTAAGTGGTACAGTTCATCCGTTAAGCCGCGAAACTTTGTCTGCAGACACTGTGAAAAGTGCAATTTTTGGATTATTAACAGAAGCACAAGCAGAAGAGTTTAATCGTGAGCTTGAATTAAACTTTGCCATTAAGTTAGATGATGGTGCTCGTTTCAGGGTAAATATTTTCAAGCAACGTAATGAATATGGCATGGTTATTCGTTATGTTAAAGCTGTCATTCCTCGCATGGAAGATTTGCGTGTTCCAGAGATATTTAAAGATATCATTATGGAAAAACGGGGTTTAATCTTAGTTGTCGGCTCAACAGGTAGCGGTAAATCTACCAGTTTGGCATCTATGATTGATTATCGTGCAACACATACAGCGGGCCATATTCTAACAGTTGAAGATCCAATCGAGTTCGTTTATGAACATAAACGTTCTATCATTGGGCAGCGTGAAGTTGGCTTGGATACTCACAGTTACGAAAAAGCGTTAGAATCTGCGATGCGAGAAGCTCCTGATGTGATTTTGGTGGGTGAAGTTCGTAGTACAGAAATCATGAAAGCTGTAATCAACTTCTCTATCACTGGGCATTTATGCTTAACGACCTTGCATGCGAATAATGCAATTGGTGCGCTAGATAGAATCGTTAACTTCTTCCCTGAATCAGCACGCGCGCAATTGTTAGTGGATTTATCTTTAAATATCAAAGCTATTATTTCACAGCGTTTAGTTAAAGGTGTGGATGGTAAGTTAGTACCTGCAGTTGAAGTGATGCTAAATACGCCATATATCCAAGAATTGATTATGAAAGGTAAATTGGATACGATTCCTGATGCTATGGAAAATGGTGGTACAACAGGTATGCGCACATTTGATCAGGCGCTTTATGATATGTATGCACAAGGCATTATTTCTGCTGAAGAAGCTATTTCAAATGCTGACTCTAAAAATAACGTTTCTTTACGTATTCGCATGGGCGATACACGCGGTGTTACAAGAGATGATATTGCAGGCGAAGCTAAATTTAAATTAAAACAATATTAATTGTTGAAATGATTCTAACAAAGCACTGATAGCACAGTTATTAGTGCTTTTTTATTGGGAAAAATTATGGATTATGATCGTCGTTTTTCAGGTTTAAATCGTTTATATCAAAAAGAAGCAACGGATATTTTACAAGAAGCACATGTCATTATCGCAGGTGTTGGTGGCGTTGGTTCTTGGTGTGTGGAAGCATTGGCTCGGTCGGGTATTGGTCATTTAACTTTGGTTGACTTAGATGTTGTGGCAGAAAGTAACATCAATCGTCAGTTACTTGCATTATCTTCAACTTTGGGTGAATCTAAAATTGAGGTGATGGCAAAGCGCATTCAAGAAATTAATGAAGATTGTAAAGTCACGTTGATCGATGATTTTCTCACGGAAGAAAATTTGGATGAGCTGCTGAGTCAATTTGATTCTAAGAATACATGGATTGTGGATGCGATTGATAATGTTCGTGTGAAAGCCACATTGATTGCTTGGGCAAAGCGTAATAAGTTTAAGATTATGGTTAGTGGGGCAGCGGGTGGCAAGATTGACCCTCAATCATTTAAATTAGATGATTTATCGAAAACTTATCACGACCCACTGTGCGCAAGTTTAAAAGCAACATTGAAGAAGAAATACAATTTAGGCAAAGATGGTGCAAAACTCAATGTACCAACTGTGTTTTCCACAGAAAACATGCAAGGTTCACATAAAGGCAAAGGCGGATTAAACTGTGCTGGTTATGGCTCAATCGTTACAATGACTGCAACGATGGGCATGATGATGGCAGGTTATGTTGTGAATAAGATTGTGGGTAAGTAGGTGGATAAAAATCCAAGGCAATAAAAAACCTGATTTTATAATCAGGTTTTTTTTGAATCTTATTTATATTAAATAATGAACTATTTAATTATTTAGATTGCTCTAACAAATCAGTATAAGCAGCTGAGAAACCTTTCAATGGTGCAGTTGCTTTGATATGTAAAGGGCTGTTTTTAGGTGCATTAGAGTCAAATGTGAAGTTAACAAATACATTGTTACCTTTTTGGAATTGTTCTAATAATTTACCTTTAACATCTACATCCATTGGCAATGCAGCGATACAGCCGAAGTTTGTACAACGTTCAAAGTTGATTTGAGCGATATCTGTATCGATATCTTTTTCTTTACCAGCTTCGTCTTGGCCTTTTACAGTGATGTAAATTTTACCTTTATCATCATTGCTGTTTAAACGAATTTGTAAACCTTCGCTCAACTGAACATCTAATGGTGCAGCAAATACCATTACAGGTGTTTTATCAAATAAAGTAATGGAAGTTCTTAAAATTGGAACTTGTCTTTGCTTATCTTTTGCTAATTTTTCATCAGCAGGCGCAGCCATAGTTGTTTGATGAAACATTTGGCATTCTTTTTTATTGTTTGGTGCAGCAAAACATTCAACTGTCCAATCTTGGTGTTTCTTTTTATATACTGAGTCATTTGCTTGCTGAGCATTTGCACCTGCTAACAATGCAGATGAGATGAATGTTGCAGCCATTACTTTTTTAAACATAATATCCTCATTAAAATGAAGTTAAAAATAGTCAACTATTGGATTATTCTACTCGTATTTGTTGTTAAATCAAGGTAAATCCTTTGTATTAAAGAAGTTTTCTATGGTTGTGGTCTTACAAGTTGAGGGTAATTTTTGTATAATAGTCACTCCTTAAAATACGAGAAGAAAGTGAGTGAAAAATGTGTGAGCGCGAAAAGTTCTTAGGCAATCTTTATGTCATTTCATCGCCTTCAGGTGGTGGAAAAACGACATTGGTCAGCCAATTACTTGAATGTACACCAGATATTAGCCGAGTGGTAACACACACGACACGACCACCAAGACCGAATGAAAAACATGGCGTTCATTATCATTTTGTGACATCAGATGAATTTTTGTCATTGAAAGATGAAGGTGGATTTGTTGAAACTGCGCAAGTATTTAACTTTCATTATGGTACTTCATGGAAAGAAGTGAAAGCTAAATTGAGACATGGCATGGATGTGATTTTAGTGATCGATTGGCAAGGTGCGGAACAAGTTCGCATTAGCCATCCTGAAGCGATTACCATCTTTATTTTGCCACCATCATTAGAAACATTGCGTGCGCGTTTATTTGCACGTAATGAAGATAGCGTTGCAGTTGTTGAAAATAGAATGAGAGATGCAAGTAATCAGATCATGCATTATAAAGATTTTGATTATTTGGTTGTGAATGATGACTTTGATATCGCATTAGCAAATTTACGTTCTATCATTATGGCAGAGCGTTTAAAAGCGGATCATCAAAAGGTTCGTCATCAATTATTGATCTCATCGCTATTGCAGTCGTAAGATTTCAATACGCTCAATCAATATTTTAGTTATTATTAATACAGGATACTGTAAGAATTAGGAGTTTTATTTATGGCACGTGTAACCGTAGAAGATTGTTTAGATAAAGTAGATAACCGTTTCCAATTAGTACTATTGGCTTCTCGCCGTGCTCATCAACTAGCATTGGGTGCAGATACAAAATTGGCACCTAATGGTGAAAAAGTAACTGTAATGGCATTGCGTGAAATTGCTGAAGAGTTGATTACAATTGATGAAATTAAAAAATTGAATGTGAAGCCAAAGCCAGTAATCGTTGAAAGCTTCAAACCAGAAACAGCATTTGAATTTTAATTAGCGCATTGGATCTCATTATGGAACCAATCAAGCTCCCTGAAGAAATGGCGCTTTGGAACGAAGCATTTTTTGCTAAAGTTGCAGAGTTGGAATCTCGCGTTAGTCGCTATATGACCAAAGCTGAAACAGCAAAGGTCAGGGAAGCATGTATTTTTGGAGCTTGGGCTCATCAAGGGCAATCTAGAAGCTCGGGTGAACCTTATATTTTTCATCCAATTGAAGTTGCGTTGATCTTAACGTTGGTTCAATTGGATATTCATTCCATTGTGGGTGCTGTGCTACATGATGTGATCGAAGATACTGAGATCACATTTGATGAAATTAAAGATAAGTTTGGCAAGGAAACTGCCGAAATTGTTGATGGTGTCAGTAAATTAACTAAAATTCGCTTCAGTTCTAAGTTAGAAGCCAAAGCTGAAAACTTTAGAAAAATGATCCTCGCAATGACAAAAGATTTGCGTGTCATCATGGTTAAGCTGGCAGATCGTCTACACAATATGCGTACTTTAGGGGCTTTAGCACCTTATAAAAAGCGCAGAATTGCACGCGATACTTTAGATATTTATACACCAATTGCCGCACGATTGGGGATGTTTGCACTGCAAGTTGAATTAGAAAACTTGTGCTTTGAAAATATCTATCCAATGCGTTATCGCATCTTGCAGGAATTTGTGAATAAAAAGCGAATTTCGCAAGGCCCAACGGTTCAAGCAATTCGTGAAGCCATTCAATCGAAATTAGATGTTGTGGGGATTTCCGCACGCATTTCAATTCGTGAAAAACATGGTTGGAGTTTATATAAGAAACTTCAAAAACGTGGCTCAACTAGCCAATTATCAGATATTTTCTCAATTCGTGTGATTGTGAATAGTACTGATGAATGTTATCGCGTATTGGGCATTGTTCACAGTTTGAACAAGCCGATCATTGGTCGTTTTAAAGATTTCATAGCCATTCCTAAAGTGAATGGTTATCAGAGTTTGCACACAGTCGTTTTTGGCGCAAATATGTTGCCAGTCGAAGTGCAAATTCGTACAAAAGAGATGCATATCATTGCTGAAGCAGGCGCTGCCGCGCACTGGCGTTATGGTGAAGCTTATCGTGAACAAAACTATACTAAACATAAAACGCGAGAATGGTTAGATTACGTCACTGAATTACAAAATAGCATGCTGTCTTCCGAAGAGTTTATGGCTTCCATGAAGGAAGATTTATTCCCATCAGAGATTTATGTATTTACGCCCAATGGCCGAATCATTGAGTTGCCAAAAGGTTCAACTGCTGTTGACTTTGCTTATGCAATTCACTCAGATATTGGTAATCACTGTATTTCAGCAAAAGTGGATGCAAAATTTGCGCCAATCTCTCAAGTTTTAGTAACAGGGCAAACTGTAGAAATACAGACATCACAAAGCGCTCAGCCTAACCCAATGTGGTTAGAGTTTGTGAGAACAGCGAAAGCACGATCAGCCATTCGTAGTTATCTCAGCAAATTAAGTTATGATGATACCGTTGTGATTGGTCGTAACTTGCTAGAAAATGCGATGAAGCAAAAGAATATTGCATTAGAGCAATTGACTGATGAAGTATTGGCACGCTTAGCAAAAGAGTTACAAGTAGAATCGGTTGAAGCGATGTATGCTGGTATTGGATCAGGCAAGCGGCCATCTTCATTCATTATTAATCGATTGGAAGCACATGGTTTGGATGTTGAACAAGAGTTTAAACATTCGCACTATACAGAACAAAATAGTGGCACTGTGGATGGTGCCAATGGTAGAGAAATTCTCTTCGGAGATTGCTGTTATCCTATTCCAGATGATAGTATTATGGGATATTGGCAACCTCGTCATGGCAAATTAGTTGTACATAGAACAGATTGTCACATCGCAGTAGAAGCATTAAAACATTTAGAACGTTGTTACCCATTAACATGGAATCATAATAAAGAAAAAGCGTTATTCCCAGTTCAGCTCTGTTTTATAATTAAAAATCAACGTGGTGTAATTGCAGAAATCACCAAAGCGTTAGTAGAGATGGATGTGAATATTAATGACTTACGTTCACAGTCAATTAATGGTGACTTTAGCCATATCTGGATGGTGATTCATGTGCCAGATAGAATTTTCTTAGCGAACGTATTTCGACATTTAAAAAAATTAGATAATGTCGTGCGAATAGGACGACAAAACGACGAGGCTTAGCTCATTGGTTCGTGATTGGTTTGATAAAGATAAAGGTCGCTTTCGACTAGTAGTAACTGCCTGCATCTTGATATTCATGATGATGGGCATGTATCTGTTTTTCAAATCTTCTGCCGTTACTAAAAATCTCTCTTACTCGTTATATGATTATTTCATAGAAAAAAAAGCACAGCCATTAGCCAAAGATAACGATTTAGTTATGATCGTAATTGATGACAAAAGTATTCGTGCGCTCGAAAAAATTTGGCCTTGGCCGCGTGCTTATCATGCTGGGTTGATCACCGAGTTAACGCGTATGGGCGTTAAAGTAATTGCGTATGATATTTTATTCACAGAAAGTAGTTCTAGTGATGCAATTTTAGCCAAAGCTATTGATAAGCATGGTGCAGTTGTCTTACCTAAACCTCTTTTCTTTTCATCAGATGGTTTAGTACCATTTGAAGATATTGCGCATTTTGGGCATGTGGAAGTAAACATCGACAGCGATGGTGTTGTGCGTTCTGTAGATCCTTATTTGGATGGGATGCGCAGCTTCTCCTTTGCGATTTTAAATGCTTTGTCAGACATTGATCCTACTAAGAAAACAGCGCGTGAATTGTATAAAGACAATTTAGATGAGCCTATACGTTATGTTTATTCATCTGAAAGAACATATCCTACATATTCATTTTCAGATGTTTTGATGGGGCGTATAGATCCTTCAGAATTTAAAGATAAAATCGTATTTGTGGGTGTGAGCGCAACAGGGATTGGTGAACGCTTAAGAAGTTCATCATTGCGTAATAGTACATTCAAAACGGGCGTAGAAGTTCAAGCATCAATCTTTGAAGCTTTGCGTGAACAAGCAGTCACAGAATATTCCAGTGGCTTATTTGATAGCATTGTGACTTTTATTTCCATCACAGGTATTGCTCTGGTCGCTATTTTCTCATCACCGTTAATCACAATCGGGATTTTAGTTCTCTATATTGGTTTTTTAACATGTAGTGCTTTCTTACTATTTTATTTCCAAAGTTATTGGTATTCGCCCATTGCATTAGCATTCGCGATGATTAGTGTGATCTTTTTATATACCATTGCCCAGATTCATGTGAGCTTAAAAGAAGCCAATAGAACATTGAATCTCAACGTTGCGGATCGCACGAAAAAATTAGTCATTTCTAATTTGCGTTTAGCACAAGAAATGAATGAAAAAGAGAAAATTTGGGCAGATTTAAGAGATAGTGAGGAACAACTCAAAGTATTATTGGATGGTTTACAGATTGGTATTGTATCCACAGATGAAGACGGAAATTTGATTACAGCCAACAGTACTGCATTGAGTTTCTTTAATTTGCACACAGTAGAAGATGCCAAAACATTAGAGCATTATTTTAAATATGATTTGGCACATGGCGGTGCACAAATTAATACAAAAGAAATTTTTAAAGCGTTGCTAAATACACGTGAATCGAGTCAATTAGAATGTATGTTGTCTTCAGAAAGTTCAAGATATAATGGCATACCAACTGCATTGTTGTTCTCTCGTTTGAGCACATCAGATCGTCAGAATCATTTTGCTTGTATCATTCGTGATATCAGTGATCAAAAACGTGCTGAATTTATCACACAGGAATTTGTGGCAACAGTTTCTCATGAATTACGCACACCGATTACATCCATTAAAGGTTCATTGGGGTTAATGAGTAGCGGTATTACAGGTGAAATTCCTGTGAAAGCACAGAAACTATTAGAATTAGCTTCTCGTAATAGTGAGCGTTTATTGAGCCTTGTGAATGATATTTTGGATATCCAAAAGATACAATTAGGTACATTGGATTTCCATTTGAAGACAATTGATATTGTTGTAGTTGTCCGACAATCTATCGAAGTGAATGAGTTATATGCTCAGAATTTAGGTGTTAAAATTTATAGCGAATTACCTTCTTATCCAATTTATGTGATGGGTGATTCTGATCGTTTAACGCAAGTGATGAGTAACTTATTATCCAATGCTGCAAAGTTCTCAAAACCAGACAGTAAAGTGGATGTGCGCGTGATTTTGGAAGGTAAAAAAGTGCGTGTGGATATTCAAGATTATGGTGTCGGTATTNTGATATTTTGGATATCCAAAAGATACAATTAGGTACATTGGATTTCCATTTGAAGACAATTGATATTGTTGTAGTTGTCCGACAATCTATCGAAGTGAATGAGTTATATGCTCAGAATTTAGGTGTTAAAATTTATAGCGAATTACCTTCTTATCCAATTTATGTGATGGGTGATTCTGATCGTTTAACGCAAGTGATGAGTAACTTATTATCCAATGCTGCAAAGTTCTCAAAACCAGACAGTAAAGTGGATGTGCGCGTGATTTTGGAAGGTAAAAAAGTGCGTGTGGATATTCAAGATTATGGTGTCGGTATTCCTGAGAGTTTCAAAAATAAAGTCTTTATGAAGTTTGCTCAAGCTGATGATGCGAAGCATCGTTCGAAAGGAACTGGTTTGGGGTTAAGTATTTCTAAAGCATTCATTGAAAGAATGGGTGGCACAATACACTATGATTCAGTGGAAAATGTGGGCACAACATTCTATTTCTATTTACCGCTCGCTTCTATGGAAGAAGTGACGAATTATATTTCAGATCAAAAAGCGAAAAAGGATATGTTTTTATGACCAAATCGAATAAACCTATGAAAGTTTTGGGTGGATTGACGATTGAAGAGTTTTTCAGAGATTATTGGCAGAAAAAACCTCTATTTGTTAAGAACGCGTTTCAAGACTTTGTTGACCCAATGTCACCAGATGAAATTGCTGGTTTAAGCTGTGAGGAAGGTGTGCCTTCTCGTTTTGTGTTCGAAGAACGCAATTGGGAATTAAAGTGCGGACCATTTGCAGATAAAGATTTTGCTAATTTACCAGAGAAAAAATGGGTTTTATTAGTGAACGATGTTGAAAAATTTATGCCTCAAATGCGTGTTCTCTCAGATCCTTTCAATTTTATTCCTGAATGGAGAATGGATGATCTGCAAGTGAGTTATGCTGTGGATCAAGGTACAGTGGGCGCACATTGGGATGATTACGATGTGTTCTTAATTCAAGGCATGGGTAAAAAGAAATGGCAAATTAGCTATGACGAAGTTTCTGAAAATGACTTCGTGACAGGTTTACCAATTCGTTTAATTGAGAAATTCAATGTTCATGAAGAGTGGATTGTAGAGCCAGGCGATTTATTGTATCTGCCACCAAGAATTGGGCATTTCGGCGTTGCGATTGGTGAAAGTATGACTTGGTCTGTAGGTTTTAGAGCGCCAAAGCATCGTGAAATGATTCATGATTTTGTGGAAGATATTATTCAATTCACAGGCGCAGATGAACGTTATTCTGATGCAGATTTATTGCCACGTGAGTTCTCAACAGAATTGAATGATGATGATATTGATCGCGTGATGAAAGTGATCCAAGAAGGCTTGTCTAATAATCGTGATTTAGTGGCTGATTGGTTTGGTCGCTTCATGAGCGAATGCAAAGAAGGGCAGGAACCTGAAACTTTGGATGAAGAATTCAGTACAGATGAAGTTCAAGTCTTATTAGAAGATGGTGCGGATATCGAACGTGTACCAACAGTTTCATTATACTTCCGTGAAACAGTGGATGAAGTTGTGATGTATGCAAATGGCGAATGTTTTGCATTAGACAAAAAGCATACGAAATTGGTTCAGTTCTTATGTGAAAATCGTCAATATAGCCCAGGCAAAATGTTGCAATTCATGAAAGATGAAGTTGCCGCAGAATTTGTTGTGGACTTAGTGAATCAAGGCATCTTAGCATTCTTTGATGGCGATGATCATGACCACGAATGTGATGGTGATTGCGATCATGATCACTAATTGGAAACAAACATCTGTAGCGCTATTGGCGCTATCGTTATCATTCGCAACAGCAGGTGAATTTTGGCAAGAGCGCAATGAACAACATGGTCAATCACATTTGCCTTTAGCGGATGTTGTGATTAATGACAAAACGATTCAAGTGGAATTGGCAACAACACCAAGAACTCAAGCTTATGGTTTGATGAATCGTTTTATCTTGCCAGAAAGTCAAGGCATGTTATTTGTGTTTGAAAAAACTCAGCCATTAAGCTTTTGGATGAAAAATACAAAAATTCCATTGGATATTTTGTATTTCAATGCAGAAGGTGTGTTAGTAGATTTTGCTGAAGCTGTGCCTTGCTTGAATGATCCTTGCCCATCTTATCCATCGAAAGCACAAGGAAAATACGTGCTTGAAATAGGCAAAGGTGAACGCAAGCGTTTAGGAATTGAAATTGGCGATCAACTGAAAAAGATAGATTAGGCTTTTGTTTTAACAAAAATATCGGTATAATCTTCGGCAATTATGCTGTCATCGCCATTGACATAACATTATTTTATTTGGAGTTTTAAACTTTATGTTAACAACAGAAAAAAAAGCAGCAATCGTTGCTGAATTCGCACGCGGCGAAAACGACACAGGTTCTCCTGAAGTTCAAGTTGCACTTTTAACTAACAACATCAACGCATTGCGTGCTCACTTTGATGCTCACAAGAAAGATCATCACTCACGCCGTGGTTTGTTGCAAATGGTTAACCAACGTCGTAAATTGTTGGATTACTTGAAGCGTAAAGATTTAGCGCGTTATCAGACTTTGATTGAGCGTTTACAATTACGTCGCTAATATTGAATATTATGCGTATGAATATGTAGTGAACAGCCCTTGCAGTTTTTCTGTAAGGGCTTTCATTATTTTGTGGTAAAAGGGTTTTGAAGGGTTCTGACAGAGCATTTTTATATTAAATGATGCTTCATATATATTCCTCGCCTACGGCAAGGAATATGAAAAAGTTTATGTGATGAAGCGATTCAGAGAATGTTTTGTCAGCTCCCTTGGTATCAAGAACTTTTACCGAAATTTTTTAAAACTATATGAAAGGTAAAAATTATGGAATTAAAAGCTACTAAAAAAGAGTTTATGTATGGCAACCAAAAGGTTGTTTTAGAAGTTGGTGAAATGGCTCGCCAAGCAAATGCAGCGGTTAAAGTTGACGTTGAAGGTACTGTAGTATTTGTAACATGTGTTGCATCTACTAAGTTTGATCCGACTCGTGATTTCTTCCCATTGACTGTGAACTATCAAGAGCGCACATATGCAGCAGGTAAAATCCCTGGTGGTTTCTTCCGTCGTGAAGGACGTCCTTCCGAAGGGGAAACATTGATTGCTCGTTTGATCGATCGTCCATTGCGCCCATTGTTTGCTGAAGGCTTCACAAACGAAACACAAGTAATTGCAACAGTTGTATCAATTAATCCAGAAGTAAGTGCTGATATCCCAGCAATGATAGGTGCGTCAGCAGCTGTATCATTAGCAGGTTTACCATTTGCAGGCCCTTTGGGTGTTGCGCGTGTTGGTTACGATAACGGCGAATACTTGTTGAACCCATCTAAAGAACAATTGGCAACATCTAAATTGGATTTGGTTGTAGCTGGTACTAAAGATGCAGTGTTGATGGTTGAATCAGAAGCTGAATTATTGAGCGAAGACGTAATGTTAGGCGCTGTAATGTTCGGTCACCAATCAATGCAAGTTGTGGTTGATAACATCAATGCATTGTGCGCAGAAGTTGGCGTAACTAAATTTGAATATGAAACAGTACAGAAAAATACTGAATTAGAAGCAGCTGTTAAAGCATTCGGTACAGCTAAACTAGAAGCAGCTTACACAATTTCTGTGAAAGCAGATCGTTATGCTGCAATCGATGCATTGCGTGCTGAAGCAATCGAAACTTTGATCACTGAAGATAATGATTTCACAAAAGATGTAATCAACGCTGTAATCGATGACATGAGCTACCGTTTAGTGCGTGATCATATCTTAGATGGTAAACCACGTATTGATGGTCGTGATACAACAACAGTTCGTCCAATCATTTCTCGTGTTGGCGTTTTACCTCGTACACACGGTTCTGCATTGTTCACACGTGGCGAAACTCAAGCATTGGTTGTAACAACTTTGGGTACAGATCGCGATGCACAAATCATTGATGCATTAGATGGCGAATACAAAGACAAATTCTTGTTCCATTACAACTTCCCTCCATATTCTGTAGGTGAAACTGGTATGGTTGGTTCACCTAAGCGTCGTGAAATCGGTCACGGTCGTTTAGCAAAACGTGGTGTTCAAGCTGTATTGCCAAGCATGGAAGAATATCCATACACTGTTCGCGTTGTATCTGAAATCACTGAATCTAACGGTTCAAGTTCAATGGCATCAGTTTGTGGTGCATCATTGTCATTGATGGATGCAGGTGTTCCTTTGAAAGCTCCAGTTGCTGGTATTGCAATGGGCTTGATCAAAGAAGGCGACCGTTTTGCTGTATTGACAGATATCTTGGGTGATGAAGATCACTTAGGTGATATGGACTTTAAAGTAGCAGGTACAACTGATGGTATTTCTGCACTTCAAATGGATATCAAAATCACAGGTATCACTAAAGAAATTATGGAACAAGCGTTAGCACAAGCTAAGGTTGCGCGTTTACATATCATCAATGAAATGAGCAGTACGTTGAATACTTCTCGTGAAGAAATTTCTGAATTTGCACCACGTTTCACAATTTTCCGCATCAATCCTGATAAGATCCGTGATGTTATCGGCAAAGGTGGCGTAACAATCCGTGGTATTACAGAAGAAACTGGTGCTGTAATCGAAATCGAAGATGACGGTACAATCAAAATCGCAGCATCTAATGCAGATCAAGCAGCAGAAGCTAAGAAGCGTATTGAAGAAATCACAGCTGATATCGAAGTTGGTCGTATTTATGAATCAGCAGTTGTTCGTATCATGGACTTCGGTGCATTCGTTAACTTGATGCCTGGCCGTGATGGTATGGTTCACGTTTCTCAGATTCCTTCTGAAGAGCGTATCCAAAATGTATCTGATCACTTGAAAGTTGGTCAAGTTGTTCGCGTTAAAGTATTGGAAATTGATAAGCAAGGCCGTATCCGCTTAACAATGAAAGATGTTGATGCGCCTGCGCCAGCAGCAGAATAATCTACTTTAGATAGTATGAAGAAAGACCGAGAGAAATCTCGGTTTTTTATTATTGAGAGAATATTTGTTATTGATACAAATCTAAATATTATTAATATATGTATTTTAATGTAAATAATTACAATATAATAATCGCGAATTATCATGTTATTGAAAACTGAATGCTTAATGGGTTAATCATGAAAAAAATCGCAAGTATTATATTATTGCTGGCAAATATTGTTTATGCTCAAACCGAAGCATCATATAAGCTTACACCTGAATTAGATGAATTCATGACATTACAACCCATTCCAGAGCAGTATTTTGAACATAATGCTTATATTGGCTGGATGGGATTAACATATCCAAAAGATGATTGGTTGAGCATTTATCGAGATATTTTTCAGATTAATGATGATGCACTTAATCAACGAATTAATGATGGCAGATTATTAACTAATTATTTTGCTAATCCACGGCAAGCTATTTTCCAAATAGATAACAATAAAGAGATATTAAAAGATTTATTTGGGCAGGATAATGGATTGATGGATCTGTATGGCAGCATAGATCCAGAAAGTTTTCTACACTTTAAGCAAGGTGCATTGGATAATAAGCGTTATCGATATACACGAGATTTTTTTGTATGTGCAGATTATGTTGGTAATAATTGTTTGGCCGAAATGAAAGAGCGCCGAGAATATATTCTGACAACAATTCAGGATAATCAGTTATTGCTCAACAGGTTTAAAGAGTTGGTGGAAAGCTCTCAATATAACTATGCTCTTTTTTATAATGACTTGAATGCCTCGTTAGAAACAGTACCAAGCTCAGGTATGATGAAATTGATTCAGTTGTATCTAACAGATGCAATGATGAAAATTGCGGATGGCGAAGTTAATGAAGGGCTAGATCAATTAGTCATTGTCAGGCAATGGATTGATTTGATGTTTCATGAAAAATCTAAAGCATCGTTATTGCATTTTTTTGTGAATATTTCTGTGACACAATTTTTAGATCAAACAATCAATGTTTTGCTAGATGAGAAGTTATTGAATGACGTTTTATATGATCCGAGATTAATTTTTATAGTTCGCCCTTATCGAGAGAATATTGGGCATAAATTAAATGAAGTTGTGTTATTTGAAATGAAGCAAAATTTTAAAGATTTTGCTTATGGATACATCAAAATATATCATTCAACAAAAGCTGATGTAGTTTTGACTGAGGAAGATGAATACATTGTTTTATCTTATCTTAAAAATTTTGGTGTAATTTTATCGCCCGTTTTAGAGCGTTTATATGACATGCATTTTGCAACAGCAAAGCATGCTGATTGGAAAAAAGTACATCACTTACAGAAATCTACGCAATCGATTGACAAAATTTGGTTCAATGTTGTGCACCAAGCACAGGATTTACGAACTTACACTGCTGATGAAGAAAGTGAATTAGAATTACTGCATCATAGTCATGAATATTTTCTACAGGTCTTGAATGATTGGTACAGCGCTTATTTTCAAAGCATTGGCATGACACCGAAAGATGCACTGTTTTACTTAAATGACCGTTATCCTTCTACATATTTTTATAATCAATATTTCAAAATAATTGAGATTATTTCATTAGAAGAAAATTTAAAACAGCATCTATCGGTTCATAAATTAAATGAACTATTAAAAGATAGTATTGATGAAGAAACTCTAAGCTTTGCACAAGCTTTAACAGTTTATAGTAATTTTGATAATTATTGGGTGCGATTGTATGAGCAGCAAAATTACCATCAATTAGTATATTTAAAATATCTGGTTATAAGTGGGCAAATTAGTTCAGATAATATCCCTGAGTTTTTAGATGGTATGGGGAATTTGGCACGCAATACTATGACGAAAAAACAATACGTTTATGATGATGAAACAGGCCGATTATTTACACCATTGCCAAGGCAAAATAAACATCTACCAGCACATATTAAAATTGCAAGATTGTATGATGGCAGTATTCAGAATTTTGAAGTAATTTTACCCAAGTACTAAATTCTTTATCAATGTAATATCAATCAACTACTTTTATTTGTAATCACTCACAAGATGACATTTATCTATGATTGATTTAATTTCACCAAGTCGTAACAATTGAGGGATATAATAGTTCACTTTCAAACACTATAAACAGGGCAAATAAAATGAAAAAATGTCATACATGTGGGAAAGAGCTAATGGTTGCATTCTTCAATGAACAATCTGGTGATGACTGTGTGTTTTGTGCTGATGATAGAATCACGCTAGCGAGATCTCAGAAACATGATTTTGAAGAAGTAGAAGATACGAGCTGTGCAGGCGGCGCATGTACATTATAAGAAAACAATCGTAGTGAATTGAATGAAAAAAACCGAGCATTGCTCGGTTTTTGTATGACATGATCCAATGAGTGGCAATATTAATAAATTAGTCTATGATTTGTATAAACATATTATAAGAATAGAGATAATATCTATGATGAAAAAATTATTATATTTAATCGTATTGCTACCATCAGTTGGATTTGCAGAAGAACAAATACAAATATCACCAGCACTTGCTGAAATGATGAAGGTAGAGCCATTAGATCCTAAAAGATTGGAAAACAATTTTTATGTTGGACAAATGGGATTATATCTACCACAAGAAAATTATTTAGATTTAGTCAAAAAACATATCCAAAAGCAAGATATTATTGGTTTACAATTTCTGAATGAATATAAGATTAATATCTTTAAACAAGGTGACATATCTCCAAAATTTGCTCGTATTGAAGAATTGATTCCGAAAGATATGAAGAAAAAATCTGTGGTTCTTAAGCCACTGAATGGTGTGGTTATATTAGATCTAAAAGAGTACACGCCATGTTTACAGTATTTAAATGCTAATTGTATTCGACAAACTCTTAGTATTAGCACTGAAATTAATCAAGCTCTACAAGAAAATCAAGACTTGTTGAAGAGATTTATTAGTCTAATTTCAAATTCTATGTATAACGATACTATTTTTCCAAATGGAATGGATATTGGATCTATTGAACTACCTTCCTATCAAGGTATGAGTAAGTTATATGGTCTGATATTGTCTGACGCAATTTTAAACATTGCTTATTCAAATAATCAAGCCGGTATTGAATTATTGTCTATTGCAAGAAAACGAATAGACCTACAATATAATGAGAATTCAATGCCCTTGTTGATCGATGTGATGATTACTAACCAACAAGCTCAGTTTCTTGATCAAACTATGAATGCATTGCTAGATTCTGGATTATTAACGCATGAAATGCATAATCCTCAGATAGAGAAAATCTTTCGACCTTATCCTAAAACTATAGGCTCTATGTTGCAGCAAAGTATATTGGTTGAGCTTAATGCAATATTTAAAGTAAATTTTTATCCATATATTAAGGCATTTATCTCGTTGCCCATATCACAGCAAACGATGCAAAAAGGCTCTTGGTTATTGATGTTGAATAATCATGCTAAAATTATATCTGAATTAAATAGCATCAATGAGCAAGGGAATATCTTTGATGTAGATTTGATTAACAGTATGATTCAAAAAGATAATGCATCTATTACCTTGGAATATCTTTCTCCTAGTATGGATGACTATATTGTTAGATTGTATGAACAGCAAAATTATCATCAATTAGTATATTTAAAATACTTGATTTTGAGGGATGATATTTCAATCAGAGATATTCCTGAGTTTTTAAATTCAATGGGAGATTTGGCGAAAAATACAATCACAAAAGAGAGATATCATTTTAATGCTGAAACTAGAGTCTTATCAACGCCTCTACCAAAAGAAGGAAAATATATCCCTCACTCTGTGAGACAAGCTCAACAGGATGATCCAAGCATACAAAATTTAGAAGTAACCATTCCTTTGGATAGAAATTGTCTCAATCAACTCGCACCACAAGGCGTTCCTTATGAGGGTGCATTTAAATATCAGTCGCTGTGTCGCGAGCAAAATTCTTTTAAAAAATAACCCACTAAAAAGTGGGTTATCCTAAGATCTTGTGGATAAGTTTGTGAATTAAATTTTCACAACCAATCGGCCTTTGATTTCGCCATTGATAATCTTATTGGCGCTTTCAATCACTTCATCCAATGTAATTTCTGTGCGGATATTTGCTAGTGTTGCAGGGTCAATTAATTCAGCTAATCTGCTCCATGCTTCAATACGATCAGGCAATGGGCGCATTACGCTATCTACACCACGTAAAGTTACATTACGTAGAATAAATGGCATCACTGTACCATCTAAATCAAAGCCTTGTGCTAAACCGCAAGCAGCAACACAGCCACCATATTCAGTGGAAGCTAATACGTTCACAAGTGTATTGCTACCAACAGAATCGATTGCACCAACCCAACGCATTTTTTGCAAAGGTTTACCTTTCTCTGATAACTCATGGCGATCAATGACCTCTTTTGCACCTAGTTGATAAAGGTATTCATGTTCGCTTGCTTTACCTGTTGCTGCAATGACTTCATAACCTAATTTTGTTAATAGAGAAACTGCAAAGCTCCCAACGCCACCCGTTGCACCAGTCACTAAAATCTTGCCTGATTCTGGCGTTAATCCGTGTTTTTCCAATGCAATGATGGATAACATCGCTGTATAGCCCGCGGTGCCAATTGTCATGGCATCGACAGGAGAAATAGATTTTGGTAAATGAATGAGCCAATCAGACTTTAATGATGCTTTCTCTGCTAATCCACCAGAATGAACTTCACCTACACCAAAGCCATTTAAAACAACGGTATCGCCAACTTTAAAACGAGTAGATTGGCTTTCTGTAACTTTACCCACTAAATCAATCCCAGGCGTTAATGGAAATGTGCGAACCACAGGATTTTTATTGGTGATTGCTAAAGCATCTTTGTAGTTCATAGTGGATGCAATGACATCAATTTTAACATCACCTTCAGGGAGCTGATCTTCAGTTAGATTTGTTAACGTTGCTGTGTAATCAGGATTCTTATCAATCACGATTGCTTTGTAAGTCATATTAACCTCTTGTTTTCATTCCAAGTTGATAAAGGATTGCAATGTTTCTGGATAATGATAACAGGTTATCTGCAGTATCTTTTAATGCTTTTTCTAAAGTTTCGGGGCGCTGTGTTACGGTGAATACTGCATCAATGCCGTGATCATGAACATGATAAGCATCGTGCCCGAGTGATCCTGCAATGCCAATCACAGGCTTACCAAATTTCTTGGCTGTTTTTGCAACGCCAATTGGTGTTTTGCCAAAGATTGTTTGGCGGTCAATCTTACCTTCGCCGGTGATGACAAGGTCTGCATTTTTCACAGCATCTGCAAGATTCACAATATCCATCACAATGCGAATCCCTGGTTTCAATTGCCCTTTAAGAAAGGTTAATGCTGCAAAGCCCATGCCGCCAGCGGCACCTGCTCCATGATCAAAACGATGATCTTCATTGAATAGGGCAGTTGTGATATCAGCATAATGATCTAGGGCTGAATCTAAAGTTGCCACATTATCTTCTGTGGCACCTTTTTGTGGACCAAAAATTGCAGAAGCCCCTCGTTCACCCACCAATGGATTATCCACATCACATGCAATTTCAAATTCGCATTCTTGAATACGAGTATCAAAATTACTGAGATCAATCGCATACAGTTGCTGTAATGCAGCGCCACCTACTGCTAAAGGTTTCTGATTTTGATCCAAAAACTGCACGCCTAATGCTTGCAACATGCCTGTGCCACCATCATTGGTTGCACTACCACCAATCGCTAGAATGATTTTTTTAGCGCCATGATCTAAAGCATGGCGAATCAATTCGCCTGTACCATAAGTTGTCGTGATTAATGGATTACGTTCATCGACTGATAATAATGTTAATCCGCTTGCTGTTGCCATTTCGATAATGGCAACAGAATTATTATCCACTAAACCATAATGCGCTGTAACTTTACGTTGTAACGGATCATTCACTTCCACAGCCACTAATCGACCATTTTTAGCATCAACAATGGCTTGTAATGTGCCTTCACCACCATCCGCAACAGGGATTTTTGAAAATGTCGCATCAGGGAAAACAGATTGAAAACCTTGTTCAACAATATTGGCAATTTCTAGAGCAGTTAAGCTCTCTTTGAATGAATCTGGGGCAATAACAATGTGCATAATGGCTCCTTAGAAAATTGCAAATACACCAAAGATTAAAGTAGAAACGATTGCTAGCACTAAACCAATCAATGTTTCATATGGGATCAATTTCAAGCGCTCTTTCATATCCATATTCACAGCACCACCTGTTGCGTGGAAGAAGCTACCATGTGGCATGTGATCCAATGTTGTCGCACCTGCGTGAATCATAGCTGCGGATGCTAAAGCAGGAATCCCCAAGCTTAATAAAATTTCGCCAAATGAACCTGATGCAACAGCTGTACCTGCAGTTGTAGAGGCAGTTGCCAATGACATTAATGAACCAGAGATTGGTGCCAACATATAGTCGGGTAAATTCGTTGCATTGATTAAATTTACCATCGTAGTTTTCAGTTCAGAAGAGCCAATGATGCCAGCCAAGGTGCCTGTTCCCAATAACATGATCGCAACGCCAGACATTCTATGTAATCCAGAGATAGCATAATGGTTAATGTGTTTAACTTTGCCCATCATGATTGCACCCACTAAGCCACCAACAGGTAAGGCGATCATAGGATCAATGGTAATCTTAGCCAATGGACGAAGTGCTAATAGTAAGATTGCTGCGATTGGGCCTGAAATCGCACATAAGAATTTTGGTAAATCCGTATTATCAATCGTTGTTAAATCTGTTGTGTGAATATTGCTACCCTTTTTGGTTAACCATTTTGCCAAGAAGTACGTAGCGATTAGGCCAAAAATTGCTGGGATAATACCTGCAGCCATTAAGCTCGTCATTTCGATATGGAAGAAATCCGAAGCGGCGATTGTATTTGGGTTGGGTGACATGATATTACCTGCTTTACCACCACCAACCATTGCTAACAAAATTGCCATTTTAGATAAATTGGCTTTATGTCCAATTGCGAGTGCAATCGGTGCAACAGTGATGATCGCAACGTCAATGAAAACACCAGACATTGTCAAAATACAGCTAGCTAGAATCAATGCTAATAATGCTTTAGCTTCGCCAACTTTACGGATGATGGTTTCAGCAATGATTAATGCTGCACCTGATTCGATTAAAACACCTGCTAAAACACCCGCGGCAATGATTCGTAAAACTGCGGGCATGATGCCTTGAGCACCTTGCATCATTGTGCTGACAGTTGTTGTCAGTGCTGTATCCATTGTTGTTTGGAAGATTAATCCTACAAAACCACCCACAAAAGCACCAATCAGCATGCCATAAACGGGTGGAACTTTTCTGAGAATTAAGACAATGGCAAGTATGAGGGCAACCAATGCTCCTGTTAAGGTAATCGTCATTATTTTACTCCAAAGTTAATAAAATTTTCTGTAGCTCAAGTGTAGCCTATTTACAAGGTTGGTTTATTGAAAAGTTTATGCGCAATCCCTAGGCATTTGTAGAAGAGGTTTACATTTTTATCCATCGGCGTATATTCAATAGCTTGTAAAAAAGTATGATCGGAAATTTATGAAGGACTTAAAAGAATTAACAGTACGAGGTATCATCTTAGGTGCGTTGATTACGGTTGTTTTTACCGCATCTAACGTTTATTTAGGCTTAAAAGTAGGTTTAACATTCTCTTCTGCAATTCCTGCAGCAGTGATCTCAATGGCGGTCTTAAGATTTTTCAAAGGCTCGACCATTCTTGAAAATAATATGGTGCAAACACAAGCATCCGCAGCAGGTACATTATCTTCTGTCATCTTTGTGATTCCTGGTTTACTCATGATTGGTTATTGGCAAGATTTTCCATTTTGGCTAACGTTCGTTGTCTGTTCAGCAGGTGGCATGCTCGGGGTTTTATTCTCCATTCCATTGCGCCATGCGATGGTTGTGAAAAGTAACTTACCATATCCTGAAGGTGTGGCAGCAGCGGAAATCCTTAAAGCAGGCTGTAATACTGATACGAATGAAGGTGCTGAATCTTCAAAAGAAGGTTTAAGAGACATTTTATTTGGCGGTTTAGTCGCTTCTATTGTGACGCTCTTTTCTAATGGTTTTCGTGTATTGGCAGGTAGTGCATCTTTATGGTTCACGCAAGGCAAAGCAATTTTCCAATTGCCATTAGGTTTCTCATTAGCTTTATTGAGTGCGGGTTATTTGGTTGGCATCATTTCTGGTATTGCGATTATTCTAGGCTCAATCATCGCATGGTTTGTGGTTGTGCCAATTTTAAGTAGCACGGGTGATTACGGTACATTCACAAGTTTAGCGGATGAAGCAATGACAATCTGGGCGAAGGATGTTCGCTTTATTGGTGCAGGTATGTTGGCAATTGCTGCACTTTGGACATTGATCACATTGCTTAAACCAGTGATTGAAGGCGTAAAAATGTCATTGGGCGCTTTGAAAGATGAAGAAGGCAAAGGCGTTGATCGTACAGAGCAAGATTTATCACCAAAAACAATTTTCGCAATCATGTTTGCAATGTTGTTAATTCTTGTGGGTACTTTTTATGTATTCGTGCAAGATAGTGGTTTATCAGCAGGCATTGCTTGGACATTAGTTGTTTGTGCAGTTATTTTTGCATTCGTCATGGGCTTTTTGATTGCTGCGGCGAGTGGTTATATGGCAGGTTTGGTGGGATCATCCGCAAGCCCAATTTCAGGCATAGGGATTGTTTCCATCATTGTCGTTTCATTGATTTTATTAGTCATCGGTGAAAGCAATGGTTTCTTAGGCACTGAAAATGGACAGCATTTTGCAACGGCTTTAGCGCTATTCACAACAACAGCAGTATTAGCAATTGCATGTATTTCAAATGATAACTTACAAGATTTGAAAACAGGTTATTTGGTTCATGCAACGCCATGGAAACAGCAAGCAGCGTTATTGATCGGCTGTATTATTGGCGCATTGGTCATTGCACCAATTTTGGATGTGTTATATCAAGCTTATGGTTTCACAGGTGCATTACCGCGCGCAGATATGGATCCAACACAAGTATTGGCAGCGCCACAAGCAACGTTGATGAGTACAATTGCGACAGGTATCTTCTCTCATAATTTACAATGGACGATGATCTTAATTGGTGTTGGCTTAGGTGTATTCTTTATTGTTGTTGATTTTATTTTAGGTAAATCAGGTTCAGTATTAAGATTACCAGCATTAGCTGTGGGCATGGGAATTTACTTGCCACCAACCATCACAACACCAATCTTCTTGGGCGGTTTATTAGCATGGTTCATTCGTCATTCTGTGAAGAATCGTATGTATAAAGGTGATGTGAAAGACTTTGAGGAAACTTATACATTGGTGGATCGTAAGGCAACATTGATCGCTTCAGGTTTAATTGTGGGTGAAAGCTTAGTGGGCGTGTTAATGGCTGTAATTATTGTGATCAGTGTTTCTAGTGGGCACAGCGCAGCGCCATTATCATTGTTGGATAATTTAACAAACATGTTGGGCGGTTCAACAGGCACAGTCACACAATTGGCAGGTTTATTTGTATTCATTATGATCTGTACAGTGTTTGTGAGACGTTCGTTATCCGCTATGAAAAAATAATCATTTTGTTGTAATCTGTAGCACAATATTTAATCATAAATATTGTGCTTTTTTATTGGAAAATTATTATGTTAGCCAAGAAATCCCTCGGATTATTATTGATTCTAAGTACATTAGCATTGCCACAATTGAGTTTGGCAAAATCTGTTTGTGAGAAAGACCCCACATACGATATGACAGCATTTGCGAACTTTGTGGAAATCACAGAAGGGCGAAAGCGTTATATTTTGCATCAAACAGGCGAAGTATCTTTGAATGGTGCAAAGTTAGATTTATCGCAAGAAGAGCAGGGCAAAGTTAAAGCTTTGGTGGCTTTCATTGTGCAGAAATTACCACAACGAGAGAAAGAAGCAATGACATTGATGGATTCATTACATTCTCAATTTGTGAATGTTGTGAAAGTGCAATTAGATGGCAATTCTCAGCTCATTACAATGTTGGATAATACACATACTGATGCAACAAGAACCTTGGGTAAAGCGATTAAAACTCAAGGTAATGTGACAGAGTTTTCTGCCAATGATTTTCATAAAATCATTGATCGCGCATCGGGCGATTTTAAATTAGAAATGGCAAAAATTGTGTCAAAAAGTGTATTCACATTCAATATTGGTCGGAACTACAAAGATATAAAATATTTAGGTGATCAAGAATGGAAGAAATTTAAGCCAGAAGCCAAAGCGTTTCATAAAGCTTTATGTGCAGATTTGGCTTGGATCACTACGGAAAAAGAACAGCTTCTTCAAAAGTATTAGATAAAAAAATAGCCCATGATTTCATGGGCTATTTGAGTTTTTAACCTCTGCTCTTCATTCGATATAAAGAACGTCTTACTTTTGGTTTTGGTCTAAAATCAGCACGTTTCTCATATAAAGGTTTATCTGGAACTGCTGTGCCTTTAAATAATAATGGTGCCAACTCAACCAGTGCTCTGTTGTAAACTTTACGCTTGAAGTATATGACTTCGTCGATTGGTTTCCAATATTCAACCCATTTCCAATGGTCAAATTCAGGTGTATCAAAACACTCTAAATTGATCGCATTGTCATCAGAAGTGAGTTCTAATAGGAACCAAATCTGCTTCTGCCCAATACAACGAGGCGTATTATTTCTACGAATCAATCGTTGTGGTAAACGGTACCTTAACCAGCTTTTAGTTTTTCCTAAAATTTTTACATCATCAGAAGATAATCCAACTTCTTCCTTCAATTCTCGAAACATTGCCTCTTCAGGCGTTTCACCATCATCGATGCCGCCTTGAGGAAATTGCCATGAATCTAAATGCCCTATTCTATGACCCCAAAATAGTTTTTTGTCCCGATTACACAAGATGATTCCAACATTCGAGCGATAGCCGTCATTGTCGATCATAATGTAAACCTTGAATAAAATTAATGGCTCTATTGTTCCACAAAGCCTAGTTAAAACCAAGTTTATTTGACAAAATCGCTACGATATTTTTTGACCCATTGTAATGTGCCACCACAAACAGCTGCGGGCATTATCACTAAGTTAACGAAAGGAATCATTGTAAAAAGGTTGATCATCGTGCCGAACATTAAGTTATTTGTACGATCTTGCTTCAATCGTTGTCTCATTATTGGAAAACTGACGCGATTATTGTCAAAAGCGTAATCATTGTATTGAATGGACATCATCCAAGCATTGAATAAAAAGAGCAGGATTGGCGCGACAATTGTGCCAATCACTGGCACTAAAAATAACAGTAAAATTCCAATCAATCTTGGAATGTAATACGCGAGGTTTTGAAATTCCCGTTGAATGCTGCGCGCAAAATCTTTGGCAAAGTTTGCCCATGAATCATCTTCAGCAGTTGTATTGGTGAGCATACTTTCCAATTTAGCGGATAACATGCCATTGAAAGGCGCAGCGATAATGTTGGCTAACGTGGTGAAAAAGTAACCAAAGAAGATCAGCACACTGATAAGAATGAATGGCCAAAGCACATAACTCAACCAATGTAACCATGTTGGCAAGTAACTTAATGCCCAATTCACAATATCACTCACTTGTGTATAGATATAAAAGAATGCACTGCCAATGATCAAAATATTGATGAGGATTGGCATAAAAATGTAACGCTTTAAGCCAGGCTCCAACATTAATTTCCAGCCTTGCGAAAAGTAATAAAAGCCATTTTGTGGTGTGGATGAGTTAGGATTGTTCATAGAGATCAGATTAAAATATTAAAAGTATAAAAAAGGGCACATGTTCGTGCCCATTCCTGTGAATCTATCATCATTATAAAATGATTTAGAAGCTGTAGCTAACGCCAATTGCAAAGTTAGATAGTGTTGAACGATCTGTCATTGGACTATCTTTAACTTCGCTTGGTAAGAATTTGATTTGCGCGCCACCAAAAACATGCAGATTATCTGTTGCATCAATCACTGTGCCAACACCAACATATGGTGTGAAGCTACTGCCAGGATTATAAGCAGATACGCCTGTTCTATTGGATTCAGAACCTGAAACACCATAGTAATAATCATTGTGATCTTTACTTGACCAAACACCACCAATTTTTGGAATCACTTTAAAGTGATCATTGATTTGATGAACCATACCAACACCAGCATCAATGTTAAAACCATCGCTTCTGCCTAAGATATCGCCATTGATTTCTGTGCTTATGAATACTTGGTTTTCAAAGTAATGTTGAAAGCCTACACCTAATTCAATTGTTGATTTACGGCGGTCTAAGCCAGTCAATGCGCCATTTGCATCACTTGGTTTGAAGTTTAATGAGTCATATCTTAAGTGAGCATCAAATTTAGTTGTTGGTGTATTGAATAGATACAGACCCGCTTTTAAGCCTTTAATGAACAAATTACCATTTTTATATTCAAAATGTGGTAACGGAACCCAATCAGCATTATCGCCTGCATAAGGTTTTTGTTGGTAACCAAGACCAATACCAAGGCTCATAGAATCTTGTGCGTTAGCGTGAATGCCTAGAGGTAACATCAACAGAAGTGATGTAAGGAATGCTTTTTTCATTGGAATTTTCTTATCTAAATAACATTAATACGCGGTATTGTAACGGAATCGCTGGCTATTTACGTTAGATTTACATGTTTATTAGGATTGTTAATGGTTAGGTTGATACTTAAAACAATTACTCACATGATCATTCACCATGCCCATTGCCTGCATGAATGCATAAATTGTTACGCTACCTACAAATTTGAAGCCGAGTTTTTTAAGATCTTTACTTAATTTATCTGAAATTTCAGTTTTAACTGGCACATCAGATAATCGCCCAAAGCCATTGATAATAGGTTGATGGTCAACATATTGCCACAGCCAATCAGAAAAACTGCCGTGTTTTGCTTTCAATTCTAAATAACATTGTGCATTATGAATAATGGCGTGCATTTTGAGTTTGTTTTTAATAAGCTCGGGATGTTGCATCAATGCTTCATATTTGGCTTCATCATATTGGGCAATTTTTTCAGCATCAAAATTATCCAATGCAGCACGATAAGCATCACGTTTTCTGAGTACAGTGATCCAAGATAAACCGGCTTGTAATGTTTCTAATATGAATAATTCAAAGAGTGCTTGATCATCATAGAGTGGTTCGCCCCATTCTTGATCATGGTAATCTTGATAGATCTTTTCGTTACCGCACCAACCACAACGTTGATTCATAGTATTTTCTCGATTAAAAAGGATACTTTAAATTAAAAATAATTTGATATACAGTTAAAAATTATTCTATATAATACATATATGTTATATATGAAATTAAAATTTAAAATGGAGTGAGCATGAAGAAATATATATATCCGATCATGGCTGCAACACTGAGCTTTTTATTAGTGGCTTGCGGGCAGGGTGCTGATCAATCAGCAGATAAGAAAACATTGAAAGTTGGTTTGCCGCCAAGTGCACATAATGTATTGGTGGAAAAAGTTGTTGTGCCTCAATTAGAGAAGCAAGGTTATACAATTGAATTGATGAACTTTAATGGCTTACGTGATGCTAATGAAGCATTGATCAGTGGCGGAATTGATTTCCATACAGCACAACATCAAGCATATTTGAACGTTTATAATCGCGAAACAAAAAGTGATTTAGTTTCATTGGTGCATACGCCATCCATTCCTGCGTTTATCTATTCAGTGAAACAGACGAATTTGGATAATGTGAAGGATAAAGATAAGGTTTTGATTCCAAATGATCCATCCAATACAGCGCGTGCTTATGCTTTGCTGGCAAAAGTGGGTTGGATCGAAGTGAATCCAGAAGCGGATATTGCAACTTTAACGCAAAGAGATATCACCAATAATCCTTATAACTTGGAATTTAAAGAAGTCGATTCAGCTTTGATTCCACGTTTATTACAAGAAATTGATTATGGCATTATGCCAGGCGGTGTTGCATTGTTGGCGGGCATTGGTTCAGAACATGCCTTGGCGCATGAGACATTTTTGCCTGATTTAGAGTTGTTAGTGACAGTGAAAAAATCTGACTTAGAAACAACCTGGGCAAAAGATGTGAAAAAATCTTTCCAATCAGATGAAATGAAAACATTCATTGAAACTGATCCTGAAATTAAAGGACGTTTCATTTGGCCAGAAGGTTAAGATAAGGTTCTAAAAGAAGCTATCAAAAAAGGATAGCTTTTTTATTATTTGACTTATCTACCTACTAGTAGATAAAATTATTACAGTATATATTTTTAAGTGAGCACAATTTCTTATGCCAAAACGTGAACAGATATTAAAAATAGCGAGCCAAAAGATTCGAACAGTTGGGTATTCCAATTTTAGTTATGCTGATATAGCGAAAGAAATTGGCATTACAAAGCCTAGCTTGCATTACTATTTTGCTTCCAAAGAAGACCTAGCGATTGCAATTTGCGATTTGACAGAAAATTTTTGGAGAACAGCTTTTAATAAAGTTTTGGATAATATAAACGTCCCAACAGCGCTTGCTAAATTGGAGCGTTTGGTGAATAAAAATATAAAAACTTTACAGAAAGATGAAATTTGTGGTTTGGTTTCATTCTTAAATAGTTATGAAGCTTTTCCTGAAACATTGCAAAAACGAATTACTGCCTTGGTTGAGTTTGAATATAGTTTGTATTTGGAATTAATACAAAAGGCAGTGACTGAAAAAGAGCTGCCAAATAATATTGATGTTAACCAATGCACAGTGGAACTTATTTCAATCATCAAAGGTTCTATGATTTACAGAAGGGCAGATCAGCATTTTGATCAGATGTTGCCACTTTTACATAATTTATTTCATTATTGGAGAAGATAATTATGACTCAGCGTAAACGAATTGTGATAACAGGAATGGGCACTGTTTCTCCATTAGGTTGTCAAACAGATGTTGCTTGGGAACGCTTAATTGCTGGCGTATCTGGGATAAAAAAGATTCCTGATGATCTGTCGAAGGATTTTCCTGTAAAAATTGCAGGCATTGTTGATTCAATTGCCAATGATCCAAGTGCGGGTTTTAATCCTGATGCTTTAATGACAGAAAGGGATCAAAAGCGCATGGAACGTTTTATTTTGTTTGCGCTTGTTGCAGCCAATGAAGCGTTATTAGAAGCTAACTGGCATCCTGAAACGGAAGAAGAAAAGATGCAGACAGCAACGATTATTGCTTCTGGTATCGGTGGTTTAAAAACGATACAAGATAGTGCGATTGCGTTACATGAAAATCCAAATAAAAGACTATCACCTTTCACAGTACCATCATTTTTAGCAAACTTAGCTGCTGGGCAAGTTTCTATTAAGTATGGCTTTAAAGGACCAATGGGCACGCCTGTTACGGCATGCGCCGCAGGCATACAGGCAATTGGTGATGCTGTTCGTCTAATTCAAAATGATGAAGCTGATATCGCATTGTGTGGTGGTGCAGAATCATGTATTGATTCGGTTGCAATTGCAGGTTTCCATGCTGCAAAGGCATTAACAACGACACATAATGACGATCCAACAACAGCATCTCGTCCATTTGATCAAGATCGTGATGGTTTTGTGATTGCAGAAGGCGCGGGGCTGCTTGTCATTGAATCATTAGAGCACGCACAACAAAGAGGTGCAAAACCGATTGCAGAAATCGTAGGTTACGGTACAACGGCCGATGCTTATCATATTACAGCAGCGCCAGAAGATGGTAATGGTGCAAGAAGATCAATGGAAAATGCCATTAAGATGGCAGGTATTTCACCTAATCAGGTTGATTACATTAATGCACATGCAACATCAACGCCAATTGGTGATGTTGGTGAGTTAACAGCGATCAAAGCTTTATTTGGAGATCATGCAAAAGTTGCGATTTCTTCGACTAAATCTTCCACTGGGCATTTATTAGGTGCTGCTGGTGGCTTGGCTGCAATTTTCACAACTATGGCGCTTAAAAATCAGATTGTTCCAATTTCATTGAATTGTCATCAGCCAGATCCTATAGCAGAACATTTAAATATTGTGATGGAAAAAGCTAAGCCTATGCAAATCCAATATGCATTGTGTAATGGCTTTGGCTTTGGTGGAGTCAATGCATCTTTAGTATTAAAAGCTTGGGCTGAGTGATAGATCTAAAATATGCAATAAAAAACCGCAGTATAGGCGGTTTTTTTGTAACTCATAAATATTCTACTATTAGATAATAGATTGATGGTATTTCTCAGAACCTAACTCAGCCAACAATTCTTGCTGTGTTTCTAAGTAATCAATGTGTTCTTCGCTTTCATCTAATAAATGAGATAACAAATCGCGAGAAACATAATCTTCTTTTTCTTCACAAACACGAATTGCTTCAACTAAAACTGTGCGTTTGTTATATTCGCAAGTTAAGTCGCTGCTAATTACTTCTGGTACTTCTTCACCGATTAAGATTTTGCCCAAATCTTGTAGATTTGGTAAACCTTCCAATAATAAAATACGTTCGATCAAATCATCTGATTCTTTCATATCTTCAATAGATTTTTTATAGATCGTTTTGCCCAAAGCTTCAAAGCCCCAGTTTTTTAAAATACGACCATGTAAAAAATATTGGTTAATAGAAATAAGATATTGACCCAATACTTTGTTCAACTGTTGAATAACAGCGCGATCAACTTTCATAAACTTCCTCCTAGCCGTTCAATTGGTCTTGAAGATAGTTTGGTAAAGAAATAGTTTTGATTAAACGTAATTGTTTTTCTAACCAATGCGCATGATCTTCTTCAGTATCTTTCAACTGAACAACTAACATATCACGCGTTACGTAATCTTGTTCTTCTTCACACAATTTGATGCCTTTCTTCAATGCTTCACGTACACTTAATTCTAAACGTAAGTCACTTTCAAGCATTGCAACAACATCTGCACCGATGTCCAATTTATCAGGAATCATGTTTGGTGTTGCTTCTAATAATAGTAAACGAGAGATGATCAATTGTGCATGTTCAGTTTCATCATCCATTTCGTGGCGAATTCTATCGAATAATTTTTTATAGCCCCATTCTTGATACATCGCTGAGTGAATGAAGTACTGATCACGTGCTGCTAATTCGCCTGCTAATAATACGTTTAAGTAATCGATAACTTTTTGACTTCCTTTCATGATGTTCTCCTTATTTTAAATATTGGCAATACATAGATGACATTATACATTAAAACGTGATAAATATTAACTTTTAATTTAAATAAGCTATTGATAATATTGATTAAATGTTGCTTAATATCATTTGCCAATGAAAGGTATATGACACAAAACATAAAATGCGAATCAATAACACTAGAACAGTTTGAGTGATAACTATTTATTTTTATTATAAAAAAGCTTATCATTAACATCATAAGAATAACTAAATAACCATGACAACAATAAAAAAGGAAAGAATGATTCAACAATTGATGGATAGAAGATCAAATATGATATGCCATCTTCAAGTCAAAGTATCTCAAAACAGATTAAATTAGATAAGCTTGTTGCGATAAATAGGGCTGAATAGCTGTGTTTGCCAAATTTTAGGCAAAAAAAAGCCGAAAACTGAATTTCGGCAAAATAACCACCAAAGGAGGATATGGAGGAGAACATCTAGAATTAACTAGATGTCGAATGACATAATATCAGAATTCATATTTATGTCAATTTTTAAATCATATTATTCATGATAAATGTCATTTTGTTTTTTGTGTTCAACGATAATTTATAGGGTAAATTATGCTAAAAACAATATAACTTATTGAATATAAATATATTGATTAAGTTTTTATAAAAAATTGACTTCATTTTTGTATTTATAATGTAGTCAAGTTTTTGTCTTACTATTTGAGAATGATTATCTTATATATAAATATATTTCATTGAAATCAATGAGTTATTTTATTGTCTGTAATGCTTGAATGGCTTGTTGATCACCTTGTACTGCCGCAACTTTTAATAATTGTATAGATTTAGGTATATTTTGCTCCACGCCATCACCTTTTTGATACATGATTGCTACGTTCACAAGAGCTTTTGTATGACCCATTTGTGCGGCTTTCTCTAATAATGGTAATGCTTTATCTGTATCTTGTTGAACACCTTCACCTTTTAAGTACATTGTACCTAATGTAAATAGAGCATTGGGTTGATTCAATTCAGCTGATTTGCGTAAATAAGTGAGTGCTTTCTGATTATTTTGTGGTGTGCCTTTGCCTTCTTTATTCATTAAATATAAATAAAAGAATGCTTCAGGGTTTTGTTGCCACGCTGATTTTGTGAATAATTGATAGGCTTCTTTAAAGTTGCCATTATTCATTTGGATGCGTGCTTTGAGGTTTAAAGCTTCACCATCTTTGTTTGGTACAGGTTGAGCTAAATATTGCTGAAGCTTTGGGTTGGTGGGATCGTTTTCATAATAATAAGCTGCAAGGTTGTATTGTGCAGATTCTTCGTTAGATTCAGCAGCTTTTTCATAATACTTAAGTGCTAATGTTTTATCTTGTTTAACGGCAATGCCTTCATCGTACATTACAGCAATGGCATTATCAGCAGATACATAGCCTTTATCACTTGCCGCTTGGAAATATTGTAGCGCTTTCTTCTCATCTTTTTGGGCACCTTGGCCAGAGAGATGTTGTACGCCTTTATAATATAAAGCTTCGCCATCTAGGATTTTCTTTTCATGTGAAGGCAGAGAATTACAGGCAGTTAAAATTAGGGCGCAGAAAACAGTCGAGAAAATTTTGTATGTCATTATCCTTCCTAAGTTGATACATGATATTAGATTATAAAGGATGAGTTCGGATATATAAAAAGAAAAGCCATTCATAAGAATGGCTGATCAGTTATGTTAATGCATTAATATCTTGCATCTTTTGGCTTATTGCCATTTGGCCAGTCATTCACTTTACCTGGGAAATCAGGTCTTGGCATGTGCGTGAAGTACTCAGAAACATCCACAGCTTCTTGATCTGTCAATGTGCCTTGATTGCCTTGGCCCCAAATGCCTGTAGTTTCAACACCCATTGGCATATTGTATTTCACAAATTGAGCCGCTTTATAAGTACGTGCTAAACCTGCACCAATGTTGAATGATTCATCGCCCCATAATGGTGGGAATACAATGTTGCCACGCTTATCTTTCAAGCCTTCACCATCGTTGCCATGGCAAGATGCACAGCGTTCAGCGTAAACAACTTGTCCATTGTCAATATTTGGCACTAATGATTCATCCACAGGGCCTGAGTTAACTAATTTAACTTTTGCACCTTCTGGTTGAGTTTTGCTGAGCCAGTCCATATAAGCAATGATTGCCTTCATCTCTTTGGACTCAGGATTGAGAGGCTTACCGTTCATAGAGCGTTGGAAACAGCCGTTGACACGCATTTCCATGTTCACTAATTTACCAGCACGTGGCATCACTTTTGGATATTGTGGCAACGATGTTAAGTAAGGTGCACCAAATTCCGCTTTACCTTCAGCAATATGACAGCTGTTACAGTTCATCATTGCACCAACATTGTCAGGCAATAATCTTTTGGTTGAGTTTAAAAGCTCTTTACCATAAAAAATTTGCTCTGCATTTGGCTCTTTTGCAATTTCTAAATCAGATGGCACAACGTAATCAGGCAATGGTTGACCATCTTTGCTTGTCATTGCATATTCTTTTGGCTGAGCATCCGTTAATGTGTAAGCGAAGGCTGATGTTGCCATCAATGCTGCAACACTTAAAGATAAAATTACACGCTTTTTCATTATTTATCCTCCTTCACTGAGGTAATATTCGGTGCTTTGTTCGCTAAGAAATGGCGAATCTCTGCAACATCTTGTGCTGAAATTTCAGGTGCTACGTTGTTCCAAGAGTTACGAATGAAGTTGATCACCAATGCTGTTTCATCATCACTTAGGTGATTGAAACCAGGCATTGCGAATGCCATTCTATCTGCTGGTGTATTAGGCATTTTTCCGCCTTCTAGCGTTACTTGAATCACTGATTGTGCATTTTGAGCTGTGATCGCTGTATTCTGATTCAAAGCAGGGAAGATGCGAGGTACGCCTTCACCATCCATTCTATGGCAGATATTACAGTTTTCCACATATAACACTGCACCTGGATCATTCATGAATTTGCCAGATAATAATAGATCTGTTGTTGTATCTTTCTTCGTTGCTAATTCCAATGATTTATTAGGTGCAGGCGACAATGTTTTCAAGTAACTTGCTGTTGCTTTCAGATCTTTCTCTGTCCAGTATTGTGAGCTGTGTTCTACAACATCAGCCATTGCACCAAACGCTGCAACTTTATCTGTACGACCAGTTTTCAAGAATTCAACAATTTCATCTTCGCTCCAAGTTTTTAAACCTTGGCCTTCGCCACGTAAACTTTTTGCTCTCCAGCCATCGATTAATGCACCAGATAAAAATAGATCACTAGAATCATTGGATAATGCTTTCTCTTGGTAAGCGATACCGCGTGGTGTATGGCATGCACCGCAATGTCCTGGACCTTCAACAATATAAGCACCATGATTTTGCAATTCTGTTAATTGAGTGTTTTGTTCAAAATCACGAATTGGTGCAAATAGCATTTGCCAATAAGCAACTGGCCAACGCATGCTGATGATCCAAGGGAATGTGGATGCGCCATTTTCTTTTTGAATTGCAGGCACTGATTGCATGAAATATGCATACATTGCTGCGATGTCTTCATCTGGCATTAATGTATAAGAAGCATAAGGCATTGCAGGATAAAGTGGTGCGCCATCTTTACGAACACCATGTTTAACAGCATTACCAAATTCTTCTAATGTGTAATTACCAATCCCTGTTGTTTTATCAGGTGTAATATTTGTGGAATAGATTGCACCAAATGGTGTTTGCATAGCTAAGCCACCAGCGTATTCTTGGTCGCCAGGTGCTGTATGGCATGCTGCACAGTCTGATAATCGTGCAACATACTCACCACGTTGTAATGTTTCTTGCGTAACTTTAGGTGGCTCTGTAAATGTTTTGGTTCGATTTTTTATAATCATGAAAGAACCTACAAATACGGCAATAAAGGCAACAACGCCTAAAATTACCAATCTGGTCAAAAGTTTTTTCATATGGCTCCCTTATCTGATTGGGTTGGTGGTAATTCGAAATTATATATACATATAGCGAGTGTCTCATGATAATGATTTTTAGCGGACACAATTGTAAATTTATCTTTATAAAATTGATGTTAATCAAGCAAACATGCTTCATCTGGGCGATTTTATCATTTTTCTAGTCATCACTTATTTAATTAATATTAATTAAATGATTAATATAATTTTTTATATAGATGAATATAATTTCAATGGATTATGTTTCTCAGTGATAAGTTTCTTAAAAGATTCTGATAAGTTTTGATTGACAATGCTTGATAAATGTCAATAATACACAAACAAGAATCAATATCGTTTGATATTAAGAGTTAATCACATTTGGGAATATTTATGCGTAACCACCGTCACACTTTGCTGTTCACTATGTTGACTGTTGCATTATCTAGCACAGTTGTTTCTGCTGAAGAAAAAGCACCTAAAGAAGTTGGTACAACAAGAGTTGTTGTGGCTGCGCTAAAGGATGATCGTGTTGCAGAAGAAGCTGCAACAAGTTTGGTGCAAGTGACAAGTGAAACGATGGAACGTATTGGTGCCACAAACTTATCTAATGCATTGCGATATGAGCCAGGCATCACTATCGATTCAAGTGCTTCTGGTCGAATTGATGATATTAAAATTCGTGGTGTTGGTGGCGATCGTGTGATGGTGGCAGTTGATGGTGCACCATTACCAAAAGCGTTCAGTTTTCCAGGTGGTTATACAGAATTAGGGCAAGGGTACTTTGATATTGATGCTATGAAATCAATCGATATCATCAAAGGTCCAGTTTCAATGTTGTATGGTAGCAGCGCATTGGCTGGTGGTATCTTTATGCAAACGAAAGACCCAATAGATTTTATCCAAGAAGGTAGAAGAACAGGTTTTGAAATCAAAACAGGTTATAACTCCGTGGATCGTGATCAGTTAATCACAGGCACGGCTGCTGCAAAATTTACTGACGAACTATCTGCATTTGTGCGCGCATCTTTCCGTAAACATTATGAGCGTGAAAACTACTATGGCAAAGCATACAGTGAATCAGAATTAGGTGCGAATCGTAAAAATCCAAATCCTTCAGAATCTAATATTAAAAATATCTTAACGAAGGTTGTTTACGAGCCAAATGCAGAACATGAATTCTCACTAAGCTACGAAGCATATCAAGATAAAACTTGGGATAAGGGTCTATCTGTGATTACTTCGCATGTGATGGGTATGCCAAGTCAGCCAAAATATCTTGAAAGAAGCAGTGATTTAAAAACAGAAAGACAACAAATTAACTTACGCCATGAGTTTGAATCAGCAACACCAATGTTTGATAAAGGTCATTGGATGACTTATTACCAGACAACTAAAGCCAAGCAGAATGTTGATGAATTGAGACAAAACTTTGGTAGCCCAGCGCGTCCACCAAGACCAGCAGTTGCACCACATTTAGAAGATCGCTGGAGAACATCACATTTTGATAATGATCAGTTTGGTTTTAATGCTGAATTCAATAAAGATTTAATGTTGGGTTCTATTGCTCACGAATTAACGTATGGTGCAAACTATAAGCATCAGAAAGTTAAAACTTTGAGATTGGGCGATACAATCAATTCAGAAACAGGTTTATCTAAAGAGCCTGCTGGTGCTTTCCCAACAAAAAGTTTCCCTGATTCTAAAGTGCAAGAATATGGTTTGTTTGTACAAGATCGTATTGGTTTCTTAGATAACACAATTGAAGTGATTGTAGGTTTGCGTTATGACCATTATTCATTGAAGGTTAAACAAGGTGGTGCATACATTGATGGTAACTTAGGTACATTGGCACCAACGGGTATGAACAAAGATAACCTATCTAAGCGCTTAGCCGTTTTATATTACCCAACAGATAACCATACTTTATATGCTAACTATGCTGAAGGTTTCAAAGCACCAAGCTTCACAGCTGTGAATATGGGTTTTGCAAACTTGGCACAAGGTTATGCAACACGCTCAAATCCTAACTTGAAACCTGAAAAAAGTAAGACATTTGAATTAGGTTGGAACTACAACGATGACATTAATACTGCATCTGTTGCTGCGTTCTATACTCGTTACAATGATTTTATCGAAGAGATGGTTTATCAAGGCATTGATAAAGAAACTGGCTTGATGACATATCAATCTACAAACTTGGATAAAACTCATATTTATGGCTTAGAAGCGAAAACAAGCTTACGTATTTTGGAATTACAAAATGGTGATGGAGAATTGCGTTTTAATGGTGCGGTTGCGTATGCCAAAGGCAAGGACGACAAAACTAAAGAGCCAATTGATAGCGTAGAGCCATTAACAGCAGTTTTAGGTTTAAGTTATGCATACAGTGATACAGCTTATGTTGGTTTGAACTGGAAATTATCAAAAGGTAAAAAAGACAGTCAAATTTCAGAAGGTTTACGTAAAGATGGCGTGAAAATGCCGGGCTACGGAACTTTGGATTTGATTGCTGAATATAAGCCAACTGAAAACATTCGTGTGAATGCAGGCATCTACAATCTATTAGATAAGAAACATTGGAACTGGGGCGGTCGTATGGGCAAAATGAGCAATGCAGCGTTGGATCGTGCAACTCAGCCAGGCATCAATGCAGGTATCTCTGTGACAGTGAATTTCTAAGCTAAGAGGCAAATGATGAAAAAAGTAATTTTATCTGCACTCTTAATGGCAGGATTGGTGAATGGTGTGATGGCAGAAGAAAGAGTGATCACGACTTCTGCTTACATCACACAAGTTGTCGAAGCATTGGGCAAAGACCAATTGTTAGTTGGAGCAGATACAACAAGCCATTATAACGAGGCATTGAAACAATTACCTGATGTCGGTTATCGCATTGCACTGTCAACAGAGGGAATGTTGTCCTTAAAGCCAACTTTGGTTTTATGGTCGTCAGATTCAGGTCCTAAAAATGTTGTAGAGCAAGTGAGTAAATCAGGCATTCAATCTTATACATTGGCAAAGCCAAGCAATTTAGATGAATTAAAAAGCTTAGTGACACAGATTGGTGAAATTTTTAATGAGCCAATGAAAAGTGAAGCATTGAACCAATCATTAGAGAAAAAACATGGTTTATTGAAGGATGACATTAATAAACGTGGTGCTCGTAATACGCTGTTCATTATGGAAGAAATGGGCGGTGGTAACTCTAAAAGCTTTGCTGGTGGTGATACAAGTGCGACAGCTTTGATTGATTTGTTGGGTTTGACTAATCCATTTGCTAGTCAATTTAGAGCTTATAAAGCTGTGAATTTAGAAACACAAATTCAACAAAATGCAGAGATTGTACTAATTGGCACTCGTAAAGAATTCTCAGAAAAAAATGTGCCAGTAATGCGAAAAGATGTTTCTAGCATTGGCTGGCCAAAACAAGTGCAACCAAAATGTGTATTTGAAGTGGATATTAGCCATGTATTAGTTTATGGCGTCCGTTTGTATGACGATACATTGATTCTAAGCCGTATGATTGATGAGTGTTTAGAGGAAGCAAAGTAGTGGGCAACAAATCTTTATCATTAAGCCTGATGTTTATGACAGGCTTAATTGTTTTAACTGTGGTTGTATCCAGTTATTTCGGAGCTTTAACGATCAATTGGGGCGAAGTTTTCAATTTTGGTAGTTTAGATAGTTATATATTTTGGCAGGTTCGCTTGCCAAGAATCCTCGCAGCATTATTAGTGGGTGGCGCTTTTGCTATCTCAGGTGCTGTGATGCAAGGTTTATTTCGCAATCCTTTGGTGGAGCCGGGAATTATCGGTGTATCAAGTGGCGCGGCCTTTTTTGTAGCGTTAACGATTGTTTTGGGTGGTAAACTATTTCCTGCATTAATAGAATACTTAAACGATTATACGCTACCTGTCGCAGCCTGCATTGGTGGGTGGGCTGTGACAGCTTTTTTATACCATTTCTCAAAGCACAATCAAGGTGTGAGCGTGAGCGCAATGCTATTAGTTGGTATTGCGATTAACGCTTTCATCGGGGCGCTTTTAGGATTATTGACTTTTATTGCCAGTGATGAAGAGTTACGCTCATTGACGTTTTGGTCATTGGGTAGTTTAGGTGGTTTTGATTATACAAAACTCACGATTCTCTTTGTTTTACAGTTACTGATTGTGCCAATGTTCTTATTTAAGATTCGCGCAATGAATGCAATGTTATTGGGTGAACGTGAAGCGAAACACTTAGGCGTGAATGTAGAGCGATTGAAGAAACAGCAAATTTGGGGCGTTGCGATTTTAACAGGCAGTGCCGTTGCATTCTCTGGTGGTATTGGTTTTGTCGGCTTAGTGATTCCTCATTTAGTGCGCATGTTCTTTGGTTCAGATAATCGTTATGTATTGCCATTGTCGTTTATGTCGGGCGGTCTATTGCTATTATTTGCAGATAGTTTATCAAGAACTTTAGCAGCACCTGCTGAAGTGCCAATAGGTATCTTTACAGCATTTATTGGCGCGCCATTCTTAGGTTATTTGGTTTATCGCCAATCAGGTATGCGCTAGGGGATTAAGATGTTTACGTTAAAAAATGTCTCTTATACGATCAAAACTCGCAAAGGTGATCGTACATTAGTGAATGTACCTGAGTTGCGAATCCCGAAACATCAATTCACAGCATTGATTGGGCCAAATGGCGCGGGAAAAACGACACTATTAAATATGTTATCAGGCGATGAACAACCAACAACGGGTGAAATTCGCTTCGATGATTATTTGTTGCAGGATTATACAATTGCAGAACTGGCACAAAAGCGCTGTGTTTTGCCTCAATTGCAACACATTCCATTTGCCATTAATGTGATGGCAGTACTTTCGATGGGTTTAATGCCACATGGTGTCAGTTATCGTCATGAAGGTGCTCATAATGTGATGATGGAAGTTGCAGAGCAATTGCAGTTAACACATTTGTTAGATCGAACTTATCAGGTTTTGTCAGGTGGCGAGCAGCATCGTACACAAATTGGTCGTGTTTTAGTGCAAGCATTGTTTGAATTGGAAACATGTGGCGAAGATCGCTTATTGCTATTAGATGAGCCTTTTAATCATTTAGATCTATATCACCAAAAGCATTTGCTGAAATACTTTAAGACATTGCAAGAAAAAGGTATTACGATCGTTTGTGTGATGCATGACTTGAATCAGGCGCTCCATGCTGCGGATCAATGCATTGTATTAAAACAAGGCGAATTGCACGGTGTTTATGATTCACAATCATTGAAAGATGGTCGAATTCTAGGTGAAGTGTTTAATATCCCATTTGTAGAGTTAACCAATCAAGAGCATCCAAATGCACATTCGCTGTCGATATTTGGTTATGAGTAACTGACAATGCCCACTTTAATGGGCATTTTATTTGATAAGTTAGTTTTGACTTTAGACTGTTAATGAGAAATTATATGTTTAATTAACTTTAATTAGGTCTAAATATTTAATGATTGATATTCAAAACCATTTTAAAAATTCTAAAGATTTATCAGCAGATGAGTTAGATCAAGCAGATATCACGGCAGAAGAATTAATAAAAATTTATTACAATTATATAAACTCTTTGAGAGAATTAGAAACCGAAGGGATTTATCTAAGTAATAAGTTGCAGGTTTGTAATAATATAAATTCTGTCAGATGGAGGGTTAAAGACCCGATTCATTTGCTCACAAAAATTGTAAGAAAAAGAAAAGAAGCAAAAGAAAATAAAGACCTGTCATCCAAATATTTATCTATTAATGAAAACAATTATAAGGAAATCATTAATGATCTAATAGGCTTAAGAGCTATCTATTTATTCAAATTTCAATGGGAATTAGTAGATGATTTTATTTGTAAGAATTTTAAGATAAGTCATGAAGAAAAAGTTATGATTTATCATGCTCCAGAAGATGATCTGAGGTTTTATTATGAAGATAAGCATAAAAAAGAGATCAATGGGCGTGAGCTAGAATATTCACAACAAAGAAAGGAATCTAAATATCGTTCAACACATTATATTGTTGAGGCCAACTATCCTAATGAGTTCAAATTAGAAATTCAAATTAGATCCATTCTGGATGAAGCTTGGGGCGAAATAGATCATTTTATTAGGTACCCAGATCATCAGAATGATGAAGATCTTAAAAGAAGAATGACGATATTGAATGGTGCTATTAATGGTTGTGAAGAACTTGCAACTAATTATGTGGAATATTTTCAGGATAATACTCGTGAAGCCTTAGCTCTTCTTAATGAAGCTTCTGAGCCAGTAGAGCCAGCTTTAGTAGATGCAGGCCCAGCGAGTTCAGAAAAAGTAGATGTAGAAAATTCAGAGCTATTAAAGGGAGTTTTAGAGAATGAGGCGCCAGTAAAAACAACTAGCTTTAATGAAGTATTAGAAGATCTTGCTCGTGATAGTGATATGTCTCGTATTATTACTACAGCTTATCCTAAAAATAAGGCTTTGAAGAGCATGATTGAGAATCAAAATATGCTGAAATCTATGTCAGATCTAAACCTTAATAAAGGAATGCTGGATTCTAAAGCCTTGAAGAACATGATTGAGAGTCAAAATATGCTGAAATCTATGTCAGATCTAAACTTCCATAAAGGAATGTTGGATTCTAAAGCCTTGAAGAGCATGATTGAGAATCAAAATATGTTGAAATCTATGTCAGATCTAAGCCTTAATAAAGGAATGCTGGATTCTAAAGCTTTGAAGAGCATGATTGAGAATCAAAATATGCTGAAATCTATGTCAGATCTAAGCCTTAATAAAGGAATATTGGCTTCTACTCCTTTGAAAGACAAGTCTAGTAAATCTAAAAGCGTTAAAAAATTAAAGAAAGATGATTATGAGGATTAATCTATAAAGTGCAGAAAGAATTGTACTAGGATTTCAAGTGATTCCATTTGTGTAAAAACTTGCTAAAAATCAAGGAATTCCAATCTATGAATTTCGGGCAAAAAATACCTTTTTGTGATATAATTTTTCGGTTAAAGATTAATAATTAGACAAAGGATATTCAATGAGTGAGTTTGCCAAAGAGATAGTTCCGGTCAACTTAGAAGAGGAGATGAAAAAGTCTTATCTCGACTATGCAATGAGCGTGATTATTGGTCGTGCTTTGCCAGATGTTCGTGATGGATTGAAGCCAGTTCACCGTCGAATCTTGCATTCGATGAATCAAACTCATAACGATTGGAATAAGCCTTATAAAAAATCTGCGCGTATCGTGGGTGACGTGATGGGTAAATACCATCCACATGGTGATAGCGCGATTTATGATTCAATCGTTCGTATGGCGCAGCCATTCTCGATGCGTTATATGTTGGTGGATGGTCAAGGTAACTTCGGTTCGGTGGATGGTGACTCACCAGCTGCGATGCGTTATACAGAAGTTAGAATGAGCCGCATTGCGCATACTTTATTACAAGATATCGATAAAGATACTGTAGATTTCATTCCAAACTATGATGGTTCTGAAATTGAGCCTTCTGTATTACCAACGCAAATTCCAAACTTATTGGTGAATGGTTCTTCAGGTATTGCGGTTGGTATGGCGACAAATATTCCGCCACACAACTTAACTGAAACAATCAATGCGTGTGTTGCATTGATCAATGATCCAGAAATCACAATTGATGGTTTGATGGAACACATTCCTGCGCCAGATTTCCCAACAGCAGCAATCATCAATGGTACACGCGGAATTCGTGAGGCGTATCATACAGGTCGTGGCCGTGTTGTGATTCGTGCGCGTTGTGAAATTGAAATTGATGAAAAGCGTAATCGTGAAGTGATCGTAGTTTCAGAATTACCTTATCAAGTGAATAAAGCTCGCTTGATTGAGAAAATTGTTGAATTGCACCGTGATAAAATCGTTGAAGGTATTGCACCAGATGGTTTGCGTGATGAATCCGATAAAGATGGTATGCGCATCGTAATCGAATTGAAACGTGGCGAATCTGGCATGGTTATATTGAATCAACTATATAAGCATACAGCGTTGCAAAGCAGTTTCAGCATCAATATGGTTGCGATTGATCAAGGCCAGCCAAAATTGTTGAACTTGAAACAAGTATTGGAAGCATTCGTGGCGCATCGTCGCGAAGTGATCACTCGCCGTACAATTTTTGATTTGCGTAAAGCACGTGAACGTGCACATTTGTTAGAAGGTTTAACAGTTGCATTGGCGAATATCGATGAAATGATCGAATTGATTCGCTCTTCACCAGATGGTGCAACAGCGAAAACTAAAATGCTTGCGAAAATTTGGGCAGCAGGCGATGTTGTGCCAATGTTAGAGCGCGCTGCACATTTGAATGAAAATGCAAAAATGAGCGAATTAGAAGGCTTTGGCTTATTGGCTGAAGGCTATCGCTTAACAGAAACGCAAGCACAAGCAATCTTGGATATGCGTTTACAGCGTTTAACAGGTTTAGAGCAAGATAAGATTCACGGTGAATACGAAGGCTTATTAGAAGCAATCGCTGCATTCATTGAAATCTTAGTGAATCCTGATCGTTTACGCGAAGTTGTATTAGAAGAGTTGGAAAAAGTCCGTGCTGATTATCACGATGAGCGTCGTACTGAGATTTGCCAAGCCGCAGAAGATATCAATATTTTAGATTTAATCGCAGATGAACAGGTGGTTGTAACATTATCACATCGTGGTTACATCAAGTATCAACAGCTCGGTGAATATCAAGCACAGAAACGTGGTGGCCGTGGTAAATCTGCTGCTAAAGTTAAAGATGAAGACTATGTTGTGAATATGATGACAACAAGCACGCATTCACAATTGATGTGTTTCTCTTCAATCGGTCGCGTTTATTGGTTGCACACTTATGAATTACCAGAAGCAGGTCGTGGTTCAACAGGTCGCCCAATCGTGAACATGTTGCCATTGAGCGAAGGTGAGCGTATTAGTTCAATCATGCCAGTGGATGAATACGTTGCTGACAAATATATTGTGATGGCAACGAAATTTGGCGTCATCAAGAAAACAACATTGGATAAATTCGCAAGCCAGCGTTCAACAGGTGTGATTGCAATCACATTGGATGAAGGTGATGAATTGATCGGTACAACGATTACTGATGGTACTAAAGACATCATGCTCTTTACATCAGATGGTAAAGTGAATCGCTTCAGTGAAGAAGATGTTCGTGATACTGGTCGTGGTGCGCGTGGTGTTAAATCCATGAACTTAACAGAAGAGCAAACCATCTTATCTATGATCATTCCAAATGATGATAGCGTTGTATTGATTGCGACTGAAAATGGTTATGGTAAACGTACTCGTACAGAAGAGTTCACGCGCCATCGTCGTGGTGGTAAAGGAATGATTGGTATCCAAACTTCTGAGCGTAACGGTCAAGTGATCAGTGCTTGCTTGGTAAAAGAGGAAGAAGAAGTTATTCTAATTTCAAGTAACGGCGTATTGGTTCGTACACGAGTTTCTGAAATTTCTATTTTAGGTCGTAATACACAAGGTGTTCGCTTGATTCGTTTGGATGAGTCGGACAAGTTGGTTGGCTTAACTGCGGTTGAAGCAGAAGAGATTGATGAAATAGATGAAAGCCTAGAAACTGAAGGAAATGTTGAAGCTGTCGATGAAACATCATCTGGCGGCGATGCGGTAGAATAATTACTACATTAAATTCAGATAAGGCAGGCATCACCTGCCTTATCTTTTTTTATCTAAAGGAGAAATCGCATGTTTGAATTTGGAAAAATTATTTTTGTTGTTTTCTTTATGTTGTTACCTTTGGCGAATCCTTTAGTATCTGCCACCATGATGATGAGTTTAGGTGCACGTTTACCTGATGAAGAAAAAAATAAACAGGCAAAGCAAGCAGCGAAATACTCATTGGCATTGATGTTAATTAGCTTTTACTGTGGGCAAATTGTGATGAAGGTTTTTGGAATTTCCATTCCTGGCCTTCGTATCGCAGGTGGCTTAATTGTCATGGTGATTGGTTTTCAAATGTTGTTTCCATCTCAAAGCTCATCCACTTCGCCTGAGTTAGAAAGTAAAAAAGATGAATTAAAAGGTAAAGGAACAAGCTCATCAAGTTTGGCGTTTATTCCGTTAACAATGCCGGGATTTGCTGGCCCTGGAACCATTGCAATGATCATCAGCATTGCATCAACATTGCCAAGTTTCGGCGCGCCCATGTGGATCATGTTAACAGCACCCATAATCTCTTTTATTGGACTATGCTTATTCTTATGGGTCTGTTTAAAAAGTTCAGCGACAATTGTTGCGAAGATTGGTCAAAGTGGCATCGACGCGATTTCCCGAATCATGGGCTTTCTATTAGTTTGTATGGGTGTTCAGTTCTGTATCAATGGCGTGATTGAATTGATTCATCAAGTGCCATTGGCAAAATGACATAATATTTATAAGGAATTTGGATGAAAAAACTTTTTGTGGGCGCGGAATTTAAAGCGCTCATCATGCTGGCTTTCCCAATTTTATGTACTCAGCTGTTACAAGTGGCCATGGGAACGACAGATATTGCGATTACTGGGCATTTTGATGCACTTGTGCAATCGGGTGTTGCGATGGGTGTATTTGTGTGGAACCCAATTTTATTGTTCGCAAGTGGCACATTGATGGCAGTAACGATTTTAACAGCGCATCAGTTTGGTGCCAATCGTGTGAAACGCATCCCCACAATATTTCATGGTGGTGTTTCAGTTGCTCTTGTTTTCTCAGTGATTGCGATTGTAATCATGTGGAATTCAGAACATATTTTGCAATTCTTTGAAGTACAAGATGATGTGATTCCATTATCAGTGAATTATTTGCGTGCATTGTCTGTGGGTGTGCCTGCAATCTTCTTATTCAATACATTGCGCTGTGTGTGCGAAGGTGTTGCGCGTCCTGTACCTGTAACAATCGTGACATTCATTGGTTTTGTGATTAACGGTGCCATGAACTATTTCTTAGTTTATGGCTATGAGCCAATTGGTTTGAAAAGTTATGGCGTGATTGGTTCAGGTTTAGGGACAGCATTTGCGATGTGGAGCATGCTCATTAGTATGTTGATGTTCTATCGCGTAGAGCCACGTTTGAAAACCTTGAATCTATTCCGTTATCGTGCACGTATTTTTAAGCAAGTGAAAGGATTGCTACAAGTTGGCGTGCCAAATGGTGCATCTATTTTTGCGGAAGTTGCATTATTTTCAGTATCAGGATTAATCTTGGGGCGCTTTGGCGAGATTGTGATTAACAGCCATCAAATTGCACTGAATATTACAAGTCTATCATTCATGGTGCCACTCAGCACTTCATTTGCATTGATCGCATTGATTGGACAGAGAATGGGGCGTAAAGATTATGAAGGTGCAATTCGTATTGCGAAGATGGGGCGTTTAACATGTTTCGGAATCATGATTGGTACAGGTATTTATCTCTTTGCTTTGAAGTCATATTTGCCAATGGTATTTACAGATGATCCTGAGATTTTAAAACTCAGTGCACATTTATTGATTTTCTCTATCATTTTCCAATTGCCAGATGGTTTACAGATTGCGGCAGCGGGTTGTTTACGTGGTATGAAAGATACTAAAGCACCAATGGTGATCGGTATTACATCTTATTGGTTAGTTGCATTGCCGATTGGTTATTATTTAGCGGTGACAAAAAATATGCAGGCAGAAGGTGTATGGGTTGGTTTAATTATTGGTCTAACCTGTTCAGCAATCTTGTCGAATTTACGCTTGCAATGGCAGTTTAAACGAATGAAGGGCATGTATGGTTTGACATAAGTCAATGAGCACATTGATTTCTATGTTGCGCTTCAAACATTTCGCTACATTAGCACTGTTCGCTGTATAAAAAATGGTCGAATGCTATACAGCTCCAAATCTTAGGACTATTTTAGTCAACTTATCGGTTTCTAAATTAGCTCAGTCACATATTTTATAGGATTGTTAAGTATCATGAAAAACGCTTCAACACCTTTGTATGACATTCATGCCATCAAGGATATCGAGAAAAAAGCACTAGAAGTACTCAATATCGCGTCGATTACATTAATGCAACGTGCTGCATTATTTGTACTGGGGTATCTCTATAAGTCATATCCAGATGTGAAAAAGATTGCTGTGATTGTTGGTGCTGGACGAAATGGTGGCGACGGCTATTTCTTTGCGCAACAAGCATTGAGCGCAGGCTTTGAAGTTAAAATTTTCTACTTAGCAGATCCTAATAACTTAGTGGATGATGTGCGTAAAGCTTATTTGGCTGCAAAAGGAATGGGTGTACCTTGTGAATCATTCACTTCAAGTTGTTTAGATGATGCTGATTTAATCATTGATGCCATGATGGGTACAGGTGTAAACCGTGCTTTATCAGGTGAATGGTTGGGTGCTGCGATGTTGATTAATCGTAGCGGCAAACCTGTGATTTCTCTAGATGTGCCATCTGGTTTGAATGCAAATACTGGTGCGATCCTAAGTGAAGCAGTGAAAGCAACAGAAACGATTACGTTCATTGCTCAAAAACCAGGTTTATACACAGGTAAAGGCCCTGAATATGTGGGTAAAGTCATTTGTTCAGATTTAGGTATTCCTGAAGAGTGTTTCGAATCAATTCATGCAGCTTCTTGCTGCTTTAATTTACCAACCATGGCGGAATGGTTCCCTGATCGTAAAAAGTTCAATCATAAAGGTAACTTTGGTCATATCTTAGTTGTGGGTGGATACATTGGGATGGCTGGTGCTGCACTACTGGCAGGTCATGCTGCTTTGCGTATTGGTGCAGGTAGAGTTTCTATTGCAACGCATCCATCGCATGCAATTGCAATGATTCCTTATCACCCTGAATTGATGGTTCGTGGCGTGAATAGTGCGGAAGATTTAGCCCCGATGTTAGAGGTGGCAACGTGCATTGTAATTGGTTGTGGCTTGGGTACGAATGAATGGTCAGTGGAGTTGATGGATGCTGTATTGGCATCTGGCAAACCAATCGTGATTGATGCTGATGGTTTAAATCTGATTGCTCAAGATAAAATCTCTAAAGAGTTATTGGAAGAGAATAAAGATAATCATGTGATCACGCCACATCCAGTAGAAGCGGCAAGATTATTGCATGGTACAGTCAATGATGTTGAAGCAGATCGTTTAGTGACGGCTTATCAATTGTCAGAAAAATTTGGCNCAAGATAAAATCTCTAAAGAGTTATTGGAAGAGAATAAAGATAATCATGTGATCACGCCACATCCAGTAGAAGCGGCAAGATTATTGCATGGTACAGTCAATGATGTTGAAGCAGATCGTTTAGTGACGGCTTATCAATTGTCAGAAAAATTTGGCATTACTGTATTGAAAGGCGCGGGTTCATTGATTTGTGATTCAGACTTCTTAAGTATCAATACGACGGGTAATCCAGCGATGGCAAGTTCTGGTATGGGTGATGCTTTGAGTGGTATTATTGCGGGATTGATTGTGCAAGGCGTTTCGTCAAGACGTGCAACGCGCTTAGGTGTTTGGTTGCACGGTTTGGCAGGAGATCTTTGTGCTGAGCAAGGTTATCGCTCTGTGATTGCAACAGATGTGATTGAATTCTTGCCAAAAGCAATCGCAAGACTTAAGGATTAAGATGGATTTAACAATCGAGTTACACTGTGAATCAGATACTGCTGCGATTGCTGAAAAGCTAGCAGCAGTGATTGCTTCACAAAATTTACAAGCGTTTAAATTATATTTATCAGGTGAATTGGGCGCTGGAAAAACAACATTTTCCAAATATTTTCTGAAAGCTTTAGGCGTTGAAGAAATAATTAAAAGCCCAACATATACCATCATTGAGAGTTATGTTGCAGGTGATTTCAATATCGATCACATTGATTTATATCGTATTGAAGAACAAGATTTATATGATTTAGGATTTTTGGAAGATGATCACAAAATTTGGCTGATCGAATGGCCAGAAAAAGGTGGTGAATCTCTCCCTGAGTCTGATCTATTATTAGTTTTAGAAAGAAATGAAAGCTTATCTATGCAGCTGTTGCCCAAATCGGAATCTGGGCAACAAGCAGTTTTGGCATTAGATATCTGACGCGAATTTAGTTGTGTTGCGATCCAATGGGATTGCAGTACTGCCTTCTGCTAGGAAAGCGCGAGTCTTAGCATCATAGAATGCATAGCGAATCGCAATGTCATTAGCGTTTACAGTATAAGCACCCATTACAATAATATCTGCCTTAAATGCAGCTGCTGCATGAGATGCTTCTGCTGTTGGTACAATCATTTTATTCTGCACAGCAAGCATATCGCGCTTATAACGCACATATTTAGCTGTTGCTGTTTTACCAATGGCATCTGTTAAGCCCATGCCAACAATTCGGCCAGCTTTTTCGCTCTTATTAATATCTTTAGCATTCACTAAAGCGCCCACTAAGAAAACTTCATTCGCGAAAATATCATTTTTCTTTTTAAATAATAATGGATATTTTTGTTTCACTTCTATAATGGATTTACGCAAAGTTTCTTGCATTTTGTAAGAAGAATTTTGATTGAAGTTCGCAACTTCACGATCTAAAGAATTGCGTTCTACAGCTGATACTTCCCAAGCATTGTAATGTTCATAATTGTACTTTGGTTGTTCTGCAATTGATTCGTCGTAAGGAACGCCATAAACAGGTGCACCATCTACAGCAGGCCAAATACAACCAGACAATACGATCAAGCTTGCCATACTTAAAGGGATTATTTTTTTCATAATTATCCTGTCTCTATATAATCTATGGTGATTTAAATTGTAATCTTTTGGATTATATCATGGAAAAATAATCAATCATTTGAATTTCATTGTTAAATCATGGAACTCATACGAATTGTGATAAATATCAGCTTGTGAGATTTCGTCTAGTTTGCTTGAGGCGTGCTAGAATAAGCGTAATTGTCTAAAATTATGTTGAGGGTTGTATGAAAGAAAAAATCATGAATGCTTTAAATGATGTCAAAGTGGTCTTTGATAATAAAAAGCTGGGCAATTTGTTGCGTATTACATCAGTTGATTATTTAGAAAAAGATCAAATTTATGTTGTGACGATTACTCTCAACTTCGAAAGCAAAACATATAATGAAGCTTTGGTGAAAGCATGTGGTGAAGCAATTCAGCCATTGTTGAAAACAGGCGAAAGCGTTCGTTTCGAGATCAATGCTAAAAATGTGACGCATAAAGTGCAAAATGGCTTGAAACCATTCAAAAATATTAAAAATATCATTGCTGTAGGTTCTGGCAAGGGTGGCGTTGGCAAATCAACAACATCGATTAATATTGCCAATGCTTTGAAAAATGAAGGTTTCTCTGTGGGGATTTTGGATGCGGATATTTATGGTCCAAGTATGCCAAAAATGCTCGGTACAAAAGATAAGCCAGTTTCTAAAGATAATAAGAGCATGGAGCCAATCGAAATTGATGGCATGCAAGCGATGTCCATCGGCTTCTTAGTAGATGAAAAAGATGCGATGATCTGGCGTGCACCTATGGCTGTTGGTGCATTGACGCAATTATTAAACGATACAAACTGGCGTGACATTGATTATTTGATCATCGATATGCCACCAGGAACAGGTGATATTCAATTAACCTTGTCACAAAAGATTCCAGTAGCAGGTAGTGTCATTGTCACAACGCCACAAGATATTGCATTGATCGATGCTCGTAAAGGCATTGATATGTTTGAAAAAGTGGATGTACCAATTTTAGGTGTTGTGGAAAATATGAGCACACATGTTTGCTCTAATTGTGGTCATGAAGAAGCAATCTTTGGTGTAGATGGCGGTAAATTATTGGCGCAAGATAGCCACGTGCCATTATTAGGTCAGTTACCATTAGATATTCGTGTGCGTAAAGCGTTAGATAATGGTGAGCTTCAAACATTAAATGATTCGGATATTGCTTTGCGTTATCAAGAGATTGCACTTAAAATGGTGTCACATTTGTCACAAAGACCTAAAGATGTGGCAGGCAAATTCCCTAAAATTGTTGTAGAGAACAGCTAAATTATGAGCATTAAATCTGATCGTTGGATCCGTGAACAAGCCGAAAAATACGGCATGATTGAACCTTTTGCGCCAAGCCAAGTGCGTTATGATGACAATGAAAATCGCATCATCAGCTATGGTACATCAAGCTATGGTTATGATGTTCGTTGTAGTAATGAATTTAAAGTGTTCACGAACATTAACTCAACAATTGTTGATCCAAAAAACTTTGAAGATGGCACTTTTGTCGATGTAGTTTCAGATGTTTGTATCATTCCACCCAATTCATTTGCATTGGCAAGAACGGTTGAATATTTCCGTATTCCGCGCAGTGTATTAACAGTTTGCTTAGGTAAATCAACTTATGCACGCTGTGGCATCATCGTGAATGTGACGCCATTAGAACCAGAATGGGAAGGGCATGTAACATTAGAATTTTCTAACACAACACCATTACCTGCAAAAATTTACGCGGGCGAAGGCGTTGCGCAGATGCTCTTTTTTGAATCAGATGAAATTTGTGAAACATCTTATAAAGACCGCGGTGGTAAATACCAAGGTCAAACAGGTGTAACACTACCAAGAACATAATAGAAGGATAGTAATGTCTGACATTAAAATAAAAACACCAGAACAGATCGAAGGAATTCGTAAAGCATGCCGTTTGGCTGCAGATGTTCTGGATATGATTGGCGAGCACGTAAAAGTTGGCATCACAACTGAAGAGCTAGATAACATTATGAACCAATTCATTTTGGATCATGGTGCGATTTCAGCATGTTTTGGTTATGGTGATCCAGGTTTTCCTAAATATACGTGCATTTCTTTGAATCATGTTGTGTGTCATGGTATTCCAAATGATAAACCTTTAAAGAAAGGCGACATCTTAAACATCGATGTGACTGTGATTTTGGATGGTTATTATGGTGATAACAGCCGTATGTACACAGCAGGTGAAGTTTCAACATTAGCAAAACGTCTCATCGATGTCACACATGAATGCATGATGAAAGGCATCGAAGTTGTGAAACCTGGTGCATCATTCCGCGAAATTGGTCAAGTGATTCAAAAGCATGCGCATGCTAATCATTTCTCTGTTGTAGAAGATTTCTGTGGCCATGGCGTTGGCATTGAGTTCCATGAAGCGCCATTGGTATTGCATTATGATTCACCAAAAGTGACTGATGTGATGCAAGAAGGTATGATTTTTACAATCGAACCAATGCTCAATGTAGGAAAATATGCATGTAAAGTATTGGCAGATGGTTGGACAGTTGTGACAAGAGATCGCTCTTTATCAGCACAATGGGAACATCAAATTCTTGTGACAGCAACAGGTTATGAAATTCTAACATTATCAAAACTATAAGTATTATGAACGATCATCGACTCTCTTTTTGTATTTCAGGCGCGGGTCCAATTGGGTTAGCGTTGGCTTTAGGATTAGGGCAATCTGGTTATCAAGTGAAGCTTTTGGATCAAAAGTCACACATTGATAAAGATATTTTGGTGGATGATCATCGTATGCTGGCATTGTCCCATCGCACTGTTGAGTTCTTTAAGCGCTTGGGTGTTTGGGGCAATATGTTGGATTATGCAACGGCAATCAATTCTGTGCATGTTTCACAGAAAAAATGCAAAGTTGAGGTGCTGATGAAAGCATCTCAGCATGATTTGGATCATTTTGGTTATTTAGTGCCGCAAGGGCGCGTGATTTTAGCACTGTATGAACAGGTGCTTGCACAAGAGCATATTGACTTATGTTTGGGTAGCAGAATCATTCCAAGTGCTGATTTATCGCATGGCACAGTGACGATTCATCAAAATAATGAAAAATTTACCGAAACCTTTGATTGGTTGATTGCTGCTGAAGGCGTTAATTCTATTTTGCGCAATAATTTTGGCATAGAAACGTTCTCTCGAGATTATGATCAAGTGGCTGTGATTGCTCGCGCAACTTTTGAGAAACCTCATCAAAATACTGCTTATGAGCGCTTCACAGAAGAAGGACCTTTGGCTTTATTGCCAGTGAACGAGCATGAAATGGCAGTGGTTTTGGTTGCAGATAGCTGTGAATCTGAAAAATGGAAGAAGGCTTCTGACTTAACTTATTCAGCTGAAATTTTAGCAAGAATTGGCGCGAGATTAGGCGATATCACAGAGGTTGGTGAACGCCAAGTTTGGCCATTAACTTTGATGATTCCTAAAAAAGTTGTGGATGGTAAATTATTGTTAGCAGGCAATAGTGCTCATGGTTTGCATCCGATTGCAGGACAAGGTTTGAATTTAGGTATTCGTGATTGTGAAGCAATCATTGATTTATTTGCAGTGAATCAATATCCAACTGAAAGCGATTTGATAGCATTCAATGATGTGCGTCGTAAAGATATTGTGAAAACAGTGGGCGCAACGGATTTCTTAGTGAATGCATTTGGTGTTAAAGGTACTTTGGCACAAACAGCACGATTGCTAGGCTTATTGGGCGTTAAAACATTGCCGTTTGTGAGGAAAAAAATCGCAACAGTTGGCATGGGATATTAGGAGAAAATATGCAGAAATTTGATGTCATCATTAATGGTGCAGGTTTAGTGGGATCAAGCATTGGTTTGGCGCTGGCTGAATCAGGTTTTAAAGTATTGATCGTAGAATTTGCTCCCATTGAAAAGCTTTATCCAAAAGATGATTATGGCTTACGAGTTTCTGCATTTACGCCAACTAGCCGCAAATGGTTAGAGCACGTGGGCGTTTGGGATAATTTATTGCACAGTGGTCGAATGACACCATTCTTACATATGCATGTTTGGGATGGTTCTGGCGATGGTGCTTTGCAATTCGATGCAGATGGCACAGGATCAGATGCATTGGGTTGGATTTTAGATAATGAAGCAACGCAAGGTGCTTTATTAGATCGCGTTAAAGTCGAAGCGAATATCACATTATTAGATAACAGAAAATTAGTGAGCTTTGAAAATATAGCCAATGGTGTGATCGTACAAACTGATGATGGCGAGAAATACGAAGCTGAATTAGTTGTCGGTGCAGATGGTGGTCGATCGCTGATTCGTGATTGGGCAAACATTCCATGCACAGGTTGGAGTTATGGGCAAAAAACAATTGTAGGGCAAGTAAAGCCTGAACGCGGACATGATAATACTTGCTGGCAAAAATTCACAACTAATGGCCCAGTTGCATTACTACCATTGAATGATGGTCGTTGTTCATTAGCATGGCACACAACACATCAGGAAGCGGACGAACTATTGGCACTGGATCGTGATGAATTTAGCCGTCGTTTAACAGAAGCATTTGGTGGCCGCTTTGGGAATATTGAGGCAAGTTGGAGCTTAGGTGCTTTCCCATTACGATTGAACCATGCACGCCAATATTACCGTGATCATTTTGTGTTAGCAGGTGATGCTGCACATAATATTCATCCTTTGGCAGGATTAGGTGTTAATATCGGATTCTTAGATGCTGCAACTTTGGTGGAAGAGTTGATGAACGCTCGTCAACAAGGTTTAAATCTATCAGATGATGCAGTATTGAAACAATATGAAAAGCGTCGTAAAAAGCACAATATGCTGATTATGGGCGCTATGGATCTTTTCAAACGCAGTGGTGGATCAGATCACTTCGTGATGAATAAATTACGTAATATCGGTTTAACAGTTGCGGATAAATTACCATTTGGGAAACGTGAAATGGCAAAATTTGCCATGGGTTACTATGGAGATGTCCCAAAGTTTGTTAAACCTTAAATGGAATAGGGTCTCAAAGGATGATTGAAGATAAGTTCAAAGAATTAGAAGCAAAAGTTTTCACAATGTTGGAAGAAAATAAAAGTTTAAAAGTTGAATTAGGACTTTTGAAAGAGAGTTTAAGCCAATGCATGACAGAATCAGCACATACGATTGAGTCATTGAAAACTGAATCAGCAAATACTATTGCATCGTTGAAAACAGAATCTGCTCATAAAATTGAGACAATACAAACGGAATCAGCTCAAGCGTTAGCAACATTGCAAACAGCATCATCTCAAGCTTTGGAAACGCTACGAACTGAGTCAGAGCAAACTGTGCAAATGTTGCAAGATGAAAATGCTTTGATTCAATCACGTAATGCTGAATTGACAATGCATTTGAAGAAAATTATGAGTCGCTTAGAATCTTTGGGTGTTCAATAAGGAGAAAGATCAATGGAATTAATTACAATCACTGTTTTGGGTATCGATTACAAAATCAGCTGCCCAGTGGATAAGGTCGATTCTTTGAAACGCTCAGCAGTATTATTGGATTCAAAATTAACGACAATGCGCGCAAGTGGCAAAATGTCGATTGAGCAAGCAGCAATCATGGTGGGCTTGAATTTGGCAGATGAATTGTTGCAATCAGAAGCCTCTTTGAAAAATATGCGGTCACAATGGGTTAATCAATTAGATTCTTTGAATGGCAAATTGGACGAAGCTTTATCTCAAAAGGCATAAAATATGGCAAATTGGACGAAGCTTTATCTCAAAAGGCATAAAATATGGTAATTGATGTAGATGCAAGAATTTTAGGTAGCACATGTTTTGTGGCAGAATTACCTTTATGTAATCTTTATTTACAAAATGAATCACGTTTTCCTTGGCTGGTTTTGGTACCACGCCAGGAAAATGCATCAGAGTTGATTGATCTTTCTATGGAAGATCAGCAAGAGTTAACGCGTGAAATCGTAATGGTTTCTCAGTTGATGAAAGCAAAATATAGCCCAGATAAGCTCAATGTTGCGAACTTAGGAAATATCGTGAAGCAGTTGCATGTTCACGTGATTGCACGTTATGAATCTGATAGTGCTTGGCCGGGTCCTGTTTGGGGAAAATTTGATGCACCATTGATGTATGATGGCGAAGAATTAGAAGCAAAAGCTGCAGAAATTCGTGCAGAGTTGGTGAATTACGCAGTATGAGTTTAGTAAATAAGTTAAGCGCTTGGTTATGGGCAGAACCCAGTAACTTTTTTAAATTCTTATGTCGATTGATCTATCGTTTAATCGAAAGTGTTTCTAAAGAAGGGATTCGTACCCGATCTCAAGCTTTGGCTTATACAACAATCTTATCCATTGTGCCGTTTATGGCTGTGAGCTTTTCTATCCTGAAAAGCTTTGGTGTTTATCAAAACTTTATTCCAACATTGAATAAAATGTTTGAATCAACAGGTATTCAAGATGAAAATATCATGAATACATTGATTGGTTTTGTGGACAATGTACAAGTCGGTTTATTGGGCAGTATTGGTTTTGTGGTGCTTTTCTATACTGTTGTGAGCTTGGTGAGCACAATTGAAACTGCTTTTAATAATAACTGGAATGTAGAGAAAAATCGTAGTTTTACCCAAAGAATTTCTTATTATTTAGTGATTGTTTTATTGGGTCCAGTTTTAATATTCTCGTTGATTTCAATGATATCTAGTGCCGTTATTTTTAAAGTATTTTCGATACCTTTGCCGAATTGGTTAACAGCATATGTCAGCGAAGGCATGACAGTTGTTGTATTGATGCTGTTTTTATCTGCATTGTATTTCTTTTTAACCAATGCAAAAGTTAAAATTGTACCAGCATTGCTTGGTGGTTTATTTGCAGCAATTGCATGGCAATTCATGGGTAAAATGTTTGCAGATTTCATTGCGACATCCACGAAATATTCTGGGATTTATTCAGGTTTTGCGAGTGTGATTCTGTTTTTTATCTGGATGGATTTAACTTGGTTGGTTGTATTGTTGGGGAATCGTTTGGCATATTTATTACAATATCCTCATCAGCTTGTGATGGATAGAAAAGAGAATGATTTCAAATTGCCTGAAGCAATCACAGTTAAAATAATGCCTAAAGATAAATATGGTGAAGAGTGGATAGTGCAATCCATTCAAACGAATAAGGAGAAGTGATTTGGACAGTCAAGGTCCATTTTGGGAAAAGCCATTGGCAAAGTTATCACCAGAAGAATGGGAAGCTTTGTGTGATGGTTGCGGTTTATGCTGCTTAAATAAGATTGAAGACATTGATACAGGTCGAATTTATACAACGCGTGTTGCATGCGATTTATTGGATTTGAATACCTGCCAATGTTCTAGTTATGTGAATAGAAAACAGTTTGTATCTGATTGTATTAAATTAACGTATAAATTAGTGGCGACTGTGGATTGGTTACCAGAAACATGCGCGTATGCACGTCGTTATCGTGATCAAACATTGCCTGAATGGCATTATTTATTAACAGGTGATCGCAATACTGTTCGTGAATTTGTGGATGTTACTCAACACAAACTCATTCATGAGAAAGATACTAAAAAGCCACTGCATTATTATATGATTGATGGAGATTTTACGCGTGAGTCATGAATTAACACACTTTAATCAAGCAGGCGAAGCGCACATGGTAAATGTTGCGGATAAAAGTGATACAAAGCGCATTGCTGTGGCTCATGGTTTAATTACGATGAATCAGATTGCTTTTGATGCTTTGCAAAAAGGCGAAAGTAAAAAAGGTGATGTTTTAGGGGTTGCACGTATTGCTGCGATTCAAGCAACGAAACAGACATCATTGTTGATTCCATTGTGCCATCCTTTGCCATTGACACATGTTTCTGTGGATTTTGAATATCATGATGATCGTACGCTAGAAATTATCGTACAAACAGAGACTGTTGGCAAAACAGGTGTTGAAATGGAAGCAATTACAGGAGTTTCCGTTGGACTCATGACAGTGTATGATATGTTAAAAGCTGTCGATAAAAGTATGGTGATTAGCAATATCGAGCTTCTTGAGAAGATCGGTGGCAAGAGCGGTCACTATAAACGTACTGAAAAGTGAAGAAATTTTGACAAAAAATTCAGCAAAGATTAGAATAGCAATCTTTTTTGAGATTGTTAGCAGGGTATTTTAAGTGAAATACGCAGAGTTTCCCCTCAAGAAAACTGTCAATGAAGGACGAGTTTACGAAGATTCGCTCTCTGTAGAGCATTTTCCTCGGCTAAAAGAGGCAGTTTATTCTGTCGATTCGCCTATTCGTTTTCGGGTTCAAGGTGAAACGAATCCGTTAGGACAGAAAGAGGTTAAAGGTAATGTAGCTGTTGATGTATCTATGGTATGTCAGCGTTGCTTAGAGCCGTTTCAAACTAAGTTTGATCTACCGATTCATTGGATCCCTGTAAAAGATGAGTCCGCGCATGATCTCATTGGTGATGACGAGGCTCTATTATTGGTTGAAGGAGATGAAATTAATCTTCTAGAATTATTAGAAGATGAAGTTTTATTAACGCTTCCATTGGTGCCAAAGCATGATTTAGATGAAGATTGCGATGGAAAGGATTATTTAGAAAAGCTCAAACCACAAGAGGAAAAGAAACAACCTTTTGCAGAGCTTGCTGAATTACTAAAAAAATAGTTTTTCTTTAGTAAATTTTAAGAGGAAATAAACATGGCTGTTCAGAAATCAAAAGTAACACGTTCAAAGCGTAACATGCGTCGCGCACACGACTTTTTAACAAGCGCACAATTAAGCACAGATGCGACAAGCGGTGAATTACATCGTCGTCACCACATCACTGCTAATGGCTTTTATCGTGGTCGCCAAGTATTGAACTTTGATAAANCAGAGCTTGCTGAATTACTAAAAAAATAGTTTTTCTTTAGTAAATTTTAAGAGGAAATAAACATGGCTGTTCAGAAATCAAAAGTAACACGTTCAAAGCGTAACATGCGTCGCGCACACGACTTTTTAACAAGCGCACAATTAAGCACAGATGCGACAAGCGGTGAATTACATCGTCGTCACCACATCACTGCTAATGGCTTTTATCGTGGTCGCCAAGTATTGAACTTTGATAAAAACGTACCAACAGTAGAGTAATTTTACTCAAAAGTTGATAAAGTAAAACCTACGTGGATTGCATTCGCGTGGGTTTTTTTATTAGAACAATTCTATTTGGATAATATGTCACTTAATCAGAAAATTACGATTGCAGTAGATGTAATGAGCGGTGATAAAGGCTCTGAAGAGCTTCTTCCCGCTGTCATCTCCGTTGCAATGAACAACGAAAAATTAACGTTGATTGCGGTTGGCCAAGAAGAGAAATTGAAAGCACAATTGAGTGCGCATCCTCTTTATAAAGAAGGGCGAATTCAGATCCAAGATGCAACACAAGTTGTAGAAATGGATGAACAACCACAAAGCGCGTTGAAGAATAAAAAAGATTCTTCCATGCGTGTTGCCATTAATCTTGTGAAAACAGGACAAGCATCTGCGTGTGTTTCTGCAGGAAATACTGGTGCATTGATGGCGACAGCACGTTTCGTTTTGAAAACAATGCCAGGTATTGATCGTCCTGCGATTTGTACTGTATTGCCTTCATTAAAATCTAAATATAAACATGTTCACATGTTGGATTTAGGTGCAAACGTAGATGAAGAGCCAAAACATCTTCAACAATTTGCCATTATGGGCTCATTGTTAGCAGCTGCGATGGATAAAAATCCTTCACCAAGAGTTGCATTGTTGAACATTGGTTCAGAAGCCATCAAAGGCAACAGCCTAATTCGTGAATCTGCAAAATTATTACAAGAAACGGATCTGAACTATATTGGATTTGTGGAAGGTGACGGTATTTTCTTTGACGATGTGGATGTTGTTGTCTGTGATGGTTTCTCAGGTAATGTTGCATTAAAAACATTAGAAGGTTCTTGTAAGTTGATCGCGGAATATTTGAAGCGTTCATACAAGAAAAATATTTTTACGAAAATGGCTGCGCTCATTTCTAAATCTGTGTTGAATTCATTGAAAGCAGAGGTTGATCCTAGAAATTATAACGGTGCAAGCTTATTAGGGTTGCGCGGTATTGTTGTGAAATCTCATGGTAATGCTGATCGTATCTCTTTTGAAAATGCTATCAATATTGCGGTCAAATTGGCTGAGCAAGATGTGGTCGGTCAAATCGAGAAGCAATTTTCAGTGGAAGATGGTATAACATCCGATTCGGAACAAATTTAAGGGTTTAGGCATGTACTCTAAGATTATTGGAACAGGTCACTATTTGCCAGAAAATGTGGTCACTAATTATGATTTAGAAAAAAAGATCGAAACAAATCATGATTGGATTGTAGAACGTACAGGTATTCATCAGCGTTACATTGCCTCAGAAGGTGAAACTGCAACAAGTTTTGGTGCGAATGCTGCGCGTTCTGCATTAGAAAATGCAGGGATTGATGCAACAGATATCGATTTGATCGTGGTGGCAACATCAACGCCAGATAAAGTTTATCCATCAACAGCAACATTGATTCAAGCGGAATTGGGTAATCAAGGTGCACCAGCATTTGATGTCACTGCTGCATGTTCAGGCTTTATTTACGCTTTGAGTGTTGCTGATAACTTTATTAAAGCAGGTTCTGCAAAGCGTGCATTAATTATCGGTACAGAAGTTTATTCTCGCTTGTTGGATTGGAATGATCGTGCAACATGTGTGTTATTTGGTGATGGTGCTGCTGCAATTATTTTAGAAGCAAGCGAAGAGTCTGGTGTTTTATCAACACATATCCACTCAGATGGTCGCCATGCTGATTTATTACGTGTGGATCGCCCTTATGCTGATGATGTGGATGGTAATCCATATGTGCAAATGAAAGGCAGTGAAGTGTTTAAACACGCTGTTTCTAAATTGCATGAAATCGTTGCGGAAACATTAACTCAAAATGAGATCAGTGCAGAGCAAGTGGATTGGTTGATTCCTCACCAAGCAAACTTACGCATCATCAATGCGACAGCAAAGAAAATGGGTTTAGACTCAAGCAAAATTATCATTACAGTTGATCAACATGCGAATACATCCGCAGCAAGTATCCCATTAGCATTGGATGCAGCGCGCCGTGATGGTCGTGTGAAAGAAGGTCAATTAATATTATTAGAAGCATTTGGTGGCGGTTTCACTTGGGGCTCAGCCTTGATCAGAATGTAATACAGAGGTTTTTATGATTCAGAAAGATTTAGCATTTATTTTCCCAGGTCAAGGTTCACAAACAGAAGGCATGCTGGCTGATGTTGTGAATGAACCAGTTGTGGCTGCGACATTACAAGAAGCTAATGATGCATTGGGCTATGATTTGCGTGCAATCATTTTAGAAGGCTCTAAAGAAGAGTTGGGTAAAACAGTGATTACTCAGCCTGCAATTTTAACTGTGAGCATTGCTTTGTGGCGCTTATGGTGTGAAAAAAGTGAAGTTCGTCCTGCATTTTTAGCGGGCCATAGCTTGGGTGAATACTCAGCATTGGTTGCAGCAGGTGTTTTATCATTTGCTGATGCAGTGAAATTAGTTTCTCAGCGCGCAACATACATGCAAGAAGCTGTGCAACCTGGTGAAGGTGCAATGGCTGCGATTTTGGGCATGGAAGATGCGGCAGTTGTTGCATTATGTGAAGAAGCTGCAGAAGGTGAAATTTTATCAGCTGTAAACTTCAACTCTCCTGGCCAAGTTGTGATTGCAGGAACTGCAGCAGCAGTGGAAAGAGCAAGTGCAATGGCGAAAGATAAAGGTGCGCGTAAAGCAATGCCTTTGCCAGTTTCAGTGCCATCACATTGCATGTTGATGAAGCCAGCTGCGGATCGTTTAGCAGTAGAAATGGAATCTTTAACATTTGCAGCACCAAGCATTGCTGTAATTCACAACGTAGATGTGAAAACACACAATGATGCAGCTGAAATCAAAACAAGTTTGGTTGAGCAGTTATATCAACCAGTTCGTTGGACAGAAACAGTTGAATCAATGATCGCACAAGGCGTGACTCAATTGGTTGAATGTGGTCCAAATAAAGTATTAACAGGTTTAACAAAGCGCATTAATAAAGAAGCAACATCATTCAATATTGATGGTGAAGCTTCATTGAATGAGGTTGTAACAAATCTTGGGTAAATTCAATATTCCACAAGCGGCTTTAGGGCTAACATCTGTTGCCTTTTTGCTAGGCTTCTTTTTTGGTGGTAAAAATTTAATCTTTGCCACTAAAGTATTATTAAGCGCTGGCGTTGTTGCGGCTGTCGTATGTGCTGTTTTTTGGCGACAAACCAATTGGAAAACATGGGGAATGTTGGGAAGCCTTTTGGTTTTTTCAGGTTTAACAGTTTATTTCGATAATGAATCTTTCATTAAATGGCGCCCAACTGTAATCAATGCAGTTTTATGTATTGGTTTGGCTGTGATGTATTATTCTAAAACGATGCCTTTCAAATACTTATTTGCTAAGCATTTAGAATTAGATTTACCTGATTCAGTATGGTTACGCCAAAATATTATTTGGATGATTTATTTCTTCATTAGCGGATTAATCAATACAGCATTAGTTGTATTTAATATTTCGAATGAAGGTTGGGTGATTTATAAAACAATCATCGGCCCAATTTTGGCAACATTGTTCTCTGTGATTATGATTGCGAATTTATATCGTGAAAGTAAACGTCATAGAGAAGCGGCTGAAAAGAGTAAGAATTTAGAGGGATAATGATGAATGTAGAAAGAATTGCACGAATGGGAGTATTACTTCGTGAAAATTTTTCACCAGAGCTTCTTGAAATTATTGATGACAGTCATCATCATGTAGGACATGCAGGAGCAAAAAATGGTGCAGGACACTTTACTGTAAAAATTTGTTCTGAAGCATTTGTGGGGAAAACATTGGTTCAACGTCACAGAATGGTATATACCGCGGTTGATTCCATGATGCATAGTGAAATCCATGCACTGAGTATTGAAGCGACTGTACCCAATAAATAAGGACTTATTAAGTATGAAAAAAACGTTAATTAGTGCAGCATTAGTTTTCAGTAGCATTGTTGGCTCTATGAGCTTAGCGCAAACTTTTGAAATTCCAGATCCAGTGGCTGTGATTGATGGTAAACCATTATCAAAAGCAGATTTTCAATCAGCAGTAGAACCAATTGTGGGCGTAGATAACTTAGAATTTATTCAAAACGCACAACAATTGAACGAATTGATTTCTCAATTGGCATTGCAAGATAAATTGGCAAGCAAAGCGAAGAAAGAAGGTTTAGATCAAACTGCTGAATACAAAAAATTTATTGATCATGCTGCAAGATTAGGTTTATCTCAGGCTTTCTTGAAGAAAACTGTAGATGACATCAAAATTACAGATGAAGAAGTAAAAGCAGAATATGACAAGCAAGTGAAAGCAATCGATAAAAATGAATATCGTGCAGCGCACATCTTGGTTGAAACTGAAGCTGAAGCTAAAGATTTATTGGCTAAGTTAAATGATAAGAAAAAACCTTTATCATTTGCAGAAGCAGCACAGAAATTCTCTAAAGATCCAGGCTCAAAAGATACTGGCGGTGAATTGGGCTGGTTCAGAGCACAAGTAATGGTGCCAGAATTTGGTGCAGCATTACAAACAATGAAAGCAGGCGAAGTTTCTAAAGCACCTGTGAAAACTCAGTTCGGTTATCACATCATCAGCTTGGAAGAAGTTCGTGAAACGCCAATCGATACTTTAGAGCTTTCTCAAGAGCGCATCAAAGATTCTCTAATTGCTAACCAACTTCGTGATAAAATCGAAGGGATTCAGCAAAAAATTAACATTGAATATAAAGCTCAGTAAGCTCAGATAAAATCAATACTGTAAAAGCCTGAATCATTGATTTGGGCTTTTTTATTATTATGTACTTAGGAATGAATATAGTGGATTTTTTAGCCAATTACTTTTTATTTTTCTTCAAACTCGTCACGATTTTAGTTTCTCTTTTACTTATTTTGATCATCATTAAGGGCGGTAAAGACCTTAAAAAGAAAAAAGGTGCCATTTGCTTTGAAGATTTATCAGAAGAATTTGATGAGTTGAAAGAATCGTATGAAGATCTTATTTCTGATGAAAAGTCTGAAGAAGATGAAAAAGCGAGCAAAAAATCTGAGAAAAAATGGTGGCAGTTCTGGAAGAAAAAATCAGAATCCACAGAAGATGAAGCTAAAGCATTGCCTAAATTATTCGTATTGGATTTTGATGGTGATATGGCAGCCAATGCAGCACAGAACCTAAAGCAAGAAGTGAATGCAGTATTGAGCGTTGCTAAAGAAAATGATGAAGTATTTGTGCGTTTAAAAAGCCCTGGTGGTGTTGTGAACGGCTATGGTTTGGCAGCTGCGCAATTGGAGCGTTTTAAAGAGAAAAATTTTAACTTAACTGTTGCAGTGGATGAAGTTGCAGCAAGTGGCGGTTACTTAATGGCTTGTGTGGCGAATAAGATCGTTGCCGCACCATTTGCAATTATTGGCTCAATCGGTGTTGTGGCACAATTGCCAAACTTCCATCGTTTATTGGAAAAATATGATATTGATTATGAGCAATTCACAGCAGGTAAATATAAACGCACTGTGACAATGTTTGGTGAAAATACCGATGAAGGCCGTGAAAAATTCAAAGAAGAATTAGAAGATATTCACACAATTTTTAAAGCGTATGTGAATCAACATCGTCCACAAGTGAACATTGATGAAATCGCAACGGGCGAGCATTGGCTAGGCTCACAAGCATTAACATTGAATTTAGTGGATGAATTACAAACGAGTGATGCTTACTTATTGTCTAAACTAGAAGCATTTCGCGTGATTCATGTGGGTTATGTTGAACGTAAAACATTGCGTTCGAGTGCATTGAAGGTATTGGCAAAAATTCAATCTCGTTTTTCATATTAATCTGAAAAAGAAATCATTAAGGTTATAAATATGGTTGTAGATAATTTTCCTGAACATATTGATTTAATTTGTGCAAAAGAACAATTGGATTATTTCGATGTGCAAACTATGGAAATTTCCAATGAATTATCTGCGATGGATTTTTATGTCTTAATGACACAACATCAGCCTAAATGGATCGGCTATTCGTTTAGCGTGCGTGATTTTTTCTGCCGATTATTTGGTATTAAAACTATTCAAGGATTTTCTGAAGGCGGTATTGATAGGGGAACTCATAAAGCGCATTTCTTCCAGATTCTTGAAGAGCAACAGAATAAGTTAACATTAGCAGTGAAAGATAAGCATTTAGATGTCTGTATTTGTATCAAATTAGTACCTTTAAATGAACAAAAAAATAAGGTGCATGTGATTGCGTCAGTCAAGGAGCATAATATTTTAGGCAAAATATATATGGTGCCTGTCGCTAAGTTCCATCCTATTGTGGTTAAAAGTATGTTTAAGAATATTGATGAGTACGAGTTAGGCAGATAAGGAAAATAATAATATGACAACCTCAACAATTTTTTGGATCATTGCAGCATTTGCTGCTGTGACAATCATTGCGATTTTTAATCGATTGGTACGTAAACGTAACTATTGCAAAAATAGCTTTGCACAGATCGATGTACAGTTAAAAAAACGTCATGATCTTGTGCCAAATTTGGTTTCTGTGGCAAAAGGTTATTTAGATCATGAAGCAACAGTTTTGGAACGTGTAATCAGCGCACGTAAACGTGCTTCAGATAGTTTGGTTGCATCGCGTGATGATATCGGCTCATTGGCAGCAATGCAGATGTTATTGCAGAGCGAATCAAGTTTTGCATCAGCCCTGCAAGGTTTCTTTGCAAATGTAGAAGAATACCCTGAATTGAAAGCGAATCAACAAATGAAATTATTGCATGAAGAGTTGGTACACATTGAAAATACCATCGCTTTTGCAAGACAAGCTTATAACGATAGCGTGACTTTTTATAATATCGATCGTGAATCATTTCCATCGAATATCATTGCAGGTTTATTTGGCTTTAAACATTTAGCACAATTGGATTTAGAAATTGGGAACGGAGCACCTAAAGTATTTCAATGATTGTTCAAGTTGCCATTCCAAGTCCATTGTATGCTGTATTTGATTATGAGTTAACATCAGATATTGCGCCCATTGGTTGCCGTGTCAAAGTCTCCTTTGGGCGGCAAAATTTAGTGGGCGTTGTCCTAAAAGTTATTGAACAGAGTGAATATAAAAAGCTCAAGAAAGCTGAATTATTAGATACAGCACCCATTTTCACAGAAGATATGTTAAAGCTTGGGCAATGGATTGCTGAATATTATCACGCACCGATTGGCTTAGTTTTTCGTATGATGTTGCCACAAAAGCTCCGTAAAAGTGAGCCATATGAGCGAAGTAGTGAAACTTATTTAACATTATCTGATGATTTCTCCACATGGATTGAAGAGAATAAAAATAAAAAAGCACGAGTGACATTGGTTGAGCAATTAGCAGAACACGTGCCGATTGAACGCACTCAATTTTGTGGATTATTCAGTAATTTTAAAGCCCACGAAAAAGCTTTAGTAGCTGATAACATCGTGCAATATATAGAGCAATATCCCGAGCCTATAGATTTCTTACAGCATACATTTCCACCATTGCCTTATAGATTAAATGATGAGCAACAGAAAGCTGTGGATGCGATTGCATTAGAGCAGTTTTCGGTATCTTTATTGGAAGGTGTGACAGGTTCAGGCAAAACAGCAGTTTATTTAGAGTTGGTGAAACGAGTTTTAACCAAAGGCCAGCAAGTATTGATTCTTGTGCCAGAAATTGGTTTAACACCACAGTTTATTGAACGCGTTAAAAGTATTTTGAATATCTCCTTTGTGGTTGTTCATTCCGAAGTAAATGAGAATCAGAAGTTGCAAGCTTGGGAAGCTGCAAAACATCATACTGTGCCTTTGGTAATCGGCACGCGCTCGGCATTATTCACGCCATTTGATAATCTTGGCATGATTATGATTGATGAAGAGCACGATGGCTCATATCGTCAGCGTGATACTGTGCGTTATTCTGCGCATGATGCAGCCATTCAGCGCGCCTATTTATTAAAGATTCCATTGGTATTAGGTTCTGCAACACCAATTTTAGAAACGTTGCATAACGTAGAGCGTGAACGCTATCAATTATTATCACTGAATGAGCGGGCAAAAGGACAAATTCCCAATTGGCAGATCATTGATATGAATGAATCCATGGTGATGGATGGCATTTCTGTTGAATTATTGAATGCCATTGAAGCAACGATTGAACGCAAAGAGCAAGTGATAATTTATATCAATCGTCGCGGTTATTCGCCAGTTTTGATGTGTGAAGTTTGTGGTTGGGTGCCAGAGTGCAAAGCCTGCGAATATCGTTTAACGGTTTATCGTAAAAATCATAGCTTGCGTTGCCATCATTGTGGGCACAGTGAAGCATTACCCAATAAATGCCCAAGCTGTAACAATGCATTATTGAAAATGCATGGGCAAGGTACCGAGCGCATTGAGAAAGCGTTACAAGATGCATTTCCTAAAGCTAATGTGATTCGTTTTGATCGTGATCAATTGCAGAATAAAACTGCATTTGAAGATGCTGTGAAGGATGTGATTGCAGGCAATGTAGATATCATCATTGGTACACAGATGATCGCCAAAGGTCATGATTTCGATAAAGTGACATTGGTTGGTATGGTGGATATTGACGGTATTTTGTATTCATCAGATTTCCGAGCAGAAGAGAAATTAGCACAGACCTTAATGCAAGTTTCAGGGCGATCAGGGCGAGATGTTTCTCATGGACAAGTGGTGATTCAAACGCACTTTCCTGAACATCCACTATTTACAGAATTGCCACAGCAGGGTTATGCAAAATTTGCGCGTAATTTACTAGAACAGCGCCATCATTTTGAATTTCCACCTTACGAATATCAAGCATTATTCCAAGTGGAAGGGCAGAGTGAGCAGGAAACATTGAAGGCTTTTGAAGGATTGATGCAATCATTGGATTGCCGAGATTATCCTGTGGGCATTACGCCGATTTATCCTAATTCGTTGTCGAAGCGTCAGAACTATTATCGTTTTTATGTTGTATTACAAAGCAAATCGAGAAAAGCATTGCATCAATTAGTACATTATTTGATGCAATCAGCGGCGAATCATTTACCCAGTCAGATTCGCCACTTTTGTGAGATTGATCCGTGGGATTTTGATTAGTAGTACCAAGGGCGATAACGGCCATATCTACCATATGGACTCCAATAGAAAGGCTCATCATCCCAACGATGGCTATAATTATTAGTCCATGTTCTATAATTATCGCCACTCACTTCAACTTGTAGGATTGTCATCTCATTGCCTGCAATGTCAGCTTTCTGTAGATCGATGATTTTACCAATCACAGCCATGCGATCGCCAGCGGCAAGATCATAGAAGTTAATGCGGACATCAGGCGTGAATGTGACAAAGATACGTTGTTCTAAGTTATTGCTACCTTCTTCAGGATAGCCGGAATTGTTGATGTGGCGCTTAACTAACTCAATCTGGCGTTTACTACGATCGATGGTAGCAATCTGTCCGCCAACATAAGCGCGTCTATCCATGACTTCTTTCTTGGGCAATTGTGCAATAGCTTCATAATGTAAAGCATCTCCTGCTTGATTCACTAAGAAATTAGAAGCACAGCCTTGCAGAAATAGAAGTGTTGCCAATAAAATAAGCTTTTTCATGATCGCTCCATTATGGGAAATGGCAAAAGAGAAGTTGTTACAAATCATATCAAAAAGATAACTTTTTTAAAAATAAATTAGCATGATATCGCGTTGCCTAATTTGCATAAATTAGGCAAAATAACGAACCTTTACTTTGGTTTAAATTTATTTGGAGGCTGAATCATGTACAGCGTATTGAACGTATTTAAAGTTGGCATCGGCCCATCCAGCTCACACACAATTGGCCCAATGAAAGCGGCTAAAGAATTCGTGGATCGTTTGATCCAGCAAAATTTGATTGAAGAGACAACCACATTAATTGCTGATGTTTATGGATCATTGTCATTAACCGGCAAAGGTCACTTAACTGATGTGGCAATTTTATTAGGTTTATCAGGTTATTCTGCCAATGATGTGGATATTGAAGCGATTCCTAACATTGTAGAAACTATTAGAACTCAGGAAAAACTATCCATTTATGATGGTCAATATAAAATTGATTTTCCTAAAACACATCTGAAATTTCACAGTGAATTTTTACCTCGCCATGAAAATGCGATGACATTTTCTGCTTATCGTGATGAAGAATTGCTATTGAAAATGAGCTTTTATTCAATTGGTGGCGGGCAAATCATTTCAGATGAAGATGATATGAGTGCTGAGAAAGGTAAAACTGAAATAACAGCAATACCTTATCCATTTACATCTGCGAAAGAATTGTTACAGTATTGTGCTGAAACATCACAATCCATTTCAGATGTTGTATTGAAAAATGAATTGGTTTCACATGATCTGAACTATATACAAGATTACTTTAGCAATATTGCGAAAGTAATGAATGAATGTATTGAGCGCGGTATGAAAGCAGATGGACAATTGCCTGGCCCAATGCGCGTGCCTCGTCGAGCTCATAATTTATATCAATTACTGACATCCCATGGTCAAAATACGAAAGATCCTATGATCATCATTGATTGGGTTAATTTGTTTGCATTAGCAGTGAGTGAAGAAAATGCAGCAGGTGGTCGAGTTGTGACAGCACCAACGAACGGAGCTTGTGGCATTGTGCCAGCAGTATTGGAATATTATGATCGTTTCATTGAGCCATTAACACCGGAAAAAGCAATGAAGTTCTTTTTAGCATCAGGGGCGATTGGCACATTGTATCAACGCAATGCTTCGATCTCTGGTGCTGAAGTGGGGTGCCAAGGCGAAGTTGGTGTTGCTTGTTCGATGGCAGCAGCAGGCTTGGCAGAAATATTAGGCGCAACGCCAGAGCAAGTTTGCATGGCTGCTGAAATTGGCATGGAGCATAATTTAGGTTTAACGTGTGATCCTGTCGATGGGCAAGTGCAAGTGCCATGTATCGAGCGCAATGCAATTGCATCTGTGAAGGCGATTAACTCAGCGCGCATGGCAATCAATCGTCAAAGTGCGCCATTAGTTTCATTGGATAAAGTGATTGAAACAATGTACAACACTGGTAAGGATATGAATGCAAAGTATCGTGAAACATCACAAGGCGGTTTAGCAATTATGATCTTGCCACCTTGTGATTAAATGGTAATATGCCTGCATTATTATATATAGAGAAAGAATAATGCGGGCTAGCAGAACAATTGGAGATTATATTAAAATTCTTTATTATTTTGTCGCACTCGGCATCACATGTTATGGTTTATGGCTCTTTTATCAAAGAGATATATTGAGATGGCTACCAATTGTTTATGTGGTTGCTTCAATGATGGTCTTTGGATTATATGAGAAAGATAAATTAGCTGCTAAAAATAGAATGTGGCGCGTGCGTGAATCTACATTGCATCTTTTTGAATGGTTAGGTGGTTGGATTGGTGCTTTTTGGGGACAAATGGTTTGTCGTCATAAAACTCGCAAACTGAGTTATCAATTTACATTTTGGTTCATTGTAACTGTGCATTGTGCATTTTGGACAGATTATGCTTTGTTTAATTTGCAAGGTATTTCGATGATTTTTGATTATTTTAATAGTGATTTTATCAATCAGTTGAATTTGGATTTTTATAAACCAAGCCATTCTAATGAAATCAAAGGTACGATTGAGTAGGGCAATCCTCACCATTAAACCAATATGATTTTTTTCTTATCCTCTTCAGATAAGGTTTCATACCAATCATCGCCAATGACTTCAATGGGATGTTGAGAGCGATCAGAGCCATTGCCACACATCATTTTATCGGCAGCACAAAACTTATCACAGCCCCAGCAAATTTTTTCTGGGTGCTTTGGTTTCAGTGGAAACCGCATTTTTTTAGTTTCAGACTTCATAATCTAACCCTCATTAGGATTAACTTTGGAAGCGAAGTAATCCTTCTAATACCAAATGCTTATGCACATGATACTCTGTTTTGGGCAAAATGGGTTCTAAAATATCTTTGAGCCATTTTGCTCTGCCACCTGATAAAACGACACTTTTAACATTGGGCAGTGATTGATGTAATGCTAATATTGAGCCAACAACCGCATAGTGAATGCCAGAAGAAATACATGAGCTAGTATTGTGCCCAAGTTCACTTGTATATGGTAATTCAGGGATATTTCTAATGGCAGTGTCTTTCAATAGCGCATCACGCAATGATTTGATGCCTGGCAAGATTAGTCCACCTTCAAATTTACCTTCAGGTGTGATGTAATCAATCGTTAGAGCTGTACCTAAATCTACAACTAATGTTGATTCACGATAAATATCCCAAGCTGCAAGCATTGCTAACCAACGATCAATGCCTAATGTTTCAGGAATATCATATTGATTGATCAGTCCTAACGCATCTTTTTGTGAGCTTGCAATAGTGGGTTTGAGATCAGTAAATTCAGCAATATTAGCCAATAATGTTGATAATCTTTCAACTTTCGTGACTGACGAGATTTTAATCTCATCTGGCATTGGATAAAGATTAAAGAGCTTAGTCACAAAGCTGTGTAGCACTGAATAATCAATGAACTGATGTTGTGACAAACCATTTTCTTCTGTGAATAAAGCAAACTTAATACATGTGTTACCGCAATCAAACAAAAACTTAGGCATAGGCACGCAGCGAAAGCTCTCCAGAAAAATACTGCTGCACAGTACCATCCTCATTTTGAATCAACAACGCACCATTGTCTGCGATGCCAACTTCTGTACCAATAATTTCTCGTGCAGGAGAAAACAATTTAATTTTCTGACTATATAGAGCGCTATTGTGATTCCATAGCTCTACAATATTCGGAATATTAAAAGACTCATAATCATCTCTAAGATTAGAGATTAACTGAATAATATCTGCAACTAAAATATTACGATCGATTGCTTCACCTAATACTTCATATACAGATGTTGCTTTATTCTGAGTTAAGTTTGTATCAGCAAGTGGCAAATTATTCAAGCCAATTCCAATGATCATTTCAACTTCATGCTCGGATTTTGCACTAGTTTCTATGAGAATACCTGCTAATTTAGCGCCATTTACCCAAATATCATTTGGCCATTTAATTTTAGCGGGAATGTTTTTACTTTGAAGATACTCCACTAAATAAATGCCTAAAGCAGGGCTAAAACTTGTTAGATTTGCCAATGCTTGAGTTTTAAATTGGATGCGCATTGAAAAATAAAGATTACGCGCTAAAGGAGAAACCCAAACTTTACCATTTCGACCACGGCCTTGGGTTTGCATTTCACACACCATCACTAATGCTTTTTTCATTGGCAATTTGGCAATTTCTTCATTAGTTGATGTGACATCGATTTGCGTAATGACATCATCCACGCAGTTTTTTGGCAGTTTAGCCAAAATACTTTTTTGATCTAAAGGAATATAAGGATAGAAAGCTTTGTAACCTTGGCGGCCGATTGTTTCAACAAGGTGCCCAACTTTGAGTTCGTTGATAGCTTTCCAAACAGCTTGGCGAGTAACATCAAAGCGTTGTGCTAAGGCTTCACCACTATAAATTTCGCCAGATTGTAATAAATAGAAGAGTTCTTTTGCTAATGGAGACATAAATTGGACTATTGGATAAAGAAAAAAGTGCTAATAAGCACTTTTTCTAGGTAATGAGTTTTGTATTAGCTAAAGGCAACAATAACCGCAACAAGACCATAAGAAAGAATGCAAACACCCCAGATGAACCAGAGTGGTAATTGGTTATCAATAAACTTTTTCATGTTTTCTCTCCCTGACGTCAAATGTTATAGAATTTTAATAATAGTTTGTGTTGACTCAACAATATTATACTTGTTTCCAAAACATAAGCATCATGTTAATCATGATTGTGATCAATAAAAGAGTACTTTACTAATAACTACAGAAAATTGCCTATTGATAAAGAAAAAAGTGCTAGTGAGCACTTTTTTCCGGGTCATAACTTATGTACTAGCTGAAAAATACAACGGAAATAAGTGATGTATAACCGAGAGCACAAAGACCCCAAATAATGCATAGTGGTAATTTGTTTTCAAAAAATTTCATCTATATCTCCTTGATGTTATGTATTACAAAACTTTAATGATGGCTTGTGCCGAATCCACGATATTATACTCATTTAGGGCAGCAATACAAATTCTACCTGTATCCAAGATATATACACCGTGCTCATCTCTTAACTTTTGAGCTTGCTCTTTTGTAAGGCCAGAATAGCTGAACATGCCTTGCTGTTGTTTGATGAAACTGAAATCTTTTTTCGTTTGGCCTTCATTCAATAATGCAGTGAATTTCTCACGCATTGCATGAATACGTACACGCATTTCAGCTAACTCATCGAACCATTCTTGGCGTAATGTATCATTACTTAATACGTGGCCAACTAAAGCAGCCCCAAATTCAGGAGGAGAAGAGTAGTTTGCACGCACCATTTTCTTCAACTGTGATGTTACACGCACTTGTTCTTCAGCTGATTTTGTAACAACTGATAAAGCACCAACGCGTTCGCCATATAACGAGAACGATTTTGAGAATGAGTTTGCAATCAATACAGGCATACCAGCATATGTCATGATGTGAATTGCTTTTGCATCTTCTTGAACGCCTTGAGCAAAACCTTGATAAGCCATATCTAAGAAAGGCATCAATGATTTTTCTTTCACAACTTCAGCCAAAGTTCTCCATTGAGCATCTGTTAAATCAGCGCCTGTTGGGTTATGGCAACATGCATGTAAAATTACGATGGAGTTTGCAGGTAATGCTTTGAAATATTCAATCATCGCATCAAAACGTACACCGCCAGTTTCTGAATCGAAATAAGGATAAGCTTCAACTTCAAAGCCCGCGCCTTTGAAAATGGCACGATGGTTGTCCCAAGTAGGATCTGATACGTGAACTTTTGGTAATTTTTCTGCAAATAGTTGGTTAAGGAAATCTGCACCAACTTTCAATGCGCCTGTGCCACCCAATGTTTGCACTGTTGCTAAACGATTTTCAGCAATCACTGAATGGTGTTCTGAGAATAGTAAACGCTGTACAGAGTTGTTGTACATTTGCAAACCGTGCATTGGCAAATAAACATGAGGTTTTGCTTCAGCAAAGAGTGCATCTTGAGCTTTTTTCACAACATTCAGAACAGGTACTTTACCATTTGCATCTGCATAAATGCCGATTGTAAGGTTGATTTTATTCTCTCTTGGATCTTGTTTGAATTTTTCCACTAAGCCAAGAATAGGGTCATCAGGGGCCAATACAACTTGATTAAAAACGCTCATATAGATTTCCNCATTCAGAACAGGTACTTTACCATTTGCATCTGCATAAATGCCGATTGTAAGGTTGATTTTATTCTCTCTTGGATCTTGTTTGAATTTTTCCACTAAGCCAAGAATAGGGTCATCAGGGGCCAATACAACTTGATTAAAAACGCTCATATAGATTTCCTTTGAAGTTAAATAGAGTGATTTTATGACAAAGGCCACACCCAAAGTAATGCAGGTGTAACGGTTATTAATATTAATATATCTAAAATTAAGCCAACACGCCAATAATCACCAAATTGATAGCCAGCAGGGCCCATCACAAGTGTATTGGAATGATGACCAATAGGCGTGTTGAATGTGCAAGAACTTGCAATCGCAACACCCATTAAGTAAGCATCAGGATTATGTCCAAGCTGCTGTGAAATACCATAAGCAATCGGGCACATAATGACAGCAGTTGCGGAGCTATTAATGACATCTGTGATGATCATTGTGATTAGGATGATGATACCTAAAATCATAACATCAGGCAGATCACCAATTACGCCCACTAATTTATTGGCAAGAATTTCTGTCACACCTGTTTGTTGTAATGCAAAACCTACAGTAATGAAACAGCCTAAAAGCATTAATAAAGGGCCTTCTTGGCTACGATAAACATCACGAATTGGCAAGAGTTTAAAGATCACTAATAAGAATACAGCTAAAGGAAAACTTATTTGTGGTGGTAATGTTTGTGTCGCCACTAAAACTATAGAACCTAAGAAAATTAAAATGGTTGGCAGTAAGCGATAAGAAGCTTTGAGGCTGATATCTCGCTCAGCCAATGGGAAACAACCTAAATAGCGTAATGTTTCAGGTAGTTCATCGGCATGGCCTTGAACGAGTAGAACATCGCCTACTTTTAATTGAATGCGAGAGAAGCGCTTACGAATATTCTCGCCATGTCTTGCAACGCCAATGACATTTAAACCATATTTTTCACGGAACTGTAATTCAGATAATGTGCGGTTATCCATGCGAGAGCCTGGATTAATCACAACTTCTAGAACTTCTAATTTATCGTGTGGAATATCTTTATTGGCAATGCTGCGCGTTAAGTTCATGCCTGTCAGTAACTCGAGTTGCTTAAGCTCTTCAGGTTGTCCTTCTAGCAGTAATGTATCGTTACTACGAATGATCTCTTCACTACTTGGCGCTATGATACGACGCGCACCACGAATGATCACAACAACTTTTACTGAGTTTTCAGAAATTTCTTCGAGTATCGCAACAGTTTTATCTGCAACTTTATTGCCATGTTCAACTTTGGCTTCCAAGAGATAATTATCTGTCGTGAATTTAGTTTGTGCACTTTCAGAACGGCGATTAGGAATCAAGCGCCAGCCAATGAGCGAAAGATAGAGCAAGCCAATAACAGAAATGATTAAACCTGTTGGTGTGAAATCAAACATGTTGAACTGTGCTAAGCCAATTGATTCACGATAGTTGGCGACGATTAAGTTTGGTGGTGTACCAATCACAGTAATGGTGCCGCCCAACAGTGAAGCAAATGCCATTGGCATTAATACTTTGGCAGGTGGAATATCATAGCGTTGGCAAAGTTGGATGGCGATTGGCATGACTAAAGCTAAAGCACCAACATCATTCATAAAGGCTGAGAAGAATGCAACTAAGCCTGCTAAAGTAAATACAAGCATGGATGGGCTATTGGAAAAATATCCCAATCGTTTGGAAAGATGATATGTAATGCCTGTTTTGCCAATGGCATGGCTGAGCACTAAAACAGATGCAACAGTGATAACCGCAGGATGGCTGAAACCATCAAATGTTTTTGAGATTGGCACAATGCCAGAAATAACTAAAGCTAAGAGCGCACCTAACGCAACGAAATCATAGCGGACTCGTCCCATTAAAAACGCAACAAAGGCACTAATGAGCACAACCAATGAAAATAGTTGGTCATTAGTTAAATAAGGGATTACTTGAAAATTGATGTAACTGAGCATAGCATTTCCTACGACAGGCGCTTTTGAATTAAACGATATTGAACGGATGTTTCAGGGTTAATGTGTGGCGCTTGATGATAATTGCCTGTTGCACCATTTAAGCACCATGCAGTTTGATCTTCTAAGCACCATAATAAACCTTCTTCCACAACTTTTTGTTTGATCTCTTTATCATACAAAGGCACGGCGATTTCGATTCTTCTAAAGAAATTTCGGTTCATCCAATCCGCACTAGATAAATAGGCGTGCTCTTTGCCTGCATGATAGAAATAGTAAATGCGAGAATGTTCCAAGAATCTTCCCACAATAGAACGCACACGAATATTTTCTGATAAACCTGGTATGCCAGGTTTTAATGCACATGCACCACGTACGATTAAATCAATTTGTACGCCAGCTTGTGAAGCATTATATAAAGCAGTGATGATGATGGGTTCCATTAAGGCATTCATGCGTGCAATGATATGGCCTTTTCTACCTGCCTTAGCCTCATTAATTTCAAAATCAATCTCTTCCAATAGACGATCAATAAAATTGAAGGGCGATTGCCACACTGTTGATAGCGATGGAATTTTTGCAAGGCTCGATAGATTTAAGAATATTTCAGAAATACTTGCAGTAACTTCTTTGTGAGAAGTTAATAAACTGAAATCTGTGTACAATCTTGCATTGCCTTGATGATAATTGCCTGTGCCAACATGTGCATAGCGACGAAGGTAAGTTTCACCTTTGAGATTTTGCTCTTCACGAATCACTAAGAGCATTTTAGCATGAGTTTTATAGCCAAATACGCCATAAACAATCTTAATGCCTGCATCTTCTAATCGAGAAGCCCATGATAAATTTGTTGCTTCATCAAAGCGAGCCATGAGCTCAACCACAACGTTGACTTCTTTACCTTGTCTTGCAGCATTCACAAGCAATTCCATGAGTTCCGAATCATCACCTGTTCGGTACACAGTCATACGAATTGCACGCACAGCAAGATCATTGGAGGCTTCTTTTAAAAAATCTACAACTGGCAGAAAGCGATCATAAGGATGATGCAATAAAACATCTTGACGATTGATTTCACTGAATGCATCTGTACGATTCTCCCAACGTGCAGGAATATGACGTTTGATGGGCGTAAAGATCAGATGTGGCTTACGTTCAATGTATTCGAGAATGTTGTGAATCTGGGAGAAATCAAAGTGATATTCTGTTGCATATAAATCTTCAGGTGATAGCTCAAATTCTTTGATCAATAGTGATTTAAGATGAGCTGGGCAGTGACATTCAATTTCTAAACGCACAGCATGACCAAAACCGCGTTGTTTCAATTCACCACGCAAAGCTTGGTGGAGGTTCGTCAGTTCTTCTTTATCAATGTACAAATGACTATTGCGAGTTACTCTGAATTGATATAAACCTAGAATCTCTAAACTTGGGAAGATATCTGCAACAAATGCCTCAATGATGGCTTGAATTGTTGTGAGCTGAGTTTCGCCATTGGGTGATGGTAGCTCAATGATTTGTGGTAAATTTTCAGGAATGGGCAGAATTGCTGTATCAATGTTTCGACCATACGCATCTGTACCTTTTAAATCCACAATAAAGTTGAGTGATTTATTCGTAATGTGTGGAAAAGGATGTGCCAAATCCAACGCAATCGGTGTGAAAACTGGCAACATATTTTGTGTGAAAAGATGATAGAGCCATTCATGTTGTTTAGTGCTCCATTCATTTTGATCCAACACATTGATGCTCTCTTTTTTCAATTCAGGTAAAAGTTCATGAAAAAAGATTTGATGTTGTTCTTGTGTAATTTTCAACGCATATGCTTGAATGTTTAAGCGCCATTCACTGGCACTTTGATTCTCGATTCGTTCTAAGCCAGATTGAATTTGCTCTTGCATATTTGCCATACGAACTTCAAAGAATTCATCAATGTTCGATGAAACAATAGCAATAAATTTGAGGCGTTCTAATAATGGCAATGTGTTATTTTTTGCTTGTGCCAATACACGTTCTTGGAATGCAAGAATAGAACGTTCCCGATTAATGAGTGGAACAGTATGTGGGGTTAACATGGTTAACGAAGCATCCACAATTGACCTACTTATATAATAAAAATAATAGCAGTCTATTGTAGCTGAAAAGATGCACTTTTTCTATGCAAAGAAAAAGCACAGTTGCCTGTGCTTTTTAATTAATTGAAAAGATTTTTAAAAGAAGCTTATTTTTTAGGTGCTTCGTCCTCTAAAATGATCTTGAAGCTTGGAATTTCAGATTCTTCTTTAACATCTTTTGTATCGATGATTTTAGGTTTAATCACGATTTCATCTTCTACTGTCACAGTTTGCTGAGCAGGCTTTTCTTTAACTTCTGCAGTTTTTGGCTCAGGCTTAGTTTCAATGATGCTTTGTTGAATCACAATTTCTTCTGTGGATTCAATGGGTGCCGCTACAGGTTTGATTTCAGCAGGCACTTCAGCTTTCACTGGTTCTACAGCAACAACAGGCTCAACTTCAACTTTGATGAAAGAAGCCTCAGACTCTTTAGCTTTTTCTTCTGATTGCTCTACAGTTGTTTGTTGAATCACAATTTCAACTTCTTCTGTTACAGTTTTAATTGGTTCAGCAGGTTTTTCAATGCTTGCAACTTCAGGTGCTTTTTCAGCTTCGACTTCAACTTTAACAGTTTGAGTTTTGGCTTTAGGTTTTTCTTCTGTCACGATCACAACGGCTTCTTGCTGAATCACAATCTCTTCAGTAGAAGTATTAGGTACTTCTGTAGTTACTGGNGGCTTTAGGTTTTTCTTCTGTCACGATCACAACGGCTTCTTGCTGAATCACAATCTCTTCAGTAGAAGTATTAGGTACTTCTGTAGTTACTGGTTTTTCTGTTGTTTCAGCGATAACTTCTGCATTTGCAATGTTTTTCAACGCGTTCATTTCTTCTTCAGAAATGCGTTTACGACCTTTTCTGATCTTACGTTTACGCACTTCGCCATTTACTTCAACTTCTACAGAATCAGGCTTTGGTGCAATGCTTGTTGCTTTAACAGGGTTCTCATTCTTGTTGTCAGATTTTTCAGTTTTCTGAGTATTTTGAGCATTGTTGTTCTTGTTACGTGAACGGCGATTTCTAGACTTTGGTGCTTCGCCATTGTTGTCACGAGATTCATCATTTTGCTTATCAGAATCATTCTTACGTTCGTTCTTATCTGATTTATCAGCTTTAGCAATATCAGAACGGCTTTCAGAAACGCGTTCAACTGTAGCAATTTCGTTATGTTCTGGTGCATTTGCACGAGTTGTCACACGGCGATTATTGCGACGACGATTATTTGAACGTTGGCGCTGTTGCTTTTGTGGCTGTGCTTTTTTCTCTTCTTTTTTAGGCTGAGCGCTTTCAGAAGGTGCTAATAAAGATTTAAACCAAGTCACGAACATTGACCACAATGAAGGTGTTTGCTGTGGTTGTACTTTTACAGGTTTTTCTTCTGTGACAGGCGGCGGTGTTGCAGGTACCATATTGCTTACAACAGGAATATTTTTCTGTGGTTTAGCAGGATTGTAAGCTTGATTCACCAATGCTTCTTCTATTGGTTTTTCAGTTGTGTTGTGCTCATTGCTAACTTTGTTTGTTAACATTGTTTGATCTGTGCGATAACGCGTGATTTCAAAGTGTGGCGTTTCTAATTCTTGATTAGGAATCATCACAACACGAACACCTAAGCGTTTTTCGATGTCTGAAACATCTTCACGTTTTTCATTCAACAAGAAGATTGATACATCAACAGGTAACTGAACGATGATTTCGCCAGTACGCTCTTTCAATCCTTCTTCTTCAATTAAACGTAAAATTTCTAATGATAAAGATTTGATGTTACGAATTGTTCCATGGCCAGAACATCGTGGGCAAACAATGTGAGTTGTTTCATCCAAAGAAGGGCGTAAACGTTGGCGTGACATTTCCAATAAACCAAAGCGAGAAATGTGACCAGTTTGAATACGAGCACGATCTAAAGCCAATGCTTCATGGAATGCTTTTTCCACTTGGCGTTGATGATCTGATTCCAACATATCAATGAAGTCGATGACAATCAAGCCGCCTAGATCACGGAGTTTCAATTGGCGTGCAATTTCTTCTGCGGCTTCAACGTTAGTGTTGAATGCAGTTTCTTCAATGTCAGCACCGCGAGTTGCACGGCCTGAGTTGATGTCGATAGAAACCAAAGCTTCTGTGTAGTCGATAACTAAAGCACCGCCTGAAGGCAATTTCACTTCACGTTGGTAAGCTGATTGAATTTGGTTTTCGATTTGATAACGCGTGAACAAAGGAATTTGATCTTCGTATAATTTAATCTTAGAGCGGATTTGTGGCATTGTTCTGCTCACGAAAAGCGCTGCTTCTTCATAAATTTCAGGGTTGTCAATTAAAATTTCACCGATGTCATTGCGATAGTAATCACGCAATGCACGGATGATGATATTGCTTTCTTGATAGATTAAGAACGGTGCTTTTTCAGTGGATGCTGTTTTGATAGAGCGCCAAAGCGTCATCAAATAATCTAGATCCCATTGTAATTCTTCCGCTGTACGACCTAAACCTGCTGTACGAACGATTACGCCCATTTCATCAGGAATTGTTAAGTGGCTCATCGCTTCGCGAATTGCAACACGCTCTTGGCCTTCAATGCGACGAGAAACACCGCCAGATTTTGGATTATTGGGCATCAATACCAAATAACGACCTGCCAATGTGATCATTGTTGTTAAAGCTGCACCTTTATTTCCGCGCTCTTCTTTTTCAACTTGAATGATGACTTCCATGCCTTCTGTTAACGCATCTTTGATGGATGGCTTTTGCATAGATTTTGCAGCATCAGAGTAATATTCTCTAGAAACTTCTTTGAAAGATAAGAAACCATGGCGTTCTGAACCATAATCGACAAAGCAAGCTTCTAATGAAGGTTCGATTCTTGTGATGATACCTTTGTATATATTTGCTTTCTTTTGAATATTTGTAGCATTTTCAATATCTAAATCATATAGGCGTTGTCCATCCACTAAAGCGACACGTGTCTCTTCTGGTTGGCTCGCATTAATTAACATGCGTTTCATTGTGTTCTCCAGGCCCTAAATAGTGAGGAGTTGACAGAGATCACTCCTTACCTATTTTAATACAATGTACGTTACATTTAGAGTTGTTATTAGTTGTTAACGCAGTGATTTGTATTAGTACTGTTATTCCTCAGTATTTATAACCAAAATTAAATTCGTAAAAAATATCATACGATGCAAAGCAGAGCCCACTCATCGTATGGATGAGTAGGAATGATATTTGAGTATTTTTGAGTGATCATTGATGAGAATTATTGTGCGTTTCTCATCGCTTCGTTAGAACCTGCTACATCTCCGCGTGCTTTACGTGAAGAAGAAATCACATTCCAGTTTTTATTGATCAGTGCTTGGTTACCTTTAGCAAAATCTATTGATTTTTTCGCTAATTGTTCAGACTGTTCATATTTACCTTGGTGTAGACGAATTTGTGCAAGATCGTACCAAATACTCGCGTTGTTTGGCTCTAATCTTACTGCACGATTCAATGCTGTTGCAGCTTTTTCTAATTGACCTGCTTTAACAGCTGAGTTGGCTTCGTCCAATAAAGATTGAACTGCGCCTGTTTGATTCTGTGATGCTTGGTATGTATTTGTAGCACCTGCTGTTGTTGCCGCTACATTATTTTGACCAGGAATCATGGGCGCTGTACCTGTATTAGAAGGCGCATATGTTGGTTGCTGAACATTAGGTTTTTGTGCCGCTGTTTGTCCTGTATTTGGATAAGTTGGGAAGGCATTATTATCTGCTGGGAACTCTGGACCTTGACCAGAATAAGCAGGGAATTGTACTTCACCTGTTGGTGCTGTTTGGCCGTAAGGTTGAGCTTGATTATATGCGTTAGCACCTTGGTTGCCAGTACCATCATCGAGTGGAATGCCATTTGGAATTGCTGGCGTTACAGGTTGATTAGACAATGGACGAACTCTTGCACCACCATCAGTGCGAGATGTACATCCGCTAATGACGAGTAGAGCTAATATTAGAAATGTTGTAGTTCTCACTATAGTTATTCCCATATAACGATATTTTAAAAGTTTGGTTAGACATAAAAGTCAGTGCTGTTAATTTATCATAAAATATACGAAACGAGTAGAGACATTCTTTACTCGTTTGGAATTATTCAAAACTATCGAAGTTAAATGGTTCGAAGTCTTCACTGAAATTGAAATCTGTTTCAGGTGGGTAGAAGTCACAATCCCCAGGATAAGTCGGTTGATAGCCCTTGATGAATGGTAATGACATGATCTGTTTACCTGGGCATGCATAGTTTGGTGGTGGTAAACCTGTCGACATATTAATTCGGATATTCACAATATCTTTTGGTGGTGTATCACTGATATTTTCTAAAATTAATGGTTTCATTGCCGCTGCCCAAACTGGTAAGCCACCTGTTGCACCACCCAAATTCCCAGCTGTTGTGTTGTCATCTTTACCAACCCAAGCGACAGCGGTACGATCACCTGAGAAACCTGCAAACCAAGCATCTCGGTTCTTATTGGTTGTCCCTGTTTTGCCTGCAACTTTAGTTTGAATGCCTGCACGACGAACACCGCCGCCTGTACCTGCATCAATAACATTTTGCATCGCTTTTGTGATTAAGAAATTGGGTCCAGGATAGATCACTTGCTTTGGTTCAACAATATTTTGAGCCAATACTGTGCCATCTTGTTGTGTCACTTCACGAATGGATTTTAATGGAATGTAATAGCCACCATTTGCGAATGTTGAATACATTTGTGTCACATCAAATACAGTAATATCTAGCGCACCTAATAAAGATGAAGGCACAGAAGGGAAGTGATATTCATCTTCATTTAAGCCTAAACGATAAAGTGTATCTAAAACGTTATCCACACCAATATCTAAACCTAAACGAATGGTCGGGATATTATAAGACTTCGTCAATGATGTGATTAATGGAATCCATCCATGCAATCTTCTGTCATAGTTTTTCGGTGTCCATTTTTTACCACCAGAATTCATTTCAAAATGCGTTTGGTCATCGAGTAATGTTGCTAAAGAGTAACGTTGTGGTTCTTCTAAAGCACGTAAATAGATGAATGGCTTGATTAATGAACCGATTTGGCGTTTAGCACTCAAGGCACGGTTAAAGCCAGCTTGACGAACTTGGCGATCACCGACTAATGCTTCGACTTCACCTGTATTGTTTTGACTGATGATAATGGCCGCTTGAATATTTTTAACACCGCGTGTTTTTTCAATCACAGGCAATGTTTCAATCACAGCTTTCTCAGCATACGTTTGTACAATTGGATCTAAAGTTGTGAAAACTTTCAAACCATCGCTTGTTAATGCTTCGCTTGCGTAGAATTCTTTGATTTGTTTAGAAACTAAATCAATGAATGCAGGATATTTCGTAATACCAGATGGCGCAGTTTCTAATACATCCAATGGCATTTGCTTTAACTCTTCAACTTCTTCATGAGAAATTAAGTTTTGTCGTGCCATAACATCTAATACAAGATTACGGCGCTTCAATGCTGTTGTTGGGCGATTACGTGGATTGTAAGCAGATGGGCTTGGAATAATGCCCACAAGTGTTGCAATATTGTTGATGCTCAATTCAGAAACTGGTTTACCAAAGAAGAATTCACTTGCCAAACCAAAACCATGAATTGCGCGTGAACCATCTTGGCCTAAATAGATTTCGTTCATATAAGCTTCAAGAACATCATCTTTAGGATAGCGCCAGTCAATGATCAATGCGTAGAACATCTCTTGAATCTTACGTTCATATGTTTGAGCTGGTGTTAAGAAGTAGTTTTTCACCAGCTGTTGCGTCAACGTTGAGCCACCTTGTTCTTTACGGCCAGCTTTCATGTTAGCAACCATCGCACGCATGATCGCTTTAGGGTTCACGCCCATATGATCGTAGAATTGGCGATCTTCCATTGCAAGCAATGTATCCACCAATAATTGTGGAATTTCTTCACGCTTTAATAAGATACGATCTTCATTATGCACAGGATAAATCGATGCAATATGCAATGGTTCAATACGAATCAAACTGATTTTTTCGTCTTGTTGACCGCTCTTTAATTCAGTGATCTTGTTTTTACTGATAGCAACCTGAATTTTTTGCGCAGGCGCTAAGCCATCACTATAAGTGAATTCTCTTAAGTAGATGCTGACTGTATTCTCATGTTCACGATAAGAACCAGGTTGGCTTAGCTGATTTGTCTTTTTATAGTTGAGCATTTGAAGCTCTAACAATAAATCTTCTTTTTTGATGGGCTTATCAACATACAGTTCTAAAGGCCTAGCATAAACACGAGCTGGAACGGACCAGCTTCTGTCCTCGAATTGCGTGCCCAACTCTTGATTGGTTTTAATCAAGAAATAGAAAAATATGGGGATCATTAAGAATGCGCCACCCACAATCATATATATTACGAGACGAAGAAAATAGCGCAGTGCTGCGTTAATTCTTGATCCGAATGTTCTTTTTTTTAAGGTAAATTTCATGGTTAAAGTATGAATTCGTTGAATTGGTTTTGCTGAGAATAATTGCTTGCTATACTAGACTAGTTTAAAGAGAAAAGGCATTTAAAACTTTAACTTTTTAGATAGCTAGGTTTAAACTTAGGTAATTTTATCACTTTGAGGAAAAAATAAAAATTATGTCAGATGATCCTTCGCCGAGTCGAAAGAGTTGGTTATCTAGATTTGGATTAGAACGTAAAAACGTCACTTTAAACAATTGGAATACTGAATTGTCATTGTTGCAAAAAGAAGGTCATATAGATCTTGAAGCATCGCAGATGATTCGCTCCATATTATCATCACAAGAATTAACTGTGCGAGATATTATGGTGCCTCGTGCACACATGACATCTGTTGCCATTGATGATGCTTATGATGAAGTCTTGGAAAAAATTATTCAATCAGGGCATTCCCGTATTCCTGTTTTGTCAGAAGATCATGAAGAGATGCAGGGCATTTTGCTGACAAAAGATTTATTAAAAAAAATGCGAGATCCCTCTTTGAAAGTGACATCTTTATTGCGTCCTGTGGATTATGTGCCCGAAGGAAAATATATATTGGCACAACTGAATGAATTCCGTGAGCGTCATTCGCACATGGCTTTAGTTGTAGATGAATATGGTGCAGTTTCAGGTTTGGTGACGATTGAAGATATCTTAGAGCAAATTGTCGGTGAGATTGATGATGAGCATGATATCTCAGGGCCAGAAGTTGAACCTGAAGTTGAACAAGTGGATGAAAACCATTACATCATTGATGCAAAAATGTCGTTGGAAGAGTTCAACGAGCGCTTTGGTACAAGCTTTGATAAAGATGAGGTGGAAACAATCAGCGGTTTAGTGATGACGCAATTTGGCTTCTTGCCAAACGTGAGTGAAGAAGTTGTCATCGATAATTATAAGTTCAAAGTTTTGCCTTATGACGGCAAAGTTTTAGAGCGATTAGAGGTAAAACCTCATGATGACTAATAATTGATCACTAAAAAGTTTGACATCTAAGCGTAAGCATATATAATGCGAATCCTTAATTCCTCGATAGCTCAGTTGGTAGTAGCACTTGACTGTTAATCAAGGGGTCCCTGGTTCGAGCCCAGGTCGAGGAGCCAAAAGAAAGAAAACCTAGCCTAGCTAGGTTTTTTTGCTATGGGAACAAAAAAATAAGCAGTTAATGCAAATCATTTACAAATCGGCTGTTATAATGCCGCCATTACTTTGGCTAAACTAGATGGAACATGGCGCTAATGGAAGAACAAAAGTTATCAGTGTTTCGCTTACCAATCCGTGTTTATTATGAAGATACCGATGCTGGTGGCGTAGTTTATCATTCAACCTATTTGAATTTTATGGAGCGTGCTCGCACAGAGTGGATGTTTGCGAGAGGGATTAATCTCAATACTTATGCGGCGACAGAACAAAAAATGTTTGTCGTGAAAAGTATTCAAGTGGATTACAAGAAGCCCGCGCATTTATGTGATGATTTGGTGGTGGAAACGACCATTACAAAGCTCACAGCAACACGTGTCTATTTTCAGCAGTTAATTTATCGTCAAGAAGAGTTATTGGTTTCAGGCTTAGTGGAATTAGTTTGCTTGAATACTGAAACTCGTCGCCCTGTACCTTTACCATTATTATTTTCATAGGAAAAATCATGAACGCACATTCACAATTGAGTCTTTGGACGTTAGTAGTCGAAGCGAATATCATTGTGCAAATCGTAATGTTATTACTTGTTTTGATGTTGATCTCTGTAAGCTTTATCGCTTGGCGAAAATGGATCTTGTTAAAACTTGCTTTAAATGATGCGAAGAAATTTGAAAGTAAATTCTGGTCAGGTACAGATATTCAAGAGCTTTATAATATGACGAGCCAAAAGAAATATACAGAAGGTATGGAATATATCTTTGTCTCTGGCTTTCATGAGTTTAATCGTTTACGCACATCACCAATTTTTTCACCTGAATTTGTGGTGGAAAATATTCGCCGTGCTATGGAAGCAAGTGCACAGCGCGAAGAAAATACTTTGCATAAATCGCTGTCATGGTTAGCAACAACTGGTTCAGTCGCACCTTACTTTGGTTTATTTGGGACAGTAATCGGTGTTATGAACTCATTTGTAGCATTAGGAGCTGTAAAGCAAGTGACATTGTCGCAAGTTGCACCAGGTATTGCTGAAGCTTTGATCGCAACAGCATTGGGCTTATTGGTGGCGATTCCATCAGTGATGATTTATAACTCATTCGTGAATACGATCCAGAAGATTTCTGATCACTATGATGTGTTCATTGAAGAGTTTGCGAATATTTTGGCGCGTCAATACGGTCAAATGCAATTACAACGTCAAAATGGAGCGCAATAAATGCGTCGATCACGTAAAAAAGGTGGCAAAGGCTTACAAGCCGAAATGAACATTGTCCCTTATGTGGACGTAATGTTTGTTTTGTTGACGATCTTCATGGTGACAGCTACGACGATTTCTGTCGGGATTGATGTTGATCCGCCCAAAATGGAATCCAGCACAGCGATTGCTGCTGAAAATGATGATGTGATGCTTGTGATTTCAGTCAATGGCCATGGCGAATTTTTCTTTAATCATGCAGAAGATCCCAATAGCCCATTGTCTGAACAACGCATTACAGATTTAGCAACGCAGATGTTTGCAGAAAACTCTAAAATTCAAGCTTTAGTGAAAGGTGATAAAACTGCACCTTATGGTAAAGTGATTGATGCAATGAGTTTGTTGCAATCTGTGACGCATCAAAATGTTCAGTTAATGACTTCTCCAATGGATGAATAGTTATGAGTATGCACCCAAGATCACTGATTGCTAATATTGTGAGCGGAACTTTAACCGCTATCATTGTGATTGGCTTAGGTTATTTTATCTATGAAAAACAAGATTCATTTTCTTTATTTGCGCCATCAGGCAAAATAGAATCTGATTTTGCAGCATCGCCAAAACCTATTGCTTCTGAGCGCATTGATGAAGAGCAAGTGGAAAATGAGATGAATCGCATTGCGGAAGAAAAGCGCAAGGTGGAAGAAAAACGTCGAGCGGAAGAAGCACGTAAAAAGGCTGAAGCAGAAGCGAAGCGTAAGGCAGAAGAAGCGCGTAAAAAAGCTGAGGATGAAAAGAAACGTTTGGCAGAATTAGAAGCGAAGAAAAAAGCAGAAGCTGCCGAACAAAAACGTTTAGATGAAATTGCCTTGAAGAAAAAGCTAGAAGAAGAGAAGAAGAAAAAAGATGAAGAAGCCCTTCAGCAAAAATTAGCTGAAGAGAAGAAAGAGAAGCAGAAACAAGAAGAGATTAAAAAGAAAGAAGAAAAAGCCATTGCTGATAAAAAAGCAGCGGCAGATAAGCAGAAAGCTGAAGAGGCTAAAAAGGCAGCGGCTGCCGCGGCAGCAAAAGCCAAGGCTGATGCTGATGCAAAAGCAGAAGCAGCTGAAAATGACCGAATCGCAAATGCTTATTTAGGTAATGCGAGTTTTGTTGGCGCATTACAACAAGCATTGTATGATAATTGGGTGACTGGTATGGAAATGATAGGCTATACCGCAACAGTCGTATTTTATGTTGATCAGCAAGGTAATATCATTAAAATAGATAAGGGTAAATCGACATTGAGTGGTTTTAGGCCCTTTGATGATTCAGTGATAGCTGCAGTTGAGAAAACAAAGCGTATTAAGATGCCTGATAACAAACATGCTGTGAATAAGCTAGTAAAGGAAGGCGTCGCTGTAACATTTGATCCGAAAGACGTTAATTTTAAAAATTTTTGACAACAAGGTTGTCAATTTCATGTAAACTAGCTGTTTTATTTTTAGGCTCATTGTTATAATTCTGAGCTTGAAAATTTAGCAACGAATTGGTTTAAATTTTAACTTTGGAGTTAAAAACTTTATGAATAAATTACCTCTTTATGTTGTATTGACGGCGGTATTAAGTGCTTGCTCTATGGCGCCTGATTATCAGCGTCCACCTTTACCAGTAGAAAATAGTTTTCCAGGCGAGCCAGCTAAGGTTGCTAATTTAAAAGTTAAAGCTTCTGAAATTGGATGGAAACAATACTTCCAAGATCCTCGTTTACAAGAATACATCACAGCATCATTGGATAATAACCGTGATTTAAGAATCGCGATGTTGAATGTTGAACAAGCACGTTTGGCTTATAACATTACAATCAGCGATCGTTTGCCAGGCATTAATGCTCAAGGTGGTTATAGCCGTAAACAGCAAGGCAATGGTGGTCCAATTGATGCTGGGTATCAAATTGGTGGTGGTGTATCATCCTTTGAATTAGATTTCTTCGGCAAATATGCATCATTGAGTGATTCTGCGCAAACTAAATACTTAGCAACTGTAGAAGGGCAAAAAAGTGCTCACATTGCTTTAGTTGCACAAGTTGCGCGTAGTTACATTCAATTAAGAACAGCAGAAGAGCAATTGAATTTAGCACGCATTACAACGCGTACTTACAATGATTCTTATCAGTTAGTGAAGCAACAAGTTGAAGCAGGTATTGCGAACGACTTGGATCTAGCGCAAGCAGAAGCACAGTTGTATTCATCTAAAGTTGCGGTAGCAGCGGCAGAAAAAGCTGTGATTCAGTTGAATAACGCATTAGACTTAGTTGTGGGTAAAATGGTTAAACCTGCAGCAAAAGGCTATGCAATTAGCAGTCAAAAAATCTTAGGTAAATTGCCAGCAGGCTTGCCATCAGAAGTGTTATTGGCGCATCCTGATGTAATGGCGGCTGAATATCAATTGATGTCTGCAAATGCGGATATTGGGGCTGCACGTGCTGCATTCTTCCCAAGTATTTCATTGACTTCAACGATTGGCTCTATCTCAACAGATTTCTCTGATTTATTCAAAGGTCCAACACAAACTTGGAACTTTGCACCATCGATTTCTATTCCAATTTTCAACTGGGGTAAAATCAAGTCTAATTACGATTTGTCACAAGTGCGTAAAGAATCAAGCATCGCATCTTATGAAAAAGCAATTCAAACTGCATTCATGAATGTAGCAAATGGCTTGCAATCTCAACAGCCTTTACAAAGACAGTTGGGCGCGCAAATCAAATTAGTATCAACAACGAAAGAGAGCTTACGCTTAGCTCAGTTGTTATATGATAACGGTATCGCAAGTTACTTGAACGTATTGGATGCACAGCGTTCACACTTCCAAGCAAGAACAGGTTTGTTGAGTACGTATCAAGAGCAAATTTTAAATGGCATTGACCTCTACACAGCATTAGGTGGTGGATTGTATGAAGATACAGTAAATACCACGGTTGCAGAGCCAATGTTCGCTGAAGAGAAATAGCCCTAGATTGCAAAACTGTATAGAAACTGTATAATACTCGCTCGAAACGGGGTATGGCGCAGTCTGGTAGCGCACTTGCATGGGGTGCAAGGGGTCGTAGGTTCAAATCCTGCTATCCCGACCAAATTTAGCCTTAAGATCATCTTAAGGCTTTTTTCATTGAAATCTTTATGAATGGGAAATTATGTCTAAAGAAGATCATATTGAAATGGAAGGAACAGTTATTGAAACTCTTCCTTATACAACATTTAAAGTAGAATTAGAGAATGGTCACGTTGTGACAGCACATTTGTCTGGTAAGATGCGTAAAAACTTCATCCGTATTTTGACGGGCGATAAAGTGCGTGTTGAATTAACACCATACGATTTGAGTAAAGCACGTATCGTTTTCCGTGGCCGTTAATATTTAATTTAACACCACAGATCAATCATCTCAAAGATTAGCTGAGTCAGCATAGCTTATTGCCATAATAATCATATAATATGGCTAGTCTTTTTTCGTCTTGAAAATATAAGGGTAAATCATGCGTCCATCTGAACGTGCATTTGATGAAATGCGCAAAATCGAATTCATTCCTCATTATACAAAACATGCAGAAGGTTCAGTTTTAGCGTGCTTTGGCGAAACCAAGGTCTTATGTACAGTATCATTTGAAAGCCGAGTACCATCATTTATGCGTGGTGAAGGTCGTGGTTGGATTACTGCTGAATATGGCATGTTGCCACGTTCTACGCATTCAAGAATGCAACGTGAAGCAGCGAAAGGTAAGCAATCTGGTCGTACGCAAGAAATCCAGCGTTTGATCGGCCGTTCATTGCGTGCAGCTGTGAACTTAGAAAAATTGGGTGAAAACACTTTAACGATTGACTGTGATGTCATCCAAGCAGATGGTGGTACACGCACAACAGCAATTTCAGGTAGCTTTTTGGCATTGCAATTTGCAATCGATAAGTTAATGAAAGAAGGTGTGTTGACTGAAAACCCTATCATTTCTAACATTGCTGCAATCTCTGTGGGTATTCATAAAGGCAATGTGATTGCTGATTTGGAATACATTGAAGATTCTGAAGCAGAAACAGATATGAATGTTGTAATGAATGCAGAAGGTCGCTTCATTGAGATCCAAGCAACAGCTGAAGAAGCTGCATTCTCTGAAGAAGAGTTTGCTCAAATGTTGAAATTTGCGAAAAATAGCATTTATCAAATCATCGAAAAACAGAACGAGTGCTTTAATCAAGCATTAGTACGTAAATTAAGTATTTGAAATTTATTTTTCGAGTAGGTTTATAAAAAGTAAAATGCCCAATTATTAATTTAATTGGGCATTTTTATCAATCATAGATTTGCTATGTTAAGTTTTAGAATTCATAAATGAATTTCATTGCTACACCATGAGCTTTTCTATGTTTTGAGCTTTGGAAGTTATAATTAACCTGAATATTAAAGTCATTAACCTTATAACGAGCTCCTAATTCTGCATTGAATGTTGTTCTGTCAAATACAGGTGTTTTAACTGTTGCTGAAGAATTAACACCAGGGATTCTAGCCGTTGTTGTGGCATCTCTATCGCCTGATAAGAAGATTGCACCTAAAGATAAATAAGGGTTAAACTCTCCACTTTGTGTGCTAAATGAACCATCAAATCTAATTCCTACAGGAATTTCAATCACATTCATTTTTTTCTCTTTAACATTTAATACTTCACCAGTCGCACCAGAACTATAATTAGTTGGTGTTTTTACCATGTAATCACCAGGTTTAATGTTTAACCATCTGACGCCAGCATATGGCGTAATATCGAGTGAAGGTGTGGAGNCGCCTGATAAGAAGATTGCACCTAAAGATAAATAAGGGTTAAACTCTCCACTTTGTGTGCTAAATGAACCATCAAATCTAATTCCTACAGGAATTTCAATCACATTCATTTTTTTCTCTTTAACATTTAATACTTCACCAGTCGCACCAGAACTATAATTAGTTGGTGTTTTTACCATGTAATCACCAGGTTTAATGTTTAACCATCTGACGCCAGCATATGGCGTAATATCGAGTGAAGGTGTGGAGAATAAATATTCAGCACGTAAGCCTATACCAAAAATTTTGCTTTTAGCTGTTGCAGATAAGTTGCCCATTAGCATACTATTGGGAACATCTTGCTCAAGTTTATTTTTATTTTGTGTATAGCTTAAATCGCCAGTGATGGTGATATTGTTAATGTTATAACCCGCATAAAGAGATGTACCGAAGAAATCAAAATTATTCTTTGTGCGAGATAAATCACCATTAGATTTGACATCTCCTTTACCAAAGTTCACTTCAGCACCTAGAATCAGATTATCGTTGTATGTGTAATCTATACCAAATATCCCAGCAGTAAATTGAGTTTTGTTGCCAAATGAGAAGTAACCATTGTTAATTTGTAGATTTTTATCTTTTGCATTGTAATGAAGTGGCATCGCCCATATTGCAAATCCATTACCTTCAATTGTTTGAGTATCTTTTGAAGAGTAAATAATTTGTGGATTAACAGTATTTTTACCTTTTTTACCTGTTGAAATCATTTGTGCTCTAGAGTGTACAGCATCTGATACTCTAGTATTTGCAGCTTTTCCAGCTTGATAAATTCCACCAATTGCTCCAAGACGTAGAGAGCTTTCAACGATTCTAGCAGAATCTTCTGAGTTCGGAACATATAAGAAATCAGATGCTCTTGAGAAAAAGTGTACCCCAGATGATACAGATTGGCCTCTAGGATTGTTTTCACCAACAGTGTGGCCAACTTGGGTTACCATATCTCCTAGAAGGTTTGCGGCTTCTTTAGAAATTCCTGGCATGTTCCTGATAATATCGGCTTTGCCAAGCTCTGCCGTTAATTTATTATCATTGGTTATAACACTTGCATCTAGCAATCGGCTTGTTGTGAATGCATTGCCTTGTTGTGTCCAACCTAAATTACCATTTGTAATATTAGCGAAGTCACCTGTAGTTGTTTCTAATACGTCAATTTTATCACCAGCCTTAGCACGGTTATCAACAACTAGAAGAAGTTTTGCATCGTTAGTTGCAAATGGACTATTCCCGCCCGTATTAATTTTAATAGCAGATGCTGGGGATCCAGGTGTTGTATCGTAGATATAATCTGGTGTGTTGATGATTGTCAGTGATCCTGCTCCAAACATTCCGCCATTACCAGGTGCTACAGCAGATGAACCAACACCAAAGTCTAATTTGCTTAAATCTAATGATCTAGGATTTCCAGTTGCATCTTTTAAACCTAAGAATGCTAATGTGCCTTTGTTGAATAGTTGTTGGTCATTTTTTCCTGCCACTTGAAGTTGGTGTGTATGCCATTTTAAGATATTAATTTGATAGTTAGGGCCAGTACCGATATTATCCCAACTTGAGTCATCATCACCAATGATTGCAACACCATTGTTTGCACCAATATGGAAAGTGGATCCTGCAGAAGCATTTGTTGCGTCAAAATCCTTAGAAACGAAGGTACTATTATTATCAACGGTTAACTTCCCAGAATCGATGACGGTAGATTTGGTTATAATCCAGCTATCATTTTGAATATTTGCAATGGCATTGCTTGGGTTGTTGAGGCTGTTCAAGTGCAATTGGGATCCCGTCATATCTAACTTACTGCCATCTTGATTGACAGATTTTGTCAATTGTAACTCGCCTGTTTTTATCTCCACATCACCTTTTAATGTATTGATGTGGCCAGTGCCAACCTCAAAGATTGCACTGCTAGAATTACCATTGATTGAATTAGATCCATCAATAACAACACCAATTCCGTTAGCTGTTACAGTGCTACCATTTTCTACTAATAGATATGCATTGCCTGTTTTTCCAGTCGTCGTCGCAGAATTGANGCATTGCTTGGGTTGTTGAGGCTGTTCAAGTGCAATTGGGATCCCGTCATATCTAACTTACTGCCATCTTGATTGACAGATTTTGTCAATTGTAACTCGCCTGTTTTTATCTCCACATCACCTTTTAATGTATTGATGTGGCCAGTGCCAACCTCAAAGATTGCACTGCTAGAATTACCATTGATTGAATTAGATCCATCAATAACAACACCAATTCCGTTAGCTGTTACAGTGCTACCATTTTCTACTAATAGATATGCATTGCCTGTTTTTCCAGTCGTCGTCGCAGAATTGAAATCTCCACCAACTAAAATACCACCCTCAGATACTAATGCAGTATTGTTTGAAATGGTCATATGTCCATCGCCGCCTTGGCCTGCAATTGCTCCTGTAGTGTTTGCATTAGAACCGGCAATCACGACTCTTCCTTGAATACGAGATGATGTATTATTCTTTAATGTTAATGTTCCGCTTCCACCATTAGCAGCGCTGCTTATTTGGTTGTCTATGCTACCGCCACCATCACCACCAACTTTTAAATCACCAGTTGTCACATTAAATATTGAGTGATCAACTATTACAGTTGCATTGCCACCATTGCCACCAACACTTGGTGCAGAGTCGCTAGAATTCACTTTGTTAAGACCGCCAAGGCCGCCTGCACCGCCTATGATAACTGTGCCAGATTCAAATTTAGCGTTATTAATAGATGCTACAGAGCTACCACCAGCACTGCCTGATGAAGAAATGCCTGGAGTTTGATCGCCTTGTTGATTGCTATTGCCACCATTACCACCATTGCCACCAAAGATAGCTGGACCACTGATGCTCATGGTTGCATTACTCAGATTGAAAGTTGCATCCCCACCATTGCCACTTGTACCAGCATTACCACCATTGCCGCCAGTGCCTACGTCTGTGGCTCCACTATTTGATCCTGGGTTAAACTCTCCCCCTAGTCCGCCATTACCACCATTGCCTCCATCTCCGCCGTTGATAGGGTTGCCTGTGCCTTGTTGAGATTCCGCAGGCTTAGTTGGGATGATTGGTTGCTTCCATCCATTATTACCAGATGTGCCAGCCATGCCACCATTACCACCATTGCCGCCAACTGTAAGGGAAGTACCTGTGAAATTACCGCCAGTAATATCTAATGTCCCTTGTCCGCCTGTTAGCCCATTACCACCATTACCGCCATTACCGCCATTGCCACCAATACCACCTTGACCACCAATACCACCTTGACCACCAAAATGAGTGTGACCTACGGTATCATTCGATGCACCATCCTGCCCACTTTGCCCATTTTGCCCATTTTGCCCTGCGTTGCCACCATTACCACCATTACCACCATCACCACCTTTTCCTGCGACTTGGATGGTTCCAAGGTTAGCGTTGCCACCAGTAATAATTAGATGCCCATCGCCAGCTTGTCCGCCTGATCCCGCATTTAAACCTTGAGTAGCATTACCACCAGCAGACCCATTACTGCCTGATCCTCCAGGCCCACCTGTTGGGGCATTTTGGCCACCAGAGCCATGTGAAACAGGGTCGCTGCCTGAGCCGCCACCGCCACCGCCACCGCCAGCACCACCAGCACCATGACCACCTTGGCCGCCTTGGGCTCCGTTGCCACTATCCCCACCTATTTGTGTATTAATAAAAGAGCCGTTAATGTTTGTATCTTGAATATTTTCACTATTGCCATTAAGGCCTGTAGTTCCTGACCCGCCAATACCATTTGCACCATTGGATCCTGAATGGCCTGTGTTGCCATTAAGGCCATTACCAACAAGGGGGCTAGGATTTCCTGTATATATACCACCAGAACCACCAGAACCACCAGTGCCAGCAATACCACCATTGCCTCCAATACCTTGATCACCATGAGTTGCATTGGTTCCTACTTTGATATCGGTAGGATTTGTTGTATTGTCAATTATAGTCACAGCATATACGGGAGTTACTGTTATGAATAAAATTCCCGCTAATGTTGCAGCAAGAGGGGAGATTGAAATATTTTTGTTATTTATCATGTTGTTATTAGCCTCGAGTTATATAAGGTAATTTACCTAGATAATTACTAAGCAATAATTATGCCATTTCAAATTTATGTATAATTTTCTTAGGTTTTATATTTATATGTAAGTAAGCAAGTTGTTTTTGTTACAAATTTTGTCATAATTTTATTTATGTTTTTCTTTGTATTCACTTGCCATTATACTTTATAATAACTATCGTTTTTTTGATGTAGATAGTGTTTTCAAGATAATTGTTGTTGAATATTTTTGACTCATTAAGTTTTTATTAGTAAGTATTGAGAATCATGGAATTTAAAACTCCTTTACAAAAAGCAACCCTCATTAAGCGCTATAAGCGCTTTTTGGCTGATATAGTCACTGAAAATGGTGATGAAATTACGATTCATTGTGCTAATACAGGCTCTATGATGAATTGCCTTATGCCTAACGGTGAAATTTGGTATGAGCCATCTTCTGATCCTGCCCGTAAAACAAAAGGCAGTTGGACATTGTCCACAACGCCACAAGGTAGAATTGCGTGTATCAATACGCATTTGGCTAATACGTTGGTGGAAGAAGCGTTGCGTAATGGAGTAATTGCTGAATTGGCTGGCTTTACAAAGTTCAAGCGTGAAGTAAAATACGGTGAAGAAAATTCTAAAATAGATTTCTATTTGGAATATGAAGATCGCCCTGTTTACTTGGAAGTGAAGAGCGTAACTTTGGGTTTTGATGATTCCAATATTGCCGCATTTCCTGATGCAATGACAACGCGTGGCGCTAAGCATTTACGTGAATTAGCTAATATACAAGCAGCTGATCTCGAAGCATATATTTTATATTGTGTGAATTTATCTGGCATTGAAGGTGTTCGCATTGCGAATGAAATTGATCCTGCTTATGCCGTCGCATTTGATGAAGCGATTGCGAATGGTGTGAAGCCTTTAGTGTATGGTACGACAATCTCTAACGAATCGATAAAAATTACACATGCATTGCCTTTTGTTCGCAATTGAATATGATATCTCTATCGTGAAACAGAATAAGGAGTGCCCATGAAAAAGAGAAGTGTTCAAAAATCTTTAAAAGGATTGGGTGCTTGTTATGAAATCGATCATCAAGCAATTTGTCGCGCCTTGGCAGAAGAATCTCCAGAACTATTAGAAGCCTATGGCGAAGATAATCCTGTGGGTTCATTTGTGTTTTTCAGTGATAGTGGCATCCGTTTCATTCCATCACCCAATAATAGTGCGACTTTCATTCGCATGTCGCAGCCAACTTTCCAAAAGCAACTGACAGAAATGTTGGATATTATTCTGCAAAAAGTTCCAGAATATTTAATGGCAGAAGGCATCGAGCGCCAAAGCTATGATAAAAACATGGCAGATTTGCGTGAATTGTATTTGGCATTATTGATTGACATCGAAGCCTTGCGTGGCGATGTAACACCTGAGTTGGATCTTGAAAGCCGTTTTGCAACGCAGGCTATTAAAGAGGCTGCAAGCTTTGTGGGTGTTTTGAGTGATGAATATGGTATTACAAGACAAGCCATTGCCTACAGTGATAATAGTGCCATTAAATTAGAATTGGTTTCACGTGAAGAAGTTGGTCTAACAACTTCTAGTGTTGATCTTTCACCTAAACCGAGTGAAACCATTCATTAACTCATCATTAATTAGCTTTTGATTGCTTCTACTGTAAAAATTTCCGTCCCGTTGGTGATGGATTTTTTGTATTGGTAATCTGCAGAAATTGTAATATCTATAAATCCTGCCTCTTTCAATAGTAATTGAATCTCTTCTATGCCAAGCCATTTCAAGCGGAATGTTTCTAGTTCTGTTTCTTTTAATTGGTTTGCTTTCCAATGTTCATAGCGATGAATATAGGTTGCGGCTTGGTTGGCATAATCAATTTCAGCTTCTGTCATTGTGAGTGTGATTTTTTCAGAATCTGACAATGTGAAAATTTTAATATTCGTTCTGCCTAATTGAAAATCATTTTGGAAGAAGAGATCAAAAATGAGTTTGCCATTGCTATTGAGTGCTGAGTGAAACTTTTGAAGTGCTTGTTTGATTTCCACATAATCTGTCATCAATAAAAATGTGCCAGAAGGAATGATAATGGCATCGAAAGTTTCATTATACTGGAAATTCGTAAAACTAGCTTGTTGCATAATATTGGTGGGCAATTGAGCTGATTTTAGATTTTCTTCGCAATAGCCGAGCATTTCATTGGATAAATCAAATCCTTGAATGTTATAGCCTTGCTGTAACAATGGGATCATGATACGGCCTGTGCCAACCGCAGGTTCTAAAATGGCGCTAGCTTTGTTTGTTAGGCGAGATTGGTAATATTCAAGGTCGCCAAAGCTTTTGCCAACAGGTTTGTCAAAATTATAAACTTTTGCAGAGAGAGATTGATAACTATCCATGTTTTCCTATGCCATAATGTATGGTATTAATCATTGATAAAAATTTTCTAGGTAGTGTATGACAAATGATTTAAGAGGACAAACGATTGCATTGGCGGGTGTGATGCAAAGTGCAATTTTGGTGGATCGATTTGCAAAATTGCAAGAATATTCAGAGCAAGATGCTAAAGGTTTAGTGAATAGTATTTTTGTGACTGATCCTGAAAATATCACTGAAGTTTATGATGGATTGCAACATTTAGCATTGGGTTTGACGGCATTATCAAATGCCAATAGTTTATCTAAAGAATCGATGTATTATTTTACAGCGATGTTGAAATTGCAAAAGCGCTTGCTGAATACGCCATCGTATTTGAATATTATGGGCAGTGGCATTGAGAATATTAGTGGGCGTTTAGTGCATTTTCCGATGATGCATGACAATATTCAAATGGCATTAGCAGATCTTTATACGCAGACCATTAGTAAATTAACGCCACGCATTTATGTTAAAGGCACAGATCAGGTTTTTTTATCTAGCGAGCGTAATGCATCATTGATTCGTACATTGTTATTGGCGGGCATTCGCTCAGGTATTTTATGGAATCAGTGTGGTGGCACAACATTTAAGCGCATTTTTCACTATCAGAAGATTTCTACCGAAGCGCGTGCTTTACTGAATCAGATTCTAGCTTAATTCTAAAATAGCGGTTTTTTGCCGTGAGGAATCTCTTGAATTAAAACAGGCACGCAAATGCCAGAAAGTTTCAAGCGTAGCTCACGGATTAACGCGACTGCTTTTTCTTCTTTGACTCGGAAATGGCTTGTGCCACGCGCAAAATCCAATTGGTGCAAATAATACGGCTTGATGCCGACAGCAATGAATCTACGCATTAAGTTTGCTAATGTTTCAAAATCATCATTGATGCCTTGTAGCAAGACAGATTGAGAAATGAGCATAATGCCATTTCTTTGTAATTGCTTCATTGTTACGGCAACTTCATCGGTTAATTCATTGGCATGATTGGCATGAATCACAATAGTGATGGTTTTGCCTTTGTCTTGAATTGCTGTGAATAATATTAATAATTCTTCCGTGATCATTTCAGGTGAAACCACAGGAATTCTCGTGTGAATGCGGATATTTTGAATGTGCTCAATATCAGCTAAACGGTGCAGAATATCCGTCAAGCGGTTCACTGAGAGAATGAGTGGATCACCACCTGTTAAGATGATTTCCCACAATTCAGGATGCGTTTCGATGTAATGAAAAGCATCTTTGAGCTCATCTTTACTGAGAGATTCACCATATTGACCAATCATCTCTTTACGGAAGCAAAAGCGGCAATACACAGCGCACAATTGTGTCACTTTTAATAAAGCACGATCTTCATAGCGGTGAACAATGCCAGTCACAGGCGTGTAAGGAATATCACCAATTGGATCACCTAATTCATCATCCAAAATCAAAGATTCATGAATGGATGGGATGAATTGCTGATAAATAGGATCTTTCTCATCATTTTTTAAGACAGCTTGCATTGCTGGCGAAACTCTAATTTGAAAATGATCAGCGACAGAAGATAGTGCTTCTGTATTGTTGATGATTTTTGCGTTGTGTAAATCTTTAAGAGTTGTCCAGTAGCGAGCCATGAGAGATAATAGAGCCAATTGATAATCAAAGTGAGTATTATGCCAAATTTTCCAGTTATTTTCTTGATGGGACCAACAGCGTCCGGTAAAACTGATACTGCGCTCTATTTAGCGGATCATTTCCCATGCCATTTAATTTCCTGTGATTCAGCACTGATTTATCAGGATATGGATATCGGTACAGCAAAACCTAGTAAAGAGATACTCACAAGTTATCCACATGCACTTGTGGATATCATTTCACCCATGGAAAGATATTCTACCGAACAATTTAGGCAAGATGCACGTGAAGAAATAGAGAAGGCCCGATCATTGGGCAAAATGCCTGTGATTGTAGGTGGAACATTCTTATATATGAAATCTTTGATTGAAGGGATTTCACCCATTCCAGAGGTTAAGCCTGAAGTTAGGGAAGAAGTGATCGCTCGCCATCATGCTGAAGGCATTGAGTCTTTATATCGTGAACTACAGCAACTAGATCCGATCAGTGCAGAGCGATTAGCGCCAGCAGATACTCAGCGCATTCTGCGTGCTTTAGAAGTTGTGTTAAGCTCAGGGCAAACGCTGAATGATTTTTGGAAAATGCCATCAAAAGAAGCTTTGGAATATCCATATTTGAAATTTGCATTAACTTATCAAGATATTCAGCGTGCGAATCACTCTATGGAAAAGCGCTTCCATCAAATGATTGAGGATGGTTTCATTACTGAAGTTGAGTATCTAAAATCAAAATATCCAGAATTGAATGGTGATAATCCTTCACAGCGCGCTGTGGGTTATCGCCAAATTTGGGATTATTTGGATGGCTTGATGACGAAAGAAGAAGCGATTGAGCGTGCGATTATTGCAACGCGTCAATATGCGAAAAGGCAGCGCACATGGCTACGCAGTGAGGCGAATTTAATGCCTGTGAATGTGGAAGCTAAGGATTTTCGTTTGGAGATTCAGAAGATGGTTGAGCAAACAATAGGGTAGCTGCGGTTTCAGCTTCTTTTGTGGCAACTAGTTCGTCTCTTAAGGCATTCATGAGGTTTTCGCCATCGGGATGTAACTTGATGGGTCTGATATCATACGTTTCTAAGATAGATTTAGCTGTGATATGAGTACGCAACGTGGTGAGATTGATCTCATCCTTGATGTGATCTAAGCTCTCTAAAATGCTATTGGTGACATTCTTTTTAGGATTCACAACGAGAAAGACACGAGATCTTAATGTTTTAATGTCCTCATCCACACGCCAAAACATTCCTTTTGGAATGATAGCAGGATATAAGCCTAAGCTACTTTTCATGGCTTGTTGAATTTGTTGATCAGTGAAAGACATGATTTGCCCATTACAGCTTGTCGTTAATTCTCTTGCTAATGGGCTTGAAGGATCAGACATAATCATAATGCCATCAATGGCAAAGCTACAGAACATATCAGCAAGTTGTGTTCGGTTATTGGTGATCGGGAAGTAAACATCTCGCTCTTTTAAACCTAAAGCAATGCTTAACGGCTTGCCACGATATTCTTTCGTTGCCCAATCTGTAACGCCAATGGTGCGATCTTTAAAGCTTTGTACTGATTCCATAGAAACATCATGATTACCTATCAGGATGAGATATTGTTGATATAAAGGTGCAATGATCAATGGTTGTGGTCGTTTTTTTTGATTAGCGATCAAGATTTCTTCAGGCATGAGTGCAACCTGAATCTCATTGTTCATGAGCTGATCCCACATGGTTTCAGCATCAACATATTCTGAGACACAATGATTGCTTGGATGATCTGCTTCAAAGCCAAAGCAAACCATGCTTGTGGCTTCTTTTGTGATTTCCAATGTATCGCTGTAACCCACAGTAATATTGTGCAAATCCTTGCTGTGAGCAATGAATAAGCCACTAAATACTAAAATGACACTCAAAAAATATTTCAAAACCATAAAACCTACGATTAAGACACGAATGAAAGAAGAGTTTCATAATATTTTTCTGGCTCTTCTAACATGGGATTGTGCCCACTTTTATCAAAAATAACAGGGGATATATTAGCGCTGTGACAGATATCATTCCACAAAGATATTGGGGAAACTAAAAAATCATGTTCGCACAATATTAATAATAGCGGTTTTTTCCAAGAATTGAGAAATTCAGCAGTATCAAATTTTGCAAATTCAACGCCCCATAAATGATCTATTGCAGGCATATTATTGGGAACATTGTCCCAAAGATAAGCAGCATCATATGTGAAATCGTAAAAACTGTGTGCTTGCATGCGAATATTGATATGAGAAAAACGGTGAGCAGGATCCTTTTGAATATCATCATTGAGTTTTGCAATTTCTGAATAGAAATGCTCTTTGCGCTCAAGAGCTGCGGTTGATTCAAAAAATGCAATACTCTCATCCTGGCGAGATTGTCTGTTGGTTGGTGCCAGATTGGATAGAATAATACCTTTAACATACTGAGAGTATTGTTCAGCATACGCCATTGTCATAAAACCATGACCAGAATGTCCCAATAAGTACATTTCTTCAATATTTAATGCTGATCTAATTTTTTCGATGTCATTCACAATGTCTTGTAACGTATGTGATGTTTCGTTACTAGGCGCTTTGGTAAAGCCTCTATGATCAATAAAGATTAAATGAAGATTTTTGAACAGAGTATGTTGAAATAATCTTGGGTAGTAAATAGCGCTACCTAAGATAAAAATTGGTATGAGATCTTTTGGGCCAGTTTGTAGATAGTTTAATGTGTAATGATTAATAGTGATGGATTGCATGTAAGCCACCTTATTATATTATATTTTGGACAAAAAAAAACCTAGCTATGCTAGGCTTGAAAACTTGGCTCCTCGACCTGGGCTCGAACCAGGGACCCCTTGATTAACAGTCAAGTGCTACTACCAACTGAGCTATCGAGGAATTAAGGATTGGCATTATATATGCTGAGGAAAGATTGTCAAACATTTTTTTGAAAAATTTATTATTCTATGGCTCCTCTGTTGAGATAACAGTGATTTAGATAGATAAATAGGATAAAAATGTTACAGAAAGGTTTTACGTTAATTGAGTTGATGATTGTGGTTGCGATCATTGGAATTTTGTCTATGTTTGCTTTGCCAGCTTATCAAGACTACACAAAGCGCACTTATATTGCAGAAGGTATGTCTTTAGCGAGTATGGCAAAATCAGCTGTGACAGAATATTATGCTATCAATGGCACATGGCCATCCAATAATGCTGAGATTGGTCTAGGGCAGGCTCAAACCATGTCAGGGCAAGCAGTTATGGGATTAGGGTTGCGTTTAGGTGCAGATGGTACCAATAGAAATGCTGGCGCTAATGTGACAAATATCGTGATTTATTTTAATGATAAAGTTTATAAAGGTTCTGTGCCACCAACAGAAACTGTTGACCAAGCGATGGCAGTCGGAACAGATCAGGCAATTCTGGCTTTAGCGCCTAAAGATGCAAACTCAGCGGGATCCGTTCAATGGGCATGTGTTGAGATCAAACTCATCCAAGAAAAATGGCTACCGAGTAGCTGTCGTTCTGACAATCCTACAAGAAATTAATTCATATTTGCAAAATCATGTATTAACTTAATCGACTGATATAAGAAGACTTATTTTGATTTATGTTTAATAATGATTAAATATTAATATATTATGAAACGAATAAAGAAGATAAATATGTAGCTTTTTAGTAATATTAGCGCGTTATTTATAAAATAAAGGATATATAACATGGGTGAACAGCCGCAAATGCAAGATCAGTCAAAGGGGCTGATTAATAAATTCCTGAACGGAATCGAATGGGTAGGCAATAAACTACCTGCACCAGCATTGCTATTTTTCTATTCAATGCTATTGATTATGGTCATTTCTTTGCCATTATCGTATATGGATTTTTCATTCACATTGACGAATTCTAGTGGTGAATCTGTTGTACAGACAGAGAAAGTTTATAATTTATTTTCTGCTGAAAAATTATTATATTTCTTAACAGATTTTGTTCGCATATTTGTAACATTTGCGCCATTGGGCGTTGTTGTTGTGGGTATGTTGGGGATTGGCATTGCTGAACGCACAGGTTATGTGAATGTTGCACTACAAAAATTATTGAGCATCACACCTAAGAAATTATTAACGCCGATGGTTTTATTCGTGGCAATGTTGAGTCACTTTGCAGCGGATGCTGGTTATATCGTTGTTATTCCGATTGGAGCTATTTTATTCTACGCGGCAGGCCGTCATCCTGTTGCTGGTATTGCAGCTGCGTTTGCAGGTGTTTCAGCAGGTTTCTCTGCAAATATGATTCCTGCAACGAATGACATTTTATTGCAAGGTATTACACAATCAGCAGCACGCATTGTAGATCCTGAATATACAGTCAACGTATTATCTAACTGGGCATTTGGTAGTGCATCAGTATTTTTCTTAATCGCTGTGGGTTGGTTTGTGACAGATAAAATTGTTGAACCAAGATTGAACCGCACAAAAATAGATGATGATGCACAAGTAGAAGAGCACAAAGAAGTGACTGCAAAAGAAAGCCGTGCTTTTTGGATCTCTACAGTTGTTATGGCGGCAGTATTGGCAGTATTTGTGATCTGGGCATATCCTACAGATTCTTTATTAAGACATGAAGGCTCATTAACGAGCGCAGGCGCACCATTGATGAAATCAATTGTTGCGATTATTTTCATCACATTCATCATTCCTGGCATCGTTTATGGTTTCTTAGTGGGCTATTACAAGAAAGCGGACGATATCATTGCATCATTGACAGAAAACATGAAAGACATGAGCAGTTTCTTAATCATGATGTTCTTCTGTGCGTTCTTCATCGAAGCATTCACACAATCAGGTTTAGGCCGTTTGATTGCATTAGCAGGTGCTGAAACATTACAAAATATGAATGTTGGGCCAAAAACAACAGTTGTGATGGCAATTTTATTTATTGCATTCATTAACTTATTCATCGGTTCTGCTTCTGCAAAATGGGTATTATTATCCCCAATTTTAGTGCCAATGTTGATGCATTTAGGCATTGCACCAGAATTAACACAAGCAGCTTATCGTGTAGGTGACTCAACAACAAATATCATTTCACCATTGATGACTTACTTTGCATTGGTTGTGGTTTACTGCCAGCGTTATATCAAAACAACAGGGATTGGTACATTGATCTCTATTATGATTCCTTACACAATTGCATTCTTGATTTCATGGATCATCTTCTTGTTGATCTGGTGGGGCTTAGGTTTGCCATTAGGCATTGAAGGACATTATTACTACACACCGTCATAATGATCAATGAATATAAACATGCCCAATAAGCGGTGATAAAAAAAGCCATTCGTGAAATTGAAGAATGGCTTTTTTATGCTTATGACTTTTTGATGGTTGCTTTTCTTAGCGTTAATTCATAGCGAGTCCCTTTATCATAATAAACAATGACAGAAGGTATAAAATATTGATCAGTGGCTAAGCCAACTTCCAAACGACGATCTCCTTCGCCGCCTTTAAAATAAATTGAATTCTCTTTTTTACCATTGATTCGGTGTTCAATCGATGGGGTTTGCTGTAGTTCAGGTAATTGATAAAGTTTTTTACCATCTGTTGTTTGCGTGTTTTTATTTGGCAATCCTTGATTCAAGCTCATTTGCCAAGCGACAGAGAATAAATCCTGTGTATTTTGGATCAACTTATCTTCTTTGCGTGTTGGTAATTTGCCATAAGTGATCGTTTTTTTGTTGTAATCAATGAGTGCAGAAGAATATGTTTTGCCACTTCTATAAACAATGTATTCGGTGGGCAGTAATTGATTGTTTTGAATTTTACCTTTAATGCTGAATTGCATTTTGTTAAATGGAATGGCAACAGTCGTATCAATTGTGTAATTGCTATCGTTATGAGTGAACTTCATCGTGGCAGGAATGCCATAAGGACCGGAATAATTTAAAACAATTTCATTGGGCAAATTTGTCGCATAGCTCCAGCTCGCAATGAAGAACGGCGTTAAAAGTGCGGTTAGAATGAGTTTTCTCTTCATATTCATATCACCATTAAAAACAAGTTTTTATCATATAACACTTTTAATTTTGTTTTTATTTAAAAAACTTCTTTTAGCTATTCTTAAAGCTGGTAATCCTTGCTACATTATAAAGTTCAAGGAGGAAAATATGTCACAGAAAACAATTTCAGTCGGAATCATTGGTGCCACAGGTTATGCTGGGCAACAATTAGTTTGGTTATTGCATCAGCACCCTAATGTTGTTATTAATTTTGTCGCATCACACAGCCATAGTGCTAAACAATTCTCGGAAGTTTACCGAAACTACGAGTCTTTTTTTGATAAGCGATTAATTAATCTTGAGCAGGTTGAAGAGCGATTACCATCGATTGATTTGTTATTTTTGGCATTGCCACATGGTTTGTCTGAGCCATTGGCGAAAAAGGCAGTGGATGCAAATGTCAAAGTCATCGATTTAGGTGCAGATTTCCGCTTTGATGATGAAGAAATTTTTGAGAAGTGGTACAAAACCAAGCATGAAGATCCAACGATCAATCAGCAAGCTGTTTATGGTATGCCAGAGTTATATCGCGAACAGATTAAAGCTGCGAACATTGTTGCTTGCCCAGGTTGTTATCCAACATCAGCGATTTTAGGTGTTGCGCCATTATTGAAAACAGGCTTAGTGAAACCATCTGTGATTGTGGATGCTAAATCTGGCGTGAGTGGCGCAGGTCGCAGTGAGAAAATTGAGTTATTATTTGCTGAATTGAATGAAAACTTCAAAGCTTATGGATTATTCTCTCATCGCCATACACCAGAAATCTCACAAGAGATGTCTAAGCTTTTGCACCAAGAAGTGGATGTAACATTCACGCCACATTTGTTGCCGATTAATCGTGGGATTTTATCAACGATCTATCTAGATATTACAGAGCGCATGACAGAAGCTGAGGTTTATCAGCAATATGTTGCGATGTATAAAGATGAACCTTTTGTGCGTGTTGTGAATGAGCTACCGCAAATTTCACATGTAAAAAACAGTAATCTGTGCGAAGTAGGCGTTCGTGTGGATGAAGCACGTCAAAAAGTGATCGTGGTTTCTGCGATTGATAATTTGATTAAAGGCGCAAGCGGTCAAGCTGTGCAATGCATGAATTTGATGTTTGGTTTGCCAGAGGAAACAGGCATTCATCAGCTTTCTATGTATATATAAAACATGAAAATAATGGATAAGATATGAAAATCATTCAGGATGGAAATGCGACGTCTGCCAAAGGCTTTTTAGCGGCAGGTGTTAAAGCGGGGATTAAGGCGAGCGGTAACTATGATATGGCGCTCATTTACTCAGAAGCACCAGCAGTTGCCGCAGGTGCATTCACACGCAATGCAGTGCGAGCAGCACCTGTAACATTATCAGAATTGCATGTGAAATCAGACAATGTACAAGCAATCATTGTTAATAGTGGCAATGCGAATGCTTGTACTGGCGATGAAGGCTATCGCAATGCTGAAAATATGTGTAAGTTAGTGGCAGGGCGATTGAACTTACAACAAGATGCTGTATTGGTTGCTTCAACTGGCATCATTGGTGTGCAGTTGCCAATGGAAAAGATTAATGTTGGTATTGGTCATGTTGTGGATGCATTGTCTCAAGATGGCACGATTGCAACTAAAGCGATCATGACAACGGATTTAACAGAGAAAAATATTGCAGTTGTGATCGAAGTGCAAGGCAAAGTTGTGACGATTGGTGGAATTGCTAAAGGTTCAGGCATGATTCATCCAAATATGGGTACGATGCTTGGTTTCATCACAACAGATATCGCCATTGAAAAATCATTATTACAACGCGCATTTTTAGCAAGCGTGGATGAAAGCTATAACATGGTTTCTGTGGATGGTGATGTGAGTACGAATGATACAGCAATCATTCTAGCGAATGGTTTAGCAGGTAATGCTGTGATCACATCTGAAACGGATGCAGGCTACGATAAATTCGTGGAAGCATTGCGCTTCATTAACCAAACTTTAGCAAAGAAAATCGCAGAAGATGGTGAGGGTGCAACGAAGCTCATTGAAACCAATGTATTCGGTGCAAAAACTGTAGACGATGCACGTAAAGTTGCAAAATCTGTGATTGGTTCAAGTTTGGTAAAAACGGCGATTTTCGGCGGTGATGCAAACTGGGGCAGAATTTTATGTGCTGTCGGTTATTCATCCGCAGATTTGCTAGTGAATAAGATTGAGATCTTTGTGAAAGGTGGCGATGCTAAAATTCAGATCGTTGCTAATGGTGCTGGCATTGCTTTTGATGAAGCGTTGCTTGCTCAAATTTTCTCTGCAAAACAAGTGGAAATTGAAATCTATTTGCATAATGGCGAAGCTGTAGCGACAGCTTGGGGTTGTGATCTCTCATATGATTACGTCAAAATCAATGCGGATTATAGAACCTAGGTGATGGATATGATTAGTAATCAAGATAAAGCAGCCTTTCTGATTGAGGCTCTGCCATTCATTCGTCGTTATCATGGCAAAACGGTTGTGATTAAATATGGCGGCAGTGCGATGGTGGATAAAGAGATTCGCCAAGAGTTCATCAAAGATATCGTATTGATGAAATATGTTGGGATTCATCCTGTGATTGTGCATGGTGGTGGTCCTGAAATTAACCAAATGCTTGAGCGCGTGAATAAAACCACAGAATTCATCGAAGGCTTACGCGTCAGCGATCAAGATACAGTTGAATTGGCGGAAATGGTATTGTCAGCGAAGATCAATAAAGGCATCGTTGCAGATATTCAGCGCCAAGGTGGCAAAGCGATTGGTTTAAGCGGTAAAGATGGTAATTTAATTACTGCGAAGAAAAAATTTGCAGATAAAAACGGCGAGCAAATTGATATTGGTTTTGTGGGTGAAATTGAAAATATTAATCCAGACATTATCTATACGATGACGAAAGATAACTATATTCCAGTGATTTCTTCGATTGGTATGGATGAAGATGGTAATACTTACAATATCAATGCTGACTATGTTGCAGGTGCCATTGCCGCTGAATTGAACGCATTTCGTTTAATCTTTTTAACGGATGTGGATGGCATTATGATGAACTTCCGTGATCCATCAACTTTATTAAAAGAAGTGGGTTATGAAGAAGTATTGAAATTAATTAAAGATGAAGTGATTTCTGGCGGAATGTTGCCGAAAGTCAGAACATGTTTAGATGCGATTGATCGTGGTGTGAAAAACGTTATTATTTTGAATGGCAAAACACTGCATGCAATTTTATTAGAGATCTTTACTGCCGAAGGTGCAGGTACATTGATCAAAGAAACTAAAGAGGAAAATAACTGATGTTAATGAATGCTTACAAGCGCTTTCCTGTCAATTTTGTTCGTGGGAAAGGTCCTTTCTTATACAGTGATCAAAATCATGAGTACATTGATTGTGTCTCAGGAATCGCTGTTAACTGCTTAGGACATTCGCATCCAGCAATGGTTCAAGCTGCAAGAGAGCAGAGTGAAAAATTGTTTCATATCTCCAATTTGTATCAAAATGATATGCAAACATTGTTGGCACAGAAGTTAATCCGAAATAGCTATCATCAACAAGTTTTCTTCTGCAATTCAGGCACTGAAGCGAATGAATTAGCGATTAAAGTTGTGCGTAAACATGGTCATTCGATTGCGTCAAATAAAACGAAGATTCTCTATATGAAGGAATCTTTCCATGGCCGTAGTACTGGTGCATTGGCGATTACTGGCCAAGAAAAATACCAAGTGGATTTTAGACCATTGATGGGCGATGTTGTGGAATGCGAATTCAATAACATTGAAATGGCAAAATCTTTAGTGAATGAAGAGTTCTGTGGGATTTTCATTGAGCCAGTACAAGGTGAAAGTGGCATTCGTGCTGCAACGCCTGAGTTCTTGCAAACATTGCGCGAATTAGCTGATCAATTTAACGCTTTGTTAGTTTTTGATGAGATTCAATGTGGTATGGGTAGAATGGGCACATTGTTTGCTTATCAGCAAATGAATGTCGTGCCGGATGTTGTGACAATTGCTAAAGCATTGGGCGGTGGTGTACCGATTGCAGCATGTTTAACGCGTGAAAAAGCAAATGATATCATTGTGCCTGGTGATCATGGTTCCACTTATGGTGGCAATCCTTTCGTATGTGCGATTGCACATGCAGTATTGACTGAATTGATTGATCATGGCGTTGTCGCAGCGGTAGAAGAGCGTGGCTCATATACACAGAAGAAATTGAACTTACTCAAAGTTAAATATCCATTTGTGAAAGAAATCCGTGGTAAAGGCTTATTGCTCGGTATTCAGTTTGATGAATCTATGGTGAAAGCTTCTGATGTTGTGAATGCAGCATTTGATGCACGTTTATTGTTAGTAGGTGCTGGCGATAACGTTGTGCGTTTCTTCCCGCCATTGAACATTACTTTGGATCATATCGATGCAATGGTTGGTCGTTTAGAACAAGTATTAGAGAAAATGGCAGCACAATAAATATTGAATGGCTACAAAGGTAAAACCCGTAATGGAATTTCCATTACGGGTTTTATCATATCCTCAATGTGCTTATTTTGCCTAAGATCCTGAAGAGCTTTTTAGGCAATCTCTTTTTCAGGAGCTACATACAAATTACCATTTTTATTTTAGATGTCAACTTTTTTGATCAATATCAATTTTCAACAGCAATCGGAGAGATGATTTTTTCCCCAAAATATTTAGGTGAGATATACTGAATAATTGATCTTTTTTCTTTATCCAAAGTTACGTCAATTCCTTTATTTGGATAGAGATAATGGACTGTGCCTGTTTTTTTGCTTTCTATCATTTCTTCAATGATTTGGTCTGGCTCACCAAAGCGACCTTTCACATCATCTGCCGTTAACACAACATGAGTTGGNGAATAATTGATCTTTTTTCTTTATCCAAAGTTACGTCAATTCCTTTATTTGGATAGAGATAATGGACTGTGCCTGTTTTTTTGCTTTCTATCATTTCTTCAATGATTTGGTCTGGCTCACCAAAGCGACCTTTCACATCATCTGCCGTTAACACAACATGAGTTGGAATGAAGGCTAAACTGAAAACGGGTTCATCTAGGAATAATTCATTTAAATTTGAAGCTAATTTGTAGCTCTTGTTGCCACTCATTGGTGCTTGTTCTGCAACGGATTTTTCCTTTGCAGTTTGAATATCAGCAGGGTTATTGACTAAAGTGAATGCCATTCTACCTAGAAATGGACCCACTTGAGTTTCACGGAAGTAACCTTCCACTTGATCGCCTGATTTTGTTTCATATAAAGTTAAAGAAACGCGATTGCCAAAAGTATCGATGGCATCTTGCAATGTGGAGTGATTCAGCGTTAAACCAAACGCTTGCATATCTTTAGATTCAGATAAGGAAGTTTCCCAGAAAGGTTGCTGGCTAGGATTCTCCATTCGTGGAATAAACATCGGCAAGCCAAAGTAGGCAAAAGCACCGACAAATAAGATACAAGCAACAGTAATTATAGTTTCTTTTTTCATGCTCACAAAAATGGCAGCTTGAGCTGCCATTCCATCTAATTTTAAGCTGTAATTTAGCTTAATGCTTTAAAAATGTTTTGACTGATTTCAGCCACATCGCCAACACCTTCAACTGTCACTAATTTACCTTGTTTAGTGTAGTAGTTGATCAATGGTGCAGTTTCTGATTCATAAACTTTACGGCGTTTTTCGATTGTTTCTTCGTTGTCATCTGAACGGCCACGAGACAATAAACGTTCTTTAATGATTTCAAAAGGTACATCAAAGAAAATTACTTTATCAATTGGTTGATCGATGCCAGCTAACAATGAATCCAAAGCTTCTGCTTGGTTCAAGTTACGTGGGAAACCATCTAATAAAAAACCACCATCAATAGATTCGATGTTGTTTTTGATCATACCTAATACGATATCATCTGAAACCAATTGGCCAGCATCCATGATTTTCTTAGCTTCTACGCCAAGTTCTGTACCCGCGCTAACTTCAGCACGCAACATATCACCTGTTGAAAGGTGAGTAATCCCATATTTTTCGACCAAATTGGCTGCTTGAGTTCCTTTGCCTGAGCCAGGTGCACCCAATAATACGATACGCATGTCATTCTCCTAAATCGATATGTGATAATACATCTCTGTAATATTACACTATTTTGTTATTCCCACTCAATTGTTGCGGGTGGCTTATTCGATACATCATAAACAACTCTTGTCACTTTAGGAATCGATAAAATGATCTTGTCCGAAATCTCTTCAATGAATTCATAAGGTAAGCGAGCTGCACGAGCTGTCATAAAGTCAACAGTTTCAATGGCGCGAAGGGCAATTGTGTACTCATAAGTTCTTTTATGATCTTTAATGCCCACAGATTTTACAGGTAAAAATACTGCAAAAGCTTGTGATGTTTTGCCATATAAACCATGTTCACGTAAACCTTGAACAAAAATATCATCAGCTAAACGCAAAATATCAGCATATTCTTTTTTGATTTCACCCAAAATACGTACGCCCAAACCTGGTCCTGGGAATGGATGGCGATACAACATTTCTGGTGGTAAACCTAATGCAACACCCAATTCACGTACTTCATTTTTGAATAGATATTTCAATGGTTCGATCAATTCAAACTGCATATCTTCAGGTAAACCGCCCACATTATGATGTGATTTAATCACATTTGCAGCACCATGATGATCGCCAGATTCTAAAATGTCAGGGTAGATTGTGCCTTGAGCCAACCATTTAGCATGAGATAATTTTTGAGCTTCTTCTTCAAAGATTTTGATGAACAATTCGCCGATGATTTTACGCTTACGCTCAGGATCATTTTCACCAGCCAATGCTGCTAAATAACGATCTTCTGCATTCACACGGATCACATTAACGCCCATGTTTTCAGCAAAAATTTGCATCACTTGATCGCCTTCATTTAAGCGCATCAAGCCTGTATCTACGAAAATACATGTTAATTTTTTGCCAATCGCTGAGTGCAATAAAGCTGCCACAACTGATGAATCCACGCCACCAGATAAAGCTAAGATCACTTCATCTTCACCTACAATTTCTTTAATGCGAGCAGTTTCTAATTCAGCAAAAGCTTCCACTGTCCATGTTGGTTTTAATTGGCATTTTTCTTTTAAGAATTCAGCAATATGAGCTTTTAAATGAATGTCTGCCAATGCTTCTTTTGCCACAGTGAAAGTTTTTTCTTGTGGGAAGTTGCCTTGCTCAGATAAATCAATAATTGCAGGTGCTTTGTTAACAATCTCTTCGGTGACTTTGAATGCTGGTGTTAACGCAGAGTAGAAGTTCAATGAACGAACCATCTGTGCAACAGTTTGTGCATCTTGCAGATTGGAATATACCACTAATATTTCATCAATTTGGGTGCTCATAATGCTCATTTCCATGGAGTAATAAGCGGGGCATTGTATCAAAAATCAGCAATGCATGTTTCAAATCTTACCCACAAAGTTATCCACATCCTTAATCACACTATTTGTGAATAAGTCGTTTTAAAAAATATTTTAAAGCTGTTTGACGGTCAAAATGAAATGATATAACATTGCATTTTTCAAGTTAAGGGGATTGATATGAAAAAAACTGCCATTGTTTTAGCTGCATTAAGTTTACAAGCGAGTTGGGCGCACCAACATCATCACCATAGTCATTCAGAAAAAGCAGCCTTAGCAAGCCAAGAAATTTTTGATGATGCAGATGTGGAAGATCGTGCATTGAGCGATTGGGAAGGTGATTGGCAATCCATTTATCCATATCTAGTGAGTAGGGATTTGGATCAAGTGTTGGCAGTTAAAGTCGAGAAAGGCGATAAAACGCTTGAGGAGTATCGTGCGTATTATTTGAATGGTTACAAGACAGATTTAACATTGGTGAAAATTCATGGTGATCAGATCGAATTTATTGCACCCAATCAAACAGCTGTTTGTGAATATAAATATTCAGGCAAGAATATTCTGAATTATGATTCAGGTAAAAAAGGCGTGCGCTATCAATTTGAATGCATTGATGCAGAATCAAAAGCCCCTAAATATATTCAATTCAGTGATCACATCATAGCACCAGAGAAAGCAGGGCATTTCCATTTATACATGGGCAATGATTCACATGAAACATTGGCATTGGAACTCAGCAATTGGCCAACTTTTTATCCTGCTTCGTTTAGTCAGGAAGAAATTGTGGATGAAATGATTGGGCATGATTCGCACGGAGGGCATGGTGCGCATCAACATGGTGTTGCCAATATGAATATCAGTATTGAACACGGCAATGTTGAATTAGAACTAGATGGCGCATTGGCGAACTTTATCTCTTTTGAATATGCACCACAAAGTGATGCTGAAATTGCAGAAGTGAAGGCAATGGCTAATCAGTTGAATGCAATTGATCAATTGTTTGTGTTACCGAAAGATGCAAATTGTGTTTTGAAGGATTTAGATTTGGTATCAGATGTGATTGAACCTCAATTCTTAGGGCAAAAAACACACACAGAAGAACACAAAAATCATAATACAACACATGGTAATTTAATGATGACAGCACAATGGCAGTGCCAAACGCCCGCAAAACTTCAACAGCTGAATGTGAAACTCTTTGAATACTTTCCAAATTTGGAGCATGTAGAAGTACAGATGATTACACCAAATGGGCAAAAATCTGCTGAATTATCACGTAAAAATTCTGTGATTCAATGGTAAACACAATGGAGAATACAAATTCCATCGCTATAGCGCTGAAGAAAGTTCGCTTTCTTTGGCCTAAAGCAACAGAGCCAACGATTGCCATTGATGAATTGAACATTCATCATGGTGAGCAACTTTTTATCTCAGGGCCAAGTGGCAGTGGAAAAAGCACATTGTTAAGTCTGATCGCAGGTATTTTAGTGCCAACATCAGGCGAGATTAAGATTAATGACTGCGTGACAAATCAGCTCAGTAGCGGTGAACGTGATATTTTTCGGGGAGATCATATTGGTTTCATTTTTCAGCAGTTTAATTTAATTCCTTATTTAACTGTATTAGAAAATGTTGTGATTCCTTGCCAATTATCGAAACTGCGCACACAAAATAGCATTGAAAACTATGGCTCTGTTTTAAATGAAGCGAAAGCTTTATTGCAACGTTTGGATTTATCATCTGAATTATGGCATCAAAAAGCACATCAATTATCTGTCGGGCAACAACAGCGAGTAGCAGCAGCACGTGCTTTAATTGGTAAACCTTCTATCTTGATTGCAGATGAACCAACATCTGCATTAGATGCGAATCGTCGACAAGATTTCTTAAATTTATTATTGAGTGCCTGTAACGATCATGGCACAACATTGTTATTTGTGAGCCATGATTTAGATATTATGCAGAGCTTTAGCCAAGCGATTCATCTTAATGATATTAATGATTGTGGAAAAGGTGAAGGATGAAACGATTAAGCTATTTACTATCACTCTCTTGGAAAAGCTCTTGGAATCGTCGTGGCACTTTACTATTAATAGTATTTTCTATAGCGCTATCCACCACTTTATTATTGGGCATTGAAAAAACTCGTGTGCAGGTAAGAGAGAACTTTGTACAAGCAGTTTCAGGCACTGATTTAGTAGTGGGCGCACGTGGCAGTAATGTGCAATTGATTCTATATGCAATTTTCCATTTGGGTGGTGCTACTAATAATATGGGTTGGCAAAGCGCTGAGCAAATTGATAAACGACCTGAAGTTGACTGGGTGATTCCGATTTCACTTGGAGATACACATCAAAGCTATCCTGTTGTTGCAACGAATGAAAACTTATTTGAGCATTATCGTTATCAATGGGATAAAACTTTAGCTTTTGCTAAAGGGCAACAATTTCAGCATTTATTTGATGTTGTGATTGGTTCAGAGGTTGCTAAAAATCTTAACTATGAATTAGGGCGAAAAGTTGTGCTTAGCCACGGTAATAGTCAATCAGCCATTGCACAGCATGATGATAAACCTTTTGAAGTTGTGGGTATTTTAGTGCCAACAGGCACGCCAGTGGATCGTTCTTTATATATCAGTTTAGAAGCAATGGAAGCGATTCATTTAAATTGGCAAAGTGGCGCACCGATTCCTGGCTTAAATATCCCAGCTGATCAGATCACCAAATTTGATTTGAAACCGAAAAGCATTACTGCAATGTTGGTGGGTTTGAAAAAACGTAGTCATGTATTTGCACTCCAAAAATCTATTAATGAATGGCGATCAGAACCGTTAATGGCTGTAATGCCAGGCGTTGTGATGGATCAAATTTGGGAGATGATGAGCTCAGCAGAGAAAGTATTACTCGTTGTTTCTGGATTGGTAACAGTTGTGGGCTTAGCGGGATTAACAGCGACAATCCTAGCAGGATTGGGCGAGCGCAGAAGAGAATTAGCAATCTTGCGTTCAGCAGGTGCAAAACCTACAGACATTTTAGTGTTATTAGCTTGCGAAGGATTGATGCTACTTATCATCGGTGTTATATCGGGAATCATTTTATTAGTGTTGATGATTGTGATTTTCAGTCCAATTTTGGTTAATCATTACGGAATTTTTATTACTTTATCTTGGCCAACAAGTGGTGAATGGCTGTTGCTTGGTGCGATTATGTTGGCAGGATTAATCACAAGTATGATTCCTGCATGGCGAGCTTATCGCATGAGCTTGGCAGATGGCTTGAGTATTTCAAAATGATGCATAGAATTCGGCAGTTTGTGATTGTCATAATGATCTTAGTATCTATGGCTCCATTGAGTCTAGCGGATGATTATCCAGCAATTACTTGGGATCAATTATTGATGCAATCTTCCATGGATATATCATCTCAAGATGATATATCCCCAGAAATATTGCAAAGCTATATTGACGCACAAGATAAACGATTACCTAATCCAATGCTATCAGGTAAGAATGTTGCCATTTCAGGTTTTGTGGTGCCATTGGAATGGGATCAAAATTCTAATATTAGTGAGTTTTTGCTGGTGCCTTATTATGGTGCATGTATTCATGTGCCACCGCCACCGAAAAATCAGATCATTCATGTGCGTTTGAAGGAAGGATTATCAGGCATTCAAACAATGGATAATCTCACAGTATTTGGTACGTTGAATATTGATGGCAATGTTTCTGAATATGGTGAATCAGACTATTCATTGCAGGCAGAAAGTATTCAGCATGATACTGAACACAAGCAGCAAGCATTATTATGGGCAGCTACTTTGACATTAATATCTGGCTTAGCTATTTGCATTGGTTGGTTGATCGGCCACTGGATTCAGTATAAAAGCATGACATTGATGAGAATATTATTAAGCTTTTCAGCGGGCACGATGATTTATTTAAGTTTGGCAGTATTGTGGATACAGATGAATACATTATCCATAGGATTATGGATGTTTGGCTTTTTAGTATTGTTAGTGCTGAATAAAATTCTGCATGCGCAAGGCAAATTAACTGTGACAGCATTGATGATTCATAATATTCCAGAAAGTTTTGTGATATTCAGTACAGCAATGATGAATGTTTGGTTGGGCTTATTATTGGCAGTGACGGTGATTTGCCATAATCTACCTTTGGGCTGTGGTTTAGTATTGCCTACATCTCAACAAGCGAGAAAACGACAATTTTATAGAGCTTTATTCACAGGTATTGTACCTGCATGTTTAGCAATATTGATGTATTTGTTCCTTCGTTCTGTATTATCTTTGGAATATTTGATTCATTTATCAGCTTTAGCAGGTGGCATGATGCTCTATGTTGCGATGAAGGAGATATTGCCAAAAGCTGAGCCATTACAAAATAAGCAGTCAACGATATTGGGAATGTTTGTCGCTTTAATTGTGATGACATTATTAACGATGTTAATCACAATGGGCTAGATGATGATTGGGTTGGTGCGAATTATTGGATTGCTATTCATCGGACTATTTTTAGTATTAGGCTTGGCAATTTATCAAAATGCGCCGCAGGAATATCAAAAAATTCAGTGGCATGATTTAATCTCCCAAGATGCTATTCAGCCAGAATCATTGTTTGCCAATATGAATCTGAATGCCATTTCAGATTCTGATCCAATGGCACAAGAAATGTTACAAGATATTCTGGCGGAATGGGCAAATGCGCCTATGAATGAATTATTGAATGATCAAGCAGTTAATATTTCTGGTTATATCGTGCCATTGGATTGGGCAGATAATCGATCATTGAGTGAGTTTTTATTGGTGCCATATTTTGGTGCGTGTATTCATTCACCGCCACCACCAGCAAACCAAATTATTTATGTCAAAATGGATGAACCCTTGAAAGGCGCACGCTCTATGGAAGAAATCTCACTTTCAGGCAAGCTTGCCATTCAAAGAAATGATGCGGCAGCAATGGGCGTTTCGGGATATACTATATTACCGGATGAAATTAAGAGATATGAGTGATGGCAAAAGATCAATTATCAGAAACAATGATGAAATATCTTGGAGATGCAGAAGCATTGGCCGCACAACAAGGTGTGCGTTTAACAACTTTGCGCAAAATGATTTTGGCATTGTTATTGGAAGCGAATGCGCCAGTTAAAGCTTATGAACTGATCGAAAAAATGCGTGAACAAGGTCACAGCATTACACCAACTACAACATATCGTATTTTAGATTTCTTATTATCAGAAAAACTTATCCATAAAATTCACACATTGAATGCTTATATCTCTTGTACTGTGGATCATCAACATGAGCATAACTCATTGATGGTGATCTGTTCTCAGTGTCAAAAAGCTGAAGAAATTGATGATGAAACCTTAACTGACACTATTTGTGACAAATTAGGTGATATGGGCATGTCATTACAAGATCACTGTATTGAAATCCAAGGCATCTGCAAAGATTGCAAAGACTAGAATCTAATTCACAAAGTTATCCACGTCCTTAATCACACAAATTGTGAATAAGTGTGGAAAGATATCAATTCATTTTAAATGATCATCGTATGAACTAAATAAGCAATGTATCCCAGTAATGAACCTGTTGGAATATCTAATAAGTAATGTTGCTTTGTGAAAATGCAGGACAGTGCAATTAAAATAGGGAATAAAATCACCCAACCGCCTAATGTGGAATAAGCTAAGCATGCTGTTAATGTTGCGACGGAAACATGCATACTTGGAAAACAGTTGGATGAATCATCAAACTTACGCACAAATAATAAGAATTTTTCAGAAGCTGATTTGCCCTGGTTCAGTTGTCGCCAATGTGCAGGTGTGGAAACAGGATAAACAGTAAAACAGAACATCTGCATGGCTAATAAAACGATATAACTAAATGCCATCATGATAAATTCTCGTGCATCCTGCACAATCCAGTTCATATATAAAATCGCAGGGTAATATAAAAAGCTATAAATCCAAGACCACCAAGGCCAATAGGGGACCTTTTCATCGAGAGGTGAATGGAAAGTTTTGGGTGCTTTGAGCATATGGCGCTGTGTGAAAAAATAAAATTGATACACACCAACAATTAGAATAACGCTAAGAATTAGATTAATCGTAATGTCCATTAAACTCATGTGAACTCCGCCTGTATTATTAATATTGTTATGTCAGGCTTATATTGTAAAACGGCTATGAATAGAGTCAATGAAATTTAACAAGTTGATAGTTATGAACTTCATCATCTTTAAGTCTGTAATAATTTTGTATCATTATTTTTAGTGCAATGTCATGTCAACGTATGGTGATAACCTTGATGCAAGAGATGCATTTAACTTAGATTTAAATCAAGAATTAAAATTATTTCTTCGATTTGCCAAATATTGATAATGAAAAATAGTCACGATTGCTAATCTTTTATGCAGAAAAGTATTTATGCATATAAATAAAGAAGCGAGACAGACTATGAGTAAGCAATTGATTACAGCAGAAGTTGTTCGTACATATAAACAACAAGGGCAAAGCCAGTTTGAATACGATCCTAAACTGTGCATTGTAACGCCAGAAGCGCGTGAAGTTGCAGGTGAACTGGGCATAGAAATTATTATATCGGCTGCGGTACAAACAAGCATTGCTAAAGTACCAGCGAGTAATAGTGCAAAAAAATTGTCTGATCGTGACTTTAATTTAATTCGTGAAGCAGTACTTCAGAAAATGCCACAAGGTGCAAAAATCAGCGATGAGCTTTTAGAGCAATTAGTGGTTAGAGCGATTAAAGAAGAGCAACATGCTAAAAATACTCCGCCATGCAAGCAAGCTGACAATAGCAGCACTAAGCTTAAAAGTGGAATTAAATTAGTGAAAGGCAACTTAGCTAAAACGGAGTTATTTGAAGGTGCATTGCCAGATAATAAAGTATCCATCGCAGATGTCATCACAGGACAAGATAACAGCAGTATGTCCGCAGGTTATATGAGCTGGGAGAAAGGTTTCTTCCCATGGACACTGAATTATGATGAGGTTCAGGTCATTTTAGAAGGTGAATTACACATTAAATCTCAAGGTGAAACAGTGATTGGTAAACCTGGGGATATTATTTTTGTGCCGAAATCTTCTTCCATAGAATTTGGTACACCAACGAAAGTGCGATTCGTTTATATCGCATGGCCAGCAAACTGGCAGGAACAATCTTAATAAAGGGGTTCATATGAGCTTATTTGTTACAGAAGATTGGTTAAGGGCAAATTATAGCTTGAGCGATGGTACAGAGATCCATTTGCCTGCGGATTGCCGTTTGACGCCTGCTGCGAGAACTTTAATCTCAGATCATCATTTGGTCATCAAATATTTAGATGAACAGGGGCGATTATTTGTTGAAAAACCTGAGGAAGCCAATACACAAAGTACTAATGATAATGTTCAACTAAAGCATGTGCATGGTTTAACGAGTCAAGACCAACGTGTGATGTCATCTTGCCAATTGTGCCAACAAGAAGTGGTGAAAAAACCAGATACGATGACGCATTTGAATGCTTATACATTGGTATCTAAGTCAGATCCTCGCTTAGGTTTTAGAGCAAAATTAGATAGCACAATTTCCATGGCTGTTTGGTTGCAAGGTGAAGTTTCTGACTATGCACAAAGCTGGTTAACGGATATTCGCTCTGTACTGGGCAATATTATGCGTGCAGATGCGATGGATGAAACATTGCCACATTTTGCCATTGGTGGATTGGATGAAAAATCTATTCATCAATTATCTCATTTTCCTTTGAAATATTTAGAGCATGATCACATTGTGCCAGCCTTTGAACATGGCAAAAATGTGCGTTTATTGAATTTACTCAGAACATCAATCCGTGAAACAGAAATTGTTGCCGCATCTATTTTTATTGATCGTGATTTAGTGGTGAAACGTCCTGACATTATGAAAGGTTTAAATCGTTTATCCAGCGCTGTATATGTCTTGATGATTATGTGTTTACGAGTAGAACGAGAGAAAGCTTGGTTAACTAAAGAAGCGTTGATGCAAGCATTGGAGAAACAAGTATGAAACTACTAGAGCAATGCACAGTCAATGCTAAAAAGAACCCAGGATGGGTAGTTTTTCCAGATGCAGTGGATGAGCGAGCAATTCGCGCTGCGTTACAAATTCAAAAAGAAGGCTTAGGTTTTCCTTGGTTGTTGGGTGATTTCTCGGCGATTCAACAGATCTGCCAAGCACAGAATTTACCGTATGAGTCTTTGAATATCATTGATCCAACACAATCAGAATGGATTACAGAATTTGCAGAGCGCTTGTTAGGCAAAATTAAAGATAAGACTTTAGATGATTTAAAGAAAATGGTGCAAGATCCTCTGTGGTTTGGCGCATCAATGTTGGCAACAGGGCGTTGTGATTTCTGTATTGCAGGTAATATTTCATCTACAGCCAATGTATTAAGAGCAGGCTTGCGTATTTTAGGTTTACAACCTGGCAACCAAACATTGTCTTCCATCATGATCATGATTTCACCTGATGGTAAGAATGTTTATGGTTTCTCAGATTGTGGTGTGATCCCTGTGCCAAGCATTGAGCAGTTAGCAGATATTGCAATGACAACCGCAGAAAATTTTAATGCAATTACTCAACAAACACCAAATGTTGCGATGTTGTCTTTCTCTACAAAAGGCAGTGCAAAACATGATGCTGTGATCAAAACACAAATGGCAACGCAAATGGTTATAGAGCGTGCCCCGAATTTAAATATTGATGGTGATTTACAGTTTGACGCAGCTTTAGTACCAAGTATTGGTGAGAAGAAAGCTCCTGGCAGCAAGGTTGCAGGCAAAGCAAATGTATTGATTTTTCCATCATTAGAAGCTGGCAATATTGGATACAAAATCGCTCAACGTATGGGCGGTTATGAAGCCATTGGTCCATTAATTCAAGGGCTCAATGGCGAAATGCACGATCTTTCTCGTGGTTGCAGTTGGCAAGATATGGTTCAAGTGCTTGTGATTGCAACACAAATGAAAGCAGGTAAAAAAAGTCGGTGATGAGGTCACCATTGTTTAACTTCCCATTGTGGGATTAATAAGTAGAGGTAGTTATGGAAGCATTAGGAATGATTGAAACTAAAGGTCTTGTCGCTTTGATTGAAGCATCTGATGCGATGGTTAAGGCTGCTCGTGTGACATTGGTTGGCTATAAGCAAATTGGTGGCGGTTTAGTAACAGCTATGGTTCGTGGCGATGTTGCAGCGTGTAAAGCAGCGACAGATGCAGGTGCAGCAGCAGCTCAACGTGTTGGCGGTGAAGTGATTGCAGTACACGTAATTCCACGTCCACATGGTGATTTAGAAAACTTGTTTCCAATTAAAATGTCTAAAGACAATCAGTTGGATTAATAGTCATGACAGTCATTAAGGTGTATGAGTCACAACCTTACACCTTAATGTATTGAATAACGATAAGGAAAGGAAGCTCATGAAGTTAGGAGTTATTGTAGGTCAAGTGGTTAGTACCGTGAAACAGCCTGGCTTTGAACAGGAACGCTTGCTGTTAGTGGATATCCTCAATAACAACGGCTTGCCATCTGAAGAAAGGATTGTTGCAACAGATTCTTTAGGTGCAGGCAATGGTGAGTGGGTTTTGGTTGCAAGTGGTAGTGCTGCTAGAAAAACAGTCAGAAGTATTAACGGTACAGAAGCACCAGTGGACGCGAGCGTTGTCGGAATTGTTGATGAAGCAGTGGTTAATGGTGAAGTTTTTTACCATAAGTGAGGTCAAACGTGGACATTAATTCTAAAGCAATAGAAGAAGTGGTTAAAGCCGTTCTCAGTTCAATGGGGCAAATCACAAATAATACATCAGGAACTTCTCAGGGAAATTCAGGCCAACCTCAAACTGTTGCGGCTGGTGTTTTTCATGAATTAGATGATGCAGTAATAGCTGCGAGAAATGCAGCAAAAGAATTAAGATCTGTTGCGATGCGAGATAAAGTCATCGCAGCAATTCGTCAGGCAGGTGTTGCGCATGCAAAAGAGCTAGCAGAGCTTGCTGTGCAGGAAACAGGTATGGGCCGTGTGGATGACAAAACAGCTAAAAATATTTTACAAGCTGAAGGTACGCCCGGTACTGAATGTTTACGACCAGAAGTTGTGACAGGTGATAATGGTTTAACATTGATTGAAAATGCGCCTTGGGGCGTGATCGCATCAGTGACACCATCCACAAATCCTGCAGCAACAGTTATTAATAACTCCATCAGTATGATTGCTGCAGGTAGTGCAGTTGTATTTGCACCACATCCTGCTGCTAAAAAAGTTTCTCAACGTGCAATTTCAATTTTGAATGAAGCTGTGATCGCAGCAGGTGGCCCTGCTAATCTGATGGTCACAGTGGCAAGCCCTAACATTGAAACAGCACAACGCTTATTTAAATATCCAGGCATTGGTTTATTGGTTGTAACAGGTGGTGATGCTGTTGTTGAATCAGCACGTCAACATACCAATAAGCGTTTAATTGCAGCTGGTGCAGGTAATCCGCCAGTGGTTGTAGATGAAACTGCAAATATTGAAAATGCAGCAAAATCTATTGTATTGGGTGCATCGTTTGATAACAACATCATTTGTGCAGATGAAAAAGTATTGATTGTTGTGGATTCAGTCGCTGATCAATTGATAGAAGCGATGAAGCGCCATAAAGCTTATCAACTAACAGGTGAGCAAGCGAAGCAATTAGAGCCAATTTTATTAACAAAAGTAGATGCAACTGGCCATGGTGTTGTGAGCCGTGATTGGGTTGGGCGCGATGCTACTAAAATTGCGGCGCAAATAGGCATTACAACGCCAGCAGATACTCGTTTATTGATTGTTGAAACATCCATGAGTCATCCGTTTGCTGTGACTGAATTGATGATGCCAGTGTTACCAATTATTCGTGTGAAAAATGTGGATGAAGCCATTGCATTGGCGGTTCAATTGGAAGCAGGTTGCCATCATACAGCAGCAATGCATTCAACCAATTTAGATAACTTAGACAAAATGGCACAAGTGATAGATACCAGTATCTTTGTGAAAAATGGGCCATGTATTGCAGGTCTAGGTTTTGGCGGAGAGGGTTGGACAACCATGACCATCACAACACCAACAGGTGAAGGCGTTACCAATGCAAAAACATTTGTACGTTTAAGACGTTGTGTGATCGCAGGTAATTTTAGGATTGTTTAATCATTAGATTTAAACAAATGTTCGATGTACTCGAGGAGTAAAGCATGAAATTAGATGATGTTAGCCAAATCATTTATCGCGCATTGGATGTGATGAATTCACAAAATGTGCGTAAATTCAGCGTGCCTCCTCGTACATATATGGGACCAGGATCTTTGGCATGTTGTGGTGAAGCCATGAAGGCTGAAGGATTTATCCGTACATTCATTATGGTGGATGCATTCATTCATAATACTGGCATTGTGGATGGCTTATATCGTTCATTAGAAGTTGCAGGCATTGGTTATGAAATCTGCTTATATGAAGGTGGAGAACCATCTTCTAATGTTGTGGAAGTTGCAGCACAATCTTTAGTTACCGCGGGTTGTGATAGCGTGATTGCAATTGGTGGTGGCTCAGTTTTAGATGCTGCTAAAGTGACAGCAATGTTAGCTGCCAATGCAGAATTACCTTTAGAGAGTTTATTAAATAGTGAGTTTAAGTTAAATAAGCGTTTGCCTTTGGTTGCGATTCCAACGACAGCGGGTACAGGCTCTGAAGCGACAGATATCGCAGTGATTACGAATACTAAAACAGGTGTGAAGCAAGTTTTGATTCATGATCAACTGATTCCTGATCTTGCTATCATTGATGCATGCTTAACCTTAGCATTGCCACCTTACATTACAGCAATTACTGGATTTGATGCTTTAACGCATGCGATTGAAACTTATGTGGGTTTAAAGGCTACAGCATTAACAAAAGGTTTTGCTTATCGCGCAATTACAATGATTGGTGAAGCTTTGCCGCAGGCAGTGGGGCAAGGGCAAAACATTGAAGCGAGAGAATCATTAATGTTGGCATCTTATATGGCAGGCATGGCATTTTCCAATGCAGGTTTAGGATTATCTCATGCAACTGCACACCAAATTGGTGGTAAATACCATATTCCACATGGGCAGTGTAATGCCATCATGTTGCCAGCCATTATGCGATTCAACAGTTTAGTTTGCAAAAAAGAGTATGCCGAAGTTGGGCATGCACTCACAGGTCAACATATAGAAGCTGTAGATACTATTGCAGCAGTAGAAACACTGATTCAAGAATTAGATTTAAAGCAATCTTCAACTGAATTAGGTTTAAACCCTGATGATATTCCAGAATTATCCAAAGCAGCCTTTGAAGATATTTGCTTAACGACAAACCCAAGAACAACAACGATTGCACAGATTCAAAATGTGTATGCAGATGCATTTTCAAATTAAGTGGCTATAGAGAAATAAGGGGAAAATTATGGGTATTAACGAAATAATAATATGGTTCATGATGATCTTTATGATGATTGGTGCATTTGACCGCATCATGGCTCAATTTGGTGGCTCTGCGCAGATATTGGGTAAAGTTGGCCTTGGCAAAGTGGGCAAAGGTATCGAAGGTGCTGGTGAACAATTTGATGAAGGCTTTTTAGCCATGGGTGCATTGGGTTTGGCAATGGTTGGTATTACAGCGCTTGCTCCAGTAATTAAAGATGTTTTAGGCCCAGTGATCATTCCTTTGTATCAAAGCGTTGGCGCTAGCCCAGCAATGTTTGCAGGAACAATTCTCGCGATTGATATGGGTGGTTTCCCAATTGCAGGTAGTTTAGCGAATGGTGACGTTGCAGCTGAATTGTATTCAGGCATCATCTTAGCATCCATGATGGGGGCAACGGTTGTGTTCTCGATTCCTGTTGCATTGGGTATCATCAACAAAGGTGATACTCGCTTCATGGCATTAGGAATGTTGGCAGGAATCATCGCAATCCCAGTGGGTTGTTTAGTGGGTGGTATTGTTGCGATGTATTCAGGTGTTGTTGTGAATGGACAAACAGTAGTGTTCACATTCAGCATGATTCTCATTAACTTAATCCCTGTTGCAATTGTCGCGATTTTAATCATTTTAGGTTTGAAATTTATTCCAGAGAAAATGATTTCAGGCTTCCAAGTCTTTGCAAAAATTTTAGTTGTGATCATCACAATTGGCTTAGCAGCTGCAGTATTCCACTTTTTAACAGGCGTGACATTGATCCCAGGTATGGATCCGATCTTCAACACAGGCGATGGTGAAATGCGCGCAATTGAAATCATTGGCTCAATCTCATGTGTGTTATTAGGTGCTTATCCAATGGTGCTTTTATTGACACGTTGGTTTGATAAGGCATTCAGAAAAGTGGGTGGCTTATTGAAAATGAATGACATGGCAGCAGGTGGTATGATCGCAACATTGGCAAACAATATTCCAATGTTCAGCATGATGAGCAAAATGGATAACCGCGGAAAAGTCATTAACTGTGCATTTGCTGTGTGTGCATCATTCACATTGGGTGATCACTTAGGTTATACCGCAGGTGTTATGAATCAAATGATTTTCCCAATGATTGCGGGCAAGATTGCAGGTGGTGCATTTGGTGTATTCGTAGCAATTATGATTATGCCAAAAAATATCAATGATGAAGCACCTGCAAAACCATTAGAAGAAGTTGCAGTGACAGCTGAAAAGGCATAAGGATAAAGATATGGCAACGTTAGTTCTTCATAGTGTAGGTATTGATGTTGGGACAACCACAACACAAGTCATCTTTTCAAGATTGGAAGTGGTGAATCGTGCTGCTGTTTCTCAAGTGCCTCATTATGAATTTACAAAACGAGAAATTCTATATGAAAGCCCTGTCATATTCACACCCATTAATTTTGAAGGGCAGATCCGTGAAGATGAGCTATTGGCTTTCATATTAGAACAGTATCGCGTTGCTGGCATTGCACCAGAAACATTAGAATCTGGTGCAATCATCATTACAGGTGAAACTTCTAAAGCACGTAATGCACGCCCAACCATTATGAATTTGTCTGAAAAATTGGGTAATTTCGTTGTGGCAACGGCTGGTCCTTATTTGGAATCTATCATTGCAGGGCAAGGTGCAGGTGCATCCGAGATTTCGCAAGATATTAAAGGCAGAGTTTTAAATATAGATATCGGTGGTGGTACATCTAATTATGCAATTTTTGAAAATGGTGATGCAAAAGAAGCTGCTTGCTTAAATATTGGCGGACGTTTGCTGGAGCTAGATGCTTCAGGCAAAGTTTTACGTGCACACCAACCTGCAAAAATTGTATGTGAATCGATGTTTGGTTCATCTGTTAATCCTATGAATCTAACGCAAGAGCAGATTCGTGATGTGACACGCACAATGGCACAATTAGTTTATGAAGTGGCAATTGGGCAACCTTCTGCACTGGCTAAGAAATTAATGATGTCAGATGATTTACCATCTTTGAGATCATTCCAAGCTGTCACAATTTCTGGTGGTGTTGGCACATGTGTTTATCAACCAGTACCTCAGCATGAACTGTTTAAATATGGTGATATTGGACCATTGTTGGCAGAAGCTTTATTGCAAAACCAAGGCATTAAATCTTTGCGATTGGTTCAACCAAAGCAGACGATTCGTGCAACAGTGATTGGTGCAGGTGCGCACACATTATCATTATCTGGTAGCACAATTTGGCTCAAAGAAGTGGCGTTACCAATTCGTAATGTTCCTGTGATTCAAACCAGAATATCTGGCATAGATCTACAACCACAATCCTTAATAGAAGATTGGGAGTTTGCGATTAAGCAGCATGATCTTGATCCATTATTAGATATATGTGCGCTCAATTTACCGAAAGATTTAGCAGTTGCATATAAAGAGATTCAGAAGTGTGTCGATGCATTGGCGCAATTTACACAGAGATATCCAAGCCATTTGCCACTCATTGTTGTGGCAAGACAAGATTTAGGCAAAGTTTTAGGTATGCTTTTACAACCATATTTACAAGATAGAAAGCTTGCCGTTATAGATGAGGTTGTGACTCGAGATGGTGATTATATCGATATAGGAAAGCCACTGTTTGAAGGTGAAATAGTTCCTGTGACCATTAAATCACTGGCATTTCCAGCATAGTTAAGGAGTAAAATAATGAAATTAAAAACGCAGTTATTCGGCCAAACTTATCAATTTCGAGATGTCAAAGATGTGTTGGCTAAAGCTAATGAGCTTCGTTCTGGTGATGTTCTCGCTGGCGTTGCAGCAGCATCTTCACAGGAACGCGTAGCCGCAAAGCAAGTTCTATCAGAGCTTACAGTTGCGGATGTTAGAAATAACCCTGTTGTGCCATACGAAGAAGATTGTGTGACACGCTTAATTCAAGATAACTTGAATGAAACAGCTTATAACCAAGTGAAAAATTGGACAATAGGTGAATTGCGTGAATACATCCTGAGTGATGATACAACGCTCACAGATTGGCAATTCATCAGCAAAGGCTTAAGTTCAGAAGTGATCGCAGGTGTTGCAAAAATTTGCTCGAATGCAGACTTAATTTATGGTGCTAAAAAAGTACCTGTTGTGAAAAGAGCAAATAATACGATTGGTTTGCCAGGGCATTTTGCTTGTCGTTTACAACCCAATGATACACGTGACAACGTTAAGAGTATTGAAGCACAGATTTATGAAGGTTTGTCTTATGGCGCAGGTGATGCTGTTATCGGTGTAAATCCAGTAACGGACGATGTTGAAAACTTGCGACGAGTTTTAGACACCATCTACGATGTGATCAATAAATATGAAATCCCAACGCAAGGCTGTGTATTAGGGCACGTGAGCACACAAATGGAAGCAATCCGCAAAGGTGCACCAGGTGGCTTAATTTTCCAAAGTATTTGTGGTAGTGAAAAGGGCTTAAAAGAGTTTGGTATTTCCTTAGAAATGCTAAATGAAGCGCAAGCAATTGGTCGTGAATATAATCGCATTGCAGGCGAAAACTTTTTCTACTTTGAAACAGGGCAAGGCTCTGCATTATCAGCGAATGCTCACAATGGTTCTGATCAAGTAACATTGGAAGCAAGAAACTATGGTTTAGCTCGTCATTATGATCCTTTCATGGTGAACACAGTTGTGGGCTTTATTGGACCTGAGTACTTGTACGATGATCGCCAGATCATGCGTGCAGGTTTAGAAGATCATTTCATGGGTAAATTACACGGCGTCGCAATGGGTGTTGACTGCTGTTATACCAACCATGCCAATGCTGATCAAAACGTGAATGAAACATTGTCAATTTTATTGGCAACAGCAGGCTGTAACTTCATCATTGGTATGCCACTTGGCGATGACATCATGCTCAACTATCAAACATCAGCATTCCATGATACCGCTACAATTCGTCAATTATTGAATTTACGTCCATCGCCAGAGTTTGAAGTATGGCTTGAAAAAATGGGCATCATGCAAAATGGTCGCTTAACCAGCATCGCTGGCGATGCTTCTCTGTTTTTCTAAGGAGGAATGAATAATGGATCAAAAACAAATTGAAGCACTTGTGCAGCAAGTGATCAGTAAATTGAATGTTCAATCAAACAGCAATGGTCAGCATTTCACCTCAGGTTTGAATCAGGCGAATGGTCAATCATATAACGCTGGTACATCAAGTGCTGCTGGTTCTGTGGAATCATGCAGCATTGATTTAGGTTCGCCAGAAGCGAAAGCTTGGATTGGTGTTCAAAATCCTAAGAATGCGGATGTATTGCAGGGCTTTAAAAATAATACAGCATCACGTGTAGGTTCAGGTCGTGCTGGTGTTCGCCCAAGAACATTATCCTTAGTACGTTTCTTGGCAGATCATTCACGATCAAAAGATACTGTTTTAAAAGAAGTACCTGTTGAATGGGTTGAAAAGCAAGGCTTATTAGAAATTCAGTCAGAAGTTAAAGATAAGGATCAATATTTAACTCGCCCTGATATGGGTAGAATTTTGAATGAAGCATCTGTTTCTTTAATTAAAGAAAAATGTACACAATCACCAGATGTACAAGTCATTGTTTGTGATGGTTTATCAACAGATGCCGTATTAGTGAACTATGAAGAAATTTTGCCACCATTAATGGCAGGTTTGAAAAATACAGGCTTAAAAATTGGTACACCAGTATTTGCACGTTATGGTCGTGTGAAATTGGAAGATCACATTGGTGAAATTTTAGGTGCTAAAGCGGTCGTGATGTTAGTGGGTGAACGCCCAGGATTAGGACAATCAGAAAGCTTGTCATGTTATGCCGTGTATAGCCCAACAGTTGCATTAACCGTTGAAGCAGACAGAACGTGTATTTCCAATATTCATAGAGCAGGAACACCGCCAGTAGAAGCTGCCGCTGTGATTGTGGATTTAGTGAAAAAAATGCTAGAGAAGAAAGCATCTGGCATCAATTTAACAAAATAGGAGGATTAGATTATGCCAGCTTTAGATTTAATCAGACCAAGTGTCAAAGCCGTTCGCCTCATTGCTTCTTTGCATGAAGATTTTCGCAAAGAACTCAAATTACCAGCAGATATTCGTAGCCTTGGGCTATTAACTTGTGATTCAGATGATGTTGCGTATATCGCAGCGGATGAAGCAACAAAGCAAGCGATTGTACAAGTGGTTTATGGTCGTTCATTGTATGCAGGCGCAGGCAATTCGCCTTCACCATCATCTGGTGAAGTATTGATCATGCTAGGCGGGCCAAACCCAGCAGAAGTTCGTGCAGGTTTAAATGCCATGATTGGTACCATTGAAGATGGTCCTGCTTTCCAATGGGCAAATGATCAAGAAGATGCAGCATTCTTAGCGCATGTTGTTTCTCGTACAGGTACATATTTATCAGAAATGGCAAATATCCCTCACGGCGATTCGATTGCATATTTGGTCGCGCCACCATTAGAAGCAACATTTGGTATCGATGCAGCGCTAAAAGCCGCTGAAGTGGATATGGTTGCTTATACACCGCCACCATCGGAAACGAACTACTCAGCAGCATTTTTGCGCGGTAGCCAAGCTGCTTGTAAAGCAGCATGTGATGCATTTACAGAAGCAGTATTAGAAGTGGGTCGTAATCCAATTCAATCAGCATAATGTTTTATAGGTAGTAAGGAGTCAAAAATGATTAACGCGCTCGGTTTATTAGAAGTTTATGGTTTTATCGCAGGGGTTGAAGCGATGGATGCAATGCTGAAGTCAGCCAATGTGCGTTTGTTAAGTCATTCAGTTACTCCATCTGCTTTGGTAACAATTGTCGTTGAAGGTGATCTTGCAGCATGCCGCGCGGCTTTAGATGCAGGAAGCGCGGCTGCCGAGCGCATTGGTGGTCGAGTGATTTGTCGAAAAGATTTAGGTCGCCCTGAAAAAGATACAGAAAGAATGGTTTTGAGCTTTTGTGGCGGTACACAAGCTGATGTAGCTGCGGTGAAAAAGGCAGTGGAAAGTGTTGTTGAAGAGAAAGCTGAAGTTAAAACTATACAAGAAGTCACAAAACCAAAAGAACGGGTTGAAGAAGACTTAGTCACACAAATAGTGACGTTCTTACGTAAAAAAGCGAGCAAAGGTGCCAATATGACAGATGTCATTAAGTATATTGGTTTAGATCGAGAAGTGGTGAAAGATGCGCTTCATAAAGGCGTTACACAAAAATTATTGCGTAAAAATAGCAATCGTTATTACATAATTGAGGATAAGTTATGATAACGGGCATAACTAAAGAAATTATAAGAGAGCGCGTACAGAATGCAGGGATTGTAGGCGCTGGTGGTGCTGGGTTTCCAACGTATGTGAAGTTTAATTCAGAAGCCGAAATATTTTTGGTGAATGGTGCAGAATGTGAGCCATTATTGAAAGTGGATCAACAATTGGCTGAGAAAAATGCGATTGAACTGATCAAAGGCTTGCAATATGGCATGATTGCAACAGGTGCAAAAGAAGGCATCATTGCATTGAAGGCAAAATATAAAACTGCAATTGAAACGTTAACACCATTATTGCCACATGATATACGTATCCATATTCTGGATGATGTGTATCCTGCGGGTGATGAAGTGATCACCATTTGGATGGCAACAGGCCGAAGAGTACCACCCGCAGCATTACCATTATCCGTTGGCGTTGTTGTGAATAATGTGCAAACGCTCATTAATGTATCTCATGCAGTTGAAAATGAAGCGCCTGTCATTGATAAAACCTTAACCATCAATGGCATGGTGAAAACACCGATCACTGTTACTGTGCCAATCGGTACGACTTATCGACAAGTGTTAGAAATGGCAGGTGGCGCTACAATTCCTAATCCTGCATTTTTAAATGGCGGCCCAATGATGGGCGTGCTCTTCCATGATTTGGATGAACCGATTAAAAAAACAACAGGTGCATTATTAGTTTTACCAGATGATCATTTGTTGATTCGACGCCGTACTCAAAACATGAACAGCGTTGTAGCGATGGCGCGCACAGTCTGTGAACAATGTTGCTTATGTACAGAATTGTGTCCGCGTCATTTGATTGGCCATGAATTACCACCACATTTAATCGTGCGTGCTGTAAATTATCAAAAGGCTGATCAAACAGAATGTTCCACAATTTTATCTGCATTAACGTGTTCAGAATGTGGCATTTGTGAAGCTTATGCTTGTCCTGTAGAGATTTCGCCAATGCGTTTAAATCAAGCATTGAAGGCACAATTTAGAGCAGAAGGCGCAAAATATACTGGTGAGCTTAGGCCTTTAAATCCAATGGCGGAATATCGTATGTTACCGATTAGCCGTTTGATTACGCGCATTGATTTAGACCGAATGAATCATAAAGCCCCAATGATTAATATTGACTGGATGCCATCGAAAGTTGTATTGCCATTGTTGCAACATATTGGTGCACCTGCAAAACCTGTGGTTGCTGTAGGTGATCGTGTGACAAGAGGACAATTAATCGCAGCTATGGATGCAGGAAAATTGGGCGTGCCATTACATGCGAGTATTTCAGGAATTATTCAGAACATTGATGATCATAATATTGTGATCGCACAGGAGTAAACTATGTTACATGCCATCGGATTAGTTGAATTAAATAGTATTGCAAAAGGCATTGAAGTGACAGATGTCATGTTAAAAACGGCAGATGTAACATTACTCACATCAAAAACCATTTGCCCAGGCAAATATATCGTGATGGTGGGCGGTGAAATTGCTGCTGTGAATCAATCTGTTTCAGTGGGGGCTGAAGCGGGTGGCTTTTTAATGGTGGATAAGTTTGTATTGCCGAACATTCACCCAAGCGTTTTGCCTGCAATCAGCGGTGTGACAAATGTGGACAAGCGTCAAGCGATCGGTGTTGTGGAAACATATAGCGTTGCAGCTTGTATCGAAGCTGCGGATGCTGCTGTAAAGGCTGCAAACGTGACATTGATTCGAGTACATATGGCATTTGGGATTGGTGGTAAATGTTATTTTGTGGCTTCTGGTGATGTTGCAGATATTCAAACTGCTGTGGATGTTGGTACACAAAGTGCGGGTGCTAAAGGTTTATTGGTTTACAGTATGGTTGTCCCAAGACCACATCCAGATTTGTGGCAACAACTGATTTAATATGAATATTAAATTGAAAAGCCTGATCATTGATCAGGCTTTTTGCATTTGTGGTGTTTATTGAAAAATCATGCGGTTGCTTAAAGTTTGTGAGGGTAGTTCTTTAAACAGCAATTGATAATCCGCTGAAAATTGCCCCATATGCCAGAATCCCCAAGACATTGCAACATCTTGTACTGTATTGAATGCAGAATAAGGGCTACGTAATTCACGGCGCACAGCATTTAATTTAATGGCTTTAAGATAAGTAATCGGAGAAACATTCCATACAGAATGGAATGCATTTTGTAATGTTCGACGGCTTGTTTTTAAATGCTCACATATATCAATAATGGTGAGTTCATCTTGATTTTGTGCATGATCAATCACAAAATCATGAGCTTTTTGGACAAGGTTAATATGGTTTTGTTGGGATTTTTTAAGTAAAGGATTGTGTTGATTGATGACAATGTTACTGAATAATGAATCCAATGATTCTAAAAGATCATAGCGAAGATTTTTAATGGTGATGATATTGTTGAGAATCTCGGGTGTTGAATGAGCAATGCTAAGAGCCGTTTCAATGATATGGCAAAGCTTGTGTTTTTCTGCGTGCCCAATTTGGATGGTCATCTGTTTGGAAAGTGTTTGTAGCGGTAAAGGCCTTTGTAATAGAGTTTCAAAGTAACTTTCCAATAATTGGATATCAACGACTAATCCTAGGATAGTGTAGTTGTCAGGTGTATTGAGCCCAAACTCTGTGCCACCAATTTGTATACCCACAAGATCATCAGTCAATGTGCTATTGCCAATCATGCCCATCTGAGGGTTGCTGGGTAAAGGAATGCCGATCCAAATTGATCCTGGCCAAGTCATACATTTTTGCTGAACCGTTTTATTCGTATATTCTTTAAAGAATTGAATGCCCTCTAGCCAGCCTTCAATCACAGAGCCATCAAATTGACCAGGAAATATTTGATTGTACAGCTGTTGCCAGCCTGTAATATTGCAAGCATGTTCATAGACATCGACAGTTTTGCGAACATTGATGGTATTGAATTCTACAATGGGTTGTAATTTTGATAATGATGGATACGACAAATCTATATCTGTGTGATATAGCCGATGAAGGTCTACTTTTTTACTATGAGCCACTATATCCTCCTTGCATTAATATGCAATTGTTAGAATAACCTGCTGAATCATATTCTGGTTTTGCGAAAAAATTATTTTTAGTATCGTATTCTACAATATATCAATCTAAGCAATTATCGTAATAATATTATGACATTACCTACGTCAATATATTATGTGATTTTTTAAAATTTTGCCAAATATTGATATTGTCTCAGTGACCTGATTGCTAATGTATTCATATAAGAACAATGGACGATGATCGGCATGAAAGAGCTAATTACGGCAGCTAAAGTACGAGAAATTGCAAAGTCTGGTAGTTCTGTTTTGGAGTATTCAAGGCAGAATAGTTTAGTGACGCCTGAAGCTTATGATGTAGCAAGAACATTAAAAATTGAATTAAAAGCCACTGATTATCTTGTTACTAAAACAATTTATCGGAAATTTTGTGGTGTTCGCCCAAATTTCTCTATTTCAGATCGAGATTTATTAGTTTTTCAAGTCAAAGAAGCCATACAGAAACAGTTACCCAATGTGTCTATAGATGATGAAACATTGGTAGCGATTATTGAGAGGTCGTTAGATGAAGAATGACAATCAACATTTCCCAACATGGGTTGCCAACAATTTAAATCATATTGCAAGGATTGTGAATAGTGATCAGGATGTTACAAAGGAGAAAACTCCACTCAAGTTAGGCATAGATTTAGGCACAAGTGACATTGTTTCAGTTGTGTTGGATGCTGACAATCAACCTATTGCAGCTCGATTAAATTGGGCTGATGTTGTGCGAGATGGTGTCGTTGTAAACTTTCATGAAGCGATTCAAATTGTTAAAAAGCAAATTGCAGAATTGGAAGCTTTATTGAATGTTGAATTTAAAACTGCCAATACATCATATCCACCTGGGACTGATCCTAAAATCTCTGTGAATGTGATTGAGGCTGCTGGTTTAGAAGTTTCTGCTGTGATTGATGAACCTTCTGCTGTTGCACATTTATTGAAATTAGATCAAGCAGCGGTTGTGGATATTGGTGGTGGTACAACTGGTATTGCTGTTCTTGAAGATGGCAAAGTTATCTATTCTGGTGATGAAGCAACGGGCGGGCGCCATGTCACATTAACCATTGCAGGAAGTTTACGAAAAAGTTATGAAGAAGCAGAAGAAAGCAAAATAAAAACGGGCAAAGAAGTTTGGCCAATTGTTCGCCCTGTATTTGAAAAAATGGCAGATATTACGCGTCATCACATTATGAATCACGATATTAAAGCACTCTATTTATCGGGTGGTAGTTGTATGTTGCCAGGTGTTAGAGATCTGTTTCAAAATGAATTTCCTGAATTGCAGGTTGTATTGCCTGACAATTCTATTTTCTTCACACCGTATGCAATTGCTGCTTATCAGGCATCGTAGAGTTTAGGAGTCATATATGGATTTTGAAAAACCACCTACCCGAATTATTCAGGAGTTTGTGCCAGGTAAACAAGTGACATTGGCTCATTTGATCGCACATCCTGGGCCTGATCTGGCGACTAAAATTGGTGTGCCTGGTGCTGAAGCAATTGGCATCATGACATTAACGCCAAGTGAAACAGCAATGATCGCAGGGGATTATGCAACGAAAGCTGCGGATGTACATATTGGCTTTTTAGATCGCTTTACAGGGGCATTAGTGATTTATGGCTCTGTTGGTGCCATTGAAGAAGCATTAATGCAAACAACGCGCAATTTAGAAACAACTTTAGGCTTTACTGCTTGTCCTTTAACNCTTTACAGGGGCATTAGTGATTTATGGCTCTGTTGGTGCCATTGAAGAAGCATTAATGCAAACAACGCGCAATTTAGAAACAACTTTAGGCTTTACTGCTTGTCCTTTAACAAGGAGCTAATGATTGAAAAAATATGTATTTGTAGGTTCTGTAGGTGTTGGTAAAACTTCACTCTTTAATGCATTGATGGGCGATTATGAATTAGCACGTAAAACGCAAGCTGTGGATTATAACTTGATGGGTGGTATTGATACGCCAGGTGAATTCTTTAGTCATCCTCATTTATATAAAGCAATGATCAGCACTACAACGGAAGCTGAAATTATCATTTATGTGCACAGTGCAGAAGATCAGATTTGTCGTTTACCTCGTGGAATTTTGGATATTTATAACAATAAAACAATAGTGACAGTGATCACCAAAGTCGACCTGCCTGATGTTGATTTACCAGCAGTTCGTAAAGTATTAGTGGAATGTGGTTTAAAAGAACCCTTTCTTGAAATCAATACCCAAGATCCTAAAGATGTGCAAATGGTTGCAGATTATCTTAAAAATTTGGGTGTTGAGATAAAATAAACCCTATCGTTGGATAGGGTTTGTTTACTTATATTCTATAAAAAATAGCTAGATTAAAACTTAGCTTTCACATGATGTGGGTGCAATAAGTTTTCTTCAGATAATAATTCATCCAATTCAGCTTCTGTCATCAAGTTGCGTTCTAACACAACTTCCTTGATGCTTTTGCCTGTTTCAGCACAAATCTTACCAACGATATCGCCTTCAGCATGGCCGATCACTGGTGTTAAGTAAGTGATGATACCGATAGAATTTAAAACGTGTTCACGGCAACGATCAGCATTCACAGTGATGCCATCAATACAACGATCACGTAAGTTGTAGCAGCTGTTATTCAATAAAGAAATGGATTCATACAATGCTTGAACCAATACTGGTTCCATTACGTTCAACTGTAATTGTGCCGCATCCGCAGCCATAGAAACAGTCACATCATTACCCATCACTTTGAAGCACACTTGGTTCACAACTTCAGGAATCACAGGATTCACTTTTGCTGGCATGATTGAGCTGCCTGCTTGTAATTCAGGCAAGTTTAACTCTTTCAATGCAGTGCGTGGGCCAGATGCCAATAAACGAAGATCGTTACAGATTTTACCTAAACGAATAGCACAGCGTTTTAAACCTGCATGCAATGTGACGAAATCAGAGCAATCATAAGTTGCTGAGAATAAATCAGGTGCTGATTTGCACTCTTTTGCCATCAATTCAGATAAGTGTTTCACAACTGTTTCAGGGTAGTTTTCTGGTGTATTGATACCAGAACCAATCGCTGTTGCACCCAAGTTGAATGTTAATAATGCATCTGTGGATTGTTTCAATGCCACAATTTCATTGCCCAACATTGCAGAGAATGCATTGAATTCTTGTCCCATACTCATTGGCACAGCATCTTGCAACTGTGTACGGCCCATTTTTAATACGCCATCAAACTCTTTTGCTTTTGCATCGATGCCAGCTTTTAAATAAATTAAACCCGCAATCAAAGTATGCATTTTTTCATAGAATGCTAAGCGCAAACCTGAAGGATAAGCATCATTTGTGGATTGTGACATGTTCACATGGTTATTTGGATTTATGATGTCATATTGACCTTTTGCATGGCCCAAAGTTTCCAATGCAAGGTTTGCAATCACTTCGTTACTGTTCATGTTAACAGAAGTACCTGCACCACCTTGGAATGCATCAATCGGGAATTGATCCAAACAGCGATCATCTTTTAAGATTAAATCACATGCTTTAACGATTGCATCTGCAACTTTTGGGTCTAAAATGCGTAATGATTTATTTGCTAAAGCAACAGCTTTCTTCGTCAATGCCATACCACGAATGATTTCAGGCATATCATTGATGGTTTGAGATGAAATTTTAAAGTTATCAATTGCTCGTTGTGTATGAATACCGTAGTAGCAATCGCTGGAAATCTCTTTACTGCCGAGTAGGTCAACTTCTTTACGCATTTAATCCTCTTGATGTCACAATTAGTGTTTATAAAAGTATGAGACTAATCCTCATTGTAATGCGTTTAATTATATTGTCATCCATAAAACAAAGCTATTACATAAAATATTAAATATTTATTTATAAGTAATACATGTAATTATCATCATCTTTTTGTGCATCTTCAGCTAAATCTGCCAAAGTCACTGTGCTTAAGCTGGATTTTAATGCTTCATCTAAGCAAACATAAACTTGTTTTTGTAGGGCTTGTTCGATTTTTGGGGCGATTTCTTCTACTGTTTTTTCGTTGTCTTCAAACAAAGCAGGTTCAACGCTCGCTAAAACATCATATACTGTTAACTGATCAGGTGTTTTGGTTAAAAAATAACCACCTTGTGCGCCTTTAATGGCAGCAACAACATTACCTTGTTTGAGTTGTGAGAAGACGCGTTCTAAATAAATTTTAGAAATATTGAGATCAGTTGCGATCTCTAAAATCGTCATAGTTTCTTTGGAATCATATGCCATTGCCATCTTTGTGACTGAGGCTAATGCGTAACGCGATTTTGCAGATAGTTTCATTTTCACCTTCTTACATAAATATTGATTGACAGTTTATCAAATTCTCTGATAATTTATAATACATACAAAGCATATATTAAAAGTATGTTAAATGAGAATCAAGTTAAAAATGTTAGAAGGAAGAGAGTAATGACAAAAATTTATGAAAGTTTAACTGATTTAATCGGTAATACGCCACTATTAAAATTAAACCGCTTCTCTCAGCATGAAGGTTTAGAAACCCCTTTGATTGCTAAATTAGAATATTTGAATCCAGCTGGCAGCGTGAAAGATCGCATTGCACGCGCTATGATCGAAACAGCAGAAAAAGCAGGCATTCTAAAAGAAGGTTCTGTCATCATTGAGCCAACGAGTGGCAACACAGGCATTGGTTTAGCATCTGTTGCATCTGCGAAAGGCTACCGCATCATTTTAACAATGCCAGAAACAATGAGCATTGAGCGCCGTAATTTATTACAAGCTTATGGTGCAGAATTGATTTTAACAGAAGGCGCTAAAGGTATGAAGGGCGCAATTGCAAAAGCTGAAGAATTATCTAAAGAAATTGCAAACGGCGTGATCTTAGGTCAATTCGTAAACGCTGCAAACCCTGCTGCGCACGAAGCAACAACTGGCCCTGAAATCTGGAATGATACAGATGGTAAAGTGGATATTTTAGTCGCAGGCATTGGTACAGGCGGTACGATTTCTGGTACTGGCGCTTATTTGAAAAAGCAAAACCCGAATATCCAAGTTGTGGCAATTGAACCAGAATCTTCCCCAATCTTATCTAAAGGCGTTGCTGGCCCACATAAAATCCAAGGCATTGGTGCAGGTTTTGTACCAGAAACATTGGATACTAAAGTTTATGATGAAGTGATCACAGTATCAGATAGTGATGCATTCTCTGTAGCACCAGTTGTGGCCGGCACAGAAGGCTTATTAATTGGTATCTCTTCAAGTGCAGCATTGAGCGCAGCATTGGAATTGGCAAAGCGCCCTGAGAATAAAGGTAAAAATATTGTGGTGATTTTGCCAGATAGCGGTGAGAAATATCTATCCACACCATTATTTGAAAAAAGATAAATACAGCTAAAAGATGAAGTAGAGCCATGGATTTTTCATNTTATGATGAAGTGATCACAGTATCAGATAGTGATGCATTCTCTGTAGCACCAGTTGTGGCCGGCACAGAAGGCTTATTAATTGGTATCTCTTCAAGTGCAGCATTGAGCGCAGCATTGGAATTGGCAAAGCGCCCTGAGAATAAAGGTAAAAATATTGTGGTGATTTTGCCAGATAGCGGTGAGAAATATCTATCCACACCATTATTTGAAAAAAGATAAATACAGCTAAAAGATGAAGTAGAGCCATGGATTTTTCATACATTGTTAAAGTATTGCCAACATTAGAGAAAGCTCTATGGCTCACATTAAAGATCTCATTTTTTGGGATCACAAGTGCAATCATTTTGGGCGTGATATTGAGTTTAGTGATTTTCTATCGCTTGCCCATCATCGCTCGAATTGCACAAGGCTATGTGGCATTTTTTAGAAATACGCCATTATTGCTGCATCTTTTCTTTCTGTACTTTGGATTACCACGTGCTTTTGGCATTGTTTTGAGTTTTGAAACAACAGCCTTATTAGGTTTATCGCTCTTGGGCGGTGCTTATATGGCAGAAGCTTTTAAAGGTGGCATTGAATCGGTTGCAAAATCGCAGTTTGATTCAGGTAAAGCAATTGGTTTGAATCGATTACAGATGATTCGTTACATCATATTGCCACAAGCATTTTCATATTGTATTCCTGCATTGGGCGCAAACTGTATTTTCTTATTCAAAGAAACATCAGTATTTACAGCGATTGCAGGCACGGATATTACAACGGTTGTGGTGAATTACATCAGTAATATTGGTCATACGAATGAAAACTTACTGTTATTAGTGATTGCGTATGTGATTGTGATTCTGCCATTTACGATGATCTTATCTTATGTGGAAAAGAGGGTGCGTTATGCAGAATTTGGGTCTTGATATTCTGGATTGGATCACCGTTAAGCGCTTAGCAAGCGGGCTCTATTTCACATTAGAAGTGGCATTGATCTCAATAGTTTTGAGTGTGATTTTAGGGACGATTTTTGGTGTGCTTCGTACTTCCAATAATTGTTTCATTCGCACAGTGTTTAGAATCTATTTAGAGATTGTGCGTGTATTACCAACATTAGTTTTACTCTATTTGTTGTATTACATTTTCCCCACAGATTTGAAAATTGATATCAATGGGCGAACGGTCGGCATCATTGCCTTCACATTCTGGGGTGCGGCAGAAATGAGCGACATCATTCGTGGTGCAATCATTTCGATACCGAAGCACCAGAAAGAATCAGCGCAAGCGATAGGATTAAACCACGTTCAGCTCTTTAGATATGTGTTGTTACCCCAAGCTTTTCAGCGAGCATTACCTGCGACATTAAATCTCTCTTCCCGCATCGTAATGACAACATCGCTATTGGTTTTGATTGGTGTACAAGACATCACAAAAGTGGGCAAAGAGATCATTGAATATGCAACGATGATGAATAACCCAATGGCACCCTTTTGGATTTATGGTGTGATTTTACTGATCTTTTTCTTGATCTGTTATCCGCTCTCAAAATTAGCAACCTTTTTAACACGCAAATCAGGTCAATAAGGATACAAAATGTCAGATGTTTTATTAAATGTTGGCAAGCTCACTAAAACTTTCTCAGAGCGCACCATTTTAAATGGCATTGATTTGGCTGTGAAGAAAGGCGAAGTGGTTGTAATTCTTGGGCCTTCAGGTTGTGGTAAATCAACATTCTTACGTTGTTTGAATGGTTTAGAAAAAATAGATAGTGGTTCAATTCAGTTAGATGGTGAAGAGTTAAATCAGCCTAAAACGAATTGGATCAATGTGCGACAAAAAATTGGGATGGTGTTTCAGAGCTATGATCTCTTCCCAAACATGACAGTTTTAGACAATATTCTGCTCGGGCCATTAAAAGTCCAAAAACGCGATAAAGCAGAAGTGATGAAACAGGTGGATGAGCTATTAACGCGAGTGGGTTTACTGGATCGTAAAAATGCTTATCCACGAGAATTATCAGGCGGGCAAAAGCAGCGCATCGCGATTGTGAGAGCATTGTGTATGAATCCTGAAATCATGCTCTTTGATGAAGTGACAGCTTCACTTGATCCCGAAATGGTGCGAGAAGTGCTGGAAGTGATTCAAGGCTTAGCAAAGCAAGGCATGACGATGTTGATTGTGACACATGAATTGAACTTTGCGCGCAGAGTTGCGGATCGCATTGTATTCATGGATCAAGGCAATATCGTAGAAATGGCTCCGCCAGAGCTATTTTTCACAGCACCAAAAACAGAGCGTACTCAGCAGTTTTTAACCGTTTTTGATTTTTAAGTATCCAGAACTTATTTGTTTAGTATCAGCCAATTGTTAATTAATTATAAAAAAGGAAGGATTGTCATGTTTAATTTTAAAAAGTCAGCATCAGTCGCATTATTGGGTTTATCAGCACTATTTTCTTCATCAGCATTAGCGCAAGAAGTAGATAACAGCTTACAAGAGGTAAAAGATCGCGGTGAATTGCGCATTGCGGTATTCAGTGATAAGCCACCATTTGGCTATGTGGATAGAGAAGGCAAAAGCCAAGGCTATGACATCGAATTAGCGAAGCACTTAGGTAAAGCATTATTCGGTGATGAAAACAAAGTAACATTTGTATTAACAGAAGCGCAAAACCGTATCAACGTTTTGAATGCGAATAAAGTAGATATCACATTGGCAAACTTCACAGTAACGCCAGAGCGCATTGAGCAAGTGGATTTTGCAAAGCCATACATGAAAGTTGCGATCGGCTTAGTTTCACCAAACAAAGCATCGATTACTGATGTGAAAGATTTGGATGGCAAAGTATTGATCGTGAATAAAGGCACAACGGCTGAAACGTATTTTGAAAAGAATCACCCAAATGTACAGTTACAAAAATATGATCATAACTCAGAAGCATTTGCAGCATTGAAAGATGGCCGTGCAGCAGCATTAGCACACGACAATACAATGTTATATGCATGGGCGAAGAATAACCCTGAATTCGATGTATCTGTGCAAGTGATTGGCCCAGAAGATGTGATTGCACCAGCAGTTAAAAAAGGTAACAAAGCATTGTTGGATTGGTTGAATGCTGAAATCACAACATTACAAAGCCAAGAGTTTTTCCACAAATCATACGATAAATCAATGAAGTCATTTTATGGGGATAACATCAATCCAGATAACATCGTGATTGATGCAAGCAACCTCACTCAAGAATAATAATAACTATAAGTTCTCTTTCTCTTTCTCGAATTTTGCCCAGTTTCCCCAAACTGGGCGTTTTTTTATGGGAAACTTTTGTGGGTTACTGCATTGGGTTTTTGGGCATTCTCATGTGATTGCGCACAGGAAATGTGTACGATCTGAATTGCTCTTGATACCAAACAGTAATTTCACGGCATAAGCTTTTGAGATGTTCATCTGTCCACAATTTTTCTAAATCTACTTTGGATAAGCGTTGCTGCACATTTTCTTGATACTTTGCGTGGTAAACACGGCCAGTATAAGGGTCAAGTTTCGGCCATTGGTGCTTAGGATTTTTATAGTAACCAAAAGGCACAGAAGGATAAGATTCAGCTTCTGCTTTGGTGAAAATCCAATAACCCATACATAGAAATTTTTCTTGCGTTTGTGGATGAGTTAAAACTCTGCTGTTGCCTTGGATTTTGAGTGTTTCTTGTTGGATTGCAGTATGACCTTGTGGCAATTCTCTTGGATCTTCAGAGTCATATTGCCCTGACAACCAAAGTGCCACGTCGATGCGTTCACAATATTCATTGTGCCCGATGAGTCCCAAATCATAATGAATTTCGGCCAATGTAATAAGCGTATTTTTCATGAATTTCCCAGAAACAGAAGCAATGCAAAAGTTGAAATTAATCCAAGAATGTAATGCTAACCTACTTGGGAGAAATAAACAATTTTAATAAAAATAAATCTAAATGTTTATTTTGTATGGTTAATTATCCTTTCAGGCCAATAAGATTACCAAAAGGATCTTTGAATTGACACATCTGTAGAGTTCTCGATTGTTAATGGCCCGTGGTATAAATTTACGCCTAAAGATTTGAGATGTTGCGTAGTTCTAGCTAAACTTTCTACATACCTATAGAGTACAATACCATCATGACCTGAGTTTACTTTTTGATCAGCTTGCACGATCTCAATCTGAAAGTTATCAATTTGTAATAGTGTGAAATCAAATTCTGGTAGATAAGTGGTTTCTGCCATCGAAAAGGCTTGTTGATACCAAGCCAAACCTTTTGGCACATCAGGCACAGGAATTAATAGTGAAAAGGGTTTCATGACAAACTTTATCCATAAAGATTTATCACGACAGTTTACCAAACTATATCGCACGTGTTATCTAATATGAGCTATGCGCACAATATGAGTAAAGTTTGAGAAATTAATCAAATACAACAGATTCCTTGATAACCTCAACTCTATAGTTTCTTTCTCTTTGTAAAAACGCATTATAATTAGGATCAGTCCAATAGATTTTATATTGCATTACGAAACCACCTAATTCTGTTGCTACTGCTGCCTTACATAAGCGACCATTTGTTTTATCTGAGCTTACTTCATAGATATTACTTATGCCTTTAAAGCCTAATTCAGCCATAATTGTGCCCATATCTTGTTGGATAATATTACTATCACATTTTGGTAAGCTCGGCTGATTCAAATACACTAAAAGAGCTGCAATAGCTAATGCTCCGATGGCTGTTTTAAATGTTAGTTTCTTTTTTAACATAATCTAATCCATTAATATTATATTGATAATTTTAAATATTGACCAGTCATAATATCATGGGTTAGATAGTATGTGTTTGATGACTAACAAAGATGATGTTTAAAATTTGCAATTGTCATTAATAAAAGCTATAACTAGTGCAGATTTCACTGGGGGTGTCCACGCTGTGGGCTGAGATTAAGGCGAATGCGCTTTTAAACCCTTTGGACCTGATCTGGCTCATACCAGCGTAGGGAAGTATATCCGAACGAATAGATGAGCCTTGTCTTCACGATTGTGATGGCGAGGTTTTTTTATGGGTTTAATTTGCCATTCTGCTCGTTCATACATTCATTACGTTGCCAGACTCTCGTTTTTATTTACACCATAATGATATGGAGAGTTTTAATGACAACAACCACCAAAATTGAGATTAAATCCAGTTTTCCTCGTAGCCAAAAAGTTTATGTGATCGGCTCTCGCCCTGACATTCGCGTGCCAATGCGCGAAATCACATTAGATCCAACTTTGGATAGCAAAGGCCAAATCATCGAGCAGAATGAACCATTCCGCGTTTATGATACAAGTGGCCCTTACACAGATAAAAATTATACTGTAGATTTAACGCAAGGCTTGCCTGCACTTCGCCGTAATTGGATCATGGAACGTGGCGATGTGGAAGAATACGAAGGTCGTGAAATTAAAGCCGTGGATAATGGCTATAAGGATTTGAATGATCCCCGTAACTTTGAAGGCTCTTTCTCAGGTTTAAAGCGTAAACCACTCAAGGCAAAAGCTGGGCAGAGTGTGACGCAAATGCATTATGCGCGTAAAGGCATCATCACTCCTGAAATGGAATTCATCGCAATCCGTGAAAATATGTCCCCTGAATTTGTGCGTGATGAAGTAGCAGCAGGTCGAGGAATTATTCCTAACAACATCAATCATCCTGAATCTGAGCCAATGATCATTGGTAAAAACTTCCATGTTAAGATCAATGCAAACATTGGTAACTCAGCTGTGACTTCTTCCATTGAAGAAGAAGTGGAAAAAATGACATGGGCAACGCGCTGGGGTGCGGATAACGTGATGGATTTATCGACAGGTAAAGACATTCATAAAACGCGCGAGTGGATCATTCGTAACTCTGCAGTGCCAATTGGTACTGTACCAATTTATCAAGCTTTGGAAAAAGTAAACGGCATTGCGGAAGATTTAACGTGGGAAGTGTTCCGCGATACGTTGATCGAACAAGCAGAGCAAGGCGTGGATTACTTCACAATTCATGCGGGCGTTTTACTCCGTTACATTCCATTGACGGCAAAACGTGTGACAGGCATTGTTTCTCGTGGTGGTTCGATCATGGCGCAATGGTGCTTGGCGCATCATAAAGAGAACTTCATTTATGAGAACTTTGAAGAAATCTGCCACATCATGAAAGCGTATGATATTTCATTTTCATTGGGTGATGGTTTGCGTCCGGGTTCAATTGCAGATGCAAACGATGCTGCGCAATTTGCTGAATTGGAAACACTGGGTGAATTAACTAAGATCGCTTGGAAACATGATGTACAAACGATGATAGAAGGGCCGGGGCATATTCCGATGCATAAGATCAAAGAGAACATGATCATGCAGGAAAAATATTGTGATGATGCACCTTTCTATACATTGGGGCCATTAACGACAGACATTGCGCCAGGTTATGATCACATTACGTCTGCAATTGGTGCAGCAATGATCGGTTGGTATGGCACCGCGATGTTGTGCTATGTCACGCCAAAAGAGCATTTGGGCTTACCAAACCGTGAAGATGTGCGCGTCGGCGTGATTACCTATAAATTGGCAGCACACGCGGCGGATTTAGCCAAAGGTCATCCTAATGCACAAAAACGTGATGATGCTTTATCGAAAGCGCGTTTTGAATTCCGTTGGGAAGATCAATTCAATTTAGGTTTAGATCCTGAAAGAGCGCGTGAATATCACGATGAAACATTGCCAGCAGCAGGCGCAAAAGTTGCGCATTTCTGCTCAATGTGTGGCCCTAAATTCTGTAGCATGAAAATCTCTCAAGACATTCGCTTAAAAGATCAAACAGGTGAATTCTTAGAGCAGAAAATTGCAGATGGCATGAAGGAAAAATCCAAAGAGTTCTTGGATAATAATAGTCAGATTTATAGCTAAGATAATTCTTAGAAATAAACCTAACAAAAAGGGCGCTTGATGCGCCTTTTTGTTATTCATGTGATTAATCATCGTAGCCCAAAGCACCATCTGGGATTTCGCCATAATGCGCAAGGACTTTCATTTCGCCATAATCGCCTGTTGTTTCATCGTAAGCTTGCGAAATTGCCAAGACGCCAGCACGCATTTCAGAGAAACGTTCTGCACGGTTCATAGCTTCTTCCGCAGTGTTACATTGCACAGCAGGATCATTGAATAATTTAGATGATTGCGCGTTACCTTGTCTTGTAAATGTTTGAACAATATATGCAGTTTTCATAGGATATTCCTTTTATATAACTTTATGTTGTTATATTACAATTAAAGTTATATTTTTGGAATATCTAAGGACAAAGATTTATTGTAAATTCTTCAGTATGTTCACCACGGCGACAACGATAAGCGGCTTCTTTATCTTCTAAATNGTGTTACATTGCACAGCAGGATCATTGAATAATTTAGATGATTGCGCGTTACCTTGTCTTGTAAATGTTTGAACAATATATGCAGTTTTCATAGGATATTCCTTTTATATAACTTTATGTTGTTATATTACAATTAAAGTTATATTTTTGGAATATCTAAGGACAAAGATTTATTGTAAATTCTTCAGTATGTTCACCACGGCGACAACGATAAGCGGCTTCTTTATCTTCTAAATACCAGCCATGCTCATCTTTTTTGATGTCATAAGTAGTTTGTAACGCTTGAATAGAATCATCCATTAAATCTGTTTCAGTCAATGTGATGATCACTTGGTCAGGGCTTTCAACAGAGCTTAACTCTTGCGTTAAAGTGATTGTAGATAGTTATTCTTGTTCCAATAACAACTTATCTTGGATCACAACCTGCAATGGCGTTGTGTAGTAATTCATTTCCGATGCTAAATCTTCTGCCACAGTTAATTGCACTGAAGCGATAATGCCAACAGCTAATAATAGTTTTTTCATAATCATCCTAATGGTGAGTTTAAATGTAATGTGATCATTATATCTCTTCATCCAAAGGACGATTCAAAATCCTTGCGCCTGTGCCTTCTTCACCCAAAATATCATTAGGATTACGAAGTGGGCATCGATCCATGGATAAACAACCGCAACCAATACAATCATTCAATTCGTCACGTAAACGTGTGAGATAAGTGATTCGTCGATCTAAATCCGCTTTCCATTGTGTGGATATTTTCTCCCAACCTTCTTTTGTGAGCTTGCTATCTGCGGGAAATTCACCGATGGATTGTTTAATTTCCTCTAAGGAAATCCCTGTTAATTGCGCGATTTTAATGATAGCGATATAACGCAAAACATACGAAGGAAAGCGGCGATGATTACTGCTATTTCTAGTGCTTTTAATCAAGCCTTTTTCTTCATAAAAGTGGATGGTGGAAATGGGCACGCCACTTCTTTTTGCAACTTCGCCCACAGTCATCATTCTATTTGTATCACATTTCAAAACTTGTTGATTCATATGTAAATTCTTTTCTTGACCTCAACTTAACTTGAGGTTTTATAATCCGCATCTGACAAAAAGTCAAATGGTATAAGGATTGGTTTATGAAGCGATTAGTAATAATTGGATTAGTGATAGCAGCATTAGGCGGTGGCGGCTATGTTTGGTTAGGCAAAAAAGAGCAACAAGGTTGGGCGAGTTATCCCACGCAAGTTGCAGTGGTTCCTGCGATGGAAATTGTTTCTGCGAAACGAATGACAGGGATTGGATCTGTTGAAGCCAAGCATCAAGTGATGGTTTCTTCAGAAGTGAGCGGGCAAATCACAGAGATTAATTTTAATTCGGGTGATTGGGTACAAAAGGGCGATGTGCTGATTCAATTGAATGATGACATCGAACAAGCAGATAAAACACGTTTATTGGCACAAAAAGAGTTAGCGATTCAGCAATTGAAGCGTTTTAAAACATTGGCAGAGCAGAAAGCGGGTAGTAAGGAGCAGCTAGATAAAGCAGAAGCTGAAGTGAAAATGGTGGAAAGTGAGATCAATAAAATGGATGCATTGATCGAGCAGAAGAAAATCGTTGCACCATTTGAAGGCAGAATGGGCATTCGTCGTGTGCATTTGGGTGAATTCATTGTGAATGGGCAAGCAATTGTGAGCTTAATCAATGATGATGAGCTATTTGCAAACTTCACATTGGATGATAAAACTTTATCTCATTTGAAAGTGGGGCAACATTTAACCATTCGTAACGGTGATCCGAATAAATTCTATGATGCAGTGATTACATCCATTGATCCATGGATTGATCAATCAGGCTTATTGGCAATTCAAGCGGACATCGTAGCAGGTCAAACTCACTTAGTTTCAGGGATGTATATTAAAGCTGAGCTAGAAAGCCCATTCTCAAGTAATGCACTGATCATTCCAGAAACTGGAATTGCTTATTCTGCTTATGGGAATTCAGTTTTTGTTGTGAGTAAAGCTGATCCTAGCAAAGTAGAACGCCGTAGAGTGACAATTGGTGATCGTTTAGGTGCTTGGGTGGAAATCTCAGAAGGCATTGATGCGGGTGATCAAGTGGTCATTTCAGGGCAGCATAAATTACAAAATAACTCATTAATCGAAATAGTGGAAAGCGATACGCTCCAGTTTGAATTGCCTAAAGGTCAGAAAAGAGTGGAGGGTTAATGATGCGCTTTACAGATATATTTATTCGCCGCCCAGTTTTAGCTCTGGTGGTGAGTGCACTCTTTTTGATGGTGGGTTTATTTTCATTGATGAAATTACCAATTCGAGAATATCCAATGCTCGAAACTTCCACCATTACGATTTCCACGCAATATTCTGGGGCAACTGCTGATTTGATGCAAGGCTTTGTCACACAGCCCATTGCACAAGTAATAGCATCTGTGGAAGGGATTGATTACTTAACATCAAGCTCAACAGATGGCACAAGTTTAATCACTGTGCGCATGAAGCTGAATGCTAACTCCACAGAAGCCTTGACGGAAATTATGGCGAAAGTGAATGAGGTTCGTTATAAATTGCCACAAGAAGCTTATGATCCTGTGATTGAGCGTTCTGCGGGTGATTCTACTGCAGTTGCTTATGTTGGGTTTGCGAGTGAAACATTGCCTGCGGCGGAATTAACGGAATATATTAGTCGTGTTGTAGAGCCAATTTTCACAAGCATTGAAGGCGTTGCTAAAATCCAAATTTATGGTGGGCAATCACTCGCAATGCGCTTATGGATCGATACTGATTTATTGGCTGGGAAAGGCTTAACTGCTCATGATGTTGCCAATGCAATTCGTGCCAATAACTATCAATCGGCACCAGGTCGAGTGGATGGGCAATATACAATTACCAATATTCGAGTGAACTCAGATCTAACATCAACACAAGAATTTGAAGAAATGGTTGTGGCAACGCGAGATGATGGCGTTGTTCGCATTAAAGATATTGGTCATGTGGAGTTAACCTCAGCATCTAAATTAACCAGTGGCTTTATGGATGGTAAACCTGCCGTTTATTTGGGCTTCTTTCCTGCGCCAAGTGGTAACCCTTTAGTGATTGTGGATGGTATTAAGCAGTTATTACCGGACATTGAGAAAACATTACCACCAGGTGTTGAAGCAAATTTATCCTTTGAAACCGCGCGATTTATTCAAGCTTCTATTGATGGCGTTGTGCAAACCTTGATAGAAACATTGGTGATCGTCATCATTGTGATTTATCTTTGCTTAGGCTCATTCAGAAGCGTATTGATCCCGATTGCAACGATTCCTTTATCCATGCTCGGTGTTGCTGTGATTATGTTGCTCTCAGGTTTTTCTATTAATTTATTAACATTATTGGCAATGGTACTTGCCATAGGATTAGTGGTGGATGATGCTATTGTGGTGGTGGAAAATATTCATAGGCACATTGATGAAGGGAAAACGCCTGTGATTGCTTCCATCATTGCTGCACGAGAAGTGATTGGGCCCGTAATAGCGATGACGATTACATTGGCAGCAGTGTATGCACCGATTGGTTTCATGGGTGGATTAACAGGTGCATTGTTTAAAGAGTTCGCATTAACGCTCGCAGGTTCTGTATTGATTTCAGGTGTGATTGCATTGGTGTTATCTCCAGTGATGAGCTCATACTTATTGCCACCAAAAGATCATGTGAGCAGAATGGCTGTGTATGCAGAGTATTTCTTCAATAAGTTAATGTATGTTTATGGCAAAGCATTGGCGGTTGTATTGCGATTTCGTTATGTGGTTTATGCAGTGATGACATTGATCGTTATGAGTTTGCCATTCTTATACACATTGCCTCAGAAAGAGCTTGCGCCGATGGAAGATCAAGCGAATTTGTTAACAGCTGTAAAAGGCCCACAACATGTGAACTTAGATTACACAGAACGCTTCAATATGAAGCTAGATGACATTTTTACAACAATTCCAGAGATGGAGAGCCGTTGGATCATCAATGGCACAGGCTCACCAGCTTCCAGTATTGGCGGTATTATTTTAACGCCATGGGGCGATCGTGAGCGGAGCGCAGTAGAAGTACAAAGCGAGCTTCAAGGCAAAGTTGGTAGTGTTGAAGGTAACTCTATTTTCGTATTCCAATTACCAGCATTGCCTGGTTCCAGTGGAGGTTTACCTGTGCAGATGGTTTTGCGTTCTCCGCAAGATTATCGTGTGTTGTATGATGCGATGGAAGAGATTAAAGCCAAAGCATGGCAAAGTGGCTTGTTTGTTGTGGTGGATAGTGATCTGAACTATAACAAACCTGTTGTGGAAGTGAAGATTGATCGCTTAAAAGCTGCAAGCTTAGGGATTTCTTTGCAGGAAATTGGTGATGCTTTAGCCATTTTAGTGGGTGAAAATTATATCAATCGTTTCAGCATGGAAGGCCGGGCTTATGATGTGATTCCACAAAGTCAGCATAATCAACGAATGACACCAGATGTTTTGGGGCAGCATTATGTGCGAAGCCAAAAAGGTGAATTGATTCCATTATCCGCATTGGTTGAAATCAGCATGGATGTGGATGCAAATCAGCTCAAGCAATTCAATCAACAGAATGCCGCGATATTAGAAGCCATTCCTGCACAAGGCGTTTCGATGGGGCAAGCGATTGCATTCTTTGAACAAGTATTGGATGAATTGCCGTCAGAGTTTTCCCATGATTGGCAGTCAGATTCTCGTCAATTTAAGGAAGAAGGCAATGCACTAATCTATGCTTTTGGTGCGGCGATTTTGATCATCTATCTTGTTTTAGCAGCACAATATGAAAGTTTGAAAGATCCATTAATCATTTTAGTGACAGTACCTTTGTCATTGTGTGGTGCCTTATTGCCATTGTCAATGGGCTGGGCAAGCTTGAATATTTATACTCAAATTGGCTTAGTGACATTGATTGGCTTAATCAGTAAACATGGGATATTGATGGTGGAATTTGCCAACAACCTTCAACGTGATGAAGGTTTAGGCAAAAAAGAATCTATTGTGGAAGCAGCTAAGATTCGTTTACGCCCAATCTTAATGACAACAGCAGCATTGGTCTTTGGTTTGATTCCGTTGTTATTCGCAAGTGGTGCAGGTGCACAAAGTCGATTTGGCTTAGGCTTAGTGATCATTGCAGGGATGTTGATTGGTACAATCTTCACACTGTTCATGTTGCCATCGGTTTATATTGCGCTAGGGCGAGATATGAATGCCACACAAAAAACAGTTAGAGAAAGTGAATTAGATAATTATTTTGAAAAATAATTAATATATTTCTTTATATAAAGATTAATCATGAAGTCATGATTAATCTTTTTTATTAAACATAATAAAATAAGACTTTATACATGTGGACTTAAATGTAAATTTTAAGTATATATTAACAACGTTCAATATTGAGCTGTTATTAACCGGTGTAAGGGGTTTATATGCAATTTCATAAGTTATTTGTAGCAGTGAGAGCTGCAGAAGTTAAAGATTTAGAATATTGTTCTTTATTGAGCCATGTCCGAGAGTGCTATGAGAAAGTTTTAGAGGAAGGTAGCAAAGATTCAAAAAGAAGAAAAACAGTTAATCGTTTGATTAATATGTCATTTACAATTAATCCGAATGATTTTGTAGAATTAGTGAATAGTGATAAAGATCCTTTAAGCTTTGATTACATGGCGGATTTCAATCCAACACAAAGAAACGCGATTAATTTATTATTATCGGTTGTTGAAGGCAGTCAAGAAGGCTCTTATTTTAAGAGCTTTTTTGCATTATATATCTGGAAAAGTTTGCTACCAGATGTTCGATTCTATTCTGTCGGCTTAACAGAACGTTTTTATCAGATGGCTGAAGTGAGAAATAACACAGGAAAATGTATTTTTAAGCCTGCTGAACAGATTAGCCAATTGGTTGCTGAAGAGAAAGCAACAGGATATTTTCATTTAGAAGAGTGTGATTATTGTGATGAATCGAAAGCTTTGATCGCAGAAATTGATAAAGCCATCGCATTCATTGTGAAAGATTATGCATAATCCTAATGAAATTAGGTGATAAAAAAGCCTCATATTTTAGTCAATATGAGGCTTTTTGTATGTTTCAGTAATGAAATTAATGATCTGCTAAAAAAGTTTCAATTTCATCTTTCCAAGGAATGGATGGTTGAGCACCTTTTCTTGTCACAGCGATCGCAGCTGCTGCATGGGCTTTTTGAATTGCAGCATTTAGAGTTAAACCTTCTAAAAGTGCCATAATTAATACACCATTGAATGTATCACCTGCTGCGATGGTATCGATGGCTTGCACTTTAAATCCTGAGATTAAAATGCCTTGGTTGTTTTCACTCACCCAAGCACCCATTTTCCCCATGGTAATAATGACAGTTTGAATGCCTTTATCATGCAAAATTTTAGAAGCTTTTTGAGCATTTTCAGTGGAATCCACTTTTACGCCTGTTAAGATTTCCGCTTCTGTTTCATTCGGTGTAATGATATCAATTTGAGATAACAGTTCATCCGATAAAGGCTTTGCAGGCGCAGGGTTTAATGCAACTAACACGCCATGTTTTTTTGCATGTTCTGTTGCCATTTGAATCGTTTCTAATGGAATTTCCAACTGCATCAATAACGCATCGGCTGATTCAATTTCTGCAATGCGCTCTTCTAACATGTCAGGTGTGACATGAGCATTTGCACCGGCATGAATGCCAATCATATTTTCGCCTTCATCATTCACGAAAATTAAAGCCACACCCGTTTTTTCATTTTGCACAATTTTAATCAATGAAGTATCGATGCCATCATTTTTAAATTGTTCTAAAGCTTCCTTACCAAATGGATCATCACCCAAAGCTGTAATAAATTTGATATTGGCACCAGCACGACCTGCTGCAACTGCTTGGTTTGCACCTTTTCCGCCCATGGCAACTTGATATTGGTGTGCACTTAATGTTTCACCGGGCGCTAAAAAATATGGGACATTTAAAATATGATCAATGTTTGTGCTGCCTAATACGACGAGCTTTTTCTGATGAGTCATGATTAATCCATAATTTATATGATAATGAATGTTCAATAATATACCTGATATGATTATTATATGAATAAATTCGTTACAAAGCTGATTATTTCTATAGAATAAAGTCTTTACGATCAAGACTTCATTGAATATATAACAAAGGGTGATGACATGAAAAAATATACACGCCGCTTATTATCAACTGCTGTGATTGCATTAAGCATTGCAGCGATTCCTGTGAGCTTAGCTTGTACTCGCGCAGTTTTTCTAGGTGATAATGATCGTGTGATTACAGGTCGTTCAATGGATTGGAAAGTGGATGTTGGCACTAACTTATGGGTTATGCCGCAAGGCTTGCATCAAAATGGTGGCGCTGGTCCTAACTCTATTGAATGGGTTTCTAAATATGGCAGCGTGATTGCATCAGGTTACGATATTTCTAGTACGGATGGTGTGAATGAAAAAGGTTTAGCAGCTAACTTATTGTGGCTCGTTGAATCAGAGTATCCAGAGCCAACGAAAGATAAAAAAATGCTGTCCATTTCTGCTTGGGCACAATATGTATTGGATAACTTTGCAACGGTAAAAGAAGCTGTAGATGCATTATCTAAAGAAGAATTCATTGTCGTCACAGATAAAGTGCCAGGTGAAACACGCAATGCAACATTGCATCTGTCCATTTCAGATGCAACGGGCGATAGCGCAATCATTGAGTACATCAAAGGTAAGCAAGTGATTCATCATGATCGTAAATATCAAGTGATGACAAACTCACCAACATTTGATGAACAGTTAGCATTGAATACATATTGGCAGCAAATTGGTGGCACAGTGATGTTACCAGGCACAAACCGTGCGGCAGATCGTTTTACTCGTGCAGATTTCTACATCAATGCCATTCCAAAAGATAAAGATATGCGCACATCCGTTGCAAGTGTATTCAGCGTGATTCGTAACGTATCTGTGCCATTTGGTATTGTGACAGAATCAGAGCCAAATATCTCTTCAACACGCTGGCGTACAGTTGTGGACCATAAAGATCTACTCTATTTCTTTGAATCAGCATTAACACCGAATACTTTCTGGGTGGATTTGAAGAAAATCGACTTTAGCCCAAAAACAGGCAAAGTGATGAAATTGGATTTGGGTGCAGATCAAAAGAACATCTTCTCGGGCGATGCAACAGCAAGCTTTAAAGAAGCAAAACTCTTTAAGTTTGAAGGTATCAACCAAGAAGCAAATCTTTTCGATTGATTTTTTACTAAAATCACAGACAATAAAGCGCCTTAGGGCGCTTTTTATATGATTGAGGTTTTTAGATGATTGCACGTTTAACCGCTGTTTTATTGTTGTCTTTGAGTGTGAGCTTAGCGAATATCACGATTCCTGACGCGACATTGAAGGATATTGCAGGCAAAATTTATCGCAATGAAACAGGGGGTAAACGAGAAAATCTCGTGGTTTGGAACAATGGTGAAAACTTCCCATCATTAGGGATTGGGCATTTCATTTGGTACAAATATAAAGAGCCTGAGCGCTTTGAAGAAAGCTTTCCATTATTGGTGGAGTTTTATAAATCTAAAAAGATAGCACTGCCTAAAATCTTACGCATGTATCGTTATGCACCTTGGAAAACTCAGGCTGAGTTTTTAGCTGCTAAGCAAAATGACCAAGAATTTAAGGATTTAGAAAGTTTTTTGTATAACACACAATCCGTACAAATTGAATTCATTGCTAATCGTTTGCATGCATCTTTACCAAAGATTTTAGCGCACACAAAACAATCTAAGAAAGTAGAGCAAAACTTTAATGCATTGTTGAATCATCCTGTGGGTTTATATGCGTTGATTGATTACATTAACTTCAAAGGTGAAGGCATTAATGAGAATGAGCGCTATCAAGGGCAAGGCTGGGGTTTGTTGCAAGTCCTTGAAAATATGAATGATCAAACAACAAAAAAAGATTTAATGCTCAGTTTTAGAAATTCTGCTAAAGAAATCTTAACAAATCGTGTGAACAATTCTCCAAAAGAACGTAATGAAGAGCGTTGGTTGCCAGGGTGGAAAAATAGGGTGGAAACATATTTGTAAATAAGTTTCATTTTAGCTGAACTATTTGTTTTTGTTGCTATACTTCAAGCTTGTTCTCTAAAAGTGCGAGCTGCATGACTTTAAAATTCATCCGACAATACATTAGAACCATCGGTACAATCGTTTTAACGTTCTCTAGCGTAACGTTTTACGGTTTATCATTTAGAGAATCTGACGAGCCAGAAAGTGCTCAATTTGATATTTTGCATCCCAGTGAGCAACACTTAAATTTAATGCCAGAGTTGGCAGATGTTTGGGGATTATCGCGTGATTTAACCATCTTCACGGATGATGAACTAGAACGCTGGCGTAGCATGGCAGAAAATATTCAATATCATAATGATATTCGCCGTCATAAACGCCAAAAGATGACCAAATATTTAGTGAATAACTATGATGTTCAAGAGCGTGAAGCGCGTGTTTTAGTCAGAAGTGCGGATAGTAATGCCCGCAAATACAAAATTGATTTAGAGTTATTAATGGCGATCATCTTTGTGGAATCTACCTATAAAGTCACCGCGCAAAGTAATCAAGGCGCCATTGGTTTAATGCAAGTTGTGCCTAAATGGCATTTGGATAAAATTGAACAATATGGCGATGTGAGTGTTCTATACGATATCCGTGCCAATATTGCGATCGGCACAGAAATTCTCATGGAATATCTTGAAAAAGAAGGGAATATTCGCCAAGCTTTGCACCGTTACAATGGCAGCAAAGATGATAAAACCTTGAAATATTCCAATCGAGTATTGAAGAAATATAGTGAGTTAAAAGCGCATAATCACATGGAAGATGCTCAGCTCAATTATAACTTCGATATTATCGCACCAGCAGCTTAGTAAATTCGAAAATTGGCCAATCATTGGCTTCAGCAACGCTTCGTAATGAATCATCAGGATTCACGACATTTGGGTAAGCTACGATTTCTAATAATGGCAGATCATTGCTGGAATCGCTGTAGAAATAACTGTGCTGTAGCGCAGTTTCTATGGTGATATTGTGTTGAGTTAAATAATCTTTAAAGACAGCAACTTTACCAGCTTGATAAGGAATTAAGCCTTGAATTTTCCCTGTGTGATAGCCATTTTCTTCAGTAACTTCAATGCCAAAGAATTTTTCCACATTGAAGCATGTGCGAGCAATCTCTTCCACAAAAATGCGTGGCGAAGCTGAGATGATGATCACATCATCACTATTATCGTAATGTTCTTGGATTAATCGCAATCCTGCTTGATAAACGATAGGCAAAATTTTAGCGCGCACAAATTGAGCCACCAATGCTTGCACTTCATTGGTTGGTAAATAAGTAATTGGCGCAAAAACATGATCCATACAATCTTGTTGGTCGAATGTTTTGGCTTTATAAGCGTCCATCAAGCGAATTTCTTCTTGCAGGAATGCATCAACATCTTCTACTAATCCCTGTTCACAGAGCCATTGGCACCATAATGTCACGCAATCACCGTGGATTAAGGTTTCATCTAAATCAAATATTGCGATCATAATTAAGCACCTTTTTATAAGAGTTTTGAGGGAAGTATAGGATATCTTTATGACAAATCTATGACCCTGAAGAAAAATGCTCACTGTAATTTTTCTGTCACAATTAGTTCTTATAATTCAGCCATGAGTCATCACTAACTGAAGGGAATCTCATGGTCACAAAAATGAAAAAACTAGCAATAGCAACATTGGTTGGCGTGAATGTATTATCAGCTTCGGCATTGGCACAAACAGAAATTCAATGGTGGCATGCTATGGATGGCGCTTTGAATGATTGGGTGGTGGATTTGGCAGATGGCTTCAATGCTAGCCAAAAAGATTACAAAGTTGTGCCTGTTTATAAAGGTAACTATGATCAATCCATGACAGCAGGCGTTGCAGCAGTTCGTTCAGGTAATGCACCAGATATCCTTCAAGTATTTGAAGTGGGTACGGCTTCCATGATCTACGCAGATGGTGTGATCAAATCTGTCTCTGAAATGATGGAAGAGAATAATATGCCATTGGATATAGATGCTTATATTCCAGCAGTTGCGAGCTATTACACAGCGCCGAATGGTAAATTGTTATCGTTGCCATTTAACAGCTCCACAACTGTGATGTATTACAATAAAGACGCGTTCAAAAAAGCAGGCTTGGATCCAGAAGCACCACCTAAAACATGGGAAGAGATTCGTACAGCAACAGAAGCTTTAAAAGCATCTGGTAGTAAATGCCCAATGACGACAACATGGTTTGGTTGGACGCAGTTAGAAAGCTTTTCATCATGGCACAACGTGCCAGTTGCCACGAAGAATAACGGTTTTGATGGCTTAGATGTAGAGCTTTTATTGAATAGCCCATTACAAGTTCGCCATTTAGAAAACTTGAGCGATATGGCAAAGAATGGCTTATTTGTTTATAAAGGCAGAGCAGATGCTGGCTCACCAGCTTTTGTTTCAGGTGAATGTGCAATTACGTTTGGTTCATCAGGCGCTTATTCTGGCATTAAACGCGATGCAAAATTCGATTTTGCTGAAACAACATTGCCTTATTATGATGATGTGGAAGGCGCACCACAAAATACAGTGATTGGCGGTGCAACTTTGTGGGTATTGAATGGCAAGCCTGCTGAAAATTATAAAGGTGTAGCGAAGTTCTTTGAATACATTTCTCAACCGAAAATCGCAGCACAAAGCCACATGAGAACAGGTTATTTACCTGTGACGAAAGAGGCTTTTGAGATCACAGAAAAAACTGGTTTCTATGATGAAAACCCAGGTGCTGATGTGCCAGTTGAACAGATGATTCGCCAAGCGACAGATAATACACGTGGTATTCGTTTAGGCAATATGTTACAAATCCGTACGATCATGGATGAAGAAACAGAACAAGTGTGGACAGGCAAACAAACACCAAAACAAGCTTTGGATAATGTGGTAGAGCGCGGTAATGCATTATTGAAGCGCTTTGAACGCACAAATAGCAAATAAATATGTAGGCATAAAAGAGAATGCTCAATGGCTTCATTGGGCATTTTTGTTTTTTCTTACTTTATGGCTACAATGAAAAGCCTATATGGATTGAAATATTTGAGAATATTTCGGATGATCTCTTATAGAGATTGAAGTTTGTGAATAATATGTAGTAATTTTGGCATGGCAATTTCAATTAAGTCATTAAAAATAATTGATGGATAACAATAGATTGTGTGAGTGTTATTTAATTTAAATCGCGATATATTGAGCAAATGGTATGCTCTTGTTGTTTGGGCTATTTATAGTCAGGAAAGCAGTGCTAGAAAGTTATATTATATGCTCGTTAATTAAAGTAAAAATAAAGGGAGTTTGATGACTATGAAACTGAAGAAGATTGCATTGGCAACGATTTTAGGTGCGGGTACTTTGATGTCTGCATCATATGCACAAACAGAAATTCAATGGTGGCATTCAATGAATGGTGCTTTGAATGATTGGGTGAATGATTTAGCGAAAGAGTTCAACGAAAGTCAAACAGATTATAAAGTTGTGCCAGTATTTAAAGGTGACTATGAGCAATCAATGACAGCAGGTATTGCTGCGATTCGTTCAGGCAATGCACCAGACATTCTTCAAGTTTTTGAAGTGGGCACAGCATCTATGATTTACTCAAAAGGTGTGACTAAATCAGTTTCTGAAATCATGAAAGAGAATGATATTCCTTTTGATATCAATGCTTATATTCCAGCAGTTGCAGGTTATTATGCATCACCTGAAGGTGATTTATTATCATTACCATTCAACAGTTCAACGACTGTAATGTATTACAACAAAGATGAATTCAAAAAAGCAGGTTTAGATCCTGATAAAGCACCGAAAACTTGGAAAGAAGTGCGTGCAGCAACTGAAGCGTTGAAAGCATCAGGCAGCAAATGCCCAATGACAATTTCTTGGATGGGCTGGACACAATTAGAAAGCTTCTCAGCATGGCATAACGTCCCTTATTCAACGAAAAATAATGGTTTTGGCGGAATGGATGCAGAATTACAATTCAACTCACCTTTACATGTTAAGCACTTTGAAAACTTGAGTGATATGGCGAAAAATGGTTTGTTTGTTTATAAAGGCCGTTCTGTTGCATCTCAGCCTACATTTTTATCAGGCGAATGTGCGATCTTCATGGGATCTTCGGGCTTCTATTCAGGTTTAAAACGTGATGCAAAATTCGATTTTGCTGAAACAACATTACCTTATTATGATGATGTAGAAGGCGCACCACAAAATACAGTGATTGGCGGTGCAAGCTTGTGGGTATTGAATGGTAAACCTGCTGAAAACTATAAAGGTGTGGCTAAATTCTTTGAATTTATCTCTCAACCCGAAAGAGCAGCGCAAAGCCATATGAGAACTGGCTATTTACCAATCACAAAAGAAGCATTTGAAATCACTGAAAAAACTGGTTTCTACAACGAAAATCCAGGTGCAGATGTTCCAGTACAACAGATGATTCGTGATACAAACGATAATACTCGCGGTTTACGTTTAGGTAACATGTTACAAATCCGCACAATCGTGGATGAAGAAACAGAGCAAGTTTGGACAGGTAAAAAATCTCCAAAAGATGCATTGGATAGCGCAGTAGAGCGTGGTAATGCATTGCTAAAACGTTTTGAACGAGTAAATAAATAGCATTGATTGAGAAGTGAAGGGCAGCGCTCTTCACTTCTTTTTTATTTGTTTCTAATCAAAGGCTGTTTTATGAAATTATATTTTAAACATTATCGTGTATTGCCGTGGCTATTGATCTTGCCGCAGTTGGCAATCATCGCAATATTCTTCTATTGGCCAGCAGGACAAGCGCTGGTGCAAAGCTTTCAGATGGAAGATATTTTCGGTACAGCTCGTGAATGGGTTGGCTTAGAAAACTTCAAAGTACTGTTTGCAGATAAAACATATAAAGAATCCATCTATACAACGCTATATTTCTCTTTCTGGGTGACATTATTAGGATTAGGTTTATCGCTGTTTTTAGCCTTCTTTATGCAAAAGGTTGTTAGAGCGTCGTTGTTCTATCGCACAGCATTAATTCTACCTTATGCTGTTTCGCCAATTATCGTTGGCGTATTGTGGACATTCATGTTCGCACCTTCATTCGGGATTGTGTCATATTGGCTCGGCAAAATGGGCATTAACTGGAATCACCAATTGAATGCAGATCAAGCGATGTGGCTTGTGATCATTGCATCCATTTGGAAGCAAATTTCCTATAACTTTTTATTCTTCTTTGCAGGCTTACAAGCANTCTTTATGCAAAAGGTTGTTAGAGCGTCGTTGTTCTATCGCACAGCATTAATTCTACCTTATGCTGTTTCGCCAATTATCGTTGGCGTATTGTGGACATTCATGTTCGCACCTTCATTCGGGATTGTGTCATATTGGCTCGGCAAAATGGGCATTAACTGGAATCACCAATTGAATGCAGATCAAGCGATGTGGCTTGTGATCATTGCATCCATTTGGAAGCAAATTTCCTATAACTTTTTATTCTTCTTTGCAGGCTTACAAGCAATACCAAAATCATTGATGGAAGCTGCAGCGATTGATGGTGCTGGACCTTGGCGTAGATTTTTCTCCATCCAATTTCCATTATTGTGGCCAACAACATTCTTCTTATGTGTGATCAACGTTGTGTATGTATTCTTCGATACTTTTGCCATCATCGATGCATTAACGCAAGGTGGACCAGGTAAAGCAACTTCAACATTGGTTTATCGCATTTACTTCGATGGCTTTAAAGCGATGGATTATGGTGGTTCTGCAGCGCAATCAGTTGTATTGATGGGCTTTGTATTATTGCTGACGATCGTTCAGTTCCGTTTCATTGATCGTAAGGGGAATCAATAATGATAGAGAATCGTCCTGGGTTAAAATTTTTATCCCATTTCTTTTTAATCGTGGCTGTATTGCTCGTATGTTTCCCAATCTATTTGGCATTTGTGGCATCCACACAAACAGCACAAGATGTTGTGAATGTACCATTGTCATTGGTGCCAGGTGATCAATTCTGGGCAAACTATTCGAAAGCATTATCAGGCGGTGAAGGCACATCCATCTCTGCATCTCGCATGTTGTGGGTCACAATTGTGATGACGTTGATCATCGCGATTGGCAAAATTGCGATCTCTTTGATTTCAGCATTTGCAATTGTATACTTTAGATTCCCATTTCGCATGCTGTTATTTTGGATCATCTTCATTACGTTAATGTTGCCTGTGGAAGTTCGTATCATCCCAACGTTTGATGTTGTGGCGAACTTAAAAATGTTGAATAGCTATGCGGGTTTAACTATTCCATTGATTGCATCTGCAACAGCGACTTTCTTGTTTAGGCAGTTTTTTATCACAGTGCCTGATGAATTGCTTGAAGCTGCACGCATTGATGGTGCTGGCGCAATGCGATTCTTCAAAGATATTTTATTGCCGTTATCAATCCCGACAGTTGCATCATTATTCGTGATTCAGTTCATCTATGGTTGGAACCAATATTTATGGCCATTATTGATGGCAACAAAAGAAAATATGTTCCCGCTCGCAGTTGGCTTGCGCCAAATGATGGGTAATGGTGATGTTGCGGTAGACTGGAATATTGTCATGGCAACGGTTGTATTGATGTTGATCCCGCCAATGTTAGTCATCTTATTGATGCAAAAATGGTTGGTGAAAGGCTTGATTGACAGCGAGAAATAGATAAAGGAAACACAAAATTATGGCAACAGTTCAGTTAAAAAACATTACAAAACATTATGGTTCAGCAAGAAAGCCTGGGCCATTGATCCTCAAAGGGATCGATATTGATATTAAAGATGGTGAATTCATCGTTGTGGTTGGACCATCGGGTTGCGGTAAATCAACATTATTACGTGTAATTGCAGGCTTAGAAACAAGTTCAGGTGGTGAAATCCACATTGGTGATAAAGATGTGACAAAGCTAGAGCCAGCACAACGTGATATTGCGATGGTTTTCCAAAACTATGCTTTGTATCCGCACATGTCTGTCCGTGAAAATATGGCTTATGGCGTTAAATTAGCGAAAATGCCGAAAGATGAAATTGAGCGCCGTATTCAAGATACAGCAAAGATGCTTGATATTGAGCAGCACTTGGATAAAAAGCCAAACCAATTATCAGGTGGGCAAAGGCAGCGTGTTGCAATGGGGCGCGCAATTGTACGTAAGCCAAAGCTATTCTTATTCGATGAGCCGTTGTCTAACTTGGATGCAAAATTAAGAACATCTACGCGTTTAGAAATTCGCCGTCGTCATAATGAAATTGGCATTACATCTTTATATGTAACGCATGATCAAACTGAAGCGATGACACTAGCTGATCGCATTATCATCATGAATGGCGGTGTGGTTGAGCAATTTGGCACGCCAAGTGAAATTTTCCATTCACCAGCATCGACATTTGTTGCAAACTTCATGGGTTCGCCTGCGATGAACTTATTGAATGTTGTGGTTCGTGATGGCAAAACTTGGTTGGGTGAAACAGAATTAAAAGGCATTACATTGCCAGAAACAATTCGTAATAGTGCACAAAAAGAGTGGATTCTAGGGATCCGCCCTGAGCATATTGTGATCGTGTCTGAAAGCACAGATAACAGTTGGGATGTGACGTTATCATTGGCAGAAACTCTGGGCTCAGAGCAGTTGTTATATACGAATTTAGGCAAAATTTCTTTGACGATTCGCACAGAAGATTCACGCTATTCTGAAAACAAATATCAACGCAATCAGACTTTCCACATCGAGCCAAAACTCGAAGAAGTGTTATGGTTTGATGCGATAACACAAAAACGTATTTAGACAATCGTTCAGCGAAAGGAGCTAACATGTCAACTTATCCTTATCCCAACTTGATCGCACACCGTGGCGCGGGTAAAGATGCACCTGAGAATACATTGGCGGCATTTAGATTAGGTACAGAGAATGGTTACAAGATGTTTGAGTGTGATGTGAAATTATCGAAAGATAAAGAGCTGTTCTTGCATCATGATGATGTATTGGAACGCACGACAAATGGCAAGGGATTAGCGAAGCATCATACTTGGAATGAATTATCGAAGTTAGATGCGGGTAGTTGGCATTCAGCGCATTATGCGGGTGAAGCTTTGGCATGCTTTGAGCAATTGGTGGATTTTGTGATTGCCAATAAGTTTCAGCTAGATGTGGAAATTAAGCCCAATCCCAATGAAGATTATGANCACGACAAATGGCAAGGGATTAGCGAAGCATCATACTTGGAATGAATTATCGAAGTTAGATGCGGGTAGTTGGCATTCAGCGCATTATGCGGGTGAAGCTTTGGCATGCTTTGAGCAATTGGTGGATTTTGTGATTGCCAATAAGTTTCAGCTAGATGTGGAAATTAAGCCCAATCCCAATGAAGATTATGAAACAGGCGTGGCAACGGCTAAATTTTTAGAAGCAAAATGCCCATTTGGTACGGGGGCTTATCCGTTTTTATTATCATCATTTCAACCTGAATCTTTAAAAGGTGCGATGGATGCAGTGCCTGCGATTCCGCGCGCGTTGTTGGTGGATGATTGGGAAGGCGATGTGGATAAATTTTTTCAAATTTTGGATGATACCGCATGCATTGGCATCATCACGAATTACAAAATTTTAACGGAAGAGATTGTAGAGCGTTGCCATCAATCAGGGCGCTTTGTGATGATTTATACTGCCAATGAACCTGAAGACATTAAACATCTATTTGAAATCGGTGTGGATTCTGTGATTACAGATAATATGAAGATTTTGAAAGACTATACAAGATAGTATTTCCTCAGTAGTACAAAAAAAGCTTTGGTGAAATTCACCAAAGCTTTTTTTGTTATGTGTTGATTAGTCAGTTTTATATAGTTGGTACGCCCAATACTTCAGCATCATCATTTGTATTGTTTTCAGCTGTTTTTGCTACTTTCTTAATTCTGAAAGGTGCAACAACTAAGATCGCGATTAATAACAAACCTAAGTAACCAATCAATGGATAGAAGTAAGCAACTAAGCCTGTGAAGCCTACGAAGCTTGCAATGAAACCTACTAAACCTGTGCCGACTGCGAACATATATGAACGTTTAGTTTGCATTACTGTGAAGCGAGCAACGAAAGCATAGTACATCGCAACACCTGTGTTATAGATCATACCGAATAATACAACTGTCATCATGATGCCTAAAACTGGTGAAATGTCTTGGATGATTTTCAATAATGGTAAGCTCATGTCTTTAACTTCTTTGATGTTTAAGAAGATCGCGTAGTGAGCAATTAAGATTAATACACCAACGCCTAAACCACCTAATAAACCACCCCATTTTGCAATTTTCTCATTTTTCTCACTGCCGCCCATAACTAATGACATACCTGCACCAACTGCAACGTTGAAGGATACATAGTTAATTGCTGAAATGAACCAGTTTGGTAATGAGCTTTTCACTGAAGTTGCGATAGGCTCTAACTCTTCTAAAGGTGCATGGTTTGAGAATAATGTGAATGTACAAATGATTGTTAATGCAATGATTAAGAAAGGTGTGATTGCTGCGATCAATGCAATTACACGTTGAATTGGTAACAATACTGTAGAAACAACTAATACTGTCATAATCAAACTACCTACCCAGTTTGGTGCGCCATATTGTTGGTTCAACATGCTACCTGCGCCTGCAACCATTACAACGCCAACACCAAATAATGTGAAGATGATAATGTAGTCAACTGCAATGCCCATAAATTTACCGCTTAATTTATAGATTGCTTCATCATGTGATTGCGTTTGTAAACGGCTACCCATTTGCATAAGCATCATACCTAAGTATGCGAAAAGGCCTGTTGAGAGGACTGCGCCAGCTGTACCCCAAGTGCCAAAGCTTGTGAAATATTGTAAAATTTCATTCCCAGATGCAAAACCTGCACCCACAATTACGCCAATAAAGGCAAACGCCATTTGTATAATTTTATACATGATTTTCTCCTTGATGATTTATCCCACTTTTGATTATTTTGTAGCTTTTTTGTAAGTACATATAAACCATATTTTTAAAGATAAAACAAATTTATGTGCTTAAATTTTAATATGTTATCTTCGGTAACTTTTCAATTGATTGATATTAAATATATTATTTTTATTCAATGAGGAGGTTATTGTTATAATTTACAAATCAAATATCACTAAAAAGCTACCTTTAATTGCAGATTCTTATGGTGATTTGCTCTATATCAGTAAATATGTAGTTGGCTACACAATCCGATCAATATTATGAAGCTGGCGATAACGATCTGGCGTTGTTCCTGATAAAGCCTGGAACATCGCAATAAAGCTAGAAGCAGAGCGATAGCCCACTTTAAACGCGATTTCTTCGATGGTTTCGCCTTGTTCCAATAAGGCAATGCCATGGATGAAACGCAGGCGTTGGCACCATTCATTAAAGCTCATGCCAAGCTCTTTTCTAAAATAGCGCGCCAGAGTTCGTTCTGTTGTAAAGACTTTCTCCGCCCATTCTTTCAACGTTAAGCGATTGGAAGGATCCTGCTCCAATGCTTTGATGATGGGTTGAAGTAAACGGTGCTGAGAGTTGGGCAAGTAAGTATGGCCAATCATCGCATTATGTAGTTCATCAATGAGCACTAAAGATTTTCGGAAATCTTGTTTGGTGGATAAGGTTAAAGTTTCTTTTTCAAAAAAAGCATCTATGATACTGAGCGCAATATTGCTGAGTTTTAGCAATGAAGGTGTTTGAGAGAGCTTTTCAGCTTCGCGCTCGCAGATGTTAATGGAGCGGAAGCGAGCAGGTTGGTGATTGAAGCATGAATGTTCATAATTAGGCGGAATCCAAATGGCAAAGCCTAAAGGCGCTAGGAAGCGCTCTTTTTCAATCTCTAAAGTCACAACACCATATTTGACGAAGATAATTTGCCCCCAAGTATGTCGATGGGGTTGATATTCACTGGCTTCATTAATATTTTCATTGGCCAACAAAATGAGTTGGTCATTTTGGAAGGTTAGATTTTGAAAAGAACGCTTTTTCATCATAAGTGATTAACCTTTATCGTAAAATGTCAGAATAATGAATCATAATGTCTGATTATCATTATATATTTAATATGGGACAATTTATACTAGCGCCCTGATGTAAAGATAGGAGTACACATGAACTTTGTAGCAATGCTGTATCCATTGATGGCGGTATTGATTTGGGCGATGAATGCAGTTGTAAATAAACTGTCGGCGGGCGTTATTGAGCCTGAAGCCATTTCATTTTATCGTTGGTTATTAGCATTTATTATTTTGACGCCATTTTGCTTGCGTCAATCCATTAAAAACTGGGCGCAAATTCGTCCATTGTTACCTAAGTTTGCATTCTTAGGTTTTCTCGGGATGGCATTGTATCAATGCTTAGCGTATTACGCTGCTTATACAATTTCAGCGACGATGATTGGTATTTTCCTATCATTGACGCCGCTATTAACAATTTTATTAAGCTTTATCATTTTGCGTTCGCCATTAACGGTTGGTTTAGTTGTGGGTAGTATTTTATCGTTTTCTGGTATCACTTGGTTAATCAGCGCAGGGAATCCTGCTGTGATTTTAGAAAGTGGTATTGGTAAGGGCGAATTGATGATGATCGTGGCTGCTTCTGCATATGCGCTTTATGGCGTATTAACAATGAAGTGGAAAATTCAAGTTTCAATTTGGCAATCGTTGTACTGGCAAGTCATCTCTGGTGTGATTATTTTAATTCCATTATTTATGATCACTAAAGATGCGACGATTACCAGCAATAATGTGGGGCTGATTCTTTTTGCCGGGATACCAGCCTCCATTATTGCACCCTTCTTGTGGTTGCAAGGTGTAGCACGTTTAGGTGCAAGTAAAACATCTTTATTCATGAACTTGTCGCCATTATTCACAGCGATTATCTCAATTCTATTTTTGAATGAGTCGTTGGAAACGTATCATATTGTGGGTGGTATTGTATCGCTCACAGGTGTGATCATTGCTCAGCGTGTGAATACTAAGATACAGTTTAAATTTAAGCCTCACGTTAAACCGGGAACTAAAGATTAACCTACCGTAATCTTTGGCAAAGCCATCATTGTTATGCAATGGTGGCTTTGTTTTTATTGGCTAATAAATTAATGATGAAAAATAAAAATGTACCAATAAATATAATGGCAGCTGCTAAATAGAATGCATACATTTTAGAGCCCGTTGCATCAGATATCATGCCTGTTAAAGAGGGAACAATGACAGAAGCAGTCATACCAAAGAAGTTGAATACACCATAAGTTGTCGCAATGCTTCTGCGGTTAGTAAATTGGCTCAGCCAAGCAATGATAATGGGTTCAACCGCTAATTTGCCAAAAAAACCATAAGCAATGATACCAATGACAACGGCAGTTTGATGTGATGCGTTGACTGTAAATAATAAAGCTAAGGCTGCAATAATTTCTAATGTAATGATCAAGCCAATTTTATGCTTTGGAAATTTATCAGCCATAAAGCTAAAGGCTAAGGCGCCAGGGATGGCTACAAAAAATACAAGAGATGATGCTAAGCCAACAGCTGTACCTTCAAAGCCTTTCTCTGTTTCAAGAAAGTTTGGCAACCAAGTATCAATTAAATAGTAAGTATAAAGCGTAGAGAAATAGAGGATATAAGCCGCAATCATTTGTGGCTTAAATAGCGCTTTTAATTTCTTTTGTGAGATAGGCGTTTCGATTGTTTGTGGAATAACTTGCCCTAAGTTGGGCTTGATGTAACGCGCAAAAACTATGATCATGACAATGACTAAAAGAATTGTTATGTATAGCAGTGTTTGCCAAGAGAGAATGCCTTGATTCACTAAGTAGCTTGAAGATAATAAGCCAATACCGCTACCAATTGCTGTGCCACTATTGACAATAGCTGTTGCTAAGCTTTTTTTATGTTCTGGTACATATTCAGTCGTGAGGGAATAGGCAACACCATAAAATGTTCCGCAGCCTAAGCCAGCCATGATGCTACCAATATAAACGACAGGAAGTGTACTTGAAGTTGCAACAACTAATATGCCTAGCCCAAATAATAAAAAACCAGGAATGATGACTTGTTTCTTACCAAGTTTATCCACTAGCATCCCTGATGGAATTTGCATGCAAACATAGCCAAGGAAATAGAAGCTAGAAATATTACCGAGCTGAGCATCGCTTGCTTGCCCAAAGAATTCACTAATGATGGGATAAATTGGTGTTAGAACTGTTCGGTAGATCCAAATCACTATCCAGCCAGCTGTTAAAATCATGATGATTTGTTGCCAATAAGGCAATGGTCGATGTGCTTGGCTAGAATGATTCATACATTACCTGCTCATAGTAATCTAGATAGTCTAATCATTATAACGGCATAGATTCGCGACAGCCTGACTCAAAGCAATAGGCTGTGATATGTAGAATTATTCATATAAAACAATCCTATTATTTGAATTATATAGTTAATTATGGTGTGTGAAANCTTGGCTAGAATGATTCATACATTACCTGCTCATAGTAATCTAGATAGTCTAATCATTATAACGGCATAGATTCGCGACAGCCTGACTCAAAGCAATAGGCTGTGATATGTAGAATTATTCATATAAAACAATCCTATTATTTGAATTATATAGTTAATTATGGTGTGTGAAATTGTAGGGCATTGATAATGTTTGCCGTGACATAATCCATTATTTATTTGTGAGAATGATGGAATTGTAAATATATTTCACTTTAGGGATTGAGTTTTAGAAAGATAAGTAGCTATGATGGGGATTCGATCAAAATAAGTTTAGGAATATATTTATGTCAGTAACTATGAGTCAAGAGGCATCGGGCGCCCCCTCAGCGCGACCATTGAATAAAGAAGATTATAAAACATTAGGCTTATCTTCTTTGGGTGGCACATTAGAATTTTATGATTTTGTAATCTACGCATTATATATCGAAATGGTTGTAAAAGCACTGTTCCTGCCATCTGACCTACAAGGTACAGTTTGGGGTGATATCTATGCTTGGGGTGGTTTTGCAGCAGGTTATATTGCTCGCCCAATCGGCGGAATTATTATGGCGCACTTTGGAGATATTCTAGGGCGCAAGAAAATGTTCACATTAAGTGTTGCGATGATGGCATTGCCAACATTTGTGATTGGTATTATGCCAACGTATGAAACTATCGGTATCATGGCACCAGTATTATTAATCATTATGCGTATGTTCCAAGGTGCTGCAATTGGTGGTGAAATGCCAGGTGCTTGGGTATTTATTGCAGAACATACACCAAAAAATCGTTATGGTTTAGGCATTGGTGTATTAACAAGCGGCATCACTGGCGGTATTTTATTAGGTTTCCTAGTCTCAATCTTGATCGATCTGACTTTTACAAGAGAAGAAATTCTGAGCTACGCTTGGAGAATTCCATTCATTGCGGGTGGCTTATTTGGTGTGATTTCTGTTTATTTGCGCCGTTATTTATCAGAAACGCCAATCTTCCAAGAAATGGCTGAACGCAAAGAATTATCAAAAGAAATTCCAGTTGTGACAGTTATGAAAAAACATAAATGGGCATGTGTGATCGTAGCATTGATGACATGGACATTATCCACAACTGTGATGGTGGCAATCTTAATGACACCTGTGAAAATTCTAGGTGGCATGTACCAGTTATCATCCATTGATGCACGTGTGACAGGTTCTATCATGGCATTGATGTTAACAATCGGCTGTGTACTATTTGGTTGGCTGGAAGATGTTTTAAAAACTCGCTTAACATCATTAATTGCTTGGGGCGGTTTAGCAATTACATCATTCTTGTTCTACTCATTATTAACAACGCAACCAAGCTTAGAGATGATTTACATGGGTGCTGCTGTGATGGGCCTATTTACAGGTGCAATTGCAATTACGCCGATCATTGGTACAAGAGCATTCCCAGCGAAGATTCGTTATTCAGGTTTGTCTTTCTCATATAACTTAGCTTATGCAGTATTCAGTGCGATTACGCCAGCATTAACAATTTGGTTATTGAGTAAAACACCATTGGGTGCGGCTTGGTACATTGGTGGCGTTGCAATTTTAGCGATTATTGTGGCTTGTATTCCACTTTCATATAAAGGTTGTCAAGAGTCCTAATCAAGTTTTAAGGGAATAGCAAATAATTGTTTTTATTAATTTATAAGGATTAACTTAATTATTTTAATAGCCACATTATTTGCTTTTTCTGTTTTAAACTGCGGATATTGACACATTGACCTGAGAGGAAAATATATGAGTGATCAAAAGAAAGTGCCAGTAATGGTATTGGCAATTGGTGGCAATGCATTGATTGAAGATAACAATCACATCGACATGCAATCTCAACGTGAAGTTGCAGATAAATTAGCAGTGGATGTTGTGAACTTAATCGAAGCAGGCTGGCGTGTTGTATTAACTCATGGTAATGGTCCTCATGTAGGCATCCATCTCATTCAGGATGCTGCGGCGAAAGATTTACCGCAATATCCATTGGATCATCATGTTTCTAGTACACAAGGTGAAATTGGTTACTTGTTGCAATCAGCAATTGGTAATGAATTTAAGCGCCGTGGCATCAATAAACCAGTTGTGTCTGTGATTACACAAGTGGAAGTTGATCCTAAAGATCCAGCATTTGCAACACCGAATAAACCAGTTGGCGTATTCATGGATGAAGCAACTGCAAAAGATAAAGCTGCAACGGAAGGCTGGAATATTGTAGAAGATTCAGGTCGTGGTTGGAGACGCGTTGTAGCTTCACCTTCACCAAAATCTATTGTTGAATTGGATGTGATCAAAAGCTTAGTGGATGCAGATGCTTTAGTCATTGCTTGTGGTGGTGGAGGTATTCCAGTTCAGCGTAATGCAGATAATACTGTGAGTGGTATTGAATCTGTGATTGATAAAGATCGCGTATCATCTTTATTGGCAGCAGATCTACAAGCAGATGTCTATTTGATTCCTACAGGCGTTGAGCAAATCGCTGTGAACTTTGGTAAGCCAAATCAAGAATGGTTATCTGAATTATCAGTAGCTGATGCTGAAAAATACAAAGCTGAAGGACAATTCCCAGCAGGTAGCATGTTACCAAAAGTAGAATCGCTATTGGATTATATTGAAGCTTGCCCACATGGCGTAGGCATTGTGACTAAATTGGAAACAATGGCAGATGCATTGAAAGGTACAAAAGGCACTAAGATTCATAAATAGTGTATAAAAAGTTGTGATAAAAAGGCGGGTAACCGCCTTTTTTGTTACCATGCAGATAAGTTTCATCAATATGTATCACAGGATAGTTATATTAATCGGGTTTTACAGCAATTTCACTATAAATAGGAGCTTACTATGAAAATTCGTGTTGTTCAGTATGGTTGTGGAAAAATGGCTGAAGTGATGTTGCGTTACTTACGTGATCACGGTGTGGAGATTGTTGGGGCGATTGATAATAAGCCAGAATTACAAGGCATGGATATTGGTGATTTTGCGAATTTTGGCCATAAAACTGGTGTTAAAATTGATAGCAATGCTCAGCGTGTTTTTGATTCATGTGATGCAGATATTGCGATTGTTACAGTATTCAGCTATATGCCAGAAATGTACTCTTTCTTTGAATTGTGCGCAGAAAATGGTGTGAACGTTATCACAATTTGTGAAGAAGCGATTTATCCTTGGAATACTTCACCTGCCGAAACGAATCGTTTAGATCGTTTAGCAAAAGAAAGTGGCATTACGATTTCAGGCTCAGGTATGCAGGATATTTATTGGATCAATATGCCATATTTAGTCGCAGGTGGCGTGAATAAGATCACAAGAATGGAAGGCGTTGTGAGCTATAACGTGGATCATTATGGAATGGCACTGGCTAAAGCGCATGGCGTGGGTTTATCTGCTGAACAATTTGATCAAGAGATTGCATCTGCGGAAAGCTTCCCATCTTATATGTGGAATGCAGCTGAATCTTTATGTGCAAAAATGCGTTGGACAATTGCAAGCATCAGTCAAAAGAGTGTGCCAATCATCTTGGATAAAGACATCTATTCAGAAACAATGGGTGCAACAATCAAAGCAGGCTTTGCAACAGGGATGAGCGCTGTCACAACAATTCAAACACATCAAGGCATTGAATTAGTTGTGCAATGTGTTGGCAATGTATATGGTGAAGGCGAAGGTGATCGCTGTGATTGGAAGATCATCGGTGAGCCTGATGTAGTTTTCTCCGTACAGAAGCCTGATACAGTGGCGCATACTTGTGCAACAGCCGTGAATCGTATTCCTTCAGTGTTGAATGCGCCAGCAGGATTCATTACTGTCGATAAATTGGAAGAAGTGGGCTACATGACTTATCCAATGGAGTTTTATGTGGATTAATTCTGCACGAATTTAGACAAATCTCAGAAAGCGGTGGCAACACCGCTTTTTTATGGATGTAAAATAATTTGCATCACTCGGCAGGGGCATGCTAAATGTCGAGCATATAAGATGGAGGATAGGGTTGAAGTATGATGTTAATCCCAAAATCCACGTTTTTTTATGTACAAAAGTGAAGCAATGAGCATAAAAATCGATAATCCAGTCACATATAAATAGCCATATTTCGACTTTAATTCAGGTATGTCAAAATTCATACCATACCAACCTACAATCAAGGTTAAGGGCATAAAAATTACCGAAATAATAGTGAATGTTTTCATTATTTTATTTAAATTGAGATCCATCTGGGCACGATAGCGATCATTCACTTGAGAGACATATTCGCTTAACATCTCTGTGTACTTATATAGGCGAGTTAATTTATTTGAAAGTCTTTGATAATTTTGGTCAACTTCATTACCTAGAAGATTAGAATTATTTCCCATCATATCTTCCATCAAATCAGATAATGATAAATAATGGTGCTTATAATTAGAGAGGATTTTGCGCAATGATAAAATTTTATTTTGTGGATCTACCAATTTATGACTAAAAGATACTTCAATATCTAAAATTGTATTCTCGATCTCCATTAAAAATCTACGATCTGTTAATAAGTCATAGCGAATCAATATATAAGGAATCAGCAAATTAGGAAGAGAGGAATCTGTCAATTGCTTAAGCATGTAGTTAATGTGATCGACATAAATCTCTGCTGTTGTGAGCGTTTCGTCATAGAAAAAGAGCGTATAATTTTTATAAATAATCATTACAATCGCTTCGTTATTATTGAAATCATCATGGTTTTTAAGCGTCAAGCTGAACAGTATATAGTCCGTATAATGGCCAATAAACGCATCATGTTTAGCCATTAAAACTCGTTCAGTTAATTGTGCTAAGCCAGTATCATTTTCTGCTTGTGGCAAGCTTGAAAAAGGTATGAAACGTAGATAAGCATCTGCGGATTCTGTCAACACAAATTGTTGATTTTCAATATTGTAGTTTTTCATAACAACCTCATAATTATTCGATATAACGCAGATGTTTTAGTCAGAATAAACAAATCATGCATTCTATCATTTAAAGAATATCATAAAGTTATGATCTGCTATATCAACCATTGCTTTGAGCAATATGGTCGTTTTGAAATTTATTGCAATGCTAAATATTTCGATTTGCGTATAGTTTAAAAGCCATGTTATACATGTTGCATGCAAAAGCATTAATTTGTTAGATTTATTTAACAAAGATAGATAAAAATATCCAGCAATGGAAAAGAGGAATGGAGAAGATGAGTCGTTTATATTTACCAACAACGCATACAATGCGGTGTTTCCAAGTATCAGCTAAGCACTTAAGTTTTACCTTAGCAGCAGCAGAATTGAATCTGACGCAAAGTGCCATCAGTAAGCAAGTGGCTTTACTGGAAAGTAGCCTACAAGTTCAGCTATTTGTACGTAACCGACAGAAATTAGAATTATCCCCAGCAGGCAGCACATATCTTGCCCATGTGAATACAATCTTGCACAAGATCGAGGAAACATCGAAGGAGATGTTGTCTTACGGCACATTTGAAGATGTGATCCGCATTGCATCGCATCCATCATTATGTTCTGCTTGGTTGGTGAAAGCCTTGAAAGGCTTTACTGCACACTATGGCGATGTGCAGCTCTCATTTTATGAGCAGATGATGCCGTATGATCCAGTCGAAGTGGATGTAGATGTTGCTTTTGTTTATGGTTATGGCGGTTGGCATGGTATGGAATCCATTGAATTGTTCGATGAAGAGATGATTCCTGTGTGCAATCCAGAAGTTTTGGAGCGCAATAAAGGCAAGCCAGAAATTGATATTTACTTTAATACGCGTTTGATTGAATGCCGCTCCCGTTTAAATACTTGGGATCAATTCTTTGAGCGCTTCAATCAAATTTATCCGGATGGTTATCGATCATTGTTATTTGAACGTTGGTCATCTTGCATCAGTGCTGCGAAAACGGGCTGTGGCTTGGCATTGGTGCCAAAAATTTTAGTGGAAGCAGATTTGAAACACGGGTGCTTAGTGCCAGCATCTTCCCATCGTTTAACGGGTGTTGGCTCTTATTATATGGCTTATCTCAAAAGCCATTCAGCTGAGCCTAAAGTTAAAATTATTCGTGAGTGGATTTTGAATTATTTAGGCAAAGATCCAAAGTACTTACCTGAAGAATAATATTTTCTCGCTGATTATTATATTTTGATCTTCTCGCCATCGGCGAGAAGATCGATACTCAAGTGCTTTTAACGTGATTCAACGAATCACTTTCAAGCATTGACCTAAATGGTACATCGTGAATCCTGATTCAATGAAGAGGGATTTCATCTGTGAGTAGTTGCATTTAGATTGATCCACAGAAGAGAAGAATGGTAATGGAATCGGTGCCATTTCTTGATCAGTCAAATGATCTGCAAACAATTTACCGATCAATGTGCCTGTTGTAATCCCACGGCCATTATAACCAATCGCTGTAATTAAACCTGGTGCTGGTTCAAATACTTTTGGTGTATGGTTATCAGTAAAACCAATGCGGCCACACCAGCTATATTGCCAATTCATTTTAGTACCAAGCTGTGGGAAGTAATGTTGCTGAATGCGATCTGCCCAAGTTTTGAGATACCAATCAGGCTTATTGAGTGCTCGTCCCATACTACCTAAAATTAAGCGACCATCTTTATCCAAACGAATACTACTCAATACTAAGCGTGTATCCCAAGAGCCTTGCTTATAAGGTAGAACAGTTACACCAGCTTCACCCATTGGCTCAGAAGCTACTTGGTAATAATAACCACTGTAAACTGCTTTACGATATTCTGATAATTCACCTTCTGCATAAGCATTTGTAGCAATGATGACTTTCTCAGCGCGAACAGTATGACCCAATGCTGTTACAACCCATTCACCAGCCTTTTCACAGTTCACAGAAGCCACTGGAGAGTTTTCAAAGATTTTTACGCCCAATTTATCTGCTGTTTTCGCTAAACCAGTTGCATAAGCAAATGGATTCACAGTACCTGCGCGGTGATCCAATAATGCTGCAGGAATTTTTTTACTGCCAGAATATTCTTCCATGCGAGCACCTGTTAATAGCTCAACAGGCGCACCACGGCGTGTTAATTGTTCATAGCGATCTTGTAATTCTGGTACACCTTTTTCACTGTGAGCCATGTGCAATGTGCCAACTTGTTGTTGCTGTGCATCAATGCCATATTTTTGAATGATGGAGAATACTAACTTTGGTGCATCACCCAATGCTGCCACTAAGTTTTCACCCATTTCTTTACCGAGAATATCCACCATGAAATCAGGCTTATTCCATGTACCTGCATTCACTAAGCCAACGTTACGACCACTACCGCCGAAAGCCACATGTTGAGCTTCTAAAATCACAACAGATTTACCTTGTTCTGCTAAATGAATGGCTGCGGATAATCCTGTGAAACCTGCACCAACGATACAAACATCTACTGTTTCATTATTTTGAAGTGGTGTGAAAGAAACTTTATCTTCAACTAATGTGTGCCATAGGTTTTCATATTTAAATGCATGTTGAGAAGTTGTCATTTTTAATTCCTAATCAATGTTTTGAGATTTTCAATCAATGTATCGTCAATGTTGATTGTGCCTTGCTGTCGGTTTTGATCACGAGCATCAAAACGTCTTTCGGAAGGTAAACGAACACCTGCTTGGCTGAATTGATTGAGGTAATCTTCTGCGCGTTGTGCTGCACTTTGTCTGTCTGTACCTAAAATAATTTCAGGATCAATCGCAATGATGATTTCACCACCATACGGTAAAGCTGCGCCATCTTTGGCTGCTTTCTGTGATTCTTGGCTTGTGAGGTCATTGATCAATGGGCCAGCCATCAATTCGATCATTGTGGAAATAGCAGTACCTTTGTGTCCACCAAATGCAAGCATTGCGCCTTTTAGGGCTTCATTAGGATCATTGGTTGGTTTGCCATTGGCATCAATTGCGACATCATTAGGTAATTGTGTATTGTTGCGTGCATGCAGTTGGATTTCACCACGTGCTGTTGCACTCGTTGCGAAGTCAAAAATATAAGGGCGATCAATATTTGTGCGAGGCCATGCAAATGCAAATGGGTTAGTGCCTAATAAAGGCATTGTACCACCATGTGGTGCAACCCAAGCATGGCTTGTTGTCATGGCTAAGCCAACTAAATTATGTTTGGTTAATTCCTCTAATTCCACCCAAAGTGCTGAAAAGTGGATGCAATGATTCACGGCTAATAGTGCGATGCCTAACCCTTTTGCACGTTCGATCAGTAATGGAATACCAACTTGATGACCATATTGTGCTGCTGTCATTTGGCAATCTACGCGAATAACAGCGCCTTTATTTTGGGTAATTTGAGGGATTGCAGTTGGATTCAACATCCCTTTATCTAGATTTTTAATTAACTCTAATAAGCGCCATACACCATGTGAATGACATTCTGAAACTTGTGCTGTGATGAGGTTTTGAGTAATAGCATCACGTTGAGGTTTGGAAAAACCTCTGCTATCTAAAATTTTCTCGACAAGCTCCTGTAGTTGATTAATAGAGATTTGCATTCTCTCCTCCTGATGGATGTTTTAATCATCCAATTGTTTCCTCGGTAGTTTTTGATTATTCGGCTATTGATATAGCTCTTTAATAGATGGCCAGAACAGCGAAGAGCAACGCAGGGGAGCAATCACTCTTCGCAGTCTGTGAAGATTTACATTAATCGAATTTAACGCCTTGCGCTAGTGGTAATTCACGAGAATAGTTGATCGTGTTAGTTTGGCGACGCATGTAACCTTTCCAAGAATCTGAACCAGATTCACGGCCACCGCCAGTTTCTTTTTCACCACCAAATGCACCGCCAATTTCAGCGCCACTTGTACCGATGTTCACGTTTGCAATACCACAATCGCTACCCGCAGCAGATTGGAAGAATTCTGCTTCTCTTACATCATTTGTGAAGATACATGATGATAAGCCTTGTGGTACATCGTTGTTCATCGCCATTGCATCTGCAAAGTTTTCATATTCCATCACATAAAGGATTGGTGCGAATGTTTCTGTTTCCACGACTTCATTTTGTTCAGGCATTTCAACGATTGCAGGTTTTACGTAGTATGCATTTGGCATTTCAGCTGCTAATACGCGTTCGCCACCGTGAACAACACCGCCAGAAGCTTTTGCTCTTGCCAATGCTGATTGCATTTCATCGAATGAACCTTTATCAATTAATGGTCCAACTAGGTTGCTTGTATCACGCGGTGAACCTACAGGCACAGTGTTGTAAGATGCTTTCAAACGCTCTAATACTTGTGCTTTCACTGATTTGTGAATGATCAAGCGACGAAGTGTTGTACAACGTTGGCCTGCTGTACCTACAGCACTGAATAGAATTGCGCGAACTGCTAATTCTAAATCTGCTGATTCAGTTAAGATCATTGCGTTGTTACCGCCCAATTCTAGGATAGAGCGACCAAAGCGTGCTGCAACTTTAGGACCGATTTCACGACCCATGCGAGTACTACCTGTTGCGCTTACTAGTGCTACTTTGTGGTTTTCAACGATTGCGTTACCGCAGTTACGTGCACCCATCACTAATTGTGATAAGTTTTTTGGTGCTGAACCAAAACGTGCCACTGCTTTTTCAAATACTGCTTGGCAAGCCAATGCTGTCAAAGGCGTTTTTTCTGAAGGTTTCCAAACAACAGGGTTACCACAGATCAATGCCAATGCAGAGTTCCAAGACCAAACAGCCATCGGGAAGTTAAATGCTGTGATTACGCCCACAACACCTAAAGGATGCCATGTTTCACGCATGTGGTGACCAGGGCGCTCTGAAGCGATTGTCAAGCCGTACAATTGGCGAGATAAACCCACTGCAAAGTCACAGATATCAATCATTTCTTGAACTTCACCCAATGCTTCTGATTGAATTTTACCTGCTTCTAAAGTGATAACAGCTGCTAGATCTTCTTTATGCTCGCGCAATACTTCACCCAATACACGAACCAATTCACCGCGGATTGGTGCAGGTACTGTGCGCCATTCCAAAAATGCATCATGTGCATCATCAATGATTTTATCTGTTGCTGCTTCATCGATAAATTTAAGTTTTGCGATCACTGCGCCATCTAATGGGCTGTGAACTTCGTGTGTACCGCCATTCAATACTGCATCTGAAATGCCTAACTTGTTTAATACTTTTGTTGAAATATCCATGTCAATTTTCCTTTGTTGCGTAGTAGATGGCTTGATCCTACAGCTTTACTACGAATCTAGACAAACGAACTATATGCACAGAGTTATTCCTTTTGGGAATGATAATCATAAATTCTTTATTAATCTTTGACTTAGCATTGCTAGGAAAAAAATTCATAAAGTTCTGAATTCATATCTTTTGACACTTTTGGTATGAAAAAGTGATGATCGAATAACCTGATGTAGGTCAAAAGATTTATAGATTTCATTTAAAACAGTTGATTAGCAGTGATTTCCTAAAGTTTTCACACTAATTGATGGTATGAAACTCAAAAAAATATCAGTAGAGAACACCGCTGAGGAGGATAGGAATGAAGAAGCTTTTAGAAATTTTAATCGTCGGCTTTGCTTATGCGAGCGTCGTCGTAGGTGCGGGCAATGCCTCTGGCATGGAACCATTCTTTTATTACACATCATTTGGATTAGATGGTACTACAGGTGTACTACTTGCAACAGTTTTATATGGCATTGTGGGTTACTTTGTTACAGGCTTAGGGCAGCGCTTACAATCCAAAAACTATAAAGAAGCAGTTTATTTAGTGGGCGGTAAAAAAGTTGGTAAATTTGTGGATGTATTAATCATCATCATGATGTTAGGTACTGGTATCATCATGTTATCAGGCAGTGGCGCATTGTTCCAACAGCAATATAACATGCCTTATTGGCAGGGCTCATTGATCATGACATTGTTGGTGATCGGTACTTTAATGTTGCGCTTACGTAAAATTATCTTAGTGATTGGTATGATTACACCTATCTTAATTGGCTTGTTATCCATCATGATTTATCAAGGCTTATCCAACCAAACAGAAACATTTGCAGAATTGAATGATTACGTGATTGCTGTGGGTAAAACATTGCCAGATACATTACCAAACTGGTGGATGGCTGCGATTAACCACGTAACGATGATGACTGTTGCAGGTGTTGGTATGTCATTAGTAATTGGTGGTGAAGAGAAAGATCCAAAAGTTGCGCGTCTAGGCGGTGCTTTAGGCGGTTTAATCATCGGTGGTGTATTAGCAATGGGTCACTTTGCATTGTTCGCACAAATCAAAACAATCGCACCAACTGTTGAAACATTGGCACAAATGCCTTCATTACAGATCATGAATACTTATGCACCACATTTGAGTTCAGCATTGAGCATGGTTGCATTGGCGATGATCTATAGTACAGCTGTGAGCATGTTCTATGTATTCATATCTCGCTATGTTGCAATGGAAACACAGAAATCACGCATATTTATTTTGGTAACGTTGATTATTGGTTATGGCATTAGTTTTGTGGGCTTCATTCAGTTGATGGGTTATTTCTATCCGATTGCAGGTTATGTGGGCATAGTGTTGATTGCGATTATTTTCTACGGTCCATCTAAAATCAAGAAGTTGGAAAATGAAGGTGCGCTTGAAAAAATTGTTATGGCTAACTAAAGTGACACTTATAATAATGATAGTTTGGTAGTTATTTTTGAAGCGGCGAAAGCCGCTTTTTTTTATGCATGAAAATAAAATTTTTTTTGTCAAAAAACTGTCAAAAAAGACTGATAGCATCAAGTGAGTTTCATTTCAAAGGAGTGCAACTATGCGAGATAAAACAATTATTAACTTACCCGATAATTCTCAACGCTCAATTCTGTTCATAGATATTGAAAACTGCCCCTCAAAGATCACCGAGCTCATCCTAGAGTTCAAAGAATATCATAAAGTTGTGATCTGCTACGCCAACACTGGCGTGAAAATTCCCCTAGATTGGTTAACTGCATTAAGCAACTTTGTGATACAAGGTCGCTTAGAGCTCATTAAAATGGGCGATACAGCTAATAATTCTGCGGATTTTGGCATTACTTTTATGCTCGGCTGTTACTTTGAGCAATATGATCGCTTTGAAATTTATTCCAATGATAAAGATTTCGATGCCATCATTAATCTAGTGAATCGTGCGCCTGATAAAAAAGCCAAGCGTGTAGGCACAACACGCAGTGATAAAGAATTACAGTTCGATTCTGTGCTCATTAAAATGTGCAGAATGCTTCACAAGATCGAAGACTGCTCTCGCCCTGTGAAATTGGAAGGCTTACGGAATTCAATTCGTGCACAGCTTAAAGCCCGTGATATGACGGATAGAGCACGCGAACATTTAGTGAGCCATGTGATCAGCCGAATGGAATTTTTGGATGTTGTGCACATCAAAAACCAAGGTAATCTTGTGAAATATAATGCCAATCGAATGCAAGATTTCCTCACCAAAATGACTGCCTAAATCCAACAAAAAAGCCCTCGTTGAGGGCTTTTGGTTTATGGTCACGATTTATCGTTATCTTTTAACCATAGATCAAAGTTATCTTTTTGTTTTTTATAAAGAATATCTGAAAATTTTTCTTTATTTGAAACATATAGCATATGTCTAATTTCTGTATATGGATTCATAGTATGAGGATCAGAAGATTGTTGTAAATAATGACTATATAAATCAATTTTTGATTTTTGATCTGAGAGTATAGTGTTAAACTCTTTTGCGGTCATAGGCTCTGTAGATATTATAGACTCAACAAAACCATCTATTTTAAAACCTTTAAATTCATAATCAGAAAAATGTTCAGATACAACTTTGAGGAAGTTGAAAGCATCTAATAAGTTTTCTTCTTCTAAAGCAGCTTTTTTAATATTTTGCTCCATTAGTTCAGTATCATTTTTAATACTCATAAATTCTCTGTCTGCTAATTCAAAGAGAGCGGCTAATGTATTAATACGTCGTTTAAATTCTATAGGAATTGCTTTTTTATATTTTATTTTATGGTCTAAGACGCTCCAAGCGTCTTGAATAATAGTTCGAATTTGTAGTTCAAATGTATAATCTGCATAATTAATATATTCTGACATATCAGATCGTTTGCTATTTAATTGTAAGTCAACATGTAATCCTTTATAGCCAAAAGAGTCTTCCTTGGATTCCATACTAGAGATTTTATCTGTGACACCAATTACTTTAAATTCCGTTAAAAGCAAGTCTTTAATTTTTTTAACATCAGGTTCATATAGAGTTACAAGGCGTAAACCAATTAGATCTGTGATGTGATCTTTTATTTCATATGGTTTTCCTTCAGATTCTAATTTTGATTGGTATTTATGAGCAAATTTTCTAATAGACTCTTCTTTATCTTTAACTCTTCCATAAATAGCTGATATTTGAAAATCTTTGGCAATGAGTGAATTTATAATCACTACAAAAGTTTCTTTAGCTTGCTCAAGAGTTTTGTTGTGCTGATTCCAATAATCTCTAAAAGCTGTTTTTTCTTTTTCAAAATCTAATGATGCCATTGAGTACTCCTTATTTGCCAGCCACAAACCCGATCGTGGTGCCTTTGGCTTGTTTCAAGTCATTTTCCTTAACAAGCTGTGCGATGATTTCTTCAGGTTTTGTGATCACGCCCAATTTTGCTTGGCGGGCAGAAATCGCAAAGTCACCAGGCGCTAAGCTTGTGAGTTTTTTAAAGCTCTCTTCCAATGCAGGATCAATCTCTTTAAAGCCCAAATAACGGCATTGTTCATTGAAAAGCAACCAAGCTTGTTCTGATGTTAAGTAATTAAATTTCACTTTAAAGTCAAAACGGCGGAGCATTGCTTGATCTAAGTGATCCATCAAGTTTGTGGTTGCGATGAAAATACCTGAAAATTCTTCCATTTGCGTCAGCATTTCGTTCACCATTGTGACTTCATAATTCTGCTGAGCATGGCGACGATCACGCAAGAAGCTATCCACTTCATCCATTAACAAGATTGAGCCTGTTGTATTTGCTTCATGGAATGCAGCTGCGATCTGTTTCTCAGTTTCGCCCACATATTTATCCATTAAATCTGATACTTTTTTGATGAGCAAAGGCTTGTTGAGATAATCTGATAAGTAATGTGCAAATGCTGATTTACCAGTACCCGAAGCACCATATAAACAGATGCGCGCTTCATTGAATACTTTTAAACGCTCAGCCAATAGTGCCAAATTGTTATCAGTATTTGTGAATGCAGGGTTATAAATCTCGCTCAATCCACCAATTTTAGCGATGCGAATTTCATCATTACCTTGCGCTTTCAAAGTGCCATTGATGATAGCAGCAGCAGCTTCATCGTAGCTTACATCCAATGATTTCTCGATAGTATTGAGAACTTTTGCAGTGCGATCAATGATTGCAGGCACTAAATCTTTCGATAATGCCAATGCATTCAAAGTATTTGGGCTGAGTGAACATTTCAATGCTGATTCGAGCATTGCTTTGCGTTCTGATTTTGGTGGCGGAGCCAAATGGAATGTGAAATCGAAACGGCGAATGATGGCAGGGTCGATTTCGTAAGTATCGTTACAAATCCAAATGGTTGGGATTTTATTGGTTTCCAAAATATGGTTGAACCAAGCTTTCGAGAAGTTCGGTAAACCTTCTGATGAAGCATCAAAGAATACATCTTCGATTTCATCAAAAATGATCAATGATTTTTGATTGCAGAAGAAGTTTTGCGCAGCCAAATAAGCATATAAACGCTGTTCGCCTTTTTCTACGCCTTCGCCTTGAATAGATTCAGAAACCACTTCATAAGCAGAAACTTTAAAATATTCCACCAAAACGCGTGCTAATTCTGTTTTCCCTGTGCCTGGTTCGCCGTATACAAGGATATTCACGCCTTTTTCATTATTGTCCAAAGCATGCTGTAAATAAGGTACTAAAACAGATAACTCAGTTTTTAAGTAACCGAAATTATCTAAAGTTAATTCTGTTGGCTTAGATTTAGAAACAACATCTTTTAAGATATTGTATGGCGTTGTTTCATGTGAAAACATCGCTTCAATAAAATTGCGAGACAATAAATCCACTTTGCCGCGGAAGAATAGAGAAGGGCCATGATGAACGCGAACTAAACCTGTGCGCGCTAATGTGCCATCCGATGCAAATGCAGTACGAATTTCTTGCGGTGTTTTTTGTAAGAGTACAGATAAAATGCGGTACATTTGATCTGAGCTAATCGCACCCAATAAATCCAATGCATTGTTCAACAATGTTTCATTGTACGTGATCAATGTGAACTCTAATAAAGTACATTCCACATCAGAGAGATCAATCAATGTTTTGAGATTGTCTAAGTTGTGGCGAAGATCATGATTATATGCTGTTGTGAACAATGTTGGATCAGCCAAGAGTTTTTCTTGCTGTTCGCGCAATGTTTTTAAAATATCTGCACGGTTCAATGGTGGCTTATGGTTGATCCATTTATCCAATGAAAGTGCTGTAGCTAGTTGATCATCACTGAAAAAATCCTTATGGATAAATTCACGATGGCCACCTAAATCCAAAATAATGGTTAAAATCCATGAATGTACCAAAGGTGGCAATTGTTCAGAATATTCCATGTTGGTGGATGGTATTGTTTTTTTTGTCATGTAAAACTCAAGAAAATTTAGTTAAGACTAATGCGTAGTGCAAAAGCTGTAATCAATGGGGCGACGGCAAGCGTGATCAAGTCGAGGGCTGCAAATACAGCATAAAAGCCGATCACAGAATGTCCTTCAACGATGCGAAGTGTTGCCTGTACGCCAAAAATTAGTACAGGTAAAAATAATGGTAGTGCAATGATACTCAATAATAAGCCTGCACGTTTTAATTGTAGTGTTAAAGCTGTACAAATGGCACCAATGCAACTTAAAACTGGTGTGCCAATGAGTAAAAGGAATGTGGTTTCTAGTGCTTGTGGCACAGAAAAATAGAGCATTAAGCCCAAGATGGGTGAAACAATGATAAGTGGCACAGCAGTTAAGCACCAATGTGCAATGATCTTGGCAAATACAACCACAACGAGTGGCGAGCCTGATAGCATCAATTGCTCTAAAGAACCATCATCATAATCACTTTTGAATAAGCGATCCATGATCAACATGTTCGACAATAGAGCACCAATCCATAAAATGGCAGGTGAAACATCACGCATGACTTTTTCATTATCCAACCCTAAACCGAGTGGAAACAAACTCACAACGATCAAGAAAAAGATCATGGGCGTCAGTAATTCTGTGCGTTGGCGCATGCCTAATTGTAGATCACGTTGAATGATCGCAGTGAATACACTCATTCTTTCCTATAGCTTTCAATAATATGGTGATGATTATACACACCTTCTGATGGCGTTTGATGAGAAGTGAAAATAACTGTGCCACCTTTTTGATAATGTTCTGTGATGGTGGCTTCTAAAATCTCAATAGAACGCTTATCTAATGCTGTAAATGGCTCATCGAGAATCCAAATGGTTTTGGGTTCTAACCATAAACGAGACAGTGCAACTCTTCGTCTTTGACCTGCGGATAAAAAGCGGATGGCACGATCTTGTGCAGGAATGGAAAGCATTTCAAACACTGTGCGGATCTCTTCATCTGTACGCTGTACATTTTGAATTTTGAGCATCGCATGAATGTTTTCAAAGGCAGTCAAATCTTCTTTTAAGCCAAGCGCATGCCCAACATAGAGAATATTGTGATTATAAGTGTGCGCAAGCTCTTGACGATCAACATTGTTATAGAGAATATTGCCCAAATAGATATTGTTTAAGCCCGCAATAACGCGCAGGAAAGTTGTCTTTCCTGCGCCATTTTCACCTTCGATATAAAGGCTCATGCCATTTTGTAATGTCAGCGAAACAGGCGTAAAAACTTTGCGGTAATTACGCGTCGCGCTGACATCTTTAATGGCTAAAGTAAATTCAGCAAATGTCATATTTATTGAGCCATGATGGGTGAAGCTTTAGATTCTTCACGCACTTGATCTAAAATAATCACGTTTGCTTTGCTCGGTGAAACTGCTTGTTTAGCACTTTCAATATCACCTGCTTTACCCACAACATCTGAACCTTGGCTTAAACGACCGCCCACTTCTAGATTATCCATCGTGAATAAACTTGGTGTGCCTTGCATTAATTTGTTGTCATCAGTGATTTCAACAGTTATTGGGAACGTTAAGTTCTTCGCTGATGGGATTTTCTTAGCTGCCAATGGCATGCGAGAACCTGCAGGAGAGATGAATAAGCTTAAAGTTGCATCATCCGGCCATGCGCTTAGATCAGCATTTGGTGCATTTACTTGCACTAAGATGCGTTGATCTTTTTTCGCTTTCACTAAATCAACAGTTTTTTGCATAGGCTCAGAGAATGCGTGATCTTCTGAGTTTGGCTCAAACATCAATGCACTTTCATAAGCACCTTTTGTTAATTGAGATAGATCTGTGACATAAACAGATTCACCATTTTCAACATTAGTGATTTCACCAAATACTGCTAAATGTTCAAAGTTACGGATTGGGCTTTTCACATCAGCAAAGCGATCAAAGTCATTCAATGATAATTCTGTTGGGAATTGCATATTTGGCGTGATCAATACTTCTTTATAAGCCACAGAAGTATTATCTTCTTGATCAATCATATACAACGTCAAGATTGATGGTGTAGATAATTGGTTCCAATCTAAATCAGCAAATGTTTTTAGATCGATCACATAGTTGCGTACTTGTGCTGTTTCCATCGCTTGCTGAGAAACTGACATGATGATCATATCAATTGCTTGCAATGTTTGTTGCACTTGCTCTTTACGTGCAGGATCTCTGTCTTGTGCAAATAATTCACGTAAAATGCGCCATTGCTCTACAGATTTTTCAATCATTTGATTGTCATACAGCGCTTGAGCATACATCACGCGCATAGAGGTTTCTTTTGGGAAGATTGCGAAGAAACGTTCCATTTTCGCTTGAATTGCCGGTGTAATCTTATTGTTAGCACTTTGCATTTCAATGTCGATCACCATTGCGTTAGCAATGAAATCATTTGGCGTTAATGATAAAACACGTGTGTAAACTTCGTGAGAAGCACTGAGCCATTTCACATCGTACAACAATTTACCCAATAATTTTAACGTTGGAATGTTGTCATGTGTATCTTTTGCGCTCATGAAGAACAAAGCAGGGAAACCGTATTTCAATTCATTGAAGATCTCAGGATTACGAGGTTGCGGTTCAATGGCTAAGATACCATTCAATGAATCCAACTCAGATGTTGGGATCACTTCACGCCATTCTGTGAATTCATTGATTAAGCGAGAACGCTCTGCATCAAATGTGCGTGTTTCCGGCGTATAAGAAAATGCCCAAAAACCGCCAATGGCTAAAACAGGGAAGAGCAATGCAATCAATACCACCAATAAACGTGCAGGTTTAGAAAGGTTAGTACGATTTTTTTGGTTGATTTTTAATAAATCACGTGCAGCTTCAGCATTTTGAATGTCATAGTCATCCTGCGTTAACTTGCCGCTACTTAATTCAGCAGAAAGACGCTTTTCTGTTGCAACATAGTTCTTTTGATAGAGATCTTGCAATGTGACTTCTTGCTGTGCTGATTGAGAGCGAGTCAATGGGTAAAAGATTACCAACATTGTCAGCGCGAAAAGGAGGAAAGATGCGAAAATCATTGATGAGTATCCTTTTTATTTAACAGCTCAGCCAATTGCTCTGCTTCTGATTGTGATAATGGTTGGACAGTTTCAACGGCAGGTTTACGACGGCGAGCAAAGATGATGACTAATACGCCAATCAAAATGATGGCAGGACCAAACCACAAGAACCAAGTGATGGGTTTAACAGGTGGCGTATATAAAACGAAATCACCGTAGCGATCCACCATAAAAGTTAAAATTTCGCCATCACTTCGGCCATCGTTGATCATAGTATAAACACGATCTTTTAAATCTTTCGCCAAAGGCGCATCCGAATCTGCTAAGTTTTGGTTTTGACATTTTGGGCAACGTAAATCTGTGATGAGTGAGTTGAAACGTTTTTCACTTACTTGATCACTGAATGGATAGATATTCACGTTTGCAGTCGCAACAGCACCTAAAAATAACGCTAACATTAAGAGTTTTTTCATTATGGTTGTGCTCCTTCAGTATCCAATGATTCATAAATCGCTTTCAACTTGCTGTTCCAAATGTCAGGCAAGATTGCACCTACATGACGATATTTGATCACATTGTTTTTGTCCACGAAGAATGTTTCAGGTGCGCCATAAACGCCGAGTTCAATACCCACAGCACCGCTCATATCTAAAAAATTAAATAGATAAGGATTTCCAAGATTTTGGAGCCATTCATAAGCTAATTTGGGATCATCTTTATAGTTCACACCATAAATAGTCACGCCTTGTGTTTTGAGCACATTCAATGTTTCGTGCTCATCACGACAAGTTGGGCACCAAGTTGCCCATACATTCACTAATGCAGGGCCTTTGATATCATCATTCGTGAGAATTTGCGCAATGCTACCCGGTGCAGAAAGCTTATTGGCAGTGAATTCAGGCAAAGCTTTCCCTTCTAATTGTGAAGGCAGTTTGCTTGGATCATTGCCCAAAGTTGTGAAGAAGAAGCCAAAAATGCCCACTAACACAGCAATGGTGATGCCTACGATTACAGGTTTTTTCATATTAACTCCTTATTTCTCAGAGCGTTCAGGACGACGTAAGCTGAACATCGCGATCACAGCTGCTACAGCCATGATGATGCCGCCTAACCAAATCCAACGAATGAAAGGTTTAACATATAAACGGATTGCCCAACTTTGACCCGGACGCTCTTCTGATAATGCGATGTATAAGTCATCCAATAATGATGCACGCAATGCAACTTCACTGATCGGCATGCCACTTGCAGCGTAAACACGTTTTTCAGGGTACATCATTTGTAAAAATTCACCTTGGAAGCTGACAGTGAATGTTCCTTTGGTCGCTGTATAGTTTGGTCCTTTAATGTCTTGGAGGTTTTCCAATTTAAAGTCATAACCTTGTACAGCTTCTGTTTGGCCAACACGCAATAAACGATCCGCTTCAACGCTGTAGTAACTTGTCATTGTGATACCGATGATCATCACAACTGTACCAAAGTGACCTAAGTTCATAGCAACGCGAGATAATGATTGAGAGAAAAAGCCTTTAATAAAGCCTGCATTTTTAGGTTTGTGTAGTGCAATTTCAGCCAAGATGCCAAAGAACACCCAATAACATAAGATCAATGCCAACGTTACCATTGGATTGATTAAAGGTAAGGCAGGTTCATTATTATGGCTTAAGTTATTCACATACATTACATAAAGCGCATTAGATAATGGGCCCATGATCAAGGATGCAATTGCCATGAAAATTAATTGCTTCTTAATTCGGCTTAGTTGATCTTTCTTAAAGCGAATCATTGGCGTTACACCCATGATCACTAATAAAATCATCGCTAAAGGATTCACTGTTTTATTGAAGAAGTTCGGACCCACGGAGATTTTACCGATGGCTAACATATCAACAATCAATGGGTACAATGTGCCTAGAACAACAATGAAGCACACTACGGATAAGAAGATGTTATTCAACAAGATGCCTGTTTCTTTAGACACTAAAGCGACTGTAGATTGTTGACGAATACGACTTGAGCGGAACAATAAGAGCGCGATACCGAAGATCACAACCATTGCCAAAATCATCAAGATGATTGCACCACGGCGAGGGTCAGCAGCAAATGAGTGAACTGATGTTAATACGCCTGAACGAACAAGGAATGTCCCTAGTACGCTTAAGCAGAAACACAAGATTGCCATCAACACTGACCAAACAGAGAATACTTGGCGTTTTTCAGTGGTAATCAATGAGTGAAGCAATGCTGTAGATAAAATCCAAGGAATCAATGATGAGTTTTCAACAGGATCCCAGAACCACCAGCCGCCCCAGCCTAATTCATAATAAGCCCACCAGCTACCAACAGTGATACCTAATGTCAAAAAGCCCCAAGCTGCTAACACCCAAGGACGCAACCAACGCACAGTTGTACGATCAATATAACCATTGATTAAGATTGCACATACGAAAGCATAAGGAATCGCAAAACCAACATAGCCCATATACAATAATGGTGGGTGGATGATTAAACCAACATCTTGTAATAATGGATTTAAGTCACGACCATCGAAAGCAAGATTATCTAACATACGATCGAATGGGTTAGATGTGAAGATGACAAATGCAATGAATGCTGCAGAAATAGCACCCAAAATTGCAAGTGTTGTTGCTGTCAATTCAATCGGCACTTTACGCATGAACAGAGTCGCAACGTACATCCATAATGATAATGTTAATACCCAAAGCAATACAGAACCTTCATGGCTACCCCAGATTGCTGTGAATCTGAAGATTGCAGGGAGTTGTGTATTGGAGTTTTTGAAAACGTATGAGTAACTGAAATCATTCACATAAAAGGCATAGCCTAAACATAAGAATGAAACTAGAAGCATAAAGAAAACCCATGCTGTCAGCGGTTTTGCTGTTTGCATGAGTTTAATGTTATGAGTGGATAATCCTACTAATGGTAGGAATAGCAACAATAGAGATGCTGCTAGTGCAATATAAAGTGCTAATTCGCCAAATGGTAACATGCTAGCTCCTCAATTAAGGCTGTGAGCCAGGATGTCTGGAATTTTCATCGATCACAATGCCAGATTTTTCTAAAGATTCTTTCACTTCAGGTGGCATGTATGTTTCATCATGCTTCGCTAAAATTTCTGTAGCAACGAAATTATCTTGATCCTTTAAAAGCCCTGTTGCGATTACGCCTTGGCCTTCACGGAACAAATCAGGCAACATTTTGTCATAAGTAACACGAACGCGGTCTTTACCATCCATAATGTCAAACGCAATGTCGATTGTTTCTGTACTTTTCACAACTGAACCTGGTGCAACTAAACCACCAATACGGATCGAACGTTCTAAAGGTGCTTTACCTTCTTTTACTTCAATGGGCGAATAGTAGTAGTTCAATTCGCTTCTTGATGCATAAATGAGTAAGCCGATTGCTGCAAGTGTGATCACTACTAATGCAACAACGATGATGCCACGTTGTTTCTGTTTTGGTGTCATTATTCAATTCCTTCCTGCTTCATAATTTGTTTTAACTTTTTACTCTCGCTAAATAGCGGAATAATTAGACCAAGTACACAGATTAAGAAAAATCCGTAACTCAACCAAACATAGAGACCATGTTTTCCCATTTGCAGAAATTCTGCAAAGCTCCCAAATGCAAACGTCATAGCGCCCCCACTATATAATTATTGATTTAGATAATGTTTCATCACTCTGTCACGATTGATTAGATTCACGCTCTTTTTCAGAATGTAACCTGACGTAAACAATGAGTAAGCTACGATCATTAAAATCAATGGTAACAACATATCCATCGGAATTTTCGGCCCGCCGGATGCAAAAAGTGTGCTCTTTTGATGTAGAGAATTGAAAAAGTACACTGAAAGTTTAACCAGCAATGCAACAGCAATGCCGATGACAGCTAAAATGGATGTGAAAATATCAGCCGTTTGGCGGTCTTCAATCGCATGATCAAATGCGATGTAGCCAATGTAGAAGAATAAAAGTAATAATTGCGATGTTAAGCGAATGTCCCAAACCCACCAAGTTCCCCATGTTGGCGCGCCCCAAACAGCACCTGTGAATAGCGAAACCAATGTTAATACTGCGCCGACTGTTGCCATGCTGCGGGCAACGAGTGGTAATAGTTTTACTTTCCATACTAAGAAGCATAAGCTTGTCACAGCCATTGCCATATAAAGTGATGTGGATAACATTGCAGCAGGCACGTGAATATAGATGATTCTAAAGCTGTTTCCTTGTTGGTAATCAGCTGGTGCAAAACCTAAGCCTAAAGCCAATCCTATAATCACAATGATTAAGCTTCCCCAAAAACAGTAGGGAATGATCGCGTTTGCTAAAGGAATATAGTATTTATAGCTTGCGTATTTTTTATACCAGCTCACTTTTTTTGTTGAAACAGCCATAATTCACTCAATATAAAATGTAATGCACAATTATAACGAAATTGCCAAATTTTGCAGTATTAGCAGGAAGTAAACGTTTGTAAATGTCGACTTTGATCAAGATTTCGTAGGGAATTCCCAAATTTCGAATCTGAATGGATAGCTATGTTTTTCATCTTCTGGATGATTTTCTGTATGAAGAATTTTTGCATCCGAAAATGGTAAAGCCAAAACTTCAGGTAAAAATGTATCACCAGCCACTTCACTTTCTACAATTGTGAGGTAAAGCTTATTCATATATGGTAAGGCTGAGCAATATAATTGTGCGCCACCAATGATCATCACTTCTGGTACATGTTGATAAGCAGCAATCGCTTTATCTAATGAATCAAAATAGAAAACATTTTCAGGTAAATTATCAGGTGCAGGATGACGGCTTATCACAATATTATCGCGCTTTGGTAAAGGTCGACCCAACGATTCATAAGTTTTTCTACCCATGATGATGGGTTTATTGACAGTATTTTTTTTGAAGAATGCTAAATCATCAGGAAGGTGCCACGGCAATGAATTGTTAATTCCAATTGTGCCATTTTCAGCGATGGCAACGATCAAAGAAATAGTGGTGGATGACATCTAAAACCCTTCCTTAAATATGTATTATCACAGGATTATACGCAACTCAAAAAGATAATGATAATTGACTGTGATATCCTTTTATTAAATTTTCTAATGTTCCTCATAAACAAAATGTTTTAGAGTATGCACGCAGAGAAATATTTATTTGATTGTGTTTTTAAATAAACATTGATTAATTAAAAATAATCTATAAACTAAACGTTGTTCATTAATAAAAAGCAGTGGTACTAAATCATGAGAACGATCTTTAAGGTTTTATTGAAATTCTTCTTTAATGTAGAAACAAAGTTGGATGCAAAAGCAGCCAAAACCCATGGTGTGATTGTATGTAATCATCAATCATTTTTAGATGGTGTTTTGCTCGGTGCATTTTTACCGCAAAAACCAGTATTTGTTGTGAATACAGATATTGCAAATCGTTGGTATTTTAAACCTTTTTTAAAGTTGATCGATCATGTGACAGTGGATCCATTGCACCCTATGGCCATTAAAATGCTCACAAAAGAAGTCATAAAAGGCCGTACGATTGTTATTTTCCCAGAAGGGCGCATTACATTAACAGGAAGCTTCATGAAGATTTATGAAGGTGCTGCATTTATTGCACATAAAGCAAAAGTGCCTTTAATTCCTGTTATTTTAGATGGCGCAGAATATACATATTTGAGCCGTTTAAAAGGATTAGTTAAACAACGTTTATTCACACCAATTAAAATTACAATGGGCGCGCCGTTAGATATTACAGTGCCAGAAGATTTATTTGGCAAAAAACGTCGTCAATATTTAGCGAAATATACACATGATTTAATGATGGATATGCGTGTGAATATTTTTGAACCTACATCATTGTTCGACACGGTTTTGTTATCAAAGCAAAGATTTGGTGGTGATGCTTATTGTATTGAAGATATTCAACGTAAACCTGAAACATATGATCAATTCATCACAAAAATTTTGGGCATCAGCAGAATTGTTACTCGCTTTACAGCTGAAAATGAAAGAGTGGGTGTATTGTTACCCAATGCAATTGGTTCAATGGCGACAGTTTTGGCTTTAAACTTAACAAAACGTGTATCAGCACTATTGAATTATACAGCGGGTGTTGATGGTATGTCTGCCGCTATCACTGCAGCTGAAGTGAAAACGATTTTAACTTCACGCATTTTTTTAGACAAAGGCAAATTAGAATATCTCCTGAAAGCATTCCCTGAAATTAATTGGGTTTATGCGGAAGATTTACGTAAGCAAATTACGAAAGAAGATAAATTGTGGGTATTGAAAGCTAAATTCATGCCTAAGAAATACCTACCAAAATCTAACCCAGATGATGAAGCTGTTGTGTTATTCACATCAGGTTCAGAAGGTAAGCCCAAAGGTGTTGTACACACAAATCGTTCTTTATTAACCAATGTAGAGCAATTATGCACAGTGGCAGATTTTACAACAAAAGATGTGTTTATGAGTCCACTACCAATCTTTCATGCTTTTGGTTTAACAGCGGGTGTCATCTTGCCATTGCGTGCAGGTTGTAAAACATTCTTATATCCATCACCCTTGCATTATCGTGTGATTCCAGAAATTGTTTATGACATTCAAGCAACAGTGTTATTTGGTACATCAACGTTCTTACAAAATTATGCAAAATACGCGAATCCTTATGATTTCACAACATTGCGCTATACAGTTGCTGGTGCAGAGCGTTTATCAGAATCTGTGCGTGATCTTTGGATGGATAAATTTGGCATTCGCATTTTGGAAGGTTATGGTGCGACAGAATGCTCACCTGTTATCTCTATCAACGTGCCAATGAGCTATAAAGATCACAGTATTGGCCGCATTTTACCTGGTATGGATTATGAATTAGAAAAAATTGATGGTATTGCTGAAGGAGGAAAGTTGGTTGTTAAGGGTAAAAACGTGATGAAAGGTTATTTGTTCTATGATCGCCCTGGGCAATTAGTACCATCAGAATATAATGGTGAAAAAGGTTGGTACGATACAGGTGATGTGGTTGCGATTGATAATGATGGTTATATGGCGATCAAAGGCCGCGTAAAGCGCTTTGCAAAAATTGCAGGTGAAATGGTGACATTAGAAACAACAGAGCGCTTATTCAAAGCAGTATATGCAGAAGATGATCACGCAGCCGTTGTTCGTAAAGATCCAAGTAAAGGTGAAGCGATCGTATTATTCACAACTCAAAAAGATGTTGTCCGTTCAGATGTTGCGGCAATGGCTAAGTCTTTAGGTATGCCAGAATTAGCAGTAGCACGTGATGTGAGAACTTTAGTGACCATTCCATTATTGGGATCAGGCAAAATTGACTACGTGACTTTGACTAAAATGGCACAGGAAGTGTAATTCATGAAAAGAGAGCCATCAGATAAATTATTCAATAAAGGTGTGATCAGCGTTGTTAATGCTCAGTTTTTCTCAGCATTAGCTGATAACGCGCTCTTCTTCGCCTTGTTAGAGCTCTTGGATAAATTGGGTGCATTGAAGGAAAGTACTTATTTATTGCAGGCATGTTTCTTAATTTCATACATTTTATTAGCGCCAGTTGTAGGATTATTTGCGGATAACCAACCTAAATCTCGTGTATTAATGATTGGTAATGGCATGAAATTATTGGGCGTTGCTTTATTATTCTTTGATGCAAGCCCATTCTTATGTTATGCAATTGTGGGTGTTGGCGCTGCAATTTATTCACCAGCTAAGTTTGGTATTTTAGGTGAATTAGTGACAACACGTTTATTAGTCAAAGTGAATGGTATGGTTGAAGGCTCGACAATCCTAGCTATATTACTGGGTGCTTATTTAGGTGGATTATTAGCAGAGCGCAATATTGTGATGGCATTTGTTTTCGCTGGTGGAATGTATGCAGTTGCAGTTGTGTTTAATATTTTCATTCCTAAAATTCAGGCTGTACGTAAAGATAGCTTTACACCTAAAGCATTGTTGAAAAGCTTTGGTAGTATCTTAGTGAAATTGGCTTGTGATAAACAAGCGCGTTTTGCGATCTTAGGTACAAGTCTATTTTGGGGGGCTGCAACAACTCTACGCTTATTATTGAATGATTGGGTGCGTGTTGTATTGGATGGTGGCACAGAAATGGTTGCAATGTTGAGCGCTATTGTGAGTATTGGCATAGTTTTTGGTGCATTGATCGCGTCACTATTCATCAGCGTGAAGAATATCAAGTTGTGCTTGTGGGCAGGTTTAGCAATGGGCGTGATTGCAACGATTTTCTCATTCCAAACCAATATCTACAGCGTTTATATCTTCTTAATTTTAATTGGTGCTTGTGGTGGTACGTTTGTGATTCCTATGAATGCATTATTGCAAGAACGTGGAAAGCTATTTGAAAGTGCAGGTACAGCAGTTGCAGTACAGAATTTCTCAGAGAATTTTGTGATGATTTTAATGATGGTTATCTTTGGCGCGCTAGCTTATTATGAAGTTTCCATTGTGACTTTGATGGTGTGTTTCGGAATTTTTTTCTCAGTGGGGATTTTGGGGCTTTTTTATCATATCGGCAAGCGAAACGTATTAGAGACAGCACAAGATTAAAAACTGTTGTATTCTAAAACCTAATGATTGAATCCATTGGGTACTACCATGAAAAAATTGATTAAAATTTTTGTTTATTTGATTCTCACGGTCGTTGTCGTTATTGCTTTAGCAATTGGTGGGATTGTAATGTTTGTCAATCCCAATCAATTTAAGCCACAAATTACAGAATTGGTGCAAAAGAATGCCAATGTTATTTTAACCATCGATGGCGATATCGAATGGACTTTTTATCCTTGGTTGGGATTGAAAGTACAAAATATTTCTGTAGCAAGCCCAAATACACCAACAGTTCCCATTGCCAATATTAAATTGGCACAAGCATCTATTTTGTTAAAAAGCCTTTTCAATCGAGAACTCAATATCAACGATGTTGTGATGGAAGGCTTGTCTGTTTCATTGTTGAAAGATGCTAATGGCAATACAAATTGGTCATTGCCTAAAAAAGTACAAACAACAGAGGAGAAAGCTGAGGCAGAGACAAATCAATCAGAAAATTCTAATACAAAGCCCACCCCAAATTTATATGTGAAAAGCATCGGCATTAAAAATGCGAATTTTATCTATAAAGATGCACAAAAGAATCAGGCATTGGCGTTGAAAAATTTGAATGTAATGACTGGTGAAGTAATATTGAATCAGCCAGTTTCTGTTGCATTCAATAGCGGTTACTTGTTATTTAATCCCAAAGTAGAAGGGCAGGTCGAAGCATCCACTATTATTGACTTTAATTCTGTAGAGAAACGTCTACAAATGCGTGATTTGAAATTGAAGAATGATATCAAAATTGATGATGTTCAGTTATTAACTGAGTTATCAACGATTGTGGATATGGATCTCAATGCACAGTTGTTACAATTGTCTAATTTATCCATTCAAAGCAGTGGGAAAGTTCAAGATTTTGCTGTGGATAATTTACAGATTCAAAGTTTAGTGAAAGCTGATTTGAAGAAAGAGTTACTGAATATGGATCAGTTGAAATTATCAATGGATGATTTAGCTGTAACAGGCAATGTAATAGTTGAAAAATATTCCAATGATCAATTGAAATTTGCGAGCAATATTGCAACGAATACTTTTAATTTGAAAGCATTGTTGAACCAATTGAAGATTGAGTTGCCACAATTTGAGTCTAAAACAGCATTACAAAAAGCTTCTATTAAGATGAGTGTCAATGGCAACCTGAAAAATATTGATATCAATCCTATTGAGATTGCTTTTGATGATACAAAAGTCAAAGGTTCAGGTGCAATAGCTTTAGATAAAGTGCCAACAATTGCAGTTGCTTTAAAAGGTGATCAATTAATATTGAACCATTATTTGCCACCTAAAAAACAAGTAACTAATACAAGCCAAGAGACGGCCAAAGCCCATCCTAAAACAAAAGAGCCAACTAATCCTGAGTTAATTCCTGTATTGCCAAAAACAATTAATGTGATTGCGGATATTCAGTGGGAGCGCTTAATATTAGACCAATTACAATTGGCAAACAATCGTGTGAAAGGTTCACTCAAAAATGGTGATGCAGTGTTGGATCAATTATCAACCAATATTTATGGTGGTAATTTATTATTCAGTGGTTCGTTGAAAGGCCAGAAAACGCCAAAAGTTATCTTTAATGGCAAAATCCAGAAGATTGATTTAACGAAAGTTTTGCCACAAATTTCTTTGAAAGATTATATTGATAGTGATTTTTTATTATCACGCTTGAATCAAAATCATAAAAATATCAACGTTGAAGGTATTTTGAATGCTCAGTTTGGCATCACAACTTCTGGGCGATTACAAAATCAAGTGATTGCAAATCTGAATGGCGATGCCAGTTTTGATTTGGCACAAGGCCGAGTGAATAACTTGAATTATGAAAAGCTCATGTGCCAAGGTATTGCTTTGTTAAACCAAAAACCTTTAACAGGTTCATTCAATCGAAATTATACTGATTTCCAAAAGCTCTCTGGCAAAATTATAATTAAAAATGGTGTTGTGACGAATGATCCATTACAAATGTTGGTACCAGGTTTAGCGATAAATGGTAAAGGTGATGTGAATTTGAATCGCATGGCAATTAATTATCGTATGAATGCTGTATTAACTGGTGATCATTCCATTAATCCTGATCCTGCTTGTCAGATTAATGAGCGCTTCAAAGGTATTCCAATTCCGTTAATTTGTGAAGGTTCATTGGAAAAAACGGATGGGTTATGTCGTTTAGATTCAGATCAATTAGGGCAAGTGATTGCGGGTTTGGCTGAGCAAGCGATTAAGGAAAAAGCACGTAAAGAGCTCGATAAGCAAAAAGATAAGTTGCAAGATAAGCTAGATGGAGAAATAGAAAAGCAATTGCAGAAAAACCCAGCTGTGAAAGGTTTATTGAAAAATCTATTGTGATGAATTGAATGCAAAACATTGCTGCTCTTATTAGTTTTTTAATGTTAGTTAACTTCGCTGATGGGTTAGAAGTTAATTTAACCAAAGAATATTATGATATTGCGCCTGCTAATGTTGGAATGATTAGGTTGGCGATGATGGAAGCTTCGCATTTGAGTGAGTCGACAGATGATAATCATACTGTTGGTGGCTATGAAGCATCCGCCATGATTAGTAGAATGAATCTGGTGTATGATAATGGGCAATGTAAAGCAAAAATTTTTGAAATGGAATTAAATGGCATCATGACATTGCCTCGTTTGAAAATGGGTAATTATCCTTTAAAGATTCGTCAAACTTTTGAAGATGAACAAATTGCATTAGAAAAACATGAAAATGTACATGCAGAGATTTGGCAAAGCTCTTTGAAAGGTTTTGAAGAAAAAGTACGCGGCATGATTGTTCAAGATAATGAAAATTGTGATCGGCTGATTAATGAGATTAATCAAGAAATGGCAAAAGTCTTAGATGAGATTTTGTACAGAAATTTGGAGTTTGATTGTATTAGCTATGGTGATCAATTGAAATTGTCCCAATGCCATTAATTCAGTTGATTATCTCAACACAACCGCAATGATTACTTAAATGCGAAATTTTGGTAGAATGATCAGAATACGCAGAGATAATTAGAGGGTAAAATGATAATAAAACAACAACAAGGCTCATTTCTACTAGAGTTCCTAATTGCTTTAGGAATTTTCTCTATTGCAATTGTTGGTTTAGTAAAGTTACAGAATCGAGCGATTTCAGATTTGGGAGATTTAGGTTCAGATATGGCGATTCCAATTTTGATTGATGATTTTACTGCAAGGCTTAATATTGCAGAAAATAATGATATAGATGTCAAATCTTTAAAAGAATTACAAGATACTGCAAAGGTCATGATGAAAGAAGTTGCATTGAAATCTAAAGATACTATTACTATTACAGATATACTTGATCCATCTAAAACCCATGACTATACGGTGGTGATTGATTATAGCGGAAGAGAGCACTAGGATTTAAATTATGAGGATACAAAAGCAATTACAAAAAGGTTTTATTCTCTTCATCACCTTGATGATGTTGATTATTTTTGCCATTTTAGGTATAGGCCTGTATCAACAGATAACAACTGCGACTTTAAATGTGCAATATGTGACGTTTAAACAAGAAGCAGAAGATCTGGCGATACAAGCATTAAATGAGTTAGAGGCGAATTTAAAAGTAACGATTAATGGGCAATCAAAATATCCAAAACGCGATATTTGTGGTGCCTTTGTTTTAGATAACAATGGTCAGCCAATTAAAGATTCGGATGGCAATAATATTTTGGCAAACAAGGTTGAAAATTGTGATCCGATTTCTGATGAAACAATCAATGAAGCATTAACAGAATTGAGAGAAACAGGTGGATTGACTGGCAGTACTGCAAATAAACCAGGATGGGAGAATCTTATTAGCCAAGGATTCAAAGGGACATTTTCTGGTGATGGTAGTGCTTTTTATATTATTCAACAATTAGGAAAAGATTCTGAAAATATAGGCTATTTATTATCTAGAATTACTATTATATCTAGAGTATTGGATAGTTATAGTGTGATTAGTGCAGTCTCAGCGGTGCCAGAGAAAGATTAATTGATAAAATAAAACCCTTGTGAAAACAAGGGTTTTATTTTTATTTATTCGAAAAGAAAATCTTTGGTGCTTCATGATTACGTTTAAATAGTGTGATCACATTGCCAATATGTTGAATCATTACGGCATTTAATGCAGCAGTAATTTCAGCAGCAATTTCTTTTTTTGTCTCGCGATCATCACCAGAGATACGGATTTTGATCAATTCATGATATTCTATAGCGCGTTCTGCTTCTGCTAAAAATGATTCAGTTACGCCTTTTTCACCCATAATTAATACAGGTTTCATTGAATGAGCGAGGCCTTTTAAAGCATGTATGTGTTCTTTTGTTAATTTCATTTGAGTCATGAATAACGATCCTAGTCTAAAAAAAGTGGAGGCAAGCTTAGCGCAACCACGAAGAATTCACCAGCTTTTCTTAAGTTTAAGAATGTTGGCTCTCATGTTTTTGGTTGCGGGTATAATCCTTGTGATCATTTTACCATTCTTTTCTTTATCTAAACGAGATGAATTTATCCTATTGATATTTTATGGTGTTGTGAGTGCTGGATTTTTAATGGCACGTGCACGCTCATTTATATTGGCATCAGAGCAAAAAAAAGAGCATTGATGCATCTTTATCAATATCTATTAACAGAGAAAAAGCTTTCTAAAAAAGCGATACATCAACTCATTAAATCCAATGTAATTTGTATTAATGGTAAAATTGCTACGGATGACAAAATAGAAGTAGATGGTTTATTGCATCAATTATCTATTCGTGGTGAAAATTGTGGTTTAACGCAACATTATTACTATATGTTGAATAAGCCTCAGGGATTGATTTCTGCGACACAAGATAAATCTTTGCCTACAGTTTGTGATCAGTTTTCAGAAAAAATTTGGCCGATTGGGCGATTGGATAGAAATACAGAAGGGCTATTACTATTAACAGATAATGGGCAATTAAGCTTTCGTTTGCCAATGCCACAATATAAAGTGGAAAAAACCTATCGAGTTAAAGTAAATGGTTTATTAACTTCTAAAGAAATTGAACAATTTGCATGCGGTATTGAGTTTTATAGTGGAATTTGTTGTGCACCTGCTAAACTAGAGATTATCTATGCGAATCAAAATGAAAGTGAAGCGTGGGTAACAATTACAGAAGGGAAGTTTCATCAAGTTAAAAAAATGTTTTTAGCTGTGAATTTATATGTAACTTATCTTCAAAGAATTCAGTATGGTCCGTTGAAATTGGATCATAATTTACAACCGGGCGAGTTCCGAGCATTATCCATTGAAGAAGTGAAAATGCTGTGGGATTGTGCCCAATTGCAATATTAAAAGTGATTTTAAAGTATGGGAAAAAAACGTACACCGAGTAGTTCTCGTTGGTTAAAAGAACATCATGATGATGAATATGTGTTGCGTGCACGTAACGAAGGCTGGCGCTCACGCGCGATTTATAAAATATCTGAGATGGATGAAAAAGATTTATTGTTCAAATCAGGTATGACGGTTGTAGACTTAGGTGCTGCACCAGGCAGTTGGTCACAATATGCGATGCATAAAGTGGGTCATAACGGCAAAGTGTTTGCATTGGATATTTTGCCAATGAGTGCAATTGCAGGTGTTGACATCATTACGGGTGACTTCCGTGAAGAATCTGTTTTAAACGAATTAGAAACTTTATTGGATGGTCGTAAGATTGATATCGTGATCTCAGACATGGCACCGAATACAAGTGGTGTGAAAGGTGTTGATCAGCCACGTATGATGTATTTATTGGAATTGGCTTTTGATTTTTCTATTCATCATTTGAAGCCAGGTGGAGATTTCTTGATGAAAATTTTCCAAGGTGAAGGCTTTGAAGAATATTTGAAAATGCTTCGTGCAAACTTCGATAAGGTATTGACAAGAAAGCCAAAAGCATCGCGTGCACGAAGTGCAGAGATTTATTTGTTAGCGCGTGGTTTTAAAGGTAAGCCAGAATAATTAATAACAGCTATTGAATTCGATAATTTCAGCCCCATTCTTGTCTGAATGATGACTAAATTAAAGATATTCGGTATAGTTGCAGTTTGAAATTTATTCTCATGAACGACAATTTTTTAACTTAGTATAGAGGTTAATCTTTTGAAATATAACGGAAGAGATATCATTGTTTTGATCGTTGCAATACTTGGTGTATTGCTTGTATTTCAAAACTTTGGCAGTTCCCCAGGACAGGGACTTGCGTATTCAGAATTTTTAAATGCCATTAATGATGGGCGTGTTAAGGAAGTAACAATCGCTGGACCAGAAATTAATGGTACATATAGCAGTGGGCAGCGTTTTACAACTTATAACCCTGAAACTAGCAATGGTATGTTGATTGATACATTGCGCGATAAGAACGTTACCATTGTAGGTAAAGAAATGCGTTCACGCGGAATTTTGTTATCCATCATCTTGAACTTATTACCAATCTTAATTTTATTTGGTTTAATCATGTTTATGATGCGCCAATCAGGCGGCGGTGGTAAAAATCCTATGAGCTTTGGTAAATCAAAAGCACGTATGTTATCAGCAGATGAAGTGAAAACTCGTTTCTCTGATGTTGCTGGTGCAGATGAAGCTAAGCAAGAAGTGGGAGAAGTTGTAGATTTCTTGAGAGACCCAACAAGATTCCAACGTTTAGGTGGAAAAATGCCAAAAGGTATTTTGATGGTTGGTCCACCAGGAACGGGTAAAACATTATTAGCAAAAGCAATTGCAGGCGAAGCTGGCGTACCTTTCTTTACGATTTCAGGTTCTGACTTCATGGAAATGTTTGTGGGCGTCGGTGCTGCACGTGTTCGTGATATGTTTGAACAAGCTAAAAAACATGCGCCATGCATTATTTTCATCGATGAAATCGATGCAGTTGGTCGTCACCGTGGTTCTGGTTTGGGTGGTGGTCATGATGAGCGTGAACAAACATTGAACCAAATGTTGGTAGAAATGGATGGCTTTGGTGATAACTCAGGCATCATCATCATTGCGGCAACAAACCGTGTGGATGTATTGGATCCTGCATTATTACGTCCAGGTCGTTTTGACCGTCAAGTGACAGTACCATTACCAGATATTAAAGGTCGTGAAGCAATCTTGAAAGTGCATTTGCGTAAAGTGCCGATCGCTTCTGATGTTGATATTTTGAGCTTAGCAAAAGGTACACCAGGTTTCTCAGGTGCGGATTTGGCAAACCTTGTGAATGAAGGTGCATTATTTGCAGCGCGTGAGAATAAAAATGAAGTTGGCATGGACGATATGGAAAATGCCAAAGATAAGATCTATATGGGTGCAGAGCGCCGTTCATTGATGATGACAGCAGATGAAATGAAGTTAACCGCTTATCATGAAGCTGGTCATGCAATCGTTGCTTATCGTTTGAAATCAGATCCTGTGTATAAAGTAACAATCATTCCACGTGGTCGTGCTTTGGGTGTGACTTGGACTTTACCTGAAAATGATAAAGTGAGTAACTCTCGCGAATGGTTGAATAACAAAATGGCGATGGTGTTTGGTGGTCGTATTGCTGAAGAGATTATCTTCGGTTATGACAATGTCACAACAGGCGCAATGAGTGATATTCAACATTCAACGGATATGGCTCGTAAGATGGTCACGAAATGGGGCTTATCTGACAAAGTTGGTTTCTTATTCTTCGGTGAAGGCGATGGCGGTATTGGCGGTCGTGGATCACGTCAAGAAATCATCTCTAACGAAACAGCACAATTGATTGATGAAGAAACTCGTCGCATTGTTGAATCTAACTATGCTAGAGCGAAGAAAGTATTGGAAGATGATATTGATCGCTTGCATCGCATGGCAGACATCTTGTTGGATGTTGAAACCATTGATGCTCAGCAAGTGGATGATATTATGAATGATCGTGAACTTAGTGATTCTTCATTGAATACAAAATCAAAAGATGATGGTAATAATGCTCCAAAAGCTGAACCAACACCACCAACTTTAGATTTTGCATAATCTACTTTGAATATAAAAAGCCTCTGTTATGACAGAGGCTTTTTTATGTTTGTTATTTAATATCGTCAGCCCTTTGTTATTTTTTTTAGATGACTTATCATGGCTACTTTATTACTCAAAAAAATGAATCATGGAAAATAAGCAAGCGCTCAAGCGCAATTTGAAAAATAGACATATCCAAATGATCGCATTGGGCGGTTGTATTGGTACAGGTCTATTTTACGGTACGGCAGAATCTATTCCATTAGCAGGTCCTGGTTTAATTTTGGGCTATTTGCTCGGTGGTTTTGTGATCTATATGATCATGCGAATGATTGGTGAAATGGCAACAGAAGAGCCTGTTTCAGGTGCTTTTAGCTACTTTGCAAATAAATACTGTGGAGAATATGCAGGATTCCTCGCAGGTTGGAATTATTGGTTGCTCTATATTTTAGTGAGCATGGCAGAACTATCAGCGATTGGTGTTTACATCACGAAGTGGTTTCCAGATTTTCCAATGTGGGCATCAGTGCTTGCGACCATTATCATCATCACATCCATTAACCTTGCCAGTGTGAAGTTTTTTGGTGAAACAGAGTTTTGGTTGGCTTTAATTAAAGTTTTAGCCGTTGTTGGTATGATTGTGTTCGGCATTTACTTAGTAGGCAAAGGCTTATTTGTTGAAACATCTACAGTAAAAGTTTCAAATCTTTGGGATCATGGCAGTGGTGGATTGAGTAATATCTTCCCGAATGGTTCTTGGGGTGTATGGGTTTCATTGGTGATTGTAATGTTCTCATTTGGTGGTACAGAAATGATCGCAATTGCAGCGGCTGAAACGGAAAACCCTGAGAAAACAATTCCAATTGCGATTAAACAAGTGATGTGGAGAATACTATTATTCTATGTAGGTTCAATCATCATCATGTTGGTATTGGTACCTTGGACAGATATTAAAGCAGGTATTAGCCCATTTGTATTGGTATTTGATCAATTAGGTTTGCCAAATGTTGCAGGCATTTTGAATTTCATTATTTTAACAGCGGCCATTTCCGTTTATAACAGCGGCATTTATAGTAATGGTCGTATGCTGTACGGTTTGGCTGAGCAAAGACACGCGCCTAAAGTATTTTTAAAATTAAGCAAAAATAGTGTGCCTTACGCTGCGATTTTATTCTCATCAGCAATTACATTGATCGCAGTTGTGATCAATCTTATGGTACCAAATGGTGCATTTATGATTGTGATGTCAGTTGCGATCGCAGCTGCTGTGATCACTTGGGGCTTAATCATCATCATGCATTTACGCTTCAGAAAAGCGCATACAGGTGAAAAATTAAAATTTAAAACACCATTTTTCCCTTATGTGAACTACTTTTGTTTAATCTTCTTATTGATTGTTGTGGGTGCAATGACGCAATTGGGTAGCTTCAAACCTGCGGTGTTTGTAATCCCTGCATGGTTAGCCATCACATTTGTGGGCTTTCAGATTAAAAAGAAAATGGACAAGAACGCTTAAGTAACTTTATAGATTTGTAGAAATGTTAAAACATAATCAATTAGAACTTTTAAGTCCTGCGCGCGATATCGAGATCGGGCGCGAGGCAATTTTGCATGGTGCAGATGCAGTTTATTTAGGTGGCCCAAGCTTTGGTGCACGTTATAATGCGGATAATAGCGTTTCGGATATTGCAAAGTTAGTGGATTTTGCATCGCAGTATCATGCAAAGATCTTTGTGACATTTAATACGATTTTGCATGACGATGAATTGGAAAAAGGCCGCAAGTTGATCCATGAATTGTATGATGCAGGCGTGGATGCTTTGATCGTGCAGGATATGGGTGTTCTCAAAATGGATATTCCACCCATTGAATTGCATGCTTCCACGCAAACGGATATCCGTACTTTAGATCGTGCAAAATTCCTATCAACAGTAGGTTTCTCTCAGTTGGTATTGGCGCGTGAATTGTCTTTAAAAGAGATCAAAGCCATCAATGACACTGTGGATACACCTTTAGAGTTCTTCATTCATGGTGCTTTATGCGTAGCGTTCTCTGGGCAATGTTATATTTCCCATGCGGATACAGGCCGAAGTGCAAATCGTGGTGATTGCTCACAAGCTTGCCGTTTGCCTTATACATTGAAAGATAAAGAAGGGCGCGTGGTTGCCTTTGATAAGCACTTATTATCTATGAAGGATAATAACCAAACAGAAAACTTGGGTGCGTTAGTGGATGCTGGCGTGCAATCCTTCAAGATTGAAGGGCGCTATAAAGATATGGCTTATTCTAAGAATATCACAGCACATTATCGCCAAATGTTGGATCAGTTTTTGGATGTCAATCCTGATTATTCTCGTAGTTCACTCGGTACAACAGTTCATCATTTTATCCCTAATCCTGATAAAACCTTCAATCGTGGTTCGACAGATTACTTTGTGAACGCGCGTAAAGATGATATCGGTGCGTTTGATTCACCGAAATTCCGCGGTGTTGAAGTGGGTGAAGTTTTAAAATTTGGTGGCAATCACTTGGAAGTTAAAACGGCAGAGCCTTTAGCGAATGGCGATGGTTTGAATGTATTGATTAAACGTGAAGTTGTCGGTTTCCGCGCAAGTGAAGTGAAAGAGATTGGCGATAAACATTATTTAGTTTATTGGCATGAAGAGGCGCCAGAGAATATTGATAAAGTCAAAGCAGGGCAGGTTTTGTACCGCAACGCAGATACAGCTTGGCAAAAACTATTAACACGTGAATCATCGAGCCGTAAGATTGGCATTGATATCATTTTCCAAGAAACTGATGGCAAATATGATTTAGTGATGATTGGTGAAGATGGCTTAGCTGTGACTTATCCAATCGAAGGTGAATTTGAAGCTGCCAATAATGTTGAAAAAACATTGCAAGGTTTAGAAGAAGGTTTGCAGAAGTTGGGCGAAACAATTTTTGAAGCCAAAAGCGTGACGGTGAATGTTAAAACAGCACCATTCATGCCTAAAAGCTTGTTGAATCAGATTCGTCGTGATGCTATTGAACAATTGCGTGTTGCTTATGTTGAAAGCAATGAACGTGGCGTTCGTTTGTATGAAAGTGAAGATAAAGCTGCGTATCCTTCTGAGCATATTACATACTTAGAGAATGTTTATAATCAGAAAGCGCGTGAATTTTATGAAGAGCATGGCGTAAAATTAATCGAGCCAGCGTATGAAGCTCACCAAGAAAAAGGTGAAGTGCCTGTGATGATCACTAAACACTGCTTACGTTTTGCGTATAATTTATGTCCAAAACAAGCGAAAGGTGTGAAAGGTGTTCAAGGGCAAGTTCGTGCTGAGCCGATGGTTTTAATGCATCAAGATGAGGAAATTCGCTTAGAATTCAAATGCCGACCATGCGAAATGCATGTAATGGGTAAGATCAAACCACACATTTTGAAATCTGCTTTGGTTGGTAGTGAGCAAGGTGTTTAATATTTAATCAATAATAAAATTGACAGCACATGATTCATTCGATATTATGTGCACCTCTTTCGGGTAGTTAGCTCAGCTGGTAGAGCATCGCCCTTACAAGGCGAGGGTCGGGGGTTCGATCCCCTCACTACCCACCATATCGAAAGACTAGAGAAATCTAGTGTTGTATTGCTTAAGTCGTTAGCAAGTTGATTGGTAAAAAATTGATCATCAAAAGAGATTGACATGATCAGAACCATTCAGTATTATACGCACCTACTCGGGTAGTTAGCTCAGCTGGTAGAGCATCGCCCTTACAAGGCGAGGGTCGGGGGTTCGATCCCCTCACTACCCACCATAATAGAAAGGCTAGATGAAAATCTAGCCTTTTTTATTTGTTTTAATTATATAAATAAATATCTGCTTGCCTTTTTTTCTATCAAGATTACAATGCGCATTTTGCGATCAGGAGAATCCTAGAATGTCAGAGCAGGCTGTCAAAAGTGACCTAATTTATGGTTTAGAAGATAAACCGCCATTACCCCAAACCATCTTTGCAGCTTTTCAGCACCTTCTAGCGATGTTTGTTGCGGTGATCACACCATCAATGATCATTTGTCAGGCTTTGAGTTTGTCTGCGCATGATACTCAGCGCATCATTAGTATGTCTTTATTTGCATCAGGCGTTGCATCATTGATTCAAATTCGTAAGTGGGGACCAGTTGGATCTGGTCTTTTGTCTATTCAGGGTACGAGTTTTAACTTTGTTGCACCACTCATCATGGGCGGTACAGCGTTAAAAACAGGTGGATTAGACGATAACGCAATGATGGCCGCTTTATTTGGCACATTATTGGTCGCAGCAATGACGGAAGTGATTTTATCTCGCACATTGCATTTAGCGCGCCGCATCATCACACCTTTAGTTTCAGGGATTGTGGTAATGATCATCGGTTTATCGTTGATTCAAGTAGGTTTAACATCCATCGGTGGTGGTTATGATGCATTGGCGGATAACACATTTGGCTCACCAAAATATTTATTATTAGCAGCATCTGTTTTAGCTGTAATCATTTTATTGAATCGCCAGAAAAATCCTTACTTACGTATTGCTTCATTAGTGATTGCAATGGCTGTGGGTTATATCGTTGCATGGGCAATTGATATGTTGCCAAATAAAGTATTGGAAGAAGTACCAACGATCGCAATTCCTGAACCTTTCTATTATGGCTTGTCATTTGATTGGAACTTGTTATTACCATTGATCTTAATCTTTATGGTGACATCATTGGAAACGATTGGTGATATTACAGCAACATCAGATGTATCGGATCAGCCTGTGGAAGGTCCTTTGTATATGAAACGCTTAAAAGGCGGTGTTTTAGCGAATGGTTTGAATTCAATGGTTTCGGCAGTATTCAATACATTCCCAAATTCATGTTTTGGTCAAAATAACGGCGTGATTCAGTTAACAGGTGTTGCAAGTCGTCATGTTGGTTTTGTTGTTTCGGGCATGTTAATTTTATTGGGCTTATTCCCAGCAGTTGCACAGTTTGTTCAGCGCATTCCAGAGCCAGTTTTAGGTGGTGCAACATTAGTAATGTTCGGTACGATTGCGGCTTCAGGTGTTCGTATTGTTTCTCGTGAAGCATTGAATCGTCGTGCAATTATGATCATGGCTTTATCATTAGCAGTTGGTATGGGTGTTTCTCAGCAACCTATGATTCTGCAATTTGCACCAGATATGATTAAAACATTGTTCTCATCAGGCATTGCAGCAGGTGGTTTCACCGCGATTATCTTGAATTTAATCTTCCCAAAAGATGATAAATAATTAATTTATGAGATTTAATTAAATAAAGCTTCTCACCTAGGGTGAGAAGCTTTATTTTTTGTATGAATCTTTATGGATTATTGAAAGTGCTTTGCCCAGTCTTCAGCTTTAAAGCCAATCAGTGTTGCTTTGCCATCTTGAGCTAAAATAGGGCGCTTAACCATGCTGAGGTTGCTTAAAATTAGTGGAATAGCAGTATCTGCTGATTCACACAATACTTTTTCATCATCTGATAACTTGCGCCATGTTGTGCCACGTTTATTGATCACAACATCCAAGCCAAAAGCATCAATCCAATGTTGAATGGTTGCTGTTTCTACAGTAATTTTTTTGAAATCTTGAAATGTGTATTCAATATTGTTGTCAGCGAGCCAAACTCGCGCTTTTTTCACTGTGTCGCAGTTGGGAATGCCATAAACTTCAATCATTTTAACTCCTTTAATTCTCTACATATTCTTTGCAAACTTCACGATCATTTTCGATGCGTTTTACCCAGCCATCTTTTTCCATACGGTTCAATAGAGGAATAAATTGTTTGCGGGAAAGCTCAATGCGTTCTCTTGCATCTGCGATCGTAAATAACTCGCCGATTGTACGGTTGATCATGATCTGTTTCACAATGCCGTTATAAACCTCTAAGGCGAAGAAAATATCATCTTCTGTTGGCACAATGAGGTCTTTCTCTGTCAATGCACGCAGTAAGCGTTTAATACCTACAATGCGAGATTTCCCTGCTTCAAAGCCTGAAATGCCACAAGCTTTAATATCATCATATAAATTTTGGAGATTATCAGGCAGAGCATCACTCGAAAGATTGAACGAATTAACAATGCCACCTTTGATTTTCTGCCATTCGTTACTCGCGCAACCTTGATCAATCATTGCTTCTGTTAATGTGAGCGGATGCTGAATGTTTTTAGCAATGTCCTCAATTGTCATCGCGCTGATGGCATTATTCAATACATTTGCACAAGCATCATGAAGTTTTGCCTTGGCTTTAGGTAAAATCCACCAAGCACCTAAAACTTCTGAATGATCAGGCTGCTTAATATTGGCATGACGCAAAGTATAACCATTGAGCTGAATTTCTAAGGCAATTTTGGATTCTAAATCTGCACTTTTGATGTTGATGGTTGTGAGCGCTTCTTGTAATAGGTTTCGTAATTTAGGGTTCAAAGGATGTAACCATGCAACTTTACCTGAACCAATGATTCGGCTACCACCATGTTGAATGATCAACATGGGTTGTCCCCAAAATGCAGGAATTGCTTCTTCCAATTGTAATCTAGCCAATTGCCCATCCGCATAGACAAAGCATTTTGCTTGTGTGTGTGATGTACCTAATGCAATTTCCACCACGCCTTGTTTCTTCAATGAACTGCTGAATTGTGGATCGAGTTGTACAATCCAATCTGTGCTCATGGTAATCGCATCAGGATTGGCAACTAAGCAACTGCCACGGCTGACAGATTTCTTATTCACTTGCTTTAAGCCTACAGCCGTTCGTGAATATGGCTCTGCAATTTCCACTTGGCTGTGATAACGCTGGAGGGATCTGACTTTAACAGGCTGATTGCCAGGGAATAACGTTAATGTATCATTTTCTTTAATTTCAGCGCCACGCAATGTACCTGTGATTGTTGTGCCAATGCCATTGACTGAAAACACACGATCCACATATAAATGAGCACCATGATCCAATTCATCACGTTCAGGTAGATTTTGGGTTTTTTCCACAATGACTTGTTTGAGTTGTTCTATGTTCTGGCCAGTATGAGCACTAACATGCACAACATCAGGTAATGTTCCCATTGTGTCCAAGAAATGCTCTAGAGTTTCATCTTCCACTAATTGTAATTGTGCTTTATCTACTAAATCACATTTAGTGAGTACAAGAATGCACTCACGCTTCCCCATTGCAGTGATGATTCGTAAATGCTCCATGGATAATGGCGCCCAGCCTTCATCGGCAGAAACCACAAATAAAACTAAATCCAAACCCCAAACTGCACTCACCATGTTACGAATGAAACGTTCATGCCCAGGAACATCGATGATGCCAATTTTATCACCACGTGGTGATGTGAAATGAGCAAAGCCCAAATCAATCGTCATTGATCGCTCTAATTCTTGTGGTAAGCGAGAAGGATTAATGCCTGTGAGTGCATGAATGAGTGAAGATTTACCGTGGTCAACATGGCCTGCGGTTCCGATAACTGCATTCATTGTTCATCCTTTAGCTCAGTTAATACTTGAGCAACATAATCATATTCAGAAGAGAGAAGTGAAATAGGGTAAATTAAAACTTTGCCTTGATGAATCACGCCAATGATGGCTGTGGGTTGATCGCGAAGCAAAGTTAATAGATCATCTGCGGATTGCTTAGATTGAACTTCTAAAGCATACGTTGGGTATTTGGCTTTTGGCGTTGTACCACCGCCCACAAGAAATTCAGACTTAATCACTTTGACATTATTGCCAATTTTTTGGGCTAGCTCTTCAGCCAATGATTTATGCCAACTTAAAGGTTGTTTCAAAGCCCATTCTGTACGATTGGCAGCACTATTTTTATCATTCAGTTGCGTGATCAATAATGCTTCTAATAATGCGTAAGTTTCTTTGCCAGGGCGAAAAACTCGCATCATAGGGTGCTTTTTAATTTTCTGAATATATTCTTGCTTGCCAATGATGATACCAGCTTGTGGGCCACCAACCATTTTATCGCCTGAGAACGAGATGATATCTGCGCCTAATTTTTCATAATAACTCACAGTTGTTTCATCGCGTAACAATGGCGATTGATTGCCTGAGCCCTGATCGACGACGAGCATGACATGTTCAGGTAAATGCTTTCTGAGTTCTTTGGGGTCAACTTGTTCTGTGAATCCCTCAATGTAATAATTGGATTGATGCACCAATAACACCATCGCAGTATTTTCTGTCACAGCATTTAAATAATCATCCAGTGTTGTGATATTTGTTGTGCCAACTTCTTTCATGATTGCGCCCGATTCTTCTAGAATATCAGGAATACGAAAGCCACCACCAATTTGAACTTGCTCACTACGGGATATAATCACTTCTTTGCCAATGGCAAAGGCTTTCAATATCAAATGAACGGCTGCGGCATTGTTATTGACGATGACATTGTCATCACCACCAAAATAAGCGCGAATCACGCGATTAAGCATGCCCATGCGGTTACCGCGTTTGCCATCAATTAGGCTGAATTCTAAATTAGAATAACGGCAAACGGTTTCACTTGCTTGATGCCAAATAGATTGATTAATCGGTGAACGACCAAGATTTGTATGTACTAAAATCCCTGTGCCATTGATCACTGGCTGAGTTTTTTCACGCATCACGAGTTGTAGTTGCTGAGTGATTTGTGCTGTTAATTCATCTAAATCCACAGCACGCTGTGCTTCCATAATGTGGTTTTTGTATTGATCAATCGTAGTGCGAATGATCTCACTCACAATAGGGCGGCCCAATGTTGTGATGTAAGAAGAAAATTCAGGGCGATCTAACAGTTTGCCCACCTGAATGATGTTGGATAATTGCACGGTCTTCGCCTATTTTTCTAATGACAGTATTGGTTGATTATAATTGAAAAATTGAGAGAAAGGGCGCTGAATCAATCTACAGTGAGAAATTTGTGAATTGTCATATCGAATGTTATAGTACACGCGGAAGTAAATGGGTCCTGGGGGCTCCGCGGTCTTCAACACCGTTGTCAGCCTATCGGCTGAGGTAGGTTCGATTCCTGCTGCTTCCGCCATATTTTAAGCCCTGATTTATCAGGGCTTTTTCAATTTTAAAACTTCCATTTCGTGAGATTTTATACAGGGAGCTTTCTGATAATACGTTGCCTAAAAAGCAACAATAATCTCAAAACCCTTTATTGTTGTTCTCATTTTTATTCACATATACTCCATTTAAGCACCAAATAATATGGGCTATTAAAGAATAAATATGGAGGAGTATATGGATAAAGTTAGCAAAGAGCGGTTTGGTATTGATCATCCTCTAGTTACTGTGAGGGATCATACTCGTATATTAGAAAATTATAGAAAACTCGGATTTAATTTATCACCTATTAGTTATCACCCTTGGGGAACAGTCACTAGTTTAGTGATGTTTGCAAAAAATTTTATTGAGTTGATTTCGGTGGATGACAGAAGCAAGTTTCATATCAATGGTAAAAATTCTTTTTGCTTTGGTGATAATTTAGATAAATTTTNTGAGGGATCATACTCGTATATTAGAAAATTATAGAAAACTCGGATTTAATTTATCACCTATTAGTTATCACCCTTGGGGAACAGTCACTAGTTTAGTGATGTTTGCAAAAAATTTTATTGAGTTGATTTCGGTGGATGACAGAAGCAAGTTTCATATCAATGGTAAAAATTCTTTTTGCTTTGGTGATAATTTAGATAAATTTTTACAAAGAGAAGAAGGTGTTGCATTGTTGGCCTTATATAGCGGCAATGCAGATCAAGATTATGAATTACTATTGAAAAATGGTTTGGTGAGCCAAGGTCGAGTTGATTTTAGACGAGCGATTAAAACGCCTAAAGGCCCTGATGAAGCAGTTGTGTCGCTAGCTTTATTCATTGATTCTCAAAATCCAGATTTATCAAATTTTATCTGTCAGCAACACAAGCCAGAATTGATTTGGGTACCAGAATGGCAAAAGCACATCAACCAAGTGAATGGTATTACTCAGATCATTTATATTGGTGATTTATCTATCATTGAACAACGTTGGAGAGCTTTATATGGTGATAAAGTTCAAGTGCGAGCAGGAAAAGTAGAAGTAGATACGACATCAAGCTTATTGATAGGTATGAAGGAGCAGGATTTTATTAATCAATATCCCAATATTTCTTTGCCTAAATGGGAGAGTGATACAATTCATGCTGTTCTCATTCAAGTAAATACCTTATCTCTAGATATTGTTAAGGATATTGTTCTCGCAGAGAACATTAATAGTCATATAACTCATGATTCTGTTTTGATTAGCCCAGATTTTACAGGCAATGTCATTTTAGAATTTGTAGAAACTCATACATCGTGAAGTGAGGTGGGCTATGGACTTATCAACAATAGTAAATTGGTTAAATGGTTGGGTATGGAGTAAGGCTTTAATTATTACATGCTTATCTTTAGGGATATATTTTTCTTGTAGAATACGTTTTGCACAAATTAGACATTTACCTAAATTCTTTCATTTAGTATTAGATAAAAAGAGTTCTCAGGCGGGATTATCATCCTTTCAGGCCTTAGCAATTTCTGTGGCAGGTCGAGTAGGTGTTGGAAATATCGCTGGTGTTGCTGCGGCTATTACATATGGCGGTCCTGGTGCACTATTTTGGATGTGGGTCGTTGCATTTTTCGGAGCTGGCACAGCTTTTGTTGAGTCAACATTGGCACAAATTTATAAAGAAAAATATAACGATGAATTTCGTGGTGGCCCAGCTTTTTATATTGAAAAAGGTCTAAAAAATAAACCATTAGCAATTGCATTTGCGATATCTGCAATGATTGCCTGTGGCTTTTTAATCCCAGGTATTCAAGCTAATGCGGTTGCAGAAAGTTTAAAAATTGCATTTGGTTTAGATGTTTATATTTCTGCTGTCATCATGGCTGTGATGCTCGGTTTTATCATTATGGGTGGTGTTCATAGAATTGCAAAATTCTCTGAAATTATAGTACCTGTCATGGCAATAGGATATATCCTAATGGCCATCATTGTGATTATCATGAATATTGGCAAGGTTCCCGAAGTCGTTACTCTAGTTGTAAAATCTGCATTTGGTGCTGATGCAACATTTGGTGCTCTATTAGGTTTGGCTGTTGAATGGGGTATTAAAAGAGGTGTTTATTCAAATGAAGCAGGTATGGGGACAGGGGCGCATGCAGCCGCTGCTGCGAGTGTAAGTCATCCTGCTAAACAGGGGCTTGTGCAATCTTTCTCAGTATTCATTGATACTTTATTAGTATGTAGTGCAACTGGCATCATGTTAATTATGACTGGGAAATACAATACTTTAAATCCCGCTGTGGAGAAAGGTTTTCTGTATGAAGGTATTCCAGGAATAGGCATGGGATCTGGTTATTCTCAATTGGCTGTCGAAACAGCATTCCCTGGATTTGGATCAGCATTCATTGCTATAGCACTATTTTTCTTTGCATTTACATCTTTAGTTGCGTTTTATTATATTGCAGAAACAAATTTGATTTATTTAAAGCGGTATAAAACATTAATCTGGGCAGCACCAATATTGAAAGTAGTTATGGTTATTATGGTTGGATATGGCGCAATGAAAACTGCTGATTTTGCTTGGGCTATGGGCGATCTAGGATGTGGAATTATGGCATGGTTAAATATAATTTCTATCATCCTATTACATAAACCTGCCATTAATGCTCTGAAAGATTATGAATCTCAGGTTAAATCAGGTAAGGAAGTGGAGTATGACTTTCCTTATATGCAGGAAGAGCGGCAAATGGCAGAAAGGAATGTTGTAAATACAGAGATAGCAAAATAAAATATCCCTGCATGCTTATTATTTTAAGCTCTGATCTATCAGGGCTTTTTATTATTTAAAAAATTTTTATTAAAATAGTGTATTGTTAGTTGTTTTATAATAAAAAGAGATCGTTATGCTGAAAATATTAATGGCTTCTATTATGGCATTATCATTTTTTAATCTATCATTTGGGGAAATTTTGGATAAAGGTATTGCCTGTGTTATGCCACAAAAAAGTGATGGTTCGTACAGCTCAGCACATCGTTTGAGATATGTTGTGGTTTCAGGCGAGTACATTAACGAAGGTACAAAATCTCAGAATTATAATCCCAATGTGAATTATGCCGTAACAGAATGGCCGAATGATGAATTCAGTGTTTTTTATATCGCCTTTGATTCTGAATTATTACCTGTAGATTTAATTACAAAAGATGAAAGAGGGCGCGTACATAAGATCAAAAAAGCTTATACAACACAGTGTTCGTAAGTCAGAATTGATAAAATTTATTGTAAAAATTCATAATAATTTGTATTGATTTGTTATAAAAATAATCAATAGATTAACTATTTTCATAAAAGAAAAATAATATTTTCAGATGGATGTGGATATTGAGTTATCCACACACTCATTTGACTTAGGTCAAANGAATTGATAAAATTTATTGTAAAAATTCATAATAATTTGTATTGATTTGTTATAAAAATAATCAATAGATTAACTATTTTCATAAAAGAAAAATAATATTTTCAGATGGATGTGGATATTGAGTTATCCACACACTCATTTGACTTAGGTCAAATAATTTTATACGGTAAAAGGTCCTCAACAAAAAAGGAGTATGTTTTGATCGAAAAGAAACGTATTGCAATTTTGGGCGCAGGTCCAAGCGGGTTAGCACAGCTACGTGCTTTTGAAGCAGCACGATTACAAGGTGTAGAAAATTTACCAGAAATTGTGTGTTATGAAAAACAAAATGATATAGGGGGAATGTGGAATTATACATGGCGAACAGGGCTAGATAAGCATGGCGAACCTGTTCATGGCAGCATGTACCGTTATCTTTGGTCAAATGGTCCAAAAGAGTGTTTAGAGTTTGCAGATTACTCATTTGAAGAGCACTTTGGTCAGCCAATACCTTCTTATCCGCCTCGTGCAGTCTTAAAAGATTACATTATGGGGCGCATCAATAAACAAGACATTCGTAAATACATTAAATTTGAATGTCCTGTCCGCTGGGTAACATTCGATGATGAAACCCAAAAACTCACAGTCACTGTGATGAATCACAAAACAGAACAACAAGAAACAGAAGTATTTGATTATGTTGTCGTGGCAACGGGGCATTTCTCTACACCGAATATGCCATATTTTGAAGGTTTAGATCAGTTCCCAGGTAGAATTCTACATGCACATGATTTCCGCGATGCTTTGGAGTTTGAAGGGAGAGATATTCTTTTAGTGGGCAGTAGTTATTCTGCAGAAGATATCGCGACACAATGTTACAAATATGGTGCGAACTCTATTACGATCAGCTATCGTTCGAAGCCACTTGGTTTTGAATGGCCTGAAGGTATTAAAGAAGTTCCATTATTGACGCATTTTGATGGTAATATTGNCAGAAATTGTGTGTTATGAAAAACAAAATGATATAGGGGGAATGTGGAATTATACATGGCGAACAGGGCTAGATAAGCATGGCGAACCTGTTCATGGCAGCATGTACCGTTATCTTTGGTCAAATGGTCCAAAAGAGTGTTTAGAGTTTGCAGATTACTCATTTGAAGAGCACTTTGGTCAGCCAATACCTTCTTATCCGCCTCGTGCAGTCTTAAAAGATTACATTATGGGGCGCATCAATAAACAAGACATTCGTAAATACATTAAATTTGAATGTCCTGTCCGCTGGGTAACATTCGATGATGAAACCCAAAAACTCACAGTCACTGTGATGAATCACAAAACAGAACAACAAGAAACAGAAGTATTTGATTATGTTGTCGTGGCAACGGGGCATTTCTCTACACCGAATATGCCATATTTTGAAGGTTTAGATCAGTTCCCAGGTAGAATTCTACATGCACATGATTTCCGCGATGCTTTGGAGTTTGAAGGGAGAGATATTCTTTTAGTGGGCAGTAGTTATTCTGCAGAAGATATCGCGACACAATGTTACAAATATGGTGCGAACTCTATTACGATCAGCTATCGTTCGAAGCCACTTGGTTTTGAATGGCCTGAAGGTATTAAAGAAGTTCCATTATTGACGCATTTTGATGGTAATATTGCGCATTTTAAAGATGGCACAAGCCAAGAATTTGATGCCATTATTTTGTGTACTGGTTATCAATTTCACTTTCCATTTTTGGAAGATCGTTTGCGTTTACAAACGCACAATTGCCTCTATCCTGAAAATCTTTACAAAGGTATTTTCTGGCAGGAGCATCCTCAGTTAATTTATTTAGGTATGCAAGATCAATATTTCACATTCAATATGTTTGATGCTCAAGCATGGCTGGCTCGTGATTATATGATTGATCGTTTTGAATTACCGAATGAAGCAGATCGACAAGCGGATATGGATCAATGGCAAGCAACACGACAAGCTGCAAAAACTTGTTATGCATCAATTGATTTCCAAGCATCTTATGTTCGTGATCTAGTGAATTTAACTGATTACCCTGATTTTGCTGTTGAAAAACAAGCAGAAATTTTAAAAGAGTGGCAAGAGGATAAGAAGGAAGATATTATGGGATTCCGTGAAAAGTCTTATCGTTCCACACAAACTCAAACTTTGGCACCACAATTACCCAAGCCATGGTTAGAGATTAAAGATGATACTTTAGAGTATTTCTTATCTCTCAGTTTCGAACCTCTCAAAAAAGGGGCTTAAAAAGGGTAAGCACCAAGGCAGTGTCGCCTTGGTGTCACAGATATTTGTTAGCAGGTTGCTGTGACAGATAAATAGCTGTAGTATCTGTGCTTTCAAGGATGTGAGTATTTATGTATAAAAAGAAACATTTTTCAACGGTCAGTTTGGAAATTCGAAAAGATATTATTAATCAAAAATTGAAGGTGAGAGATATGTATGAAATGCAATATTCACCAACTTTAAACTTTGATGATCCTGATAATAAAGGTGCGATGATTACTAAAGCTTCATCGCCATTAAAATATACATATATTATGTCAATATTGATTGCAGATGTATTGGACCAACTAGTGGATGATGGTATTTTATTCTGTAATGAAGATGGCTATGGCATCAGAAAATTGCCTAAATAATATTTTGCTGATTTTTTGTTAAGTCGCACAAGCTGACAAAATCACATATAATGGCGCGTTTTAGCCAATCAGCTGTGGAACTATGTCGAATAAACAATATGATGTGATTATCATCGGTGCAGGCGCATCTGGTTTAATGTTGGCTTTTATGGCAGGGCAGCGTTGTCGCAAAGTTCTTGTGCTAGAAAAAGCCAATAAGATCGGCAAAAAAATCTTAATGTCTGGCGGTGGAAAATGTAATTTTACCAATCTAGATGTGGAATCCAATAATTACATTACGCATAATCATCCTTTTACGATTTCTGCTTTGAAGCGTTACACCAATTGGGATTTCATCAGTTTAGTGTGCGAGCATGGCATTGAGTATGAAGAGCGTGCACATGGGCGATTATTCACATTAAATGGTGCAAAGCAGATTCTCGCAATGTTAGTTGAGGAATGTGAGTATACTAGAAATGTAGAAATTCACACACACAGCGAAGTACAATCCGTGAATGTTTTACAAAATGGACGATTCAAAGTTCAAACAGTTGCAGGAAATTTTGAAGCTGAATCTGTGGTTGTGGCAACAGGTGGATTATCCATTCCTACATTAGGCGGTTCTGGCATTGGGTATGAGATTGCCAAGCAATTTGGTCATAAAGTATTTCCAACGCGTGCTGGTTTAGTACCATTTACATTTTCGGATGCCATGAAAGACATTACTGGGCGTTTAAGTGGTAATGCGATTGATGCAACTTTATCGAATGATCAGCAAAGCTTTACAGAAGCATTGCTATTTACGCATCGTGGTTTAAGTGGGCCAAGCTCATTACAGTTATCTAATTATTGGCAAGCAGGGCAGAGTTTTAATATTGATTTCTTACCGCAAGAAGATTTATCACAGCTGTTTAAAGCTAAGAAAAATAGCCAACCTAAAATTTTATTACGCACACTATTAACGGAATATTTACCTAAAAATTTAGTGTTAGAGCTTCAAGAGTTATTGTGGCGAGATCAAGCTGAAATTATGATTGGTCAATGGAGCGATGAAAGGCTTGTGCAAGTTGCATCATCCTTGCATCAATTTGAAGTGAAACCCGCAGGCACTGAAGGCTATCGCACAGCAGAAGTCACTTTAGGCGGCGTAGATACAACAGAAATATCATCCAAAACGATGGAAAGCCAAAAACAAAAAGGCCTGTTTTTTGTGGGCGAAGTTTTGGATGTTTCGGGGCAATTGGGTGGATTTAACTTCCAATGGGCATGGGCTTCTGCACATGCCGCATCAAAATATGTGTGATGAATTTAATCTAAAATTTTTGCTTTAAATTCTGTTACATCTTTCAAGAATTGATTCTCTTCTAATCCTGCCATTGCTAAGACTTCATGGCGCTCGCCATGTTCTAGAAATGTATCAGGTAAACCAAAAGTTTTGATGGGCTTGAAGATATAGTTTTGTGCCAATAATTCTTGGATTGCTGTACCAACACCACCAGTCACAACGCCATCTTCAATCGTAATAATGATGCTGTGTTTTTTAGCTTCCGCGATGATTAATTCTGCATCCAATGGTTTCACAAAGCGTAAGTCCACTAATGTTGCATTGAGTGCGTTCGCTGCTTTTTCTGCAACATGTAGCATTGTGCCCACTGCAAAAATTACAGTATCTACACCTTTGCGAATAATATTGGCTTTACCAAATTGTATGTCCAATGTTTCTGTCACTTCCATGCCTTCGCCAGAACCGCGAGGATAACGTACAGCGGTTGGGTGGGGTACAGTTAATGCTAAATTTAGCATGTGATATTGTTCATTTTCGTCGGATGGAGCCATGATCACAATGTTTGGCACAATGCGCAAATATGCTAAGTCAAATGCACCAATGTGTGTTGGACCATCAGGGCCAACAACGCCCGCGCGATCAATGGCAAATACAATTGGCAAATCTTGCAACGCAACATCATGGATTAATTGATCATAAGCGCGCTGTAAGAATGTTGAATAGATTGCAACCACAGGTTTTAAGCCTTTCATTGCCATACCAGCGGCGATTGTTACTGCGTGCTGTTCTGCGATTGCAACATCAAAGAAACGTTTAGGAAAACGTTGATCAAATTCAACTAAGCCAGAGCCTTCGCGCATTGCAGGTGTTACAGCTACAATTTTATGATCTTTTTCTGCAACGTCACAAATCCACTGTGAGAAAATCTGTGTATAAGTTTTTGCAGCAGGTTTAGTTTCAACTTTGTCGACAGGTTTGGGGGCTGAAACTGCGTGGAATTTCACAGGTGCAGATTCTGCTTGTGAGTAACCTTTGCCTTTTTGCGTAATTAAATGCAAAAGTTTTGGGCCACGCTTTTGTTTCAAATTTTGTAATATTTTGATCAATGATAGTAAATCATGACCATCCACAGGGCCAAAATATTGGAAATCTAGGGATTCAAATAATCCACCATCACCTGCAACCATATTCTTGATTTGCTCTTCTGTGCGCTTTGCCAACTCTACAGCATGTGGTAATGGTAAGCTTTGGATGAAGCGTTTACCTTCCGAACGGAGTGATTGCATGATTGGGTTAGATAATGTTTTTGTCACCATGTTGCTGAGTGCGCCAACATTTGGTGAAATTGACATGTTGTTATCATTCAAAATAACCAACATATCTGCTTTGATTGCACCTGCATGATTTAGTGCTTCAAAAGCCATACCAGCTGTTAATGCACCATCGCCAATCACAGCAACTGCATGATGATGAGCATGTAATAACTCATTAGCAATGCTCATACCTAAAGCAGCACTTACTGATGTTGAAGAGTGGCCAACTGTAAATGCATCGTATTTGCTCTCTTTTGGGCAAGGAAATGGCTTTAAACCATCTTTTTGACGAATGGATTTAAGTTGATCACGACGTTCAGTCAAAATTTTATGGGGATAAGCTTGATGCCCGACATCCCACACAATGGAATCTTCTGGTGCATCAAATACATAATGCAATGCAACTGTTAATTCGATCACACCTAAACCAGATGCAAAGTGCCCACCACTTTCCAATACGCTGTTAATTAAAAACTGGCGCAATTCATTCACAAGTTGTTGCAATTCTTGTGGTGAGAGACGTTTTAAGTCTTGTGGGGTTTGAATTTGGGTTAAAAGTGACATTGTTAATTCTGCCTTTCGATCACATAAAGCGTTAAGGCTTTCAAAGGATCTGCATTGGTTTGAAACGGTGTTAATAGTGCTAAAGCTTCGGCGTTGAGTTTTTGCATGTAATCCTGTGCAGTTTCAATGCCTAGCAAATTAACATAGGTGGCTTTTTCTTGTTCAGCATCTTTGCCTGCACTTTTGCCTAGTACTTCAGATGAACTGGTGGCATCTAAAATATCATCTTGAATTTGGAACATAAGTCCAACTTTTTGTGCAAATGTTGCTAAAGATTGTAAGGATTCTTGCGATTGGTTTTGACCTGCAATATAGCCCATCATGATACTAGCTTTGATCAATGCGCCTGTTTTGTTGTTGTGGATTTCTTGTAGTTCTTCCAACGTCACAGGTTTTTGCTCTGCTTGCATGTCTAGGAATTGACCTTTGATCATGCCAAGTGCACCAGAAGCTGTGCTGAGCATTTTCAATAGCTCAACTTTAGTTTCCGCGGTGAAGTTTTCATCATGTGTTAATAAAGCAAATGCTTCTGTTAATAGTGCATCACCAACCAAAATGGCTGTGGCTTCATCATAAGCTTTATGATTGCTGGGTTTGCCACGGCGAAAATCATCATCATCCATAGCAGGAAGATCATCATGGACTAACGAATAGCAATGGATCATTTCGATGGCTGCTGCAATAGGCAATAGTGCTTGATTACTTGCGCTACTTAGCTGGCCGCCTGCAAAAGCGAGTAATGGACGAATGCGTTTGCCACCATCCAAAGCGCTGTATTCCATCGCTTCCTTTAATAAAGGAACTGTGGAAAGTTTATCTAAATATTTGGCTAAGTAGCACTCAAATTCTTCTCTAAATTGAAACATAATCGATACCTAAACTGAGGCTTAAAAAGGAATGTCATCGTCATCAAAGCTATCTGAATGTGATTCAGCAACTTTTGACTGTGAAACTTCTTCAATTTTTTTGGCAGTGTGATCCAAAATATTACGGCAATCATGAATGAGTTGAGTACCATCAGTGAATAGTTTTAATGATTGCTCAAGCGTTAGCTCGCCAGATTCTAGCTGCTCTATGATTGTATCAATTGAATGCAATTTACCTTCAATTGTTTCATCCGTATTTTTGCTTTTCGCCACAATAATCCTCGGTGTTTTTAATCTTGAATGACTGAGTTAAACTCTGCAATTTTACTCAAATGAAGTATATAATACTAGCTCTTTGTCTTTTTGGGTCATAAAAAGCAACTAATGCAATAATAATCAAGTAAGATTAAATTTTGGGACTTAAGGTGGTTAGGTGAAAAAAAGAATTATAGCTTTGGCGATATTGACGTTTAATTTGTTGGCATTTCAGTCAACAACAAATGTCGCATTCAGCCAAGGATTACCACTGAATACAATTTTATCTGAAGGATTGGGAACTAAAAATAACGATAAAAAAGTTCATGATTTACCTGATCCTCTAAAATTAGTGACAACATGGTGGGGCTACTTTTCAACAAAATCTGGTGATGAATTAAAGCAAGGGATTGCAGGATTCATCGGGCGTGTGAATGAGCAAATCAGCCATTTGCCATTGGATGAACAGAAAAAATATCAACCGATCTTGAGCCAGATTTCAGCAAATTTGGTGGCTTATGAAACTTTGGTGAGTAAGAAGCAACCTGAAGTGAGTACAGCGAAATTAGTCATTGCTGAAAAATATACGATTAAACAGCTGATAGATTTAACTCATCAAGAAAGAGAATTGAAAGGCAATGCACAACGCATTCGTTTAGAAATCAGTGAATATGAAAAACAGCTTAAAGCTTTAGAGCGTCAATTGAACACAAATCTTGCTCGCTATTTGGATATGACGAGCATTGATAATAATCGTTTTGGTGAAGGTTTAAACATCATTTTAACGCAGACAGAAGCTGTGTTGATTGATGAGCGCAACAAAACGATGAAGAGTGAATTAAGTAATATCAATCAACGCTTGGATGATATCAAAGTGGTGATTGGCGTTGCTGTGAATGCCATTTCTACATCTGATGAAGAAATTGCTCAACTAAAAGAAGCTGTGAATCAATCAGAGCAACGCGTTCAAGAAGTGACAACAAAGCTCTCTCGTGAACAGCAATATTTGGCTTCATTAGATTCAACAGGTACAAAAGAAGATGCTGCTGTTGGGCGTTATCGGGAACTCCGAGTATTAAATACTCAAGTGCATTTGGCGGCAGCACAAGCGCAGATTATCTTTTATAAGATGCAGTTGAACTTGTTACAGTTATTGCATGATCCAGAATCTGATTATGAAACAGCTTTGAAAAATGTGCGTCGTTATGATGTTGAGTTAGAAGAGCTTAATGTCAAAGCAGCAGGTCGTACAGAGCAAAATGAAATTGAACGAATTCGTTCAACAGAATTATTGGCAGAAACGCCAACAGAAGGTGATCAATCACTTTTTCTACGTAATATTATTCAAGATCGTTCTAATTTAATTCAAGATACAGCCATTAATTTACAGCGCTTAAACGTATTGCTGGATGATAGTGGATATATCTCTAATCTTTCCAAAGAGAAGATTTTGGCACTGAGTGGTGGCTGGAGAAATACATATTATAAAGCGCGCTTATTTTTAAGCGATTCTTGGCGTTTTGTTAAAAATTCAACATCTACGGCTTTATTTAAAGTAGGTGATACACCAGTAACGGCAAGTGGTTTAGTGCGCTTTGTATTAGTACTATTTGTTGCTTGGTGGGCTGCATTTTGGATGAACAAACTGCTAGTTCGCGTAGGTAATCGTAATGGCGGTGAAAAATTGCCTGCGTATTACTTAACAGGACGATTAACTTACTATTCAGTCATTTCTATTGGTTTCTTAGGTGGATTAACCATCATTGGGATTGATTTTACCAACTTTGCCTTAGTAGCCGGTGCGCTGGCAATCGGTTTGGGTTTTGGATTGCAATCCATTTTAAGTAACTTCGTATCTGGCTTGATCATCCTTTTTGAACGCTCTTTGAAAGTGGGTGACTTCATTGAATTACAAGATCGTAATTTGCGTGGTGAAGTTCGTGCGATTAACGTTCGTGCAACGATCATTGCGGATAATGACAATATAGAAATAGTCATTCCGAACTCAGAACTCATTAATACAAAGATGCTCAACTGGACATTAACAGAGCCGCATCGTCGTATTCGTTATCCATTTAAAGTTGCTTATGGCGTGGATAAAGACTTAGTGCGTGAAGCTGTCTTGAAAGCAGCGGAAGAAGTTCCACATACATTGAAAGGAATTCCAGGACGCAATCCTGCTGTTTGGCTCAATCGTTTTGGTGATTATTATTATGAATTTGAATTGGTGGTTTGGTTGACTGCACGTGCGGTTAAACGCCCGAATGCTGTACATGCTGCTTATATGTGGGCGATTGATACAGCGCTTCGTTCTAATAATATTGAAATCCCTGTGCCACAAAGTGAATTACGCTTTAGAGAGAAAAGTGCAATGGCGATTAAGCCATATGACGATGATGAATTTGAGAAGAGTTTTAAAGATGATATTCGCGATGCGCAGTTATCATTATTTAAAAAAAGTGATTAAATAACTGTGAACTCGCTATAATATCGCCAATTTTTTAAGGTAAAACGAAATTATGTCAAAAGTATTAACATTTCAGGAAATGATCCTAAAACTGCAAACATTCTGGGCAGAGCAAGGATGTGTGTTGTTACAACCATACGATATGGAAGTGGGTGCTGGTACATTCCACTCAGCAACTTTCTTGCGTTCATTAGGGCCAGAGCCTTGGGCTTCTGCTTATGTTCAACCATCACGTCGTCCAACAGATGGCCGTTATGGTGAAAACCCTAACCGTTTGCAACATTACTATCAATTCCAAGTTGTGGTTAAACCATCACCAGAGAACTTCCAAGAATTATATTTGGAATCTTTAAATGTATTGGGCATCAACACAAAAGTACACGATGTGCGCTTTGTGGAAGATAACTGGGAATCACCAACATTGGGTGCTTGGGGCTTAGGTTGGGAAGTTTGGTTGAACGGTATGGAAGTGACGCAGTTTACATATTTCCAACAAGTTGGTGGTTTAGAATGTAAGCCAGTGATGGGCGAAATCACTTATGGTTTAGAGCGCTTAGCAATGTATTTGCAGAATGTTGAAAGCGTTTATGATCTAGTTTGGTCAGAAACACCATTCGGCACTGTAACTTATGGTGATGTTTTCCACCAAAATGAAGTTGAGCAATCAACCTTTAACTTTGAACATGCAGATGTAGATTTCTTATTGCAACAATTCAACTTCTTCGAAAAAGAAGCGAAGCGTTTGATTGAAGCAAAATTAGCATTGCCGGCGTATGAAATGGTATTGAAAGCTTCTCATACATTTAACTTGTTGGATGCGCGTAAAGCGATCTCTGTGACAGAGCGTCAATCATATATCTTACGTGTACGTGAATTGGCTAAATCTGTGGCTGAAGCTTACTATGCAAGCCGTGAAGCACTGGGCTTCCCAATGTTGAAAGAGAAATAGTTTAATATTCTTACTGAATAAACAAAAAGCCGATTTCATTATGAAATCGGCTTTTTTAATTATTAAAATAAAATTGGCTTACAGAGCTTATTCTGAGTATCTCGCCCTGCAGGTGAGATATTGATATCAGAGTGATTGCTATTAATGAAAGCAATATTAATGTTTAAAATTATTTTTCAAAAATCTTCTTAAAGATTAAAGCATAAGCAAAGTTACATAATGGTAATGTCCAAATTAAACCAATACCTAAAGGAATTGCAGAGATGAATAAAATTACTCCCAATACTAAGCTTAAGATGAAGAATTTAAACCAACGGCGCGTTACGATTTTGCGTGATGCTTCTAAAATATCCCAAAATGAAGCATTTGGATGAATCACTAAAATCCAATAAGCCAATGAATAAGCAACAGCCAAGTAAATGCCAGGGATAATTAATAATGTGAAGCCAATTGCAACAATGATCGACATTACGATGGATAAAATTAAAATTGGTACCCAGTATTTTGTGAATTGGCAGAAATCACTTGCTGCATCGACTTTTTCGCGATTTGCTAATTTTAAAACAACGATGATCACACCAATTGCAAAAATTGAACTTGCAGCACCAAAAACGATATTCACAACAAAGCTTAATACTGGAATGGCAATTACTAAAGCAGAAATGATTTGACCAATATAGGAAACGATTGTGCCTAAAATACCAGCCAAAACAATCGCGATGAAAATTGGTAATTTATTACCGTTTACCATTCCCCAAGCTTCTGAAATCAAGTCAGAAACAGAGAAATCGTAATCATAATTAATGGCTTCATTCAATGATCTGTATTTATCATTATTATTGGAATAGTTCTGTGATGAATTATCTTCATCTTTAATAATCACTACATCGTATTCTTTATCATTATTCATATTATCAGTACCTGATTGAAAAGTTATTTAAACGAATGGAACATTATAGAGAGTTTGTAAACTATTTCTTGAAAATTGTACTTTACAGCGTTTAAAGGCGATGTATACTCGAATGAGTGCAATATCAGCGACAAAATCGCATCAATCAGCACACTATCCAAAGTTTGTACAAAAATTATTAATTTATTTATTCGATATTGATTGAAGGCTGTTTTATGCGTTTGTTAAATTTATTTTCAGAATTCATCGGCAAAACTTTTGCACTTTGGACATTATTATTTGCACTATTGGGATTCTTCATCCCATCATTATTTAGCTCTTTAGGTTGGCTCATCACTTATTTCCTTGGCATTATTATGTTTGGAATGGGTTTAACGCTGACTTTAGAAGATTTCTCTCAAGTAGTTAAGAAGCCTTGGCAAGTTCTATTGGGTATTGCTGCTCAGTTTGTGATTATGCCTTTGTTGGCTGTTGCTTTGGTTAAGATTTTCAATATCGATCCATTATTAGCTTTAGGTGTTGTGTTAGTCGGTTCTTGTCCAGGTGGTACATCCAGTAATGTGATTACTTATTTATCCCGTGGAGATGTGGCATTAAGCGTAACAATTACAAGCATTACAACGTTATTAGCACCATTAATGACACCATTATTATTAAAATTATTAGCATCAGAAAGCGTTAATGTTTCTTTTTATGCAATGATGATGTCAATTGTGCAGTTTGTGATTGTGCCAATTGTATTGGGCTTAGCTGTTCGCATGGCTTTACGTTCGAATGTTAAATATGTAATGCCTGTGCTACCAATTATATCTGTATTTGGCATTGTGATGATTGTAGCGATCGTTGTGGCGTTGAATCAGGCGCGTTTACAGGAAACTGGGTTAATCATCATTGCTATTGTGATGTTGCACAATACATTGGGTTATTTAATTGGCTATGTGATTGCAAGAATTATGGGCTTGGGATTGGCTCAACGTAAGGCTATTGCGATCGAAGTTGGTATGCAAAATAGTGGTTTAGGTGCGGCTTTAGCAAATAAACATTTTGATCCAATTGTGGCTGTTCCAAGTGCACTTTTTAGTGTTTGGCACAATATCAGTGGGGCGATTTTGGCGAATATTTTTGCAAAAATGGCTGACAAAAGTACCAAGCAATAAAATCAGTAAAAGTAAATTTTTACTTAAAAAATGCAGTATTATTTGCTACAATTGACAAGATTAACATATTAATATGGAAAAAAAGATGTCAAGAATAAGGTGCTTAATCTTGACGCAAACCATTTTTTTTTATACAATCACGTCCTTTTTATGGACTGTTATTTCTTGTTGACTTGTTCAACGTGATAGCAAAAGAATTCAGATTCACTTAACTATTTGGAGCATTACACATGTATGCTGTAATCAAAACAGGCGGTAAACAATACCGTGTAGCTGAAGGTCAAATCCTTCGCATTGAAAAATTAGAAGGCGCTGCTGAAGGTTCTAACGTAGAATTTGCAGAAGTATTGTTAGTAGGTAAAGATGGTTCTACAACTGTTGGTACACCACTTGTTGCAAATGCTAAAGTAGTTGCAGAAGTATTGAAACAAGGTCGTGGACGTAAGATCGAAATCATCAAATTCCGTCGTCGTAAGCACTCTCGCAAGCACGCTGGACATCGTCAACACTTTACTGAAGTTAAAATTTCTAGCATCTCTGCATAATTGCGAGATTCCTAGACGTATAAGAGGATTTAAACATGGCACAGAAGAAAGGCGTCGGCTCGAGCCGTAACGGTCGCGATTCCGAAAGTAAACGCTTAGGTGTTAAGCGTTTTGGCGGTGAATTAGTTCCAGCTGGTTCTATCATCGTTCGTCAACGTGGTACTCGTTTTCACGCTGGTGATAACGTAGGTTTGGGTAAAGATCATACTTTATTCGCTAAAGCTGATGGTCACGTTGTATTTGAAGTAAAAGGTCAAAAAAACCGTAAGTTTGTAAGCATCCAACCAGTTGCTTAATAAATTTTAGTTGTTTTAAAAGCCCCTTTTATTGGGGCTTTTATTATTTATGCTGTCAGATTAAGGAGGGCAGATGAAATTCGTTGATGAGGTGATCATTGCGGTTGAGGCCGGTAATGGTGGTGATGGGTGTTTAAGTTTTCGTCGCGAGAAGTTCATCCCTTTCGGAGGACCTGATGGCGGTGACGGCGGTGATGGTGGTAGTATTTTTCTACAAGCATCAGATGCTGTAAACACATTAGTAGATTTCCGTTTCGCTAAAACGTTTAAAGCAAAGCGTGGTGAAAATGGCCGTGGTGCAAACTGTACAGGTGCAGCAGGTGAAGATTTAGTTTTGGTGGTTCCGTTGGGTACGCAAGTGCACGATGCGGACACAAACGAATTCATTTGCGACTTAACAGAAGATGGCCAAGTGGCTAAAGTTGCTCAAGGTGGTTTCCACGGATTGGGTAATACACGCTTTAAGTCATCCACTAATCGTGCACCAAGACAAACTAAGCCAGGTACACCAGGTGAAGAACGCCGTTTGCGTTTGGAATTGAAAGTATTGGCGGACGTTGGCTTGTTAGGTTTACCAAATGCTGGTAAATCAACATTGATTCGTGCCGTATCAGCAGCGCGTCCAAAAGTTGCAGATTATCCATTTACAACATTGCACCCTAATTTAGGTGTTGTGAGCGTTGGTCCATTGGATAGCTTTGTAATGGCAGATATTCCAGGATTAATCGAAGGTGCTGCAGAAGGTGCTGGCTTAGGTCATAAATTCTTGCGTCACTTATCTCGTACATCCATCATGTTACATTTGGTTGATATGTCTCCATACAGCGATTCACAAGATCCTGTTGAAGATTTCCGTGTAATTACAAATGAATTGCACCAATATGATGAAGAGATGGCGAAAAAAGATCGCTGGTTAGTGTTGAATAAATTGGATTTGATTCCTGAAGATGAGCGCGAAGAGCGCATCGCTGATTTCTTGAAAGAGATTCAGTGGGAAGGTCCATGTTTCCAAATTTCTGCGATTTCTGGTGACAATACAAAACCATTAACAAGCGCAATTATGGATTACATCAATGCTGAAAAAGCGGCATTGAAAGCACAAGAAACGCCAGTACCGATTGAACAGTTAATCACTCAATAATCACTGAAAATATATTATTTAAAAAAGCCTTTAGAAAAATCTAAAGGCTTTTTTATTATTTGAATGAAAATTAAATAATGATTTAAATCGGCAAGCTATATGTGAGTTTCACCGTATCCATTGGCACATCCGTTTTAACACTTTGAATGGCTTTAATAGTTGTGAGTTTATGGGCATGAAACTGTCGATAACTATCCAAATCTTTCGTCACGATGCGAAGCCAAGCGTCACATTCGCCCGCCATTAAGTGGCATTCGATAATTTCTGGCATATCTTGAATCGCTTCAATGAAGCTATCGATAGTTTTGGCATCTTGTGCTTTGAACCAAATTCGGGAAAAAAGGGTTAAACCTGCATCCACTTTTGCACCATCCACAATTGCGATATAGCGCTTGATCACGCCAGCTTCTTGCAAGAGTTTAACTCTACGTAAACAAGGGGAAGGGGATAATCCTACAATTTGGGCAAGTTCAGCATTTTGAATGCTCGCATCCTTTTGCAATATGCGCAAAATATGACGATCTATGCTATCTAATTTTATTGGCATTTTAATTCACAAAATTTAAAAACAATGAAATTATTAATCAAAATATCATTCGTAGTTGATAACAACAAGTAAAAATTTCAAGAGTGAAAGACTACAATAGCCTCCGATTTTTGAGAGGATCGTAGATCATGTATTTTGATAATTTGTTGTTATTTGGTTTGGCAGTTTTTCCATTAGTGTGTACGCCAGGGCCTGATGTGTTATTCATCGCATCTCAGGGTTTGACAGCAGGTAAAAAGGCAGTGATGAAGGCAAATGCGGGGATTTTAACTGGCTATTGTGTTCATGCTGTTTTGAGTGCATTGGGTGTTGCGGCATTGGTTGCAGCTTCGCCTGTATTGTTTAATGTGATTCGTTGGGTGGGCGTTGCATATTTGCTGTATTTGGCATTTTGTATGATTCGTTCAGCAATGAAAAAAGGCTTATTAGAAATACAAAAAGATGCCAAAGTTCACAAACATTTATATCGTAAGGGCTTTTTAACAAGTTTCTTAAATCCGAAAGGTTTATTGATTTATTTGGCAATTTTGCCGAATTTTATCGATAAATCTGGTAATTATGGCTTGCAAGCATTGTCATTGGCGGCTGTATTTATTGTGAGTTGTGCGATCGTTTATACAATCATTGGTGTGAGCTTAGCGAACTTAAGTAGTAAAAGTGCACCGAGTGATAAGCGTCGCCGATTAGTGGAAGGTTTTTCAGGCAGTTTATTAATCATTGCCGCAGGTTTTATCGCTGGTAACTAAACTTGGATACAAAAGTTAAAGCCCAATGAGATTTCATTGGGCTTTTTGTTTTAATCTAACTTAATGGCATAAGTTGCTATAAAGGTTGGTAGATAATCATCGATTAAGAATCGTGCACGTGGTGCAAATTCTTCGATAAAATCTTTAATCAAAAATCCTGCTTTAGTTTGTCCGCCAATTAAATCTGTTAAAGAGTGCCCGAATACCAATGATTCACCTTTATCGATTTTTTGTTGTAGTAAATCTTTGGGTAAATCACGAATATCCGAAAAAGGAATTTTATAAGTTGGTTTCAATAATCCCTTTTGGCGAAGTAGAGCATCACGGTCATCCACAAATACAATCGGGTTATAGAAACTCGCTAATAGTCTTCCATTGTTTTTTAAAACTCTGAAGCATTCTTTCCATACAGGATTCACATCTGGCACATATAAATTAGAAATCGGGTGGAAAACTAAGTCAAAACTACCATCTTCAAACTGGCTCAAATCATTCATGTTGCCTTGTACAGTTGTGAGTGTCAGCTGATGTTTTTCTGCTATCTCTTGATCTTTTTTCAGTTGCCTTTCAGAAATATCCAATACAGTCACAATTGCGCCAGCTGCTGCTAAAATTGGTGCTTGTTGCCCACCAGCAGAAGCTAAGCACAAGATTGTCTTACCTTGAATATTGCCTAGCCAATTTTTATCAATGGCTGATGGCATTAGATGAACATCCCAATTGCCATTTTTAGCATTGAGCACTAATTCATCAGAAACTGGCTGTGACCATGGAGAATCCTGAGCTGCCTGTTGATCCCAGTAGGATTGGTTTTGGTTTAAATAGTGAGTCGACATATTATTCTCCATCTTTTTGTTATCGTTTTATCATACGCTTATTCAAATTGATCTTGCCAATTTTCTTCATGAGAATAAGATAAAATTTGGTGATTCTTGTATGATCATCTTAAATAAAAAATGATAGAGGAAACATGGATAAGTTATTTGAAATATTGAAAGATTTTTTTCAAAATCCAACTATGGCAACATTTATTATTTTATTTGTGTGTTTGTTGTTCTATTCATTGCACCGTTTAAGACCAATTGAAGAATATCTAAATTACAGATCATTAAAGAGATATGAACAATATATTAATGCAGCCACAGATCATGGTCTGAAAAAATTGCTGAATAAAAGGCGTGATCAAGAAGTACTATTTAAACTTACTAAAATCCATAGATCAGATTTATCGATGAAGATAATGAAGCTATTGACGCATGATTCTATTGTTTTATACAGAAGGGATTTGAATTATTATCGCTTTAAGTTTGATTTGATTGAGAATAAAATTTGTATTCAGCCACTAAGCTTTTTTGATAAGTTGGGCTATAAATTTTTAAAATTATTGGCTTTATGTTGTAGTTTATTTGCATTTTTTGTTTTCATTCTATTGTTATTAAAATTGATGCTGCGTGATTACATCAATATTCGATTATCTCCTAGAGATGATATGGGCTCTATTGTGGAACTCATTGTATACATGGTAGTAATTTTCTGTTTTGGTCTATACTTTTTAACCCAAACACCTAAGAGCAATGAGAAAGAAATGAATGAGTTATTAGAGAAGTTTAATAATTCAGAAAATAACTAACCAGATTATTCAAATTTGACATTCAGTAAAATATCCTTACAATGCGAAACATATTTTCATGTTGAATACAGCTAGAGGACTTTAAATGTTTTATCGCATTTTAATACCCCCCAAGATACCGCGAGAGCGGGATCAGCATAGCTGTATCTCCTTCCTTTCTAACATTCGCTAGGCGACGCTAGATTAAATAGGTGAAGGAGGTGACTTAAAGACATACCCAAAGAAATATAAGCAAATGTTTAAGTTACCTTTTCAAATCAGCATCTTCATCGATGCACTTCATCTAAATTATCTAGGAGTCACAAGTGTTAGCCTTTATAGAACGATATTTCGAACTAAAGCGCCACAATACAACGATTAAGCAGGAATTAATTGCTGCTTTCACAACCTTTATCACAATGGTTTATATCGCGTTTGTTAACCCAAAAATTTTGGGCGCAGCGGGTATGGACACACAAGCTGTGTTTGTGACAACTGTTTTAATCACAGCCATTGCATCAGTTTTAATGGGTGCAGTTGCAAAACTGCCAATCGCATTAGCACCAGGAATGGGTATTAATGCTTACTTTGCTTATGTTTTAGTTGGGGCGAACGGCCTCACATGGGAAACAGGGATGACATTGATCTTCCTCAGTGCTGTTTCTCTGTTCTTATTGTCTTTATTCAAAATTCGTTATTGGATGGTTTCCAATATTCCATATTCTTTGAGAATCGGGATCAGCGTTGGCTGTGGCTTGTTAATCACATTAATTGGCTTGCATAACGCGCACATCATCGTTGCTAATCCAGACACAATGGTTGCACTCGGCGATCCTAAAAGTATTTCATTTGCTTTGGGTGCTCTAGGATTTTTAATTGTAATCGTACTCGCGCAGCGCAATGTTTATGCTTCTGTTTTGATTTCATTTGTTGTGATTACAGCGATTGCTTTATTGATTGATCCTGAAGTTTCTTATCACGGTTTAGTGAGTATGCCACCATCTATTGCACCTGTTGCAGGGCATTTAGATTTTAAAGATGTATTTAGTGCATCTATGGTTGGCATCATTGTTTCAGTCATGTTGATTAACTTATTTGAATCATCAGGCACATTCATTGCTGTGACTTCAAAAGCAGGTTTAACCAATGAGCAAGGCAATTATCCTAATCAGCAAAAATCATTATTGATCGACAGTAGTGCATCAGCTGTGGGTTCTTATATGGGGACATCAGCAGTAACAGCATATATCGAAAGTGCTTCAGGCGTTGCTGTTGGTGGTCGTTCAGGCTTGATGTCTGTGGGCGTTGGCTTGTTATTCTTAATATTACTGTTCTTCTCGCCATTGGAAAAAATGATTCCGCTATATGCAACAACGGGCGCGCTTCTTTATATCGGCGTTTTGATGATTTCTGAGTTGGCTAAAATTGACTGGGAAGATTTAACAGAAGCAACACCATCATTCGTTGCAGCAGTTGCAATGCCGTTTACTTTCACAATCACAGAAGGTATCGCATTGGGCTTCATTACTTACGTTGTATTGAAAATTGCCGCAGGTAAATTCAAAGACATTACATGGTGCACAGGCATCATGGCGCTTCTATTTTTATTGCGCTACATCTTTTTGTAAAAGACTAAACATACTGAGTTCGCTCAACCTTAAAGGCAGAGCATAGAGTTTTAAATTTATTTTAATTTGAGTTTATTTAGTTTTATCAGGAGTAAAACATGAGAAGAGAACCTATTCGTGAAATGATTGATGCAGGCGCAGCTAAAATTCCAGCGGACCGCGTGATTAAAAACGGTATGTTGGTAAACGTTACATCTAGCGAAATTTATCCTGCGGATGTTGCGATCTACAAAACACAGATCGTAGCAACAGGCAATGTAGATGCTTACATTGGTGAGAAAACAGAAATCATCGATGCGAAAGGTAAATATTTAGTGCCAGGTTTAATCGATGGTCACTTGCACATCGAATGCAGTAAATTGTCTATGACAAGTTTTGCAAAAGCAGTTGTTCCTCATGGTACAACAAGTATTGTTTCTGGTTTAGATCAATACGTTGTAACAACTGGTTTGGAAGGCATCAAAGAAGTTTTAGCTGAAATTGATGATTTACCATTGCATGTATTCTGGGGCTTGCCATTCTTCACGCCATATACATTGCCACAAAGTAATGTTGCATTTAACGTAACAGCAGAAGTTCATGAAGAAGTTCAAAAGTGGCCTGAAGTTTTCGGCGTGTGGGAAACTGTTTCTGAATTCGTAGAAAACAAACATCCTGATGTAATGCGTGCATTAGAATTAGCACGTGAAAACCGCTTACCTGTATTTGGTTGTGCACCAATGAATCGTGGTGAAAAATTGAACTCAGTACTATGTGCGGGTGTTCGTTTGGATCACGAAAGCTATAACCACGAAGAGATGATGGAAAAAGTGCGTAAAGGCATGTTCGTAATCATTCGTGAATCTTCAATTTCTCACTTCTTGGAAGAGAATATGAAGATCGTAACGCATTTAAATCCTCGTGTTGCACGCCGTGTGAGCTTCTGTACAGATGATGTTGTTGCATCAGAAATTTTAGCAAATGGTCACATGGATAAATTGATCCGTATGGCGATTGCAAACGGTGTTGATCCTTTGACTGCAATTCAAATGGGTTCTATCAACTCAGCGGAAGCTTATCGTGTGGATCATTTAGTGGGTTCAATTTCTCCAGGACGTTATGCTGATATCTTGATGGTTGAAGACTTAGTGAAGTTTGAAATCGATACAGTGATCGCAAAAGGTGAAACAGTTGTTGAAGCTGGTAAAATGAGCAAAACATTAACACCACCAAAGCGTAGCGAATTATTGTTGAACACAATGAAAATGAAGCCAGTTGCTGAAGCTGACATGAATGTGAAGACAGAATTGGATGCAGATTCAGTACATGCTTTATCATTGGCAGTAGATTTCGATGTACCATTCGTGCGTAAAGCTCGCAATGTAGAATTGAAAGTGATTGATGGTGTTGTTCAGCCTGATTTGGAACAAGATGTTCTATACGCAACAGTGATCGAGCGCTTTGGTATTACAGATGTGAAACCAGCGGTTGGTTTTGTAACAGGTTGGAAATTGAAAGGCGGCGCAATGGCAAGCTCATGTGCACCTGATGATAACAACGTAGTTTGTATCGGTACAAATAGCAAAGATATGACAATTGCAGTGAACCATTTGGCAGCACAAGGTGGCGGACAAGTGATCGTGAAAGATGGCGAAATCTTAGGTTTCTTACCATTACCAATCGCGGGCATTGTGTCTGATTTAGAGCCTGAAGCAATGGCGATTGAAGAAGAGAAGTTATTCAACTTAGCACGTGATTTAGGCTGTGATTTACCTGATCCAATGTTCTATATGTGCTGTTTACAAATCACGGCGATTCCTGATTTTGCTATCACAGATTTGGGTGTGATTGATTTCGCAGCACAAGCAGTTGCAGAACCTGTACTAAAATGTAGCTGTAGCCACGGTAGAATTGCAGGTAAGTAATTTATCTTATATTCAATAAAACATACTCTTTTCCCATAAGGGAAAAGAGTTGCAGGAATCTTGAGGAACAAATATGTCAGAGAAAGCAAAATTAAATCATTTGATTGATATGGCAGCAGGTAGAGCGCAAGTTGATCTGCTCATCACTAACTGTAAAGTTGTGGATGTTTATAATCAAACATTGATCGAAGGTCCATTGGCAATTGGTGATGGTAAAGTGGTTGGTATTGGCCATGTTTACGATGCGAAAGAAACTTTAGATGCGAAAGGTGGCATTGTAATGCCAGGCTTGATTGATGGCCATGTTCACATTGAATCATCATCATTAACGCCAGCACAATTTGCACGCACGATTTTACCTTTTGGTACAACGACAATCATTGCTGATCCACATGAAATTGGTAACGTTTGTGGTGTAAAAGGTATTCAATATATGTTGGATGCGAGCCGTAACTTACCTTTGCATGTAAAAATTCAGTTGCCATCTTGCGTGCCTGCAACGCCATTTGAATCAGCGGGTGCAGTTTTAGAAGCTGAAGATTTAGAGTCTTTATTTGCAGATGAAGGTGTTTTAGGTTTAGGCGAAGTGATGGATTACCCAAGTGTAATTAATCATGCTGAACCAATGATCAATAAATTATTGATGGCAAAGCGTCATAACCGTGTGATCGATGGTCATAGCCCAGGTGTTAAAGGCTTGGCATTGAATGCTTATGTTGCTTCTGGTGTGATGACAGATCACGAATGTAGTGATACAGAAGGTATGTTGGCACGCTTGCAGATGGGTCAATACATTTTGCTCCGTGAAGGTTCAACCTGTAAGGATCTATTGAACTTGTTGCCAGCGGTTACGCCTGCAAACTCACGCCGTTGCGTATTCTGTACGGATGATCGTGAACCAGATGATATCTTAACAACAGGTCATATCAATAAGAGCTTACGTTTAGCCGTTGAATATGGTGTTGATCCAATGATCGCAATCACAATGGCAACATTAAATGGTGCAGAATGCTTCCGCTTGCATGATAAAGGCGCGATTGCACCGGGTAAAGATGCGGACTTGTTGATTGTTAAAGATCTAAAAGATTTCGAGCCAATGCACGTATTCTCAATGGGTACAGAAGTTGCACGCGATGGCAAAATGTTGATCGAGTTGCCTGAATATCATTGTGAAGATGTATTGAATACAATCAATATTGCGCCAATTTCCGTTGAAGATTTCGCATTGAACTTAACAAGTGATAAAGCACGCGCGATAGGCGTGATTCCAAAAAGCGTTGTGACGAAGAACTTGGAAGTGAATGTTGTGCGTGATGAAAATGGTCAATTCAATGCTAAAGCAAATGGTGCATTGAATAAAATGGCAGTGATCGAGCGCCATCATGCTTCAGGTAAAATGGGCATTGGTATTTTGGAAGGCTACGGCATTCAAAATGGTGCGATCGCGGTTTCAGTTGCGCACGATTCACATAACATCGTTGTGGTTGGTGATAATGATGCGGATATGTTGGCAGCAGTGAAAGACATTGAAGCAATCAAAGGTGGTTTCTCATTGGTGCAAAATGGCGAAGTATTAGCGCATTTACCATTGCCAATTGGCGGTTTGATGACGAATCAAACAGCGGAAGAAGTTGCAGAAATCATTGAGCATTTGATCATTACAGCGCGTGATAAATTCAACTTGTCCCATGAGTTCCACCCATTGATGACATTGGTGTTTATGACATTGCCAGTAATCCCTGCATTGAAATTAACATCTAATGGCTTATTTGATGTTAAACAATTCAAATTGGTGGATGTTTCGGTTTAATCGCTGAATTAACCTAGATTAGAAAAGATAAAACCGAGCTACGCTCGGTTTTGTTTTATAGGGATTTTATTGAGTCTCTATATGATTTAATGATAATTGTTTCATTAGGTACGCGATAATTTAAGCTTTGTAACTTGGTGTAAATAGGATTATTTTCAATCGTAGAAGATGGTAGATATATTGATAAAGCTTTTAGTATCCAAGAACTTAGAGATAAGTACCCTCCTTCTGGAATTCCATTGTAAGCCATTATTGCGCCTGCTATTGTAGGAATAGCGGTTCCACTAAAATCTAATTTTTGTAATCGATCATTAGATTTTTCAATTTGCCTTATATCCTTGCGTAACTCATATAATTTTTCTTCTTTCTCATCTTCGCTTAAGGTGGTGAATTTGGCTAATATATCAGGGATTTTACGAATAAGGTTTTTTGATAATACATCATCCATTTCTAATATATTCATATCATTATTAATAGCCAAAATATCTTTAAGAAGTATTTCTAATTTAGATTCTTGCAAATAATTTGTTTTTTGATGAACGCCATTATATAGCCCGCTGAGTATATTACATGCATTTACTTCTGAATAGCTATCAGAGTCAAATGGGAAATGGTGCGCATTTAAGCCCTGTGCAAACTCAAAACCGCTACTAGCAGAATTGAATTCTATAGAAAAATCTTTGCCTTGTCGTTTATATATTTCTATTGCTAAATTTGATAAACCAATTTGATTTACAGAGATCGGTCCTTGGGTGTCAATAACAAATTCATTAAATGACCATTGGTGTGCTAGGGCATTGGCTAAATCTATTAAGCCTATATTATTAGATGTATAACAAAAATGTAAAAAGTCATATTGTGCATCGCTAGAAAATGTAGTGCTAATTGCTCCTGTTCTATTTTGTATTCCTAATATGGTAGATGCAGCTAATTTTCTAGGGAAAAGAATAGCATTAGAATTTGCCTCAAGAATAGTTCGTATAATTTTTTCTGGGTATCTATTCAAATTTTGTGGAATCACAAAAATGAGCCTGCCTCTTTGAATGAGAGTTGTAAGTTCATGTTCCTTTAGTTTGAACATGTTATAAAAATCATGATCATCAGTTCTATTAAATGGCAAAGCAATAATAACTTGCTCATAAATAGATAAATAAACTCGCAGGTTTTGTCGAATAAAAACAGATGCATCTATGAAGCATTTAGATGCATTTAATAAAAAAGGTTTGGGTAAAAAATCATTTATTACAAGTTTTTGGTTACCATTAAAAATGGAAAATTTATTTTCTAACCAAAATTCTTCATCCTCTTCATATTGTTCAAGTATGCTTTTGTGAAATTGGTTTTGTATATTGCTACTAGGTATCAAATTAAGTTGGCTTGGATTTTTTACTGTAGAGAGTTTCTTTTCAGAAGATATATTTAAGTCTGTATTTGTTTTAAAAATATATTTATATCCTTGATATCCAATAGACTCACAAATTAATTGGATTTCTTCTTTTGAGTTTTTTTCTAATTCTGTAGCAAAAGTTAAAGTAAACGTATTATCTCCCCATAGTATATCTGCCGTAAAAGGATGATATTTTTTGGGTATATTTAAATCTAATAGATTATGGAATTCAAATATATTTAAAGGAAAACCAAAGTGATTAATTTTTTCATATGGGTTTCTTGTGGGTAGTTTTATAAACTCAGGTAATATTTTATTTGTAATCATTGCAGGTGGGATAGCTAAGGTGCGCCACTCATCGTAAATGTTTTGTAGATCAAGAAGACTTGCCTCATCAGTTTCTATAACTGCATAAATCTGTTGCTTGTCATAATATAGCCCCTTATGTATTTGGTTTGCGGTTATAAATCGGAAGCGTTCATAGTTTTGTCTTATGTTATCTATAATTGCTAGAGAATATGGAAATGTACTCATAATAATTTCGCCCCGAAAAATAAAATTTAATTACTTAAATATAGATTAGTATCTACTTACCTTTGCCAAGTTTATTTTTAAAAATGCTTGAAACTCAATCGCTACAGTTTTCAATAATTCCACATCTGTAGAAATTGCTGAAAACATATCTGCTTCGGGATCGAATTCGATTAAGTGAGCGGATTCGCTGAAACTCTCTTCAATGAATTTAGCCACAACTTTTTGCCAAGCATAACCGTTGAAATAATCGCGGCTTGTGCCTGTTTGCGCTTCTAAAATATCCATGATTGGATCATTATAAAAAGCATCCGACATAAAGAAGAATGATGATTTGCCATCATCGTGAATTAAAAAGTGAAAAGGTTTAATGGATTCAGTCATAAAAGCCTAAGATATTGCTGTAAAAATAATGAGTACGATTATAATCAATTATCTTTATATCAAAACTAAAATAATTAAGGTTCACAATATGAAAATCATTGAATGGTTCTTAGGATTATTTGAGTGGATTGATCTGTTTTCACCAACTCAGCGTGAATCCAAAGTAGAAAAGATTGATAAAATTCGATCATATTCACAAGTTATTTATCTTTCTAGAATTATTTTTGAAGTAACATTGTTATTTGTTGCTTATGGATTTGCCATTGTTTGGCTTGTAAATTCTGCATTTCATGGGATGATTCTTGTATGGATTATTAGTGCATCAACATGGTTATTATTATTTGGTTTGAGCCAGATTTATCTTTGGGCAAGCCATCGTTTTTTATCAGCGCAAGATTATATTCATCATAGATGGATTTGGATCACACATAGCATCTGTTTTATTCTTCTGGCTTCATCAGCTGTATATCTCTATATTAATGGGTAGTAATGATTAAAGTGAGATTAGCATGAAACAGCAAACCATGAGCTTATTTGATGATGAGATTGATCCAATAATTAACCTTTTGCCTTATGATGGCACTGTTTTATATTTCGGTAAAATCATGGATGAAGCAACGGCGGATCATTATTTTAATGAGCTTTTGAATCATATTGCATGGAAGAGCGATGAAGCTGTGATTTATGGTAAGCATATTTTCACAAAGCGCAAAGTGGCTTGGTATGGCGATCAAACTTTCTCTTATACCTATTCCAATACAACGAAAGAAGCTTTGCCTTGGTTGCCTGCGTTATTAGAATTGAAGCAATTGGTGGAAGAAACTTCAGGGGAAACTTTCAATTCCTGCTTAGCGAATCTCTATCATGATGGTGAAGAGGGAATGGCTTGGCACAGTGATGGCGAAAAGGATCTCAAAAAGAATGGGGCGATTGCTTCTTTAACTTTGGGCGCAGAACGTAAATTTTGGTTCAAACATAAAGCCAGTGAAGAGAAAGTCAGCATTGATTTAGAGCATGGCAGTTTGCTCATTATGAAAGATGAAACCCAAGCCTTTTGGCAGCACCGTTTACCGCCCACAAAGAAAGTTAAAACAGCAAGAGTTAACTTAACCTTCAGAACAATTGATCCTAATTAATGCATTTAGTGCAAGATAGCGTAGAATGGCGACCTAGTTTAATCGGGAGAAGCCAAATGAGTTCAGGTGTTGATCATTTGTTACATAATGCAGAGTTATTATTGTACGAACAAGAAAATGCGGATGCAGCGGAGTTTTTAGAGTCGATCGATACAGATCGTCCATTTAATTCTGCGAGAAAGCAACTGCTCTTGGGAATGGCTTGTTCCGCAAATGGTGAAGTTGAAAAGGCGTGTGAAGCATGGCAAAAGATCTACGCCGAATGGGATTTATCCATTTATGCTTTGGCTCAATTGTATTTAGGCGATTTAGCAGAAGAGCAGAATGAACTAGATTTAGCCATTCAATATTGGCAATCCATTGAATTGGCTTGGAATGAATCCTGTTATGCACAAGCACAATTGAATTTAGGTGAATTAGAATCTAATCGTGATAATAAAGATGCGGCAATTGCGTACTGGCAATCCATCCAAAAGGATTGGGATTTGCGTTGCTATGCCAAGGCGCTATTTAATTTGGGCGAATTGGAAGATCAACGTAAGGATCAAAAAGCTGGTGCAGTTTATTGGTCGCAAATTGAGAAAGATTGGGATTATAACTCTTATGCTTGGGCGCAACTCTATTTAGCAGACTTCGCCATGAATCAAGGTGATGAGGCGCAAGCAGAAATCCATTGGAAAAATATTGATGCTCATTCAAGCGAATGGTGCTACGGTCAAGCTTTATACAGCTTAGGCAAATTAGAAAAGAGCAAAGCGAATCTCAAAGAAGCAGAGCAATATTGGCAGGCAATCACAAGAGAATTAACGGATGCTAATTATGCTTGGGCGCAATTGCAGTTGGGGGTATTGGCTGCAAATCAAGGCGATTTGGAAAAAGCAAAATCATATTGGCAAGGCATTCAGCAGGATTGGCACGAAACTGCGTATGATTGGGCACAGAATTATCTAAAGGACCTATAAAATTTATATTTTGTTCTATAATAAATAATTTAACATAATTTTATTTTTCTGTTGCATAAATTTTTTAAGTAATATAAATGTAAATATAGTTGATAATAATATTAATTTATGTAAAATAAAAATACCGTTAACTTTTTGGTAAGTAAACAGTGATTTACCGTATTTCTATTGTTAATAAAAAAATAAATGGCGAATAACGCCAATGAATGGTTATGGATATGAATACAAAAATCTTTAAATATTTATTAGGTGTATGTGTATTATTGTTGTATGGCATCAGTTATGCTGAAGTATTAAGCCCAACATTTTTACCTATGTTGGAAGGCGAATGGCGCGTAGACTTTGATCATGATAAAGAAGGTCAAAAATCAGAACAGCGTTGTTTTGCATTGGGTGAATTGTTACCAATCTATACCGCACAAACATTATTAGAACAAGCCCAAGCGAACAAGCGTAAATGTAGAATGACAGCCGAAAATACTCGTAATAGTCAGATATATCTATTGAAATGTGATGAGCAAAAACTTACAACGATGGACTCTTATAAGCTCACGAAAGAAGCTTACAATAAATATGTATTGGAGCGCTCGTTAACAACAATTCCATATACTCGTGCGATTAATTATGTGGAGAAAATTACATTTACGCGCATTGGTCGCTGTGCTGCAAATTAAAAAGGTAGCTGAATTTGTTGGTGATGATATGGATCTGGTGACTGAATGGTAATGCCAATTAATCTAATGGGTTGCTTAGGAATGCTATTGAACAATTCCCAAAAGCATTGATCAATGAATTCACGTTCATAAGGTAAAACAGTGCTGAATGTTTTGCTACGGGTAACGGCTGCGAAATTTGCAAAGCGAATCTTGATCGAGATACCTTTGCCGTAAAAATCATCGTGGGATAATCGTTCTAATAATGTTGTGATGAGAATATCCACTTCTTTTTGGATGTCTTTTGTTGAAATGATATCTTTTGAAAAGGTATTTTCAGCGCCCACAGATTGAGTTTCTTGAATGGGATCAACGGCGCGATTATCTTCGCCACGCGCATTTTGATAATAAAACTCCCCAGATTTACCAAAGTGTAATTTTAATTCTTCACGGGATTTTTGTTTTAAATCTAATCCTGTTTTAATACCTAATCGATGCATTTTTTTGGCAGTTTGCTGTCCAATGCCATAGAACTTTTCAATGGGTAATTCTTCTAATATTTTTATGGCAGTTTTGTGAGTAATCACTGTAATGCCAAAAGGTTTATGCATATTGGATGCAATTTTGGCTAAAAATTTATTATAAGAAACACCCACAGAAGATGTTAAGTTTAATTCTTTATAAATGGCTTGTTGGATGCTTTNATCCTGTTTTAATACCTAATCGATGCATTTTTTTGGCAGTTTGCTGTCCAATGCCATAGAACTTTTCAATGGGTAATTCTTCTAATATTTTTATGGCAGTTTTGTGAGTAATCACTGTAATGCCAAAAGGTTTATGCATATTGGATGCAATTTTGGCTAAAAATTTATTATAAGAAACACCCACAGAAGATGTTAAGTTTAATTCTTTATAAATGGCTTGTTGGATGCTTTTGGCAATCTCTGTTGCATATTGCCCATGTTGAGTAATGGCTGTGGCATCCAAATAAGCTTCATCTAATGATAATGGCTCAATTAATTCTGTATATCTTGCGAAAATTGCATGGATTTGTTGAGAAACAGAGCGATAAACATCAAATCTATGTGGCGCAAAAATTAAATGCGGGCATTTCTTTTTAGCAGTGGAAGATGGCATTGCGGAATAGACACCAAATTTACGAGCTTCATAACTGGCAGCTGCCACAACACCGCGAGAATCTGCCGAGCCAACCACTAAAGGTTTGTTTCTATATTGTGGAAAATCCCTCTGCTCAACTTGAGCAAAGAATGCATCCATATCAACGTGAAGAATTTTTCTAGTCATGACAATTAATAAAATATATTGTTCAATAATTGTTAATTAATGTAAATTTCACTCATGAAAAGGAAAATGATCGATGAAGGAATGACATTAGTGGAAGTGATGATTGCGCTTGCTATTATAGTTGGGATTGTCATGATTGCCTATCAATATCATGCAACGATGATGGTGAGCAATCATGAGCTATTAAAGCGCCAAGAGAATCTCTTGTCCGATGAAAATCAGTTTGATCAAGATTATTCAGTGAGGTTTTGATGCGAAAAGTCATGGGATTTACTTTAATTGAATTGATGGTTTCCATGGCAATTGGCTTATTGTTATTATTATCCTCGATGGGGTTTTTATTAACCTTATCTAAAAATAGCCATAAAGAGATTATTAAGCTCGAATTATCACAGGATTATTTGGAAGTTGCGGGTTATCTTCGCTTCATATTGGGGCGAGCAATTTTTCAGCCACATTGCTTGAATCCTGAATGGTTACAATATAAAGCAACTGAATCCAATCATCCCATCGCGCCATTCATTGCACGACATGAACGAGTGATTTTGCATCCAGCAAATTCGGAAGACTTAGTTGAAACGACTGTAATGCTAGATGCTGATCAACAATTTTCCAGCTTAATTTTGAATGACTATAAATTAAAAACGCTCGCAGATAGTGATTTATTAGAAATTATCGAGTTAGTGCCATTGGTTGTGCAAAATGGCGAAATCATAAATGTGGATGAAGTGAAAGGTGCAATTGGTTATCTATTCATAACAGATTGCCAATCTTATTTATTGGGTAGATATCAAAAGTCAGGATTGAATCAATATAAAGTTACAAGTCAATCTGAAAGCGATGTTCAGCGTCATTTAAGCAATCAATCACATATTCAATATTACAAAATTAATCGTTCATTAATATATGTGAGTTATGAAAAGGATCAGTATTATTTAATTCATAATTTCTTAGATGGTTCTAATCATATGCGTTTTCCCAATGTAAAAGGCTTTGCTGTTCAGCATTCAGAAGAGGATTGGCAAGTGCTCAATTTAAATGTGTTGATGCCATATTTATCGCCTACGAATCTTAAACTACAAGCACTATATATAAGGTTGCTGAACCTATGAAGAAATCCAAAGGAAGTATTCTAGCAATTGTTGTGATTCTGGTGGGAGCACTATATTTATTGGCGGGCATGCTGTTCATTGTGAACCAACAATATTTTTCAGATATGTTGATGGCGCGAAGTGCTGCGAATAATCGTCAGAAGTTATTAAACGCAGGAAAAGAAAATATTCAGCAAGTATCTAGAAGCTTGTCAGATGATGAGCTGGAAGAGTGGCAGCACTGTGATGTTGTGCATTTACCTGATGAGAATATAGAAGGGGATTTGTCTTTACACAAAGCACAGTTGGCCAATCATTGTCATGATGGGCATTTTGCACATCGCATTTGGTTAGCAAGCTTGGATAATCTGGGTGATCGTTTAGTGATTGATCAATTGATGGCGAAAGAAGATTGGCAGCATGAAATTAATGATGAACAATATTCTGCGAAGATCATTGGCTCTGAAAATGCTTGGCAATTAATATTAAATAATGACGTGCTCTCTAAAGAAATTACATTAATAGAATCAGATAATTTGCCAAAGTTAGCCGATCAAACTATGCGAATTCACAATTCACATTATGAAATTGTGCTGGTATTTGAAGATGAGATTAATCAGCAAGAGATGCTTTATCATTTGTGGATCCCGATTGCAGAATTACATTTTGATGTGAGTATGATGTTTGAGTTTCGTCTGAATCAATATTCAGCTTATGATTATAGCGATATTGTCACAATGAATATCAATGATGCTAGAAATCCTAATTGGCGAATGATCATTCATCAAAAAAAGCTGGATGCAATGCTGATTAAAAATAATGTGATATTTGCAGCGTTGGATTCCAAGGATCAAACTCGCCAAAGTATTATTGGCATATATTTAAAAGGTCAGCCATTTTTTGATGAGCGTTTAGTGGGATTTGAATATGTAACAACTGATGAGGTGATTGAGTTGATCCCTTGTTTGTATCGTTTGCCATTGATTGTGGCAGGGCAGTGGCAGATTGGTTGCGATGTTCAGCAAAAAATACGTTATTACTTTCCAGAGTGATAGAATGATCAGAATTTCATTATAGATATTGTGTGCCTTATGGAAGCGATCAAAAAATGCCAAGTAGTGAGCTATCAGGATGCTGATCATTATGAGAAAGATGATTATCTGATCTCAGAAGAGCCGATTCAATTTATCTATAATGGTGTGCCACATTTGGTAATGATGTGTACGCCAACAGATTTAGAAGATCTTGCGTATGGTTTCAGTTTAACTGAAGGCATTGTGCAATTTGCACAGCAGATTTTATCTGTTAAGGTTCAAGAAACACAAGTTGGCATTGAATTGCACATTGAAATTGAGCCAATTCTCATGAGCCGTTTGGAAGGTAATCAGCGCAAAATGAGTGCGAGAACAGGTTGTGGTGTTTGTGGTGTTGAAAATCTTTCATTGGTTGAGAAAACTTTAGCTGAATTAATGCCCGCTGAACCGATTACTTATGAATACATTCAAAAGGCATTGTCACAAAGTTATGATGTACAGGATTATGGTCAGCAAACAGGCGCATCGCATGCAGCATTTCTATGTGATAGAAAGGGTGATATAATGATGACTCGCGAAGATGTTGGTCGCCATGTTGCATTGGATAAATTAATTGGTGCGATGATGCAATTGAATGTTAACGTTCAAGATGTCTTTATTTTGATGAGTTCGCGCGCCAGTTTTGAAATTGTGCAAAAAACAATTGCGATTAAAATTCCAATCTTGGTAACAATGTCAGCGCCTACAGATAAGGCTGTTCAGCTAGCCAAAAAGTATCATTTATCCCTTTGGGGTTTCGCAAGAAAAGGTCGAGTTAATTGTTACGCAACTTGACACTTTCTATACAGTCTTATAAAATCTCGCATCTTTGGATTATTTTATCCAAGATTGGCTTATGTATAATTTTTATAATCATAGGATTGAATTTTAATGGTAACAGTAAATCAGTTAGTGCGTCGTCCACGCTCTATCAAAGCTGACAAATCTGACGTACCTGCATTACAAAGCTGTCCTCAGCGTCGTGGTGTGTGTACTAGGGTTTATACAGCTACGCCAAAGAAGCCAAACTCTGCTTTACGTAAAGTTTGTCGTGTGCGTTTAACGAATGGTTTCGAAGTATCGAGCTATATCGGTGGTGAAGGTCATAACTTGCAAGAACACAGCGTAGTATTAGTACGTGGTGGTCGTGTTAAGGATCTTCCAGGTGTTCGTTATCACACAGTTCGTGGTGCTTTGGATGCGCAGGGCGTTGCAAAACGTCGTCAAGGTCGTTCAAAATATGGTGCTAAGAAGCCTAAAGAATAAGTAGTTGTTCTTTGAAAAGGTCTTTTAGTTAGGATTTAGTATTTGTTGAGAGTATCTCATGTCAAGAAGAAGAGAAGTCCCAAAACGTGATATTTTGCCAGATCCCGTTTATGGTAGCAAAACGTTGGCGAAATTCATGAACATGGTAATGGTTTCTGGTAAGAAAGCCGTTGCTGAAAGCATTTTATACGGCGCTTTAGAAGGTATTAAAGAGAAGGGTCACGAAGATCCTATGGCTGTATTAGATCAAGCATTGGAAAATGTACGCCCTAAGGTTGAGGTTAAATCTCGCCGTGTTGGTGGTGCTACATATCAAGTTCCAATCGAAGTTCGCGCAACTCGTCGTGATACTTTGGCTATGCGCTGGATTATTGATGCTGCGCGTAAGCGTTCAGAAAAATCAATGTCACGTAGAATGACGGCAGAATTATTAGATGCTGCAGAAAGTCGTGGTGCTGCAGTGAAAAAACGTGAAGATACACACAGAATGGCAGAAGCGAACAAAGCGTTTGCTCACTTCCGCTGGTAGTAGTCGCGTGTTTTTAGTATGAATGTAATGCGGTGCTATCAGTATTGATGGTGCCGCATCGTCGTTTTTAAGATAATTTTCTAAATAGAAGGAAATAAATATGGCTCGTACAATGCCAATTAATCGATATCGTAATATCGGTATTAGTGCTCACATCGACGCTGGTAAGACTACTACTTCTGAACGTATTCTATTCTATACAGGTCGTACGCATAAAATCGGTGAAACACACGATGGTACGGCAACAATGGATGGTATGGATCAAGAACAAGAGCGCGGTATTACAATTGCATCAGCAGCAACAACTTGCTGGTGGAAAGGTATGGATAACCAATTCCAAGAGCATTTGATCAACTTGATCGATACTCCGGGACACGTTGACTTCACAATCGAAGTTGAGCGTTCAATGCGTGTATTAGATGGTGCTGTAATGGTTTACTGTGCTGTAGGTGGTGTTCAGCCTCAGTCAGAAACAGTATGGCGTCAAGCGAATAAATATAAAGTTCCACGTATGGCATTTGTAAACAAAATGGACCGTACTGGTGCTGACTTCTTCCGTGTAATGGAGCAAATGAAAGAGCGTTTACGTGCAAACGTAGTTCCTCTTCAGATCCCAATCGGTGCAGAAGAAAACTTTGAAGGTGTTGTTGACCTAGTATTGATGAAAGCAGTTTACTGGGATGAAGCAAGTCAAGGTTTGAAATTCGAATATCGTGATATTCCTGAGCACTTACAAGCTCAAGCTGAAGAATACCGTACAGCTATGGTTGAAGCAGCTGCTGAAAGCTCAGAAGAAATGATGGAAAAATACCTTGAAGAAGGTGAGTTGACTATCGAAGAAATTTATAAAGGTTTGCGTATTCGTACGTTGAACTCTGAAATTGTTCCTGCGCAATGTGGTACAGCGTTTAAGAATAAAGGTGTTCAAGCAATGTTGGATAACGTTATTCGTTATTTGCCAGCGCCTACAGACATCGAAGCGATTCGTGGTGAGTTGCCAAATGGTGAGCCAGCTGAGCGTCATTCAACTGATGATGAGCCGTTCTCTGCGTTGGCGTTCAAAATTATCAATGATAAATTCGTTGGTAACTTGACGTTTATTCGTGTGTACTCAGGTGTAATCAAATCAGGTGATTCAGTATATAACCCTGTTAAATCACGTTCTGAAAGAATTGGTCGTATGTTCAGAATGCACTCAAATGATCGTGATCCAATTGATGAAGCGCGCGCAGGTGATATCGTTGCGTTGGTAGGTTTGAAAGACGTAACAACTGGTGATACTTTGTGTGAACAAGCGAATATAATTACGCTTGAGCGTATGGAGTTCCCAGAGCCAGTTATCTCTGTTGCAATTGAACCAAAAACTAAGGGCGACCAAGAGAAAATGGGTCTTGCTTTATCTCGTTTGGCGCAAGAAGATCCATCATTCCGTGTTTCAACTGATCATGAATCAGGTCAAACAATTATCGGTGGTATGGGTGAGCTTCACTTGGAAGTTATCGTTGAGCGTTTGAAGCGTGAATTTGCTGTAGAGTGTAACGTTGGTGCGCCTCAGGTTGCTTACCGTGAAACAATCAAGAAATCTATCGAGCAAGAAGGTAAATTCGTTCGCCAATCAGGTGGTCGTGGTCAGTTCGGTCATGTTTGGTTGCGTATCGAGCCAAGAGAATCTGGTGAAGGTTACGAGTTCGTTAACCAAATCGTTGGTGGTGTTGTTCCTAAAGAATACATCCCTGCGGTTGATAAGGGTGTTCAAGAGCAAATGGAAAATGGTGTTCTTGCAGGCTTCCCAGTTGTTGACGTAAAAGTAACATTGTTCGATGGTTCTTATCATGAAGTTGACTCAAACGAAATGGCGTTTAAAATTGCTGGTTCTATGGGCTTCAAAGAAGGTGCTCGTAAAGCAGGTGCTGTATTGTTAGAACCCATGATGAAAGTTGAGGTTGAAACTCCAGAAGATTACTTAGGTGATGTAATGGGTGACTTGAACCGTCGTCGTGGTAACTTGCAAGGTGTTGA
>NZ_MVDN01000039.1 GCF_002006795.1 Wohlfahrtiimonas populi | reverse complement strand
ACGCAATTGACATTCGCGAACGTCAAAATCTGGCTCACCCATGTGATAATCAACGAATTCCAAGCTCAACGTATAACCTGGCGCCGTTGGCGTTTTAGCTTTCGTTGTGGTAATAGGGAAAATAGATTCGAAGGCAGCTTGTAAGCCTTGGTTTTTGCGCTTCTTACGATTTTCACCTTGCTGAAGGAAATTTTCGTATGAATCTAATTGAATCGATAAAAGATAAGGAACATCCAGAACGCTTGATTGTTTCCCAAAATCTTTACGGATACGTTTTTTTTCTGTAAAAGAATACATTATCAAATCCTCAAGGCTTACTTAGTTAAAGGGTAAACTAGAAAAAGGGCATCATTTCTGAATGTAGCCATAATGTACTTTTTCTAGTTTACAATAGAGACAAGCTACTAAAGGCCAGTGGTTATCCACTAGCCTTTGTCGTAAACATATCTCTAGATATAAATCATCAAATTACAAATTTCCTAAACAATTTTAGAGAAACTGTAATTATTTCAATTCAACTGTAGCACCAGCTTCTTCAAGTTGCTTCTTGATTTCTTCAGCTTCAGCTTTCTCAGCGCCTTCTTTAACAGTTGCAGGAACACCTTCAACCATTGCTTTAGCTTCGCCTAAACCTAAACCTGTGATAGCGCGAACAACTTTGATTACGTTTACTTTGTTAGCACCGAAACCAGTCATAACAACGTCAAAGTCAGTTTTTTCTTCTGCAGCAGCAGCGCCAGCAGCAGGACCTGCAGCTACAGCTACAGCAGCAGTTACGCCGAATTTTTCTTCGATTGCAGAAATCAATTCCATGATTTCAGCAGTTTTCATTTCTTCAATTGCATTTAAAATATCATCTTTAGAAATAGACATTTTAGACTCCTAAAAAATTAATAAATAATAATCTGTTTAAAACAAATAGCATTAAGCTGCTTCTTTCTGATCGCGAACTGCTGCCAAAGTAGCTGCCAATTTTTGTACAGGCGCTTTGAGCACAGCAAGGAACATAGAGATAGCTTGATCTTTCGTTGGAAGAGATGCGATACGCTCAAGAGCGCTGCCATCATAAAGCTCACCATCATGAACGATTGCTTTCACAACCATTTTTTCGTGTGCTTTTTCTTTCAAGAACTCGTGGATTGCACGAACACCTGATACTGGATCTTCTTCGTTCATAGAGAACGCAAGAATGATTGGACCAGTTAGTTGATCGTTAATACTTTCAAAACTGCTATTTGTTAACGCACGCTTAGCCAAGCTGTTTTTTACAACACGGAGATAAACATCACTTTGACGAGCTTTTTCACGTAAAGTCGACAATTGTGATACTGTTAATCCATGATATTCAGCAGCAACTAATGAATGCGCACGACCTGCAATTTCAGAAACTTCAGCAACAACTGCTTGTTTTTCTTGTAAAGTTAACATACGTCACCATAAGTAGTTATTAAACATCCCTTTGCGGGGCCTTACGGATCACTATTAGTTAGGTCACCGTCTACGTAGAATATTAAGCCTTGCGGCATCTACGGTCTCAGACAC
>NZ_MVDN01000038.1 GCF_002006795.1 Wohlfahrtiimonas populi | reverse complement strand
TTTCAGTGAATAACTACAAACCTATATGGAATGGTCTATTGACGATAATTGGTGATGATATAGGTAAGACATATAATGGCAGTGAAGGTTCAGATACTATCTATGCAGGTGCAGGTAATGACACCATATTAGGTGGTAATAGCGATGACATATTACATGGTGGTGATGGAAACGATATAATAAATGGCGGCATGGGTAACGATACTTTATATGGTGGTAATGGCGATGACACATTACACGGTGGATATGGCAATGACACATTTATCGGTGGTAAAGGCGATGATCTTCTAGTCGGCGGGCGTGGAAATAAAACATATATTTTCGCGAAAGGTGATGGTAACGACACCATTAATAATTTTGATACCCAAAATACAGTATCAGATGATATTGACGTCATTAAGTTTACGGATGTTAAGAGTGATGAAGTCTCTTATCGTGGCGAGAACTATGATTTGATCATTGATTATGGCAATGGCGATAGCATTCGCATTCAAGGATTCTTTATCAGTGGTTGGGAAAAGATCGATGAAATTCATTTTGCTGATGGCATGGTTATTACTCTGACAGATCTACAATCTAAACCTATAGTAGTGAATGTTTCAGTGAATAACTATGAGCCTATATGGAATGGTCTATTAACGATAATTGGTGACGATATAGGTAAGACATATAATGGTAGTGAAGGTTCAAATACTATTTATGCAGGTGCAGGTAACGACACCATATCAGGTGGTGATGGAGATGATACATTACACGGTGGTGATGGAAACGATATAATAGACGGTGGCATGGGTAACGATACATTATATGGTGGTAATGGCGATGACACATTATACGGTGGGTATGGCAATGACACATTTATCGGTGGTAAAGGTGATGATCTCCTCGTTGGCGGACGTGGAAATAAAACATATATTTTCGCTAAAGGCGATGGTAACGACACCATTAATAATTTTGATACCCAAAATACAGTATCAGATGATATTGACGTCATTAAGTTTACGGATGTAAAGAGTGATGAAGTTTCTTATCGTGGTGAAAACTATGATTTGATCATTGAGTATGGCAATGACGATAGCATTCGCATTCAAGGATTCTTTATCAGTGGTTGGGAAAAGATCGATGAGATTCATTTTGCAGATGGTAATGTTGTTAAACAAAATGAGATCCAAGGCCTAATGGATGCTCAAAAAGATCAATCTTTAGCGAGAACTATGAATATGGCTAATGAGGCATCTCCAATCACTGTAAATCAAGAATTGCACTCTTTGATCAGTGCAATGGCATCATTTGATTCAGCTAACAGTACGAATGATGATTTTATAGTAACGAGTGATCAATCTTTATCTAAGGCAATGTTGACAACGTCAATTTATTAATTTATTTGTAATTTTTACTGTATAAACCCCTAAAGAGATGACCTTTAGGGGGCTTTAATCATAGATTTATGATTAATATATGAAGTTTAGAACAGGTTGTTTAAATAAGATTAATGAAATTTATGATAAATAAATTACAGACTTTGAGAAACAAGTAGTAAAAAATATATCAATTC
>NZ_MVDN01000037.1 GCF_002006795.1 Wohlfahrtiimonas populi | reverse complement strand
GCAACGCGAACTGTTTTACCAGTACCGTTAGGCATAACTGTAGCACCACGAACCACTTGATCACTTTTACGTGGGTCTACGCCCAAGTTTAAAGCAACATCAACTGATTCTAAAAATTTTGCTTGTGGCAATTTAGCCAACAATTCAAAAGCTTCTACCGCTGAGTAAACTTTTTGACCATCTACTAATTCGCTGATAGCTTTTGCACGCTTAGTTAATTGCTTAGCCATATTATAGACCCTCCACTTCAATACCCATTGAACGAGCAGAACCCGCCAATGTACGTACTTTTGCTTCTAATGTTGCGCCAGAAAGATCTGCACCTTTAGTTTCTGCAATTTCCTCTAACTGTTGGCGAGTTACTTTACCAACTTTTTTAGTGTTAGGGTTTGAGCTACCAGATTTCAATCCTGCTGCTTTTTTCAACAAATAAGCTGCTGGTGGAGTTTTCTTGATGAACGTGAATGAACGATCATTGTAAACTGTAATCACAACTGGCAAAGGCATGCCCACTTCCATTTGCTGAGTTTCAGCATTGAAAGCTTTACAGAATTCCATGATATTCACACCGTGTTGACCCAATGCTGGACCAATTGGTGGTGCAGGGTTAGCTTTACCAGCTGGAACCTGCAATTTGATATAAGCCGTTACTTTCTTGGCCATGACTATCTCCTAAAAACGGGTCAACACAATTTTCATTGCTCCCCAATAACAAAAGGTTTGAGATTATACATAATATATTCTCAAACCACAATTTAAATATTTTATTAACCTTTTTCGACTTGGAAGAATTCCAACTCAACAGGGGTAGCACGACCGAAAATCATTACCGAAACAATCAAGCGACCTTTTTCTGGCAATACTTCTTCAACCACACCATTAAATTCTGCAAATGGGCCATCAATAACGCGAACTGACTCACCCACTTCAAATAGAACTTTCAACTTAGGACCTTCTTCTGCCTCAGCCATTCTATCTAAAATACGATTTGCTTCTTTCGTTGTAATTGGCATAGGACGATCGCCTGTACCACCAATGAATCCAATAACTTTTGGCGTATTTTTAACTAAATGCCAAGTATCATCATTCATTTCCATTTCTACTAATACGTAGCCTGGGAAAAACTTACGTTCGCTTTTGCGTTTTTTACCATCACGAACATCAACAACTTCTTCAGAAGGCACGATGATTTCACCAAAAAAATCATCCAACCCTGCACGCATAACATATTCTTTGAGTGCTTTCATTACCTGATTTTCATAACCAGAGTAAGCTTGAATCACATACCAACGCATTCTTAACCCCCAAAGCGTGCTAATAAAAATGATACTAACCAGCCCAAGATCCAGTCAGAGAATAACAAGAAAACTAAAAATAGTGCCATAACCACCAACACCATCAAAGTCATTTTCTTAGTTTCATCCCAACTCGGCCAAACTACGCGACGCAATTCAATGCGAGCTTCCTTAAAAAACAGAATCAAATTCTTTCCCGTCACTGACGTTAAGAACACAGCCAAGAATAATGCAACACCCAAACCTAAAGATACAAATGCCAAAACAAGCTTTGTCTCCATTAGGTAATAGTATCCAAAGATACCTGCTAACAACAAACCAACAGATGCCCAAACTTGCATTTTCCCTTTCTCA
>NZ_MVDN01000036.1 GCF_002006795.1 Wohlfahrtiimonas populi | reverse complement strand
CCAACAATATCTGCACCATAGATAGATAAATGTCCTTCATCACTATACATGGGCTCATCATTAATGATCATTCGGCAACCTCTTTCATCGCAAAACCCATCATCAGGGCTGATAAAATAAGCATTAGGATATGCTTCGGTGAGTTTTTTTATTTGTTCATTAAAAGGAATGCTTTGTGGTGGTTTAAATTCATCACAAGAAGAGTGTGAGAATAAAGATAGATTTTTGGAAGAAAGGCATTCATAGACATTATATGGTGGACGAGAATAATCACCAATGATGTATATGTTTCTATGGCCATTTCTTTGAATCATATTTTGTATGCCTTGAAGTATTGCATCATAATATTGCTCAGGATTTTGATTGATTGTCAGTCCTGTAAAATTCCCATTTTTATCCGTAATGGTATTATATGGCCAGTTTTGAGCCCAAATTAAAGGTTTACTATTATTTTTTAGTGCTTTTTGGTCAAATTGATTCACGAGAGATGAGCATGCCTCTAATTCTTGCCCCTTAAATATAGGGATGTATTCTGGCATAAATAAACAAGCATTGACAAACCATGTCTGAGCTTTGATATTGTTGTTAATAAGGTATTTCACATATTGACGTGCAAAACTATCACCAATCATTACATAATCAAAATTTTTATCAGAAGATGTAAAAGCAACTTTATCAACTGTAAAATCTCCACCACCATAATATAGGTAGTGAAACTCTGCGGATGTAAGAACATGTTTACCCATGACTCGGAAAGAGGCTCCTTTGGTTTTATAGATACCATAAGTAGGAATGAGTGTAATAAACAAGGCAATGATAATGTATTTTACTTTCCATTTACGTGATTCAATTAAATAATAAGAAAGGATTGCTAAAACAAAGCTTAGGGCAAAAAATGCCCAGACATTCATATCTAAATTATAGCGATGATTGATGAACACAATGAGCCAATGATATAGATAAAGCGAATATGACCACAAACCAATTTTCTGAAAAATAATATTATTGGTGAGGATAGAGCTGCTATTGGCCTGCATCAATATAAATGCTCCCAATGTTGGCAATAATGCCATATAACCTGGCCAAATCGTATTTTCAGAAATAATGAACATTGAAAGTATAATGAGAATAATACCTAAGATTTCTAAAATATATTGATGAGAGGTCTTTGTTAATTTAAACGGATATAGAAAAATTAATCCGCCCAATAACATTTCCCAAATTCGTGTGGGTAATAGAAAGTAGGAAGCAACGGGAGATTGATAACTAAAATATACTGTAAAGCCTAAAGAAATGAGTGTGATGGCAATAATAATTTTTTTTAGAGTGCTCATCGAACAAATTTTAGCAAGAACAGCAAGAACAACGGGGTAGATGATATAGAATTGCCATTCTACTGATAATGACCATGTATGAAGTAAGGGCTTACTGAAAGCATTAGCATCAAAATATCCAGAATCGTGCCAATATAAAAAATTTGAAACAAATAGTAAGCTGCGAACAGCCTCATTTGCTAAATTTCTATATAAAATAGGAGAGATTAGAAAATAACCAAAGGTTATAAGAAGAATAACCAGTATTAATAGTGCAGGTATGATTCTTCGGATTCTAGCTGCATAGAATTTCAGAATAGAGAATGAGTGGTCATTGA
>NZ_MVDN01000035.1 GCF_002006795.1 Wohlfahrtiimonas populi | reverse complement strand
TTCATCATGATTCTTATAGCCTTATCAAAATAGATTCAGGGTTAATTGTCAATTGGCGAGTGAAGAATATTTTGCATTGTCATATTACTGTCGTATTACTGTCATAATTCCTTCTTATAATGAGCCGCAAAATTTAGATTTTCTGAGTTAGGTGGCTCGCACACTATGTTTCGATTCGTCACTGTCTTTGGCAGGATTTTAATGACAGTTATTTTTCTAGCAGCTGCTATTGCTGGGTTGTTGTATTTTTATTTGAATACAGAGCGCGTTGATCTCACTATCAGAAATCGCATCATTGATGATGTGAATGAGATTGTTTTAGAGTCGACAAAGTGGGATACAGAAATTCATCGTGTGAATGCACGACTATTAAATAACTACGATGAATTAACCAATACTGAAAATATTATTCAGACATTGTTGGAACAACTCTCTGTTTATCCACAAACTCGTACAGAAGTATTGCAGCTTGATAAAACCATCCAAGAAAAGTCCAATTTTGTTGCTCTGTTTAAAGCTGAAATCACAGTATTAAAGAAAGCATTGGCAACACTGCCAAATATTTATCAGAAATTATTAGAAAGTGATGAAATTCAGCAATCAGAATTTGATGAACAGTTCTTAAAGCTTTTTACGAATGTTGCTAACTATAGTTTGGATAGTTCACCTGCAACATTGGCGGAAATTAAGCAACAAATTTTAGAAATCGAAAGTAATTTGTTGAATACAGATTTAGACTTTAAATACCAAGATTTATTGTATGAATTCTTAGAACAAGTGAGCACAATTATGGTTGCTCGCCCAGATGTAGATGCAATTTTGCAACAAATTGAAGCGTTGCCAATCCAAATCCAAGCGAATGCCATTACCAATAGCATTCGTTCTGATGTTGCAATGCAATTGGTGGAGCAGGAGAAGAATAAAACGTATCTTACTTATTATGCGGCGGCACTTTTGTTGATTTTGACATTACTCGCAACCAAGCTGTTTATTAATTATTTCAGATTAGAGAAAACGGTGAAAGATCGCACGAAAGATCTTCAAGCAGCGCTCGAAAACCTTAAAAATTCTGAAATGATCTTAGTACAAACGGAGAAAATGTCAGCACTTGGACAATTGGTTGCAGGTGTTGCTCATGAAGTGAATACGCCATTGGCTTATACTAAAAATGCTTTGGAATTAACGCGTTCTAATATTGAACAATTAGAATTTAGGCGCTTTGTGAATTTGGCAGATCTGTTGATGGATTTAGTTGAGAATCCTAAAGCGGATAATGCTACAGAACAGAAGAAAAATATCTTAGCTGAAATCCAACAAATCAAAGCACATTTGCATGAGTTAGATTTTGATGGTTTTCGCTATGCCGATATGGTGGATGAGATCAATGCTTTGATTAATGATGGTATGACAGGCGCTGAGCAAATCAGCAATCTTGTCAATAACTTGCGTAACTTTAGCAGATTGGATCGAGGACATTTAGCTCGTCATAAACTGAGTGAATCCATTCAAAGCACATTAACGTTATTGAAATATGAGCTGCGTGGTAAAAATGTAACGACTGATATTCAAGAAGAGTGTGTGATCGAATGCATGCCATCACAAATTAACCAAGTGCTATTGAACATCATTGGTAATGCGAATCACGCAACAGCAGAAGACGGTTCAATTTCAATCACACTGAAGAAGTTAAATGAAGACTTTGCAGGCATTGTGATTCAAGACAATGGTTCAGGCATTGAGCCAGATAAATTAAAAGATATTTTCAATCCATTCTTTACAACAAAAGAAGTGGGCAAGG
>NZ_MVDN01000034.1 GCF_002006795.1 Wohlfahrtiimonas populi | reverse complement strand
AACCCGATTGTTACCCCTTTCTTATTTAAGTTATGACGAACATACTGCAAATCCATTTGAGATCATCCTAGAACGATGACGTTAGAGAATGGTACAACCAGTAATACATTGCTACTGCATTAAAGTGCGCGATTGTATTACTGGTTTTTTTTTACAAAATTGCTACACAAATACTAAAAAAGAACCACTTTGGAGGAAATATGTCAAAATTTATTCAGGCGAATGAGAACTTTACGATTGCATTGAACCCGCAAACTAAACGTATTCATAACATCACTTTATCCAATAACGTGATCTCTAAATTCTTAGATAAAATGCGCGAAGAAAGCATCAGCGTACAGCATCTAGAATATACACCGTATGAGCGCCAAGTCATTGCAGATCATTTGGATGAAATCGCAGGTCATAACTTAGGTGAGATTCTACGTAACATTGTGAATGATCGTGATACTGGCGGCTTCACCATTGGCTTAGAAGGCGTTTCAAAAGATACGAATGAATTCGTTATTTTCTCTACAGCAATTGCACATCTAGTGGGAATTTCTAACTTTGACTCAATGACTGGCAAATACTATGCTCGTTTCGTAGTGAAAGATACTGATAATAGTGACTCATATTTAAGACAAGCTTATCGCCTATTCACAATGCACACAGATGGCACATTTGTGAGCGAAGCAACAGATTGGTTGCTCATGATGAAAATGGTGGAAGAAAATGCAAAAGGTGGCGAAAGCCGTTTATTGCACCTAGATGATTGGGCTGAATTAGATAAATTCTATAACAATCCATTGGGCAAGCATAAATTCCAATACATTGCACCACCGAGCAAAAATGTTCAAGAGATGATTTATCGTCAACTATTCTTCTTGAAAAACAATCGCCCTTGCATCTGCTTTATTGATCAATTTGCTTATCCTGGCACAATTGAAGAAGCGAAATTCCTCAAAGCATTATCTCATTCAATGGAAAATGATAAGAATGTTGTCGAGCTAGCATTACCAGTGGGAAGCTTAGTTGTATTGAATAATGAATTCTGGTTGCATGGCCGTGCTGCATTTGCAAAACACCCAGAATTGAACCGTGAATTACTTCGCCAACGTGGTCGCTTTTACGAATAAGATTTTATTCTGAAAGTTTATATTTCAGTATCAATAAAAGGAGCATACGCTCCTTTTATGCTGTTTCACTGCAAATTATATATTTCAATGAATTATAGACACCCACCCCAAAATGTATGGGCAAGATCTGTTTATTACAGGCTTTTCATATTAAAGAGGTAGAAGGCTCAGGGATTTGTCCTATCACCTTATTCCACATACCCATTAAGCCAGTTTTATACCTTATAGGAGGAAACAAAAAGTGCTATAAACATTATTTATAAGTTTTATTTCGTCTTTCTTCCAGCATAATCTGATGGTTTTTAGATGTTTCAAAATCTAATGGATCCAATGTCCCAAATTTTTCTAAAAGATCTTTATTGACATAATACTGGATAAAATTATCAATGTGAGTGAGCAACATCTCTTTATTGGCTAATTGATCGATCCATTCAGCTGGAATGCCATCCATTTTATAATACATACCTGCTAATGTTCCTGTGACAAATCCTATAATATCTGTATCACCACCTAAATTTACAGCTGTTAATACCGCATCTTTATAATTATCAGTATTACATAAACACCAAATAGCAGCTTCTAATGTATCTACGATATAACCTGATGATTGAATAGTATTGCGAGGTGCATCAATAATGCTTAAATCTAATATTCTTTTGTAGTATTTTGCTTCACTATCATATGGTATTTCCATCTTTGATAAATTATCATGGAGATATTCTAAAGATTGCTTTGGCGTACAATTATCTGATAGAGAAAATAATATATCCATGTAAATATTGCATCCTAAAAGAGAACGAGGATGTGCATGAGTTATTTCAGACCATTTTTTAACTTCTTGGCATCTTTTATCAACATTTATTTCACTTAATAAATTTGCAATGATTGGAGATATCCTCATCAAACTGCCGTTCCCATTATCCATTTCAGTTTTACCACCGCATTGTGATGCGGGAGTTCCTGCTAAAAAACGAGAAATAGACTGTTGAGTTGCTATGCCTATGTCAAACATTTTTCCATAAGGTGTTAAATAACCTTCGGTTTGATAAAGAACAAATTTTTTCATTAAATCATCAGGTGTTCCTTCTTCAACTAATGTTTCCATCAAGCATAAAGTCAATGACGTATCATCAGACCATGTGCCAATTGGTTGATTGTAAGT
>NZ_MVDN01000033.1 GCF_002006795.1 Wohlfahrtiimonas populi | reverse complement strand
CTTTGTTATCCATTAAATATTGCTGTGCTTTAGCTAATTTAACTTCACTTTGCTGATACTGATCTTGCTGAATCTTGAGCTTCTGCTGATATTCCTGCATCACTGATTCAATCGCCGTACATTGATTGATTAACTCTGCTGCAACTTTGTTTTTCTCAGCTAAATCATGATCCAATGTGCGAACTTGTTGCCAAATCACTGTTTGCGCCTTGTAATACTCTTTCCCTGCTTGATGTTGAAGTATCGCATCATCTAAAGCTTTTTGAGCATCAACCCATGCTTTTTTTGCTAATGGCAACTGCTCATTTTTGGCTGTTAAACCTTTTTGAGATTGCAATAATCCTTCTCGCGCAGCCATTAATTTCGCATATTCACCATCCAGTTGCATGGCTCGATTTGCCATTAATAACTGCTGTTTTTTGGGCTGAAATTGTGTGATTAATTCAGTTAATTCTTCTTTTTCAGTCTGTAAGTTCGTTAAATCATTCGTTAGCTTTTCAATATTATTTAACCAATCCACAGCAATGCGCGTTTGATCTAGCTTGGTTTTTAAAGCCTGATTCGCAACTTTTTGTGTTGCAATATTCGCAGTAATATCCGTAATTTCATCATCTGTTAGCAACTGAATACCACGTACTTCTGCTTGTAAAATCTCTAGCTGTTTATGTTCAGCAGATTTACGTTCATGGACTTGCTTAGAAATTTCCGAATAAATCTCTGTGCCTGTGATTTGCTCTAAAATCTCAGATTTATGCCCAACATCTGCTTTTAAGAAGCTATCAAAACTACCTTGCGCTAACAGCATAGATCGATTAAATCGCTTAAAATCCATGCCTGTTTTTTCTTCAATAACTGCCACAACTCGGCTTTTTTTACTTTCGATTAATTTTCCTGTTTCGGCATCTGCAATTTGGTGCTCTTGATCCTGCAATGCGCCATCAGGTGATTTACGAGCTTTGCGCTGCTCCCAATGACAACGATAAATTCCTGCTTGAGATTGAAATACAATTTCCGCATAGCATTCGCCTGTATGGCGAGACATAATTTCGTTATCGCTTTTTGTAATTTTTCCTAAGCGTGGTGTTTCGCCATATAACGCTAAACAAATGGCATCTAAAATTGTAGATTTCCCTGCGCCTGTTGGCCCAGTTAAGGCAAAAATCCCATTATTCACATATTCAGGATCATTGAAATCAATCTTCCATTCGCCTTGTAAAGAGTTCAAATTTTTAAAACGTAATTCTAAAATTTTCATACTTTACTCCGCGTTTTTATCAAAATCTTGTAACTCTTGGATAATCTCTTGATAAGCAGCAAGCAATTCAGGTTGCTCTGCTTCATCTACTTCAAACGCCGTTAAACAGCGTGCAAAAACATCATCAGGGTTCAGATCATCCAATGTTTCTTCATCCATTTCACTATGAATCACCCGTTCCATTAATCGGCGGTTTTTAATACGCAACACTTCAAGATTGCTACTACTTAATGCTTCATCCAATAGATCTCGCAAGTTACTTACAATTTCTGTGCCTGTATATTCAATTTCTAACCAAGCATTACTCTCTTCTGATTTTAATTGCTCAATCTTTTGCTGAATATTTTTCACATCGCCTGTGATTTTTACAAGCTCTTGGAATCTTGGCACAAATAAAGGCGTTACTGTTAACACTCGTCCTGAAAAATCCACTAACAAAACCTGTTTATCTTGATTGATTTCACCATAACCCATCGGGATTGGTGAACCCGAATAACGAATATGCTCTGCTCCACCCACTTTTTGTGGTACATGCAAATGCCCAAGAGCAAGATAATCCATTGTCTGAGGAAACAAATCACGCCCAATATGCGCTAATGTGCCCACATACAATTCCCGTACGCCATCGCCATCAACAGTTTGTGCACTTGCTGTAAATAAATGCCCCATGCCAATGATGGGAATATCCTTAAAGCCTGCATTTTCATATTCTGTTTGCTTTGCTTCTGCGATCGTGCAAACTTCCGCATAATGGTTACGAATCCCTTCAATGAGCTTCGCATTTTTATCATCAATATTTTCGCCAGCTTCCAATAATCGAATATCTTTATCACGTAGATATGGCACTGCACAAATGATCGCTTCAGGTTGATTGTGATGATATAGCGTGATCACTTCTTCACTTAAATCATCAGGCATTGCGCCCACAACATGAACATTCAGCGCATGTAACAATGCTTTTGGCGCATTTAAAAAAGAGGGTGAATCGTGATTACCACCAATGATCACAATATGGCGGCAATTACCTTTCGCCACACGATGTAAAAACTCATAATAGAGCGATTGTGCGCGGTTGCTTGGCGTGCTTGTATCAAACACATCACCTGCGATCAATAATACATCCACAGCGTACTCGGTAATGGCATCCGCCAACCAATTTAAG
>NZ_MVDN01000032.1 GCF_002006795.1 Wohlfahrtiimonas populi | reverse complement strand
TTTACGAAGTTTTGCTGGAATTGTTGATAACTCTTTGCCATCTTTTTGGCAGATCAAAGAAGCAATGCCTTCTTCATCAATTTGAATGAAGAGTTCAATAGTTTCCAATGTTTTTGGCGTAAAGTATTCCGTCAAACCTTGAATCTTTAACGTTTCCATCTGCCAACCGAAACGCAAAGTATCTTGATAACCTGCATTGCGTGCTAAGTTTTCCAATGCAATTTCTGTTGATTTTGTTTCACTTGCACGGCGTTGTGCGCCAAATTTTTTGCTCGCTTTTAAGAATGCTTGTAGGAAATCATAGCGTTTTAATGCTTCTTCCTGTGAGTTCTTGCCAAGCGGAATCAATGAGTAACTTAATAATTTATCTTTACTGCGTTTATCGTTGATCTCTTTTTCAAATGCTTTTGTTGCTTTTAATTGCCCCAATGTTGCATCTGCAAAGAGTTGTGCACGGCGATGGTTTGCTCCACTTGTGATGTATTTTGCACAATCATAGAGTAATTCAAAGCGCTCTTTACCCAAGGTTTTATAAGCATCATTGAACCAATCCACATCGAATGCACCATCATTGAATGATTCTTTAGAAATAGGCGAATAGCGTGTAATCACAGCCATTTTTTCATCAGAAATGGATTCATTCACATGAGCATGGAAGTACCAAGCAGCGCTTTCTAAGCCTTTCCAACTCAACAATTTGGCAACAATTGGCAACCATGATGGTGAATACAAAGCCGCTTCTAATAAACGCTGATCATCAATACGGCCATTCACAGCAGCTTTTAATGCTTCTGCCGTGTCGGTTTCACGTGGAACAGAAGCACGGAGCAAGCTAGATAAGACATCTTTTTTGCCTGAATTGTATGAACTGATCCAACCGCGGGTTAATGTATCTTTGCCTAAACCCAAAAGAATATTCACAAAATTTTTAATACCTTCATGTTGGTGAATATCTGTGGCTAAGCTTGAAACGGGCGTTGGTAAATCCCCGCGCTTCACTTCGATATTGATCACATGCTGTGCGAGTTTTTGAGCAAATTCTACTAAGAAAGGATATTTCTTTGCAGTATCTTTTGCATAGCGATAGCGTTTATTGGCAGGTTTTGTAAAATCACCAAAATTTCGCCCTTCACCGATGCAGAAAGTACGATAAATAGCGCTCTCTTTGAAAATACCCAAATCATAAGCTCGTGCAACAGATTCGATTGGCAGATTGATGTAGAACATATCTTTCATATCAGCAAAATGCATATCGAGCGCCACATACTCAGTAAAATCATGATCAGTGATGGCTTGTCGGCTTAATTGGTGCAATAGATAATGGAAATCCTCAACATCGATTAATGCTGTGAATTTAGTTTCTTTTGTATTCCAATCAATGGTTGGTTCTGTATTGATTTCACGTTGCCAGTCTTGTTGTGGGATTTCTTTAATTAGAATTGCTAATAGATCATGAATCGTTGTAAAGCGGTCTTCTGAAGTATGTTGATCCCATAAGCTTACAATGATGCGAAGGGCTAAATGATAGTGATTTTCTGAGCTTAAAGATTGATATGCAGTTTGAACCGTTTCAGGTATGCGGAAATATTGATTCACATATTCGATCACCCAAGGTTCATAACGAGAATAACGATACGCACCGTAGGTTGGATTTGAAAAGTTACTAAAATGGGCTAACAGTAAATGTTCGAGCAATGTGACTTTATTATCCGTCATCCATGCCTTCCAAACTTCAGGCATCACAAAGTTATCAATGTCATGATTTTCTCGTGCTTTGTCATCATAATTTGGATCAGTAAACATCGGCGCATCCGCACGATAACGGAAATATTCTTCAGCACCTAAAACCACATCAAAAGGATCGCTATATTCTGTTTTACCTTTGTATTGATAATCCTTATGCTCGGCAATTAACTGCATCATGGATGTTAATAATGTTTGAATGCGTTCTGCTGAAATCGCATGCAATTCTGCCCATAATTTTGGATTATGAATGGTTAAATCAGGCTTTAGATCAGGGAATTCATTGGCATCATAAATACCAAAGCCATTATCTTTACTATAATCTTTCGATTCACCAGCTTGCAAAGTTTGGATGAGCACTTGCTCTTTTTCAGTGGATTTTGGTAATAATGTTAATAATTCTGTGATCTCTTTTTCTGTCACAGTTTTATCTTTTTTCAGTGCTAATAAAATATCTAAGCCTGCTAAACGGCGATTTTCCACTTTGTCAGATAACAGTGATTTTAATAAATCTGTGCGTTGTGTTGCTTCAGTTTTTAAGATGATTTCAATGATGCTTTTACGAATTTCTGGCGTTTTTAAAGATAATAAATCCATCAACAATGCAAATTCATCATTAGCTAATGTTAAATCTTTAATGTGCTCCAAAGCATTGATGCGCACTTGCATACTGCGATCTTTCAATGAAGCAAATAAAAATGCACGTTGTTTTGCATCTGTAAAATCGGTTAGTAAATAACGAACCAAAGCACCGCGATCATCACCAGAGCCTAATTTTGCATGTTCCATCAAAGATTGAATCTTTTTTGCATCGCAATCATAA
>NZ_MVDN01000031.1 GCF_002006795.1 Wohlfahrtiimonas populi | reverse complement strand
TGCAAGATAAAAATTGTGAACACCGATATAACAAAACGGGCAAGAAAAATCTGACCAAACTTCAACTTTCATAATGATTCCTTCGTGTAACTTTCAGAATTAGTATATTAACAGAGAAAAACAAACTATCATTAGATTTTAGAACACATTTGAATAATTTAAAGGCAAGAAAATGACACAACTGAGATTACTGATTTCTGAAAGTGTAGATCCATGGTTTAACTTGGCGGTTGAAGAGGCAATTTTTGGCTCAATGAATCCAAATCAGAAGGTTCTATTTTTATGGAGAAATGACAGTACAGTTGTGATTGGTCGTGCGCAAAACCCTTGGAAAGAGTGTAATACGCGTAAAATGGATGATGATCATATAAAGTTGGCGCGTCGTCATAGTGGCGGTGGCGCAGTGTTTCATGATTTAGGTAATACTAATTTTACCTTCATGACAGGTAAACCTGATTATAATAAAGATACTTCAACGCAAATCATCATTAATGCCTTAAAAGCTTTGGATCTAAATGTGGAAACTTCAGGTAGAAACGATTTAGTGATCCATCGTGATGATGAAATCCGTAAGATTTCAGGTTCGGCATATCGTGAAAAAGCAGATCGTGGTTTTCATCATGGCACTTTGTTGATCAATGTAGATTTTACACGTTTAGCGAATTATCTAAATCCCGATCCTAAAAAGCTACAAGCAAAAGGTATTACTTCTGTTCGTTCTCGTGTGGCAAACTTAACGGAGTTGTTGCCAACTGTCACGCATGCTGAGATTTGTGGAGTTGTGACTGGGGCATTTTTTGAGCATTATGGCGCAATGGTTGAGCCAGAATTTATTTCTGAAATTAATCCACCAAATATTGAAGGCTTTGCAGAACGCTTTGCGGAACAATCCAGTTGGGATTGGAATTTCGGTAAAGCTTTAGAATTCAGCCATCATTTTGATGAACGCTTTACTTGGGGCGGAGTTGAAGTTCAGCTAGTTGTAAAAGATGGCGCAATCATTGAATCGAAGATTTATAGTGATAGCTTGTATTTGGATTCACTTGAAGCTTTAGAAAAAGCACTTATTGGTATTCGATATAAAGAAGCGGATATTGATCATGTTTTTGGAGATATTATTAAAAAATACCTTGATGGGAAAGATTCATTGAGTGAGCTAAGAAATTGGTTCATCAGCGCCATTCAGTAATAGATAAAATAAAGAGGTTTTATGGCATTTCAAACGGAGAATTATAGTTTAGAGAACTTAGTTCAATCCTTAAATAAAAAACAGCGTGTGAAGTATCTGTACTTTTGGGGACATCGCCCATCAACGGATGGTTCTGTGAGTAAATCATGCTTTAGCCAATGGTGGAATAGCTCCTTTATTGTGGATGGTAATCGTTTCCCAACGGCAGAACATTGGATGATGGCACAAAAGGCATTATTGTTTAATGATCAGGATATTTTTGAGCAAATTTTATTGGCTAAATCACCCGCTGAAGCAAAACAATTAGGACGAAAAGTTGCTCGTTTTGATCAAGCCATTTGGGAAGAAAATGCATTCAAAATTGTGGTAGAAGGCAATTATCATAAGTTCTCTCAAAATCCTGAACTCAAAGCATTTTTGATTGGTACGAATGATCGTGTTTTGGTGGAAGCAAGTCCAGTTGATAAAATTTGGGGCATTGGCATGGCAGAGAATGACCCGAATATTGGGAATCCTCGTCAATGGAGCGGCTTAAATTTATTAGGCTTTGCCTTAATGGAAGTACGTGATCAACTACTTCAAGGCTAAAAATCATTATAAGAACTCGGCATTGTTAAAAACTTTGCGATATATTATGTGCAAGAATAGTTAATATTATAAATATAAAGAGGTAATATTATGTTGCATGAATGGGAAAATATCGCAGTTTTTTTCAATAACAGTGAAGAAGGGCGATTGTTATTATCATTCGCTGCAGAAGCGGCGGCTCATGTATATTTGTAAGTATATGTTTTGTATTTTGTTTTTAAAAATAAAAAATAAGGATACCTTTGTAGATACCCTTATATTAAAAAATCATTGCTTTTCCATCCATGATTTTATTTCTGATAATTTCCATCTTGAAGATGTGCCAAGTTTTATTGGTTTTGGAAAATTTCCTTTTTGAATTTCTTCATAAATCCATTTTCTACCAAAATTTATAATATTAGAAACATCTTCAATTTTTAGAAATCTATCATGATCAGAAACAGGTGGTGTTATTTTAGAGTTAATATCATGGACCATTAATTCCAAATTTTCAATCTGCTTAAGAGTAGCTTTATTTAAACTAACTTCAATAATATTCATACATTTCCTCCATACTTTCTAATATTCTTCAAATACAGCTTATTTTCTTTCTGGTCGATTTCGCCAATTTCATACAGCTGCCCAATATGCTTCTCAGCTTCTTCACGAGATTTAAATGATCTTTGGTATTGTGCGTGAACTGATTTACCCAAAGCCTTTGCTTTCACATCAAAAGAGCAGGGCGTTTCTATTAAAGTGATTTGTTGTAGTTTCATGCGAATAGCTCCAATTGATCATTATAATTACGCTGTTTTTTAACAAGAAATATGACATCTAATGGATTTATCACACACTCTCTCTGTTCATCGCTTGATAGCGACCTTCCATCAAACTTATCTAAGAATCTGTAGCATGTAACAGTAGTGCATAAATTCTGCATGTCATAG
>NZ_MVDN01000030.1 GCF_002006795.1 Wohlfahrtiimonas populi | reverse complement strand
GGTAATTTCTGCCTAAATCATATAAATCAACGCCATTAGATGTTATTTTGGGAGAATATCTTGCACCAAACTCATAAGAAAAATCACTGAGGTTACGTGCAACAGATTTAGCTGTCAAACCTACACCCGTTACAGCCAGAGTATCTCCAACTGCTTCCATTGCACCACGTGCAATAAATTGCGCTTCATCACCTAAATGCTCACCAACTTTGTTATAGCCCCATTCCATACCTTCATTAATAGTTCTGCCAACTGCTTGTAGGTTTTCACTGTTAGATAAAATTTCTTGGGATGATTCGCGCACGTCAACCTTATAATTTTCTACTGCACCATCACGAATTTCTCGCATCGCAGTGATGCCTTCATCAAGGCTTCCTTCTTTAATGCCATGATAAGCACCTAAAGTAGCTGCGCCAATATTCATTCCAATTTTTGTACCTGTATTTAAACCATCAGCTACAGCAACTTCTACAAAAGCATCAACGGTTCTGGCTGTATCACTAATAGATTCTGTCACACTATCCCACACACCAACTTTATAATCATCTGGATTATCTTCAAGCTTAATGGCATTTGGCATGGTTTCAGATAGATCATCCAATGTCGTTTGAACCTTATCGTAATCTCTTTCATTCAATACCAAATCAAATTCAGGGTGATTATCTAAATAAGCCTGTTGCTCATCAGGTGTGCGATCTAATATTTCATACAGATTTAGCCTTTGTGAAAGTAATGAGTCAGCTCGATCATTATCCGCTTGAGTGATCTCGTGAGATTGTTCCCAATAACCTTCCACTTGTCGCGTTGCATTAATATCAGATAATTCTTGATTAACTTCATGGATACGACTGATGTAAATTTCTCTGATTTCATCAATCTTCTCTTGGCTGATTTCTAATTTTTCTTGGCGAGTTAATTCACGATCATCGTGATTAAGAGTTGGATTTAAATCTTCTTGTCTAGCATCCTGTTGTCTTTCATCAACAATAGGTCGTTCTTCCACCGGTCTTTCAAGTTGAGGTTCAATTTCAGGCTGTTTTGCTGTACGTTCTAATTCATGCCCTGCAACCATTGCTGCAGTTTCAAGTTTAACTGATTCTAGATGATCTCGGCTTTGTTCAACCACTCTATTCAACTGTTCATCAATCTTTTGAGGGTAACGTTGCATTTCAGGCAACTGATTTTCTAGTAGCTACTGAAAATGATCAGTTCTAACATCCGCAATCAATAAACTTCGGGCTAAATCATCGTGAGTTAATGGTTGCTCATACAAAGATGGATAAGGCTCTGGAATTTGCCCTGTGAGCTTATTCCATACACCCATTAAGCCTTGGCTTGCTTGTTCTATTTTAATTTCTCGCATGAGGATATCTCTATCCCTCTGATCAGTGGCAATGCGTACCATATCCTCTAAATGGCCTTTATCTTTCACTAAAACTTCATGTTTTTGTTCAAAATTTTGTAATTCACTCAATTTTTCACGAACTTCTATGGGCTTTTCAAAGCCTTCTTTATCTAACTCTATCTGTAAGGAACGCCCATTACAACGAGCCAAGACTAAATTACGATCAGGGTCATACTCCAACTCTTGAATATTTGCGGGGTTACCTGTTTTGATAAAGGCAAATTCACTGATTTCACGTTTAATAAAATCTAGCTCTGTTTCAGACAAACACTGTAGTGATATATCTGATAATGCATCAACTTTTTCTAAACCACGATCAAGGCTAATGGTATCTTTTTGGAGTTCCAATTCACGGCTTAATTCTCTTGCACGTTCTTGTTCAAGTCGCAAAGCCCGTTCATCATTGGATGGGCCATCACGATCAAGTTCTAACTCCAATCCCATAAAATTCTCCTAACCATTATTTGTATTTATTTATCAGCTAATTATAGGCAAAGAATTTTATCATAATTTAAAACTAAAAAGGGGCAACCCAATAAATTAGGGCTAATTCAAATTATTTAGTCAATGTGATCATGTATTAATGCACAAAAGTGCACAGTTTATAGGAATCAGTGATCCATTAAACTAAAATATACACAAATAAATAATCTATTAGTCAATCATCTAATTATTTGAATTGTATAAATTAGATCCTGCCTTGATTAAAGAACCCACAATTTGAAGATGATATTTCTTCATAAAATAATGTAGCCCATTTGTTGCAAATTCATTTTACTCGTGTATAAATATAAATGTCCTTGTTGCATGCAACATGTTAGATAAAAATTTTGATTCAAATATTAAGCTTCATATAAAACTAAAAAACCTAATCACACACTTTGTAGCAAACCAAACGGCTTAATGCCATTGACTGCAAACGTATAGGAGGAATTATGAATAAAAAGATATCATCCATGGATGTATTATTCTTAGCCATGGGCGCTATGCTCGGCTGGGGCTGGGTAATTTTATCCGGCGATTGGGTTGCAACCGCTGGTTTCATGGGTGCAACAGTCGCATTCGCAGGTGGTGGATTATTGATCATCTGTATTGGTTTAACTTATGCAGAATTAGCAACAGCAATCCCTGAAACAGGCGGTGGCGTTGCATTCGTACAACGTGCGTACAACAACAAACCTTTATCATTCTTAGCAGGTTGGTCAGTATTATTTGGCTATATGTCAGTAATCGCTTTCGAAGCTGTAGCATTACCAACTGTTATTGATTACATCACACCAATTCAGCATCACGTAAGATTGTGGAATATCGCAGGTTCTGAAATCTATTTAACATGGGCATTGATTGGCTCAGTGGGCGCATTATTCTTAGGTGCTTTGAACTATCGTGGTATTCGTTCAGCAACAATCTTCCAAACCGTATTCACAATCGCAATCGTAGCTGTAGGTGTTTTATTAATCTTCGGTGCT
>NZ_MVDN01000003.1 GCF_002006795.1 Wohlfahrtiimonas populi | reverse complement strand
ATGTTCAACACGCCCTAATAAAGCCATTTTTCCCTACAGGAGAAATGGCTTTGAGTTTGTTATAGAATCAAATTATATGAACTGAAATTGTGGTAATTCTTTAGCAAGTTGTAATGTTTTTAAACGTGCAGCTTGATCAAAAATCCCACAAGTGACAATCAATTCATCAGGTTGATATTCAGCTAAGAATGCATCAATTTGAGGTGAAGCGGAATCCACTGTGCCGACAAAGGAACAGGCTAACGCTGCACTTGTGCTTTGTTTTTCGACAGGAGACCAAAAGGCTTCAATGTCTTGAATAGGTTTTGGTGTTAATCCTGCTTGATTGCGGCGTAAATTAGTAAAAGCTTGTTGCTTGGAGGTGAAATGATATTTTGCATCTTCAACAGTTTCACTTAAGACTAAATTCGCAGCAATACTGACATAAGGTTTAGCCAATTGTTTCGATGGCTTGAATTGTTTGCGATAAACTTCTACGGCTTGTTTTAACATTTGCGGTGCAAAGTGTGAGGCAAATGCATAAGGCAAACCTAAATGCGCTGCTAATTGTGCACCAAACAGACTAGAGCCTAACATCCACAATGGGATCTTTGTGCCACGGCCGGGAAATGCTTTCACAAGATCCGTATCATCATCAGAATTCAAATAATATTGCAGCTCCACAACATCACTTGGGAATTGGTTGGAATTTTGCTGATTACGGCGAAGTGCTGTTGCGGTTGTCATATCACTGCCGGGTGCTCTGCCTAAACCTAAGTCAATGCGATCAGGAAAGAGCGTTGCCAATGTGCCAAATTGCTCTGCAATCACTAATGGTGAATGATTAGGGAGCATGATTCCGCCTGCACCGATTCTGATTTTCTGTGTGTGATTACCAATGTGACACAGTAAAAGGGAAGTTGCAGCGCTCGCAATTCCTGCCATGTTATGGTGCTCAGCTAGCCAAAATCGTTTAAAGCCAACATTCTCAGCACATTGTGCTAATTCAACAGATTGTTGAATTGCTGTCGCAATGGTTTGCCCTTCGCCAACAGGTACTAAATCTAATAACGAAATCGGAATTTTCTTTTGCATGATCGCTCCTTTAATATATCTATATATCGAGGATAGTAGATATATTTAAAATTTGCCAATAATTTAAAAGATTCATTTATTTTTGATTAATAAGCTTGAGTATTACTTCATTGATCATTTCAGCATAAGGATCATAAAATTGTACGATTAACAAATCTTCTTCTTCACGAATACTAAAGACTTCTACTGTCCTAAAGGGAAGTAAACCGATATTAGTAATATGATACTGTAGTTGATTAGATGGGTTTTCAGGATCAAATGTTACTATTTGGTTAGTATTAAAAAAATGACTGATTAAGAATAGGCAGATCAAAGGGAAGATTAATTTTCTATTTGAATTAGAAAAACTAGCGAATAGGTAAAATATAAATATATTGGCATACCATCCAACGTCACCAGAGATGAAACCTAGCCATCCAATCAGTAGGACAAAGTAACCTTGAGTATCATAACCAGTGATATAGGTTGAAAAAGGTAATGCGCAAAACCATAGAATGATAGAAAGCCTCAAGAGTTTGGATGGCAGAGGGTTCTTTAATATTTCATTATTCATAACAAACTAACCTCCAATATTAAACATGAGGTTTTCTTGAAATCGTGCAATATCTGAGTTTGAGTATGCTTATAATACAAATTTTGTACTTTATCATTTTGATTTTATTTTAAGAAATTATATTCTCAGTATCTTAGCTAATATGTCATAAATTTCCTTGTTGTACATGTTATGTAAATATCTGTATGGCTTATTGGGATTTCATCATAAAACTGATAAGATAGCTCTTTTGCTTTTCTTTAAGATATAAGTGTATTTATGGACTTTCCTAGACATTTTGGCGTAATTATCGTCGGTGGCGGACATGCTGGTACAGAAGCAGCGATGGCTTCAGCAAGATTGGGCGTTCCCACATTACTATTAACACATAACATTGAAACAGTCGGGCAGATGAGCTGTAATCCAGCAATCGGCGGGATTGGGAAAGGGCAGATCGTTAAAGAGATCGATGCACTTGGTGGTTTGATGGCGAAAGCGACAGACTTAGGCGGCATTCAATTCCGTATTTTGAATGCATCGAAAGGTCCTGCGGTTCGTTCATCACGTGCGCAAGCGGATCGTGCTTTGTATCGTGCTGCCGTTCGTAAATATGTAGAAGAGCAAGAAAACCTCTTTATTTTCCAACAAGCAGCGGATGATTTCATTGTTGAAGGCGATAAAATCACTGGTGTTGTCACGCAATCAGGTATTCGCTTCCATGGTCATTCTGTTGTATTGACGGCAGGTACGTTCTTATCAGGCTTGATTCATGTTGGTATGTCAAACTACGAAGGCGGTCGCATGGGTGATCCACCCTCGAATAGCTTGGCGCAAAGATTGCGTGAGTTGCCTTTGAATATTCATCGCTTGAAAACAGGTACACCACCACGAATTGATGGTCGTACAATTGATTTTTCAGGCATGGAAGAACAAAAAGGTGATGATCCTGTACCGTATTTTTCTTACATGAGAGAAAGATTGCAACATCCGCGCCAAATCTCTTGTTGGACAACATACACAAATGAACGCACACACGAAATCATTCGTGGTGGTTTAGATCGTTCACCAATGTATGCAGGCGTGATCGAAGGTATTGGCCCAAGATATTGTCCATCTGTTGAAGATAAGATCATGCGTTTTGCGGATAAAGATCGCCATCATGTATTTTTGGAGCCAGAAGGCTTATCCACTTATGAATATTATCCAAATGGTATCTCTACAAGTTTGCCATTTGATGTGCAAATTAATTTAGTACACAGTATTCCGGGCTTAGAAAATGCGCATATTACGCGTCCAGGTTATGCAATTGAGTATGATTTCTTTGATCCTCGTGATTTGAAATTCACTTTAGAAACTAAAGCGATTCAAAACTTGTACTTTGCAGGTCAAATCAACGGTACAACGGGCTATGAAGAAGCGGCTGCACAAGGTTTGATTGCAGGCTTAAATGCTGCGCGCAATTACTTGGGTAAAGAAGAATGGTATCCATTGCGTCATGAATCCTACATTGGCGTGATGCTCGATGACTTGATCACGCAAGGTGTTCAAGAACCTTATCGTATGTTCACATCGCGTTCAGAATATCGTTTGATTCTGCGTGAAGATAATGCGGATGAGCGCTTAACACCTATTGGTTATGAATTGGGCTTGGTGGGCGATGACCAATGGCAGCATTATTTGCAGAAAAATGAAGATCGCATCGCAGCTGAAGGTCGCTTGCGCGATTGGATGGTTGCACAAGAATCTGAGCAAGGTAAACAATTGCAAGCAGAAACTTCCGTAGTCATGCCTCACAATATGCGCGCATTGACGCTATTGAAGCGTCCTGAAGTGACATTTGAAGCTTTAGAAAAATTACCTGAAGCACCTCAGTTTGATGATTTGTCTCGCATTGCGATTGAAGAAGTTGTGATTCAAACAAAATATGAGGGCTATATTCAACGTGGTATGGATGAAATTGCTCGCAATAAAAAGTTTGAAGAAGCTAAATTGCCGCACAATATTGATTATGCAACGATCAAAGGTTTATCAAGAGAGCAGTGTGAAAAATTGACACGTCAAAAGCCTGAAACGATAGGTCAAGCTTCACGCATTCAAGGGGTAACACCTGCGGCGATTTCTCTATTATTAGTACTTTTAAGAAAAGGACTCATTCCAACAATTAAGGAATAATGATGAATAAATACCTTAAATATGGTTGGCTGGCGATTGTTGTGATCATTCCAGTTTTCCTGAATTTTTCTAAAACAGAGCAAGATATTTTCACAGTGGTTTCATCGTCTGCTTTAGATGGGGTGAAAGAGGAGATTGAAAAATCTCCTAAGCTAATCAATACAGCAGATAAAAATGGTTTTACGATGTATGACTATGCTGTGTTGAACAATGACAAAGATGTGCAACGCTGGATGATTTCTCAAAAGATCTCATCGGGCGTTTCTCCACAAATGATCGAACGTGTTCGTTTGTGGTTCTTGTTGTTGGGCGTACCTGTGAATTCAAAGAATTTCAACCTACAAGGTATTTATGATAAAGGTTTAGAAGAAGCCATTTTAAATTACCAAGCAACACGTGGTTTGAGCCCACAAAAGCAAATTACGCCAGATTGGTATGCTGATTTAGAAGAAGATGGCGTTCGTTTTCTTCAGGAATTGTTATTTGATGAAGGCTCAGAGAAAATCACGGGCATTTGGGATGCATCTTCTACTGATGCACTGAAAGCATTCCAAGCTTCTGAAGGTTTACCTGAAACAGGTCATTTATCATTGGCGGACATTGTTGCGCTACGTAATGCTTATTCCAATACAATCGCACAGCGCGATGTTGTTGTGGCTGAAGAAATCATTGAGCCAGTTAAAACATCACCAACTCAGCCAAAAGTTAAACTAGTGGAAGAGATGGAAGTTTCTGTGCCTGCTACAGTGATTGAGCCTGCAAAGCCAGTTGAGGAAGTTAAACCTAAAGTTGAAGATGATGCAAAAACTGAAGAATCAACGAAGCCAGAAGCAATGACTGCAGGTTTCTTAATCGATAGCAATGCGACAGCAGGTAAGCTTTTAAATCTTCAAGTATGGTTAACATTGGCAGGATTTCCAGCAGGTACTTTAGATGGTCAAATGGGACCATCCACACGCCAAGCGATTAAAGACTTTGAAACTTCGATAGGTTTGAAACCAACAGGCATCATGAGTGCTAAGTGGGAAGTACCTTTAGAAAAGCAAATTTGGAAAAAGGTTCAACAGAAGTTAAAGCAACTAGAATTATATGATCAAGAGATTGATGGTATTCCAGGCGCAAGCACTGTGGACGCATTGAAATCTTATGAAGAAGTATCAGGCATTAAACCGAATGGTTCTTTATTGCCTGAAACATTGAGTATGTTGTTCAATGAAGGACAAATGACGAGCGATGGCTCAATGGAAGAAACTGTATTGACTGAAGCAGATCATGCTGAAGAAGATGGCATCATTGAAGAAGAAGGTGATGATGAAGCTGGAGAAGGTGTGATCACTGAAGGCTCAGAAGGCACAAAACCTGAGGAAGAACCTGTTGTTGAAATTGCAGGCAGTGTTTCAAGCTTTAACCCAAACCAAGGTGTAGAAGATACTGTTCAATTACAGTTAATGTTGGCAGTTTTGGGCTACTTTAAAGATGAAGTGGACGGTAAGCCAAGTGATGAGTTGACTGCTGCTATTAAAGCTTATCAATCTAGCAATGGTTTAGGTGCAGATGGTAAAGTTGGTCGCCAAACAATGGCTAAAATGAATAGTCAAACGATCACTCGTGTACAGCGTTATTTGAACGAAAAAGGTTTATTGGATGATGCGCCAACTGGCACATTGGGCCCTAAAACACGTAAAATTGTGATGGATTTACGTAAACAACATAAATTGCCTGAAGCTGATCCTACGCAATTAGATATTGGTATTCTATTGGTGGTATTGGGTGATGTGAATAATGAAAACTACGTGAAAACATATTTGGATATGTTGGAGCAACAGCGCATCTTGAAAGAGAAAACACAAAGTGCTCAGGAATATATGACAGTTTTGGGTTATTTCAATGGCAAAATCGATGGTTTACAAGGTAAGGCAACGAGTGATGCAATTGAAAAATTCAAGAAAGAGAATAAATTGCCTGTGAATGCTGATTTGACTGATAATTTCTTTAAAGCAATGGATAAAGAGATCATTAAACAGATTCAGCAGGGTTTAGGTAAGTTAGGCTATAAGATCAAGGTTGATGGCATGACAGGCCCAACTACGAAGAAAACGATTGAAACTTTCCAAAAGCGTTATAGCCATAAAGTAACAGGCACACCAGATTTGGCAACATTGCATCAAGTGAATGAGCGTATTGCATTGAATAGTCGTCGTGCGCCAGCTACTGTTGTGAAAAATAATACAGCAAATAGTGTGGCAAATGATCAACCGATTCGAGGTGTAATGCCAACAATGGGTGCAAAAGGCGCTCAAAATGATACGATCTTAACATCACCACCGAAAGCAATTTCTGGTCGCATGAGCATGATTTATAACAGTAAAGGTGCTTTGGCAGGTTGTAAGGTGAATAACATCAGTATTTCAGCTGCGATGTGTGGTAGCGCGAAAAATAATCAGCAATGCCGCATTGTTTATCGTAAAGGGCGAGTATTATCAGTCTCTTGCCGTGGATAATGCTTAACATCTAAAGTTAGTTTAATCAAAGCCTATTAACAGATGTTAATGGGCTTTTTATGTGCTGATATATGGTGTCTAATGGGTGAAGTTATATTATTTTGAGTAACTTTAATCTGAACATAAAGAAAAAGCCTGATTGTTTTCAATCAGGCTTTGTTAGGGAATTAAGTTAGATATTTAGGTTAGAAAAAGCCCATAGGCTCTTCTGAATAGCTCACTAACAAGTTTTTAGTTTGTTGGTAATGATTCAAAATCATTTTGTGAGTTTCACGGCCAAAGCCTGACATTTTGTAACCACCGAATGCAGCATGTGCTGGATATTGGTGATAGCAGTTTGTCCAAACACGACCAGCTTGGATGCCACGACCCATTCTGTAGGCGATATTGCCATTTCGGCTCCAAACACCTGAACCTAATCCGTAAATCGTATCGTTAGCGATCGCTAGAGCTTCTTCTTCATCTTTAAAGGTTGTGACTGCTAGTACAGGGCCAAAAATTTCTTCTTGGAAAATACGCATATCATTCGTGCCTTTGAAGATGGTTGGCTCGATATAATAACCACCTGATAAATCACCACCTAAATCTGCGCGATTACCGCCTGTTAATAATTCAGCACCTTCATCTTTACCAATTTGGATGTATTTCATGATGGTATTCACTTGTTGCATAGAAACCTGTGCACCCATCATGGTTGTGCGATCCATTGGGTTGCCTTGTTGAATTGCTTTGACGCGTTTTACAGCTTTTTCAATGAATTGATCATAAATGGATTCTTGAATTAATACGCGGCTTGGGCAAGTACAGATTTCACCTTGGTTCAATGCAAACATTGCAAAGCCTTCCAAAGCTTTATCTAAATAACCATCATCTTTTGCCATGACGTCTTCAAAGAATACGTTAGGTGATTTACCACCCAATTCTAATGTCACAGGAATGACGTTTTCAGCAGCGCAACGCATGATGGTTTGGCCAACTTCTGTTGATCCAGTAAAGCCAACTTTTGCAATGCGTGGGGATTTTGCTAAATGCTCACCAATTACAGCACCTGAGCCATTGACGATATTCAATGTGCCAGGAGGTAAAATGTCTTGGATTAACTCTGCAAATACAAGAATAGAGATTGGCGTAAATTTCGCAGGTTTTAATACGATACTGTTACCCGCAGCAAGTGCAGGTGCGATTTTCCAGCAAGCCATTAAGATAGGGAAGTTCCATGGAATGATTTGCCCAACAACGCCAATTGGCTCATGGAAGTGATAGGCTACAGTGTTTTCATCGATTTGGCTCAGTGCGCCTTCTTGTGCACGGATACAGCCTGCAAAATATCTAAAGTGATCAATGCCAAGTGGGATGTCAGCGGCTAATGTTTCGCGAATGGCTTTACCATTGTCCCAAGTTTCGACAGAAGCTAAGAGTTCTAAGTTTTGTTCTAAACGGTCTGCGATTCTATTCAGAATGGATGCTCGTTCAGCAGGGGAAGTTTTGCCCCATGTTTGTTGTGCTTTATGCGCAGCATCTAATGCTGCGTCCACATCTTCAATGGAGGATGATGCAACTTCGCAGATTGCTTTACCTGTGAGTGGTGTGATGTTTTCAAAGTATTCGCCCTTGACAGGAGGAACCCATTTGCCGCCGATGAAGTTTTCGTATCTTTTTTTGAGTTGAACTGGAAAACCATATGTTGCTGGTGAAATTGTTGTCATATACATACTCCTCATTATTTTTACAATTGTGAGAAACCGATAAACTACAAATACATTACAAATCAGGCAATGTTTCTTCATTCTATTATAAATTTTGATAGTTTTTGTAAATTGATAGAAATATTTTTTGTTTGCGATGAATTACCATTCGAATGATGAAGCAGTTATAGAAGAACCATGTTAGAATATTTAGTCCAGTTTGAATGAGGATTTGTGATGGATCAGTTACCAAAGATTAGATGGCGCGCGCGTAGAGGCATGCGTGAGATGGATCGATTATTCGATTGCTATTTAGATAACCATTACCCAACTGCACCCGCAGATGAAAAAGCATTGCTAATCGAGCTATTAGAAATGCAAGATCCTGAACTGTTTGACCTTCTTTTGCTGAGAGTGCCAGCTAAATCTGATGCACAAGAACAGCTCATCAGAAAATTAAATCCTAATTTGTAAAATTTTTTTAAGAAAAAAATTTCCTTTGAAATTATATTTTAAATAGGATTTTTTGCGTAATTTATATACAATACTTGTTCGCTATTGACGGAGCCTTCTTGACTTCTGTAAAAAATTCGATAGTATTCATTGCCCTTTTATTAGACACTTTTCAGGAGTTACATCGTGAAGGAATGGTTTGAGCTTACTCTGAAGTCTGGTCAATATTCACCAGATGAAATAGATGAAGCGCTACTCACTGCAGGCGCGATTGCTGTAACATACAGCGATGCCGAAGATCACCCAGTATTAGAACCATTACCAGGTGAAACACCTTTATGGCCTGAAACGTTAGTCACAGGGCTATTTGAAACACCTTGCGACGAGAAAGAAATTTTCTCTTGTGTGGCAAGTGTTCTCTCAACAGAAATTAATGCGTTACCAGTTGTGAAAGAAAATCACTTACAAAATACTGACTGGGAACGTTCATGGATGGATCATTACCACGCGATGAAGTTTGGTGAAAACCTCTGGATTTGTCCAACGCATTTAGCGCCACCAGAACCAGAATGCGCAACTGTGATGTTAGATCCAGGCTTGGCATTTGGTACAGGTACGCATCCATCGACGGCATTATGCTTAACGTGGTTATCTAACCACAAATCATCAGTGGAAAATCACACAGCGATCGATTATGGCTGTGGTTCTGGTGTATTGGGCATTGCTGCACGTGTTTTAGGTGCAAGTCGTTGTGATGCGACAGATATTGATCCTCAAGCGATCAAAGCAACTCATGAAAATGCTGAGCGCAATAACGTCACAATCAATTGTGTATTATCCAACGAATTCTCAGCGGAACCTGCTGACTTAGTGATGGCGAACATTTTGGCATTGCCTTTGACGGCTTTGGCAGAAAGATTAGCATCATTAGCAAAACCTAATGCGAACATCATTTTGGCAGGCATTTTGATCTCTGATATCGATATGATCAAAGAAGCATATGCGCCTTGGTTTGATTTTGTAGAGCCTTTCAACACAATTGATGGTTGGGCTTTAGTGCATGGAATTAAACGTGCATGAAAATAGGTGAGCTTTCTCTCAATAATCCATACATTATGGCGCCGATGGCAGGCATTACGGATTTACCTTTCCGTAAGTTATGCCGTGCTCAAGGCGCTGGCTTGGCTGTGTCTGAAATGGTCAATGCCCAAGAAAATTTATGGGATACAGATAAAAGCAAAAACCGTGTTGTATTAGATGGTGAAACTGGCCCAATTTCGATTCAGATTTTGGGTACAGAGCCAGAAGATATGGCAAATGCAGCACGTTACAATGTAAGCTTAGGCGCCAATATTATTGATATTAATATGGGTTGTCCTGCTAAAAAAGTTTGTAAAAAAGCCGCAGGTTCAGCATTGATGCGTGATGAAGAGTTGGTGAAAGATATTCTTTCAGCGGTTGTTGGCGCAGTTGATGTTCCTGTAACTTTAAAAATCCGTACAGGTTGGGATCATGAGAACAAAAATGCTTTGAACATTGCAAAAATTGCAGAGAAAGCAGGCATTCAGATGCTCACAATTCATGGCCGTACACGTCAGGATGGTTTTTCAGGAGATGCTGAATATGAAACCATTCGTGACATTAAATCTCAAATTTCTATCCCCGTGATTGCCAATGGTGACATCACAAGCGTTGAAAAAGCACGTTATGTAATGGATGTCACTAAAGCGGATGGCTTAATGATTGGTCGCGGCGCTTTTGGTAATCCGTGGATATTCCGCTCTCTTGTGGAAGACACTGTATATCAACCATCTATTGATGAGATATTTGAGGTGATTAATACGCACCTCGATGGTTTATATGAACTTTATGGCGACGAGAAAGGCGTTCGAGTCGCGCGTAAACACCTATTATGGTATTCATCTTGGTTTGACAATGGGAAAGATTGGCGAACCACATTAATGGCTGCACGGAGCAGGGATGAACAGCACCATATTTTGACATCGTTAATTAACAATCAACCGATTGTTGCGTAATTTATTTTAGGAGTAACAAAGAATGATCGCACAACGCAGAATCAAAAGTCATATCCCATTGCGTGAATCTGTAAAAACCGCATTGAATGAGATTTCTCTGCAATTAGATGGAAAATATCCACCTAACTTATATCGTTTAGTTTTATCGGAAGTTGAGCGTCCATTGTTTGAAAAAGTGTTAGAGTACACAAACGGTAATCAATCTAAAGCGTCTGAAATTTTAGGGATCACTCGCTCAACATTGAAAAAGAAATTGGATTATTATGATATCGATGCAAAATCGATTGGTTAATTAATCCATCAGAGGAATATGACAATGGCATTTGATGAAATCATTGCAAAAAACAGAGCTTGGGCTGCTAAAGTTAAAGAAGAATCACCAGGTTTTTTTGAATCTTTAGTGGATCAACAATCTCCAGAGTATTTATGGATTGGTTGTTCCGACTCACGTGTACCTGCTAACCAAATTGCAGGCATCGCACCTGGGGAAGTTTTTGTTCATCGTAATATTGCAAATGTTGTAGTGCACAGTGACTTTAACTGTTTATCAGTGATTCAGTTTGCCATTGATATCCTTAAAGTAAAACATGTTTTAGTTGTGGGTCATTATGGTTGTTCTGGCGTGAAGGCTGCTTTAGAGGGCAAGCGCATTGGTTTAGCTGATAACTGGCTTTTACATGTTCGCAACGTATATGAAGAACATTCTTTGTATTTGTGTGAAGATGTAACATCCCGTCATGATCGTTTATGTGAGTTAAATGCCATTGAACAGGCTTATAACATCACGCAAACAACAATTGTGCAAGATGCATGGGAACGAGGACAGCGCTTTACTGTTCATGGTTGTATTTACGGTTTGGCTGATGGTCATTTAAATGATTTAAATTTCCATGTCAGTCGTCCTGATCAAGTGGAAGAAGCGTATCAGCATGCTGTAACGTTAATCCACGCAAGATGTCGTTAAGAATTTGTTAAATAGGGAATGATATGAAGGCAAATGAGGTTAAAAAACATACGGTTTTGGCTCATAATGGGCTTTATTATGTGGTTCGTGAAGTAGAGAAGTCAGCACCAACAGCTCGTGGTGGCAACACGACTTATCGTATTCAGATGTTCTCCATTCCTGATGGACACAAAGTAGATTTGTCTTTGCGCGCAGATGATGATTTGGAATCTGTAGATTTACGCAAACGTGAAACAACTTTCTCATACATGGATGGTGAAGATTACGTATTCATGGATGTGGAAGATTACACACAATACATTTTATCTGCGAAAATCGTGGATGATATGAAAGGTTATATTATTGAAGGCGTAGAAGGTTATTACGTTTCTTTGATTGATGAAAATCCTATCGCATTAGCTCCACCACAAAGTATCGTGTTGGAAATTGTTGATACNATTTACGCAAACGTGAAACAACTTTCTCATACATGGATGGTGAAGATTACGTATTCATGGATGTGGAAGATTACACACAATACATTTTATCTGCGAAAATCGTGGATGATATGAAAGGTTATATTATTGAAGGCGTAGAAGGTTATTACGTTTCTTTGATTGATGAAAATCCTATCGCATTAGCTCCACCACAAAGTATCGTGTTGGAAATTGTTGATACAGCACCTGAATTAAAAGGTGGCAGTGCAACAAAACGCACGAAGCCAGCGCGCATGTCTACAGGTATTGATGTTCAAGTACCTGATTACATCGAAAATGGTACTAAAATTCGTGTGAATACAGAAACAGGTGAATTCATGGGTAGAGAATAATTTCTCTCTCACAAACTAATAAAAAGGGCTGATGATTCAGCCCTTTTTTATATCTATAAGATTTATTCTAACTCAAAGAATTCAGCCACAGCATCGATGATCATATGTTGTAACTCTCTTGCATACTGCAAATCAAAATCTGTATCACCATCTTCATTTTGCATGTCGATATCATTGTCATCACAAAACTTCTGTAATACATCATCTTCCTCGAGCACCATCATTAAAACATCTTCTTTAGTGTGCGTATCGCTATCCCAATCATCTCTAAAAAGCCCTTGAAGCTGCTGGCTTAATTTGATTGCGAACTCTTGAGCAAGTTCGCTGTTGTCTGAAGCAAAATCATCGATCTCGGTTTGTGCATTTTCTAGATAATTCATTCTGTATCTCTATATCGTTTGTGTGCTGAATCATATCATATGATAACGATGAGATTAAATGCTGTTATCTGTATTTTGATAAGTTTAGATAGTGATTTGTGTAATGTCATCACTATTGATGAAAGTTACATGAAAAATGCCATCAACAATACATTCTTTCATTTGAGGCACATATGTTTTCACATGTTCTTGTTTTAAATGAATATCCAATACTTGTTGATTTTCCCAAATTTCTATCGTAATGAATGTATTGCCGTCAATGATTGATTCATAGCGCTGACAACCTTTTTCATTGATTGAATAGTCATGTTGTAGAATATTTGCAATTTCGCGTAATTGATCGACTTTTTTAGGCAAAATTTCAGCTTTTACAATAGCTGTGATCATATAACGTCCTTTAATATAAAGGCGCATTATAAATGTAGAATCGCCTATAAATAGACCTATTATTGGATAGATTGTCATATATTTAGAATACTATTGAGATATAATCCTCTTTTATATTAATAATAAATGAGTTTATAAAATGGATATGATATCTAGCCAACTTCAAGATATATCTAAGGATGATGAAGAAAATATTAATTTGAGACATGAGATTACTTCAGTTTTTGATTTCTCTTTTCAAGGGCGATATGGGCGACTTAATTATATCAATGCAGTTTTTATAATTACTCTAGTAGGAATAATAATTATAGGATGTTTGTATTTTGTTAATTTGATGATGATAACAAATAATCCATATTTTCTAATAACATCATCTAAATTTTTTATTGCTCTATATATTATTGCCGGGATATTTTTATCATTTTTCATGATACGAATCACAGTTTTAAGATTACATGATCTAGAGAAAACTGGTTGGTTTTCGCTTTTGTTATTTTTGTCAGTTATTCCATATGTTGGAGTTATATTTTTATCAGTTTTCTATATCTATTTGGTATCTTTTCCGGGGAAAAGTATAGAGAATAAGTATGGTTTTCCTTCTCGCAGAGGAAGTGGTCTTGGTATTATTTCTCTTCTCATTTTGTTGTTTTTATCTGCTCTTATTTATCTTTTTGTTTTGCCTGCCTACTATACTTATGATAAAAGGGCTCGTGTTGTAGAAAGTTTTGAACTATTGGATGTAGGAAAACAGTCTATGATTGAATATTATGGCATTCACAAAGCTTGGCCGTCTTCTAATGAAGAAGCTTCTCTTCCTCCGGCATCATATATTAGAGGGATTATTGTTGATGGTGTAGAAGTTAAAAATAATGCAATTACGATTACATATAATAAGAAGTTGGACTATAAAACGATTATTTTTGTACCAAAAATAATCGATGGTCAATATTTATGGGACTGTAAAGGAGGAACATTACCATATACTCTTCGTCCTAAAGATTGTCGATAATACTTTTAGAAATTTAGAGCATGAACTAGAATATTGATATGGAATTAGTAGAGTAAAAGCCCAGCAATGCTGGGCTTTCTTGTGTTTACAAATGTTGCTGTTGGCGTTTTGGTGTGGCAGTTTTAGGGATGCGATTTTTAAAGCGATCCTCAAAGCCTTCAGGTTTATCACCCAAATATCTCGGCCAGCCTTGTAAGCCGATGCGCAAGAAATCTTGTCCCATGGTTTCGCGGACTTCTTCCAATGGTAACTTTTTGATTTCTGTTAAATAAACATAAACTTCAGCAAAGAGTTTGTCTAATGGAATACTGTGTGTGCGCTTAAACTTGCTCACCATGTATTCTGAAATTTCCCACAATGTTTCAAAGGCTTTTTCATTGAATAACAATGGCAATGTTTGACTAAAGCGACCAGAGTTTGCAATCAAATCCCAGAATTTAGCTGCGTTTTTCATCTGATTCATGGTTGCAAAATCCATGTCCTTATTCTCATAAACGCTATAAGGTGCTTCAGGACTATATTTGAAATCAAATTCTTTCGTATGGCGCGCAATTGGTGTACCTTTCAATCGCTTTAAAATGCCCAATTGAATTTCTTGTGGTTCCCAAGACCAAAGTTCATTGAAACCATCCGCAAACTTCTCTAAATCTTCCGCCGGCAAGCCTGCGATCAAATCCACATGCAAATGCACAGTTGTGTGCTTAGATAACCAAGAGATATTCTCTTTAGCTTTAACAAGGTTGGTTTTACGTGAAATGAGCTTTTGAGTTTCTGGGTTTAATGTTTGAATTCCGATCTCAAATTGCAAACTACCTTCAGGGAATTTTAAGATCAAATCTTTAATTTCATCCGGTAAGAAATCTGGTACCAATTCAAAATGTAAGAAGAGTGATTCTTCAGGATTTTTTGCCAATTTATCTAAGAAGAAATTCAAAATGCTGACAGTAAATTCGCGCTTTAAGTTAAATGTACGATCAATGAACTTAAATTGGCGCAAGCCACGTTCATATAAGCGATCCATCGCAGCGAGGAACTCATCCAATGGGAATGTCCAAGCTGTTTTATCTAAGCTTGATAAACAGAATTCACATTTGAAAGGGCAACCACGCGAAGCTTCCACATAAACTGTACGGTGCTGAATATCGAAATCCGTATAGTAATCATACGGCATTTTGATGTGTTCAAGCTTTGGCTGTAAACCTGTGATCACTTTGTTTTCAGGTGCATTGCCTGCTAAAATGTCACGACATAATTCATAAGCACTGATATCGCCCCAGCCTGTGATTAAGTAATCTGCTGTGTTGAAGATAGAAGTGTCGTCATATTCATGTGAAACTTCAGGTCCACCAATAACAATGATAAGCTCTGGCATCAATGCTTTGAGCTCACGGACTAATTTTGTTGTTTCATTGATGTTCCAAATATAAACGCCCAGCAATAAAATCTTTGGGTTTTTCTCATACACGATGGTTAAAATTTCATCTGTATCTTGTTGAATCGTAAATTCACAGATTTCAGCTTGAGATTGAATCTCTTCCATGTTCGCATATAAGTAGCGCGTTGCTAAAGATGCGTGAGAGAAGCGGGCGTTTAAAGTACTTATTAAAATATTCATCGCAGTTACATCACCAATGTATCTTGCATTGAATACAAGCCAGCAGGTTTTGCATGTAACCAACGAGCTGCATAAACAGCACCATCAGCAAATAGTGTACGATCTTTCGCTTTATGCGTGATTTCGATCTGCTCTTTCAATGTTGCAAAAATCACAGTGTGATCACCCACAACGCTACCGCCACGCAATGTTGCAAAGCCAATTTCGCCAGCACCACGTTCACGATCCATATCATGGCGGTCATAAACTGCTACTTTGTCAAAGTCTTCATTCATCGCTTTCGCAACCACTTTACCCATTTGTAATGCAGTGCCAGATGGCGCATCTTTCTTAAATCTATGGTGCATTTCTAATACTTCGATATCTGCTTGTTTACCCAATACTTTTGCAGCTTGCTCCAGTAATGCATAAACCAAATTCACGCCAAGGCTCATATTGGGCGCTTGTAGAATTGCAGTCTCTTTTGCATATTCTTGTAATTGAGCTAAATCATCATTCGATAAACCTGTTGTACCAATCACAACAGGGATTTTAGCTTTGGCAATTGCACTGATATTTTGCATTGTTGCTTCTGGTAATGTGAAATCAATGTAAACATCCACAGCGTTTGTCGTTGTAGAAACATCATCAGTGATCACAACATTTAATGGTGAGCTGTGTAATAATTCGCCAGCATCGTGACCAATGTTTGCGCTACCTTTATGAGTAATCGCTGCACCTAAAGTTAAGTCGCTTGCATCTGCAACCAATTGCAGAATATTGACGCCCATCCTGCCTTCGACACCGATAATACCAATTCGAATCATGATTCAACCTCTTTAATAAAATGGGCTCATTATAGCGAGAAACCCCATAAAAGTATTGTTTATTCACACATCTATAAAATGCCAAATTTAAGAAAATTTATCGTGATTATTTAAATAAATGATGAAATTGTTTGACAAATGACTCTTAAATGATAATAATTCTCATGCGTTAATTAATTCTTAATGATAACTGTTATGAACAATCGACTTTTTAAAAAAACTGCCATTGTTAATGTGATCTTAATTGCATGCGTTGGAGCATTTCATACAGCTGCGGTTGCAGCGATGATTTACCAATCACCTGCAAAGAAAGCTGAATTGACACCCAATGCGATGAATTTCGATGTGATGGAGATGGAATTCTTCGGAGCAAGTAGCGAAAGCGTAGTGGAAGCAAAAGTTGAAGAAGTTGAACCAGAAGTTTTTGAACATCCAATCATTGAAGAAGTGCTTGAAAAGGAAATTGTGGCAGTTAAATCTGTGAATGAAGCGGATATCGTGATTCCAGAAAAGAAAGAAGTAATTCAAGAGATTAAAAAAGTAGAGAAGATTGAACCTGTGAAACAGAAAGTGGTGCAAAAACCAGTTGTTAAGCCACAGCCAAAGGTTCAAACACAGAACATAGCAAAGAATTCAGCACAACAAAAAATGAAAGGTGGCAAGCCATTAGTGTCATCTTCAAGCATCAAGTTTATTAAAAATCCCGCGCCCAAAAGACCGCGCATTGCTCACCGAAATAAATGGACGGGCAATAGTGTCGTCATGGTTGAGATTGATCAACGCGGGAACCCTGTTAAAGTTGTATTAGAACGCTCTTCAGGTCATGATGTATTAGATAAAGCTGCACTTGAAGCCGCTCGTGGTGTTAAAATTCATCCGTATATAGAGAATGGGCAAACATTAGCCATCAGACATCGAATGGATTATGCATTTTAATATAAAGTTAATAAGGGAAAATAATGGACGCAGGTAACATTGGTTTTACGCATTTTATTGCACAATCGGATCTATTAAGTAAGTCGCTATTGGCAATATTAGTTTTGATGTCGCTCATTTCATGGAGCATCATTGTCATCAAGTTTTTTGAAGGCATGATGAGAAGACAGAAAGTTGCACGTTTTTTCAAAGCATTTAGGCAAGCCAAAACAGTACAAGAAGTTTCAGAGGTTGCAGATAGAATTAGCGGTGTGGATTATTCAGTATTGACGAGAAAAGGCGTGGATGCGATCCATTTTTATAAAGAAAGCGGTGATATTCCTTTATTAGAATCAACATCATTCACAGACTTTTTGACAGTGACATTAAGAACAGCACTCGATGAAATTCAGATGACCAAAGAAAATGGTTTATCAGTATTGGCAACAATTGCAGCAACAGCACCATTTGTTGGGCTATTTGGTACAGTTTGGGGTATTTATCATGCGCTCATTACCATCAGTGCAACAGGTGCAGGCACAATTGATAAAGTTGCAGGCCCAGTGGGTGAAGCATTGATTATGACAGGCATTGGTTTAGCTGTCGCAATCCCTGCTGTGATGGCTTACAACTGGCTAACACGTAGAAATAGAGTTGCATTAGGCCGTTTAGATACATTCGCATTTGAGCTGATTACTGTGCTTGGCGGCACACAAAAGCGATAGGAGGTTCACATGGCATTAGGAAGAATCAGAGAAGGTGTACATACTGAGAATGCTGAAATCAATATGGTGCCTTTAATCGATGTCATGTTGGTGTTATTGGTGATTTTTATCATCACAGCACCAATGGTTACACAGTCTGTGAATTTGTCTTTACCCAAAACATCAGACATTGCAGTTCCAGTAGAACAGAAACAAAAGCCACAAATTATTGAGATCACCAAAGATGGTGAGATTTTATTGAACAAAACAGCCGTAGCAATGGAAACTTTGCATGCAGAATTGAATACGATTAAAAACAATTCAGCAGAGCAAGAGCCGATCATTCAGTTGAACATTGATGAGAGCGTTCCATACGATACAGTTGCCAAAACATTAATTGAAATTAAAAGAGTGGGCCTTTCGAAGATTGGCTTTACAACAACGCTTCAAGAGTAACCACACTCAAATAATTTCAATTTATACAGCTCCCTGCACTTTGAAGATTCTTCGGAATCTTCTTTTTTTATTTATTTTTTGTATATCAGTTTAAATCTGATATTGTTCTAAGATTATCAAATTTTTAGGCAAGAGGAAATCATGAATGCATATCGTTTAACAATGTCATGTCCAGATGGAGTGGGAATCGTCGCGGGGATCAGTGGATTTATCGCTGAGCATGGCGGTTGGATCACAGAAGCAAATCATCACTCGGACTTTGGCAGCGGCTATTTCTTTATGCGTCATGAGATTCAGGCTCAATCTTTACCGTTTGGCTTAGAAGAGTTCAAAGAGCGCTTTGCTCCGATCGCAGAGCAGTTCAACATGAAGTGGAAAATCTCAGATACAGCAGTTAAAAAACGCGTAGTATTAATGGCGAGTAAAGATTCTCACTGTTTAGTGGATCTATTATCTCGTTGGCATACAAATGAATTGGATTGTGACATTGTGGGCGTAATTTCTAACCATGATGATTTAAGAAGCTTGGTTGAATGGTATAAAGTGCCATATTTCCATGTGCCAGTGAATCCTTTGAATAAAACAGAAAGTTTTAGCCAAGTGAATGGTTTAATTGAAGAGCTTAAAGCAGATACAATCGTATTGGCACGCTATATGCAGATCATTCCGCCAGATTTATGCGAGCGTTATAAGCATCAAATCATCAATATTCATCACAGCTTCTTGCCATCATTTGTGGGTGCGCGCCCTTATCATCAAGCAGCGCAACGCGGTGTTAAATTGATTGGTGCAACGTGCCATTATGTGACACAAGATTTAGATGCAGGCCCAATCATCGAGCAAGATGTGACAAGAATTTCTCATGCAGATAATGTACAAGATATGATCCGCTTAGGACGTGATATTGAGCGCGTTGTATTAGCACGTGGCTTACGTCATCACATTGAAGATCGTGTATTGGTTCACGGTAACCATACAGTTGTGTTTTAAATCTATTTAAGTTTAGATATTTAGAATAGATATAAATAAAAATCCTGCTTAAATTAGCAGGATTTTTTATTGCCTGAATTTTATTAGAAATAAAAAATTCCCTGCGAAAGCAGGGAATTAATAAGCATTTGAATCACGATCAGGAATTAATAACCTTCGTGATCATGGTGCTCAATTTTACCTCTGAAGATGCGGTGCACATAGAATGTGTAGATCAAGATCAATGGTAATACTAAGCCAACGCCCCATAACGTAAATTCTAACGATGCTGGTGCTGCTGTTGCTTCCCAGATTGTCAATTTACCTAAGATGATGTCAGGGAATACGCTGTAACCAAAACCGATGAAAGAACACAATACGATTAATACAGCACATAAGTATGGAACCCAATCGTGCTTGTATGTATTGTCTTTCGCGATTTTTGGTAACATCACAAAGATGATCGCAGCCAATGCAACACACGCTAATGGTACTGGCGCTAAATACAACATATTCGGCATTGTGAACCATTTGTCATAAACTGCTGAGTTTGTGAATGGTGTTGCAATAGAAACTAAGATGATCGCTAAGAATGCTAGGAAAATGCTGTTACGGATTGCTTTGATTGCCATTTGGCGGATGTGATCTTTAGCTTTAAAAATCAACCAAGCTGAGCCCAATAATGCGTAACCGAAACACACTGCAATGCCTGTTAAGATTGCAAAGCTCCAAGTCATCAAGTTTTGTTCTAAGCCCATAACATATAAGCCGATCATTACGCCTTGTGACATTGTTGCGATGTAAGAACCCACGCAGAATAATTTATCCCACATTGCTTGCTTTTCAATTTTCGCTGTATTACGGAAGTCAAAAGCACAACCACGTAAAATTAAGCCACCGAGCATTGTTGCTGTTGGGATATAAAGTGTCACAAGGATATCGCCATAAGCTTGAGGGAAGGCAATGAATAAAACGCCTACGCCCAATACGATCCAAGTTTCATTCGCATCCCAGAATGGGTCAATTGTTGCCACCATCGCATCGCGATCAGCACGTTCTTTCACAAATGGGAATAGTAAGCCAACGCCTAAGTCATAACCATCGAAAATGATGTAGAAGAATACCGCAACTGCCATTAAGCCAGCAAAGATGATGGGTAAGAGTGTAGCTGCATCCATGATTATGCTCCTTGTTTAGCTGCTTCAATGTTGTTTTTAACATCTTTATTGGTCATGTAAAACACTACAGATAAGTAGCTTACCAATAAGAACGCGTACAACAAGATATACATTGTTAAAGATGTGATCATGACTGTCGGGCCATGTGGTGCAACCGCATCAGATGTTTTCAATAAGCCATAAACGATCCAAGGTTGACGACCGATTTCAGTCACATACCAGCCAGCGATCACAGCGATCCAACCTGAGAATGTCATGCCGAATAATACTTTATGCATCCAAGTTGAGATCTCTTTCTTGCGCCATAATTGGAAAACACCAACCCAAGATGCAAACAACATTAAGAAACCAATGCCAACCATGATACGGAAGCTAAAGAATACAGGTGCAACAGGAGGATGAACATCAAATTCATTCAAACCTTTAATTTCACCGTCCCAGCTGTGGGTTAAGATCAAGCTACCTAAATGTGGGATAGCAACTGAGAAATCATTTGTGCGTGTTTCAGGATTTGGCAGAGCAAACAATGTCAATGCTGCTGGTTGTTCAGTTTCCCAAATTGCTTCGATTGCTGCTAATTTATCTGGCTGATGTTTCAGTACCAATAAGCCCGAAGCATCACCAATGAAGATTTGTAATGGAATTAGGATTGCACCAACAATTACACCAACGTGCATTGCATTTTTTGTGCCTTTAGATTTATCGCCTTTCATCACTTTGTATGCAGAGATACCTGCAACGATGAATGCTGCTGTTAAACCTGATGCCAATAGCATGTGCGCTAAACGAGTCACAAAGCTTGGGTTGAAGATCACTTCCATCCAGCTTGTTACATGTGCTTTGCCATCAATCATTTCAAAGCCTGCTGGCGTTTGCATCCAAGAGTTCAATGCAATGATCCAGAAAGCGGAGAATGTTGTGCCGATTGCGACAAGTGCAGTTGCAATGTTATGAGCACGTTGTGATACACGTTTTTGACCAAATAGCATAACGCCCAAGAATGTCGCCTCTAGGAAGAAGGCAGTTAACACTTCATAACCTAATAATGGACCTGCAATGTTGCCAACGGTTTCCATATAGCCCGGCCAGTTTGTACCGAATTGGAAGCTCATCGTTACACCAGTTACAACACCGATTGCGAAGCTTAGTGCGAAGATCTTAACCCAGAAGTTATATGCGTTGAGCCAAGATTGATCTTGTGTTTTCTGGTAACGTAGTTTAAAAAATAAGAGAATCCAAGCGAGAGCAATATTGATGCTTGGGAAGATGATATGGAATGTAATGTTAATGGCGAATTGAATCCGCGCCATAACTATCGGATCGAGTTCCATCATTGGTGTGCCTTTTTATTGGGGAGTAAAATGGGCCTTTATTATAGGAGTTTTTTTACAATTATTAAGGTTAGAAAACGCACATTTTTTATAACTGCTTGATTTTTTGGCTATTTAATATTTGCCCATGAACAATATTTAGCAAAAAATCACTCAATCGAGTATAAAAATTCAAATGAAAAATGACTTTTTAGACATTAGTCAGAAAATATCAAAATTAAAAAGGCATTCCATGATCATAATCACGCTCTATAAACATTGTATTTGAATTCGTAAAATATTCAATTATTTGACCTAATTCGGGTTTATTTTTATGGTGATATTGCTATAGTAACAGCGCATTTTTCCATTATCCCTGAGGGCAACGAATGAAGTTACTGCCGATTGAAGAAATTGCTACAAAAATTAATCTGTCTTCAGATTATTTAACATCCCATGGTAAATATGCCGCCAAAATTAGCCTAAAAAGCATTGATCCTACAGCCAAACAAGGCAAACTCATCCTCGTTACTAGTACAACCCCAACACCACAAGGTGAAGGTAAAACTGTAACCACAATTGGCATCAGTGAAGCTTTGAATTACATTGGTGAAAAAGCAATTGCATGTATTCGTCAGCCAAGCTTAGGCCCTGTATTTGGTCAAAAAGGTGGCGCAGCTGGCGGTGGGCAAGCGGAAGTTGTGCCAATGGAGCAATTGAATCTCCATTTAACAGGTGATATTCATGCATTAACTTCAGCACATAACTTAGCATCAGCGGCTTTAGATGCACGCTTATTTCATGAGAATCGCTTACGTGATCGCTTCACAGAGAAAAGCGGATTGCAACGTTTAAACATTGATAAAAATGCCATCGTTTGGCCACGCGTTGTGGATCATAATGATCGTGCACTGCGTGAAATTTACGTGGGGAAAATGGCAGAGAACTTAGAAAATGTTCACCCTGCAGCATTTGATATCACAGCAGCATCTGAATTGATGGCGATCCTAGCGCTCAGCAAAAATATACAGGATTTAAGGCAGCGCATCGGCAAAGTTGTTTTAGCTTACGATGTGAATGGCAAAGAGATCACCGCAGAAGATTTAGAAGTTGCAGGTGCGATGACAGCGATTTTACAAAAAGCGATCGAGCCAACTTTAATGCAAACGGTGGAAAATACACCAGTGATCATTCATGCAGGGCCTTTTGCGAATATTGCGCATGGCAACTCTTCCATTATTGCGGATGATATTGCTTTGTCATTGTCTGATTATGTTGTGACAGAAGCAGGCTTTGGCTCTGATATGGGCATGGAAAAATTCTTCAATATCAAAGCACGCACAAGCGGTGTTTATCCTTCTTGCATTGTAGTTGTGAGCACAGTGAAAAGTATCAAAGCGAATTGTGTGACAGAAAACCCAACAGCGATGGAAATGCTCGAATGTGGCGCGCGCAACTTAGGCTGGCACATTCACAATGCGAAGCGCTATGGTTTGCCGGTGATTGTTGCCATTAATGCATTCCCGAATGATACAGTGGAAGAATTAGCATTCATTAGATCCTTTGCATTAGAAAATGGTGCTGTGGATTGTGAAATCAGCAATGCTTATGCAGAAGGTGGCAAAGGTGCAAGGACATTGGCAGAAAGAATCGTGAAAGCGTGTGAGGGCGATCACAAGGCACAATTGTTATATGGTGATGAGTTAAGCCTACAAGATAAAGTTCTTGCGGTAGCAAGCACTTATGGTGCAACAGAAGTGGATTATTCACCTGAAGCAATGGCGATTTTACAAAAATTGGAAACAGAAGGTTATGGTAATTTACCAATCTGTATTGCTAAAACGCCAGCATCCATCAGCCATGATTCGAAAGTTAAAAATGTACCAGCGCCATTTATTTTGCCTGTGAAAACATTACAGTTGGCAAAAGGGGCAGGATTCATTAAAGTGTTATTAGGCGATGTGATGACGATGCCAGGATTGGGATTAAATCCTGCATATCGCAACATCGATATCGATGAGAATGGCAATATTATAGGGTTATAATTATGAAAAGAGATCCTAGGTTGGTCGAGTTTTCAAGAGAACACCACAGCGCTTTAAAATTGGGTTTATTGATCAAAAATAGTGATGATTTGGCACTATTAATCAAAGAGATCAAAAAAGCTAAAGGCATGTTATTGAATCATTTTGCTGAAGAAGAAACAGATTTATTGGGCATTATGCATCGCATTGGGGATCAATCTGTCATTGATCGCTTTGAAGATGATCATAAAAAATTGAGACGTTATCTCCATCAATCTGAATTGACTTTGGAAGATGTGAAAGCATTTGGTGCTTTGCTCACAAGCCATTCACGCTTTGAGGAACAAGAGCTATTTCAAGTGATTCAGGATTATTGGCTGCAACTCGAAGAGCAATAATCAAAAAGCCCCGAAAGGGGCTTTTTGATTATGTGGTGATTGCTAAGAATAGGGCACAGCAATGGGAATGAATACCACAAAGAAGAATATAATGATGACGAGCACAACTGCATTAATGATCGCGCCTGCAATTGCAGGCCTCTTATTGTGTTGAAATAGCCCAATGATCGATAAAATACTACTAATGGCGATGCCAAATAATCCCACAGTAAATAACTTGCTATTGAGGGATAACAAGCTACACATCAATATGATAGAAATGATTGATATCCAAATGCTCAATGTGCCGTAGATATTAGGTTTTTGATCCATTGTCATTCCTTATCATTAATTGGATATTTGATTTCTATTATAAGATTCTGTGGTTTTTATTGTGATAGATAAAAGATATAGTTGATTTTAATCATCACTGCTTCCGCTATCGCAAGAAGAATCATCTGAGCTTGATGAGTCGGAACCGTGATCACAGCGATTGTCATTATCATCACGATCATCGTCATCATCACGATCATTTGTGTTGGAATGATGGTGATAATAACCATCATCATAATTGCCTGTACTAGAGGGCGATTTAAATGATTGGATGATGATATAGAGAATCACTGCAAAGATTAATGCAATGATAGAAGCCATAACAATGGATAGTTTCAGCAGAATTAAAACTGCAAATAGAATCAAAGTAATAATTAAAGTGATCAGCATTTTGTACCTAATAATATTTTCATAGTCATTTTTATTGTGGCTAAGGATACAGCATGTTTTTATTTTTCTAAAGGCTTATGGCATTTGAATTAGATATCAATGGAACTATTTTCATCAAATGATGAGTATAATAGAGCCCTTATAAAAAAACATTTTAAAATTATGAAGATAATAAATTTTTTCTTATGTATGAATATTTTATTAGTGCCCACTATGTTAGTGCTAGCAAACGAAAGCCCTAATAATAAGTGTGAGCTAATTTATAAGAACTTTAGTCAGGATGACTCAAATGTTTACTATCGTGGGCATAAATTATATTCTGCTGATCCTAAAAATTTTAAAGTGATAGGAGAAAGTCAATACTCTTTAGATAGTAATTCTGTCTATTATGAAATATTTAGAATTGTAGGTGCAGATCCTTTAACTTTTGAATTATTGGATCCAAATGATGATAGATATGCCAAGGATGCCACTAGGGTATATCTAGCAGGAAAGGTTATTGAAGGCGCAAATCCTAAATATTTTAAACATATACAAGGCTCTTTTTATAAAGATGATCGGTATGTATTTTATGTAGGTGAGCAACTAGAAGATTCTGATGCTGAATCTTTTTTTGTACTCGGCTCTGGATTTGGGCAAGATACGAATAATTTGTACCAAATATTTCATGGGATGCATGGTGGCATATCGATACAGAAGATTAATTTACAAAATCAAGGTATAACGAGTGTTAAGGATTTAATTTATTTAGAATATGGATATTTTAAGTATTTAGGGGAATATTATTATTTAGATTATGATTTGTTAATTCATTTAAAACTGCCAAATATACAAACCAAGTATATTGCAGGAAACTATTTTCGTGATGATTCCACTATTTATTATCATGAAAGGAAATCTGGCAATAATAAATATATTTTTACAATAATGGATGCTGATATTGATACATTCCAAAGAGTAGAAATGGATGGCGTTTCACTTTTTAAAGATAGCCAAGGTTGCTATAAAGGAGATGGTCGAGTTAATTGTGATACTGTGACAGAACATAAAGCTAGCTTGTCTGTGTCCAATCGCCAAGCGTCGGGACAACAATATTTAGCTAATTGTGACAATAAATTTTTATGGTATCAAAATCAATTTTATTTTTTATTTGATTCTAAAATATCATTGGATGATAAACATGTTTATTATGATGGAAAAGTTCTTAAGGGTGCTGACCCATTAACATTTGAATATATTGGTGCAAATCATTCTCATAGGACTTATCATGAATATTTTCGTGATAAAAATAATGTGTATTTAAATGATAAAGTAATAAAAAGTATAGATGTTGAAACCTTTGTTTTATTGTCCGATCTTCGAGTAAGAGATCGTTATCAAATATTATTAAGATCGACGCTTGAAAAATTAATAGAAAATTAAAGCACAAAGCCCATTTTCATGGGCTTTTATTTGTTTTGGAGGTTAGGGAAGATTACTTCTCTCCATCGCCCCAGCATTCTGTATTTTTTAAGCCTTTGATGCTGGATGCTTTAAATACAGGATCTTTACCTTCTTTTAATTGCTTGTTGAAGTCATCACTTACAGCAAATGCGATTTTGCTGAGTTTGAAGATGATCACAAGGTTAATGATCGTCATTAAGCCCATGAACACATCCGCTAAATCCCATGCTAATTGCATGTTGATCATCGCGCCAAACATTACCATCGCCAATACAACTAAACGATAAACTAATAGCATGATTTTGTTGCCATTGATGAATTCGATGTTCGTTTCACCATAGTAATAGTTACCAATGATGGAGCTGAATGCGAAGAACATTACGGCAATTGCTACGAAGTATTGCGCCCAGTTACCCAATTGACCTGCCAATGAGTTTTGAGTCAATACAACGCCTGTTGTTTCTGGTGTTACATTTGTATATAAGCCAGATAATAATATGATGAATGCAGTCGCAGAACACACCATGATTGTGTCAAAGAATACGCCCAAGCTTTGTACTAAGCCTTGCTTAGCAGGATGCGTTACGTTTGCAGCCGCAGCAGCATTTGGCACAGAGCCCATGCCAGCTTCATTCGAAAATAGACCGCGACGAACACCTTGCATGATTGCAGCGCCAATGCCACCGCCTACGATTTCATTAAAGCCGAAAGCATTTGTCACGATCAACATGAACATTTCAGGCACTTTAGTGATGTTGGTTGCTAAAACATAGATCGCTAAACCAATGTAGAAAACTGCCATCACAGGGACGATCACTTGCGTGAAGCTGACGATTCTTTTAACACCACCAAAGATGATGATTGCTGTTAATACTACTAACGCAACGCCAACAGCTGTGTAATCAAAGCCAAAAGCAGAAGCAAATGAATGGGCAATTGTATTGGATTGTACAGAGTTGAAGATGAAGCCAAATGTGATTGCTAAAAGCACAGCAAATACAACACCAAGTTTACGTAAGCCTAATGCTTTTTCCATGTAGTAAGCAGGGCCACCGCGGAATGTATCGCCATCTTTAACTTTATAAACCTGTGCCAATGTACTTTCGATGAAAGCAGTCGCCATGCCGATGATGGCAATTAACCACATCCAAAATACTGCACCCGGTCCACCAACTGCGATTGCTAATGCAACACCTGCGATATTACCTGTGCCAACACGGCTTGCAGCACTGATCGTGAATGCTTGGAAAGCTGAAACACCTTGTGAGCCTGGGTTCTTTTCAACCGTCAATTTAAGCATTTGCTTGAATAAGCGGATTTGCACAAAGTTAGTGCGGAATGTGAAATAGAATCCTAATGCCAATAAACCAATGATGAGAATATAGGACCAAATAAAGCTATTAAAAGGTCCTGTTAGCCAATTGATGATGCTCATGAACAATCCTTAAAATATAAAAACTGCATAACTATACAGCAGGTAGCCCATATTTTTTATATATTTCTTTTATGATTTTTACAAATTCCGGCGAAGGAGGTTCAGTTTCAGAGAGCGTATACTTCAAATTCAGTTCTTGCCACTTGGATTCACCTAGGTTATGAAAAGGTAACACTTCTATACGTTCGATGAGTTTTTTGCCATGCAATGCAATGCCATCATCTTGTAATGATTTTACAAATTGCGCATGTTTTTCGACATCTTCTAGATTATCCGTTAACCCTGGCACTAATACATAACGAATCCACATTGGTTTACCCATTTTGACTAAACGGTGAGCAAAGTCTAATGTAGGTTGTAAAGGTTGCGCGGTTAAAGCTTGGTATTTTTCAGGATCAATATGCTTAATATCCAGCATCACAAGATCAATGTTATCAAACCATGCATCATCTAAATGTGCGGCTAAAAAGCCTTGTGTATCGAGTGCAATGTGCAAGTTATAGTCTTGCTTTACACGATAAGCAATTTCACCAATAAAGTTGGCTTGCATTAAAGGTTCGCCACCTGAAAATGTTACACCGCCTGCAAATTTTAAGAAGCGTGCATATTTACCGATTTCAGTGGCAATTTCATCAACAGTTTTGAGCTTACCGTTATGCAATTTCCAAGTATCGGGATTATGGCAATATAAACAGCGGAATTGGCAACCTGCGCTGAACATCACAAAGCGAACACCAGGACCATCCACAGCAGCACCAGTTTCGATGGAGTGAACGAAGCCTGAGAGTTTATTATCTTCATTGATGACAACAGGCGCGATCACGCCAGCTGGTTTTATGACACTGTCGAAATCAAGCTTCTCAAGCTCAGCAAGGGAAATGGTGGGAATAGGGAGTTTCTGCATATCAGTTATAGCTCTAAGAGTTTGTGTTATTGTGAATTTTTAACGACAGTCATAAATGCATACGGTTTAACTTCATTGATTTCATATTCTATCTGTACAGATTGTGCTATGAGGATAGAATAATCTTTTTTCATCCTATTTAATATATATAGAGCATGATGAAGTACAGTTTGTACTTCATTGTGTAATTCTATAAGAAACTTTATTTCAAAATTTCTATATATTGGTACAGGGATTTTATCTTGATATTGTTTTATAAATTCTGAATCTAATTGAAAAAATTCCTTTTTTTGAATAAATAAAGATTCTGGTATATGTAGACTCCAAGTTCTTAAGGTATGAAATCTCCCCAAGATCTCTATCTCATTTTGTGGTAATTCATCCAATGTGATACCAATATTTTTTTGATTTTTGAATAAAATTTTACGAAACTTTTTATATGAAACTGCTTTTTTGCTTTCATCTCCAAGTAAATTGAATAGATATTGAAATATTCTGCAAGTTTTGTCACTCATTTCTTCATATATGTCAGCTTGAATTATTTTGTTATGGTGATTTAATGCAATAAGATCATTAATTTGAGAGTCATATTTCTCGAGCCTGCTAGTTTTTTGCAGTAAATCAGAAATTAATTCAGATAAATAAAAAATATAATCTGTTTTATCAGTAAACTTGAATGTTTTAGTCATATTGTAACTGTAAGATTTTAAAAAGGGCATACCGTAGTATGCCCCATATTTATACTTGGATCAGTATATTATGCTTTCATGTGGAAGGTACGATTAATAACGTCCATTTGTTGCTCTTTTGTTAACTTGATGAAGTTAACCGCATAACCTGATACACGCACTGTCAATTGTGGGTATTTTTCAGGATGATTCATTGCATCTACCAATGTATCACGATCAAATACGTTCACGTTGATGTGGAAGCCATCTGCACCGCAGTAGCCATCTAAACAGTTAGATAAGTTATTCACGCGATCTGCCAATGTATTACCCAAAGCGCCTGGTGTTGCTGATGCAGTCCAGCTGATGCCATCGAGTGCTGCTTCATAAGGGATTTTAGCAACTGAAGCACCCGCTGCCACAAAGCCTGAAGTGTCACGGCCATTCATTGGGTTCGCGCCCGGTGCAAATGGTTCGCCATCACGGCGGCCATCTGGCGTATTACCAGTTTTCTTGCCGTACACAACGTTCGAAGTGATGGTTAATACTGATTGTGTTGGCACTGAATTACGGTAAGTTTTCTGAGCTTTCACTTTATTCATGAAAGATTCAGTTAACATGACGGCAATGTCATCTGCACGTTCATCGTTGTTACCGTAAGCAGGGAATTCACCTTCGATTTCAAAGTCAATTGCGACACCTTCAGCATTACGCACAGGTTTAACTTTTGCATATTTGATTGCAGCCAATGAGTCCGCAGCCACTGATAAACCAGCAATACCACAAGCCATTGTGCGCAGAATATCACGATCATGCAGTGCCATTTCGATGCGTTCATAAGCATAACGATCATGTGAATAGTGGATAGCATTCAATGCTTTCACATAAGTTTCTGCCAACCAATCCATCATTTTGTCGTAAGCTGGCATCACTTTATCGTATGTTAAAACATCGTCAGTGATTGCATCAAAACCATGTGCAACTAATTTGCCTGATTTTTCATCCACACCGCCGTTGATTGCATATAACAATGCTTTTGCTAAGTTAGCGCGAGCACCGAAGAACTGCATTTGCTTACCGATCGCCATTGCAGATACACAGCATGCAATACCGTAATCATCGCCCCATTTTGGCATCATCAAATCATCTGATTCATATTGAATTGCACTTGTTTCAATGGAAACTTTAGAGCAGAAATCTTTGAAGCCTTTAGGTAATTGTGTTGACCATAAAACTGTTAAGTTTGGCTCTGGTGCTGGTCCTAAGTTGTATAAAGTGTGTAAGAAACGGAAGCTGTTTTTAGACACTAATGTACGACCATCTTTGCCCATACCGCCGATTGATTCAGTTACCCAAGTTGGATCGCCTGAGAATAATTGGTTGTAATCTTCAGTACGTAAGAATCGGATGATACGTAATTTGATCACCAAATCATCGATCAATTCTTGTGCTTCTGATTCTGTTAATTTACCTGCTTTCATATCGCGCTCAATGTACACATCCAAGAATGTGGATACACGGCCGAATGACATTGCAGCACCATTTTGTTCTTTAGTTGCTGCTAAGTATGCAAAGTATGTCCATTGGATTGCTTCTTGTGCTGTTTCAGCAGGGCGACCGATGTCAAAGCCATAAGACATCGCCATCATTTTCAATTCGCCCATTGCACGAATTTGTTCAGACATCTCTTCACGTAAACGTAAAGTATCTTCGTTGAATTCCCAGTGATCAGTTTCAGCTTTTTCAGCTTCTTTTGCTTTGATTAAGAAATCCACACCATATAATGCAACACGGCGATAGTCACCAATGATACGACCACGGCCATAAGCATCTGGTAAACCTGTAATAACACCAGAAGAACGGCAAGCACGGATCACTGAGTTATACATATCAAATGTTGCCGCATTGTGATCTTTACGATAATGCGTATAGATATCTTCCAATTCAGGATTGATTGTACGACCAATTTCTTCCAGTGAGTTTGCAACTAAACGGAAGCCACTGTTTGGGAATAAGCCGCGTTTTAAAGGTGCATCTGTTTGCACGCCCACAATTTTTTCTAAATCTTTATTAATGTAGCCTGGGCCAAATGCATCGATGCGAGAACCTACGTTATCTGCAACATCTAAAACACCGCCAGGGCAAGCACGTTCTTTGGCTAATAATGTTGATAATTCTTTCCACAATTGTTCTGTTCTTGCTGTTGGACCTGCTAAGAAAGAGTCATCGCCTTCATACGGTGTATAGTTATTTTGTATAAAGTCACGCACATCAACTTTTTCTTTCCAATCAGTGCCTTTAAAGTCACGCCATGCAAGGTCAAAGTTAGCGATGTTTTGTGTATTATTTGTTTTCATAATAACTCCTAATTAAAGGTATAAATTGTTGTTGTAGGGAAACTTATTAACTTGTTTATATTATAAGCTAGTTTTATCAAAAAAATTTCTATTTTAGTGTTGAAATTACTACATGCACGCAATTTTATTGTGAATTATATTTACTTTACGCAACTTTATTTTTAAGTAATGTTTATTATTGTAAACTTACTGTTTATTGTTATTTTGAAGGAGATAATCTTTCATTATCTCCTTTGTTACTGCATTATTGTTTCAGAAAATTATTAACCTTGCAACATATAAGGGATTGCCCAACGAAGGAAATAAAATCCTGCTAAAAATATAATAAAGTTCGCTAAAAACAAAAGCATAGCAGAAGAGTGACGGCGAACCACTTTCACTAGAATGAATAGTGTTGTGATGAATCCGCTGATTACGACAAATAACCATGTTGTGAGAATCACCATAAAGCCATAATTGAACTCTAGTTCTAATAAATTGCTAGGTAATGTCTCCATATATGAGGATGACAATAATGTGAATGCACTGAAGATAAAGGATAAAGCACCAATGCCTAAAGCGATTCTTCTAAATTCTGGATACTCTGAATAGAGTGAATAACATAAAAGAATTGTGATCACAGGAATGAATGAGATTGGAAACAACAGCGATGGGCGAGAGATCACAAAGCTGACAATTACCAAAAATAGCCAACCAATGGCGGTTAAAAAGATATTAGGGCGTGATTTTACTTCACTCATTTTTCTTCCTTTATGACATTAAAATGTATTGTGATGTGAATACCCCAATTATACCATTAAAGCTTATGAAAGAATGCTTTTGAAACATACTTTAACAGTATATAATGCGCCTTTTTAGCTCAGTCAAAATTTATGTCATCATCTCAAACTAACATCGTGGCAGAGAAGTCGCTTTTTTCAATTAGCTGGCCGATCTTCATTGATATTTTCTTACATCTTGTCACGTTGTTGATCAATACTTGGATGATCAGCCATGTTTCAATGCAAATGGTGGCTGCAACGGCTGCAAGTAATCAGTTTTTTGAAACGAGTGTTGCGATTCTTAACTTCATCGGTGTGGGTTGTAGTATTGTGGTGGCGCAATATTTGGGTGCTGGCAATCGAGAAGTCACGCGTAAAGCGATTCACTTATCCATTACATTAAACTTATTATTAGGATTTGTGACGTTTTTAGCCATTTGGTTCTTTGGTCGTCCTTTATTAGAAGTGATGAATACGCCAGTCACCATTTTGGATATGGCTTATGATTATTTCCATATCATTGGTATCTGTTTAATCTTTGAAGCTGTGGCGATTATTTTAGCGTCATGTTTGCGTGTTTATGGCTATTCGAAAGCGCCAATGTATGTTTCATTGATCATGAACATTGTCACGGTTGTGGGTAATATATTTGTGTTGCATGGCTTATTTGGCTTCCCACAAATGGGATTGCATGGCGTTGCATTATCAACATTATTGGGCAGAATGATCGGCGTTGCTTTGCTGTTTTATCTATTGTTTTATGGCATTAAAGTTAAATTGGAATGGCGCATGTTCTTCCAATTCCATAAAAATATATTGAAGCAAATTCTAAAAATTGGCTTGCCATCAGCAGGTGAAAACTTATCTTGGACAGCACAAATGCTTGTGATGCTCGCGTTCGTGGGCAAAATGGGTGAAGATGCATTGGCTGCACACAATATCTATTTGCAATTATCTTATATGTTGATGCTATTTGCTTTAGCAATTGGTATTGGTAATGAAATTTTAGTCGGGCATTTAGTGGGCGCATCGAGATTCGATGATGCCTATAAGCGAACCTTTAAAAGCTTAAGAACAGGCATGCTTGTGACATTTGCTGTGGTGGTTGTGTTTTATTTTGCTCGCCATTTGATTGTGGAACGTTTTACAGTTGATCCTATTATCACGAATTTATTGTTACCACTTTTTGGTTTGTCCATTTTATTGGAAGTGGGGCGTACGCAAAATATTGTGATGGTGAATGCACTTCGTGCAACAGGCGATGCAAAGTTCCCATTTTATGCAGCATTAGTTTTCATGTGGGGTTTGGCAATTCCTGTGGGCTATTTCTTCGGCTTCGTATTAGAAATGGGATTGATCGGTATTTGGATCGGTTTCTTATGTGATGAATGGGTGCGCGGCTTAGTGAATGCTTGGCGTTGGAAATCACGTAAATGGGAAGCAAAGCGTTTAAATATAGAACACACACATTAATTATTAATCATAAAACTATCCCGCCTATTTGGCGGGATGTTTGTATTGGATATTGATATATTAATGCAGAGGTTTACCAAACATCGATTGATAGCCATGCAGAATAAAATAAACCACGATGCAAAATATTATCGCTACAGCGCTATAGCCATAAAGCTGAGAGTAACTAATATAATCGAGTGATTTACCTAAGAAGAATGGCCCAAAGCCTAAACCTGCTTCTAAAAAGATAAAGAATGTGGAAGTGGCTAAGCCCATTCTTTCTAAGGGGACATTTTTCAAAGCAATGGTTTGGCAAATGGATTGAATATTTCCAAAGCCTAAGCCCATAAAAAATGCGCTCAGTAATAACATAAATGAGCTGTGTGCTTGGCTCAATAAATACAATGCCAAGGTCATGAAAATAAATGCAGGCAAGATGACAATATTTTCACCTTTACGATCCATTAAAGGGCCTGTAAATGGGCGTGAAAGCAATATGGCAACTGCAAATGTTAAAAAGAAAAATGAAGCCGCAGGCAATAGATTGATCTCCTTAGCATAGAAATTGATGAACGATAAAACTGATGAATAACAGATCGCAACTAACAACATGACTAGAGAAATGGGTAATGCACTTTTTTCGATAAACTCTGAGATCCATGAGTTTTTAGGTGCTTCTTTATGTGCTTGTACATCTGAATTTTGAGCAGGTAACTCAGGTATTTTTAGGACAAAAGTTGTGATTAAACAGCAAAAAGTAATGGCACTTGAAATCATGAAAATAGATTGATATTGAATATGTTCCATCAACCAAATGGCGAGAAATGGGCCAATGGCTGTGCCTAATGTTGCGCTCATGCTGTAGTAGCCAATGCCTTCACCGCGTCTTGTGAGTGGAATGATCTGAGCGATGATTGTACCCAATACTGTCGCTGCAATGCCGAGCATAAAGCCGTGAGTGAATCTCACAAGAGAAAGAAATACAACATCTACATTCAAAAAATATAAGCCTGAGCTTAATAAGAAACCTGTCAGGCCAATCAATAATGTTGTTTTTCGCCCTAATTTTTTCAGTAATCGGCTCACAATCAATCGGCCAATTAAAATACCAACGATGAATATGCCAGAAACTAAGCCTGCTTGTGCTGTGCTTGCACCCAATTTTTCAGTAGAGTAGCTCACGATCACAATGATGAGTAGATAGAAAATTAATACGATTTGGAAATTGATTGCGCTGATTAAGATAAAGTTTTGTGTCCATAAGGGTTGTTTCTCAGTATTCATTTTTGTTCCATTTTTCTTTGTTGCAAGGTAGCTATTAATTGGGTTAATAGATGTTGTGTTTGTTCCGTGTCTGATTCAGCAAAAGCTGAGAGTAAATTTTCTTCTAACGCATCAATTTGGTTGGCACATATTTGATAGAGCTTGTGACCTTCATTGGATAAACAGAATAATTTCTGGCGTTTATCAATGCTGGGTAAAGGTTGAATCAGCTGGAGTTTCTCAAGTGCTTGCATGCGCTTTGTGATGGATGGCTTGGAAACATTGAGCTCTTCTGCGATCTCGATTGAAGTGCACTCTTTTTTTTGATGAATGGCATATAAGGCTTGCCATAATGAGAAATTTAGCTGATAAGGTTCTAGTAGTGTATTGATTTCATCGCTGAATAATCGTGCTGAGCGAATCAAAGCAATACGGAAATTTGGCAGTTGTGACATAATGGTTAGCTTGGTTAACTAAATTGGGGAAATCAGTATATACCCAAACTTATTCTTTTGACAAAATTTTTAGAGATCAATGAATGTATTCAGAATTGCTGAAGTATTCCAAAACATATGGACCATTGCAGGGCGATTTTTATGATTGGCATAAAGGTCGATCCAAATATGCTGTGTGGGTGCTTGAGTTGGATGATGATCTATTTCTACAGCGCTACCGAGAAGCACAGCACCATTTATCACCTTATTTGATTTCAACTTATGTGCGTAAACCGCACATTACATTGGCGCCTTGTGGGTTTTTGTCATCTGAAAAGCAATATTGTGATGACTATTGCTTGGATGCGATTGAGAAAGATATCGAACAGATTTTATCATTGAAATTGAATACGATAGAAGCTGCCATTCGCAATATTTTAATCAGTTATGCCATTGCGCCAGGTTTTGAAGTATTGGACATTCAGGGGAATTTAACGCAATTAAATGATCAATTGAGCAAGCGAGATCACTTTGAAGAGAATTATGATTATTTTCCACATGTGACAGTGGGTTTATACAACGATGAATGGCCAACAGATTTGATTTTGCGAGAGTTAAAGCAATTTGAAGTTCAAAAGGATGTTTTGCTACGTTTTAATGCAATAAAGCTCGTTTCTTATGCGCCAACGGTTTCAGGTGGGCAATTGAAGGACGAGCTTATGATTAATTTATTGGATCAATCTGTGATTAAATATCCAGAGTCGCTTTGATCTTTGGTAATACAGATGCCCAATCAATCGGGCTTTTGATCATTTCTTCTTGTAGCTTGATCACTGGAATAAACCAGCCCAATTGTTCTACAAGATTATTGTCGTGTGCGATGTCAATAAACTCATAAGGAATATGATTTTCTTTGAGAATATCCATGGCTTCTTCACATAAGTGACAATCGCTGGTGCCATACAGCAAAATTGGTGAAGTGGTTGTATTGTCTAACATTTTTTATGACCTCACATTTAAAACTTCGCCTTGATCGCCTATGATCAAGGCTTTTAGCGCTTTAGTACAATACCATAAAAAAAGAAGAGCGCTACAGCTAATCTTAAGGTTTTAAATAAGCTTCCACCAATTTCACCCAATAGGATGCAACAACAGGCAATATCTCATCATTAAAATCATAATGTGCATTGTGTAGAGAACAGCCTTGAGCACCATCTAAACCATTGCCCACGAAGACGTAGCAGCCAGGAACTTTTTGTAGCATAAAGGCAAAATCTTCACTGGCTGTGATAGGTTTAAAATCATTGATGATGTAATCATCACCCAAAAATTCACGACCAACTTTTTCAGCAAAAGCGGTTTCTTTCTCTGAATTAGTGAGTAATGGATAATCGCGAATGTATTCAGCCTTAGCTGTAGCACCATAACTTTTGGCTTGATATTCAACAGTATCTTTGATGCGTTGTTCCACAATATCTTGAACATCAGGATTTAGATTACGCACAGTTAATTCCATGTGAGCTTCATTGGGAATGATATTGCTCGCTGAGCCTGCATGAATTGTGCCTGCTGTGATGATGGTTGTTTCTAAGGGATTCACATTGCGTGCAACAATTGTTTGTAGTGCCATAATGATAGAAGATGCTACAACGACAGGATCTACACTTAAATGTGGCATTGCACCATGCCCGCCTTTGCCTTCAATTGTGATTTTAACAGTATCTGCTGAAGCCATGCTTGGGCCAGCATGGAAACCAAAATGGCCTGCTTCAAAACCTGGCCAGTTATGAAAGCCAAAGATTGCATCACACGGGAATTTTTCAAATAATCCTTCTTGCACCATCTTTTCAGCGCCTGCATAACCTTCTTCCGCAGGTTGGAAAATGACATTAATTGTGCCTTTAAAAAGATCTCTATTTGCTGCTAAATAGCGTGCGGCTGTTAGTAATGTTGCTGTATGGCCATCATGACCACATGCGTGCATTTTGCCGTGGTTTTGGCTGGCATAGGATAAACTTGTTGCTTCATGAATGGGTAAAGCATCCATATCCGCACGTAGACCAATGCTTGGGCCATCACCATTTTTAAGTTGCCCAACAACGCCAGTTTTCGCAATCCCACGTGTGACTTGATAGCCATATTGTTCTAAAAGGGATGCAACTAAATTGCTTGTTCGTTCTTCTTCAAAGCTTAATTCAGGGTTGCTATGGATCTGGTGGCGAATGGCAATCATTTCATCTTTGAGTGCAGCAATGCCCAATAATACATTGTGTTGAAGCATGATTTCTCCTAGGGTGAATCGTGATAGATGATGCATTTGAATCTAGCATGCTCATGGCAGGTTTTCAAATGAAACATGGTTTACATATATGATTAAAAATAAAAAGCCAAGATTTATGATCTTGGCTTTAAGATTGGCTAGCTTTTTAGTACCCTTCATTTCGAGAAGGATGCTATTAAGTTTTAGGTAAATTACAGTTTATCTTGTAAGTCATACAATAGGTTTAAAGCATCTCTTGGCGTTAAGTTGTTAATGTTGACTGATTTTAAATGCTCAACCACAGGGTGAATGGATTCTGTGAACAGTGATAACTGTGTTTGCACTTGTGGCTCTGCTTTTGCATGTTGTGTTGTGGCTGCTGCAAATGAATGTTCCAGTTCATGCAATTTACCTTTTGCCATTTCAATGACTTTAGGTGGGATGCCAGCGAGTGCTGCCACTTGTAAGCCATAGCTTTTGGAAGCTGCGCCTTTTTTCACAGCATGCATAAAGATGATTTGATCTTTGTGTTCTACAGCATCCAAATGCAAGTTCACAATTTCAGGATAGAGGTTTTCAAGCTCTGTCATTTCAAAGTAATGGGTTGCAAAAATTGTGAGTGCTTTCAATTGCGTTGTGAGATAAACAGCAGCACTCCAAGCCAAAGATAGACCATCCAATGTGGATGTACCGCGCCCAACTTCATCCATCAATACTAAGCTTTTAGCTGTTGCATAATGGAGGATTGTCGCAGTTTCTAACATTTCCACCATGAATGTGGATTGTCCAGATGATAGATCATCTTGTGCACCAATTCGTGTGAAAATACGATCCACAGGGCCCAAAATTGCAGCATCCGCAGGTACAAAAGAGCCAATATAAGCGAGCAGGGTGATCAATGCTGTTTGGCGCATATAAGTGGATTTACCGCCCATATTTGGCCCAGTCACAATTTGCATGCGTTGGCTAGGTGTTAATGATGTACTATTCGCAATGAATGGATGTGAAATTGTAGATTCTACAATAGGGTGACGACCGTTGGTGATTTCAATGCCAATGTTATTGCTGAATTGTGGGCGATGCCAATTCAAAGAGTTTTTGAGTGTGCAGAAGTTAGTGAAAATATCCACGTGAGCAATGGCATCGCTTAATAAGCGAAGTGCTGTGACATGTGGAATCAGTTGATCTAACAATTGATCCCATAGCTGTTTTTCCAGTGATAAAGCATTCTCTTTTGCATGGAGAATTTTGTTTTCGAACTGTTTTAAATCAGGTGTGATATAGCGCTCAACGCCTTTCAAGGTTTGGCGACGCACATATTCAGTGGGCATTTGATCTGCAAATTGTGTTGGTACTTCAATATAGTAACCATGCACGCGGTTATAACCCACTTTTAATTGGTTAATGCCTGTGAGTTTCTTTTGATCTTCTTCCAATTGTAGAAGGAAGTTTTTACCTTCGTGATTGAGTGCGAGTAAATCATCTAATTCTGTATTATAGCCTTTACGAATCACGCCACCATCACGAATCAACACAGGTGGTTCATCCACAATTGCGCGCTCAAGCAAATCAACCAATTCAGGATGTGCCACTAAATCCTGTAACCAATCAGGGTTAATCACTTGGATTTTATCTGATTGATGAATAATATTTGCAAGTTCAGGTATTTGTTTTAAGCTCTCTTTCAATTGAATCATATCGCGTGGGCGTGCTGATTTGAGTGAAATTCTTGTGGTTAAACGCTCAATATCAGAAATTTGCTTCAATAATGGCTTTAAAGTAGTGACATAATGTTCTACGCTTTCCGTTAGATCTAAACGTTGATTCAAAATGTGTTGATCACGCAGTGGGCGATTGAGCCAACGTGATAACAAGCGTGAACCCATTGGTGTTTGGCAATGGTCAATTAAGCTTCTTAAAGTATGATCGCTGCCACCACTTAATGTGCGCTCAATTTCTAGATTTTTTCGGGTTGTTGTATCTAAAATCAAAGCATCATCAATGTGTTCAATGTGCAAGGTGGTGATGTGTTCTAATTCACTTTTTTGTGTTTCTTTGGCATAAGTGAGCAATGCACCTGCTGCCATAATTGGCAACGCATCATTCGTTAAACCAACGCCTTGTAATGAGTTTAATTTAAAATGGCTCAATAATTTTTCTGCATTGCGGGCTAAATCAAAATGCCAATCTGGATATTTTTGCACGATCGTCATTCTTGAAATAGATTCAGGAATGGATAGTTCTTCAGGCGCAATGAGTTCAGAAGGTTGTAAGCGGATTAATTCTGATAAAAGTTCTGATTCTGATAAAGGATCAGTCAACATAAAGCGCGCACTGGATAAATCTAACCATGACAATAGCCATTTCTCATCAGCAAAAGCAATGGCTGCCACTTGGTTGTCTTTTTTCGTATCGAGTAAATATTCATCGGTCAATGTACCTGGCGTTAATACGCGCACAACTTCACGATTCACAGGACCTTTTGCAGGTGTTTCTCCCACTTGTTCGCAAATGGCAACAGAAACACCTGCACGCACAAGCTTTGCTAAATAGCTTTCAGCTGCATGATGTGGAATCCCTGCCATTGGAATGGGTTCGCCTGCGGATTGTCCGCGAGCAGTCAATGTAATATCAAGAAGTTTCGCAGCTCGTTTCGCATCATCAAAAAATAGTTCATAAAAATCCCCCATGCGATAGAACAATAGCATGTTTGGGTAAGATGATTTGATGCTTAAATACTGTTGCATCATTGGCGTATGAGTTGTTGGATTCTCTGGTTTTTTCATTGAATGTGCTCTAAAAATATTTTAATGCGTGAAACTTCACTGAAATTTATGATTCAAAGTGAATAAGTTTGCTAATGGTAGCATTTTACGGACTAAATGGCTGTCGTATTTATAGTATTAAGAGTGATGTTGGATGATAAACATATCTCAAATTTAGGTATTTATCATTTGACAGCGTAGCCTATTGAGAATTTAGCATGATTTTAATTAAAAAATCGGCATAAAAATGTGAATTATTGTAAAAACGTTTGCATCGAAAAAGAAAGTGTTGCACATTATACGCTTCATTTGTCATTATAGAGGAAATATATGGAAGTTCTGCTGGACCCGTCGATATGGGTTTCGCTTATAATCTTAATCGTTTTAGAAATCGTTTTAGGTATTGATAACTTAATTTTCATCGCGATTCTCTCTAATAAACTTCCACCTCGTCAAAGAAACCACGCAAGAATAACAGGCTTAAGCTTGGCTTTAATCATGCGTATTGGTTTATTGTCCGTTATGACGTGGATGATCACGCTGACAAACCCTATATTTACTGATCCCATCTTTCAGCACTCTTTCTCTGTGCGAGATTTGATCATGATCTTTGGTGGCTTTTTCTTATTGCAAAAAGCGACAAAAGAATTGCACGAACGCATTGAAGGCGGTGTCATTGTTGAAGGTAAATCGAAGGGCTATGCTAAATTCTGGCCAATCGTTTTACAGATCATTGTATTGGATGCAGTTTTCTCCTTCGATGCTGTTATCACGGCAACAAGTATTGCAAAACATTTATGGGTGATGATCACAGCTGTCACAATCTCAATGGGATTGATGCTCTTTGCTGCGCGCCCATTAACTGAATTTGTGAATCGTCATCCAACAATTGTTGTTCTATGTTTAAGCTTCCTATTGATGATCGGTTTAAGTTTGATCATGGAAGGCTTTGGTGTAGAAGTACCAAAAGGCTATATCTATGCTGCAATCGGTTTTTCTGTATTCATTGAGCTTATTAATCAGCTCATTAATCGAAACCTGTTAAAACAAGAAAGTAAATATTCTCGTCGTGAACGTGCGGCTAACTTAGTTTTAAAAATGTTGGGCACAAACGATAAATCTGAAGAGCATGAAGAGGAAGAAGCGGAAGATAATCCGATTGACTCTGAATTAGAAGAGCTCTTTGGTAAAGATGAACGTAATATGGTGAGCGGTGTCTTAACATTGGGTGATCGTGTGATTCGCTCAATCATGACACCACGAAATGATATCTCTTGGATCAATATTCATGCGTCTAAAGAAGAAATCTTGGCGCAAGTGAAAGAGATTCCTCATAACTATTTCCCTGTGTGTGATGGTAGCTTAGATGAAGTGATAGGTGTTGCGCGTGCAAAAGACATCATTTCAGACTTGATGACAACAGGCGAATTGGATCGTGAAAAAACCATTAGACCAGCCATTTACTCACATCGTTCCACCACTGTATTGAAAATGATGGATATTTTCCGTCATACAAATGCACACATGGTCATTGTGACAGATGATTTTGGTTCGATTCATGGTGTGATTACCTTACTCGATATCATCGAAGCCATTGCCGGTGAATTCCCTGATGAAGATGAAAAAGCATCCATTGAGGAAGTTGGGGAAAATGAATGGATCGTTGCAGGCTCATGTGATCTTCACTTAGTAGAACAAACTTTGGGCGTTCGCGGTTTAGTGGATGAAGAAGATGATTACAGCTCATTGGGCGGATTATTGGTGGATATTTTTGATAAAGTACCATCAGTGGGTGATTCATTGGAACTCAAAGGTTATCAGTTCACAACAAGGGAAGTGGACGATCGTCGAATATTAAGTGTGCATGTGACTAAACCGAAAATGGAAATGATGTAGTATACTTACCTTTTTACAAGTGCAACTTCAGGGTGAGATCATGCAAAATGATGCAAACATGTTACAACGTTTTCTATTTGATAACCTTCCAATTCGCGGTGAGCGCATCAAATTAACTACTTCATGGCAAGAAGTCTTAGAAAGACGTGAATATCCTGAAGTTGTTCAGAAATATTTAGGTGAGTTAGTTGCGACAGCGGCATTGTTGAGTGCAACCATCAAAATCGAAGGCAAAATGACGCTTCAAATCGAAGCAACAGGTGCTTTAAATATGTTGGTTGTACAAATCACACATGATGGCGGATTCCGTGCAACTGCAACTTATCAAGATGATTTGCCAGAAAATTCAACTTTCAAAGAGTTGACAGAAGGCGGTCGCGTTGTGATCACAATCGAAAATGCTCATTCAATTGAAAGTAGCTACCAAGGCGTGATTCCATTGATCGATGATTCTATCAGTGCAGCGATCGAGCGTTACTTTGAAACATCAGAGCAATTACGCACATCATTATTCTTACGCAATACAGAATCTACATTGGGCGGTTTATTGCTTCAGCGTATTCCTGGTGAAATGGAAGATGAAGATGCTTACAATCGTGTCTGCCATTTAGCAGATACTGTGACAGTAGAAGAATTGAATGAATTGGATACACAAACATTGCTGTATCGCTTGTATTCAGAAGATGATATTCGTTTATTTGAAGAGGAATCTTTGCATTTCCATTGCCAATGTTCACGTGATCGTTCTATTGGTATGTTGAAGCAATTGTCAGTGGATGAATTGAAAGAGATCGTTGCTGAAGAAGGCAAAGTCAGCGTGACATGCGAATTTTGTGGAAAATCATATGATTTTGCAGAAAACGATTTGAAAGAGATCGAGCATGCCTAAGTTTAAAGAGAAAGAAAGAATCTCTATTGCGATTACTGGCGCTTCTGGCGTCCAGTATAGCTTGCGTTTAATCGAAGTATTATTATCTTACGGATATCCTTTGAATATTGTCATCAGTAAAGCTGCATTGCTAGTTTTTGCGATGGAAATGGATATTCAATTGGGCAATCAGCCACAAGTTCAAAAAGAACGTTTATTATCATTGGTGAAATGTGATGATCCATCTTTAGTGGAAGTTTATGGCATTGAAGATTGGAGTGCACCAATGGCATCAGGATCAAATGTTTCTAAAGCAATGGTGATTGTACCTGCCACAACAGGCACATTGAGTGCAGTTGCAACAGGGCAATCCAATAATTTAATTGAACGTGCTGCTGATGTGATGATGAAAGAGCGTAAGTCATTGGTGATTGTCTTACGTGAAACACCTTTCAACGCCATCCATTTAAAAAATATGTTAACGTTGACCGAAGCGGGTGCGATTGTGATGCCTGCCAATCCTGGTTTTTATCATATGCCAAAAACTGTGGAAGATATCATTGACTTCATGGTTGCTAGAATTCTAGATCAATTGAATATCGAGCATGATCTCATGAATAAATGGGGCGATTCAAAATAAGCAAATTGTAAGGATAAACAGTGGAACAATCGAAATACCAGGCACTTTTTTACGGTGAATTGAAAGCAGGGCATTCACAAGAAATGGCGATGAGAGCATTGGCGGGCGCTTATCAAAAAGATGATAATTTTTTTGAGTCGTGGTTTTCTAATGATAAAACAGTTGTTAAAAGAGAAGCAACATTAGAAGAAGCAGAATACATCCGCGATTATTTGGGTGATTTGGGCTTAGTGATTCAGATTGAGCCATTGAATCAAGATGGTCAAACCATTCGTGATGTTGAAAAAGAGACTGAGCAATTATTAGAAGATGCATTTCAGCAAATTCAGCAAACATTGAAAGATGTTCAAGAAGGTACAGAAGCACCGAAAAAGATTGTGCTGCATGTTCAGCCTGCGCCTATGGCAAAACGTGTGATGGCATATTTGTTGGATTTGATCATCTGTATGATTATTGCGAACTTATTATTGGAATTGGTATTAGCGCCTTTAGGTTTATTCAATACAGTACCCATCCATGAATTATCTTTGGCAGTGAATGCTGCTACAACGCAAGAAGATATTAAAAATATTGTGGATACCTACATGGGCAATGAAGAGTTTGCAAACTTGATCATGCAAATGATGTTCTTTGTATTTGCTGTGCAGGTTTTATACTTTGGTTTGATGGATAGTAAATATAATGCAACTTTAGGCAAAAAACTGTTCCGCATTAAAGTTTATTCTCTGATTTCACCACAAATTTTGGTAAGGCAAGCTGCACTTCGTCAAGTATTCATTATTGTTGCTTTCTTTATTCTGGCAACTTTATTGGGTGGCATTGGTTTGTTGGTTCTTTTGGGGATCTTTATCATGAGTGCTTATGATAAACGAGGATTAAAACAGACATTATTTGATAGATTAACAGCAACAGTTGTGGGCATTGATCAGTCAAAGCAATAAGATTAAATAGTTGAAATGTTATTTTTTTAGTATGATAGAGCTTTGATTATCACCTTTATCAGATATAAAAAACGCGAATAAGGAAATAGGTATGCTCGGATCAATAGGATCTATTATTTTACTCATAATCATTGTGGGCTGTATTGTCTACTGGTTTGTGTTGAAAAAACAAATTGATGAAGAAGATGGCGATAGAATAGAGCCAAGTATTGATAGTAGTTTTTCTGAGTTTAGTCAGAAAGAATTGCCAAAAGATCAAGAAAAAGATGACTTTGATGATTATGAAGAGGAAGTGGTTGCGCCACAATCTGTCAAATCTGAAGAAAAAGTTGCAGCTGTGGCACACAAAGAAGAGATCAGAAAAGAAGAACAAAAACCTGAAACTTATGATCTTTTTGATGAAGAAAATATGTTGCCAGCGGAAGAAGCACCTAAAAAGAGCTTTTTTGCACGCATCAAAGAATCTTTATTGGGTGATAAAGAAGTTTCTCATTCAACGGATGAACATAATCTTGCGCGTCCAGCGCCGATTCGTACAGTGGCTTTAGTTTTAAAAGCGCCAGAAGATCAGCCATATTCAGGCAAAGAAGTCTTAGAAGTTGGTCAGGATTTAAAATTGATGATCGGTGGCGAAGGTTTTTTACAGCAAATCGTGACAACGTATTTGGGTGATGAGCCAATGTACAGTATTGCGCACATGATTCATCCTGGTAGTTTTAATGATCCTGAAATTTTAACCGCAGAAATTCCTGGTTTGCTATTCTTTGCACAAATTCCAGGGCCAGATGCGCATATGAATACAGTGCAATACATGTTAAAAGCAGCTGCTTTCTTTGGTCAAGAATTGGGTGGTACATTGTTGGATGAAAATCAGCGCCCAGTGGATCAAGATTATGTACAAAAATTATTATCAGATGTGAGCGAAATTGAACAGCAAGCTTGGGCTAAGCACCGAGCACATCGCTAATTGAGCCACACCATTAAAGTATAACGAAAAATGTTCTTAAAAATGCTTTTAAGAACATTTTTTATGGATGAAAGATTATTAAATTAGGGAAGAAAAAATGAGTGATTCAGTAAAAGCTCACATTGCAGAATTAGTGGCTGAGATTAATCGCCAAAATTATAACTACCATGTATTGGATCAGATTGAACTTACAGATTCAGAGTTTGATGCACTTTTTCTTGAATTGAGAACCTTAGAGGCTGAACACCCAGAATTGATTTTACCTAATTCGCCCACTCAAAAAGTGGGTGGCATGATTCTAAAAGAATTCAATCAAATTACGCATGAAATGCCAATGTTATCTTTGGATAATGCATTCAATGAAGATGATGTGATGAAGTTTGATGAGCGCATTCGTGAAAAGCTCACATCATCTGAATTGGCAACACTAACTTATTGGGCGGAGCCAAAGTTAGATGGTTTGGCTATCAGTATTTTGTATGAAAATGGTCGTTTAGTTCGTGCTGCAACGCGTGGCGATGGCGTGCAAGGCGAGGATGTGACTGAGAATGTAAAAACCATTCAAAGTATTCCATTGGTGTTAACAGGTAGTTTTCCTGCGCGTTTAGAAGTACGCGGTGAAGCATTTATGCGTAAATCAGTCTTTGAAAAATTGAATCTAGCGCGCCTAAAGAAAAATGAAAAGCCATTTGCCAATCCACGTAATGCAGCAGCAGGCAGTATTCGTCAGTTGGATTCCAAAATTGCGGCAGAGCGCCAATTAAGTTTCTATGCTTATGGGATTGGTATTATTGAAGATAATCCTCAAGAGTTCACAGCGCATTCTGAGGCGTTGATTAGCTTGCAATCATTTGGCTTACCTGTTTGCCCATTGAATCAAAGCGCAAAAAACGTGAAGGATTTGATCGCTTATCAGGAGAAAATTTTAGCTGAACGTGATCAATTGCCTTATGAAATCGATGGTGTTGTGTATAAAGTGGATCAATATGCGCTGCAAGAAAAATTAGGTTTTGTTTCTCGTGCACCACGCTTTGCAATTGCTCATAAATTTTTAGCGATGGAAGCACGCACAACATTATTGGATGTGGATTTTCAAGTGGGTAGAACTGGCTCGATTACACCAGTTGCACGTTTGGAGCCTGTGAATGTTGCAGGTGTGATTGTATCCAATGCGACATTGCACAATGAAGATGAAATTAATCGCTTGCAAGTGATGATTGGTGATGAAGTTATGATTCGCCGTGCAGGTGACGTGATTCCACAAGTGGTGCGCGTGGTGTTAGAAAATCGTGGTGATGATGTTCGACCAATTATTTTTCCAAAAACTTGCCCTGTGTGCGATTCAGTCATTGAACGTGTGGAAGGCGAAGCTGTTGCGCGCTGTACAGGCGGATTCACATGTAAAGCACAGCGTATTGAACGCTTAAAGCATTTTGTATCTCGCAAAGCAATGGACATTGAAGGATTGGGCGAAAAATGGTTAGAGATTTTTGTGAATGAAAATTTAGTCACAGATCCCGCTGATCTTTATGTGTTAAATAAAGCTCAGCTATTGGAATTGCCAAGAATGGGTGAGAAATCCGCTGATAATATTTTGGCAAGCATTGAAGGCAGTAAACAACCTAAATTTAGTGCATTTTTATATTCATTAGGCATTCGTGAGATTGGTGAAGCAACTGCGCGTGTATTGGCGGATCATTATGAATCATTAGAAGCATTGCAAAATGAAACTGCTGAAAACTTCCAAAAAATTGATGATATTGGTCCTGTGATGGCGAATCACTTGGTGGAGTTTTTCCAACATGAATCCAGTCAAAACTTATTACAGCGTTTAACAAGTTTTGTGATGATTCAATATCCTCAGCCAATAGCCAATGCTGGCGATTTACCATTGTCAGGAGAAACTTGGGTGGCAACAGGATCACTCACGCATTTTTCACGTGATGGTATTAAAGATCGCTTGATTGAATTGGGTGCAAAAGTTGCAAGTTCTGTTTCTAAAAATACAACAGTTGTTCTAGCAGGTGAAAAAGCAGGTTCTAAGTTAGCGAAAGCTGAAGAATTAGGCATTACTGTGATGAATGAAGAAGAGTTTTTGGCAAAATTCCCACTGTAATGAATATTGAACCCATTGCGATCATTGAGGGATGCTATCCTGAAAAATTTGGCATTCCTCGCCAAGCAAGGCTTGTGACATCGGCGGAAGCTGAAATTCGCTTGATTCCACCTTATCAATCTAAAGATTTTTTGGATGGCTTAGAAAATTATAGCCACATCTGGTTGATTTTCGGCTTTCATCAAAATGAGTGGCAGGGCGATGCTAAAGTTCGCCCACAGCGTTTGGGTGGTAATCAAAAAATGGGAGTATTGGCAACACGTAGCCCATATCGCCCCAATGGTTTGGGTTTATCTGCTGTAAAGATTGCCTCGATTGATTATGAGAATGCTGTGATTACAGTGGCTGGCCATGATTTAGTGAATGGCACGCCAATTTATGACATTAAGCCATATATTCCATTTACGGATAGTATTGAAGATGCGAAGTCTCTATTTGCCAACGAAGCACCTGGCAAGTATGAAGTGAATATTCATGCATCGGCACAAATGGCATTCAATTTATTGGATGAAAAAGCAAAGGATTTGATTCAATCAGTGATTGCTCAGAATCCTTTGCCATCTTATCATCAAGATTATGATCGCATTTATGGTGTTGCCATTTTGGATTTAAATGTCCGGTTTAAACGCAATCATAATGGTTTTGAAATCTTAGAAATTCATCGGAACTTCTAAAATTAATACTTTTGCAGGATTATTTTGAGTATTCACTGAAAAGTCAGCTAAATCATCAAACATGATCGCATCTTTTGTATTGAGTTTTTCATCACGCACAATTGCATCACCTTCCAAAATAAAGATATATGTACCATTGTTAGCATCATGCTTTTGGTATTGCACAGCTGCATTGGCATCAATGGTTGCCAATGAAAACCATGCATTTTGATGAATCCAAACACTTTCTTCAGCATCACGATCAGGTGATAATAATGTTAAAAAGTTGTTGTGGCTTTTATCAAAATTAATGGTTTTTTGTTGATAGTGTGGCGTGATATTTCTTTCATTTGGGAAAACCCAGATTTGTAAAAAGTTGACATCACGATCTTCATTGGCATTATATTCGCTGTGAATGATGCCTGTGCCTGCGCTCATTACTTGAATGTCGCCATTTTTGATCACTTTTTCATTGCCATTGCTATCTTTATGCGCCAAATCTCCTGATAACGGAATGGAAATGATTTCCATATTATCGTGTGGATGTGAGCCAAATCCACGACCGCCCATCACAACATCATCATTGATGACGCGTAAAGCACCAAAATGAACCCATTCAGGATTGTGATAATTGGCAAAGCTAAAGGAATGATGGCTTTTTAACCAACCATGAGAAGCATAACCACGATCTTCACTGCGCAAGATTTTATAGTTTTTCATAGATTGTTTCCTTTTTGGAATAATTTAAAGATTAAAGCTATTATAATCTATAAAACAGTGGTTTATCGTTTCAATTATGGAACTATGTTTGTCAAAATTGCATAATGACCTTTATTTTTCATATTGTTTGTTATAGCTACTTTGTTCATAGCAAGGCATATAAATATTTATATTGGTGCGTTTCTAGATAACTATGAGAGCAATCGAGTTAGAAAATCTGTAAACTTGAGCTGAAAAGATAACAGTGAAGATTATATGAAAGATTGTAACGTTAAAGCAGTATTGATCGATTTAGATGGTACGTTGGTGAATACATTGCCTGATCGCATTGCTGCGATTCAGCAAGGATTACAAAGCTTAGATTTACCTGCCATTGATGATCGCAATGTTCAGAATTACATTGGTGATGGTGTTTGGCTATTGTCTAAGCGTACATTGCAAGAAAGCTTGGTCAATGAGCCTAATCGCATAACAGATGATTTAATTCAGGCTTTGGCAGATACATATGAAGCTTATTATTTAGCACATATTTGTGAACACACTATTTTATCTAAAGGTGCATTAACACTTTTAAAAGCATTGAAGCAAAATGATATTGCGATTGCTTTAATTACGAATAAGAAAAATGAATTAACCTATGCATTATTGAAATCTTTGGGCATCCATGAATATTTTGATGTCATCATGGCAGGGCAAGATGGCGCACATAAGCCTGCGCCTGATCTATTATTAAAAGCATTACAAGCACTGAAGATTGAAGCTAAAGACGCTGTCATGATTGGTGATTCCTTAGATGATCGAGAAGCCGCAAAATTAGCAAATATTGATATGATGGGTGTTGCATTTGGTTATCGGCCACTTTGTAAAAATGACGTGCAATATTTAATGGAAGATTTACAGGAAGCCTTGCCATATTTGATGAGCAAAAAGGATGATATGAAAAAATTAGCACCGATTATGTTTGTAGGCACAGGCAGTGATGTTGGTAAAAGCGTGATTACAACAGGTTTTTGTCGTATTTTTAAGCAAGATGGCTATCAGCCTGCGCCTTTTAAAGCGCAAAATATGTCAAATTTCAGTGTCACGTTAGATGATGGTGCTGAAATGGCAATTGCTCAATCGACACAGGCGGAAGCAGCAGGAGTCGAACCAACAGTTGATATGAATCCTATTATGTTAAAACCCACAGCGGATCATCAAAGCAATGTATTACTTTTGGGTCAATCATTGGGTGTTAAAAATGCGTATGAATATTTTCGTGGTGATGGTTGGTTACATTTGCGGGATGAAGCGCATCACGCTTATGATCGCTTAGCGGAGCAATATTCGCCAATGGTTTTGGAAGGTGCAGGCAGTATTTCTGAATTGAATCTGAAAGAACGAGATATGGTCAATATCGCAATGGGAATTTATGCCAAAGCGAATATTGTTTTGATAGCGGATATCGAACGAGGTGGAATTTTTGCAAGTTTATATGGTTCGATCATGTTGTTGCCAGAAGAAGAGCGACCTTACATTAAAGGCATTATCATTAATAAGTTCCGTGGTGATATGAAGTTCTTTGAATCAGGTGTGAAGATGATTGAAGATTTATGCAAAGTGCCTGTTTTGGGGGTTATTCCGTATTATCAAGATATTGAAATTGTGGCAGAAGATTCGTTGAGTGCATCACAAACATCCGCACAAATGCTAGCCAATGATATGGATTATAAAAATGCACAGTATGATCGCTTAGCGGATCATATTAGACAATATGTGGATATGGATAAGGTTTATCAGATATTGCGAGAGAATATTGCTTGCATAGATACTAAATAAATTGGAGAATACCTAGCCAAAATATTTAATAATAAATTTATATGAGAATGTATGAATAAGTTAATAAAAAATAATACAGTGTTAGCTGTATTGAGCTGTTTATTCTTTTTGTCAGGTAGTTCTGGTTTAATGTATCAAGTTTCTTGGCAAAGGGTTTTAAATATCGCATTTGGCTCGAATTATGAATCTGCTACAATCATTGTTGCAGCATTTATGTTGGGCTTAGGATTCGGTGCTATCATTGGCGGGGTGTTATCTGATAAATATCCCAATAAAACTTTATTGCTATTTTGTTGCTGTGAAATTGGGATTGGCTTATATGGCTTAATGAGCTATACGTTGATTTTGGTAGTGGGTGATCTATTCATTCAATACAATTTATTTGTAATTGCTTTAGTTAATTTCATTTTAGTACTGATCCCAGCATTATTGATGGGGGCAACTTTACCCATTTTAATTACTTACGTTGTCAAGCAGTGGAATAACATTGGACATTCCACTGGGCATTTATATGCAGTGAATACATTTGGTGCGACATTGGGGGCATTTTTAACAGGCTTTGTTTTATTTCATTATTTCACACTAGATATTGTGATTGTACTGGCTGCATTAATCAATTTTGTTGTTGCAATTGGCACATTTATGTTATTTAGAGGAGAAGCATAATGTTAAGAATGTTTGCATTGTTTTTATCTTTTTCCATTGGTTTCGTGAGCCTTGGGCAAGAGATGCTTTGGTTTAGAATTGTGAGTTATGAATTTAGTGGCACACCACAATCATTTTCATTTGTATTAACACTTTATTTGTTGGGAATCGCAGCAGGTGCGATTTTAGGTAAAAACATTTGCATGAAGAATGACTATTCCAAAATTATGTTTTTTGGAGGGGTGGTTCTATTGATTGGTGGTGTGTTGGATCTATTTGTGCCGTATTTGGTGGATATGATCATGTCAAAATTCTCTCAAAGAATGTTTGTTTATGTTCCATTGATCTTTTTAACATCTTGTTTAAAAGCAAGCATGTTCCCAATTGCCCATCATTTGGGTAGTTCATTAAAAAATGAGAAAAAAATCGGTTCATCTGTTTCAATAGTGTACTGTGCTAATATTATTGGTGCGACATTGGGTACAATCTTCTTTGGGTTGGTTGTTTTAGCTTATATCACAACGTATCAAGCATTTATTTATATAGGTGCTTTTGTATCGCTTTTGGCAGTGAGTATGATACTTGCTAGTCAAGTACAGAGAGTCATGGGGATTGTGATTATTACGGCCAGTTTGGCAATTATTATAATGAACATTGGCTATGTTAATGATCCTCGTTATTTTAAAATGAATAAAAATCCAAATACAACATACAGTGCTGAGAATCGGCATGGTGTGATCGATATTAGACCAACAAATGGTGTAGAGATTATTTATGGTGGTAATGTTTATGATGGCATTATGCAAGTGGATCCTATCACTGATCTCAATACTTTGAGTCGAGTATTGATTTTAGATGTTGTACATCCTGAGCCCAAAAGAGCGTTAGTGATTGGTGTGAGTGGTGGTGCATGGTTAAGAATGTTATCGAGCTTTCCTACATTAGAAATAATTGATGCCATTGAGCTAAATCCTGGTTATGTGGATGCAATTGCACAATATCCAGACATTGCCCCTGTTTTAAGTGATAAGAGAATCACAATTCATGTGGATGATGGTCGTCGTTGGTTACGTCGTAATTCTACAGAAAAATATGATCTTATTGTAATGAATACAACCTATCATTGGAGATCTGGAGCGACGAATATTTTATCACAAGAAATGATGGGCTTGCTCTCTAATAGTTTGAATGAAAATGGTATTGTAGCGCTCAATAGCACAAGGTTATTAGATGTATTGAAAACGACTAATTCGGTATTTCCATATTCATATTGGGGTGAATTAGGTTTTATATATAGTTCTCATCAGAATTTCTTGGCCAACCGCACACCGCAAACACGTGAAAAATTGTATAACTTACATTTTGATGGCAAACCTATTTTTAAAAAGGGAGATCCTGCTTCTGAATACGCTATTGATAGAATTATGGCGATGGAAATGCTTGATCTGAAAACGATAGAATCTTTGTCTAATCGACCTTTAGAAATCATTAAAGACAATAATATGATCAATGAATATAAATATGGATTAGAGTTTGGTTTTAAATAAGAGGCAAAAAAAATGGCTTCATGATGCAGGTCGATGAAGCCCAACGTCTAGGACTAGTAAACAAAGGTTTGTTATATTTATGCTTTAAACTCTTTTGCTAATGCTTGGAATTTTTCAATTTGTTCTGGGAAAATAATGCGGTTTTCATCACGACCTAAGAAGATCTTGAACATAATGCCGCCATCATGGTTAGCAAATAAAATGCTGCGAGTTTCAGAGCCACGGAAAGGGCGAGTGATAAAATAAATTGCACCGCAATTTTTGTATCTTAAATGACCTTGGAAGCCACTGGTTGCGTCAAGATTATAAAATCCATGTCCCTCTTCGCCAGCTGGGAATGGACCAGAGAATTCAAATACNTGCTTGGAATTTTTCAATTTGTTCTGGGAAAATAATGCGGTTTTCATCACGACCTAAGAAGATCTTGAACATAATGCCGCCATCATGGTTAGCAAATAAAATGCTGCGAGTTTCAGAGCCACGGAAAGGGCGAGTGATAAAATAAATTGCACCGCAATTTTTGTATCTTAAATGACCTTGGAAGCCACTGGTTGCGTCAAGATTATAAAATCCATGTCCCTCTTCGCCAGCTGGGAATGGACCAGAGAATTCAAATACTGCATCCACTGTGTGAATGATTGTCATCACTTTGCCCCAAGTGGCAACACGCGTTAGGATTTCTTGGAAAAGATTGCCAGATGCTTTAGACCATAATTCTTCAGGTAAGCATTCAATCATTTCTGCTTCACTAGCATCGTTAGATTCTGCCAATGTTTCAAATAAAATACCTGGATTCTTTGCTAAACGCTCTTTAATGCTGGTTTTTTGTGCTTCTGTTAACATGGTGTTCCTTTGAAAATTTAGAATATATGCAAGCGGCCTGAGGGAATCAGTCGAGTGATTAAAGAGGTTATCATCAAACTAAAGTATCCTTAAGCGAGGGGGGAGCTTTTGGATTAAAACAATTTTAAAACTTAGGGAGCGATACAAATTTTAAAACTGTCTTATGGATGACCGCTTGCATATATATTGGGTTAGGCTTGTTTTGGTACGCCGTGGCTTCTGCCATGACCTTTACCATCAATGCCTGTTAAGTGTGTTGTTTTTGATTGATCTTTAGGATTCAATCTAAATGCTTTACCAAAGCCTGTTACTAATACGCCTTTGCGTGGTGACAATTTAAACAAATGGAAATCACCCATATCGCGTAATACATTCACTGTTTTACCTGCGCGTTCTGTCAATGCAGCTAAGCCTGCTTCAAATTCTGCATCTTCACCTGGCACTTCAGTTGCTTCTACTTGATAGGTTACGCGTTTACGAGCATAGATATTACGAGTTTTACTTTCATCATCTACAATCATGATGTCAAAAATAGGACGATTTTTAACATGTTGAGTGTGATAAGCGATGTCAGCGATGAAAATGTAGTAATTACCATCCATTACAGCAAATGGCGTGTAACTTGCGTGAGCAATTTGTTCATCATCAACAGTTGCCATCAAAAGAGTAATATTCTCCTCATGCAATCGTTGTAATTCAGGCTCTAACTCTGCATATAAATCTGCGCCTTTATTATCGATGATTTCTACATTAAATTCATTTGACTCAGTTGTCATGGGTGCTCCGTTTAAGCTAATGTTGATTTGTGTTTTGGATTGTAGCAATAAAAATATCAAATGTTAATAGAAATCATTAATAAATAGTAATTATTCTCATATAAGAAGATGATTTTTATATCTGAATGATATATTAATCATTGAGTTAGCTTGATTTTTATTTGTTATAAATTATGCAAAAAGCTTATGAGAAAACGCACAAGTATTGAAAAAATAAGGTAGAATGAGTGTTTTTCTTTGTTTAATTGAATAGATTGGAATAATGTCGTATGAAACCAGCGTATCATCACCAAGATGTTGAGAAAACAGCACAGTCTTATTGGGAAACTAATAAAACATTTAAAGTTGCAGATCATGTAGAAGGTAAGCAGAACTATTACTGCCTATCTATGTTCCCATATCCATCTGGCCGACTTCACATGGGACATGTGCGTAACTATACAATTGGCGATGTAATGAGCCGTTATATGACGATGAAGGGCTTTAATGTTCTTCAACCAATGGGTTGGGATGCTTTTGGTATGCCAGCTGAAAATGCGGCGATTGATAATAAAGTATCACCTTATCAATGGACGCAAAAAAACATGACTTACATGAAAAACCAATTAAAGCTTTTAGGCTTTGGTTTTGACTGGGATCGTGAGATCGCAACGTGCGAGCCTGATTATTATCGTTGGGAACAATGGTTCTTCACGAAATTATATGAAAAAGGCATCATTTACCGTAAAAACGGCATTGTGAACTGGGATCCGATTGATCAAACAGTTTTGGCTAATGAGCAAGTGATTGATGGTAAAGGTTGGCGTTCTGGCGCGGAAGTTGAGCGTCGTGAAATCCCAATGTACTACTTTAGAATCACTGATTATGCTGATGAATTATTAGAAGATTTAGATACTTTAACGGATTGGCCGTTACAAGTTAAAATCATGCAGAAAAACTGGATCGGTAAATCACAAGGGATGGAAATCGGTTTCCCTTATGAAGAAGGTACAGTGCGTGTATTTACAACTCGCCCAGATACATTGATGGGGGTAAGTTACGTTGCAGTTGCGCCAGAGCATGCCATTGCACAAAAAGCTGCTGCAAATAACCCTGAATTACAAGCATTCATCGAAGAGTGTAAAAAAGGTGCTACAAACGAAGCTGACATTGCAACCCAAGAGAAGAAAGGGATGGCAACAGGTGCTTTCGTTACACATCCTATTACTGGTGATCAATTGCCAGTTTGGGTCGCGAACTATGTGATCATCACTTATGGTGAAGGTGCTGTGATGGCTGTGCCTGCGCATGATGAACGCGATTTTGAGTTTGCAACAAAATATGGTTTGCCCATTAAACCTGTCATTGAAAATAATGCTGAAGATCAAAGCTATACAATATGGCAGGAAGCTTACGCAGAACATGGCCCATTGATCAATTCAGGTGATTACAATGGTTTAGGTTTTGATGAAGCAACGCAAGCGATTGCTAAGTTCTTAGAAGGTAAAGAATTAGGCTTCATTAAAACTCAGTATCGTTTACGCGATTGGGGTATTTCTCGTCAGCGTTATTGGGGTTGCCCAATTCCTATCATTCACTGTGAATGTTGTGGCGATGTTCCAGTGCCAGAAAAAGATTTGCCAGTTGTATTGCCAAATAATTTGATTCCAGATGGTTCAGGCAATCCTTTACATAAAAATGAAGCATTCTTGAATGTAGATTGTCCTAAATGTGGTAAAGCGGCTCGCCGTGAAACTGACACAATGGATACATTCATGGATTCATCTTGGTATTATGCACGTTTTGCATCATATGATTGCAATACAGCGATGTTGGATGAGCGTGCTGAACAATGGTTGCCAGTGGATCAATACATCGGTGGGATTGAGCATGCGATTCTTCACTTGTTGTATTCACGTTTCTTCCATAAATTGATGCGTGATGAAGGTTTGTTAGGCGATCCTGCTAAAGCACCGAAAGAACCATTCAAGGCGTTGTTAACGCAGGGCATGGTAATTTCTCCATCATTCTACCGCCATGCTTCTACAGGTTATACTTGGTATAACTTGGATGATGTGACACCAGTTGTCAAAGACGGTGAAACAACTTATATCTTAAACGCGGATGGCCAGCCTGTTGTTTATGGCGGCGTTCAGAAGATGAGTAAATCTAAGAACAATGGTGTGGATCCTGAATTCATCATCAATGAATATGGTGCAGATACAGCGCGTTTATTCATGATGTTCAGCGCGCCACCAGAGCAATCATTGGAATGGTCAGTTTCAGGCGTTGAAGGCGCTCAGCGTTTCTTGAAACGTTTGTGGGCATTTGGTCATGAATTCCAAAATTCATTGTCAGCGAAAGTGGATTATGATTCATCGGATAAAGCATCGAAAGATATTCGCCGCATTGTGCATGAAGAATTGAAGAAAGCATTATTTGACTATGATCGTTACCAATACAATACAGTGATTTCTGCATGTATGAAAATGTTGAACGCATTGGGAGAATTGGATGATACTGAAGCGGCAAAATATGTGCGTAATGAAGGTTTCTCCATTATGTTGCGTTTGTTGTACCCGATCATTCCGCATGTTACGCATGAAATCTGGAGCAATGTATTTGAAGGTAAAATCGAAACAGCAGAAATTCCAACTGTGGATGAATCTGTATTGGTTCGTGATGAAATCAACTACGTGATCCAGGTGAACGGTAAATTACGTGGTGAATTTGTGATTGCAGCTTCAGCTTCAAAAGAAGAGATCGAAGCAATGGCATTGGCAAATGAAGCTGCACAGCGCCATTTTGAAGGCATGCAGATCATGAAAGTGATCGTTGTTCCTAAAAAATTAGTGAATATTGTCGCTAAGTAATTAGGTTGATCGCCCTTAAAAATTTTTTTAAGGGCGATTTGAAATTATATGAAAATCATCTGAGGGTGGTTTTTGTTATAATTTTATGAATACAATGATGATAGGAATATAATAATGAAAAAATGGTGTTGGCTTTGGTTGATAGCAACATTTGTGGATGCTAGTATTACAATTGTTCAAACTGTATTAGCAAGTGGCGCAAAGCCTGAAATTGTTCCATTTGATTTTTCTAAAGTGTTAGAAAATATTCCCTATTGGTTAGACTCTATCTGGTATGTTTTTAATATCATCGCGATTAATGCTATTTTTGCATTTTTGGGCTATTTTCTTTTTAAGAATTTAAAGAAACATTGGAGTCAATTACCTAACATTTCTTTATTAGCATTCTTATATCTGACATTTGGTGCATTGATGGTATTGGCTAAAGAACGTTTTGATATCATTTATCCAAGTTATTTATACCACCCATTTAACATTGAAAGTATAGAAGAAAGTTTATGGATGGTCAGTGTAGTGATTTTAGGTATTGCTGCGCTTGGTTATTTATTTCTTAATCTCAAGTATTGGAAGAGTTTTGCAACTCTATATATTATTTTAGCTGGATTATCTTATTATCCTTATATATGGGGAACAATGACATCTGTAAAGGAAGTTGAAAATTTAGATAAACCAAATGTTATTTATATTTTGTTAGATGCTGTAAGGCCAGATCATATGAAAGCTGGTGGTGCGCCATTTGATATTATGCCGAAACTCAATAAAATGATAGAAGAGCAAGGTGTATTTTATAAAGATGTTACCGTGTCTGTAGGCCGCTCTTTTCCTTCTGCTATAGCAATATTAACAGGTAAGCATGCTATCAATAATGGTATAAGAGATAATTTATTTGCAAAACAAAATGTGAATTATAATGAGACTTTACCTAATATTTTAAAAGAAAATGGCTACCAAACGCGTTTAGCTGTGGATGGAGGGCAATTTTGGGGGTTTGATGAAGATTATGGCTTTGAAGAGTTATGGTCATCAGGATTGGCTAATATTAATATGATCCCATTGGAGCTTGGTGGCTTTATGCCGTTACCCTTACTATTTGCAAACACTAGGGTAGGGGAGTTGTTTTTTCCATATCTATATGCAGATCGAAATATAGATACGCTATATGATACTTCTGCACTTGTTCATAAAATTGAGAATGGGTTAAATTTTACAGATAAATCTAAACCATTATTTTTATTTATGAGTTTAGATCTTCCGCACACGCCGTATCGTGATGAGACTGAGTATTCTAAGGCTATTGTCTCAAATCTTTCAGGGACAGATTATGCGGATGCTTGCAAATATTATTTAGCATCAATGAATGTTGTAGAGGATCAGTTGTTTTCTGTGATTAGTACTTTAAAAGAATATGGGAGAATGCAAAATACCATTTTAGTAGTAGGATCTGACCATGGGCAAGGGTTTGTAATGGCTAAAGATTCTTATATAAGATATGATGGAGAGGCTTTTCCGCATTTGGAAGGATTCTATGGAAATAGCGCATTAAATCCCTCATCAACAAATTTAATGTTTTCAATCTTTAGTAGTTCTCCTTTAATTAATTTAGAATTTGGTATTCGTGATTTAAAAATTGAATCTGTTGATATTACACCGATGTTGCTAGATATATTAAATATAGAGCCTTCATATAGCTTAGATGGGCAGTCTTTTAAAGAAAACCTTCAAGATTCTGGGTATGGTCAAAGTAAAATTAGATTTGTTGAGGGAGGATTTAAAAATAAATTAACCTTTGATAAGGGTAATTCAGAAGATGTTGCATTATTAACTAGTAATACATTAGTTGATCTAAATACACTAAAAACATCTTGGAATAAAGAGGGGGAGTTGCAAATTCTTTTAAATAAAGATCGTTCTGTATATTTTGATCAGTGGTCTTTATTGACAGAGGATTTTTTAGGCAATCCTTATGTGGTCAATCATGATGAAAAGATTGTATGGCCGATTACATTAGCACCATCAGATGCTCCTGTTATTAAGATGTTGCAAGCATGGTGTGAACACTATTCAAAAGATATTGCCAGCTTATCAAAATTTGGTGTAGATCAAAATACTATAGCGCAAGGGTATTGCACTTTGACAAAACAGGATGAGTTATTATCAAATATTTTGCACAATCAGCCTTATGATAGGGGGTATTATCAAAAATTGGATCGCAAATTTATTAAAAGCTCGCAGTTTATTTGCACACGAGAGCACTTATATTAACATACAGTATTTTGAGGAATTATGAAGAAGATAAGTTTAACATTATTGATCTCTAGTTTATTGATAACGCATGTATTTGCAGAGGAAGCAGTAGATTTTCAACGATTATTAAATGAACGTAATATATCAAAAATTAAAGAAGCTATTAATAACGACCCTAGCAATAGTGAAGCATATTATATTGCATCTATGTATTATGGTGTTGGAGATGATGAGCTAGGTACCAATAAAGATGAAAAAAAGCGCTATGAATATTTAAAAAAATCAGCCGACTTAGGGTGGCGTGAGGCTCAGTTGCAGTATGGTTTTTATTTATTAAACCAAGCAAAAAGTTCTGAGGGTTTGGTCTATATTAAGAAAGCTGCAGATAGTGAGTATTTGCCTGCTATTGCATTGTTAGGAGATCTGTATTTTGCAGGATATCAGGATGAAAATGGATTATCTGTAATTGATAGTGATATTAATCAGGCAATAATATACCTAGAGAAGGCCGTTGTAGAAAATAGCCAAGATGCACGTTATACATTAGGTCATATATATTTGACGCCAAACTTTGGGAAGCAAGATATCCTAAAAGCTTTGGAGTTATTTGAAGCTAATATTAACTATGATGCTAAATCTGGGCATTTGGCAACTTTAATTACATTAATTGATTTATATAGTGTGGGGGAGATGGTTGAACCTGATAATGGTAAGCTAATAGATTATTGTTATTTGGCAAGTTTACAAGATTATACCCCTGTGTTGTATTCCGTGGGTATGATGCAAAGAATAGGTGCCAAAGGTATTAAATTTGAAATTATAAAAGATCCTGAGGCAGCATTTATTAACCTATTTAAAGCTGCATCTGCAGGTTATATTGATGCAATGTTTCAAGTGGGTGAAATGTATTTTAAAGGTGATGGTGTAGAACAAAGCGATATGGATGCTTATATGTGGATAGCGATTGCTGAAGAATTATCGTCAAGTGATAACAGGTATTCAGAAATAATCTTAGAATTAATTCCTAAGAGAGAAAAGCAAATAGCAGTAGATAATAAGAATCATAGGCGTAAATTTTTCACAGGGATAATACATAAGGCTACTGATAATGTAGAAAATAAATAGTAAGCATAAATAGCAGATGGCAAAAAAGGAAGGCAATGCCTTCCTTTTATTTTTGCTTGAATAACCAAATATTAATAAGTATTGATTCTATGTTTGGTCCTGTTTAGCTGCACTACTGATTTGTAGCTGTAAAATACTAGTTTTAATCATTGTTAAAACAAACAATGCTGGTACAAATAAAAACGCCGTAAATATAAAGAAGCTCTGCCAACCATAATCTTCGACAGCAAAGCCTGAGAACGAGCCAAATATGCGCAAGGAGAATGCGGCGATGGCACTTAGCATTGCATATTGTGTCGCAGAATATGCGCGATTACATAATAAGCTTAAATATGTGATGAATACGGCGCTTGCAAAGCCACCAATAAAATTTTCTAGTGAAATAGCTAAAGTTAAAGATAATGCTGTTGGATAATGCAAAACTAAAATGTAGCCTAAATTTGTTAATCCCATTAATGTGGATGACCAAATTAGAGCGTTATATAGGCTCATGCGAGAGATAATGTTCGCGGAGATGAATGCACCCAATAGAGTTGCAATTAGGCCATAGACTTTGCTGATTAAACCGATTTGTGCGCCTGTATAACCCATTTCATTATAGAATGCTGAAATCAATACGCCAGCGATAGCATCAGGCATTTTGAAAAAGAGAATAAAGATTAGGATTAAAATAGCTTGTGGGCGCGTAATGAAATTTTTAAAAGGAATCAGAATATAATCAGCTAACGTAGAATGTGCTGATATTTTTTCGTGTTGTGATGAGTCAGAATGATCAGCTTCTTCTTTGATTAGAAATATTGTTATCAATGTAATGACTGCAAATAAAGCTGTCACTAACAAGAAAATGGTTGGCCAATTAATATAGTCTGATGCGAATAAAACAGCTGCCCCCATAATTAGCATTGCCATGCGATAAGTCACTTGCGAGAGGCTTGAGCCATAAGATTGTTCATCATTTGAAAGAGTATCGATACGGTAAGCATCAATGACGATATCTTGGCTTGCAGATGATGCTGCGAGTAATAAGATTAAAATAGAAATGATGCCAATATGATCATTAGGATTGACCAGAGATAGCCCAAAGAAGACGGTTGTTAAACAGAATTGAAATAAAACAATCCAGCTTTTGCGCCTGCCTAATTTGGCTAAGATGAAAGGGAGTTTTGCATCTAAAAAAGGTGCCCATAGAAATTTAAAAACATAAGGTAAACCAGCTAAGCTGATTAACCCAATGCTTTTTTTATCGACGCCGTATTTAGATAGCCAATAAGTCAATGTTGACAGTGTCATCAATATTGGCAAACCTGAAGCAAAGCTTAAAAAACCAACCGCTAGAATTTTAGGTGAAAAATAAGGCTTAAAGCTTTGCAACAGTTTAGTCATAGATTATTTTTGTCCTTCAAAGGCTTTCATGTACTCATTTTGGAAAATACACATGCGAATTGCATTACGATAAGCGCCCGCTGAGAAAAATTCATGGCGTAAAACACCTTCTACTGTGAAGCCTAATTTTGTATAGATATGAACGGCTTTTTCATTGGCTTCATCCACAACTAAATACAATTTATATAGGTTCAATGTATGGAATGCATAATCCATTGCTAACTTCGTTGCAGTTCTTGCATAGCCTTGGCCTTGATGATTAGGCGCAATGATGATTTGGAATTCAGCACGGCGATGCGTGTAATCAATTTCCACCAATTCAACTAAGCCAACAGGTTCTTTATCTTCCGTTTTTTGTAGAATGAAACGGCGTTCGTTTTTATCATGAATATGTTTGTCGTAGAGATCTGAGAGTTCTAAGAAAGACTCATACGGCTCTTCGAACCAATAACGCATGATGGATGCGTTATTGTCTAAATGGTGCACAAACCGAAGGTCCTCTTTCTCAAGTGGTCGAAGACTTAAAGTGCTCATGTAATAATTTCCTTATTGATATGAATTAATATCGGCTCCAGTTACGTTTTTGATTACGATAACGAAGTAGCCTTGGCAAAATGGATGTGCCTAAAACGATGCCTGCAAAAAGGATGCTTGCGCCTTTTAGCCATTCATCACTTCTTTTATTTTCTTTAAGTGTGAAGTTTTCACTTTTGAGTTGTTTTAATTCTAATTCTTGTTGCATGTTTACTTGCGTCAATAATTGGTTGTCATTATCAATATCGATGACATTTTTATTGATTTGTTCAAGGTGTGTCACACGGTTAGTTTGAACCAATAATGCTTGTTCTAACTTCTTTTGATTCTCTTTGAGAGAAGTGATGATTTGATCTTTTTCATCATTCTCAGTATTCAATGTTGCAATGCTTTCTTGTAATGGAGCATATTCTTGTTTTGCCATTTCAACAAATTCACGTGCTGCAGGATCATTCATTACGAAGCTTTTATGAATCCAACCGCGAGCATTGTTGTCGCCATATTGAATTTCATAATGTTGCTTGTTTTCATTCAATATTGTAATTTTTTCACCAGATGTCAGCATTTTGACAATTCGGCTGTTGTCACTGCCAGAAGCTCTAATCGGTGCTTGTAGCTGGTCTGTGACATATTTAATATTTTGTGCAGAAACGGTGGAGCATAAAACTGTGAGTGATAACAGCGTAATGATATGAGTGCGAAAAGACATTCTATTCCTTAAAATATGCTATTTTCGAAAGGAACATTATAAACATAAATGCAGGAGAATGCATATGGGAATCTACAGTTGCGCGGGGATTTGGCAATAAAAAAAGAGCATTGTAAAAATGCTCTTTTTTCTGTTTGCTTAGCAATCAGTGGTGGGCCTTGCTGGGCTCGAACCAGCGACCGCTCGATTATGAGTCGAGAGCTCTAACCAACTGAGCTAAAGGCCCAAATATCTGGTAGGCATAAATGGACTCGAACCATCGACCCCCACCATGTCAAGGTGGTGCTCTAACCAACTGAGCTATATGCCTATGAGTAAATAGGTGTGTGATTATATAGATTACTTTTTAAAGGTGCAAGCTTTATAGTTGATAATTGCTCAATTAATCGAGTTTGAGCATAATTTTGCCAATATGAGTGCTTGACTCCATCAGTTCATGAGCTTGATCTGCTTCATATAATGGAAATGTTGCATGAATCACAGGTTTAAACGAGCCATTTTCTACGAGTGGCAAAAACTTCTCTTTTAATGCTCGTGTTAATGCTTCTTTGAAAGGTAATTCACGAGAACGCAAGGTGCTACCAGTTAAAGTTAAGCGTTTAGTCATGATCTTTAATAAATTACATTCAACTTTAAAGCCTTTGGCTGCATTGATGTAAACCAATCGGCCATCAGTATTGAGAGCATTGATATTTTTACCAAAATATTCACCACCAATGATGTCTAAAATGACATCAACATCTTTGACATGATCAGCGAAATCATCTGTTTCGTAATTGATGGCTGTTGCACCTAAAGATTCACAGAAAGCTTTTTTATCATCACTGCCAACGGTTGTGTAGATCTTTTGAGCGCCGAATAATTTGGCTAATTGAATCGCTGTGATACCAATCCCGCTTGTGCCACCATGCACCATGAATGTTTCACCTGATTGGAACCGGCAACGATCAAAGACATTGCTCCAAACGGTGTAAACCGTTTCAGGCAGGGAAGCTGCTTCTACATAGGATAAGTTTTCAGGCTTGCGGATACAGATTGATGCAGGTGCGTTAACATATTCAGCATAGCCACCACCAGAAATGAGTGCAAATACATCATCACCCACTTTCCATTCTGTAACATTTGTACCAATTTTCTCGATTGTGCCTGCAACCTCTAAACCTAAAATATCTGCAACAACACCATCTGGTACAGGATAATTGCCTTTACGCTGCGCAACATCTAAGCGATTGATGCCAGCTGCTTTAACTTTAATGAGTACTTCATTATCGTCAATATTTGGAATTGCACGCTCTTCAATTTTTAAAACAGATGGTGCACCAAATTCACTAATAACAACGGCTTTCATATTTCCTCCTGAGATTATTTTGCAGGATTCAGCATAGCATAAATTACGCCAACCAATTGACATCACTTTTAGATGTAGCTTCTGGTGTTTCTGATTTTACTGTGAATTTTTCAAAATCAAACAATTCAGTATCAGCCAATTGCGATGGCTTGATATTTTTAATGGATCTGAAAATATTTTCGATTCTGCCAGGATATTTATCTTCCCATTTTTGTAGCATCATTTTAGTGGTTTGGCGTTGTAATCCATCTTGAGAGCCACAAAGATTACATGGAATGATAGGGAATTCACGCATTTCTGCATACTTGATTAGATCTTTTTCTGAACAATATGACAATGGGCGAATCACGATATTGTCGCCATCATCACTTTGTAATTTTGGTGGCATTGCTTTTAATGTCGAACCAAAGAACATATTCATAAACATTGTTTCCACGATGTCATCACGATGATGCCCTAAAGCAATCTTATTGAAGCCTTTTTCTTTAGCGTAGCTATATAATATACCGCGGCGCAAACGTGAGCAAAGGCTACAAGTTGTTTTACCTTCTGGGATTAATTCTTTCACAACAGAATAAGTATCTTGCGTGATGATCTCAAAAGGCACGCCCAATTCTGTTAAGTAGTTAGGTAAAACATGCTCAGGGAAGCCAGGTTGCTTTTGATCTAAGTTCACAGCAAAAACTTCGAAATTGACAGGTGCTTTTTCTTTGAGCTTCAATAAAAGATCCAATAACGCATAGGAATCTTTTCCGCCTGATAAGCAAACCATGATGCGATCGCCATCTTCGATCATTTTATAATCCATAATGGCTGTGCCAACTAAACGGCGTAAACGTTTTTCTAATTTTTTCTGAGTAACTGATTGTGTCATGATCTACCTAAATACAACAAATAACTGAAAGCTGTGGAATCGGGCATTTTATCATTTTGATCTCTAAACATCATATTAATTCTTAGTAATGTTGTTTATTTCATGGTGGCTCTTTCAAGTTTCCACATTATCATCACAGGCAAGAATGCTTATAGGTAAATATTTAACGAATATTAAAAGTTGATGGGTATATAATAGGGGGTTTAATTATTCTCATGTGATGCCAATGTTAAATGATGAAGCGTTGCTCCGATATTCTCGGCACATTTTATTGTCCGAAATTGATTTGGATGGGCAAGAAAAAATTCAGCAATCTCGTATTTTAATCGTCGGTTGTGGCGGTTTGGGTAATGCAGCTGCGCCATTATTAGTGGCGGCAGGTGTTGGTGAAATCACATTGATTGATTTCGATGTCATTGATTTATCTAATCTACAGCGTCAAATTCATTTTGAAACTCAGGATATTGGCGAGAATAAAGCAGAAATACTTAAAAAGCATCTTCATAGTTTAAATCCTAATGTTACGATTCATGCTGTGATTGAAAAAGCGGATGAAGCATTGCTATTAGATTTGGCTAAAAATATGGATATGATTTTGGATTGCACAGATAACTTTACAATTCGTCAGGCGATCAATGTGGTTGCACATCATTATAAAATCCCGCTTATTTCTGGTTCGGCTGTACGCTTTGAAGGGCAATTAGCCATTTATGATTTTAGAGATGAAAAAAGTGGCTGTTATCACTGCTTATTTGAGGGTGCGCACAGTGATGATGGTGCTTGCGCTTTATTGGGAGTTTTTTCCCCTGTTTTACAAATTGTGGGTGCAATGCAAGCACAAGAAGCTTTGAAAGTTATTCTAGGTTTAGAGATTAAAGTTAATCAAATGAAAGTTTATAACGCATTAACAGGTGATTGGCAGATGTTTAAATTTGCACGTAATCCAAGATGTAATGTTTGTCATGAAAAAGAGGTGAAGTAGCGATGGATCAAAAAATTATTTACTTAGATTATGCAGCTACAACACCTCCAGCTCATGAAGTTGTCGAGCACATGATGCTTGGCTTAAATACAGTTTGGGGAAATGCAAGCAGTGAGCACATGTACGGCTATGCTGCCAATCATTATGTGGAAGAATCATTGCAGGCAATCTCTAAGTTTCTAGGCGTGGAGCAAAGCTGTTTAACATTAACAAATGGTGCGACAGAATCTATTAACTTAGCATTGAAGGGTGTGATGCGTGCACAAACCGCTAAAAAACATCTGATTGCCATTACGACAGAACACAAAGCAACATTGAATACGGCACAAGCTTTAGTGCAAGAAGGCTTTGATGTGACATTTTTAGCACCCAATGAAAATGGGCTGATTACGGCTGAAATGTTTGAAGCAGCGATTACGCCTGAAACAGCTTTAATGACCAGTTTGTGGGTGAATAATGAAACAGGTGATGTTTACGATATTCCTGCAATTAGTGAAGTAGCACGCAAACATAAGGTGTTATTACATGTGGATGCAACACAGGCTCTACCGCATTTTAAAATTGACTTGTCATTAGTAGATTTAGCAAGTTTTACTGCCCATAAAATTTATGGTCCAAAAGGCATTGGTGTTTTGTATAAACGTGATTTCCCAAAAATTCCAATGGCACAAGTTTTGGATGGTGCAAAAACTGAATTGGGCAATCATGTGGGGACATTGGCAAACCATCAAATCATGGGTTTAGCGCGTGCAGTTAAATTATTATCATCTCATTATGGCAAAGAGCAAACTCAGAATGAACAACGCTTAGAGTATTTGATGAAGGCATTATCGCCTTTAGGTGTGACTAGAAATGGCAAAGAAAATCAATTGATGCCAGCAATCATTAATATCCATGTGCCAGATGTCTATGGCGAAACTTTGATGGCAGCAGTGCCTTATTTATGTTTTTCGCGTGGATCAGCATGTAATAGCGATGAAACACTGCCATCTCATGTACTAACAGAATTGGGTTACAGCAATAAACATGCGAGAGAAAGCGTGCGCATCAGTTTAGGGCGTAATTTATTAGAATATGACTTTAAACGTGCTGTGAATGATCTAGTAAAATCCATTGATCAATTGCAGAGAATTGCACATGCTGAGCGTGGTGAAAATGTATTGCCAGCCATCCATGTGAAAGGTGATATTAATCTTAAGCTATTGGATCGTTTTAACTTTCAAGAAAGTCATGCTTTTGAATTAAAGCGTGATGATGTCGAGCTTAGTATTAAAGCTTTGGTGCAAGAAGATCAAGTTACAAAGCTTTCTATAGGATTACAAGGCTCGCCATATATTTTGTGGTTTATGAATGAAGCCGCTAATTTACTTCGCCAGCAACCATTGGAAACTTGGGTCAATTTTAGAATGAATCAAGTATGTGAAACAATGGAAACACCACAAAATGAATTGCGTTTAGTGATGATCATTGAAAAATTTATTAGAGATTGTGGCTCAGTAATGAAAGAAGGTTAATTAACCTTCTTTTTGATGGTTCTTTTCACTTTGATAAGCGAGAACTAGATAGTCCACCATGGAATAGATTGTTAAAGCAGCGGCGATGATTAAGCCAACTTCGCCGATTAAGAAGATTGGTAAGCCAAAGAAATCTGCTTTAAATAATAAGCAGCCAATTGCACCCATTTGGAAGGTTGTTTTCCATTTACCAATCCAAGAAACAGCAACAGAGTTTCTGCGCCCTAAAGATGCCATCCATTCACGCAATGCAGAAATTGTGATCTCACGGCAAATAATGATGATGGTGCTAAGAACTATGATGAGGGATTGTGGGTTATCTACAGCGATGATGATCAAGGCAACAGCCACAATGAGTTTATCTGCAACTGGATCCAAGAATGCGCCAAATGGAGACATCACATTGAGCTTTCTTGCTAAGTAACCATCGAAGTAATCAGTCACACCTGCTAAAGCGAACAACAACCACATTAAGAAGTTTTGCAATGGCATGCCAAAGAAGGTGGATTTCATATCCAATAAGGCAACCAGTACGAATACAGGAATAATGAAGATTCGAAATAAAGTCAGTAAATTTGGAAGATTCATCATTGCCTGTAGTCCTTAGTTTGTGCACGTACCATTATCGTCATTTTTGACAGGAAGTCAAAGCGACATTGCCTTTAATTAGTTGGCTGAAGGTAAGATAACCAGCGCTTTTCACACTTTTTGAAAATAAAGATTAACAAGAATGTGATGGCTAAATATAAACATGCTGCGATCAAATAAGGTGTGAATTGTAAAAATGTCACATTTTTCATTCGATTAGCTACCCCCAAAATATCTAAATTCGTCAAAGCAATCACAAATACTTGAGCTGTACCATGCAACATAAAGATCACTTCATTACTGTATGCAGGTAATGCACGTCTAAAACCGGATGGGAAAATCACGCGATAGAAAATTTGCCATTTGCTCATGCCCATTGCGATTGCTGCTTCAATTTCACCTTTTGGAGTATTTTTGAATGAGCCTTTGAATATTTCAATGGTATAAGCACATGTATTCATACTGAATGCGATGATTGCGCACCAATAAGGTTGCTTAACAATGTTCCATAGCCATGGAATTTGGCGAAGTTCTGCTGAAAATTGCCCCAATCCATAATACAAAAGATAGATTTGAATCAGTAATGGTGTGCCTCTGAAGAAATAGCTAAAAGATGCAACAGGCGTAGAAATTAAAGGATTTCTAGAGAGTGCAGCAAAAGCTAAAGGCAGTGCAAAAACTAAACCAATGAATGATGAGATGAATGTTAACTGTAATGTTACCCAAACGCCATTAGCGAAGAGTGGTGCATACTCTGCAAATAAACTATTCATAGTACGCTCCCGTTGAAACACCTTTGGAGAAGCGTTTTTCTAACCATTTAACAACAACAATGGATACAGAGGTTAAGACTAAGTAGCCAATAGCAACTGTGATTAAGAAGGTAAATGGCGCTCTAACAGATTGCCCACCTTTTAAAGCGATGGATACAAAGTCAGGTAAGCCAATCAATGAGATTAGTGCTGTTGCCTTTAATAATACTAACCAGTTGTTATTTAAACCTGGTAATGCAAAGCGCACTGCTTGGGGGATCACAATTTTGAATGAAACACGAGCAGGGGACATGCCTAATGCTAATGCTGATTCACGTTGCCCTTTTGGTACTGATAATAATGCACCGCGGAAACTTTCTGCCATGAATGCACCAAACATGAAGCCAATAGTTGCAACACCTGCAACAAAAGGGCTGATGTTGATTTGGCTAACGCCCATGGACTCTGTGATCTTGTTTAATAATGTCTGCATGCCAAAGTAGAACAAGAAGATTAAAACAATATCAGGGATGCCACGGATAATGGTTGTGTATGCAGCGACTGTGCCACGAATAAAGCGGGATTGACTGAAAGATCCTAATGCTGCCAAAATTCCCAAAATTACTGCTACGACTAAGGAGAAAACTCCCAATTCGATTGTGAGAAGGAAACCTTCCCACAAGATCTGTTTATAGAGCAATACCAATTGGAATTGCTCTGTTACTGCGTTAAAAAATGACATTGGTTATTTTCCGAAGCTGTCTTTTAATGTTACGACTCGATTGAAAACCAATGAATCTTCTTTACTGTCACGTGCAAAATAGCCTTCACGTTCAAATTGATATGCAACTTCTGCTGGCGCATCTTGCAATGCAGGTTCAACTTTTGCATTTTTGATGATCAATGAATCTGGATTCACATAATCAAAAATTTCACCTTCTTCACGATCAGGATGAGGCACTGTGAACAATCTTTCATAGCAGTTCACTTGTGCATCCACTGCATCTTTTGCAGAAACCCAATGAATAACACCGCGAGCTTTAATACCTTCGGCATTTTTACCTAAAGTATCTGGAACGATTTCAGCAATCACTTCTGTGATGTTGCCATCAGCATCAGCTTTGTAATCTGTTGCTTTGATGATGTAAGCTCCACGCAAACGAACATAATCACCTAAAATTAAACGTTTGAATTTTTTATCTTCAGTGGATAATACAAAGTCAGCTTCATCAATGTATAAAATTTGAGAGAATGGCGTAATGCGCTTGCCTAAAACTTCATTTTTAGGATGATTTGCCAATTCTAAATCTAAGTGTTCATCAAAATTTGTCAATGTCACTAAAATTGGATCTAAAACTGCCATGCGACGTTCTGCTTTATCATCCAAAATGTCACGCATACATTGTTCTAATTGTTCCATTTCGATGGAGTTTTCAGATTTTGTTACACCAATGCGCTCACAGAATAAATGCAGTGCTTCAGGTGGGCAGCCACGACGACGTAAACCTGAAATAGTTGGCATACGTGGATCATCCCAGCCATTGACTGTGCCTGAAGTTACTAATTGCGTTAATTTGCGCTTAGATGTGATTGCGTATTGCAAGCTCAAGCGAGAGAATTCATATTGATGAGGTTTCTTTTCGATTTCGCAATTATCAATGCACCAATCATATAATGGGCGGTGATCTTCAAATTCTAATGTACAAATTGAGTGCGTAATGCCTTCGAAAGCATCGCCTAATGCATGTGCAAAGTCATACATCGGATAAATACACCAATCTGTGCCTGTTTGATGATGTTCAACGTGACGAATACGATATAAAGCAGGATCACGCAAATTCATATTCGGTGAAGCCATATCAATTTTGGCGCGTAAGATTTTAGAGCCATCAGGAAATTCGCCTTTTTTCATGCGTTCCAATAGATCTAAGTTTTCTTCAATAGAGCGCTCACGGAAAGGTGAATTTTGACCTGGTTCTGTCAATGTGCCACGCATCGCACGCAATTCTTCAGCAGAGGAATCATCTACGTATGCTAAGCCTTTTTTAATCAATAAAATCGCGGCATTATAAAAACGCTGGAAGTAGTCAGAAGCGTAGCATTCCGCGTTCCATTCAAAGCCTAACCATTCAACGTCAGCTTTAATGGCAGAAACAAATTCTTGTTCTTCTTTACACGGATTCGTATCGTCAAAACGCAAGTTACATTTACCCTGGTAATCTTGAGCGATGCCAAAGTTTAAACAAATTGATTTTGCATGCCCAATGTGAAGGTAGCCATTCGGTTCTGGTGGAAAACGAGTATGGACTTCAGATGGGCTCTTATACTTACCAGTACTTAAATCGTTGTCAATAATTTGACGGATAAAGTTGGTACGAATCACTTCTTCTGACATGAGTTCCCTTTAGTAGATAAAACTTATCGATAAACTGTGGAATTCTAGCATGTTTGGTTTCTATTTACGAGATTAAGATCAAGAAAGCGTTAAGCATAAAAATAGCCTCAGTTTTGAGGCTATTTTGTACAACAAAGATAATGCTATTTACTCATGATCAAAGTTGATGAGCTTTTTATGTCGGCTCAGTAATAGATACATTGAAGGCACGATGAATACTGTGAGTAATGTGCCTAAACATAAGCCACCAACAATTACCCAGCCAATGGTTGAACGGGATTCAGCACCCGCACCAGTTGCTAAAGCTAATGGAATAGAACCTAAAACCATAGCGCCTGTTGTCATTAAAATTGGACGTAAGCGTAAGCTTGCAGATTCAATGATGGCAGTTAATTTATCCTTGCCCGCATCCTGTAACTGATTCGCAAATTCAACCAATAAAATGCCGTGTTTGGTGATTAAACCAACCAATGTTACCAATCCTATTTGGCTATAAATATTCATGCTGTTGCCAGTTAAATATAGAGCAAGTAGGGCACCTAAAGCTGCTAATGGTACTGACAATAAAATAATGAATGGATCAATCCATGATTCAAATTGTGCTGCCATCACTAAGTAAATGAACATAAGTGCCAATAAAAAGATTGCAACCATGGCATTGCCTGTACTTTTAAATTCGCGAGCGCCACCTGTGTAATCTAACATTGTATCTGGCATTACATCACGGATAGCATTTTCTACAATATTGATACCATCACCTTGTGAAATGCCTTCTGCTAAGTTGGCAGAAATAGTTACGGAGCGTAATTTGTTGAAGTGATTCAAATATTGTGGCGCAACAGTTTCACGAATTGTGACAAAGTTGGACAAAGGAATCATTTGATTCTTATTAGAACGCACATAGATATTTTTTAGGTTTCTAGGTTCGTTACGATTAGTTGGCTCCACTTGTACTAAAACATCATATTGCTCAGAGCCCTCCTTGAATCGTGTAATATTTCGCCCGCCCAAAGCTGTTTCTAATGCTCGGCCAACAGCATTTACATCGATGCCCAATAACGCTAGTTTTTCACGATCCACATCCACTTCTAATTGAGGTGTGTTTAAACGAAGATTGTTATCAGGGGTAACTAATCTTGGATCATTATTCAGTGTTTGCATAATTTGTGTAACATATTGATCTAGCTCTTCAAATGATGCAGTGGAACGAATCACAACTTCCACTTCTTTTGAGCGACTATCTTGGCCTAGTGATTGTGGGTTACTTGCGAATACACGAAGCCCAAGAGCTATGTCTTTAAATTGTTGATTCAATCGTTGCACTATGGACATTTGTGATTCACTACGCAAATCCCAATCTTCCAATGTAATATTGCCAATACCGCCAGAAGCTACGCCTGATACAACAAATACAGTGGCTTTAGGTAATTCAGTCAGTAATAGATCTTCAATTTCAGTAAAGTAGCGATCTGTAAAATCAACCGTTGCACCTTCTGGTGTAATGGCTGAAACACGAATAAAGCCACGATCTTCTGTTGGTGACAACATTTGTGGTAATTGCATGTAGATAAAATAGCTCGCACCCAAAGTGATGATCATTCCAATGATCACAAGTAATGATTTAGGTAAAACCCAACGTAATATTTTGGTATAGCCATTGGTGAAAGCGACAAACATATTTTCAATGGCATTAAATAACTTACCTTTTTCATGATCTGCTTTTAATAAGCGAGAGCACATCATCGGTGATAATGTTAGGGCAGTGAAGCCTGAAATGATCACAGCAATGGATAGCGTTACAGCAAATTCAATGAATAACTTGCCGATGCGGCCTTCTGTAAAAGTCAAAGGTAAGAATACAGCGGCCAATGTGATGGTCATTGCAATAATTGCCAATCCAATTTCTTTGGAACCCACAAATGCAGCTTTGATGGGCGATAAGCCAGCTTCGATGTGTCTATGAATATTTTCCAGCATAACAATGGCATCATCAACTACTAAGCCGATTGCGAGTACAAAGGCGAGCATTGTCAATGTATTGATGGAATAACCCAATAAATACATTGCAAAGAGTGTGCCCACTAATGCAATTGGTACTGTAACCATCGGCACAATCGTCGCGCGCCAATCACGTAAGAAAAAGAATATGATGATACCAACAAAAATCAGTGCTTCAATGATTGTGGAATATACAGATTGTAGTGATTTATTGATGAAGATTGAGTTATCAGAGCTGATTTCTAAATTAACTTCATCAGGCAAGCTTTCTTGCAGGGTTGGCAATACTTCACGAATGGCTGAAGAGATTGTTAATGGGTTGGCTACAGATTGCTTAATGATTGCAATACCAACGCCACGTTTGCCATTCATGCGCGGGCGAGAAGTTTCTTCAACACCGCCTAATTCTACACTAGCTAAATCACCTAAACGCACAATGTGTTGATTGCCAACGCCACTGCCATTCGACTGATTCGTGGTTTTGACAATAATATTATTGAATTCATCTACTGTGTTTAAATCTGTTTGTGCAACGATATCCAATTCACGTGCATTACTTTTAATGCTACCGGCAGGAATTTCGACATTCTGCGCACGAAGCGCTGCTTCAATATCAGTAATGGCGATGTCAAAAGCAGACATTTTTTCAGGATCGAGCCATACGCGCATTACAGGATCTCGGCCACCCCAAATTTCTAGATTAGAAACTCCTTCCAATAATTCAACTTGTGGCTTGATGTTATTTTCAACGATTTTGGTGAGTTCAATGGAGGATAATTTATCGCTTGTGAGCGTTAAAATCATTACAGGATCAGCATCTGAGTCACTTTTGTTAATGATGGGCTCATCTACATCATCAGGTAATAAATATTTGGCACGTGCAACGCGATCACGCACGTCGTTGGCTGCTTCTTCGATATTCTTACTGGGTTGGAATGAAATATTCACAAATGACATGCCACGGCGTGACATTGATGTCATAAAATCAATGCCATCAATACTTGTTACAGCATCTTCAATGGCTTTTGTAACTTGTGTTTCTATGATTTCAGGGCTTGCACCGCTATAAGTTGTGCGAATACTGATGACAGGCAAATCAATGTTAGGATATTCACGAATGCTCATTCGTGTTAAACCCACAACACCAAGTAGAATGATTAAAATATTGAGTACAATCGCAAATACGGGGCGTTTGATGGAGATATCAGAAATTTTCATAGTGACTCTCCAAGATTATTTAGGTTCTACAGGATTGATCGCAGATCCATCATGAATACGAGCTTGGCCAACTTTAACCACTTGATCGCCATTTTTTAAGCCATGAATCACTTCAACAGCATAGCTTGAGCGCTCACCTAAAATGACTTCTGTTAATTTTGCGATGTATTGATCATTTTCTTTCACAACACGATAAACATACTGTTTACCTTCCGCAGAGAAAATTGCTTCTTCAGGCACAATGATAACGTTGTAACCCAATGGGATTTCTAATGAAATTCTCGCAAACATCCCTGGTAATAAGCTTTGATCTTGATTGTCGTAAATGGCACGCACGATTAAAGAGCGACCTTCTTGCTCAATTTCAGGGCTTAATGCATAGATTTCTGCTGTAAATTTCTTTTTAGGGAAGTTATCGACAGAAAATTGTAAAGGTTGTTCCAATTCAACGGTGTGCGCCAATCTTTCAGGTAAGTTAAATTCTAGTTTTAATTTTTCTGTATTAACAATGGTGGTTAAGTCGCTACCTGTTTGAATATAGCTGCCAGCATATTGGTTGATTAACCCCATTTTCCCTTTAAATGGTGCTGTTAAAGTTGTGTGGTCTACTTCGATTTGTGCCATTTCCAATTCAGCTTCTGCTTGTAATTTTGCTGTTCTTGCAGCATCAATTTGTTGTGCAGTTGCACTGCCACGAGAAGCTTCTAAACGCTTAACATTTTGTTCTGCATTACTTAAATTGGCTTGGGCATTTTTTAATTTGGCATTCACTAAGCGATCATCAAATTTAATGAGTGCTTGGCCTTGTTCTACTAAAGAGCCTTCTTCAAAATTAACAGAGGTAATTTTCCCCGATAATTCAGGGCGTAAAATCACACGTTCAAATGGTAATAACGTACCAACAGCATGGATATATTCTTGCTTAGATGTTTCTTGTGTATCCGCAACTTCTACGCTGATGCTTTTACTGTAAGCGATCGATGATAAAGAAAGGGATATTAATAATGTGAAAAGCAAGGGAATTTTGTAGTTGTTCATTGTCCAATCCATGAATACACGATTAAGTCTCGATATTGTAAAGGATCAGTTGAAAAAAGCTTCATGTATTTGTCAGAATTTTGTAAAGGATACAAAAAAATCCCGCCAGTTTTGGCGGGATTGAGATATTAACCTATAAATTTAGATTAATGACCCATGTTCGATAAAATGAATTTTACCAAGAATAAGATTGCGATGATGTAAGTTGCAGGGTGAACATCTTTAAATTTGCCTGTAAATACTTTCAATACAACATAGCTGATGAATGCGAAAGCAAAGCCATTAGCGATTGAATAAGTAAATGCCATTGTGAATGCCATTAATGCAGCTGGGATTGCATTTGTTAAATCATCCCATTCAACTTCTGTTAATTCACGTAACATGATACACGCTAAGTAGATCAATGCTGGTGCTGTTGCATAAGCAGGTACAGCTGTTAACAATGGTGAGAAGAACAATGCAGCTAAGAATAATAAGCCAACTGTTGCACTTGTTAAACCTGTGCGGCCACCAGCTTGTACGCCTGATGCGCTTTCAACATAAGCAGTTACTGAGCTTGTACCCAACATACTACCTGCTAAGATTGATGTACTATCTGCAAACAATGCACGTGCAAAGCGTTTTTTGTTTTGTGGTGATGTGTCATCTAAGATGTGAGCGCGTTTTGCTACACCGATTAATACGCCCGTTGCGTCAAATAATTCAACCAATACTAATGTTAAGATGATTTGTAAAAAGCCAGCTTCCAATACTTTGCTGAAATCAATTTGGAAGAATGTAGGTGCGATTGATGGTGGCATAGAAACAACGCCAGTGAACTCTGTATTGCCAGTTAAGATGCTTAATACGGAAACTGCTAAGATCCCAATTAAAATTGCACCTTTTACTTTCAATGCATCCAATACAGCAATGATTAAGAAGCCTAATACGCAGAACAATGTTGAAGCATTTGCTAATGAGCCTAATTGCACTAAAGTTGCAGGATTATCTACAACTAAACCTGAAGTTTGTAAGCCGATGAATGCTAAGAATAGACCAATACCTGCGGCGATTGATGAACGTAAGGATTTGGGAATCCCTTCTATGATCCAGGTTCTTAGCCCTGTTGCTGTTAGAATCAGGAAGATGATACCTGAAACAAATACGCCACCTAAAGCTTGCTGCCAAGTGAAGCCCATTGTTGCAACGATTGTGAAAGCGAAGAATGCATTCAAGCCCATGCCAGGTGCTACAGCGATTGGGTAGTTTGCTAAGAAAGCCATGATGAAAGTACCGAGTGCTGCTGCGATACATGTCGCAACAAATACTGAGCCTTTATCCATGCCTGTGCTTGATAAGATGATTGGGTTAACAAAGATGATGTAAGACATCGCTAGGAATGTTGTCATCCCGCCAATGGCTTCTGTCTGAACATTGGTTTTATGTTCTTTCAGTTTAAATAATCGCTCTAACATTAGAAAAACTCCTAGAAGTAATAAAGATTAAATTTAAAAAGCCTCAGCTACATTTGTAGTGAGGCTTATGTTTATTCTGTTTTAGGTTTGGATTTCAGGGATATTAATACTGATCCAACTAATACAACCAATACAACGGATAATGAAATCGACGTTGGAATGTGGAAGTCAAAAGCGAGCAGTAACATTTTACAACCAATGAATACTAAAATTGTTGCCAATCCATACTGTAAGAATGCGAAACGATCTGCCATATCTGCCAATAAGAAGTACATCGCACGTAAGCCTAAGATTGCAAATACGTTGGAAGTCATAACGATGAAAGGATCTTTAGTGATTGCGAAGATTGCAGGCACAGAGTCAACAGCGAAAATGATGTCTGAAATTGTGATAACAATTAGCGTTAACAATAATGGAGTTCCGTAACGTACGCCATTTTCTTTCGTGAAGAAATGTTCTGCATCCAATCTATCTGTGAATTTCATACGCTTTTTGATCATGCGAATGAACCATTTTTGGTTTAAATCTTCTTCCTCATCAGATTTCTTAAACATCGTGAAACCTGTATAAACTAAGAATGCACCAAATACATACAAAATCCACTCAAATTGAGAGATCAATGATGCGCCAATTAGTACCATAATCACGCGCAATGCGATTGCAGCGAAGATTCCGTAAACCAATACGCGGCGTTGGAATTTAGCTGGGATCTTAAAGAAGCTAAAGATCAATAAAAATACGAAAATATTATCAATGGATAAGGATTTTTCAAGGACATAGCCCGTTAAGTAATCCATAGATGCTTCAACAGCCATTGCTTGTTGTGCTTCAGCTGTCAAATTTAAATCAGGGAATTCGCCGTGGGCTAAATACCAATACAGCCAAACGTTGAATAATAGTGCAACAGTTACCCAAACAATTGTCCACATCAATGCTTCTTTGACGCTGACTTTATGATCACCCGTTTGTTTCAGGGCAAGCATATCTACTGCGATCATGATCAATACAGCAATGGTAAAAACAGTATATAAAAACGGAGAACCGATAGGAGGAAGGGGTGTCATTTACAATTTCCTAGATGGACTTAAAATAGTTCGACAAATATTCGTCAAAATCAGCTTGAGGTTCTGCCTCTAATGCTTTTTGACGTTCAACACTTTTGTGAGCTAGCATTTTGAATGCTTCACGTTTTTCATCTGATAAAACTTCTTCAGTTAAATAGTGATTTTTGTATTGCGTTGCTTTCTCAATACAGTAGTCATTATACTGAATAGATGAGCTTGCGAGCTCATTTAATATTTTAGCAGATGGCGTTAAATTACTATCAGTAATCATTGCACTTAATGGCGCAATTGTTGCGCTATATTCTGGGCCGAGAATTTCTGCGACAGGTTTGATCCATTCTAATAGTGATTGCAGTAGCTCTTGAAGCGGTTGTTCTTGATATTGAACATTTAAGCTTAAGTCTTTTGTTCTGCCTTTTGCAGCAATTAAGGCAAGGTTTCTTTGGTTTTGCTCATATTCCATATTGCATAACGGATCAGCATTCGTTAATAAACATGTCGTCATGAAAGCTTGTAAGAATCTAATTGTTTCGACAGAAATTCCTGTAGAAATGGTCGGCATGATATCAACAGAGCGTAATTCCACATAGCCAATGCCACGATCTTTTAATGCAGCAAGCAATGTTTCACCTGATTTTAAAACTTGTTTTGGGCGAATGCTTGCGTAATATTCATTTTCGATTTGTAGAATATGATTGTTGATTTGCTGATATTCACCATCTTTTTTGATAGGGATGTGTGAAACTTTATCGCATGGCGTTAAAATCGCATGCTCAATGTCTGCAACATAATCTTTCAATGAATTGAAAGATACTGTGAATTTGCATTTATTATTACTGTAGCCAATGTCAGATAAACGTAGGGAAGTGCTCTCTTTGATGTACACAGTTTCATCATCAAACTTCTCAAAGCGATCATTATTGTTACCAGATAAGAAACTCTTCGGCATCAATGGTGATGCACCAAAGAAATAAGGTACTAAAAAACCAAAGCGTGATACTGAGCGCATTAAATGCAAGTAACGGTCAGATTTGAAATCCGTTAAAGATTGTTCATTCTTTGTTGCTTTTTGTAATGCGACAAAGAATTCATCACTCAATGAAAAGTTGAAGTGAATGCCCGCGATGGATTGCATCATCTTACCGTAGCGATGTGACAAGCCTGTGCGATATAAGGTTTTCATTTTCGCAGCATTGGATGAGCCATATTGCGCAATCGGAATTTCATCTACATTATCAATTAATGGCGGCATGGAATCTGGCCAAACCAACTCATCACCCAAGTTTTCTGCTGTAAAAGCTTGGATTTCATCTAAAGCTTGATATAGATCTTCAGGCGAATGATAAACATTGGTGACAAATTCAAGCAAGTTCTCTGCAAAGTCTGTAGTGATATTTGCATTGGTTAACGCTGAGCCTAATGCGATAGGGTGCGGAGCTTGGCTTAGTTTGCCTTGCTGATCAACGCGTAATCCTTCTCTTTCTAATCCCATAGAAACATCTTGGATTAATCGAGCATCATCGCCCAAAGCTTCAAGATTAGACTTGACTGAATTCATCAACTGTTTAAACATAATCAATCCTTTTAAAGAACTGGCTGTAGATCAAAACCCACATGTGTTTGCCACATGTTCATGATTTTACAAAATAGTTCTGCGGTTTGTTGCGTATCATACAATGCTGAGTGAGCACCATCTGCATCCCATTTCATGCCTGCAGCAATCGCTGATTTAGCTAAAACGGTTTGACCGTATGCTAATGCGCTTAAACTTACAGTATCTAATACAGAAAATGGATGGAAAGGTGAGCGCTTAATGTCACATCTTTCAATCGCTGCATTTAAGAAAGCTAAATCAAAGTGAGCATTGTGTCCAATTAAAATTGCACGAGTACAGCCTTGTTTTCTTACTTCTTCGCGCACAGCATTGAATACTTTCACCATTGCTTCTTTTTCAGAAATCGCCATGCGGAAAGGATTATCCAACTTGATGCCATTAATCTTCATAGATTCAGGATTGATACCCAAATTTGGCGCCGGCTCAATATTTGCAGCGACATGATGAGTAGTTTTCATCATGCCATCTTTGTCAATATCCAAAAATACCGCGGCAATTTCTAAAAGCGCATCTTTCTTTGGATTCAAACCACCTGTCTCAACGTCAATCACAACAGGTAAGAAGCCCCTAAATCTAAGAGACATTAAAGGGGGATTCGTTAATTGATCACTCATGACTATTGTGCGGCCTTTGTGCGTTTGGTTGTACGCTTAGTTGTTGATGCGGATGATTCTTCTGTTTTGTACTCAATCAGTGGTGCAACTTTATCGGCAATTTGAGGGCGATCAATGATCACTTTTGCCACATTTGCTTTTGATGGAATTTCAAACATTGTATCTAGTAAAGTAGATTCAATGATGCTACGTAATCCACGTGCACCCAATTTGCGTTGAATTGCTAATTCAGCGATGGCTTTCAAGCCTTCTTCTGTCACGCTTAATTCAACATCATCAGTTTCGAATAAGTATTCGAATTGCTTAATGATTGCATTTTTAGGTTGCGTTAAGATGTTAATCAACGCAGCTTCATCTAACTCTTCCAATGTTGCAATCACAGGTAAACGACCAATGAACTCAGGGATCAAACCATATTTAGTTAAATCTTCTGCTTCCACTTGCGCAAACAATTCAGATAAATTGCGTTTCTCTTCAGATTCTTTCAATGCAGCAGTAAAGCCAATACCGCCTTTGTTTTGACGCATGCTGATGATTTTTTCTAAACCAGAGAATGCACCACCACAAATAAATAGAATGTTGCGAGTATCCACATTGATCAATTCAGCATTAGGATGCTTGCGTCCACCTTGTGGTGAAACAGCCGCAACTGTGCCTTCAATAATTTTTAACAATGCTTGTTGAACGCCTTCACCAGAAACATCACGTGTGATTGAAGGATTGTCACTACGGCGCGTGATCTTGTCGATTTCATCGATATAGATAATACCCGTTTGTGCACGTTCTACATCAAAGTCAGCATTTTGCAATAAACGCTGAACGATGTTTTCAACATCTTCACCCACGTAACCAGCTTCTGTTAATGTTGTCGCATCTGCAATTGCAAACGGTACATTTAACATTTTCGCTAATGTTTCTGCCAATAATGTTTTACCTGAACCAGTTGGGCCGATTAACAAGATGTTACTTTTTGTTAATTCAACATCACTGCGAACAGTCTTAGATTCTAAGCGCTTATAGTGATTATAAACCGCAACGCTCAATGTTTTCTTAGCCAAATCTTGGCCGATCACATATTCGTTCAGTGCTTCATAAAGCTCTTTTGGTTTCGGTAGAGGTTTCTTTTGATACTCTTCTGCAAACTCTTCAGTGATGAGTTCGCCACATAAATGAATACATTCATTACAGATGTAAACGCTTGGGCCTGCAATGAGTTTCAATACTTCATCTTGTGATTTGTCACAAAATGAGCAACGCAATACTTTTCCTTTTTTCTTCGGAGAGTCTGTCATAATTTTTTCTTTAAATTAACGATGAGAAACAACAGTATCGATTAAGCCATATTTTTGAGCTTCTTCTGCGCTCATAAAATTGTCACGATCTGTATCTTTCACAATTTTTTTCAAGGGTTGTTTTGTGTGATGCGCCATGATTTTATTCAAACGATCTTTAATATAAAGCATCTCTTTCGTATGAATTTCAATATCAGTTGCTTGACCTTGATAACCACCTAAAGGTTGGTGAATCATCACACGAGAATTTGGTAGCGATAAACGCTTGCCTTCAGCACCAGCAGCCAATAGGAATGCACCCATGCTGCAAGCTTGCCCAATCACCATAGTAGAAACATCTGGCTTGATGAACTGCATAGTGTCATAAATCGCCATGCCAGCAGTTACTGAACCGCCTGGTGAATTGATGTATAAATGAATGTCACGATCAGGGTTTTCTGCTTCTAAAAAGAGCATTTGCGCTACGATCACGTTTGCACTGTAATCATCCACAGGGCCACACAAAAAGATCACGCGATCTTTTAATAGACGTGAATAAATATCGAATGAGCGTTCGCCACGAGCCGTTTGCTCGACAACCATAGGCACAAGATTAAGGTTATGAATCTCGTTGTTAAAAGACATTAGAATCCTCATGACCAATTTAAAATTAAGCCACTAATTCTATCAGAAACCTTTGTGAAATCCTATGCCAATTATTCCCATCTAGATTTATTTGAATAATTACATTTATTAAGTTTATTTTCGGTATAGTGTAGGCTTGTTGTGAATATTGTGACACTGGATAGGATATGGAACGTAATTATAATTTTTGTGCAGGCCCATCAACTCTACCTGAAGCTGTATTGAAACAAGCACAGGCAGAATTCTTAAATTGGCATGGTTTAGGCGCTTCTGTGATGGAAATTTCCCATAGAAGTAAAGATTTTGAAGCAATTATGGTTCAAAGTGAACAAAAAATTCGTTCATTGTTGAACATTCCAGAGAATTATAAAATCATCTTCCAGCAAGGCGNGCGTTCGCCACGAGCCGTTTGCTCGACAACCATAGGCACAAGATTAAGGTTATGAATCTCGTTGTTAAAAGACATTAGAATCCTCATGACCAATTTAAAATTAAGCCACTAATTCTATCAGAAACCTTTGTGAAATCCTATGCCAATTATTCCCATCTAGATTTATTTGAATAATTACATTTATTAAGTTTATTTTCGGTATAGTGTAGGCTTGTTGTGAATATTGTGACACTGGATAGGATATGGAACGTAATTATAATTTTTGTGCAGGCCCATCAACTCTACCTGAAGCTGTATTGAAACAAGCACAGGCAGAATTCTTAAATTGGCATGGTTTAGGCGCTTCTGTGATGGAAATTTCCCATAGAAGTAAAGATTTTGAAGCAATTATGGTTCAAAGTGAACAAAAAATTCGTTCATTGTTGAACATTCCAGAGAATTATAAAATCATCTTCCAGCAAGGCGGTGCATACGCACAGTTTTCAATGATTCCATTGAACTTGTTGGGCAATCAAACAAAAGTTGATGCAATTGATACAGGCAACTGGTCAAATAAAGCCATGAAAGCTATGGCTAAATATGCTGAGATTAATGTGCTTGCAACTGCAAAAGATACATTACCTGAAGAAGGCTCATTGAAGTTTTCTAAAGATGCAGCATTCGTTCATTACTGTGATAACGAAACAATTAGTGGTGTAGAGTTCGATTATGCAGTGCAAAGCGAATATGCACCAACTGTTGTGGATATGAGTTCAAATATTTTATCCCGCGAATTTGACGTTTCTAAATTCGGTTTAATCTATGCAGGTGCACAGAAGAATATCGGTCCATCAGGCATTACAGTAGTCATCGTACGTGAAGATCTATTGGGTAAAGCTAATCCAATGACGCCAGATGTATTCAACTACGAATTACAGTCTAAAAATATCTCCATGGTGAACACGCCACCAACATTTTCTATGTATATGATTGACTTGGTATTGACTTGGTTGCAAAATCAAGGCGGTGTTTCTGCAATTGAAAAAATCAATAACGAAAAAGCTGCAATGATTTATAACATTATTGATTCCAGTGATTTTTATCGCAATCCTGTGACAAAAAATGCACGTTCTCGCATGAATATTCCATTTACTATTGTAAATCCAGAATTAGATCCCATCTTTTTAGCACAGGCGAAAGAACACGGCTTGATTAATTTGGAAGGATATCGCGCAGTTGGCGGTATGCGTGCAAGTATTTATAATGGCTTGCCGTTAGAAGGCGTCAAAGTTTTGTGTGAATTTATGTCTGACTTCGAGAAAAAATACGGGTAGAATGGATTGATAAATACTAGGTTACAAAAAAATATGACGATTAAACAAAAAAAATTAGGCGTGATTGCATCTGTCGTTGCGATTTTACTTTTCGGTAATGTCAATGCGTCAGAAATTCAATCCATTCCTGCGTCAACAGCTCAGGAAAAACAACTCCCAAAAATTACTCCGAATAAAAGATTTGAGAGGATCAGCTCTGCCAATGCAGTGGCATTGTCTCAATTCCATTACGGAAAGATTCCATTGGATGATGTTTTATCTGAACGTGTTTACTCGTTATATTTAAACTCGTTGGATCCTCAGCGTGTTTACTTTTTGCAATCTGATATTGATCAGTTTGATAAGCACAAACTGTTATTTGATGATTACTTAAGGAAAGCAGAATTGCGCTTTCCTTTTGAAATGTACAATACTTTGATTCAGCGTTTGGATGATCGCCAAACAGCTGTGAATCAATTGATTGATCGTGATTTCGATTTCACTAAGAAAGAAGAAATTCTAATTAATCGTAAAGATGAACCTTATGCCAAAACTGTTCAAGAATTGGACGAGATTTGGTATCAGCGCATTAAAAACGAGCTCATCAATTTGTTAGTGTCTGATGAAGAATTAACATTGGATGAAGCGCGTGCAAAATTAAAGAAACGCTATGCATCACGTCATGAGCGTTTAATGCAAGTGGATGTGGATGATATTTTTGAAATCTACATGAATACTGTTGCATTGGCATTTGACCCACATTCTGGCTATTTGTCCCATCGCACAATGGAAAACTTCAATATTAATATGAGTTTGTCATTGCAAGGGATTGGCACAGTATTGCGCCAAGATGATGATGGTATTTCCATTATGGAAGTTGTACCAGGTGGACCTGCGGATCAAACGAATCAATTAGTAATTGGTGATCAATTGATCGGCGTTGCCCAAGGCGATGATGGTGAATTTTTAGACATCGTTGGCATGCGTTTGGATCATGTGGTTGATAAAATCCGTGGTAAAAAAGGCACAGTTGTTCGTTTACAAATCATGGGTAATAAAGGCAAAGGACCTGAAAAGGTTGTGCGCATTGTTCGCGATCAAGTGAAACTAGAACAGCAAGCTGCTAAATCTGATGTGAAAGAGATTAAAAAAGGTGATCAAACACAGAAAATTGGTGTGATTACTTTGCCTGCATTCTACAGTGATTTTGAAGGTAGCAAAGGCGGTGAGAAAGAGTTTAGAAGTACAACGCGTGATATTAAGAAGCTTGTCAAAGAGCTTCAAGACAAAAATCAAATTGATGGTTTAGTGATCGATCTTCGTGGCAATGGCGGTGGTTCATTGGAAGAAGTGATTAATTTATCAGCGCTCTTTATCGAACCTAAGAAAACTGTTGTGCAAGTGAAAAACTATAACGGTTCAATCGAAACGCGCAACAGCACGCAAGAGAAGAAAATCTACGATGGTCCATTGATGGTGATTACAGATCGTTTGAGCGCTTCAGCAAGTGAAATCTTTGCAGGTAGTATTCAAGATCAAGGCCGTGGTTTGATCGTAGGTAATACAACGTTTGGTAAAGGTACAGTTCAGTCATTGTTGCCTTTAGAAGGTTGGTTAGCGAAATCAGAAAAGCCAGGGCAGAGTAAAGTAACGATCGCAATGTTCTATCGTGCGAATGGCGAAAGTACACAAGAGAAAGGCGTTGTACCTGATGTTGTGTTGCCACAGATTTATAATCCTGCAGATATTGGTGAATCTAAGGAAAAATATGTTTTACCTTGGGATCAGATTCCTGCGAGTAAGGATTTAGTGATCACAGAAACTTTGGCTGAATATGCGAAACCATTGCAAGCAGAACATAATAATCGCTTGAAAGATGATGAAAAGCTTAAAATCTTCCAAGAACAGCGCGATAAGATTCAAGCATTGTGGGATGTGAAAACATTGTCATTGAACTTGGATGAGCGCCGTAAGGAATTGAAAGAGCAAGAAGATGATTCTTTCAAAAGTAGCAATGAAATTCGCAGAATGTATAACTTAGAGCCATTAACATTAGAGCAGTATAAAAATGAAGATGGCACTCATACAAAATTGTTGAAAGATACAACACCAGATATTTTATTGGATGAAAGTGTGAACATTATGAGTGATTACATTGAACTTTTGAAACAGCCAAAAGCGAAGTAATTCATAAACTCAGATTCAAAAAAGCCTCAGAAATGAGGCTTTTTTGTTGCACAATATTGTTATCTATTCAATTTGGTGTGATGTTATGGTTCCTTTTCTTTCGGCTTGTTTTTCATCGTTCATTGCCTTAATGCCGTTAATTCTTTCTTGACGTTTATATCGAGTAATGTACCAATCCTCAATTAGCATTTCTATTAAAGCAATGAGTTCATTTGCTTCTTCAGGCTCAACATCAATTATTAGGTTAATATCTTTTTCGGGGTGAGCACCTATATTTCCAATAGATTTTAAAGACATAATTGCTTCATACATATCAGGATCAATTTTATCTTTGATCTCTTCTATTTCATGGTGCAAAGATTTTTTGCCAGAAATATTATAAAAATCTCTGATCATGGATTGTAAACNGGTGAGCACCTATATTTCCAATAGATTTTAAAGACATAATTGCTTCATACATATCAGGATCAATTTTATCTTTGATCTCTTCTATTTCATGGTGCAAAGATTTTTTGCCAGAAATATTATAAAAATCTCTGATCATGGATTGTAAACAGCGACGGGCTAGAGTAGCAGATGCTTTAGGGGATAAAATAGCAATGAGTTTTGCTTCTTTATAATCTTGTAAAATTTGCTCAGGAATATAATCAGGAAATACCTTTATATTTACTTCCGGTTCAATATTTTTTCGATAAATTTTCTGCCACTGTATAGGTTTATCTTCTCCATGTATTGTGTGTCCATATTTTATGGCTTTCCATTTTTCAAAAACAATTTCTACTTCTCTGCAGCTTTCAAGTGGACATGTAATAGCATATGTACGTACTTGATAGTGAACATCATCTTTATTTGAGAAAAATTGATGATGATCTTTGCTAATGTCATGATCTCTGATTGTTGATACAGTATTGCAGAAAGGGCAGTTTCTTGGTGTTCCCATTATTTTTCCTTATTAAATTACCTATAATTATCCTTTATTAGAAAACGATGATTGTATTGCTTTTACTACTTTTTGCAAGAGCTTATCTTTTTTAGAATCGCTCTTTTGGTGTAATTCAGGATAAGCGCGTAGATTTTCAGTTTGTTTCATGAAGTTGGTAATATCAGCTGAATTTTCTGTTTCATTGTTGATCATGATCGGATTTAAATCTGCATGAGAACGATCATTCAAGCGCTCGATGATGTATAAAAGATTCAGCATTAACTTCACAGCTGTTGGCTGATCAATGTAGAAATATTCAATGTCACGCCATTTATCCACGATGCGTTCACCATAATTCCATAATGAGCTGAAAACACCGCCAATTACAGCGCCAGTTGCAGAAGCAATGCCAAGTGTTGTCATACCGCTCACTAAATCAACGCCCACCATCATAGTTGCGCCCGCAGCTGCACCTTTGCCAAACTGGATAGAGAACTGCCCAAATTCATCTAGCGTGAACATATCCTGCGTGGTTGCATTGGCTTCTGTATGCAATGTGATGTATTGGATATCTTCACGATTGAAATTATAAAGCGCCAATAACTGATCAATGAATTTCTTCTCAATTTTTGCAATGGCAGTCGCAATCTGTGCATTGATGCTTTGTGTGTCAATTTGCTTTGTATCGGCTTTAACGCGTAATGTCATTAGATCAAAGTAGAAATCAGCAAGTAGAACGAAAGCTTTCTCTGTGCGTTCATTATCCAATGCATTTTGCGCAGTAATGAAAGATTGAATGCTTTGATAATGTTCAGGGAACATAATCGCGATCTGTTCATATAAGCGCTGTTTGCGTGGTAATAAGATCGTATCGAACTCTAGATAATGATGTAAGCCATTAGCCTTGAGTTCACGTTTCCAATCATCAATGTACTGTGCATTTTGCGTAAAATTCAAAATTGGCAAAATTGGAATATGAGTTTTGAGAAGGAGAATCAATTCATAATGATAGCGCGGTAAAAAAGGCTGGCGAACATCGATCACATAAAAGGCAATATCGCTTTTGAGCATTTGATTCAGCACTTTAAACTCTTGATCAAAATCTGCTTTGTAATGTGGGTTTTGCATCAATTCTAATAGAGCTTTTTTCTCATCAGACTTAGATGTCTGTAGGGAAGCACTTGGCATTAACTCCAAAATGCTCATGGCATCTTCAATGCCTGGTGTATCGACAAAGTTGAAAGTAAAATCAGCAGATTGTAGCGATATATTTGTGACATCAATCGTAGTTGCAGGCGCATTTTTAACTTCACCAAAATTGCGTTGTCGTGTCAAAGCGCGTACTAGCGATGTTTTACCAGTATTTGTATGGCCAACAATGGCAATGGTGATGTTATTGGATGTCATAATTTGCTGCTTCGCCTTCCACTAAAACGGATGATAGATGTTTGTGCCACATGGATTTTTGATATTCGTCCTGCGTTAATACATGAATGGTTGCATGTTCTGCTAAATTCAATAGGCGGATCATTCGTCTTAATAATCCACGATCTGGCATTAAATTACCATCCACAAATACTTCTATTTTTTCAATGGGTTCAGCTTTATGTTTGAGTTCAAATTGCTGAAAAGCTTCAATGTCATTCAACTTAATCACATCAGAGCTTAAGCGGATTTGATCTGTAATATCTAAGGCGACTTGATAATGTCCATTGCCATGCACTTCAACTTTAGGCGCACGAATCACTAAAGGTTTTTCTTCAGCTTGATCTAAAACGATTGGCTGGCTAACAGTTGCTTGTGGCGTTGAATGCAATAAACTACGCACAACGTAATAGGTAAACACCAAAATGCGTGGCAATAAACCATGAAATAAGATCATGATGATTGTCCATTTTGCCCATAAAGAGCGCGCAGCATCATTTAAACCATCTTTGATAAAACTTGCTTCAATAATTTTGTAATCAAAGCTAATCAATCCTAATTTTTCAGGGAAGAAATTTAAATAACGGATCACTGATTCTGTGATCTCTTTGCTTTCTGTGAATGTATTACCTAAATAAAAATCCACATGTTGAAAGGTGAATTTGAAAAAGAGTACGACAATGCTAGTCAGTAAAATTGTGATCCACGTTGCATTGGAAACCAATTGCACAATGTAACGAATGGGCAACTTACTTTGGAAAGTGATTGCCGAATCATTTTTAAAAATGAGGTTTTTCAAGCTAATGAAAATCTGGCTGAAAATAGAATGTGATGTGATCAAAGAGATGATCAGAAATAGGGTGGAAGGCAATATTGCCACAAGCACAAAATAGATTGGGTGCATTGGCGATGTGACAAGGGCGCTAATCCCAAAGGCACTTGTGAAAATGGTTAAAATAATCCATAGGAAAAAGATAATGCGCCAGTGGCGCATTATCGGCTGAAATTGCTGATTGTTCATGGATTTAAAAGCCATTAGTCAATGATCTTAAATGTTAATGTATTATTCTCAATGTGAGTGATTTCAATGTGTGTGCCAGCTTCTGCATCTGGGCCTTTAATGAGCCAAACTGAATCACCAATATTGAGTTTACCTTCATTATTCACAACTTTTGAATCTAAAGTGAAAGCCATGCCAACCAATTCTGAACCGCGTGCTTGGTTGAGATTATGCGTTACAGTGGATTGCGTATTTGGTGAAACTCTACGCATGATCACAATGACTGCAATCACAGATAATACAGAAGTGATGGCAAATAGAGCTAATTCAGCATTCATGCTCATTGGGATGATCAATGTGATCACGCCAACGATCAATGCACTTGCACCAAACCACATTAAAAACATGCCAGGTAAAAGCATTTCTAAAATGATTAAGATAATACCCAATGTGAACCAATTGACTAAAATTGCCATCGCGTGTGTATCTCCAATATTATTTGCTAGAAGTTGATTTAACTAAATCTGCAATGCCGGCTAATGAGCTCACAACACTTGTTGCTTCCATTGGCATCATGATGATTTTGCCATTATCACTTTCAGCAATTTTACCAAATGCTTCCACATATTTTTGTGCTACGAAGTAGTTGATGGCTTGGATATTACCACCAGAAATTGCGTCAGAAACCATGCGCGTTGCATTAGCTTCAGCTTCAGCTAAACGTTCACGTGCTTCAGCTTCCATGAATGCAGCAGCTTTTTTCGCCTCTGCATCTAGGATCATACTTTGCTTTTCACCTTCAGCTTTTAAAATTTCAGCCTGACGGAAACCTTCAGCTTCCAAAATGTTCGCACGTTTTTCACGTTCCGCTTTCATTTGTCTTGCCATTGCATCTACAAGATCACGTGGCGGTGCAATGTCTTTAATCTCGATACGCGTAACTTTTACACCCCAAGGCGCTGTTGCGTGATCCACAACAGATAATAAACGAGCATTAATTTCATCACGTTTAGATAATAATTCATCTAAATCCATTGAACCCATTACAGTACGAATGTTCGTCATAATGAGATTGATGATGGATAACGTTAAGTTATTCACTTGGTAAGCTGCTTGTGCTGCATCATTGATTTGGAAGAATGTTACACCATCCACACGAACCATCGCATTATCACGCGTGATCACTTCTTGTGAAGGGACATCCATCACTTGTTCCATCATATTTAAACGACGACCGATGCGATCAAAGACAGGCACAATGATATTAATGCCTGGTTGCAATGTACGTGAATAACGACCAAAACGTTCTACAGTTGCTTGTTGTCCTTGTGGGATGATTTTCACACCCATAAATACAACAACGATCACTGCGGCAACGATCGATAAAATAACAATTGATATACCAGACATTAATGCTCCTTTATTTTTATTATTAAAATCTTATGAAAAGATTAAGCGCTGAATGAGTTTCCACAACCACAAGTTGTTGTCGCGTTTGGATTACGGATTACGAATTGTTCACCTTGAAGGTTTTGAACATAATCGATATCAGCACCCACTAAATATTGGTAGCTCAATGGATCAACCAATAATTTTACGCCTTGATTTTCAACTTCCACATCGCCTGCTTCTAGCTCTTCCGCAAATGTAAAACCATATTGGAAACCTGAGCAACCGCCACCTTGGATGTAAACGCGTAACATCAAGTTTGGATTAGCTTCATCATCAATCAATGATTTAACTTTCAATGCTGCTGCATCTGTGAAATTGATACCTGTATCTGACATTTTTAAGCCTCCGTGCAAATAATACTATTATAGGAGAAAACAGGGGTGATTACACGGAGATATATTTTACAGGGGCGATTATCTTTTTTTATCTAAGAAATCTTGCCATAACGGTAGGATTTTCTCTTCAACTAACGGTGCAAATTGTAGGGCAGGAATATGATTTGGCTTTAGCCAAACGATCTCTTCAATCTCTGCTTGTGGCTCGATGATTATATTGGCAGGCAACATCACTTGGAATAACTGCGATTGGATTCTGTAATCAGGCTCATTGGCAGCGACAGCTTCATATTCTTGAATGAAAGTTGCATCACTTTCTTGAATATTTAAATCAATCTCTTCTTGTAATTCTCGAACCAAAGCCTCAATGGCGCTTTCACCGTGATCTATTTTCCCACCTGGCAACATGAATTTGACTGTATTACGTTTACGAACTAGCAATAAGCGATCATTCTCATCAATGATCATCGCAGCAGATAGGTAAAAATAGTTGGGTTTGCGTTCCATGATAAAATCCAATGTAATTTGAAAAAGACTATAAATGTTACGAAGAATACCAAAGAAATTAAAGGGCGAATTATGAGCGATGAAATGCAAAAAATTATTGATGAGTGTTATCAATATTTTTCAAAGTTTCAGAAGCCTTCGCGATTGAGCGTTTGTAGCTGTGGATTTTGTGTCACAAGTAGCGATGTAGAATATCTGATACTATATCTAAAGAAACTCAAACTATACCAAAAAGCTTGCATGGCAATAGCCCTAAAATACATTTGATGGTATGTCTAGCTATATATAGGCTAAATATTTTATTGTTTATAAATAACTATGTTCAATTATACTTTCAGGCTTATATACTATAAAATATTAATCACTTAACAATACTAAAAGAATAAATTCTATACTGTAGTTACTTTAGAATAAAAGTTCTTTTGTGAATATAAAGGATAAAAAATGAGAAAATTTTTTTTTCAATTATTATTAATAGTATTAGTGAATNATATTTTATTGTTTATAAATAACTATGTTCAATTATACTTTCAGGCTTATATACTATAAAATATTAATCACTTAACAATACTAAAAGAATAAATTCTATACTGTAGTTACTTTAGAATAAAAGTTCTTTTGTGAATATAAAGGATAAAAAATGAGAAAATTTTTTTTTCAATTATTATTAATAGTATTAGTGAATAATGCTTTTTTTTCTTTTGCTGAAATTACCTGTGTTGATCAAAAGGCACAGACTCAAATGCTTACTCCAATATCCTTTCCTATTTTAGATAAACCCTTGGAATTGATGTGTACTGAGGAGTTAAAAGATCAAAGTATTAGCTATCATAGCTCATCGATTAATGGCTATAAAAAAGTAGATGAGCTTTTAGATCTTAAAATAGAGATCTTGTCTTTAGAGGATAGTAAAGCTATAGATGATAATCTTTTAGGTGATGATTTTGATGAGAATTATATATTAAATATTCCATATATAATTAAAGATAAGAAAAATACTGAGATTTTAATTGAAGTGTTTGAAATAAAAAGAAATAATAATATTGAAGCTTTGGTATATATTAGTAATCCTAGTATGCCTAAAATTCGCTTTTCTTGTGTAGATAAGAAATTAAAATTTGAAGAAAATAATTCTAATTATATTAAAAAAATATTGCTATCAAAGGCATGCCAAGAAGCTATTCAAAAATTTAATATCCCTTTGTCTAGAAATGAAATTAATAATTTAATTATTACAAAAGGTACAATTAACTAACTTGTAAAGGAAATACTATGAGTGACGATAATTTAAGATCAAATATTAATATACAAGATTCTGCAGACTCTGTAGTGCAAACGGCACAACAAGGTAATGTAATAGAAGCGCATCGTTTATGGTCAGAATTTCATGCAACAGAACCATTAGCTGTTAGAGAAGCTTATGATCGATTGATAGCTCTTCAGATTAATGAAGCAAATATTGAGAATTATCAACAATTAGACCCTAATATGCGAACACAGTTAAGTTTTTCTAAAGATTCTCCAAGGATTCCGTCTGAAGATGAGATGTCAGCATTAACAAATGATCAAAAATTTGATGTTTACAATGGGATTACACGTTTAAGAGGTAATGCATCCGCTGTAAATGCATTAGATGATAATGATAGAGTTATTCTTGGATTAAGAAATGAAAATCAAACGACTGCTAATGCTGGACGCGGAGTGTATGATGATCGAATAATTGTGCTATGGCAAGATAATGATGGTGCAAAGCATATTGAAGAATTTAATAGAGCAACAACAGAACCAACAGCTCAATATGATGCTCATTATCGTAATGATACAAGTATAAAATCTAGAGCGCCTAGTGGTGTTGATATTAATGCTGATGGTACGTTAGATATGGGGAGGTTAAGAGATGATAATACCATTACTATGAGAGCAACAACTCATGCTAGACCAGGTGGCCAAGGAGATAATTTTTCATTAAGACCAACGAATGAATTTATCCGTGATCACGGAACTGGATTAGTAGAGCGTGATGTAAATGGTGATGGCTGGTTTGATAGTCAAGACATTGGCGGAATAGTAGATTTAAATAATACTTTTAAAATCCATGCGGGATCAAGAAATAGTACTGACTCTGCAGGATGCCAAACTATTCATCGAGATGATTATGATAGATTTATAACGGCAGTTAATCCCGAAGGATCAATACAAACAGAATGGCAATATGTTTTATCTTCAACAGCAGAAATATCTCATGTGGATAGAGTTCTTGATAATACGGAGCGTGAGGAAGTGATTTCTCCTCTATCATTAAATACAGGTAATGAAACCGTAGACCTATTGCTAGCTAACTTAGAGAACTCCAAAGATAATCCATTTGGATTTAATCTGGATGTCATGATGACTGTTGCTGAAACAAAAGAAGGTAAAGAATTCACTGATAATCTCAATCAAGGGGTTGAAGAAGTGAAAATTGCAGAGGCTAGTTTGAAAGTTGAGCAAAATTTGCAAGTTAAGAATAAAGAATCTGGTATTGAGATTGGTTAATTATGAATAAAGAAACTGAAGCTTCGTTAAAATTAATAGAACAACTGGCTAATGCATCTATTTTGCTGAAAAAAAACATTGAGGCATATAGTCAGGAAGCTCAAAATAGTAGTGCTGAATTCAAGGAAATCATTGATGATTATCAACTTTATATTAAGAAAATAACACAAGAAGCTCATCAAGAACTTTCCAATACAATGAAGCAATCCATTAAATCATCTATTGAAATGAGTACGCATGATATTGAGGAAAATATTAAACAGAGTACAAATATTTTACTTAATACTATGGATGAATTTCAAAACTCACAAAAAAACCTTATAGGTCAAACAAAATGGCTTTCTTGGAAATCATTAATAATTTTATTAATCGGGTTAATTATATTAATTGGTGGAACATTTAAAATTTCTGGCGATGAATTTCAGCGTTATCAATTTCTTAAAACTAAGAATGAGAGTTTAAATGAAATGATCAACAATAAAAATGTTATTTTAAAAACAGATATTAAAGTTTGTGGTGATACTCCATGTATTAGATTAGATACAGAAAGTGAGCGGTGGGGAAATAATGATGAATATATTTTGATAAAGACTAAATAAAATAATAGATGTNAAATGAGTACGCATGATATTGAGGAAAATATTAAACAGAGTACAAATATTTTACTTAATACTATGGATGAATTTCAAAACTCACAAAAAAACCTTATAGGTCAAACAAAATGGCTTTCTTGGAAATCATTAATAATTTTATTAATCGGGTTAATTATATTAATTGGTGGAACATTTAAAATTTCTGGCGATGAATTTCAGCGTTATCAATTTCTTAAAACTAAGAATGAGAGTTTAAATGAAATGATCAACAATAAAAATGTTATTTTAAAAACAGATATTAAAGTTTGTGGTGATACTCCATGTATTAGATTAGATACAGAAAGTGAGCGGTGGGGAAATAATGATGAATATATTTTGATAAAGACTAAATAAAATAATAGATGTTTCAGTTAACAAAAAGCTCCGAAAGGAATCTTTATTTTTCAAATTTAATTGCTTAATTGTAATTTTTCAATAAATTCCATTTACGAATTGTTATTTATTGGCTCTAAATTTCATCAGATTTATTTACAAACCTATTAAACTGGACTTTTTGAAGTTAACATTTAAAATTTAAATAATTATAGGTATCAGAGGAGTTTGTATGAAAAAGATTAATAAAAAAACTTTACCTGCGATTATTTTAATCATTGTGATTATGATCATTGGCTTTGGCATGCAATTTTTATCTACAAAAGATAGCGTTGCTGAAGTTGAAAGCAGTGCACAGCTCAGTAACTACATTGATGAAGTAACTAAATGCCAAGCACAAGCAGATAGCAAGCAAGAGCTTTCAAAAGAGTGCCAAGAGATCATGAAGAAATAATTGATTGCAGGATCAATGGATCGATTTGTAAACCTCAAAATTCTTAGCTATAGTCATTCTTTTTAGAGGGAATGACTATGAAAGCGTTATATATCATCACAGGTGCATCCAAAGGCATTGGTGAAGCTTTGGCAAATCAGTTAGAGCAAGATAACAATAATGACGTGTTACGTTTAGCACGCACCAATCCTAATGTGTTGCAAAACTTAATCACTGTAGATTTAACGGATGAAACAGCAAGCGTTAAAGTGGTGACGGATTGGTTGAGTTCTCGTTTAGCAACAGCAACATCTGTGACTTTAATTAACAATGCAGGCACAGTTGAGCCAATGGGCGTTGTTGGGAAAATCAACGCTAGCCAATTATCACAAGCTTTAATGCTCAATGTTGGCGCTGTCATTGCACTGACAAGTGCATTTGTTGAATTGACAGATAATTTCAATGGTCAAAAATTTGTGATGAATATCTCATCTGGTGCAGGGCGCAATGCTTACGAAGGTTGGGGCGTTTATTGTGCCACAAAAGCAGCCGTTGATCGCTTCACAGAAGTGCTTGTGAAAGAGCAATCTACTAAAACAAACCCAGTGAAAGCTACCTCGATTGCACCAGGTATTATTGATACAGGCATGCAATCCACAATTCGTAGCCATTCAGAAGAATATTTCCCCAATGTAGATCGATTCATCGACTATAAAAATACAGGGAAATTAAGCTCGCCAGAAGCAACTGCGGCAGCATTAATTAACTATTTGCACTCAGAAAAAATGGGCACTTTTGCAATTACTGACATCAGAGATTAAAAAGTATTTGTATTTGTAATTTGTACTTGCTATTTTGCTAAGGTTGCGTTTTTACACAGCGGGTTTATTTAACATTTTATACATTATTTTAGAGTAGAGATCTTTATGAGTTTATTAGTGCAAAAATTTGGTGGGTCATCAGTCGCAAACCTTGAAAGAATTCGTAACGTTGCTAATAAAATCAAAAAATTCAAAGACAAGGGGGATGATCTCATAATCGTTTTATCAGCAATGTCTGGTGAAACAGATCGCTTACTCAATTTAGCTAAGTCTATTGACCAGTTTCCGAATCAACGTGAGATGGATGTAATTTTATCTACGGGCGAACAAGTAACAGTTGCTTTATTGAGTATGACATTGAACGCAATGGGCATTAAAGCAAAATCGTACACGGGCACGCAAGCTGGCATTTTGACAAATAATGTTCATACCAAAGCAAAAATCGAAAGTGTTGCAGAAGATAGAATCCGTAAGGATCTAGATGCAGGCTACGTTGTGGTTGTTGCAGGCTTCCAAGGCGTAACAGCAACAGGAGAAATCACTACTTTAGGCCGTGGTGGTTCGGATACGACAGCAGTGGCTTTGGCTGCACAGTTTAAAGCAGATGAATGTCAGATCTATACAGATGTGGATGGCGTTTACACAACTGACCCAAGAATTGAAAAGAAAGCAAGAAAATTAGATACGATCACTTTTGAAGAGATGCTTGAATTGGCAAGCTTAGGTTCAAAAGTATTACAAATTCGCTCAGTAGAATTGGCGGGAAAATATAACGTTCCTCTGCGTGTTTTATCTTCTTTATTGGAAGAACCAGGGGAAGGCACATTAATTACGTTTGAAGAGAAGGATGAATACATGGAATCTGATATTATCACGGGCATTGCGCTCAATCGTGACGAAACACAAATTACTGTTTTGGGCGTGCCAGATACTCCTGGAATTGCGTTTAATATTTTAGATGCCATTGGTCAAGAAAACATTGATGTTGACTTGATCGTGCAAAACATCAGCGAAGATGGTACAACAGATTTCACATTTACAGTGAATGCACCTGATTATGATCGTGCATTGATGATCACACAAAACGTCGCTGATTCAATGAAAGCAAGAAAAGTATTTGGTCGCACGGATATTGCTAAATTGTCTATTGTTGGCGTTGGTATGCGTTCAAACAGCGGCGTAGCAAGCAGAATGTTCCACGCTTTGGCACAAGAAGAGATCAATATTTTGATGATCTCTACATCAGAAATCAAAGTTTCTGTGATCATTGAAAGCAAATATGCTGAATTAGCGGTGCGTGTATTGCACGATGAGTTCAAATTGCATGCTGAATCAGAATCATAAATATTAAATGAATCAACAGGCACACTTTCCATTATAATTTGGTCAGTGTGCTTTTTTTTAAACTTCATTTAATCAAATCAAGTAGATATTCCATGGCTTTCCTCAAAAATTATCTCTCTTCTTTAACCATTATCATCGGCATCATTATTGGTGGTTTGGTTGGTTACTTATTAGGCCCTGAAGGCATTTCATTATCGCTTTTTGGTCACAATTGGCAGTTCACTTCAGCATCTTTTAAGCCAATCGGGCAAATATTCTTGAATATGATGTTTGTTACAATTGTGCCTTTGGTGTTTTTCAGTATTACTTCATCCATCACTAAAACGAATCAAACCGCACGTTTAAAGAAAATACTATTCAGTGCGCTGTTTGTATTTGTTGGTACCGCAACTGTGATGGGAATCATCAGTTATTTTGGCTTCTTGTGGTACGAGCCTGTGAAAGGTTTTAACTTACAAGAATTAATGGAATTATCAGGCAAAGCTTTGGAAGTTCGGGCTGTGAGTTTGAGCGACATGTTTGTGAGAACATTAACAGCGGGCGATTTCTTGGATCTATTCAGAAGAAATAACCTATTAGCTTTGATCATCTTCTCGATTTTTTTAGGCATTTCCATCGTATTAGTGGGCGACAAAGCAAAGCCAATCGCAGCTTTATTAGAATCTGGGATGGAAGTGGTTTTAAAGCTCGTTAAAATCATCATGTATGCAGCGCCCGTTGGTTTGGGATGTTACTTTGCAGATATTGTGGGCGAATTGGGGCCAAGAATCGTGGGTGCTTATGCACAAGTATTATTACTTTATATCATTCTCACAATCGTAGCTTTCTTTGGCTTAAATACAATTTATGCTTGGTTGGCAGCAGGTAAAGCAGGCGTGAAAGCATTCTGGTCAACGGCATTAACACCAGCATTGACAGCAATTGCAACCACATCAAGCGCCGCTTGTATCCCTGTGAACTTGATTGCAACGAAGCAAATGAATGTGCCGAATGACATTGCAGAAACGGTAATTCCATTGGGTGCTAATACTCATAAAGATGGCTCTGTGATGGGCGGTGTTTTTAAAATTCTATTTTTGCTCACATTATTAGGTATTTCATTTGATACACCCATGATGTTTTTAGCTGTGATTTTGGTTGCGCTGTTAGTTGGCATTGTGATCGGTGCAATTCCAAGTGGTGGGATGACAGCGGAAGTTTTAATCTGTACTTTATTTGGTGTGCCTGTTGAATATGTTGGCATTATCTTAGTGATTAGTATTATCATCGATATCCCTGCAACACTTTTGAACTCTACAGGAAATAATGTTTGTGCCATGTTGATCACTCGAATGGTTGAAGGTAAAAATTGGATATTAAAGAAAGGAGCGTGATCATGAACGAACAACGTCTACATTATGTGGCATTATCAAAGGAAGCATTTGCAGGCTTTGTGCAAGTGAAACAAGCGGTCGCAGCGAGCGAAAACATCGATCATGTGATGATTGCTTTGTTGGAATTACGCGTTTCTTTAGTGAATGGTTGTAGCTATTGTGTGCATTCTCACTCAGAAGAATTGAAGAAATTGTCAATGCCTGATAGATTCATTCAAGAGGTTGCTGCATGGCAATGTAGTCGCCAATTTAGCGAAGAACAGCGTGCAGCATTGAACTGGGCAGATAGTTTGACGAATATAAGCCAAACTCATGTTCCAGATGAAGATTTTGCATCAGTGAAGGCATTTTATAGCGATGTTCAGATCAGTGATATGACAATGATCATCAGTAATATGAACGCAATGAACCGCGTTGCCATCGCGATGCGTAGATAAGAATTTTTTAGATTAGAAGGTCATTATGTCAGGAAACAGCATTGGTAAGTTATTTACCGTCTCAACGGCTGGCGAAAGCCATGGCCCGGGCTTGGTTGCCATCATTGATGGTTGCCCGCCAAACATTGAATTAACAACGGAAGATTTACAATTTGACTTAGATCGCCGTAAGCCAGGGACTTCACGCCATACAACTCAGCGTCGTGAAGCTGATTTGGTGGAAATTTTATCGGGTGTTTTTGAAGGTAAAACAACAGGTACACCGATTGCTTTGTTGATTCGCAATGAAGATCAGCGCTCTAAAGATTATGGCAACATTGCTGATCAATTTAGACCCGGTCATGCAGATTATACTTATCATGCTAAATATGGCATTCGTGATTATCGTGGTGGTGGTCGTTCTAGCGCACGTGAAACTGCAATGCGCGTAGCAGCAGGTGCGATTGCAAAGAAAGTATTGGCAGAGCAATTTGGCGTGAAGATTTTTGGCTATTTGTCGCAATTGGGCCCAAATAAACCTACAGCATTTGACCAATCTGTGATTGAAACTAATCCTTTCTTTTGGCCATGTGAAGCGGATGTAGAAAATTTAGAAAACTACATGGATGCACTTCGTAAATCAGGTGATTCAGTGGGTGCTGAAGTGACTGTGATTGCTGAAAATGTACCCGCAGGATTCGGTGAGCCAGTCTTTGATCGCTTGGATGCAGAATTGGCTCATTCACTCATGAGCATCAATGCTGTAAAAGGCGTAGAAATCGGCGATGGCTTTGATTGTGTTGAAGCTTTAGGTACAGAATTCCGTGATGAGATCACAAGCGATAATGGCTTTTTAAGCAATCATGCAGGTGGAATTTTGGGTGGCATCTCCTCAGGACAGCCAATTATTGCTAAAATAGCATTGAAGCCAACATCAAGTTTGCGTTTAGAAGGACGTAGTGTGAATGTTCATGGTGAGGATGTAACGGTGGTAACCAAAGGCCGTCATGATCCTTGCGTTGGCATTCGTGCAACGCCCATTGCAGAAGCAATGATGGCGATTACATTGTTGGATCATGCACTTCGTCATCGTGCACAAAATCAAAAATTTTAGGAGAAAAACATGACAACCGTTAATCCTTTGTATCGTCCTCGTCGTTTGCGTCGTAATACGGCGATTCGTCAATTGGTACAGGAGAACTTTTTTTCATTGAACGATTTAATTCACCCGATTTTCATCGAGGAAGGATTAACAGAAGCGATTCAGTTGAAAACATTACCGGGCGTTTATCGTTATCCTGAGTCACAACTAGAAGCAGAAGTGAAAGAACTTGCTGCGCTTGGCATTAAGTACATCATGCCATTTGGTATTTCTCATCATAAAGATTCTATCGGTAGCGATACTTGGAATGATGAAGGTTTATTGGCGCGTATGATCAAAACGATCCGTAAAGCAGCGCCAGATATGATCATTATTCCTGACATCTGTTTCTGTGAATATACTGATCATGGTCATTGTGGCGTTTTGTGTGAACATGGCCATGTGAACAATGATGAAACGATTGCAAACTTAGGCAAACAAGCTGTAACAGCGGCAAGAGCAGGCGCAGATATGTTAGCGCCATCAGCAATGATGGACGGGCAAATCACAGCAATTCGTGAAGCATTGGATGAAGCAGGCTTTGAACATGTGAGCATTTTAGCGCATGCAATCAAATTCTCATCAGCGTTTTATGGTCCATTCAGAGAAGCTGTAAACTCAGAATTATCAGGCAATCGTAATGCTTACCAAGCGGATTATGCAAATGGTCGTTCTGCTATGATCGAAGCTGAATTGGATGAAGCAGAAGGCGCGGATATCTTGATGGTTAAACCAGGCACACCATATTTGGATTTGGTGGCGCGTTTACGCCAACAAACGAATTTGCCTGTGGCTGTTTATCAAGTGGGCGGTGAATATGCGGCGATTAAATTTGCAGCATTGGCTGGCGCATTGGATGAAAAAGCAGTGGTTAAAGAAACGATGATCGGATTTAAACGCGCTGGCGCGGATATCATTGTGAGCTATTACACAAAACAGATCGCAGAATGGTTACGTAATGGCGAAATTGATAGCTTGAGTAAGTAGTTTTAGTTCTTAATATTGTATTAAAATCCTTCTAAATGTTGCTTTAGAAGGATTTTTTTATGTCTTATGATAGGATATTCGCATCTTTATATAATGAAATAAAACCTAATGTTTGAAGCTATTATTTTTGTATTAATCTTATTTGTGTTTATAGCAACTTTTATCTTTTGGTGTTACGAAAAGAAACGAGATTTAGATACGCAAATCATTGGTGGTGCATTTATTGCGTATTGTTTTATTTCAGTTTTTGCTCAAATGTATTTATTACCAATCTTAGAAATTACCGATTGGGACAAAAGAATATCTTTGCAGATGCAATTAACAGCTCTTGCAGTTGGTTTAACGGCTGCAATTATTGCTTTTCGTAATTACAGAAGAAAGTCAGGCAGTGAATTATTAGCTGATATTACTGTAAAAGAACATGAAAATATTTGGTATGTTAGTGAAATCATGATGCAAAATTGTAAAGATAAGGCGACTTTTATTTTTGCGATAGATTTGATTACGAAGAATAATAGAATAAGAATTAAAACTTACGATAAGCCTCGTGTATTATCGGCTTTAAAAAAGTAGAGCTGGAATTAACCAATTAGTATTAATTTGACAACTAAGCCCCAAATGTGAATAATGCGCACTCTTATTTATTCAACGTATCTTCACCAAGAAGAACCAACAAAAAAGGTGATACCAATGCTCGTGGCTTTAATCAACGCATAATACCGACAGCAATTTATTCAAATTGATTGTAAAAAATCTAATATCTATCGATACATTCAAATTTTACGTTTGAAGGTGAATTGTTGTCATTTTTTATTCCATATCATTGGAGAATAAATATGAGACACAATCATAATTCAGACGATTTTCAATCAGATTTCATCAAATACCCACGCACAAAACATTTAGAAAGTTCGCGCCTGCAAGATGGCGATACAGATCATGATCAAGTGGCTTATCGAAGCTTAATCGGTCAATGGATCGTTGTGGAAGAAAAGCTCGATGGCGGAAATGCTGCCATTAGTTTTTCTAAGCAAGGGGAATTGCGCTTGCAATCCCGCGGGCATTATTTAACAGGTGGCGGGCGAGAGCGCCAGTTTAATCTATTTAAACAATGGGCGGTTGCGCACGAGTTGTGGCTATTGGATCGATTGGAAGATCGTTATATTTTATTTGGGGAATGGTTACATAAAAAGCACTCAATTTTTTATGATCATTTACCTCATTATTTCTGCGAGTTCGATATTTGGGATCGAAAGCAACAATGCTTTTTATCCACTTATGAACGCGCACTATTATTAAAAGATGGCCCAGTTTTATCTGTGCCTGTGTTATATGCTGGCTTTGCACCGAAATCTTTAAAGGATTTGTTGGAGAATGTGACGCAATCTTTAGCAAAAACAGCAGAATGCCAAACTGTGTTTGAAAGTATTGTGAAAAGGGAAGGCTTTGACCTTGCTCGCTCACAATCGCAATGTGATCCCTCATTATTGATGGAAGGTTTATATCTTAAAGTGGAAAGCGCAAAAGAAACGATTGATCGCATTAAATGGGTTCGTCATGACTTTGTGCAAGCGATTATGGATGCCAAACAACATCATGCTTTGCAGGATTTTATTCCGAATCAATTGCGAAATAATGTAGATATTTTTGCACCGCAAATCACAGAGTTTTGGCAACACAATGTTTCTATGGAGGAAGTTTTATGTCCTTGCTCACAGTAAAAGGCAATTATAAAAACTTGTATCAATTGGTGAGAAATGTGATTGATATAGCATTTAATTTGGATGATTTTGCAGAAATCATTCCTGATTTATATGCATTGCAAGATTGCCCACAAGATCCTTATTTTCATGGCGAAGGCAATGTTTGGATTCATACAGAATTAGTGGTGAATGCATTATTGAATGATGAAAATTTCCAAAAGGAATCGGAAGAAGAGCAGTTTATTTTATTCATGGCTGCACTTTTGCATGATATTGCAAAACCAGATACAACGGTGATTGATCCTGATTCTGGGCGCATTCGCCAACCGGGGCATTCTAAACGTGGTATGCTCGATGCTCGGATTATTTTATGGCGCTTACAAGTGCCATTTACAATCCGAGAGGCGATTTGCAATCTCATCGAAGTGCATCAATTGCCATTTTGGTTGTTGAGTGATGATCAGCGAGAAGATCCTATTTTTGTGGTCAATCGTTTATCTTGGGATATTTCCTTGTGGCATTTATATCTATTAGCAAAAGCAGATATGCAGGGCAGGGATTATGAACATAAAGTACAAATGCTCGATGAAATAGAGTTGTTTCGCCTATTTTGTGAAGAGCATGATGTATTACATCAACCGAAGCATTTTGTGGATGATCATACGCGCGTGCATTATTTTCGTGGTGCGAATGTTCAGCCTGATTTCCCATTATTCAATGAAGGTGGTAGTGAAGTCATTCTAATGGCAGGCTTGCCAGCAAGCGGGAAAAATCATTGGGTGGAAAAACATTGCAAAGGTTTACCTGTGGCTTCGTATGATGATGCTCGTGTGCATTTGAAACTGCGCCATGGGGAGAATGAAGGAATGGTGACACATTATGTGCAAGATCAAGTGAAAGCATGGCTTCGTAAAAAAGAACCATTTGTATGGAATGCCACGCATTTATCGAAAGAGATGCGAGAAAAAGCCTTGAATTTGCTCTATGCTTATAACACGAGCGTTAAAATTGTCTATTTAGAAGCAGATGAAAAAACGATTCTTTCAAGGAACCAAAAGCGCGATAGTACATTGAGCAATGATCGCTTATTGAAGATGCTGTTTAAATGGTCAGTACCGAAAAGAATCGAAGCGAATGAAGTGATTTATTGGGAAAATTAATTCAAAATACACTTTAATATTAATCGGCGTATAATGCTCTGCCATTAATTTAATCAGAGACATAAGGTTTATATTTTAAAATGGATATTCAGCATCTGGAATCGGTCGAAGCAATTTATGGCGTGCAATTGCCAGAAGTGTATTTGAGATTATGCCAAGATGGTTTATTGGAAACGGGCAAATATGGTTCCATGTGGTACGGCACATATTATGCAGAGCGTTTAAAACATCCGACGCTGTTATTTTTGAGCAATGAATTTGAATTGATTGAAGATAACAGCATTGCAGAAGTGGCTGAATGGGTGAATGATGATTTTTCCCCTGAAGAATTCACATGTATTCCTTTTGCAATGAGCGGCGCGGGCGATTATTATTGTGTAGCTTATCCGAAAGAAGATAACGATGGCGTTGATCCTGTCGTGATTTATCTCCCGCATGATTACAATGAATATACGTATTTAGCAAAAAACTTTGTGGATTTTATTTTCAGACATTTTCTAGAAGCCTTAACGGATTTAAGCTTCTTTGATTTAGAAGATGAAAAATTCTCCATTAAAGAAGCTTTGCATCAATCCTTATTGGCGCATCAGCCTTATTTATCAGAAGAGCAATTTGAAAAGCTTAAAGATATTTTAGTGCGCGAGATCCAAACATTTGAAGATGTTCATGTGTTACCAAAACGTACAATTGTCGATGAATATCAGGGTTATCTCAGCAAAGAAGAGTTTAAATCCATCATTGAATCCATGATTCCTTTTGAGTTTTAGATCACGAAGTTAGCTTTTAACTTGTAAGCCATTCATCAAAGTTGTCCAACAATTAATCGCCTCAGGCAATCGCGCTTGGGGCTTTTCATCATTGGCGATCCAAAAAGCAGCTTCCGTTAAAGCACCATTAATGAATACTGCGAGCGCATTGGCATTGGTTTTTTGAATGTAACCTTCGGCCATGCCTTTACATAATAGTTGCTCAACAGATTCAATGCATTGCATCTGGATATGGGTTAATTCACTGCCCAAAACGGATTTTGCATCGATCAATAATATCTGCTGAATTTCATGATCCAGCACCATTTCTAAATAAGCTTTCCCACGATTATATAAGCCTTGCCAAGGGTTTTCAGCTTCATCAGAAATTTGTAGTAATTCTACATCAATTTCCGCATCAATCTGTTTTACAACTTCCGCAAATAAGCCTTTTTTGCTACCAAAATGATGATACAAAGCACCACGTGTTAAGCCTACAGAAGCTGTAAATTCATCCATTGATGTATTTGCATAACCTTGTTCTGCAAATGCAATTCGAGCAGCAGATAGCAATTTTAGCTGTGTTTCTTCCATCATCTGTGCGCGTTTATTGGTGGCTTTTTTCATTCCTGATCCATCTAAAAAATTTTCAACATTGTAATTGACATACATCGCGTATGCAAATACAATTCGCAAATCACATACGTGATGTATGTGAATAAAACATTATTGAGGATTCACTTATGGCTTCGTATGCCACTTTATTGAGAACCCCAGGCGCCAAGGGATTTGTATTGGCGGGATTATTAGCAAGATTACCTGTTTCGATGACGGCGATCGGCATCATCACAATGCTATCTGAAATGAACGCAAGCTATACATTAGCAGGCGGTGTTGCTGCTGTATTTACATTGAGCTGTGCCATCATTGCGCCACGCATTTCACGTTTAGTGGATCGCTATGGGCAGAGCAAGGTTTTACCTTATGCCGCAATGATTGCTTTATTGAGCATTTTGAGTTTATTAGCTGTGGCACATTGGCAATTACCATCATGGTTGTTGTTTGTTTTCGCCGTATTGGGTGGATTTACGCCAAATATGTCTGCAATGGTTCGTGCACGTTGGACAGAAATTTACCGTGGTAAACCAGAACTACAAACGGCTTATGCATTAGAAAGTGTATTAGATGAATTGTGCTTCATTGTTGGACCACCATTATCAGTAGGATTGTGTGTGGGATTATTTCCGCAAGCAGGCCCATTATTGGCGATGTTATTTTTAACCTTGGGCGTAACAGCATTCGTAGTACAGAAAAAGACAGAGCCAGCTGTGAGTGATGTAGAGATTTACAATGCTTCGGTTTTCCGTTTAACGATGGTTAAAGCGTTAACATTATTGATGATTTTCTTGGGCATCATTGTCGGTACAATTGATGTGGCAAGCGTTGCCTTTGCTAAGGCCCAAGATATGCCAGCAACTGCGAGTTTAGTTTTATCATTTTATGCAGTGAGCTCATGTGCTGCAGGTTTAATCTTTGGCATGATGCAATTTAAAACATCATTGGCAAAGCGTTTGATGATGGCTTCGATTGCCACGATGTTATCTAGTATTCCTTTATTGATTGTATGGAACATTACATCATTATCCATCACTGTATTTGTGGCAGGATTTTTCTTCTCACCAACGATGATTACAGCGATGAGTTTGATTGAAGAAAATGTGCCAGATGAACAGTTAACCGAAGGTTTAACTTGGTTATTATCAGGTTTAGGTATTGGCGTTGCATTAGGTGCTGCAATGGCAGGCTTTGTGATCGATGAATACAGCGTACATTCAGGCTTTATGGTTGCGTTATTATCCAGTGTATTTGTATTGCTCACAGCGTTATTTGTGCAGAGATTACAAAAGCGCATAGAAGTTGCTGAATCTTGTAATATTTAACCTGATATTCCCAATAAGAAAATGATGAACTGCTCAATTTTATTGAGCAGTTTTTGTGTCACGCAATTAAATCTTGAAAAAGTGCCAATTTTTGAAAAATTATTTATGCAGATGAGCGCTCAGCGATTATAATTGTTTCATTTCAAAACTATAGGCAATTTATAATAATATGGGAAGTTTCTATTTTTTACAGATTTTCACGGTAGTTTTTCTACTGTCCATCGCTACAGCACTCTTTAATAAGCGCATATTAAAGTTACCTGCTGCAATTGGTGTGCCAATTGTTTCTGCAATTTTCGTTTTCTTATTACAATGGGCAGTGAGCTTATTTGGTAATAATGCTTATGTTAAAATTAATATTGTAGAGATCGAATCTGCGGTTCGTAGCATTGATTTTTACGATTTCTTAATCAATGGTGTGATCTGTTTCATTTTGACATCATCAGCATTGAAATTCCGCCTCTCAGATTTAAGAACATACTTTAAGCCAATCGCAATTTTAGCAAGTATCGCTTTGGTTTTATGTGCAATGTTCTTTGGTTTCACATTGTATGGCTTCCAAATTTTAGTGGGTGATCCTGTTAGCTGGTTAGTATTATTACTATTGGGTGCAGCATTGGGTGCGACAGACCCTATCGGCATTAAAGGTGTTTTAAGTTCAGTGAAGGCACCACATCATTTGATGGTTAAATTAGAAGGTGAATCATTGTTCAACGATGCTGTGTGTATCGCATTGTTCATGAGTATTTTAGCAATCGTTAAAGGTGGAGAATTCACAGTTGAAGCTTTCTTTGCCGATTTAGCTTATGAAGTATTCGTTGCTGTGATCATCGGTGTTGTATTTGGTCTGTTCGTATTGAGATTGTTAGATGGCAAACATGAAATGGAATCATTGATTCTATCAACAGCATTCTTAGCAACAGGTTCTTACTTAGTGGCATTGTATGCGCATGCTTCTGGTCCAATCGCTTGTGTTGTGGGCGGTTTGATTGTGGGTAATCGCTGGCAGGATATTTTAAAAGAACAAGAAATAAACGAAATCAACCATTTCTGGCATACAGTTGAAGGCATCATTAATTCGTTCTTATTCACATTGATTGGTATGGAATTATTCATCATCGATTTCAATAGCGATTTGTTATTGGGCGGTGTCGTTGCATTTATCATCCTTCATTTATCACGTTTTGCAGGTAACTTCTTAGCATTCGTACCATTTAGATCAGTGAGAAGAAAAAGCTATCACGGTAGCTTAGCAATCTTATCTTGGGGCGGTGTTCGTGGTGGTATTTCATTGGCATTGGTTTTGGCCGTTGCAAATGTTCCACAATTATCTAACTACAGCAGTATTTTGATTGGTTATACATTTACATGTGTGTTGTTGTCAGGTTTAGTGTGCGGTTTAGGTTTACCAGGTGTGATGAATGCTTATTATCATAATCCTAATGAACCAACTGAAGGTTTTGCTGGCTGGTATCAAAGAATGTGCCACAAAATGAACTACAGTGGCATGAAGTACATTGTGACTGAAGATAAAGATGGTCAAGAAGTGATCTCTATCTATAATCCTGAATGTTTGGTGGATGAAGCGAAATTAGAAGCCGCTGAAGAAGAAAACGACAAGGAATTAGTGGAAGAGATCCAAGATCAATTGGATACTAAAGTTAAGCAATTGGAAAATTCAGAGAATTTCTAATAAATTTATAATTGGATTAAAATTCCTAAACCTCATAAGATTCTGCTATAGCAAAAATTATGAGGTTTTTTTATGGAAACTGATAAAGAAGATAACAAACAGAATGAGCTAAGAATTGATAACGGCAGTACTCATATAGCATGGAAAATTTTTGTTTTATTAATATTGGTCGCAGCTTTCTTATTTGCATCATTTCTAGTATTAATTATCGGTAGTTTTTCTGGGAGCCAGATTAAAGTATATGCAGGTTTTGGATTGACGATATTAGGCATTCCATTAGTGATTGTATCTTTGTTTATGAAGCGATATTCACGAAAAATCAAAATCTATTTGTGGTGTGGATTTGTCGGGATATTAGCAACACCTGTGATGGTCGAAGACTTCTATAGAATGTATGATAATAGTTTTGCGAGAGTAAGCGAGAAAAGCCTTGAGATATATGATTATGTGCCATTTACAGAAAATACAAAATCAGTTTATTTAGATGAACCAAGCACTTTAAAATTAACTGATCCATTGCCAAAGTTAGATGGGGCTAGAGCATTATATCCTGTGTATGCTGCATTTGCACAAGCAGTATATCCTCAACGACATTATAATCTTCATGAGAGCGCAGTTAGTTACAACAATACAATTTATGCGTATCAGCGATTAATTAGTCGTAAAGTAGATATGATTTTTGTAGTTTCACCTTCAAAGGAGCAGTTGGAAGATGCGAAAAATAATAATGTAACTATGAAATTTACTCCGATTGGTCAAGATGCATTTGTCTTTTTTGTGAATAGTAATAATCCTGTGAATGATTTAACGACAGAACAGATAAGAGATATTTACAGCGGTAAAATTAAAAACTGGCAGGAATTAGGTGGCAAGAATGAAGCTATTCGAGCATTTCAGCGCAATGAGGGAAGTGGCAGTCAAAGTGCATTCCTGAAATTTATGGGAAATATTCCAATTATTTCTCCACCTAAAGAAGATGTTGTACAAGGCATGGGAGGAATTATTAATCAAACAGCAGATTATAGAAACTATGCTAATTCAATGGGTTTTTCATTTTGCTATTTTGTGCAATCAATGCTAGCAAACAATGAGGTTAAATTATTAAGTATTGATGGAATATTACCTTCTAAAGCAACGATTAAATCTGGCGAATATCCTTTAACTGCATCATTTTATGCTGTGACATTAGAAGATAATAATAATCCAGATGTGGAAAAATTGCTTCAATGGATTTTATCAGAACAAGGGCAAAAGATTATTGAACAAACAGGCTATGTGCCGATTTAATAAAAAACCTCGCATTGCGAGGTTTTTTTATTGAGTTTATTTAAAGCAGGGAATTAGAGAATAAATCTGCTCAAATCTTCATTGTCAGACAATTCACCCAATGAGCTTTTAACCATTGCTTCGTCAATCGTTACATTTTCACCGCTCTTATCAGATGCTGTGAAAGAGATCTCTTCTAACAAATGTTCCAAGATTGTATGTAAACGGCGAGCACCGATGTTTTCAGTTTTCTCGTTCACGTTGTAAGCAATCTTAGCGATTTCAGCAATTGCGCCATCTGTGAATTCTAAGTTAACTTCTTCAGTTTGTAGCAATGCTTTGTATTGCTTGATCAAAGCTGAAGATGGCTCTTTCAAAATGCGCTCAAAATCATTCGCTGTTAATGCACTCAATTCCACACGAATTGGTAAGCGGCCTTGTAATTCAGGAATCAAATCAGAAGGGCGAGCCAAGTGGAAAGCACCAGATGCGATGAACAAGATATGATCTGTTTTTACAGGACCATATTTAGTAGAGATCGTGCTACCTTCAATGATTGGCAATAAGTCACGCTGAACACCTTCACGAGAAACATCTGTGCCAGAAGTTTCGCCACGGCGACAAACTTTATCGATTTCATCAATGAATACGATGCCAGTGTTTTCCGCAGCTTCGATTGCAGCTTTTTTCACTTCTTCTTCATTCACTAAACGGCGCGCTTCTTCGTCTTGAACCAATTTCAAGGCACCTTTGATTTTCAATTTTTGCTTATGCTTTGGTTCATTACCTGTTTGGCTGAATAGCGATTGCAATTGCTCTGCCATTTCTTCCATGCCAGGCGGTGTCATGATGTTCATGCTAGAAGCATGCTTTTGCGTCAATTCGATTTCAATCTCTTTATCATCGAGTTCGCCACGAATTAATTTTTCACGGAATTTTTGACGTGTTGTTGAGTTATCTGTGCTTGGTGCATCAGGCTCATTATCAAAGCCTACCGATTTAGGGCGTGGAATCAATACATCTAAAATACGATTGATTGCAGCTTCTTCAGCTTTTGGATGAGATAATTTAATCGCATCTTCACGTGCTTTTTTAATGGCAGCTTCCACTAAATCACGGATGATTGAATCCACTTCACGACCAACATAACCCACTTCTGTGAATTTTGTTGCTTCTACTTTAATGAAAGGCGCATTAGCTAAGCTTGCTAAACGGCGTGCGATTTCAGTTTTACCAACGCCTGTTGGCCCAATCATTAGAATATTTTTAGGTGTGATTTCTTTGCGTAAATCACCTGTCACTTGCTGACGTCTCCAACGATTACGTAAAGCAATCGCTACAGCGCGTTTTGCATCATTTTGTCCAACAATATAGCGATCCAATTCTTGGACAATTTCTCTAGGTGTCATTTCACTCATGATAAATTCCTAAAACGTTAACTTTTCAATCGTTTGATTGTGATTTGTGTAAATACAGATGTCTGCTGCGATGTTTAAACTTTTACGCACGATGGATTCTGCATCTAATTCAGTATTGTAGATAAGGGCAAGGGCCGCACTTTGTGCAAATGCACCACCAGAACCGATGGTTGCCATGTCATGTTCAGGTTCGATGACATCACCGTTACCTGAAATTACAAGAATTGCTGTAGGATCAGCAACGATCAATAATGCTTCTAAACGGCGCAATTGACGATCAGTACGCCAATCTTTTGCCAATTCAACAGCTGCACGTGTCAATTGACCATTGTGCTGTTCTAATTTAGCCTCGAAACGTTCAAACAGTGTGAATGCATCTGCTGTGCCGCCTGCAAAGCCAGCGATGACTTTACCATTGTATAAACGGCGAACTTTACGCGCATTACCTTTCATCACAGTATTGCCAAGAGAAACTTGACCATCGCCGCCGATGACAACTTCATTGCCACGTCTCACAGCACAGATCGTGGTACCACGATATTGTTCCATTTGAACTCCTTGTTCATTGTTTCAGTTACGTCCAATTAAAATGTGGACGAATTTTAGAATTTCAAGGTATACAAATGTAGCTTGCTGATTTTCTATTCAGTGACTTTATGTTTACTGTTGAGGTTTTGCACCAAACTTGTGACATAAACCGTAAAAATAGGGAAGATGGTAATGCCTGTAATGGCTAAGATCGCAGTGCTTACTTTACCAGCTGTTGTGATGGGGATAATGTTCGAGCCTAATGTTGTGGCCGTCATGGAAGCCCACCAAAGCACATCGCTATAAGTTTTAACATCAGGATTAATGCCATTTTCAAACACAAAGAAGATCAGTGTTTGTAAGTAGGCAATGGAGAAGAATAACGCTAAATAGGAAACAAATAAGCCTGTGATTTTATTGCTGATGAGTAGCTTTGCCAATAGGAATAAACCGATTGTGCCACGTAAAATGGGCAAGAATTTTAAGAGATAAAAAATCTGGTGGGAAATACTGAGATCATAATATTCAAAGATATTAATATAAGGAATGGAGATTAAAACTAGAATGCCATAGCGTTTCAGGTAGCTGGATTTGTTATCAGCTAAAAGAAATAGCAAAACAAAATCAAATAAAAAGTATAAACAGATCCAAAATTGAAGCTGATTGCCACGCGTAAAAGGATCACTATTAATATTAGGAATATCAAACAGAGTGATATCCGCGACCAAGATCAATGATGCAACAATAGTAGATGCATAAATGAATTTCAGTAATGATTTTTTAAGGTTGGGGTTTAATTGAAAGCTCATAATTCACTAAATTTTATTTTTATGGATGGCAGCATTGGTTAAAAAAGCAATCATAGAGAATATTCCTAAGTTTTTCTGATTATTTATATAATACAGATAATCAATATTATTTGGGTGCAAAATGCTATGAGTTTTATAACAAATCTATTAAATACCTATCAATTTCCAAGTAGAGATGTGGATGCCTTGGGTAATTTTATCAGTCGAGATGGTTTCGTGATATTAGAACAAGAAGAGTTTGAAAGTATGATGTCATTTTTCTCTGAATATCCTGATGATTTTTCTGAGCTTTTACCCATTATGATGGATAATAATTCAAATTATATTTGTGTTTATCATGCTGGGAAGCACCAATATCAAGTGGCTTTGTTGAATCATGATGAAATGGATTTATCGCCTGTTTTTTCAAGTATATATGAGCTGATTGCAGTGATTCAAAGGCATCCTGAATGTTATGACATCGAAGATATATTAAGCAATATGTAGAGTATATCATTGCTGATGGAAACAGTTATAATGCATGCGATTTAGTTCTCAGATTATCCAAAGATATTTATTATGGCAAAAACAATCAAGAAAATAGCATGTCCGCAGTGTGAAAGTTACAAAATTACAATGATCAAAGAAGATTATTACTTATGTAATAACTGTCAGACAAATTTTTTCTTGGATAGTAATGATATTACGATCAACCATAATCATAAGCTTGATGGAAATTCTATCAATCATAATGCGGATATCGGCAAGAAGATTATTAAAGTACTATTGGGTTTGATTGCACTTTTTATTGTGTATCAAGTAACTCAAGTATTTTTGTTTCAAGCACCTAAACCAACTTATAACAATGTTGTGGTGGCAGAGCCAAAACAAATAGAGCCAAAAGTTGAAACAACACGCGAGATTCAACCTTATTTCACCCAGAATCTTTTGATTGCAGTGGATGATGAACATAGCGTAGAAACAGTTGTTGCGTTGTACAAGAATAATAATGAGTACATGCTCTATACAATATTGTTTGATCCAATTACAGGCAAGGAACTTAAACGTACAGCAATGGATGTAAATTTTGCGACTAAAGGCGCTGGCATGCATTCAGATTATGATGTGCAATTGGTACCAAGTTTAAAGCATGGTGCGTTATTGATCGTGAATAAATATTTTTTGTATGTCTTTGATAAAGTGAATCAAATATTTGTGAGCGTAGATGCTGATTATTTTATTGATCATCCTGAATTTACAAGTGGTATTGCTTCGATTGATTATCAGAATTTCTATAAAGCTTTAGAGATTGTGAATAATCTTGGTCAATCTTATATTTTGTTTTCTGACATTCAAAAAGTTTATCTGAAAGATAAAGCTCATGAAGTATTTAACTTAAAATTGCCAAATCCAACAACAGTGACACGTTATAAATTTTCCCAAGCAAGTTATGAGTTTTCTGATGAAATCATTCAGTTGATTGAGTATCAGCAAAAGCATGACAAATATTACCCTGCTGGATATTTTAAATTTCAATGGACAAAAGATCATGGTGGTTCTGGCGTATTCACTGATCGGTCCCCATATCGAAAAGTTCTATTATTGCCTTATCCACAAAAGCAAGCGCGTATTACATCATATCGTGATTTTACGCCAAAGCGCCAATATACTGCTTATTCAGAAGTCATTGCACAGGATGAAGAGAGCATTATGCTCGCTTTGAAGCTAACCATTGCGGATAATGAAACATATACATTGCAGAAATTGAGTCGCAAAGATGGCAGCATTATTTGGTCTCATAAAAAAGATTGGTTATCTTTAAGGCAAGCGCATCAAGTGAATAATCAGGTGTTTTTTCAGGCTAATCATAAGCTTAATGTCATTGTAGATATGGATGGCAATATTCTGTCAGAAGTTGATCCGAGTTCTATAGCGCTGACAGTGGATATATAGCACAAAACTATTTTTTATATTCTTGATCAGTAACAGATCATTAAATGATCAAATGAAGGATAATGGCGTATTCTAGTAAATAATAGATTAGAATAGCGCCTTTTATTTTATCTTTTGTACTCATTTTCGGGGTAATGCATGGATTGGCAACAGATACTTTTCCATTTTTTAGGCGGTTTGGGTTTATTTCTTTTCTCTATCAAGTTTATGGGGGATGGATTACAGAAATCCGCAGGTAACCGTTTACGCACTATTTTAGACCGCTTTACCACCAATCCATTCATGGGAATTTTGGCGGGTATTTTTGTTACAGTTTTAATTCAATCAAGCTCTGGTACAACTGTAATTACAGTAGGCTTAGTGAGTGCAGGCTTGATGACATTGCGCCAAGCTATCGGCGTAATCATGGGTGCAAACATTGGTACAACAGTGACAGCATTCATCATCGGTATTGATATTGGAGAATATGCTTACCCAATCTTATTGTTGGGTTCAGTGATGTTGTTCTTCTTTAAATCTGCGAAAGTGCAGAATATTGGTCAGATCCTATTCGGCTTTGGTGGTTTATTTATTGGTTTAGATTTAATGAGCAGCGGCTTAGCACCACTTCGCCATTTGCCAGTATTCACATCATTGATCGTAGAAATGAGCCATAGCCCGATTTTAAGCGTAATCGTGGGTACAGTATTTACATTGATCGTTCAATCATCGAGCGCAACGATTGGTATTTTACAAGGCTTGTATGCTGAAAATTTAATCTCTTTAGAAGCAGCATTGCCAGTATTATTCGGTGATAATATCGGAACAACAATTACAGCAGTATTGGCGGCGATTGGTGCAAGCATCGTAGCAAAGCGTGCGGCGGCAGTGCATGTATTATTCAACGTTGTGGGTACAATCATTTTCCTAATTCTGTTAGGTCCATTCACGCATTTCATGATCTGGATTACAGGCATGTTGCATTTAGAACCAAAAATGCAGATCGCATTTGCACACGGAACATTTAACGTAGCCAATACATTAATTCAGTTACCATTCATTGGTTTATGGGCATATTTAGTCACTAAGTTATTGCCTGAGCGTGAAAAGAAATCTGATAAAATTGCACTGTATTTGGATGAAACCTTAATCGAGAAATCTCCAGCGATTGCGATTGGCCAAGCGAAAAAAGAAGTGATTCACATGGGCAATATGGGCTTGGATAGCTTGAAATCAGCTTTGTCTTATTTGAAAACAAATAATCCTGAAGATGCAAAGTTATCTGAAATTTTAGAAAAAAATATTAATGTTTTGGATGAAGAGATCACTAAATATTTAGTGAAGATTTTCCCACATTCAATTACACCAAGAGATTCTAATGAGCTTCAAGCAATGTTGAACTTGGTTTGTGATATTGAGCGCATTGGCGATCACTCAGAGAATATCATCGAGCAAATCAATTTCATGAATGAACGCAACATTGAACTGAGTGAACTTGCAAGAAATGAAGTTTATGAAATGTTTGAATTAACGATTCGTTCGGTGGCGCTGTCGATTGAAGCATTAGATAAAGGAGATTTATCGAAAGCTCGTCGCGTTTATGAATTAGAAGATGAAATCGATGAGATGGAACGCTATTTAAGAAAACAGCATATTCATCGTTTAAACCATGGTGATTGCACGGCAAAATCTGGTTTAACTTACACTGATTTATTATCGAATTTAGAAAGAATTGGTGATCATGCTCATAATATTGCTGAGATGATGTTTGAAAAAAGTAAGCAATAAGTAGTCTTTACAATTTTAAGCCTTAGCGCAAAATCATTGGTGCTAAGGCTTTTTTATTGGGTGAAATTTGACTTTTATCACTCATAAAAATATCAAAATGCAAATGTCAGTTAAATATCTGTATCTTAATAGTTGCGATTCGCAAATTGAAAGGAGGTTCTATGCTTCACGAATATAGAGATATTATTTCAAAGTTGAGAGTGGAAAATAGTCGTTTTGCTAGTCTGTTTGCTAAGCACAGCGCACTGGATCAGAAAATTTCAAAAGCTGGTAAAGATCGTATGGATTATGTCGCATTAGATTCATTGAAGAAGGAAAAGCTACAACTGAAAGATGAAATATATGCCATGTGTGTTGCTTATCAAAAAGCACAAGCATAATTTAGAATTAATCGCAGAATAAAGAAAAGGGAGCTTTGGCTCCCTTTTGAATTTTATAGATGATTGATTATGGATGAGCTAATTATGACTATGAGCATAACATTACAGAAATGATTGGCGTTTTGCGATATCATCTATGGCTATTTAATGTTTAGAGAAAAGGAATTGATTATGCCTTCATTTGATATTGTTATGGAACCAGATATGGTTGAAGTTCGCAATGCCATGGATCAATCAATCAAAGAGATTGAAACGCGCTTTGATTTTAAAGGCACTGAAGCAAAATGTGAATTGAATGATAAAACCGTTGTGCTTTATGGTGACAGTGATTTTCAGCTTGAACAAGTTTTGAACGTTGTGGTTTCGAAAATGGCTCGTCGTAATGTGGATATTCGCTTTTTAGATTTGAATGCAAAATCAGAAAAATCAGGAAAGATTGTTAAACAATCCATTGCGATTAAATTTGGTATCGAAACAGATCAAGCCAAAAAAATTGTAAAAGTGATCAAAGATGAAAAAATGAAAGTACAAGCTGCGATCCAAGGTGATAGCGTTCGTGTGAGTGGTAAAAAGCGCGATGATCTGCAAGAAGCTATGGCGATATTAAGAGAAAAAGTTAAAGATTTGCCATTAGCATTCAATAACTTTAGAGATTAAGTTAAGTATATAATTAAGTATTAAAAGAGGAGCTTTGAGCTCCTTTTTTATTGTTATATAAATAAAAATCTTGCCCGAAGGCGAGATATATTCAATCATCAATTCTAAATACAAAGTGTATTTTATTGATCAGCTTTTGATAGGATTCTATTGAACCAAGCAACGTTGATCACATCTAATAATCTATTTTGGCTTGTACGTGCTGTTAAGTTATCTAAGTCGATTTCTTTAACGTTTTGATCTTGACCTGCACAAGTAAATACTGCTTTTGTACGTTGTTTTGTCACAGGATCAATCTGCCATTGTAGACATTGACCGCAAACACCTTTCATCATACATTGCATTGGGCTACCAACCGTTCCCATCACTTGAACATCGGGTTTAAAGATGTCAATTAAGCGACCATCTGGTGACAATTCTTTCTGTAAGCCTTTCAATAAACCCGTAGAACCTAACGCTAACATACGATCGATGGATGATAAATCCACAACGCCATCATCGTTTAGATTTTCAAGTAATTCGATCATATCTGTTGCAACAACTGATGAATCCTGTGGGCGACGAGCTTCTAATTTATCGCCTTTTTGTACGCACCAAATGATCTGATCTGTACTTGCTTCCAACTCATCCATTTTGTCCATTTCAGAAGCTTGGGCAAGCGTTGCAACATAAGTGATCTTATTACCAGCTTCACGTAATACTGGTGCTAAATCTAGCATGATTGCTGTGCCCCAACGACCTGCCATGATTAAGATATTTTGATTCGTTGGAATATCCGTTGGTGCGCCTGTTGGGCCTGCCAATACTAAACGATCTCCAGGTTTCAAACGAGAGATCAAACGTGGTGCAACGCCCCATTGGAATACCATTAAGCGAATTGCACCATCTTTAGAACCTGTACCCGATGCTGTGAACAGTGGAATCTGCATGCGCGTATCTTCAATGATCTGTCCATCCACTTCATAAGTTTGTAAGCGGAAGAATTGACCTGGCTTGAAGTTTTTCGCAACAAAAGGTGCTTTTACCCAAACTTCAGCAACCGCAGGGTTATCACGATTCACAGATTGAACAGTCACTGTTAAACCTTCAGTCATTGTTGCACTCAATTCATCATTCGATAAATGGTTTGCTGGCAATGCTTTCATGGATTCAATTACTTGATCCGCTGTACGTTTTGCGCTTGTGATGGCTTTTACAACGTTACCGTTGAATGTTGGATGTGTATCACCAATGTATGAAACGCGATGATCTTTATGTTCGTATGATGTGAATGGTGCAAAATCATCTTTCACATTTTTCTCACGATCATATTCAACTTTGTTGCCTAATAAATCATAGCCTTGGAAGTGGTGCTTATCTTCAACTTTGATTGTGCCATGTTCTGTTGCATAGATTGTATTCGGTGAAGTACCTGCAGCTACCAACACTGTACGTGCAGGGATAATCACTTCTTCACCATTCTTTTTGAATGTGATGGTTTCGATGTGACCGTATTTATCTAAATTAACACCTTGAGGATCTAAAGACTCACCGTAGAAAATACCTTCTTCAAATGCTTTTGTGATCTCTTCATGGTTCAATGTATAAGCAGGCGATTCTTGCATCGTACGGCGATATGCCAATAAAACACCGCCCCATTTATGCAATAAAGGCGTAAAGTTTGGTGCTTCACCAGCGGCAGCTGCACGTTCACGTTCTGCTTTCACTTCACGGCCATGAGCAATGAATTCATCCAAAATGTCTTGGTCTTCTGGTGTAAAGATTGCAGCACGAACAGCTTCTTCACCCAAAGTATCCACACGATGCAGTACCTTTTCAACTTGTGTGATGTAGTAAGCTTGCATTTCTGTTGCGGAATCCACAGCTGTTAAACCACCACCGATCACAACTGCTGGCATACGCACTTGCAATGTTGAAAGGGAAGTTTGCTTTGCAGCACCTGTTAATTGCATTGCCATTAAGAAGTCAGAAGCTTGGCGCATACCGCGAGCCAATGAATTTTCAATGTTCAATACACGAGGCAAACCTGCACCCACTGCCATTGAAACGTGGTCGAAACCTAATTCAAAAGCATCTTCCAACATCAATGTACCACCTAAGCGAACACCACCGAAGATCTGTACATTGTTACGACGCGCTAACACTAAATAGATCAAGCGTAGGAAGTTTTTATCCCAACGTACTGTAATACCATATTCAGCAACGCCACCGAAGCCATATAAAATACGGCTCGCTAAATCTTCTTCCAATGATGACCAGTGCTCAACAGGACCATTGATGATAGCTTCTGGTAATGGTTCAATTTTTAAACCATCCACAGCCACAACATGGCAACCTGCTTGTGATAGATAATGAGTCATTGTGAAGCCCGCAGGGCCTAAACCTGATACCAATACTTTACGATTATTGCCATCTGTTGGCAGGTAAGCAGATTGTTTTAATGGATTCCAGCGCGTGAAAATATCATAAATTTCAATACCCCAAGGCAATTCTAAAACGCTTGTTAGTACGTTCGTTTCGATTTGCGGAATATTAACTGGCTCAGTTTTCTGATAGATACAAGCCTTCATACAATCATTACAGATACGATGACCTGTTGCAGGTACCATTGGATTCTCGATCATGATCATTGCTAAAGCACCGATCACATGACCAGATTTACGCAATGTAATCATCTCAGAGATTTTTTCATCCAAAGGGCAACCTGTTTGTGTATTGCCAAATGTATCTTTCTTCAAGCCCAATTCAGGCTGAGCTTTTTTAACAGGGAAGCCTTTACTGCAGAAATCGCCTTCATGATCATGGCAATATTTACAGTAATCCACTTCGCCAGCGATATCATGATCGCACATGCGATTATCTGTTAAATGGAAGCCATCACGGCGGCGCTCTTTGCCATTACCTTGAAGCACAGGAATGCCTTTAAAGGTAATTTCTTCATTATTCACTAAGTTTGCAGGATCAACACGCTCTGGGAATTTGAAAGAAACCCAGCCTTTTGTCACAGCTTGGCCTTCTTCTGTATTTAATGCCAATGCAGCCCATTCGATGATCTCTTTTTCTTCATCAGAGCCAACTTCTTGTACCAATGCATATTTTGCTAAATCAAATTCAAATGTTTCAGCAGTTGCTTTGCTTTTCGCCATTAAGCGATCAGTCAAGGCATCAAAAGTTTCAGCGATCTCTTGTTTATAACGTTTTGCACCACGTTGGATGTAACGATCTTTAAACTGTAATACAGTTGCTTCATCTTTCGCTTGGTTAAAATAAAATTCAGTATCTTTTTGAATTTGTAGCGTATTTGAGATAAATTGATTCAGCGCTTCAGCAATCTTGATTTGTAATTCTGAAGTTTCGATTTCGCTCAACGTTATTTCTGCTTTACGCCAAGCTTCAATTTGATTTTTTAATTCGGGTGATAAACTATTTAAAAATAGTTGGTCAAGCGACTCTAAGCCTTCTTTGGTTTTAAGGGCATCAAATGAAAGCGCAAAAGGCTTCCAGAGTTGGTCAAAGTTGGTCATTTCAGTCATCCTACACTAAAGTGGTCATTCATTTTTGAATATTAAAATAGGGCGATATTGTAGCGAATATTTTTATTTTTTGTTGAGATGTAAATCATCATTTTATTATGTAGGTTGCTTATTTGCAAAATAGGTATAAATTAAAGTCCCTGATGAGCTACATTTACATTACATCAATTAAATCATGGAGGATATGATGTCAAACGAGTTTCGCATTGAGAAAGATACAATGGGTGATGTTAAAGTACCTGCGGAGAAACTTTGGGGTGCACAAACTCAGCGATCTTTAGAGAACTTTAAAATCTCTACAGAGAAAATGCCGAAAGATTTAATCACAGCTATGGCAATTGTTAAGCGCTCAGCGGCGATTGTGAATAATGAAGCTGGTTTATTAGATGAAAAGAAAACAAAAGTAATCTTGGAAGCTTGTGATGAAATCATTGAAGGTAAACACGCGACAGAATTCCCATTGGCAATTTGGCAAACTGGTTCTGGCACACAAACCAACATGAACTTGAATGAAGTGATCGCAAACCGCGCAAGTGAACTATTGGGCGGCGAACGTGGTGAAGCACGCTTGATTCACCCTAATGATGATGTGAATAAATCACAAAGCTCTAATGATACATTCCCAACGGCGATGCATATTTCTGCTGTGGTTGCGATTCAAACACATTTATTACCAGCATTGGAATCTTTGACAAAAGTGTTGGATAAAAAATCCAATGATTTCAAAATGATCGTTAAAATTGGCCGTACGCATTTGCAAGATGCAACACCATTAACATTGGGTCAAGAAATCTCTGGTTGGGTTGAGATGCTTAAAAATGCTCATCGCCATATTAAAGGTTCATTGCCTCATTTATCTGAATTAGCATTGGGTGGTACAGCAGTTGGTACAGGCTTAAATACGCCGCCAAAATATTCTGAAAATGTTGCACGTGTGATTGCTGAATTCACGAAGCAAGATTTTATTACATCGCCAAATAAATTTGAAGCATTAGGCACGACAGATGCTTTAGTTTATACACATGGCACATTGAAAGGTTTAGCAGCATCATTGATGAAGATTGCTAACGATGTTCGTTGGTTAGCTTCTGGCCCACGTTGTGGCATTGGTGAAATTCGCATTCCTGAAAATGAACCAGGTAGCTCAATCATGCCAGGTAAAGTGAACCCAACACAAAGTGAAGCATTGACAATGGCTTGTGCGCAAGTGATGGGCAATGATGTTGCTGTGAACATCGGTGGTATGAATGGTAACTTCGAATTGAACGTATTCCGCCCAATGATCATTGATAACTTCTTACAATCTGTACGTTTATTGGCGGATGGTATGAATAGCTTCAATGAGCACTGTGCTATTGGTATTGAGCCAAACTTAGAGCGCATTGAAGATCTGTTGAATAACTCATTAATGTTGGTGACAGCATTGAACCCATACATTGGCTACGATAAAGCAGCGAAAATTGCTAAAAATGCTTATCAGAAAAACCTAACATTGAAAGCATCTGCATTGGAATTAGGCTACTTAACAGAAGCAGAATTTGATGAATGGGTGATCCCAACAAAAATGGTAGGTAATATTTAATATTATCCAATAATCATTTAGGAAACAGAAGCCATTCGAGAGAATGGCTTTTTAATTTTTATATATTTAGATTATTATAATTTGAGAATAATAATGAAGAACACTAAAACTGCTTTATACTTAAAAGATTGGGAATATGATCTAGAAAATATTTCGATTTTAAAATCGTTAGGGCAAGTAATATTACCTAGTGAATTTGAATTAGATATGAAAGACTTTATTTTTTGTCCTTTGTGTTATACACCAATAACGCGCAATCCTCTTATTAAAGATGTTACTAGTAATGGTAGGCAAGCAACTTTTAGACATTTGCCTACATATGGTGATATTAAGTGTCCATTGAGCTCATTGAGCAGTACAGGACAAAAATATGCCAATGAAGAGGAAGCTAAGCAAGCAATAGATCAAGGTGATTTGGTTATTATTCATGGATTTCTTCACGCCTCAGAGAGAAATAGAAATGAGAGTGAAAATAATGAATATCATCCTGACATAGAAGATATTGATGGTCCTTTATCATCAGTACCAATTTCTCGGTATAAAGGAGAAACTTTTGAATTACCATCTCAAATAACAACGGTTAGAGGGATTTGTCGGAATTTCTCAAAAAATTATTATAAATACTATTTTATGCTCTCCTCAAATCAGCCTACAATGTTATGCGATCTAATTCATGATATTCGAGATGTCACTAAGGAAAATGATACTCCTCAGTTATATTGAGGAGTTATAAAAAGCTTGGAAGTGAAAGGTCAGAAAAAAGATCATAATATTAGAATGACAGAATTATTCTGCCATTCTTCAATTGCAGACTTTAATTTGAAAGATACTAAAATAAATCAGAAAGAATATGGTATTGATGATAATTCATTAGGGAGAATAGTTATTTTTTGGGGAGCAATTATTAAGAGTGGAATAGGCCTTGCTATTAATCAGTCAAAATGGGGGGGAGTATGCATTGTTACCAGAAAAATATAATCAATTATTGTTAGATTCATAAGATTAATATTTTATAACCTGACAAATATCAATAATAACTATTCTCATTAACCTTCCTTTACATGCATATCTGCTATTGTAGAACTATGATTTAAATTTTTTATCCAACAGGAGAATAATGATGAAAGCAGCTGTTTGGCATGGCCGTGAAGACATTCGTATTGAAGATCGTGAATTGAAATCTTTAAAAGATAATGAAGTTACAATTCGTGTAGCTTGGGCTGGGATTTGTGGCAGTGATTTGCATGAATTTGAAGAAGGCCCTGTATTCATTCCAACAAAAGCCAATGATTTATTAACAGGTGGAATTGCACCATTAACGATGGGGCATGAGTTTTCTGGCGTTGTGGAAGCTGTTGGTAAAAATGTCTCAAAATATAAAGTGGGTGATCGTGTTTCTGTAAACCCTACAATCACACACGGCAAGCGCAGTGAATATGATGATATTTATGATGGCTTTAGCTTCATTGGCTTGCATTGTGATGGTGGTTTTGCTGATTTTGTGAATGTACCAGAATCAGCGGTTTATCATTTGCCTGATAATCTATCTTTAGAGACAGCAGCATTGATCGAGCCAACAGCAGTTGCGGTTCAGGCTGTGAAAGAAGGTGGTTTGTGCTTTGGTGATACAGTTGCAGTATTTGGTGCAGGCCCAATTGGCTTAGTGACAATTGCAGCTGCCAAAGCAGGTGGTGCAACTAAAATTATTGCTCTAGATTTATCTGATTCACGTTTAGCAATGGCGAAAGAAATTGGTGCAACACACATCATCAATTCAGGTAAAGAAGATGCTGTGGAAGCGATTCGCAAAATTGTTCCTCGCGGTGTGGATGTTGCTTTTGAAGTGGCTGGCGTACAAAAAACAGTGGAGCAATCCATCTATGCAACAAAACCACGTGGCACAATGGTGATCATTTCGATCTTTGCAAATCCAATCACATGGCACCCAATGCAGTTGATCAATACTGGTGTGAAAGTGACATCTTCCATTGCTTATTCACCATCCAGTTTCCAAGAAACAATTGATTTAATGGCATCTGGTCAATTGGATGTGACTTCAATTATCACTAAAAAAATTGAGTTTAAAGATATTGTAGAAGAAGGCTTTAAAACGTTGGTGTCAGATAAAACTCAATCAAAAATCTTAGTGACATTGAGTGGCGAGAAATAACCCTTAAATTCTAGGCATTGAAATTTGTTATTAAAATCCTCTGAAATAATTATTCAGGGGATTTTTTATTGGACTAAAATATATGGCTTAAATTTTAAAATAAAAGGATAGAGCGTGAAGCAAGTACAGAAAAGTCACCATGTTAATATAGCTTGGTTGGGCGTGATGAGTCTTGCATTTGCAGCATTTGTATTCAACACCACAGAATTTATTCCCATTGCATTATTGACGGATATTGGCCGTGATTTTGGCATGTCCGCCGCAAAAGCAGGCATTATGATTACGATTTATGCTTGGGTTGTGGCTTTGGCATCTTTGCCGCTTTTGCTGATGGTTGGTAATGTAGAGTGTAAGCGCTTATTGCTATTTATATTTGTCATTTTCATCATTAGCCATATCATCTGTTTCTTTGCGAATTCATTCACGACATTAATCATCGGGCGGATTGGCATCGCAATTGCCCATGCAATTTTCTGGTCAATCACAGCAGCGTTAGCAGTGCGAATTGCACCTGTTGGTCGTAAGTCACAAGCGTTGGGCATTATTGCGACAGGCACAGCTTTAGCAACAGTTTTAGGGATTCCAATTGGGCGATTGATTGGGCAAGCCATTGGTTGGCGCTTTACTTTCCTCTGCATTGGGGGATTGGCATTGGTGACATTAATAATATTAATGCGAGTATTACCAAAATTACCTAGCCAAAACGCAGGCTCATTAAAGAGTTTGCCTATTATCTTTAAAAGACCTGCTTTGGTGGGAATTTTTGTTTTAACTGCAATTTGTGTCACAGCACATTTCACTGCTTACAGTTACATTGAGCCATTCGCAGAACAAATTGCTAAAGTTTCTTCCAATTACACAACGTTATTATTACTAGTATTTGGTGGTGCAGGCATTGTGGGAAGCATTTTATTTAGCAAATACAATGGTCGTAATCCTTTAACCTTTCTACCGTTATTCATTGTGCTATTAACAATTTGTACGATTTTATTATTGCCCATTGCATCATCTGCCATCGCGTTATTTGTTCTTTCATTTTTCTGGGGAATTGCAAGTATGTGTGTGATGTTAGCTCTGCAAGTGAAAGTGTTGGATTTAGCATCTGATGCAACGGATGTTTCCATGTCCATTTTCTCTGGGATTTTTAATATTGGCATTGGCGGTGGCGCATTGATTGGCAATATTGTAATCACTAAAATTAACTTGGAATCTGTTGGTTTTGTGGGTGCAGGCATTAGTATTGTTGCACTGTTATTGGCACTTTTCTTATTTATGAAATACAAACAGCAATTTTTAAATGCAACAATACCAAAAGATGTTGTCACACATTAAAATAAGTTTGAGTAAATAACTTAGATTTTAGTTCTGATGGCTTGTGATGTTTCAATAATCTCAGGCAAAATTTGTAGCATCAGTTGCAATTGTAAAATGACTTGATAATCAATGTTGGTGTAATCGTAATCATTGAAAGTATCAAGCATTTCTTGCAGTGCATCACAAAATGCTTGGGATTGTTCTACATCGATATTGTTATTATAAAGTGCATCATAAATAAAACGTTCGATATTATTGAAAATCACTTGGATTTCAGGAGAAAGTTTAGATGCACGATGTACACCCAAAGTTGCAATGTAACTAATGAATGTATGATTCAGTGTTAAAAATCTAAAGGCTTTATCGATCAAATCATGGTCAACTTTAGGCTCATTGGACATAATGCTGATCAGCTCAGATAAATCTGCTGAGTTATCGTAGGCTTCACGGCGCGCATAGCGATAATCTACATTATCAATGCGAGTTTCTTGATATTGGCGATGGGTTTGTTTCAGATAGTTGGCATTATCATGATTTGCTGTTTCCACTAAACTTGGTAATGTGCGATATTTCCAATCTGGCCATAATAAAAATACTGCCAATAATGCACCAACCGAACCAATGATGGTTGCGATGATTCGTGACCAAGCAACATCCCAAGAGCTTTCGCCTGTTAAGCTAAAGCTGAAGAATACTAATAATGTAATGAATACAGTGGCAGAAGCTTGGCGAGAGTTTTTAAAGATGAAGTATAACCAAGCACTTGTGATGATGGCGAAGATTTGGGTTGGCAAAGTATTGAACAAGTAAACGAAAAATACGCCTAAGAAAATTCCTAAAATCGTTCCAGCAAATCGGATTAATACACGCTTTTGTGTGGTTGAATAGTTCGGTTGGCAAATGACTAAACCTGTCATTAATATCCAATAACCATGAGGCAGATGCGTTAATAAGATAATGATGTAGCCAATCGCAAATACTAAACTGATGCGCACAGAATGTCTAAATAGTGCAGACTTCAAGGTTAAATGCTTTTTAATGCGATCATAAGCATCTTTAAAGCTTGAAACCTCATCTTCCACAATATTATTATCAATGGCATCTTGTGAAATATAGTTCACTTGATTTATTTGGCGGAACTGCTTATCAATTTCTGATAAGTTTTTCATGATGTTTTGTAAAGTTAAACGCAAAGATGATGAAATTTCTGCATTTTGTATAGATTCTTCCAATAATTTGAAATATTTCTCAAATAAAGGGCTGTGATTATAAGGTTGGCGATATTTAATGCTGTCTGCAATTTGAGCGCAAGCTTTGCCTTGTAAGGCTAAAATTCTCGAAATTCTGAAGAGAATATCACTATTTTTCAGTTGGTTGCTTAGCTTTTGATAGCTAATGTGAGAAGAAGTCGCGCGCTCATGAATATCCTGCGCCACAAAGTAATAGTTCAACATAATGCGAACGCGCTTATGCCCTTGATCACCACGCAAACGGTTGAATAAAGAGCGCTTACTTTCATTCATGGATTTAATCAGGGATTGATTAATGGCTGTTAATTCTGCAGTTTGGATTTCAAAATTATCTGTTTCATCTGGATCAAACATGTGGGATTTAGCATGCAAGAACTTGCCCAATGTTTTGAAAGAATGATTGAGGTATTCATGCGTTGTGCGAATTGGCTGTACTATAGACTCAATCCAAGCAATGATGCCGTACCACAAAGCTCCCAATACTAATAAAGATGACAATACATATTGCTCTTTAAATAAGCCAACACCTAGCATTGTGTATGTTGCCATCAACAATGTTCCTAAAGAAATCACAGAGAACTTTTGCCCCAATGCACCAATGATGGTGAATGAGAAGCCTGATAAAATTAACCCAATTAAAAATAAGATTGGATAAGGGAAGAGCAATTCCACAGAAAATGCAGCAATGGCAAAACAAACTAACAATAATGAAAGGTTGATCAAACGCTGTTTTGGGCTAGCATCAATGTCCGAAATGGCAGCTGCAATTACCCCCAATGTTAAAGGGATAATGGTGCGTGTTTCTCCCATTAGCGCAGGGATTAAAGTGGTGCCAAGCAAGGCAATGATGATGCGAATGCTGAATAAAAGATTACTGTGATAGAAAATCTTTCTTGTACGACCTGCTTGAATTTTCATAGCTAATTTTGTGTGCTCATAGTGATATCGTCATCTATTTTACTAAATTTTCATGATAATTTGATAAAAGTATTTTAGCTGTATAATGTTAACCTCAGAATTATAAAGTTTGGTGTATTTAAAATGAAGCAAAATGGATTCCAATATTCGGTGATTGCACTGTTTTTATCGGCTTGTATTGGGCAAGTTAGCGTTGCACAGTTGGATCATAAAGGTTTAACCATTTTGGATAAAGCAGAAAGTGTTTTAGGTGAATCATTTGATTTACCAGAAAGTCAATGGTTTGGGCGCGATAAAACTTCTGCCAATGCGGATATTGATGATTATTTGGATGACTTGATTGAGCGCTTAGAATTGCCTGAATTGGTAGGATTGCGTCAAAATTATTTTAAAGTGGAAAAGCGCATTGGTGAAGAGCGTAAAACTTTGCGTGAACTGCGTGAAAAACGTTTGTTTTCAGTCTCTGAAGAAGCCAGTACTTTAATGAAATATACGCCAACTGATACATTAAAAACATGGACAGCATCCACACGAGCAGATTTTGACCAATTGATCGAAGCTCATGAAAAGAATTTAGTGGAATTAGAAAAAAGCCTATTAGAATTACGCAGTGGCATGAGCGATGAGCTTGCAAAAGCTGGAGTCAAATTAGACCCTGAGCAATTAGACTTCCTCTATACAACGGTGACGGGCGAAGATACGATTCGTGCCATCATGTTATTCAATAGTGCAACAGCGGTATCGAAACAGTTACAGCACCTAATGGAAACCAATGCACAAGATTTTGATGCTGTGAAACGTTATTACGGTATGGCGACAATTTTGCATCGCATGGTTGTGAAAATTCAGGAAAACTTCATCTATAAATTAGAGAAAATTTATATGGTGCAGTTGGATACTTATAAAGTAGAAGCGAAAAAGAGCTTGGAAGATGCCAAACGTTTAAAAGCCACAGCAGATAGAGAACAGCGCAAGGTCTTGGATAAAAACATTGAAGCGAACCAATTGGCATTAGAAGCGATCGATCGTTATATGAAGTATTTACAAGATCAAGCAAAAAATTCTAAAGCGATTTTGAAAAAAGCACAATCACGTGAAGCCATTGCCATGAATACTTATTCAACCGTGAAAGTCTCACTGGATGTTTTATCTTTAATGCAGGATAGTCAACGTGATTTTCAAGCATTTTCCACGATGCAAGTACCAGAAATTGCAACATTTGATAATCCTGAAATCAGAAAAGAGTTTCTAAATATTACACAGAAATTAAATGGTTCATGAATGTGGACGGTGGCTAGAACGTATGCATTTCAAAATAATACTAATAAGAATTGCGATCAATCCACCAATAAATGTTTCTAGCAGTCTATCAATCAATAATGAATAAGTTGGATTTTGCCAATAACCTGCAATTTCTACAAGGACTAAGCTGTAACAAGTCACTGCAAATGTTACGATCGCAAAATTATTACCAAAGCATAATGGTAATATAAAGGAGAATAAGAATAGAGCAATAAAAATAACTTGATGAATATTAGGTAGTTGAAATAACAAGTATAATAAGGCAACAGCAGCTAAGCTACCGATAAAGCGTAATAGTGTATTATGTACAACATTTTCTGCTTTAGGTGTCATGACCATAATGAATGTTAAGGTTGCCCAGTAGTTTTTATTTAAACCAAAATAGAGTGGCAACCATAAGCAAATAAACATACCTAAGCTATATATGAATGCGCGCGGAATAATATTGGTGTCTAGTTTAAATAAATCTTGTGTAAAAATTCCTTGTTTAAATGCAGCTAAGTCGTAATGTTTTCTCATCATGTAATGGCAAACTATCAGTGCGGTTACAGTTCCAATGAAAGCACCCAGTGGCAAGCCTTCAGTGATGTGTGGTAAGGTCGTGCCAATGGTTGATAGAATGATGATAAAGCGAATGGCACGATCAAAGACAGGATCACGGCCAAAGAAAAAATAATAGCAATAAGCAATGATGAATAAATACAAATAAAACCAAGGGGAAAGATGTAAAAATCTGCCAATATATGTGCTGCTCATAATGATAAGCATCCAAAATGATACATATAACAAATTGCTTCGATCAGGTTTGGCATTATAGAGCGAATAAGTACATAAAACTGCAAATGATGACCATGCAATGCCACCTTGAATACCTATGATTGGATAGATAAGGGCAGTGCTAATAAGCATGCTGCCAATAAAAACAAAACTATCTTGTAAGGATGAGATTAGATTTTTGTAATGAATCATAAGGAACGTAGTAAATGAATCATAAGGAACGTAGTAAATGGATATTGATGGGATGATTTTAACTGAATAAAGTAATGTTGGTTGAAAATTAAATGTAAGCAATTGATCATATTCATTTGTCCATAAACGATGCAGACATCTCTTGTTTGAGGCGTATAATCATTCGTCAACTGATGATAATGGAGAAGAATATGCAGGTGATACAGACTATTTCAGAGTTACGCGCTTTACGTAATAAGATGACAACGGTTGCGTTAGTACCAACGATGGGCAATCTACATGAAGGACATTTATCTTTGGTAAAACGTGCCAAAGAAGTTGCAGATTATGTGATTGTTTCAATCTTTGTTAATCCTATTCAGTTTGGTGAAAATGAAGATTTTGGTAGTTATCCTCGTACATTGGATGCTGACTGTGAAAAATTAGCAGCTTTGGGCATTGATGCTGTATTTGCACCTACGGCGTTAGAAATGTATCCGAATGGCTCACAATCTGTTCGAGTTGTGCCATCAGATATTCAAAATGAATTATGTGGTGCAACGCGCGCAGGGCATTTCAATGGCGTGACAACTGTTGTGAGTAAACTATTCAATATTGTTCAACCAAACTTTGCTTGTTTTGGTGAAAAGGATTATCAGCAATTGCATATCATTCGTGAAATGGTTGTTGAATTAAATTTCCCGATTGAAATTATCTCTGTGCCAATTTGTAGAGCAGAAACAGGATTGGCATTATCAAGCCGCAATGGTTATTTGTCAGATGATGAAAAGTCACGTGCAATTTATTTATCACAATCTTTACAAGTTATGAAGGATACAATTACAGCAAATGCTGATTGTGATCTTCGTCGGGTAGAAAAAGATTGTATTCAAAAATTAACGGATGCTGATTGGGTTGTGGATTATATTTCCATTCGTAATCGTGAAACACTTGCCATTGCAGAAAGCACGAAAGAACCTTTAATTATTCTAGCGGCTGCAAAAATGGGCAGTACACGTTTATTAGATAATTTGAAAGTATAAATTGTCATGAACAATAAACCGCTGTTATTGTTGATTGCGATCGGCGTTTCGATCGCAGTGATGTTTCCGAAATTACTCAACGGGCAAGGTTGGCTAATCAGCTACATCATTGGTGGCATTATGTTAATGATGGGCATGAATTTAGATTCATTCCGCATTAAAGAAACATTGAAGCAACCAAAGATTATTTTGCTCATTGTAGGTTTACGCTATTTATCCATGCCAATGATTGGTTTTATGGTGAGTAAGCTTATGAATTTACCTGATCAATTAGCGATTGGATTGACTTTAGTGGGCTGTTGTCCGACAGGTGTTGCTTCAAATGTTCTCACACTGTTATCTAACGGTGATAAAGAGCTTTCAGTGATTTTATCCACTGTGAATACGATGCTTGCACCGATTTTAACGCCACTGATGTTTTTCATTTTCTCAGGCAGTTATATAGAAGTGAGTGCATTGAGTATTTTCACGCACATCATCTATATTTTGATCCTACCATTATTGATTGGCTTTGCTATCAATGGGGTATTGTTGAAATATCACGGTAAAAATCCTATTAACCAAGCTTCAGGTTTGATTTCTACAGTGCTCATTGCTTAGGTGATTTCCATCATCATTGCGGTGAATTTGGACACGATGTTCAATTACGGTTATCTCACATTATTCGCGGTGATGCTCCATAATTTGATTGGCTTAGTGTTTGGCTATTTTTCAGCAAAAATTATTTTCTCGCAAAAAGATAAGATCAGAGCGACAACCTTTGAAGTCGGCGTTGAAAACTCAGGTTTAGCTGTGACTATTGCGTTTAAATACATTAGCCCAGAAGCCGCAATTCCTGGGGCGATTTTTTCGGTTTGGCATAATATCTCTGGTGCAATTCTTGCGTAATATTGGTCCAAAAAGGATCTTAAATCCACTCAATCTCAACAACAATTAAAGGAATAAAAGTAAACTCATGTTTTTATCCATGATGAAGTCTAAAATCCACCGTGCAACAGTGACAGAAGCTAACTTAAATTATGTTGGTAGCATCACGATTGATGGTGATTTATTAGATCAAGCGAATATATTGGAAGGTGAAAAAGTTCAAGTTGTGAATGTGAACAATGGTTCACGCTTAGAAACTTATACGATTCGTGGCGAAGCAGGTTCAGGCGTAATTTGTTTGAATGGTGCTGCTGCACGATATGCTCAAACAGGAGATATTGTGATTTTAATTGCCTATGCATTAGTAACGCCAGAAGAAGCAAAAACATTGCAACAGCAAGTGGTTTTTGTGGACCAGCATAATAAAATGGTGGAGTTATCTCACAAAGAAAAACATGGTGAGATTGCATAAAAATATCATTTTATTAATGGCTTAATCATTAAGGCTTTCCAATGGATGGAAAGCTTTTTTAATACAGTTTTATTTTAAAAGAAAATTACCAAAAACAAGCAATCATCGTTACAATGGCATACTCTAATAAATAATTCTAATTGAATAAGTGGTGTATGGATAAGAATCAAATTCGAAATGCGCTATTTTTAGCAGTCGCAGCAATACTTTTATACTCTTTTAAAGGCAATCCTAGCTGGATTGAGCTGTGTTCTGGCTTGGCATTTTTCTTATTTGGCATGCAATGTATGACAGATGGTTTACAACAATTGGCAGGTGGTAAACTTGAAAAGTTATTGGCGAAAAGTACATCCAAGCGTTGGAAAGGTTTAGTCTTTGGTATTGCATCCACCATGATATTGCAATCCACCACGATCGTTTCATTGTTAATCATTGCGTTCATCAGCTCATCATTGATCACTTTAGCAGGTGGTTTTATGATTATGCTGGGTGCTTATTTAGGCTCCAGCACAGGTGTTTGGTTATTGGCGATGGCGGGGCAAAGTGTAAGTTTAGCGCCATTTGCATATCCACTTTTAGTGTTGGGTGTTTTAGCATCTTTCAATGGTGATAAAAGTAAAGCATTAGGCCGAGTTGTATTAGGCATTGCCTTTATATTTTTAGCCATTGCTCACATGAAAAATGGCTTCTCTGATTTCACAACAGACTTTGATTTAACTAAATTTCAATTATCAGGTATTCAAAGATTCTTGATTCTGCTTACTGTTGGGTTCTTGGCAACGATGGTTTTACAATCTAGCCATGCAACCATTATGTTGATTTTGACGGCGTTAGGTTTAAAGCAAATCACATTGGATGATAGTTTTATACTAACTGTGGGCGCAATTTGGGGAAGTACAGTCACAACAGCTGTGATTGGATTCATCGGTGGCAGTCGAGAAGGGAAAAGGTTAGCCATTGCTCATATTCTCTTTAACTTTACGACAGGTTCATTGGCATTAATCTTGTTACAACCTTTGACTTATATCGTACTGTATTTGGGTAAACAGTTGGATTTAGATCATTTGACTCAATTAGCTGTTTTCCACACGTTATTTAATGTATTGGGTGTTTCAATCTTTTGGCAATTACAGCGTAAATTGATTGTTTGGTTAGAGAAAGTTGTACCTAATGAAATTAAAGCACCAGTCGTTGTTGAAACAGCCGAAACAGTTTATGAACCCATTGAATTAGACAAATCTATTCAGCCTAAATACTTACGCGAACAGTCATTAACTGTTCCACCAGCAGCTGTTGGTGCGGTGTTTAAAGAGGTTCAGCATTTAGGTGAAGTAAGCAGTGAAGTATTGTGCTTATCTTTAAATATTCCATTGGAAGATGTGACCAAAGAAACTTTTGATGAGCAAAGCTTTTTAGAGAGCCACACAAAAGCATCTGTGGATGCAAATATCTTGTATCAGCGTTATGTTAAAGGTTTATATGGCGACATTTTAATCTATATGAGCCGCATTGATTTTTCGGATTCAGAAGATGCCGATTATTATCAAGATTACCTTTTAAACTGCCAAATGGTGGCTTTATCATTGGTGGATGCTGTTAAATCTGGTCGCCATTTACAAAAGAATTTTAATCGCTATTTAACGGTTCATGATAGTATTATGCGTGATTTCTATCAGGACTTGAAGCTGTTTGTGTACACAAATATGCGTTCGTTATATACGATTTATAGCACGCTAGATGAGGATTTGATTGATCCTGTGAAGCGTGAAGAAATTTTAGTGAAGATTGATGATTTATCAGAAAAAAGTAAGCAATTTGAACGCGTTTTCCGCCGTGAACTATTCTTGGCAAGTAGCCATGCGGAAGTGAATGCATTTAGCACAAGTTCTGTGATGAATGATCTAAGTTATTGTCGCCGTTTGATTAAAAGTTTGTATGGTATTTTGCGCTTTACGATTGAAAGCCAAGCTTATCCTTTTGTGAATAGTGATGAAATTAAAAATGAAAAAGAAGCTGAGCCCGTTGTCGAAGAAGACATTGATGGGAATTTACATAATGTCACAGAACAAGAGGTTCAGATAGATGTAAAGTAAAATAGTAAAAAGAGGTGCACATGATTAAAGAATCATTGAAAATCCATGGCCACCGTCAGTTTGAGATCAAACAAAGAGTCTCTTTTGATCATGCCAAAGCAAAGAACATTAAGTATCAAGTAGAAACCTATTTCTTTTTGCCAGTTGCATTGCAAATTAACCCGCAATCCTACTCAGCAAAAGAGTTCCAAAAATCATTAAAAAATTATGTTCGTTTAAGTCCAGCAACCCATAAGCTCAAATATTTTTATAAGAAAAAAGGTTTGCTGGAAAAACTATCCAATGAATTAAAAGATTGGTTGGTGAATACACCAGAAATTGAGAGCTATGAAAACGCATTGAAGCGTGCAGCGTTAACTTATAAACGAAGCATTCGTTTGGCTGTTAAATCACTATTAAAAGCACCCAATCAAAAAACAGAAGAGAATGTTCAGCAGCTGTTGGTGGATATTGAAAAAACGATCCAAGCTTATCGTGAGTTAGAAGCAGTTTGCCGAGCAATCGAGGGCAAAATTGTGTCCAAGGCTTATGAGCATTGTGATGAATATATCTCTTGGGTGACGACTTTTTATTTACGAAAATTAATCACAGAGCGTGCAATTCCTTGCCGTGCAGGGATCAGCAATGCATGGCGAGAAGAGATTAATTATCGTGAGGAAAAATATCCTGAAAGTATTGCAAAACCAGGTGAGAGCAATGAAAAAGTATTGCATCGCTGGAGTTCTTTGCGTAGATACATTAATCGTTATCTATTTTTAGATATCAATCATCGTAAAGGTGCACCGCTTTTATTGCACACGATTTATGCTGCGATTGCAGCAATATCTATGAGTATTACGCTATTTTTGATGCTCAATATTCGTGGTGGGCAATATGCTGACATCAGTATCAAAGTATTCATTGCAATGGTGCTTGCTTACATTTTTAGAGATCGCTTTAAAGATATCAGTAAACGTAGGATGCAACTATGGTTTCAGCGTTGGTTGCCTGATCGAAAGCTTTTGATTTATAAAGAAGGTGTGAAAAAACCTATCGGGATTTGTAAAGAATCATTCCGATTCATTTCCCACAGCGCATTGCCAGATGATGTGAAAGCTGTGCATCAAACAACCAATGAGGATTTTTTCACGAATAATGATCGTGATGAAGATATTCTTTTTTACAAGAAAGAAGTTCAGTTGAATAATCAGCCAAATTTATTTGAGAAAACGCGCTTTCCAATTGCGGATATTACGAGATTTAATATTTCTGATTATCTTCGTTATATTGATATTGCCTTTGAAGAGTTGCCATTTTTAGAAGAAGATGAAACGCCAGTATTGGGCGAGAAAATTTATCATGTTTATATGATTCGTCGCATTCGTTTGAATAATAATCATAACATTGCGACGGAATTGGTTCGACTTGTGATTAATGTAGATGGGATTAAACGCTTGGAAGTACTGAAATCTCTCGATTTCCCTTCAGGTGACGATGGTTCATCACAAGATTTACAATAATATACAACTTTTAAAAATGATAATTTTATCAAATGGATAGCTTGAATTTAATTTGTAGATTTTGATGAAATATCGAATCAATAGTACACGTAATGCCTGATTCACTGTATAGTAGCATTCGGAATATGATTTGATATGAATCATATTTACCGCAATTTATGTGAATTATATGATCACTGATCATTTACATGAGAACGCAATTAGTTAAGGATTAATATGAAAAAGACATTAGCAGCATTAATTTGTGCATCAACTCTTATGGGTGGCGCTATGGCAGATGAAATCGTACGTACACCAGCTCCAGGTAACTTTCCAATTTCAACAGTAGTTGAAGTACCAAGCACAGCTAAAACTTACTACTTAAGTGGTGTTGTTCCTGCTAAACAGGAAGATGGTACTTTTGGTAATACAGAAGCACAAACTGTTAGCGTTCTTAAAGGTATCGAAGCACAATTGAAGGCAAAAGGTTTGGAAATGTCTGACATTGTTAAAATGCAAGCTTTCTTGGTAGCAACACCAGAAACTGGCAAAATGGACTTTGATGGTTTCATGAAAGGCTACAACCAATATTTTGGTACAGAAGCACAGCCAAATACACCAGCTCGTTCAACATTCGAAATCAAAGCATTGTACTTGCCAGAATGGTTTGTTGAAATCGAAGTTATCGCAGTTAAATAATTTACCTTAGGGTTAATTATACAGAATTCTAAATAGCGCTTTCGGGCGCTATTTTTTATTTGATATTTGAACAGTGTTTATTATACAATTTATACATTGTTTAATAGAGAGGATTGATTGAGATAATCATTGTAGTGATGTTGATAATAATTAGGTAATTGCAAATAAAATAGGTCATTTAATTAAAATTTTTTATAATGTGCTATATTTCGTTGCCGAAAGAATTATGAATAGTATAAATAGTTAAAAACCAAAGAAGGAAAGTGGCAATATGATGCTATTTTTAGAGACAATTTTTGCATTTCCAGTTGTGATCTATACAACTTTATTATTGTTGTGCATTATTTTCTGGCTGATTGGCGCCATTGATATTTTTCAATTGGATAGCTTAGATATTTCACCAGAAGGTGATGTTGGTTCGCTCAATGCTTTGGGTGGCATATTATTAAAATTTAAATTACATGAAATTCCTTTCACTGTGGTTGCCACATTTGTTGCTTTATTTGCATGGCTCGCAAGCTATCTCATTTTCCGCATGTTACAGATGCCAATGAAAGATGTTGCACTTTTATATTATGGCGTAGGTTTAGCCAATGTATTGGCGAGCGGTGTTGTTGGTTTAGTTGCAACATCCATATTTTTTCGACCATTTAACAAATGGTTATCCAAATTAAATAAAGCAGTGACACATAAAGATATCTTAGGCGAAGTTGTCATTGTTCGCAGTAGCATTGTGAATGCTGAAAAAGGTGAAGCGACTTATGAGGATGGTGGTGCAGGTATGATTCTACAAGTGCGTTGTCTCAATGAAAATAATCAATTAACGCGCGGTAGTGAAGCGATTATTATTAAATATCATTCTGCCAATCATCATTATGAAGTGATTCCCAAAAAGAAATATTTTTAGGCAAATTTAAGCATCAAAATTAGCAGTACAAGAAATATAAGGTTCGAGAGTTATTTTTAGATTAATTATAAGATAGGAAAGTCGTATGCCAGAAATTGTTGTTTTAGTATTGTCGGTGATCGGTGTTTCACTGGTTGTTATCTTTGGTCTATTTGCAATCATCAAAGCATTCTATGTGAAAGTTCCGCAAGGCACAGCTTTGATTCTGAATGATACGACGAGCAAACCAAAAGTATTCTTTACAGGTAAATTGGTATTACCAGTCATTCATAAGAAAGAGTTCATGAAGATCTCTTTATTGACATTATTGGTGGATCGCCGTGGTAAAGAAGGTTTGATCTGTAAAGATAACTTGCGTGCTGATATTGCTGTTGCATTCTATATTCGTGTGAATGAAACCACAGAAGATGTATTGAAAGTTGCAAAATCTATTGGTGTAGATCGTGCATCGGATCACCATGCTGTGAGTGAATTATTCAGTGCAAAATTCTCTGAAGCATTGAAAACTGTTGGTAAGCAATTTGATTTAGCAAAACTGTTTGAAGATCGTCTAAACTTCCGTGAGCGCATTGTGGATGTAATCGGTAAAGACTTAAATGGTTATGCATTGGAAGACGTTGCAATTGACTATTTGGAGCAAACGCCAATTGGTCACTTAGATCCAAACAATATCTTCGATGCGGAAGGTATCAATAAAATCACAGCAATCACAGCCGTTCATAAAGATGAAACAAACAAACGTGAACGTGATTTAGAATTGGCTTTGAAAAAGAAAGATACTGAAACATTTGAAGCTAAATTAGAATTAGAACGCCAACAAGCAGATGCTGAAGCACGCCAAAAACGTGAAATTGAAACGATTCGTGCACGTGAATTAGCAGAAACATTAAAAGTTCAAGAAGAAGAGCGCTTAAAAGCAGAACAAGCTCGCATCATTTCACAGCAAGAAATTGAAGTGCGTGAAGAAAATCGCCAGCGTGAAGTTGAAGTTGCACAGCAAAATCGTATGCGTGCAGTTGCAATCGAAGAAGAACGTGTTACTCGTGCGCGTGAATTGGAAGTGGTTGCACGTGAACGCGAAATCGAATTGCAAACGATTGAAAAAGATAAAGCAGTTGAAGAAGAAAAACGCATCATTGCTGATGTGATTCGTGAACGTATTTCTGTTGAAAAAACAGTGGCGATTGAAGAAGAGCGCATTAAAGAAGTTCGTGAAATATCTGCTGCGGAACGTGAGAAACAAACGAAAATCTTGGCAGCACAAGCCAAAGCTGAAGAAGAGTTAGTGAAGCAAGTGAAGCAAGCAGAAGCGGATGAAACAGCTGCAAAACATCGTGCAGTTGAAATCAGCACGATTGCCCAAGCGAACTTGGAAGCAGCAACGAAAGATGCTGAAGCTCAAAAACGTATGGCGGAAGGTACAGAAGCAGAGCAAGCTGCAATCGGTTTAGCAGAAGCGCGTGTCATGTTAGCGAAAGCAGAAGCTGAAGAGAAAGAAGGTATGGTTCAAGCCTTTGTTGCAGGTGAAATGCGCATTGCAGAAGCTAAAGGTATTCAAGAGAAAGGCTCAGCAGAAGCTAAAGCGATTCAAGATAAAGGTTTAGCAGAAGCTAAAGTTGTAGAAGCTAAAGCAACAGCCGTTGAAAAACAAGGCTTGGTGGAAGCATCTATTATTCGTGAGAAACTTCGTGCAGAAGCAGAAGGTTTGGTGGAGAAATTCCATGCTATGGGCACAATGACGGAAGATTCACGTGCGCACGAAGAGTTCCGTTTAGCATTGGAAAAAGGCTTCGAACAAGCAATGGCTTCTATCAGTGCAAATCAAGAAATCGCTCGCGAACAAGCAGATGTGTTAGGCGCTGCATTGAGTAATGCGAAGATGGAAATTGTGGGCGGCAATGACAAGTTCTTCGAAAGCTTCTCTAAAGCAATTAGCGTAGGTAAAGCAATTGAAGGCTCTGTGAACCAAAGCCCAATTTTACAAACAGCACTGCAAACTGTATTGAGCCGTATTCAAGCACCAGCACAAAATGGTGGCACTAATGCAACGCAAAGTAATCCTTTAAGCAATGTTGATTTGAATGCATTGGCAACGCAGTTTTTAGGTTATCAAGGCAACAAAGAACGCAATGATGATCAGGCTGAACCATAATCATTGATGCATTTCTTTGAAAATAAACAGAACATAGCGAGATTAGCTCGCTATGTTTAGTTGATTGATTTTAAATAAAGTTGTGAATATGTCAGAAATCGAACAGAAAGATCAAAACCAAGAAGTGTTAGACAGCGCAGTTGCAGAAGGTGGCGCTTATGAAATATTAAGCCGTCGACTAAATGCATTGGGAACAGAACTTCAAGAGAATATTGATGGGCTGAATTCCAAGCGTTTAGAAGAGTTTGGCAAAAGTGATATGGAAGTGATTGGGCGAATCCGTATTCGTACCGAAAACAACTGTATTGCACGCGATATTGTGCGCTTTGGTGATTGGTTACTGTTTGGTTATAACGTTTTCTTAGGTTTAAAGAAAGAAACGCACGTTGAAGATGTTTTCTCTCTCTACCGTTTAGTTGAGCATGATGGTAGTTATGATGTTGAAACTGTGCCGTTAGAAGGTACATTTTTAAACATAGATCGTTTCGTTCAAGATTTTAATGAGCTTTACACTTATTATAAAAATGCACAGCTATTACAATTAGTTGAGCGTGATGGCAAGCTGTTGGCAAGCTTCCAAATGGGTGAGCGATTAAGCGATATTCGTGTTTTCCGTTGGTCAATTTCTAGTGATAAACAGAAAATCGAATACATTGATAATCGTGGTGAGCGTGATATTTCATTGCCGCCAGCTTATGATTTTGAATGGATAACGACAGATCGTGAAAATATCGTCAATGGGCGTTTTCCTCACATTAATATTTTAGATACCGTTTTTGTGGAAACAATTGGCGGGGATTTAACGGTTAAATGTGAAAATAATACGAATGATGGCTTAGGAATTTATCGTGAAGAAGTTCTAGATAAAAATCAATCCATCAATGATGCCAAAATAGAGTATGCAAAAGTCGGATCATTGATCTTACTAAAAGTATTGCCATATCGCGAAGATACTTGGCGCTATCTCGTTTACAATACAATGACGCAAAAAGTTCAACGCATTGATGCGATTGGCTTTGCATGTATTCAATTGCCAGAAGATCACGGGATTATTTTCCCTGGTGGTTATTATCTTCAAAGTGGCGATTTTAAAACGTATGAGCATAATATGAGTGGCATGCGTTTTCGCCGTATTCGTAGATCGCCGAATGGTGAAGATGTTTTATACATTTTCTATGATGGTGCAGAAGGGCGTTTAGCATTATTCAACTATAATATGATTGAACGAACGCTAGGGAATCCTATTTTAGCGCTCGGTTATGCTGTGTTTGAAGATGGCAGAATGGTTGTTTTTGAAACCGCAGATCATGAAGCAACACGCGTTCATCCTATGCAGATTTGGCAAACACCATTTTTCAGTGATGAATATTCAGCAAAACAACCCAATAATAATAGTTTATTAGGTCGAATTGGTAATCCTGATTTAGTGCGCGGAATTTCCGATTTATATCATGTTGTGCGTGAAATTGGTGATCAGAGTGTTTCATCAGATCGTTATAGCTTATTGAGTGAAACAACGAAACAGTTATTTGATCGCTATTTCTGGCTCAATGATGAAAAGAATTTCCCATTTGCAGGTATTTTGCGTTCGATTTCTCAAACCAGCGAATTGGTTTTAGATGAATATGAGAAAGTAGAAGCCATTCGTCGTCAATCTGATGCTGCAATGCGTGAGGCGATGACAATGCAAAAAACATTGTTATCGCAATTGTATGCAGATAGCTGGCAGGAAACTGATGAATTTGTAGAAGCGCTACATTCCATCAATATGCAAATTGGCCGCTTAGTCACATTGCGTGGTTATCGTTACATTGATCTGAAAGAGATTGATGCAATGGAAACACAAATGAAAGAGCGCCAAGCACAAATTTCTCGCGCAACTGCGGAATTTTTGGCAGATGATCGCTCATTGCAACCATTTTTAGACAAAATTCAAACGACAGAAACTGCAACGCAACAAGCAATCAACACAGCACAATTACAAACATTACTGACAGAATCTGATGATATGTCGGGTGATTTAGATATGTTGTCCAATTTGATGGCGACATTGAAGTTTGATGATGTGACATTGCAAACTAAGATCGTTGAATCCATTGCTGAGGTTTATGCTAAATTAAACCAGATGAAGGCGCGCATCATTCAAAAGCGTAAGTCTTTATCTTCCACAGAAATGGTGGCGCAATTTGGTGCACAATTTAAGCTTTTTAGCCAAAGTGTTGCCAATGCTTTAAATTTAGCAGTGGCACCAGAGCGTTGCGATGATGAATTATCACGTTTATTGGTGCAATTGGAAGAGCTTGAAAATCAATTCAGCGAAAGTGATGAGTTTTTAGCTGACATTATTGCAAAGCGTGATGAAGTTTTAGAGAGTTTCGAAGGACATAAGCAACAACTATTAGAAGAACGCCAGCGTAGGGCACAATCTTTACAAACTGCAGCAGATCGCATTTTAGAAAGCATTCCAAGAAGAACGGCACGGCTCAATGATGCAACCGAATTGAATGCGTTTTTCGTAACAGATGCTTTAGCTGTGAAAATTCGTGACATCACAGAAAAACTCCGTGAATTGCATGATAATGTTAAAGCGGATGACATTGAATCGCGCTTCAAAAGTGCAAAAGATCAAGCAGTCAGATCACTCCGAGATAAATCAGAGATTTTTGAATCAGGCGGCAATGTTATTCGCTTGGGTAAACATCGCTTCAGCGTAAATACACAAGAACCTGATTTGACGATTTTACCGAAAGAAAATTATCTCTATTTACAATTAACGGGCACAGATTATCAAGAGCGCATCAATAACGAAATCCTAGCGCAATATCAGCCATTCTGGAACATGACGATGGAATCAGAATCGTCAGAAGTTTATCGTGGTGAATATCTTGCCAATAGCATCATTGTGGCGGCTAGAAATAATCAAGATGGCTTAACCACAGGCATTTTGCATGCAGCGATTTCCATTCAAGAAAATTTAGATAAATTGGTGCGTGATTTTGCAGCAAGTCGCTATCGTGATGGTTATGAAAAAGGGATTCATGATCACGATGCAGTACAGATCTTAAAGCAGCTTGTCCCATTGCATGAAAGTGCTGATCTATTAAGATTCAGCGCAATGGCGAGAAGCTTAGCCATGTTGTATTGGAACTTTGAGCAAGAGGATGATGTGGCAAGCTCTTGGATTGATCGCGCTAAAACGAGTATGGATATTTATACTTTGTTTGGGCATAAAGATGGCTTAGATGATCTTCAAGAAGAGATTGAAGTAACATTATCAATGTTCTATGCGGAATATCCAATCAAGCACGAACCATTGAACATTAAGCATGCAGCAGAATACTTGATTTATGTTCTAGCAAGAACGCCACAAGAATTCTTCTGTAGCCGTTATGGCCGAGAGCTAGCGTCGGGATTGCAAAAGAAACTTGAAGATGCACATATGTGGCACAACTTTAACCATTCACAGTTAGGTATGAATGGGCGATTTGATGCACGTTGGCAGTTGATTGAGAATTGGTTGAAAGGCTTATGCTCATTACCTGAATTTGAGAATAAGGTTCGTTACATTCCTGAGGCGATTATGTTATTGATGTTGGGTAATGAAGGTAAAGTAGTTCAGCGTTTCAGTGAAGTTGAATTAGACATTGAGATCACAGATTTATTGGGCGAACATTCTAGAGTTTCTCAAGGTAAAATGATGATTAACTTGGATGAGTTTTTTAAGCGATTACGCCGCCATCGTTTATATGTTGTGCCTGAATTTAGAAAATATTTAGAGCTTCGTCAAGGAATTTTGGCAGAGCAGCGTGAGAAATTACGTTTAGATGAATTTAAGGCAAAGCCGCTTAGCTCATTCGTGCGCAATAAATTGATCAATGATGTTTATTTCACAATCATTGGTGATAACTTAGCGAAGCAAATGGGTACAGTGGGCGAAAATCGCCGTACAGACTTAATGGGTTTATTGCTCCTCATTTCTCCGCCAGGTTATGGTAAAACCACATTGATGGAATATGTGGCGAATCGCTTGGGCTTAATTTTCATGAAAGTGAATGGTCCAGCTTTGGGGCATGATGTTTTATCATTAGATCCTGATCAAGCACCGAATGCTACAGCAAGGCAGGAGCTAGAAAAAGCTAACTTAGCTTTTGAAATGGGCAACAATGTGATGTTGTATATTGATGATATTCAACATACAAATCCTGAATTCCTACAAAAGTTCATTTCATTGTGTGATGGTACACGAAGAATTGAAGGTGTTTGGAATGGCAAAACAAAAACTTATGACATGCGTGGGAAGAAATTCTGCGTTGTGATGGCAGGGAATCCTTATACAGAATCGGGTGAAGTCTTTAAAATTCCTGATATGTTGGCAAACCGTGCGGATATTTATAACTTAGGTGAAGTTTTGGGTGGGATGCAGGATGCGTTCATCTCAAGTTATATCGAAAACTCATTAACATCGAACGCAGTATTGTCACCTTTGGCACTTCGTGATTTGAAAGATTTATATCAATTCATGGATCATGCAGAAGGCAAGCCGATTAATTCAAGTGCATTGAGTTATGATTATAGTGGTGCGGAGATTGCAGAAATCACAACTGTATTGAAGCATTTGATGATCATTCGCGAAATCGTTTTCAAGGTGAATCAGCAATACATTGTGAGTGCAGCACAATCTGATAAATATCGCACAGAACCGCCATTTAAGTTGCAAGGCAGCTACCGTAATATGAATAAAATGGTGGAGAAAATTTCTGCAGTAATGAATGAGGCAGAAATTAACCAAGTAATTAATGATCACTACATTGGTGAAGCTCAGCTATTAACATCGGGTGCTGAAGAGAATTTATTAAAACTCAATGAAATTCGTGGCACATTAACAGATGTAGAAAAAGAGCGCTGGGCACAAATCAAACGAGATTTTGCTCGTAATAAATCCATGGGTGGCGATGAAACTGATACAGGTATGAAGATCGTATCTCAATTAGCAGAATTGGCGATGAGCGTGAAAGATCTGAATTTTGCGAATCACTTAGTGTCATTAACTGAAAGCCTTCGATTAATGGGCGATCAGCAAGATGCAACGAATGCGAGTTTGAAAATTGCAGATGAAGTGACTAAATTATCAGGCGTTTTAGTTTCCAGTAACAATAGCAAGACCAATGCTCAGGCTTCATTACATATTGCGGCACAAATCGCGAAATTGAGTGAAAAGCTCGATGAATTTAAAGAAAGCGATGATTTGCAAAATGTGAATCGTTATGTGGCGAAACAAATGGGTGAATTGGTTAAAGGCGTGAATAGCTTGAAAGATACAATGCAGATGAATAATCCACAGTATATTGTTCATCGCTTAGATGCACTTGTGAAAGGCGTTGAAGCTTTGGGCGGCCGCCGAGAAATACGATTGATTAAAGAAAATAGAATTGTGACTGAGTAAATTGTGCTCGGGTACAAATTAAGTTAACCCTGCTGAGTGGTCATCTTATCCACTCAGTTTTTAAATTTTATGGAAATAATAAACATGAAAGATATAAAAAAAATAGTATTGATATTTTTAATTTTTTTAGAATTAGTATACATCTCAGTTGCTGAGAATAAGACAATTGACAAGATTGATTTTGCAGGTGTTGAATATTCTCAAGCATATGAAAATAGTGATGCAAAAGTAAATGTCGTGGAGTTTTTACCCAAAGGAGAGGACTTAAATAGTTTCAAAAGCATGGTTTCATACTGGGAACAAAAAACGATCACTGTGGATAAAATGGATGGGTATCTAAGCTACCTAGCTCAAAATACTAAGGAACCTATATTGTCAACAACAATAGCCGCGACTAAAGATGAAAAAAAGAATGAATACTATTTAGAAAAATTAATAACGAGTGGAAATATTACAGAATATGCAATGTATCGTTTTATGGTAAAAAATGGACATCTTACGTATTATGTATTTTCTGAACGAATTTATAAAAAGCCATCTACAGAATGGTTCGAATCCCTTGAGAAGCAAAGGGTTGAAAGATTCAAAGCTATCAATGAATTGTAAGTATCGATTATAGAAATAGTAAAAAATCATATTTATAAATATGATTTTTTACAAAGTTATACATAAAGGATGGAAAATGAAGCCAAAACTATGGATTTTGCCAATTGCATTTTTAATCAGCGTGAGCTATGGAAAAGGATTTATGAATAACAATCAAAGATATACTTCAACCCAAAAAGAAGAAGAAAAGCGTTTTCAGGAAAACCCCAATCCCCAAAAAGGGTACCGAGTTACCATCAAAATTGAAAATGCACCGGGTGAATTTGAGAAGCTGTACACCTATGCTAACTATCAAACACGAAATTGTCAGTACCAACTCAAAGGTTTTGCTGGGGCTTCTTTACAACCCTATCATAGAATTCCACTTGAATTTAAAAAAATATCAGACACTGAGTACCAAGGGGAATTTTATGTAGATGGTATGTTGGATGAAGATTATGGCTATGGCGGAGGTATTTGCCATTGGGGTTTTAACAATGTTTCAATTGTATTTTCCGCAACAGAAAATGTAGATGATACAAGATTTAGCGCATCTATTTCAGATAGCGATCTGAATAAAAAACAACTTGAGTTTAACCATTTGAAAGAGAATTACCCTATAGATGAAAAACTCCCAAGATACTTAAGCCAAGGAGGGCTTAAAAAAGAAAGATTTAAACCTGAAGAATATTTCACATTTTATATTGAATTAGAGGAGATTTAGAGATGTCAGACTTTCCTCAAAAATATACTAACTTAGCAAACAATATTCATAATATTTTTTCTTAATTGAATCAATCATTGAATTAAGAAAAAGTATTTAGAAATAAAATAACTTAAGCAGTTACCCAAAAGGATAATCAATATGTGGACCAAACTATGGATTTTGCCAATTGTATTTTTAATCAGCGTGAGCTATGGAAAAGGATTTATGAATAACAATCAAAGATATACTTCAACCCAAAAAGAAGAAGAAAAACGTTTTCAGGAAAACCCCAATCCTCAAAAAGGGTATCGAGTCACCATCAAAATTGAAAATGCACCAGGAAAACTCGAAAGTTTAAATACGTATGCTATTTATCAAACGACTAATTGTCAGTACCAACTCAAGGGCTTTGCTGGGGCTTCTTTACAGCCACGACACAGAATTCCACTTGAATTTCAGAAAATATCAGATACTGAGTATCAAGGGGAATTTTATGTAGATGGTATGTTGGATGAGGATTATGGCTATGGTGGGGGTGTTTGCCATTGGGGGTTTAACAATGCTTCAATCGTTTTTAAAGCCACAGGCGCAAAAGAAGAAACCCGATTCAGTGCTTCCATTTCAGACAGTGATTTAGATAAAAAATATTTTGAAAAAAGTCATTTAAAAGAGAGATATCCAGAAAATAAAAATTTATCTAATTATTTAAGTAGTGGCATAAAAAAGGATGCTTTTCAGCCTGAAGAATATTTCACATTTCATATTGAGTTAGAGGAGATTTAGAGATGTCAGACTTTCCTCAAAAATATGCAAATTTAGCCGATGATGCTTACAATGATATCGATCCAAAATATATAGACACTGATGAAACTTACCAAGTTCAATTGGGTAAATTTAAAGTTATAGAACAATATTCTGACGAAAAGACTGATTACCAAGGCACTATATATCAGGATATTAATACTGGTGAAATTTTTGTAGCTCATCGTGGTACAGCTTCTATGGAAGATGGGGTAGTGGATTATTTGATGGCAACCCAAGATGTTAATCTCCAGATTCCTCATGCTCTAGCATTAACTGAAAGAGCTCTTCAATATTCTAAAGATTATGCTAAAGATAACAATGTACCAATCCCTCAAGTCAGCATCACTGGTCACTCTTTAGGTGGTGCACTTGCTGAGGTTTGTGCTTATGAATATGGGCTAAAAGCCATGACTTTCAATGGTTATGGCTCTGTGGGTTTGAAATATCAAAATTTACAAGGTGAATATAAAACTGTCCCTAGAGAATACCATGGTGATATCACTAATCACATGATGGCAAATGATGTTGTGAATATTGCTAACCATCACATAGGTAAAGAAATTTTATATGCGCGCGAAGATGAATTAATCCTACTAAAAACCTTAAAGTATGGCGATAAAGATGTCGATAATAATGAAATGTGGCTAGGTGTAGCGGCTTTTACTTATGGCGGCGTTCATAGCATGAGTAATTTCGTCAATGATCTGAATGACAATAAGCACCTATCTATATTGAATGATCCACTTGCTGCAAATCTAACAGGTGAAAATTTAACTTTAGTGAACGAATTTAGAAGAGATATCCAAATTAATAGAGAATCTGTTTTAGAAAATGTAAGAACAGTAGAAACGGAATTAATCACATTTTTTTCTGAAAATGGAGAACAGATCAAAGGTAAGCTACCAGAGGATTGGCAAAATTACCTTGAAGATAAAATAGATCAACACCAAGATAAGATAGATAGTGTTCAATACCTATTCAGTGAAACTGAAAACTTTAAAAAGCAGTTTGAAGAAGCTAAACAACAAGAATTAGAACAAAGTCAATCATCTAATAATGAAAACCAAATTAATCTATCCGCTAATAGGCCGGATATCAGCATAGAGAATAATGCGAATGGCAATCCTGTAATGTTGATTGCAGGCAAATCATATGCAATGGATTTTTGCAAAGTAGGTTGTTTTGATCATTATGCTAATAGCACTAATGACCTGCTAGGAAAATTTAATGAGGATGATGGATTAAAGGTTTTCTGTAGAGATAAAGGAAAACTTGAAGAAGTTGGTGTGATTGAAGATTTTTCTAAGCAAAATTTAGTAGCATTAGAAGAAACTGCAAGAACACAAAGCCTATCCCAAAGTAGAAGCCAAGAGCAGGGTCAAGGAAGAGAAATATCCTAGTTGTAAGCAGCTTTGCAGAGCTTATAATAAAGGTTTTGTGATGAATCCTATAGTGCAAAAGTTTTAATAAAACGTTATTTAGGGTTTTAAATTTGATCTTAAGAATATACAAACATTGCTGATGATAAAATGCCTGTCATAAATAATGATTTTAATTTCATGGGATGCTCCGTGGTATTAGCTATAAAATAAGTAGGTATATTTATAATATTTTCCATGAGATAAGAGAAGTTGAACTATTTTATGTGACAGTTTGAAAAAACTTATGATGAATTTTGAAATATAAAAAAGCCCAAATAGTTTTCTATTTGGGCTTTTTGTTAGAAGAATATTGAGCTAATTACGCTTTGCTAGGTTCTTCTGTTGTTTCACTGTTTCCATTGGTATCATTGCCATTGTTAATTTCTTTCAAAACAGATTTAACATCATGTTCCAATTGGAAGTTATGAATGAATTGTAAATGATTTGTGTATTGATCCACAATGTCATTGCTTAGGCTTTCTTTGCTGTAGCCCATAATGTCATAGCCTTGCGCACCATTATCCAAATGCACTTCCGCACGGAAATACTTCTGATAATCAGGATCAATGTCCGATGCCTCAATGGAAGAGAAGTTAGGTTTCAAATAATGACGAGCTTTAATACGATACATAAAGTTATCATTTTTACCATGTTCCACTTCAAAGAGAATATCATCATCGCTTTTTTTGGTAATGGTTGTTTGAATGCCTTGCTTTGATAATTCAGCAGCAACTTCTTCAAAAGCAGGTTGAACCACTTCTTCAATAAAGCGAATCACATGATCACGGCGTGGATAGAGCACTAAACTACGTAAACGTTTCTGCCAACCGCCAGATGCTGCGCTTGTTTGTACATTATTGATGGAATTTATGCGAATTTCTTTTTTACCATAATCCACGCGCAAAGCTTTAAATAACCCATACAGTGAGATCAATAAAATAATACTGAATGGGAATGCGGAGGCAATGGTCGCAGTTTGTAGTGCTTCCAAACCATTGGCGGACATCAACACAATGGCAATCACGCCTGTGATTGATCCCCAATAAACACGTTGCCATAGTGGTGTTTGTGTTTTAGTGGAAGAGAGCATATCCATTACGATTGCACCAGAATCGGCACTTGTAATGAAGAATACAAATACCATCACGATGCTTAAGCCTGATAATACGGAAGCCCAAGGGAATCCTTCCAAGAATACGAATAACGCTAATGATTTATCGGTATTAATCGCATCAGTGATTGCAATCACGCCATCATTACGAATCATATCGATCGCTGAGTTACCAAACACAGTCATCCACAGTAATGTGAAGCCTGCTGGCACTAATAATACGCCCAATAAGAATGTGCGGATTGTACGACCACGAGAAATACGAGCGATGAACATGCCCACAAATGGCGACCATGATAACCACCAGCCCCAATAAAGAATCGTCCAACCACCGATCCAATCGCGAGGATCTTTTGGCTCGTAAGCATATAAGTTAAATGTTTTGTTCACTAAATCAGATAAGTAGCTACCAATGTTTTGAATGTATGCTTGGAACAACATCACAGTTTTACCACCTAAAAATAGCACCAATAACATCAATGCTAATGCCATATATAGGTTGGTTTCAGAGAGGATTTTAATCCCTTTATCTAAACCTAAACTCACAGATAAAGTTGCACCTGCTGTTGCAATGATCACGATGACGATTTTAATGCCAGTGACAGACAATAAAGCATTAGGATCTTGTGCATAAGCAGATAATTTATAACTTGTTAAATAGTCTAAACCTGCAAAAATTTGTTCTACACCAAAACCTAAAGATGTTGCCACACCAAATGCTGTACCGATAACAGCAAAGATATCAATGGCATCACCAATTTTACCGTAAATGCGTTCACCAATTAATGGATAAAGCGCAGAACGTAATGCTAAAGGTAATTTATGGCGGAAGCAGAAATACGCTAAGATTAAGCCAACAATCGCATAGATTGCCCAAGCATGTAATCCCCAATGGAAGAAGGTTAAGCGCATCGCTTCTGTTGCAGCTTTAACGGTTTCAGGTTCACCTACTGGCGGTGCGATATAGTGCATTACTGGCTCTGCAACACCAAAGAACATTAAGCCTATCCCCATTCCTGTGGAGAAAAGCATGGCGAACCAGCTGAAATTTGTATAAGTTGGGCGGGAATGATCTGGCCCTAATCGAATGTCACCAAAGCGACTGAATGTAATGAATATAGCTGCGCCTAATATGATGGCGACGGATAATATGTAATACCATTTAAGGTTATCAACGATCCACGTTTGAATCGCGCTGAAAAAGTCTTTTGTATTCGGGACAAAAATTGTAATGCATAAAAGAGCTAATATTAGTATATTGGCGCCTACGAACACGGGGATGTTTAGGCTTGTAAAATACTTGCTTTGCGTCCTCATTGTTTTCGACATAAAAGTTCCTTGATTGTTCAAGTGAAGCCCTCATCGCAAGGGCGAAAAAATTAGTGATATACGACAAAAACGAGCAAATTCGTTCGAAATCATTTATCATGCCTGACGGCTATTGGTATGGGAATTTTCCCAAAAAAGGAAAGATTATAGCATAAAAGGTATCTCATCCCAAAAGACAAAAATTTTTGATAATATTTCCTATCTCACACGAAATTGATTAATTTAACGAATAGACAATTAACTATGAAACGAATAACTTTATTCTTAGCCTTAATCACGCTATCATTTTCTAATGCACAATTAACGTTTAATTCATTAGAAAAGATGCAACAACCTTTTTCATTTACACAGCAAAGTATTATTGCACGATTGATGGCTACACAAGCGAAACAGATTGAAGAAGGGAAGATGACAGAGTTTGAATCCCGTTGTATTTCAAGTAACATTGTTGTCATGATGGGTGATACCAATGCTGAACGTTTCACTGCAATTGCTGAAAAGGCTTATGCGCATCAAATAGAATCTCTCTCTGTAGATGAGATTAATTTTATGCAAACTGTTAACGACAAATACATGACTGTACTTGCCATTGTGGCAGAGGAATGTAGTCAAAAACCTCAAAAAGAGACACATGAGTAATTTAATTCAACGCTTTCATGCGACAAAATTTTTAACGAGCGCGAATCAATTGAACCAACTGCCTGAAACAGAAGGGCATGAAGTGGCTTTTGCTGGTCGTTCTAATGCTGGTAAATCCAGTGCTTTGAATGCGTTAACTTCGCAATCAACATTGGCTCGTACAAGTAAAACGCCAGGGCGTACACAATTGATTAACTATTTCGAAGTGGATCCACAAAACTTTTTGGTGGATTTACCGGGTTATGGTTATGCAAAAGTACCTGAGCGCATTCGTTTGCATTGGCAATCAGTGATTCAAGGTTACTTTGAAACACGTAAAAATCTAACAGGTTTAATCATGATGATGGACGTTCGTCATCCAATGACTGTTTTAGATGAACAAATGCTTCGCTGGTGTGAATCACAGGATTTGCGTGTTCATATTCTCTTAACAAAAGCAGATAAGCTAAAGCGTGGTCCTGCAAAATCAGCATTATTTAAAGTGGAAGAAGCTTTGAAAGAGTTTGCAATGCCAGCAACTGTGCAATTATTCTCAGCAACAGATCATACAATTGGTTTGCAAGATGCTTTGAAGATATTGAATGAATGGTTGCCACGTGACTAAACAGATTCATGCTTTAATTGCAGATATTGGCGCGACTAATAGTCGCGTTGCTGCTATCTACAGTGATGATTTAACAAAATATCACGCCGTTGAAATCTATCGCTCGGGTGATTTTAATGGGCCTGATGAAATTATTCGCCATTACTGTGCTGAGCAAAATGTAGAATTGCCAAATTTAATTTTGTTAGCCATTGCAGCACCAGTTGATTTGAATGATATTCAGTTTGTGAATAATCATTGGGCATTTAAGCTCACAGACATTCAAGAAAGGCTATTGCCAGCTCAAGTACATTTTTTCAATGATGTTGAGATGCTAGGCTATGCTTTACCTCATTTACCAGATACATCTTTGCTACAAATTGGTGGTGGTATGCTTTTAGAAAAAGCTCCTAAATTGGCAATTTCTTTAGGTTCAGGGATTGGCACAAGTTTAGTGATTCATCATCATGATTGGTTGGCGATTCCATCTGAAGGTGGACATTCATCCATGATGATGGATGATGAGTTTATCAGGGACTTTTGGGATTATTTAAAAAATTCTAATAAAAATAAAATAATCATCGAAGATTTTATTGCAGGCAAAAAAGGCATTCCGCAGCTTATCGATTTTTTACATACAACTTCTGAACAAATAGGTGCCAAACCAACGCCTATTGAACTAGTTGAGCGTTTAATCAACAAAAAAGATGCATTTGCTGTACAACTTTTTACAAGATATTGTGCTATGATTGGCAAAGTAGCTAAAAACTACACTTTAATTACGGGAGCAAAGGCTGTTTATCTTGCTGGTGGGGTTATTCCTAGGTTTCTAGAGTTTTTTGCACAATCAGAATTTCGAGCATCATTTGAAGCCAGTACATCTGTTGGGCAATTACTAGAAAATATACCAACATTTGTCGTAACAGATCCTTATCCCGCTTTAACTGGATTAACTCGAAAAGTTGCTTATATGGAGGATACAAAAGAGTGATTTCACATATTAAAAGCCATCGTGACAAGCTAAGAAAATCAGAAAAATTAGTCGCGGATTGGATAATGAGTCACCCAAATGATGCAGCTTCTTTGTCTATCGGTATGTTGGCAAAAACTGTGGGTGTTTCAGAACCAACTGTTATTCGTTTTTGCCGTGCGTTAGGATTTGATGGTTATCATGTATTTAAACAAGAGCTTGCAGGCGCTCTGAATGCTGGTGTTCCATTCATTCATAGTAATGTTTCTGAATCTGACAATACGAAAGATATTGTTAATAAAGTGATTACACAAGCATCTGCTGCTTTATTGCGCACGAAAGAATCAATTTCTGTGAAAGCAATTGATCAAGCCGTAAAAATTCTAATGAAATCATCCAATGTATTGTGCATTGGTCATGGTGCATCGAACGTTGTTGCATTAGATATTCAGCAAAAATTATTGCGTGTGGGCATTACAGTTTCAGTATTCAGTGATCACCATGTTCATTCTTTGGCTGCATCATTGATGAAGAAAAAAGATGTCATGATTGCGGTTTCTCACACTGGTCGAAGCCAAGATATTTTAGACTCTGTTGCTTTTGCAAAAGAAAATGGTGCGTCCATTATCTCTTTCACAAGCAAGAATTCACCATTGGGTGAATTATCTGATGTTGTATTAGAATCTGGTGCGACAGAAGATACGAAAGAATATATCCCAATGATTTCACGTTTGGCTGACTTAGCAATTGTGGATGTTTTATTGGTGAATCTTGCATTAAAACGCGGTTCTTCATTCATTGAAGAGATGAGTCGTTCGAAAACAATCATTGAATCTAAGCGAGTACGCGATAAATAATGATTGAGCAAGAAAATATCGTGCTATCAATTTCTTATGATGGCACAAACTTTCGTGGCTGGCAGGCGCAAAAAGTGCCGCCAGTTCGTTCTGTGGAATCAGTTTTAGTCAAAGCCATTGAAAAAGTTGCCAATCATTCTATTCAATTGATATGTGCAGGGCGAACTGATGCTGGTGTGCATGCACGCAATCAAGTGGTGAATTTCTTCACAACTTCAGAACGTACAGATTATTCTTGGATTCGTGGCATTAATACAAATTTACCTGATGATTGTGGCGTTAATGCGGTTTATCGTGCACCATTAGATTTCCATGCAAGATACAGCGCGCAAGGTAGATTTTATCAATATGTGATTTGTAATAAACCCTATCGTTCAGTGATAGATCGTTTTTACACAACGCACATTAATTATCCTTTGGATGTGAATGTAATGCAGTTGGCTGCCAATGATTTAGTGGGTGAGCATGATTTTAATGCATTTCGCTCGAGTGAATGCCAAGCGCCAACATCTATTCGTGAAATATTCTCTATCAATCTTCATCAAGACGGTGACTATATTTATATAGATGTTCACGGCAATGCTTTTTTGCATCACATGGTGCGTAATATTGTGGGTGTATTATTGAAAGTTGGTAGCGGAAAGGCACCCACTACTTATGCCAAAATGGTACTAGAAAGTTTAGATCGCAAACAAGGTGGTGTGACTGCACCAGCATCTGGATTGTTTTTAGATCACATTGATTATGATTGGAGTGTTTTAACCACCAAAGCAGATGGTTGATGTAAAAAAATTCCTTTAATAAACAAAACAATAAAAAAAGAGGTCAATGGATCTCTTTTTTTATATTCAATGATCTGTTTATATAGGGGGCTTCAACACTTCTCAATAGAAAGCGTTAAGGTATTTTTAAGGTTAAGAATAAGGTTTTTATGCGTATCACTCGTAGAGATTTTCTAAATGGCGTGGCTTTAACAATTGCCGCAGGCATGACGCCACTGCAACAAATTACAAATGCATCAGATTATATTCAAGCAATGGTATTGGATGAGGAGTATTACCCACCTAAGTTAACAGGTTTGAGAGGCAGTCATGATGGTTCATTTGAATCTGCACATAAATTAGGGCGTGCAGGTGCTTCATTTGCAATGCCAGAAGAGATCGAAGAGGAATATGATTTAGTTATTGTGGGTGCTGGCATTAGTGGCTTAACGGCAGCGCATTTGTATGTAGCGCGTTTTGGTGCAGATAAGAAAATTCTAATTTTAGATAATCATGATGATTTTGGTGGTCATGCGAAGCGCAATGAATTTTCAACAGATGAAAGTATATTAATGAGTTATGGTGGCAGTGAATCCTTACAATCGCCGAGAAGTGTTTATAGTCAAGAAGCGATAGAGTTTATTCACAAATTAGGCATTGATCTCACGCGTTTGGAAAATCATTTTGATGTGGGCTTTTATCCCAAGCGCGGTTTCAGTAAAGCCGTTTTCTTTGATCAAAAACACTTTGGCGTGAATAAAATTGTCAGCGGTGATCCAGGGCAAGGTGTTGCGGATGATGTGCCTAAAAATCAAAAAAATGGCTTAACATATCATGAATTTATTGGCGATTTCCCAATGAGTGATCATGATAAAGCTCAGCTTATACAATTACATAAAGAAGAGATTGATTACTTATCAGATCTAACCATTGAAGAGAAAGAAGCTTACTTAGTTTCTCACAGCTATAGCCAGTTCCTGCGAGATAAAGTTAAGCTATCAGAAAAAGGTGTACTATTTTTCCAGCAATCCACGCATGACTTTATGGCGGTTGGCATTGATGCGATTAGTTGTAGTGATGCGCGTGCTTGTGCGTTACCAGGTTTTGAAAAAATGGGTATTGATCCATTAGATGAAGAGGTACAAGCAGCTATTGATGATTTATACATTCATCATTTCCCTGATGGTAATGCAACGATCGCTCGTTTGATTGTTCGTCAATTGATTCCACCTGTTGCTAAAGGCAATACGATGGAAGATGTTGTGATGGCTAAATTTGATTACAGTAAATTGGATAGCCCTCGCTCTAATGTTCGTATTCGCCTGAATTCTACTGTGATTAACGCCGTTAATGTTGAAAATGGCACGAAGACTGATGTTGTTTATTTGCGAGATGGGAAAACACATAAGGTAAGAGCAAAAGCGGCGATCATGGCATGTTATAACATGATGATCCCTTATCTGGTGCCAACTATGCCAGAAGAGCAGAAAGTAGCATTGCGCCACAATGTGAAAGCACCACTCGTTTATACCAAAGTTGCATTGAGTAATTGGCTCTGTTTTCAAGAGGCAGGCACATCTAATATTTATTGTCCAAGTGCGCCTTACAGCACTGTGAAATTAAATTATCCTGTATCAATGGGTGGCTATGAACATGCAAAATCTGATTTAGATCCCATCGTTGTACATATGATCTATGTGCCCACGATGCCAGATAGTGGTTTGCCTGCAACAAAGCAGGCGGCAATGGGGCGTTCTCAATTATTGGGTATGACATTTGATGATCATGAAAAGATCATTCGCCAGCAATTGCAAGATATGTTTGGTGAATATGGCTTTCTTCAAGAAGATATTATCGGCATTACAGTGAACCGCTGGTCTCATGGGTATGCTTATTATCCTAACTCGTTATTTGATGATGAAAAGTATTTTGAAAGAGTGATGGCAGTTGCTAAAAAGCCTTTTGGCAATATTTATATCGCCAATTCAGATTCTGAATGGGGCGCTTATGCGCATGCAGCAATTGATGCGGCTTATCGCGCTGTTGGCGAGTTGCAAGGGTAAGGAATGGCTATGAAATCATATTTTTATAAAATGAGCACGTTATTGGTTGTATTGTGCGGTAGTTTTGTTTGGGCGAATGACGCAGCAAATATGAGCCAAGGTGAGTATTTAGCTCGCGCAGGTGATTGTATGGCATGCCATACGAATGATGAAAGTAAGCCTTATGCTGGCGGGCATGGCTTAGCTTCGCCAATCGGCACAATTTATGCCACCAACATTACGCCAGATAAAACCTATGGCATTGGCAATTACACTTACGAAAATTTTGAACAAGCGCTTCGTCATGGTGAAAAGCCATCGGGTGATCCATTGTATCCTGCAATGCCATTTGTATCGTATGCAAAAATGAATGATGCGGATGTTCGTGTATTGTATGATTACTTTATGAATGAGGTTCAGCCTATTACAGAGCCAAATTTGCCTACAGATATGGAATGGCCGTTGAATATGCGTTTCCCAATGAGTATTTGGATTGCATTATTGACAGATAGTAGGAAATATATTCCGCAACCTGATCAAACTGATGAATGGAATCGTGGTGCATATTTGGTGCAAGGCTTAGGTCATTGTGGTACTTGTCATACGCCTCGCTCAGTGACTTTGGTTGAGCAAGGCTTAGATGAAACAAGTGAAACATTCTTATCAGGAGCTCAACTTGGTGGTTGGTATGCACCGAATTTAAGAACATTGCAAGAAAATGATGATCAAGAGTTATTTCGACTGTTGAAAGAAGGGCGAAATACACAACATGCCTTTGCAGGTCCAATGTCTGATGTAACAACGCATAGTTTGAGCCATTTAACTGATGAAGATATTCACAGTATGATTGTTTATCTACGCTCGATTCAATTGCCATCAGAGCGCGTTAATGCAATTATTGCAAACTCTGATAAGCACAGTGAAGGTTATGGGCTGTATCAAGAATATTGTTCCGCTTGCCATGGTATTCAGGGCGAAGGTGCTCAAAATGTAGCGCCATTGTTGGCAAATCGAGGCAATGGTGAGCAAGGTCGTACATTGAATGTGGCTCAAGTGATTTTGTCAGGCACAGAATCAGTACATAATGCGGATCGTATCGCTTATCAAATGCCAGCTTACAAAGATAAATTCAATAATGAAGAGGTTGCGCAATTAACGAACTTCATTATGCATAATTCAGATTGGCAGAATTATAATGATAAAATCACAGCGGAAGATATTCAAAAGCTAAAAGAGGGCGAGCCACCGATGAAAGGCTGGCCAGTAGTTATTTACTTTATTGATTTTATAGGAATATTAGTTGTGATTGGATTATTTTGGTCATATCACAGATCTAAGAAAGCAAAGAAAATTAAGAAAACTCAAAGGCAAAAAGTTAGAAAATAACCTCTAAAAATATTTAGCCATTTATAAAAATGGGAAATGGTTGGATTGAAAAATCACAGATAAAAAAAATAGCGAATATTTGTCTATTCGCTATTTTTGCTCACTTCATAGAAATATTATTCTTTAGCAATGGCTTCCACTGTGATATTCACATTGATTTGGTCGCTCACAGCGGGTACATAATCACCCATTTCAAAATCAGAGCGATTAAAATGTGTGGTTGCATTGAAGCCAATCGCCTCGCCACCCGCCATTGGATGAATGGCTTTTTTATTGAGCTTTGCGTTTAAGCTGATAACTTTTGAAATGCCTTTGATGGTTAGAACGCCATCTACTTTGTATTGATTATTTTCTAGTGGCGTTACTTTTGTACTATCAAAAGTAATGGTTGGAAATTCAGCGCCATTGAACCATTCAGTATCTTGTAATTTGAGGTCAAACATATCAACATTAGTATTAATGCTTTTTGTGTTAATGATTACATTAACTTTGGATTGCGCAGGATTGGTATCATTAAAAACAATTTCACCATTAATTGCTTTAAAGTTAGCGCTTGGTGTTGAATAACCTAAATGATCCCAGCTAAATACAGTGGCTGTATGTGTAGGATCAATGGTGTAAGTGATCTCTTCTGCTGTTGCAATTGATGATGCGAGTAATAATGCAGGGATAATTATAGCTTTCATTGTGGCTCCGCTGGACAGTATTCAGAAATTTCAGCAATCAATAAAGGTGCTGTTCTAGTTTGTGTTTGAATAGTAACACAATTAGGATCTGTTTCTGATAATAAAATCGCATCGAATGTATCGAGACTATTTTTGTCTAGCTGGCAAGGTTTGAGTGCAAGAAATAGAGTTGTGGATGATTTTCTTTGATAAGTTTGTCTATCATTAAAGTCCGCATGGACAAGAGAATGCTTGGCAAAATTATTATTGGTCATCACGCCAAAATCTAAAGCAGGTGCAGGGCAATCTGTCATTTCTGTAGGCACTGTTCCGCTAAATGTCACAGGCTGCCCATCGCGGTGAAGCTCTACAGTTTGCCCTTGGATGTTGAGCGTAATTTTTTCGCCTGTTAATAGTGCTAGGCTTCTTGTAACGTTATCAAAGTTAGAGAATGGGCCAACAGCATTCACAGTTGCTGCACTGATGCGCCATTGAAAGTTAGAAATATCAGCATTTTTTGGATGGATAGCAATTTGGCGTGTCGTGCCTTGACCATTTTTCCATGGTGTTTCAACTAAATCTTTAAATGTAATTTTTTCCATAGCATCCCTTTGAAATCCATAATCCCATTGAATTCATATCGTGAAATATTATTATGTGGACTATGGATTGTGATATCAAGACTAATGGAGATTAATCTTGTTGAATGGGTTTAAAGTTTGATAGCTCATTGTCACCTTGCATTTGATGAGGTTTAACCCATAAATAATAACAAGTTAATAATAAAACTAACCAAATGCCACCTGCATACAATGCTTTTCGTGCAGGCTCGTAATAGCCTAAAATACCAATCACAAAGATCATGAAGCCAATAGCAAATGCTGGACCAACTGGCCAAAATGGCACAGGGAATTTTAATTGACTAGTTTCTTCTTTCGATAATTTTTTACGCATTGCAACTTGTGAAATTAATACAGTTAACCAAACCCAAACAGTTGCAAATGTTGCCATGGCAGCGATCACGAAGAATAAACCTTTAGGGAAAAGATAATTCAAAACAACGCCCAAAATCATCACAAAGAACATAACAATGATTGGATAAATTGGCACACCATTGGATGATAGTTTGCTGAATGATTTTGGTGCGTGGCCTTGTTCTGCTAAGCCATACATCATTCTGCCAGCGCCAAAGATATCACTGTTGATTGCAGAAACTGCTGCTGTTATAACAACAATATTCAATAAATTTGCTGCTGATTCGATGCCTAAGCTGCTGAAAATTGTTACGAATGGGCTTGCGCCTAAACCAATTTGATTCCAAGGGAAAAGTGCCATCAAGACCATTAAAGCTAAGAAGTAAAAGAGTAAGATTTGTACAGGTACAACATTGATGGACATGGGTAAAGTTTTCTCAGGATTTTCAGCTTCTAGCGCAGTTAAGCCTAAAGTTTCAATGCCACCAAATGAGAAAACAACAACGCTAAGGGCGATGATGATGCCGTAAATGCCATTGGGTGCAAAGCCACCATGTGACCATAAATTACTAATGGCAGGCGCTGAATCTAAAGTGGAGCTTGTTGCATCCATACCTGATAATAAAATGTAGCCACCAGCACAAATCATTGCAACGATTGCGAGTACTTTTAATAAAGATAACCAAAAGCCTAATTCGCCAAATAATTTAACAGAGCAAAGATTAATGCCACATAAAACTAATGTAATGCCCAGTGCCCAAATCCAAGGTGCAACATCGGGGTACCAAAAGCCCATATAGATGGCGAAAGCTGTCACATCGGCAATACAAACTAAAGCCATTTCAAAAACGTATGTCCAGCCTGTGAAAAAACCTGCTAAAGGTCCTAAATATTTTGTAGCATAAGCACCAAATGCACCAGGCATCGGGCTATACATGATCATTTCACCTAAAGCGCGCATCACCATAAATACAGCAATGCCTGATAATAAATATGCGATCAATACAGCAGGGCCAGCCATTTGAATGGCATTGGCAGAGCCGTAGAATAAGCCAGTGCCGACAGCGGAGCCTAAACCGATGAATAAAACATGGCGCGGAGTTAAGCCTCTCTTCAGTTGAGTAGCCATTAATGAAATCCTCCAATGGATATGCAAAATATTTTTTGCACGAAAAAATCTGCTAAGCCTAACATACAGAGTTGTTAGGCTTATATTTATAATAAGAATTTGCTAATAATTTATGCGATTAGCTTAAAGAGAAGCCGAGAGCTTTCTCTACATTGTCCACTAGATCTGTTTCTAACAAATCTGCTGATTTGTGGATGTCAGGATAGATTACGCGATCTTCCGTCAAAGTTGGGATTTGTGAACGAATAGTATCGTACGCAGCTTTTGTGCCTGTGCCTAAAGCTTTACCCGCATCTTTTTTGTTTAAATCAACTGCTTGGCTTGCTAACATCAATTCCATGCCAACAACTGCTTTGGCATTTTTGTAGATGCTTTGCGCTTTGCGTGCAGCGATTGTGCCCATGCTTACATGATCTTCTTGGTTTGCAGAAGATGGAATAGAATCCACGCTTGCAGGATGTGCTAGCACTTTGTTTTCAGAAACTAAAGATGCCGCTGCATATTGCACGATCATAAAGCCAGAATGTAAACCACCTTGCTCTGTCAAGAATGCAGGTAAGCCGTTATTCAAAGCAGGGTTTACTAAACGCTCAATGCGGCGCTCACTCACGTTAGCCAATTCAGCTAAAGCAATGCCTAAGAAATCGAAAGCCAATGCCATTGGCTGACCGTGGAAATGCCCGCCAGAAATCCCCATTTTTTTATCCACTAGGATGATTGGGTTGTCTGTTACTGAGTTGATTTCAATGTCTACTTTGCGACGTACATATTCAATCGCATCATGGCTAGCACCGTGAATTTGTGGTGCGCAACGTAATACATAAGCATCTTGTACGCGAATATCGCCTTGATGCGTTGTGCGTTCACTATTAGCTAACAAAGATAATAAGTTCTGTGCTGAAGCACCTTGTCCTGGATGTGGGCGAAGTGCATGCAATTCAGGGATGAATGGATCTGTGATGCCATTCAATGCTTCCATTGTCAAAGCAACCGCAATATCACTTGCTTTCAATAGTTTGATCGCATCATAACAAGTCAATGCACCGACAGCAGTCATTGCTTGCGTGCCATTGATCAATGCTAAACCTTCTTTCGATGTTAATTCAATGATTGGAATGCCAGCTTTTGCCATAGCTTCTTTACCAGGTAAAATTTCACCTTGGTATTCTGCTTCACCTTCGCCGATCATTGGTAGAACCATGTGTGCTAACGGTACTAAGTCGCCACTCGCGCCTAATGAGCCTTTTTCAAAAATCTTTGGATGAACGCCTTTATTCAACATGTTCATCAAAGTTTCGATTGTGCTCAAGCGAATGCCTGAATAGCCTTTAGCTAGGTTGTTGATGCGAAGTAGCATCATTGCACGCACTGCATCTGTTGGCAAATAATCGCCCACGCCACATGAATGGCTGATGATTAAGTTGCGCTGTAGATCTTTGGCTTGATCTTTAGAAATGTGAACATTACTGAAGTTACCAAAACCTGTTGTGATACCGTAAACGATTTCACCAGATTCAACTAATTCATCAACGTATTGACGAGAAATATCAATACTTTTAATGGATTCAGCGGTTAGTTCAACAGTTGCACCTAAACGAGCAACTTCTACAACGTTATCAAGCGTTAAGCTATTTCCGTCAATTTTAATTACAGTCATAATTGATCCTCTACTTTACGTAACTGTGTGTAAGGCGATGTTTATAATATTTTTGAGCGGGTTATTATTTTAGTTATTTGCCCAGCTATTGTAGATGTGCCATGCGATGCGTGCTGCTGTTTTAGCGCATAACATGTCACGATCTAAACTTGGATTGTATTCAACCAAATCAACAGCTTTCAATTTATTGGAGCTGATGATGGTTTCTGCCAAAATTAAATAAATTTGTGTGCGAACGCCCAAAGTACTTGGTGCAGATACAGCAAACATTTCTGCAAATGGTAGGGCATCCAAATCAATGGTTAAATACACAACATCTAAATCAGCTAAGAATGCATTCACTTGATTGTTGAGATTTGCAATATTGCCTTCTGTGCATTCTGTATCCCAAATGATTTTAACGTTCAATTCATTGGCGGTATCGAGTAATGCTTTTGTATTAGAAGCACGGCTAACACCAACGCATAAATAGTTAAATGGGCGATTGCTGTTTTGGCACTCTTCTGCCAATTGTTTAAATGGTGTTCCTGACGATGCGGTATTAGCTTTACGAACATCTAAGTGAGCATCAAAGTTGATGATGCCAATGCGTGCATCAGGATAAGCATCATATAAACCTTTGGCATGAGCATAAGCAGTTTCATGACCACCACCAAACACTAATGTTGGTAAGCCATTTTGATGGCAAGCAGTGATATGCTCAGCAAATGCTGCTTGTACAGCAGGTAGAGAATCCCCTTGGAAAATCACGTTGCCCAAATCCACTAAAGGTTTAGTTGCTTCATGATCAGCAAAGTTTGCCATGCCTTGGCGAATAATATTCGGTGCAGTTGCAGCGCCAACGCGTCCTTTATTCAGTTCAACACCTTTGTCGCACATGAATCCCATCAATGCAATGTGATTAGGATATTTTTCAGGTGCAAAAACAGATGCTTGTTGAACGGTTTGGAAAATTCTTTTAGCACTTGGGCTTTCCGCTGAATCATCGCGACCTTGCCAAATGTTCTCTGGTGTTTGTTCCCAAAACTGCATAGTGTTCTCCTCAAAGTATTATGCGTTATTGCGCGATTTTGCCATGAAAAACGCGATGAACGAGTGGATTGTGTCCAAGTTCATAAAATATTTCGACAGGATTTTGTACGTTCCAAACTGCAAAGTTAGCAACAAAATCTTGTTTTAGTTGTCCGTGTGTCTCTTTTCGGCCTAAAGCTTGGGCTGCATTTCTTGTCACACCTTCCATGACTTCTAAAGGTGTTAAGCCAAACTGTACAGAAGCTGCATTCATCGCAAAGCGGATAGAAGTAAATGGGCTTGTGCCAGGATTAAAGTCTGTAGAGATTGCCATTGGTACTTTATATTGTCTTAATAAAGCAATGGGTGGTTTTTGAGTTTCGCGTAAGAAATAGAAAGCTAAAGGTAATAGTGTTGCCACTGTGCCTGATTGTGAAATGGCTTTAATCGCTGCTTCATCTAGAAATTCAATATGATCTACAGATAAACCATTGTATTTAGCAATGAGTTCACTGCCACCTAAGTTAGACATTTGCTCCATGTGACCTTTCACAGGAATGCCTAGCTCTTTAGCGCGATCAAATACTTTTTTAGTTTGCTCTAGAGAGAAGCCAACGGATTCACAAAATACATCCACTGCTTCATATAAACCTTCTTGCCATAATGTTGGCATGATGGTTTCGCAAATGAAATCAATGTATTCATCTGCTTTGTCTTTATATTCTGGTGGTACAGCATGCGCTGATAATAGTGTGGATGCGATTTCGATTGGGTAATTTTTAGCTAAGTCTTGTGATACTTTTAATTGCTTACGTTCATTTTCTAGATCCAAGCCATAGCCTGATTTAGATTCAATGGTTGTGACACCTTCATTTGCCAAGGATTGCATGCGTGGGAAAGCTAAATCATGCAGAGCTTGCTCAGATAATTCGCGAGTATTACGAACTGTTGAATTAATGCCACCGCCTTGTTTTGCGATCTCAATATAAGGCACGCCATTTAAACGCATTTCCCACTCTTTCGCACGATTGCCACCGAATACTAGGTGGGTATGGCAATCAATAAAACCTGGTGTGACTAAGCGGTTTTCTAAATCAACTGTAGTTGCATCAGCTGGTTTTGTATAAGTTGCAGATGGTAATACCGCAATGATTTTATCATCATGAGTGATGATGTCATGTTGATCCAATAAACCATATTCTTGATCAATGGTTGGATCCATTGTCATTAATCTGCCATTAGTCCAAATTGTGCAGTTATTTGGGAGTTTCATTGCCATCCGCCTTTATCAATACTAATTCAATAACAACATTATAGATTCAGATCATACGAATGTATAACCCTTAAAAATGCTTTCACAAGCTTTTGACTACAATATTATGTATAGACATTTGTCTGTAAACTGAAATGATTAGATCATTAAAGAATGTAATTATCAAGAAATTTATGCAAATAAAAAATTTATTCTTTTAAAATCAATTATATTTTTAATATTAATATTCTTTGAAAATGTATAGTGGAATTGCTATACAACTTTGTTAAAGCTTTCTCATGAAGTGAGAATGTAATTTATATTGAAAGTTTATATCTAATTTATTCAATATTTTTCAGTATGATAAGTTGATTGATGCATAGAATTTAGAAAGAATACATTTTATTATTAGACAAACAAAAAAAATCCTTTATATTTGTATAGACAATGTTTAGCATAAATTACTTTATATTTTTAGGAGGGTAACAATGACAACGAATTATGATGTGTCCCAAGCGATGGAAATCAAATTAGATAACACATTGCCAGAATATCCAGCGTTTGATCCACAATATAGACGTGCACCAAATCGTGGCTTTCGTCTAACACAAGCACAAGCAGAAGTGGCTTTGAAAAATGCTTTGCGTTATGTGCCTGAAGAATTGCATGAAACATTAGCGCCAGAATTCATGGAAGAATTGGTGTCTTATGGCCGTATCTATGCTTATCGTTTCCGTCCTGAAGGCCGCATTTATGGTAAAGGCATAGAAGAGTATAAAGGCGCTTGTGTTGAAGGTAAATCAATGCAAGTGATGATGGATAACAACTTAGACTTTGAAATCAGCTTGTATCCATATGAATTGGTGACTTATGGTGAAACTGGCCAAGTTTGCCAAAACTGGTTGCAATATCGCCTCATTAAAAAATATCTAGAAGTGATGACGCAGGACCAAACATTGGTTGTGCAATCAGGTCATCCTTTGGGTTTATTCCCATCTAAACCAGATGCGCCGCGCGTAATCATCACAAACTCATTGATGATCGGTATGTTCGACAATCCAAAAGATTGGGAAATTGCTGAACAAATGGGTGTTGCTAACTATGGTCAAATGACAGCTGGCGGTTGGATGTACATCGGGCCACAAGGTATTGTTCATGGTACATTCAATACAATTTTAAATGCAGGTCGTTTGAAATTAGGTTTGAAAGATGATCAAGATTTAAAAGGCGTATTGTTCGTAACAAGTGGCTTGGGTGGCATGAGTGGCGCGCAACCTAAAGCGATTGAAATTGCAAACGGTGTTGGTATCGTTGCAGAAGTGGATTTCTCTCGTATTCAAACACGTTTGGATCAAGGTTGGGTTTCTTTAGCAAGCTCTAACTTGAAAGAAGTATTTGATACAGCACAAGAGTATTTGGACAAGAAAGAAACAATTTCTATCGCTTACCACGGTAACATTGTGGATCTATTGGAATATGCGGTAGAAAACAATATTCACATTCCTTTATTGTCTGATCAAACATCTTGCCACAACGTTTATGATGGCGGTTACTGCCCACAAGGCGTTTCTTTTGAAGAAAGAACAGCAATGTTGGCAAATGATCGTGAGAAATTTATTGGTTTAGTGAATGCTTCATTGCGTAAGCATTTCGAAATGATTCAAAAATTATCAGAAAATGGTTCTTACTTCTTCGATTATGGTAATGCATTCTTGAAATCTGTTTATGATGCAGGTGTTACAGAAGTTTCTAAGAATGGTTACGATGAGAAAGATGGCTTTATCTATCCTTCATACGTTGAAGATATCTTAGGTCCTGAATTGTTTGACTACGGTTATGGTCCATTCCGCTGGGTTTGCTTATCAGGCAATCCTGAAGATTTGCGCAAAACTGACCAAGCTGCAATGGATTGTATTGATCCTAATCGCCGTGGACAAGATCGTGATAACTGGATCTGGATCCGTGATGCAGAGAAGAACAAAATGGTTGTGGGTACACAAGCTCGTATTTTGTATCAAGATGCTGAAGGCCGCACAAAGATCGCATTACGCTTCAATGAAATGATCAAAAATGGTGAAATTGGCCCAGTCATGTTAGGCCGTGATCACCATGACGTTTCAGGTACGGATTCACCATTCCGCGAAACTTCTAACATCAAAGATGGTAGTAATGTGATGGCAGATATGGCAACTCAGTGCTTCGCAGGAAATGCAGCACGTGGCATGAGCTTAGTTGCATTGCATAATGGCGGTGGCGTTGGTATCGGTAAATCCATCAATGGTGGTTTTGGTATGGTATTGGATGGCTCTGACCGTGCTGCTAAGATCATCGAATCAGCAATGATGTGGGATGTAATGGGCGGCGTTGCAAGAAGAAGTTGGGCGAGAAATCCTAACTCAATCGCAACGAGCGTTGAATACAATAAAAACTACGCAGGCAAAGGCCATATCACATTGCCATACATTCCTTGTGATGACTTGGTTAAGCGTGTTGTTGCAGAGAAAACCAAGAAATAATTAGTTTTTATAGTAAATCGGCTCAAAATAAGCTTATCCGCATCCTTCCCGGAGGGAAGGATGCTAAAAAGTGATATATTTCTAGCGTGAAACAAAAAGGTGCTAGGTTTTGGTGATAAACTGAAATCTAGCACCTTTCTTTTATGTTGTATGCAATAATAGGAAAATCACTGATTAACTTAATTTGGCTAAAGAGAAATTATGCAGAAAGTCACCATGGCAATTCCTAAATATAAAAATATAAAAAATTACATCTTAAGTGGAATTACTTCAGGTTTATTCAAACAAGGTGGGCAAATTCCAACAGAATTGGAACTGTCTGCAATGTTTGAAGTGAGCCGAATGACGGTGAATCGTGCCATTACAGATTTAACTGCGCAAAATGTATTAACACGCATTCCGGGTAAAGGGACATTTGTGACAGCAGAGAAAGCAGCAGCCTCTGCTACGAATGTGACGGATATTGCATTAGAAGTTACAAAGCGTGGCAATAAACATTCCATCAAAGTATTGGTGCAAGATGTTGTCAGTGCAGATGAAAATGTTGCATTGGGTTTAGGGATTTTTACAGGTTCTAGTGTGCATTTTTGCCATTTAGTGCATTATGAAAATGGTCAGCCGTTGATCATTGAAAAGCGCTATGTGAACCCGATTTTTGTGCCAAATTTTATTGAGCAAGACTTTCTGAAAACTACGCCAAGCGGTTATTTACTAGAGAAACATGGCTTAAGCCGTATGGAGCAAACGATTGAAGCCGTTGCTGCGACAGAAATCCATGCGGATTTATTAGAAATCCCCGCAGGTGAACCATGTCTATACATTACAAGAAGAACATGGGATCGCAATAATATTATCAGTGTTGCCCAGTTTTTAGCACCTGGCATGCGCTATAAATACTTTGTGAGTACAGATTTTTCGAGTTAGTTATAGAAATAGTTTGAGCTGGCTTAATAGATGATTTTGACTTTAGGCCATTGTGCTGAATATTGCTTTTGCTGAATCCGTTTTTTATAGTATGCGTAATCTACAAGGGTAGGATTCCATCGGATGATCATTTGGAGTAAATCAGCTAATCCAAAAGGTGCAATAATATCTAATTCATTATTGTTATTTAACTTAATGGCAACAGCAGTGGCAGTTTCAGGCCATGTAGCAATTGCTTCTTCTAAACAGCTGAAGGCTTCAATTTTTTTACTAAAGTATTTGTCATACCATTGGTGAACATTTGCTTGATTGGTGATATCCCACTGAATGTTTGGAAATTGAAGTTGTAAGTGTTCTGTGAAACTTTGGTATTGCATCAAGTTGTGATCTTCTGAATCAAAATATACAAGATCTATGTCAGATGATTCTATAGAAATATCAATATCATGTAGATAAGCCCAAGTGATGTTTCTAATGAGTCCTGCACCAATATAAATATTGAGATGATGATAGCCTTGTATAAAGGAAAGAATAGACATTAATTCATCATGTTGTTTGACGATTGTAAATAAGGTACCGTTATCTATATTGTTCATTAATATTGAATCACCGTTTCCAACAATGGGCTCTCAAACATGGATTGAGGGCTAATGACCGTTTCGTTCATGGGAATATTTTTGCCATAACGCTCTTTGATTTTTTGTTGCACGATTGGATGTGATAAATCGAAATCACCTAAACGTTCTAATGTGCCAATTTCGATACCTGTTGCTCGTTGGTAAATTTTCCATACAATTTCAGAGCAATACATTTTTTGGTCATTCCATTCAAAAGTTTGATCATAAGATTTGCCTAGAAAACCTTGGGCAATTTTCTGCATTTTCAATTTATTTTGCGGTGTGAGCACTTGTTCTGAATTTTTGAGGCGTTTAACAACATAATGGCCTTTTTCACCACGCGCTATCCATTCTTTTAAGGGCGTTGATTTAACAGGTTGAACAGCCTCAAAAACATAAGGCTGTCCTTTTTTATGAAAGATAATACCCATGTGAGAATATTTGGATTTTGTTACAAGTTGTATTGCTTGGCTTTGGGAAGATCGAGAGGTTTGGAAAATAATATCACCATCTTGCAAAGATTTTGCATCAGTAATAGTTATAAGGATAGCAATGATCAAAAGAGCAATTGTGTACATATAACGGCGCATGATATTTTTCCTTGCTGTTAAATATAGCCCATAAAATACATCACAATCAACGCAACGATAGATAATACAATCCAACAGATTAAGCCCATGATAATGGGTTTGATGCCATTTCTGAGTAATTTCGCAAGATCCGTATTTAAGCCAATGCCAACCATTGCAACGATGATTAGGAATTTGCCTGATTGTGCTAAAAAGTGTGTGATGTTTGTTGGAATGAAGCCTAAAGAATTAATCAAAGTTGTGATGATGAAGCCTGTAATGAAATAGGGAATTGCTTTAGTGAGTTCAAATTTATAATCAGCATTGGCAGTTTGTGCTTTTGCCATATAAATGGATAAACCAAATGTAATCGGAATGATCATCAATGTGCGTGTGAGTTTAACAATCGTTGCTAATGCACCTGATTCATCACTGTAAGAATATGCAGCAGCCAATACAGAGGATGTATCGTTAATCGCTGTACCTGCCCAAATACCAAAAGCTTCATTGCTCATATTGAGTAAATGACCCAATGCAGGGAAGAGAAAGACAGCAATGATGTTGAATAAAAAGATTGTGGCAATCGCATAAGATATTTGTTGATTGCTCGCACTTACGATAGGTGCTGTAGCGGCAATTGCTGAACCGCCACAAATACTTGTGCCAACGCCAATCAATGTCCCTGTGACAAAATCTAGTTTCAAAGCTTTGGCTGCAATGTATGCTGTGATAAAGGTTGCCAATAGTGTGAACAATATAATCCATAATGAGCTTAGGCCAACAGAAACAACTTCCTGAATGCTCATCTCAAAGCCCAATAAAATAATGGCGTAATGTAAGAATTTTTTGCCTGTAAAGCTTGTGCCGATGCTGATGATTTCAGATTGCTTGGAAAAAATTGCATTCAAAGCAATGCCAATCGTGATACCAAATACAGCACCGCCAATTAAAGGAAAGCTTTTACCTAAATAAAATGCAATGATGCCAACCAAAAAACAAACAGAAATCCCTGCAATGGCCCAATTATTTTTCATTTTTGTTTTCTTCTTCCTCAGGTAAGATTTGATAGAAGGTTTCATCTTCCTGTATGAATCCTAATTTATAACGTGCTAATTCCTCTTGTGAGTTCACATCATTTTTTAAACTGGAGATTGTCACTTCTAAAGAGTGATTTCGATCTTCTAATTTTTTATTTTGTACTTCTAAATCAGCAATCTTCGCTTCTAAATTGGTAATGGCGTGAACGCCTTGTTCCTCATCAAACCAAAGATGATAAGTGAAGTAAAAAACAATTCCAGCCATAAAAGCTAAGAAAACATGCAGCCATTTCATAAATTTTGTCCTATCGGGTACACGAAGCGCGAATATTTTGCGATAATAACCATTTTATCTATTTCTAGAATAATATAGTAGAACTTTATGAATCCATCGATTATCCATAAATTAGATCAGTTGATTGAGCGCCACCAAGAAGTGGGTGTTTTGTTATCTGAGCCTGATGTTATCAGCAATCAAAATAAGTTTCGTGAGCTTTCTCAAGAATACGCACAATTATCACCTGTTGTGGATGAATTCACAGCATGGAAAACCAATGAATTTAACTTAACTGAAGCAAAAGAAATGCTAGAGAGTGGCGATGCTGAGTTGAAAGAAATGGCAAAAGAAGAGTTGCCATTATTAGTTGCACGCCAAGAAGAGTTGGAAAAGAATTTACAGATTTTGTTATTACCTAAAGATCCTAATGATGACAGCAATATCTTCTTAGAAGTTCGTGCGGGTACAGGCGGTGATGAAGCCGCAATCTTTGCCGGTGATTTATTCAATATGTATGCACGTTATGCAGAAGGACGTCGTTGGCAGGTTGAAATTGTCTCTGAAAACCGTGGTGAGCATGGTGGCTTTAAAGAGATCATTGCACGTGTGATTGGCCACGGTGCTTATTCTCGCTTGAAGTTTGAATCAGGTGCGCATCGTGTTCAGCGTGTACCAGAAACAGAATCTCAAGGTCGTGTTCATACATCGGCTGCAACGGTTGCGATTTTGCCAGAAGTACCTGAAACAGAAGCTGTGAATATCAATCCTGCAGATTTGCGCATTGATACATTCCGTGCATCAGGCGCAGGTGGTCAGCACGTTAACAAAACTGACTCAGCAATTCGTATCATTCATATTCCTACAGGAACAGTTGTTGAATGTCAGGATGAGCGTTCACAGCATAAAAATCGTGCACGTGCGATGAGCTTATTGGCATCACGTTTGTTAGAAGCTGAGCGTGAGAAAGAGCAAAAAGCAATGAGTGATAGTCGCCGTAGTTTGGTTGGTTCTGGTGATCGTTCTGAACGTATTCGTACTTATAACTATCCGCAAGGCCGTATTACGGATCATCGCATTAACTTAACATTGTATAAGCTGGAAGATGTCACTGGTGGCGATTTAGATCAAGTGATTGAGCCATTGATCCAAGAGCATCAAGCAGATATGTTGGCTGCATTAAGTGAGCAATCATAAGTAGTTTCGAAACCGCCTTTGGGCGGTTTTGTTATATAGTAAGCAATATAATGATTATTGATGAATGAGAACATTTTGAATAAACAGCGTGCCCAATTAAAAATTTTAGCAACGACAGATCTACATGCTCACGTTACGAATTATGATTATTATCGTGATGAAGTTTTGGCAGATTTTGGTTTGATTGGTTTGGCTGATGTCATTCAAGAGCTTCGTGCAAATCACCCCAATACATTATTAGTGGATAACGGCGATTTCCTACAAGGCAATCCTATTGGTAATTATCTTCGTGATTATTCATTAGAGAACATGAATCCCATCGTTCATATTATGAATGAGCTCAAATATGATGTGGGAACGCTAGGGAATCATGAGTTTGATTTTAGTATCGAATTTCTAGAAAAAATGATGGCTGATGTTCAATACCCCATTGTGAATGCTAATATTGTGAATGATAGTCATAAACCTTGGATTCAGCCTTATGTGATTTTAGATAAAGCCATCACGCTAGATTCAGGTGAAGTTAAAACAATAAAAATTGGTGTGATTGGCGCATTACCACCACAAGTGATAATGTGGAATCATAAAGTTTTTGCAGATTATGCAAAAGATCATGAAGAATTATATGTAGGCGATATCATTGAAACAATTACTTCAATGATTCCTAAAATTAAATCAGAAGGTGCTGATTTAATTATTGTGTTAGCACATTCAGGTTTTGCAACTCGTCCTTATGAATTAGGTGCTGAGAATGTAATTCAATTTTTAGCAGAGATTAAAGACATTGATGCAATCGTAGCAGGACATGCACATAGCACTTTTCCTGATGATGAACATCATTTTGATCTACCAATTGTAATGGCTGGTTCCTTTGGGCAATATTTGGGTGTAATTGATTTTGATTTGGAATATTGTGATCAGAAGTGGTGCATTATTCAAAGCTCAGCATCGCTGATAGAGAATCAACAACGTGAGCAATTTCAATCGACATTGTTTCGACTCATAGAGCCTGCACATGAATTAGCTAAAGAGCGTATGAATACGCCAATTGGGCAAAATCAGACACTCTTTTCAAGTTCATTGTCTTTAATTCAAGATGATGCTTGTACGCAATTGGTTGCAGATGCTCAACTGTGGTATGCCAAGCAGTTATTGCAAGAATTGGGGCAAAATGAATATTTTGATTTGCCACTATTAAGTGCTGTGCCGGCTTTTAAAGTGGGCGGGCGAAAGAATGCACCTTATGATTTCACTTGGATAGAAAAAGGTGTTTTTACTTTTAAAAATGTTGCAGATCTCTATCCTTTTAACAATCAATTAGCGCTAATTAAAGTAACTGGCAAAGAGCTCAAAGAATGGTTGGAATGCGCTAACAGCATTTATTTTCAAATCCATGAGACTGATGAAGAGCAGCGCCTCATCAATTGGCAAAACCATCGTGGTTACAATCGCGATGTAATTAAAGGCGGTATAAAGTATCGTGTGGATGCTCGCTATCCTCGTCGCTATAACGGCGATTGTGTATTGGTGAATCCTGAAAGTGAACGGATTAGCCTTTTAACTTATCGAGATCAATTGATTGCTGATGATGCTGAATTTATTTTGGCAACCAATCAATACCGTGCTTATTCAGGAAAATTTCCAGGCAGTGGTGAAGAAAAAGTGATTACTTTATCTGCTGACGAAATTCCTGCGATTATTGAACTATACTTACAAAATATGGTGCAAGACTGTGGTGTGATCAATGTGGTAGCTGAGCAGAATTGGTCTTTATCTATGGGTAAGGCTAATAATGTGATCTACGAAACATCACCAACGGCACAAGATCTGGATTATATTGTTGAAAATAACTCTCAAGTTACATTTAGTGGCTTGTATGACGCACAAAAATTCGCTTTGTATAAAATACGGTCATATATTTTGTAATATATGTACTAAACTCAGTATAAGAGAAAAAATTTGATCCAGCTCAATGTTAATTTNGCAGCGCCTCATCAATTGGCAAAACCATCGTGGTTACAATCGCGATGTAATTAAAGGCGGTATAAAGTATCGTGTGGATGCTCGCTATCCTCGTCGCTATAACGGCGATTGTGTATTGGTGAATCCTGAAAGTGAACGGATTAGCCTTTTAACTTATCGAGATCAATTGATTGCTGATGATGCTGAATTTATTTTGGCAACCAATCAATACCGTGCTTATTCAGGAAAATTTCCAGGCAGTGGTGAAGAAAAAGTGATTACTTTATCTGCTGACGAAATTCCTGCGATTATTGAACTATACTTACAAAATATGGTGCAAGACTGTGGTGTGATCAATGTGGTAGCTGAGCAGAATTGGTCTTTATCTATGGGTAAGGCTAATAATGTGATCTACGAAACATCACCAACGGCACAAGATCTGGATTATATTGTTGAAAATAACTCTCAAGTTACATTTAGTGGCTTGTATGACGCACAAAAATTCGCTTTGTATAAAATACGGTCATATATTTTGTAATATATGTACTAAACTCAGTATAAGAGAAAAAATTTGATCCAGCTCAATGTTAATTTGAGAATTATTGGTAAAACTTTCCATTTTTTTGTATGAATATTGATCAATATTTCTTTGCCATTAAATTGATTAAATTTATGGTGTAAATTTTCCTTATTGTTAGAAAAGTTCTAATGTAAATTTACATAAGTTATTGCTTTATTAATACCTCAGCAATTGTCTGTATTATCAGGTTAATTTAGATTTTGGTAAATGTTAATAAATGTATTGAATGTATATTTTATTAAGCATTATGTTGTTAATTGAAATTATACGAAAGTATTATTGATAATTTAAATATACATTTGCAACTAATATCTAATTATAAAAATTATAAATAATAATTATATAAGTTTTTTATTTTGACTGATATCTCATTGAATATACTATGTCCCCGTAGAAACAACGATTTAAGATAAGTATTAAAAGGGTTGTATATGAATAAGCAGGGATTAGATAGTGATTTTGATAATGATATGCCACACGATCAATTAAATGTAGCAAACGAAGCTAATGAGGAGTTTTCTAATATCATTACTAGTTATGATAAGCATAGTAATATAGATGTCTCAGATTCTTTAAGCATGTATTTCAGTGCGTTAGCAAATAATGAATTGCTAACAGCTGATGAAGAGAAAGAATTAGCTTATCTTGTTCAGCAAGGTGATGAAAAAGCTCGTCAAAGAATGATTGAAAGCAACTTGCGTTTAGTTATTGCTGTTGCTAAACGTTATAGTAATCGTGATGTTTCGTTATCAGATTTAATCTCTGAAGGTAATCTTGGTTTAATGCAGGCTGTTGAGAAATTCGATCCTGAAATGAATTACCGCTTTTCAACTTATGCTGTTTGGTGGATTCGTCATGCGATTGAGCGTGACATTATGAATACAGGCCGAGCAGTACGTTTGCCAATTCATCTACATAAAGCCATTAATCGTGTTTTGAAAGTACAACGCGAATTGGCTGTAACATTGAATAGAGAGCCAACTTACGCTGAATTAGCAGAAGCTTGTGATAAAACAATTGCTGAAATTGAAGAACTGTTATTAGACAATGAAATGGTCTTATCACTAGATATGGAAGTGAATGAAGATCAAGGCTCATTATTAGATATGTTATCGAGTGAAAATCGCACAGATAACGCTTTGGGTATGATGGAAGAAGACTCTTTAATGAATACTTTAGAGCAAGGTTTGCGTGTATTGGATAAAGAGGCTCGTGATGTCATTGTAGAGCGCTTTGGTTTGCGTGATGATATTTCTAAAACTTATGCAGAAGTTGGTAAGATTTTACATATGACAAGCGAAAAAGTACGTAGAGTACAGATGAAAGCTTTGAAAGAGATCCGAGAATATCTTGTGAAACAATATGAAGTTTGTTAAGCATTAACGAAAAGCCCCTGTAGTAGGGGCTTTTTAGTCATTAGGATTTGAAAGTAGTTATTTTACTAACAATACTGGCATTGTTGCTTTTTGAACAACTTCATTACTAACGCCACCTAACACAAATTTTTGTACGGCATTTAAACCACGGCTACCAATCACAATGATTTCAGCACCTGTTGTATTTGCGTGTTGAATGATTGTTGGTGAAGCTTCACCAGTCACGATAGATACTTTATTTTTAACGCCAGCATCATTGAGAATTTTTTCTACAGGGCTAATGCGAGCTTGTCTTGCTTTGTCTTGTTCTTCTTTAGAAGGTTCTAATAGAATTTCACGTGCAGTTTTTGGTGGAACATTCACGTAAAGAATATCAACAATTGCATCTGTCTCAATTTTTGCGATTTTTTTTGCTTCTTCAGTTGCACGAAGAGAGTTTTCAGAACCATCAACAGCCAATAGGATTTTTTTATACATGTGATCTCCTTTTAGATAAATACAATAGTCATAATTTCCTGTTATCAGTATAAGATATTACCATTAAAAAGTCCCTGATAATATAGGTTTATAAGGACTTTCTTGCTTAATTAATCCTCAGTTGAGAAGTATAATCCATTTATTACATTTTACTTACATATTTTCTCTCATATATATTATTTTGTTCTTTATTTGGAACGATCTATTTCTTATTGTTGCATTTATATAATTTTAGCTAAGCATTAGAATGATTCAAACAATCATCATGGAGAAGTGGATATGTTAAGTAATGCAGAAGGACTAATCAAAATTATTAATTTGGAAACTTTGGAAAAAGAAGCATCAGATAAAATAGATAGAGGTGCATTTGGCTACGTTCAAGGTGGTGCTGAGGATGAATTAACCTTGCGTGCAAATATTGAGTCATTCAATAAAAAGCAAATCATCCCCAATGGCCTAGCTGGATTGGACGGTGCAGATACTAAAGTGACCTTTTTGGGTGCTGAGTTAGCAAGCCCTATCATTATTGCACCGATGGCAGCACATGGCTTATTACATGAAGTGGCTGACAAAGCGACAATTACGGGTGCAGGGAAAGCTGGCACTATGATGGGCGTTAGTACATATGCAAGTGTAATGTTAGACCAAATTGCTGCTGCTTCGCCGAATACGCCTTGGTTTTTCCAGTTGTACATGAGTCGTGATAATGGATTCAATGAGCATATGATTAGTAAAGCAGTTAAAGCAGGTGCTAAAGCCATTGTATTAACCATTGATGCAGGTGTGCCTGGAAATCGTGAGTCGGATAAAAAGAATAACTATAATTACAGTATGGCAACACCAAATGTAGCTGAATATTATGAAGGTAAATCTATTACGCACAGTGAAGCCCGTGCAATGCGTAAAATTAGTTTCACAGCCGAAGATATTCAATACATTAAATCCATTAGCCAAGGTTTATTGGTATTTGTGAAAGGTATTCAAGCACCAGAAGCTGCTGAAATTGCGGTGCAAGCAGGTGCAGATGGCATTTGGGTGTCAAGTCATGGTGGTCGCCAAATGGATGGTTCACCATCTTCATTTGATATGTTGCCATTGATTGCCAAACAAGTGAATAAGCGTGTACCAATCATTTTTGATAGTGGCATTCGTCGTGGCTCTCATGTGTTTAAAGCATTAGCATCTGGTGCAGATATTATTGCTGTCGGTCGCCCCGTTCTTTATGGGTTGATTTTGGGTGGTTCTGAAGGTGTGAAAGCTGTATTTGATCAATTAAATTATGAATTGCATACAACGATGATTTTGGCAGGGAAGAAGAATATTGATGAAGTGAAAGCAACAAAGTTATTTGATGTTGCTACACAGCAAATAGAAAAATAGTTAGGGCAGTTAAAATTAAGTTAATAAAAAAGCTTCGCATTGCGAAGCTTTTTGCTATTAAGTTTGAGTATTAAAATTACTTAGAGATGTGAGCTACTAAGTCTAATACTTTTGCTGAGTAACCGATTTCATTATCATACCAAGCAACTACTTTAACGAATTTATCAGTCAAAGCGATACCTGCTTTAGCATCAAATACTGAAGTACAAGTTTCACCTAAGAAATCTGTAGAAACTACAGCATCTTCTGTGTAACCCAAAATACCTTTCAAAGCACCTTCTGATTCTGCTTTCATTTTTTCACAAATTTCAGCATAAGTTGCAGGTTTTTCTAAGTTAACTGTTAGGTCAACCACTGAAACGTCTGGTGTAGGTACACGGAAAGACATACCAGTTAATTTACCATTCAATTCAGGAATTACTTTACCGACTGCTTTAGCTGCACCTGTTGATGATGGAATAATGTTTTGAGCTGCACCACGGCCACCGCGCCAATCTTTAGCAGATGGAGCATCTACAGTTTTTTGTGTTGCTGTTGTCGCGTGAACTGTTGTCATCAAACCTTCAGTGATGACCCAGTTATCATTCAATACTTTAGCAATTGGTGCCAAGCAGTTTGTTGTACAAGATGCGTTAGAAACGATGTCTTGACCTGCATAAGCTTCGTGGTTAACACCCATAACAAACATTGGTGTGTCATCTTTAGAAGGACCAGTTAATACAACTTTTTTAGCGCCAGCTGTGATGTGTTTACGAGCAGTTTCGTCAGTTAAGAAAATACCAGTACCTTCTACAACTACGTCAACGTTGATTGCGCCCCAGTTCAAGTTAGCAGGATCTCTTTCAGCTGTTGTACGAATAGCTTTGCCATTCACGATCAATTGACCATCTTTAACTTCAACAGTGCCTTTGAAACGGCCATGAGTTGAATCATATTTCAACATATACGCCATGTAATCAACATCGATTAAGTCATTAATACCAACAACTTCAATGTCATTGCGCTCAAGTGCTAAACGCATAACAAAACGACCAATACGTCCAAATCCATTAATTCCAACACGAATAGCCATTATTTTCTCCTTGATTATTTAATGGGCATTTACACTAATGTTAATGGCTATATTACTATAGCCACAAAAATATTAAATTGAATTATATGATTTATTTATCAAATAATTAGGCTTTGCTTTGTTTTACAATGTAGTCAAGCAATAAACCAACTGGGCGACCAGTTGCGCCTTTATTTGTACCTGCTGAGTTCCATGCTGTGCCTGCGATGTCCAAATGCGCCCATGAATATTTTTCAGTGAAGCGAGACAAGAAGCATGCAGCAGTGATAGAACCACCTGCGCGACCTGCACCGATGTTAGCGATATCAGCGAATGGGCTATCCAATTGTGGTTGATATTCATCCCAAATTGGTAATTGCCATACGCGATCAGATGTTGCTTTACCACTTTCGATGATTTGATCAGCTAACTCTTGGTTATTTGCAAACAAACCTGTAGGGATATGTCCCAATGCCACAATGATTGCGCCTGTTAAAGTTGCAACGTTGATCACAGCTTTAGGTTCATATTGTTCCGCGTAAGTTAATGCATCACATAAAATTAAGCGGCCTTCAGCATCAGTGTTCAAAATTTCAATTGTTTTACCAGACATAGATGTTACAACATCACCTGGTTTAATTGCTGAGCCTGATGGCATGTTTTCAACCGCTGGAATCAATGCCACAACATTGATTGGCAATTCTAATTCAGCGATGGATTGCATTGTGCCTAATACAGTTGCAGCACCGCACATGTCATATTTCATTTCGTCCATGCCTGCGCCTGGCTTCAATGAAATACCGCCTGAATCGAATGTTACACCTTTACCAACTAAAACAATCGGAGCAGCTTCACGATCTTCTGCACCATGATATTCCAATACAATGAAGTTTGGTGCTTCCACGCTGCCTTGTGAAACAGCGACAATTGCGCCCATTCCCAAACGTTTGATGTCGCTATCGTTCAAAATTTTGCAATGAAGGTCATCATATTTGCGCGCCAAGTTATCAGCAACATCAGATAAATCTGTTGGTGTTAAATGATTTGCAGGCGTATTGCCTAAATCTTTTGCTAGATCTACACCTTTTTCTAATGCCAAACCATAAGTAAATGCATTTTGAACTTCTTCAGTGATTGCAGCTACGTTGATGCTGTAAGTTTGAGCATGTTGCTCATCTTTCTTGCTCTTGTAATCATTGAATGTATAAGTTGCATGGCTCACAGTTTCGATGATCTTAGGAATCGAATATGTTTTTTTGCCACAGTTACTTAGAATTGAGAAAGTGATGTTGGTTGCTGGCGTTTTCTTTGCCCATAAAGTTGCAACTTCCACAGCTTTACTTAAAGTCTCAATGGATGATTTTTCGCGTGAGCCAAAACCAACCATCAACAAATAACGTGCTTTTAAATTTGCAGGTTTGAAGATCGGGAAAATTGAACCTGTTTTACCAGTTAGTTCACCAGAATCTAGCAATGCTTGTAATTCACCGTTCATCATGGCATCTAAAGCTTTTGCATCTGGAGATAACTCTTCTTCATAGCAGTTAACAACTAAAATATCAGTTTCTAGCGACTGAATTTCATCGCTACTTAATTGATATGAAACGGGTTGAATTTTCATGAATATCCTTCCTATATTTTTTATCAATGGGTTATATTAGATTACTCTAAAACTAATCGGCCACGCAAAGAATTTGGTAATGCTTCTGTGATGATCACATCACAGAATTGACCAATTAATTCATGTGGACCTTCAAAGTTAACAACGCGATTATTTTCTGTGCGGCCTGCTAAGATTTTTGGATCATTCTTAGAAGGGCGGCTAACTAAAATACGTTGCTTAGTGCCAACCATGCCTTCTGAAATAGCATTCACTTGTGATGTAATTTGTGCTTGTAAGCGAGTTAAGCGCTCTTTTTTCTCTTCCATTGAAACATCATCAGGTAATGAAGATGCTGGTGTGCCAGGACGAGGAGAATAGATGAAGCTGAATGACATGTCATAATTCATCTCTTTCACTAAATCCATCGTTCTTTCAAAATCTTCTGCTGTTTCACCAGGAAAGCCCACAATGATGTCTGTAGATAATGAAATATCAGGGCGAACTTTTTGTAATTTACGAATTTTTGACTTGTACTCAAGCGCTGTATGGTTGCGTTTCATTGCCATCAAAATCTTGTCTGAACCAGATTGGATAGGTAAGTGAAGATGTGAAACCAATTCAGGTACGCGAGCATAAACATCAATCAAACGATCAGAGAATGCAATTGGGTGAGATGTCGTAAAGCGAATGCGCTCAATGCCATCAATTTTAGCAATATATTCGATTAACAAAGCTAAATCGCAGATTGATTCATCTGGCATTTCACCTTGATAATCGTTCACGTTCTGACCTAAAAGATTGATCTCTTTAACACCTTGTTCAGCCAATAATGAGATTTCACCAATCACATCTAAAACTGGGCGCGAAATTTCTTCACCACGTGTATAAGGTACGATGCAGAATGAACAGTATTTGTTACAACCTTCCATGATTGAAACAAACGCTGAAGGGCCTTCTGCACGAGGTTCTGGTAAATGGTCGAATTTTTCGATTTCAGGGAATGTAACATCCACTTGTGCGCCATTGCCTTTCCAAACATCATTCAACATTTTAGGTAAGCGGTGCAATGTTTGTGGACCAAATACGATATCAACATAAGGCGCACGCTTACGGATTAATTCGCCTTCTTGGCTAGCAACACAACCGCCAACACAAATAATGATATTAGGGTTTACTGCTTTGAGTTCGCGCCAGCGACCTAATTCAGAGAAGACTTTTTCTTGTGCTTTTTCGCGAATGGAGCAAGTATTCAAAATGATAACGTCAGCATTTTTTACGTCATCAGTTTTTTCTAATTTGCAGAAAACTTTCAAGCTGTCAGCCATTTTGTTTGAGTCATACTCATTCATTTGGCAGCCTTGAGTTTGGATAAAGAAAGTTTTGGAAGAATATAATTCGGTGGTAGTCATAAAATTCTAAATAATAAAAACTATGTGAGTTAAATAACGTGAATTCTACACGGTTTTCAGAAAAAATTCTGAAAGAAATAAATATGGCATACTACGCACTTTATTCATGGGGAAAGAGATCATTATGATCACCAAAATTCAATATCCTGAAGTATTACACAAGCATTGATTGATTTACTAAAAAAGTCAGAGCGATTAACCATCAGTTTGTCAGCAGATGAATCGATAGATGTTAAAGATCAGGCATATTCTAGCAAATTAGGCGGTGTTGCATATTTTCCTAAAGAACAGGAATATCCGCGAAATAAAGATGGACAGCCTTTGGCGCTGATTGCTCAATTGAATTTATCTGAAATTTTTGCAGATTCATCTTTAGCAGAAGCATGTGATGCGGATCATGTTTTAAAATACTATCCAAGAACTGGCATGCTGAGCTTTTTCAATGATGCAACAGATGATTTGATGGGTTTGGAATTTAAAGAGCCTTTCAGTAAAACAGGCTATCGTGTTGTGTATTTTCCTGAAATCATCAAGAGTGATGACAACGTGGCGTTAGCTGAATTTAATGAACTTGCAGAAATAGCAAATGATGATTGCTATGGTGCTTTAGGCATGGATCAAAGTTATCTCATCACATCTTCATTGAAATACACAATTCCATCGTTGGAAATTGCAACATTGGATGATGAGAATCTTTTTAAATTCCATGATTACACTGAAAATCAGTTAGATGAAGAAAGCGGTGAGGATGTTATGGAAGCTTTATATGATCAAGCATCTGAAGTATGCCAAGGTCATGCTATAGGTGGGTATCCAATGTTAACGCAATCAGATCCTCGCCATGAAAATGATGATAGAGCAATCTTATTATTCCAATTGGATAGCGTGGGCGATGTGATGTTGGGTGATTGCGGTTCTATGCAATTCTTTATCTCTGAAGAAGATTTGAAAAATAGAGATTTTTCTAATGTTTTATATGATTGGGCTTGTTGTTAATTTGTAAAGTACGATTAAAAAAAGGCGCTAGGTGCGCCTTTTTAAATCATTAGAAATGTTAAATTTTCTCATAAGTGCCTGCTAAACTTGCGCCACCCGAACAATAGTAGAATAGAGAAGTTTCTTCCCCTGTAATGACTAGAGAATTATCTACAAATGAAAATGCGATATTTTCTTTACTGATATATTCTCCTTTGCCATTCCATTGTGCCTTGCCTTCATAGCCACAAGTTTGGCGCTTTTTCACATCATTGCGTGAATAAACTTTGATGGCAATTTCATCTGCTGATTTTTGTGGTGTGATTTGCACAGCAACCCAATCATATTTGTGCATACGCTTTGCATAATCTGCATTGGCATAAGTTGAAATAGTTATGGGTGCTGTTGGTGGTAGAGTTGAGCAAGCAGTTAGTGCCATTGTTAATATTGCAATAGATAGTGGATATGCTAACTTCATGAATTATCCTTCCATCCAAATCAATGTTGCTTGTCTGCCTGAATCTTTGCCATCTCTACGATATGAATAGAAATGTGTTGAATCTGTATAAGTGCAATATTCTCCGCCAGAAATTTGATGTTTAGCTAAGCCAAACTGTTCTAATTTTTGACGAGCAATGCCGTATAAATCTGCAAAGAAATGGTTGGCTCTTGAGCTATTCACAAAGAAAGACTCATAGCTTGAGTCACTGTCTAAAAATGCTTCTTTCACTTCAGGACCGACTTCAAAGGCTTTTTGTGAAATAGCAGGTGCAAGCCATGCAATGGTTGTGTGATCTAAAAATGGTGAAGCTTTTAGAGTGTTTTCTAAAATACCATTCAATAAACCACGCCAACCTGCGTGAATTGCTGCAACAAACGAACCTTGTTCGTTGGTTAATAAAATGGGTAAACAATCGGCTGTTAATATTGCACAAACTTGATTGGACTCTGTTGTGAAAGTGGCATCCGCCTCACATGTTGCTTCCATCTTGCTGACATCATGAACAATTGTGCTATGAGTTTGAGAAACCCAACGCGGAGGTTCAGGCAGTTTGAGTGCTTGAATCAATTGTTCGCGATTGCTAATGGTTGCATCACGATTCACATCAACATTTAAACCTAAGTTAAAAGAGTCAAACGGTATGTTGCTTTTGCCACCTAAACGAGTGGTTGTAAAAGCTTTGATGTTTTTAGGTGCATTCCAATTAGGTTGCACAACAGATAAACCATCAATTTTGACAATAGCCATGATTAATCCTCTAGTTGTTTTTGGTCTTCTTTAAAGATCTTGATAAGTTTTTCAAAATCTTCTGGGTAATCACATTCGAAGACCATTCTCTTCTCAGTTTTAGGATGAGTCAACTCTAATTTTTTCGCATGTAGGGCTTGACGCTTGAATTGGCGTAGTTCTTCTGCCAACTCTGGCACCATTTTTGATGGCAATTTTAAGCGCCAGCCATAAGTGCTATCACCAAATAAAGGATGATGGATAAAATTCATGTGCACACGAATTTGATGAGTACGGCCAGTTTCTAATTGGCACTCAATCAAAGTATGAGCACGATAATGATCCAAAATTCGATAATGAGTAATTGCAGGTTTACCAATCGCTTGTGCGCTCATTTTTTTACGATCAGTTTTATGACGACCAATAGGGACATCGATGGTTTGACCTGAAATCATTTCACCGCTTGCGATGGCGTGATAAGTTCTACCCATTGAATGATCGCTCAATTGTTCAACCAAATGATAATAAGCATCTAAATTTTTAGAGACAACCATTAAGCCAGTTGTATCTTTATCTAAACGATGAACAATACCAGCGCGAGGCAATAGATGTGCATGTTCATTATGATGCAATAATGCATTCAATAATGTGCCATCATGATTACCAGCAGCAGGGTGAACCACTAAACCCGCAGGTTTATTGATCACTAAAATGTCATCATCCTCATAAATAATGTCTAAAGGAATATCTTCAGCTTTAGCATCATTCAAATAATCTTGTTCTAAGATTAAGGTAATGGTAATGTTTTCTCCACCGTAAACTTTATCGCGAATTTTTGGTGCTTTACCATTCAAAGTTGCGTCACCATTTTTGATGGCATCTTGAATTTTCTTGCGAGAAAAGTTAGGCAATAGCTCGCTTAAAACAACGTCTAAGCGGTTGCCTGCGGAGGACATGGGAACAATTAATGAAAAAGTTTCTGTAGCTTGCATAAATTTGAGTATAATAGCGGGTTAAAATTTCTGTTAAATCACTAAATCACATGGATTTGAGATATGAATAAAACTGTTGTGCATTGTAGCGTACTTTTATCCGCAATGTTGTTGATTGTTGGATGTTCAGCTACCAAAAAAGAAGATCGTTATCGTATGATGTCTGGCAGTGATCTTCTACAAGAAGGTAAAAACAGCTTAGAAGGCGGTAGTTACAAAGAATCGATTGAGAGATTTGACGTCATTGAGGCAAGATTCCCTCAAGGTAGTTATGCAGAACAAGCAAAAATGAATAAAATGTATGCATATTACTTGAATCGTGATCACAAAGAAGCATTAGAAGAAGCGAATGACTTCATTAAATTATATCCAAATCATCCTAATACTGCTTATGCATGGTACATCAAAGGTTTAGTGAATTTCGATAAAGCACGTTCAATCATCGATAAATTCTTACCGCCAGATCATAGTAAAGTGGATCAGAAACAGTTAACAGAATCTTTAGAAGCTTTCTTAGTGATTTTGGATAAATATCCAAACAGTATTTATGCTGAAGATTCTGCAAAGCGTGTTACATATTTAAGAAATATTTTGGCAATGTCTGAAATTCACATTGCTAACTTCTATATGGAACGTAAAGCATACATTGGTGCAGCAAACCGTGCACAATACGTGATTGATAACTATGATGGCGCGCCAGCAGTTCAAGAAGCACTAGCCATCCAAGTAAAAGCATATCGTGCATTAGGTTTAGACGACATGGCTAATGATCGTTTGCGCATTTTGCAAATGAACTATCCTAATTATGAAGGCTTAGCGGCGCTATAATTATTTATGTTATTGATTGTTTATAAAATCCTATGGTGGATCATTCTGCCATGGGTTTTATTGTTTCGATATTTTAAAGATAAAAAATCTGGGCATGGCTGTCGCTATCTATTTGAGCGCTTAGGTTTTACGAAAGCAGCTTGCCCACATGATATTATTTTGCATGCAGTGTCTTTAGGAGAAGTGCGTGCAATGACACCTTTGGTGTTGGAAATTCAAAAACAATTACCTGATCAATCTATTTTAATTACAACCACAACATTGACAGGCAGAAAACAAATAGAACAAAGTTTTGGTGATACAGTTTCTGTCGCATTCTTACCCCATGATATTGGCTTTTTTATCCGCCGATTTTTAAAGAAAGTACAGCCAAAAGTATTGATGATTATGGAAACAGAAATTTGGCCGAATCTTTTGGATGCTTGTCAGACACTGAACATTTCAACCTTTATTATCAGTGCATGTTTATCTGATCGATCACAAAAAGGTTATGCAAAAATCCCCGCAACCATTCAACATTTATTAAAAAATGTGAAAATATTGGCACAGACAGAAGATGATCAAAAACGATTTATGGCTGTGGGTGCTCAAAAAGTTTCAGTGATGGGGAATTTGAAATATATCACTGTGTTACCTGATGATTTTAATTGCAAAGCTCAAACGTTGATTTCAGGTAAGCAAAACTACTTATTGTGGTGCGTTGCTAGTACACATGAAGGTGAAGAAAAGATCATCTTAAATGAATTCAGAAGAATCAATGAGCAATATCCTCACATTAAATTGGCAATTGCACCAAGACATCCTGAGCGTTTTGCTTCTGTAGAAAGCTTAATGAAAGATTATGGTTACAGTTATCAGAAGCGCAGTGAAACAAATTTTGATGAGTTTTCTTTAGAGCATCATGATATTTGGTTGTGGGATAGTATTGGGGAGTTATTATATTTATATGGTGCTGCTGATATTGTAACGGTTGCAGGAAGTTTTGTGACGATTGGTGGGCACAATATTCTGGAGCCTGCATTTTTGAATAAAGCAATTACAGTGGGATCACACATTGATAATATTCAAGATATGGTTAATCTATTTACACAAAACCATGCCATTATGGTATTAAATCATGATGATTTACATGAAAAAATTGTCTTATTGATTGAAGATCGAAAGCTTCGTGATGAAATGGGTGAAAATGCATATAATTGTGTGATGCAAAATCAAAAAGCATTGTCCTGTGTCATGGAGGAGCTTTATCATTGTTTAGGAAGGAGGTAACGTGAAAGTTTTAATACAAGAATTAAAGCAATTCTATGTGCCGCCTTTATCTAAATTATATTTTGAACGCATTGCTTTAGAGAAGTTAGTTTTTCATACACCGTTATTTGTTCGCATTGCTGATCCTGAAAGTTGGTTGGTGAAAGGTGCTTATCAAAAATTAAAGGGTTTATCGAATACAGCGCTGAAATGTCGTCTTGAAAATCTGAAAGCTTATTTAACTTTAGAGCAAGGTGGTTCAATTTTTGAAGGCCATCGTGTATTAACATTGAATGAGCCGATTCCTTATATCGAATGGCAATCACATAAAGGATTGTCAGCGTCGAGTGATTTATTAGGTAAGTTTAGCTTATTTGTGGATTTATTGGATTATGAGGATGATTTGGAAGCATTAAGTCAAAATATCCATGCAGTCCAAGAAAATTTTGATGACGCAATCCAAGTAGTTTTAATTGGTCCATCTAAATTGAGTGATCAGTTTAAGGAACAGCCTAACATTATTTGTATTGATCCTGATAAAACAACGCATCTTTCCTTTGCAGAGCGTTTTAAATTTAGAAATAGAAATGGTTTAACGCTTTTTAATTTTGGCAGTCGACCATATTTTTTGATCAGCCCACAAGGCTTATTGATGACATTTTTCACAAAACATGAGCAACAAAATTTGATGGATGAAATTAAGAAATATATCTAAGTATTAATGAAATAAGCCTAATCCACAATAATTACAATAGGTTGATAGGCACAGGATTAAAAGGTAATACACATGAAAAATTGGGAAAATAGACGTTCATATCTGCTTCAAAGTTCCATATTTATATTGGCATTTTTGGCTGTTTATACAATCACATCAATTGCAATGGGATTAGTTTTAGCATGGGCAACACCTGTGGATGCATGGGTATGGATCGTAATTTGTAATGTATTTATGTTGATCATGGTTTGGACGAAGTTTGTCGAAATGCGTGAAGGCGTGGATTATGTTATGCAGAAACTTGGGGCGATTGAGATTAATCAGTTTAATCAGCACCCAATTGTTGCAAGATATATGCAAGTTGTGACAGAAATGTCAGTAGCTGCGGGCATTTTGTTACCGCGCTTATTTATTTTACCATCATATGATATTAATGCTTTTGCGATTGCAACTGGGAAGAAAGATACAGCCATTGCTGTAACAGAAGGCTCGATTAGTCGCTTAACCCGTTCAGAATTACAAGCATTGATTGGGCATGAAATTAGCCATATTTTACATAAAGATCCAATTTTGAATTTTAAACTGATTGGTTGGCTATATGGTTTGCAGAGTATTTATTTGTATGGTTATACAATGTTTAGCTTTTTTACTCGTCATTTTATGGGAGATTTTGATACGATCAATCGATTTTGCTTAGGCTATAGCATGCGCACAATCGGTGCAGGGACAAGAGAGTTTGGTGATGGTAATAGCTTATTCCCTGTGTTTATTATGATTGTTATGTCTCCTGTGATTATATTAAGCCTGCTGATTATGTGTGTAGGTGCGATTGGCGCAGTTTCTGCGAGAATTGTGAAAGCAATCATTTCTCGTCAACGAGAGTATTTGGCTGATTCTGAATCTGTGCGCTTTGTACGTGGCCGTTATATTGTGCAAGTTTTGGAAAAAATTGCTTTGTTAGAAGGTGATGAAGAGCAATACAATACAACTGCATTAGATGCAACACATCAAGAATTTGCACATTTTTATTTGCAGAATTATCAAGAGAAAACCAGTATTTTTGATACACATCCACCAATATTAAAACGCATTCGTAAGATTCAGCCAGCTTATCGCTTCCCAGGTAAATCTATGGTGCAAGTATTGGATCAGAAATTTGTAGATAGTAGTGAAAAAGATGACAGAATTTTGGTCTCTGCATTGCATGATTATGCATCCAGTAGGATCAATAATGCGAGTCACAATATTGTGATTGAATTAGGCTTGGATAAAAATAGCCAGAATATTTTTATGAAATTGGCAAAATGTTATGCTGCGTTTATAGCACCACATGATGCAGAAACTCGTCAGAAACAATTAGATTATCTGGGTTCAAAGTTATCGCCACAGTTATTTAATTTTGTGACTCGAGAAGCTAGTCGTTTAGAAAAAATGACGGATCTACAACGGTTACAATCTTTAACAAATGAACTGCCCAAAATGGATCATTTGGCAAAATTCCAAATTCAAGATATTGAAGATATTTGCCAAACTTTGATTGATATGGATAACAAGGTTTCATTGTCTGAGTATTGCATGATTTTGATTGTGCGTGTACATATCTCAAAAATTGGTAAAGAAGGCACCTTGGATTATTCAACGCACTTGGATTCGATTCAGATTTTTGAAAAGCCTTTGTCGCAGTTGCTGAGTATGACAACTACAATTATTTTTAGCCATAATCTTGAATCTGCAAAGCGTTGTTATGATGATGTTGCAGAGTTTTTGAATATCCAATTGCCTTTTAATAACGATTTATGCTGGCAGGAGGTTTTTGATGAAACCTTGCCGCTTATGAAAGGTTTATCGGTGCCTGATCAAGCAAAATTAGAAGATGTATTTATACAATTGAATGAGATGCCCAGATTAAATTCGGATGGGCAGTGCTTGTTGTTTATTTTACAAAGAGCATTTAACTTCTTGTATTAATTTTTTGGAATAAACTTCATCAGGTCATAATATTATTTGATGATGGTTTGATCAAAAAATAGTCGGTTATATGTATAACTTCTTGTTATTTTATCCATTAATATATTTTATTTTATATATAAATATTATTTATAATAAAAAATGTTATAAAATCATCTGAATAATATAAGAATATTAAATAATGAGAAAAGAGGTTTTTTTCTTAACATTATGATTTATATAGTAATGAAAGATGTAGGTGAGATAAGTTACTATTCATTGATTAATTATATTACTTAGACATAGCAAGCCCAAGGTCGTACTATAGGAACAGTTACTTCTTAACGCCTAATTAAGAAGTAACGATTATAATTATTACTTAACGTTGACTCCGCTAATGATTTGTAACAAATCATTAGCTTTTTTTTTATTCTTCAAATAAGAAGAACCACTGATTGTAACCTAGTTTTTCCATGTTGCCAAGTGGAATAAATTTAAGTGCTGCACCATTAACGCAGTGGCGCAAACCACCCATTTCTACAGGGCCATCAGGAAATACATGACCTAAATGTGAGTCTGCTTTTGGGCTTCTAATCTCTGTTCTGATCATGCCATGGCTATGATCTTTGATGTTAACCAAATCAACTAAGGAACGACTAAAAGATGGCCAGCCACATCCAGCATCAAATTTATCTCTGGAAGAGTAGAGTGCTTCACCACTGACAATATCAACATAAATACCATCTTCAAATAAATCATTGTATTCACTTGTAAATGGTCTTTCTGTGCCATTTTCTTGAGTGACATAATAAGACAAATCTGAGAGGGTTTCTTTGAGTTCTTTTTTACGATCAGTCATAACTATTACCTTAGAAAGGTTTTGCTAAAGCTAAATACACCATAAAACCAACGGACAACATTGATAGCCCATAACCTAAGAATGCTTTAGATGATCTTGCTGGAGATTTGATTGCCATAAAGCCAAAGCCAATATAGATCACTAGCAAAACCAGTTTTAAACCTAACCAATTAGCATTAACAAATGGGATAAATTTAACTGTATAAGCCATCATTGCACCAGTGATTAACAACAACGTATCGTTGACATGTGGCACAATGCGGAAAATCTTATGCAAAGGTTTATTGGGTGCACATTGCTTCCAAAAGAATCGGAAATTCAGTAAGCACAATGTGATGACAACAAACATTAGGTGGGAATGTTTCATCGCAGTGTAATAAGCAAACATGATGGCCTCAAAAAATGAATTTTATAGTCAGACAATCATTCTAGTACTTATTTTAAGATATTGGTGTAATTGTCCAAATAATTTATTCTTCAATGATACCTAAAATTTCTCCTGCTTTTAAAGCAATCCATAGTTCAACAATATCAGCAGTAGAGTTGAGCTGGCGTTGCGTCATTTCTTGAATTTTTTGAATACGATACACTAATGTCTGTTTATGAATGTGTAGAATTTTAGAGGTTTTCTCCCAAGCTCGATCATTTTCTAAAAAAGCTTTGAGTGTATGAATATAGCGTGTGTTTTTATTTAAATCATTGGCATAAAGCATGCCTAAATTGAATTCAAATATTTTCTGAGCTTCTTCAATGCTTTTAGGCAATGTCTGCTTGGAATAGTTTTGTTCTGCATAATATTGTGCGGGAAATTCTTTGGAACAGTTTTTAAATGCTAAAGATGCCTCTTGAAATGCATCATGAATTCTGTGTGTTTTTTTAATAACGTCACTAATACCAATCATGGGAAAGAGTTGGATTAGCTTAGTCAAATGTGCTTTATCTGCCATTAATACAACACGATCTTGCTTAAATAATACTAATCCATTGATGCCAAATTTAAACAAAAATTTCTTATAGTTAATATTTTTGTGGGGCTTAGCAATGAGCATGCAACTACTGTTTGTTTTAATGTGAAAACTTGGTAATTTTTTATCAATGTAACTTTCACTCACATTTTCATTTAAAATATCATCTAAAAATTCACCGCTTTGTGTGATTCTTTGGTAGAAATGATCTTTTTTACTTTCTAAATATAAGCTAAAGAGCAGAGCAAGATTTTGTAATAAATCTAAACTGATATTGTTATCAGCAACAATTAATGTAAATCCTTGCGCTTTAAGTGGTACCGCATGCAAAGTCACAGAGGATTTTTGATAGATTTTTTGAATCTCAGTTGCCTTGAAATCAAAATCTAATAAACGGCTTTGAATATCTGCTGGTGTTGGTATGCAGTTAAACAGAGCTTCTGTCGGGCTATCTATATTGATCAAATAAAGTGGCATATTGAGAAGGTTATGAATGCGCTCCATTAGATCTTTGACATTATGCTCTTTGATTAGCTCTTGGGTATTTTCATAAAGCACTTTGCTGAGTTGATGGTTGATGAGATCTTTTTTATCTTTATTGGCTTCGTGAACGATGCGGGCAATCTCAATGAATGGTGTGTGGTAATCAATGAACAGTACAGGGAACTTGTGTGCATTGGCCACATCAATCAACGTGCTTAAATCTTCAGGCGCACTCATATTGTCAGAAATCATCAAACCTGATAAATCTGCATCAATGATTCTTTGGATGTAGTCTTTCTGTTTCTCAGCAGTTTTTGGGATGCCTAATCCTGTTGTCATGATGAGGTAATTGGGTTGAACCCATTCACTAGGATTTTCTAGTTCAGAAGTATGTGCCCAGACAATTTTTTTATCTATCCCTTTGTCTTCACTTAATAATTTTATTTTAAGCGCTGGCATGTTGATTAAATTTCTTATGGTGAGTTGCATATTTGCCTTTTAAATCTCTTTCATACGATCGTATGAATTTAGCATATATTTCATTATTTTTATCTAATTGTTATAAATTACAGAACGCAATACTATCACTCAGTCGAAAAAATTATGAGTTAGAGAGGTATTGTTAGGCAGAGATATTCGGAGAATGGCTTGAAATAGAGATTAATTGCAAATATATGAGACTTCACACTAGCTACAATTAGCATACTAATATTAAGAAGCTCACCAAAGAGAAATGAGGAGAGGATATGAATTCCATAAATACTGGAGGCTTAGTTGAGCCTGCAAATGGTTTTGCGAGCGCAGAACCTATCGAACGAGAGAGCAGCGAAGCAACAGAAACATTGGTTGCTAAAAAATTAACATTGCTAGAAGGCGTAGCAATGATTGTGGGTACAAATATCGGTGCGGGTGTTTTAGCTATTCCATATGCATCAAGAAATTCAGGATTTTTACCACTGTTTTTATGGTTGATTGTGATTGGAACCATTACGACTATCACAATGCTTTATGTTGCTGAAGCATCTTTACGCACAAAGTCACATTTTCAATTGAGTGGTTTGGCGCGCAAATATGTTGGTAGAATTGGTTCTTGGTTCATTTTTATCTCGATTTTTGCCAATAGTACAGGTGCATTGATTGCTTATATGGCGGGCAGCGGTCGCTTAATGAACCAGTTATTTGGCATTCCTAACCAATTTGGTAGTTTAATTTTTGCAGTGCCAGCGATTGGTATCTTGTATGCAGGATTAAAAGCAATTGGTAAAGGTGAAAAATATATCAGTATTACGATGGTTGTATTAATCATTGTTTTATCTTTAGCAACGATTTTTAATGTGAATACAAAAATTGAGAATTTAATGGAAGGCCAGTGGTCTTACATGATTCCTATCATTTATTTAGTTGTATTCGCTTATTCAGCGCAATACATTGTGCCAGAAATTGCGCGTGGCTTTGCACATAAACCAAAGCAATTGCCGAAAGCAATCGTCATCGGCATGATCTGTACATTCTTATTGTTATCAACAGTTGCTTTATCCGTGATCTCATTGGCAGGCATCAATGAAGTGGATGAAATCGCAACCATTACTTGGGGACGTTATTTAGGTTCTTGGGCTGCTTTAACGGCTAACTTATTTGCATTGTGTGCAATGTTGACATCCTATTGGGGATTAGGCGGTAGCTATTTCACAAATATCTTCGACCAATTCAAATTAGGTTCAGAAACAAATAAATTACGTCGTTTAACCGTTTTAGCAATCATTTCTGTACCGCCATTCATTTTAGCTTATAGAGAAATGGTTTCATTTGGCCGAGCATTAGAATTTGCAGGTGCAGTTGGTGGTGTGATTCTAGCCATTGTGCCTATCTTAATGCTTAGAAGCTCACGTAAAAATGGTGATATCACACCTGAGTGGCAGTGTAATCGTTTCATTACAAGCCCAGTGATCCAAACAATCATAGTTTTACTATATAGCTTTGCAGCCATCTATGCTGTATGTGATTTGCTATATAACATCGATTTGTTACCGACATCCATTGAAGAGATGTTGATCAGCTTGAATGTGTTTGTTCCTAAATAATTTTATCTACTAAATCATTCAAAAATTTTAAATTTATTTAATTTGTAGGAGTTTATCGTGAGTAATTTACAAGAATTGCGTGAGAAATATGTTGCACGTGGTGTGAGCACTGGTAACTTAAATGTTGCAGTAACAGCTAAAAATGCAACAGTGGTGATGGAAGATGGTAGAGAATATATCGATTTTGCAGGTGCCATTGGTGTAATGAACGTTGGTCATAGCCATCCAAAAGTGATCGAAGCTGTTAAAGCGCAATTGGAACATTTCACGCATCCTGGTTTTAACGTTGTGATGTATGAAGGTTACATTCAAGTTTGTAAAAAACTTTGTGAAATTACAGCAGGTGATCATGAAAAGAAAGCAATCTTATTAAATTCAGGCGCTGAAGCCGTAGAAAATGCTGTAAAAATTGCTCGTCGTTTCACTGGTAAGTCAGGTGTTGTTGTATTCAATCGTGCATTCCACGGTCGTACAAATTTAACAATGGGTATGACAAGTAAAGTAAAACCTTATAAAGAAGGTTTTGGCCCATTTAACTCTGATGTATTCCAAGCACCATTCCCGTTCACTTATGAACGTCCAAAAGGCATGAGTGAAGATCAGTATATTGATGGAGTGATTGCTGCTTTTGATGAATTCTTTAGAGGCACAGCTTGCCCAAGCATGGTTGCTTGTGTGGTGATGGAGCCTGTACAAGGTGAAGGTGGTTTCATTATTCCTCCTAAGCGTTTTGTTGAGCATGTTTATAATTTCTGTCAAGAAAATGGCATTGTATTTGTTGCTGATGAAATCCAAGCAGGTTTCAGTCGTACAGGTAAATTATTTGCGATGGAACATTTTGACATTGTGCCTGATTTGATGACAACATCTAAGTCATTAGCAGCAGGTATGCCATTAAGTGCTGTTGTCGGTCGTGCTGAAATTGTGAATGAGCCAACTACGGGTCAATTAGGTGGTACATTTGCAGGTAATCCATTGGCTTGTGCTGCTGCATTGGCTGTAATGGATATCGTTGAAGAAGAACAATTGAACGAAAAATCTGAGATTTTGGGTGCTAAATTAGAAGCATTCTTGAGAGAAGCTCAGAAAACTCATACTTATATTGGTGATATTCGTCGTTTGGGTGCAATGGTTGCTGCTGAATTGACAGATCCTGTCACAGGCTTGCCAGATGCAAAACGTACTAAAATCATTACTCAATATGCAAATGATAATGGATTGCTCTTATTATCAGCAGGTTTAAATTATAATGTTATCCGTTTCTTATCTCCATTAACAATCAGTGATGAAGAATTGGCTAAAGGTTTAGCAATTTTAGAAGCTGGTTTGGTAGAAGCAAATAAATAATTGTCGGTAAGGATTGAAATTCAATGAATGAATTGAAAGTGTATAATCCTGCAACAGGTGATCTATTGGCAACTTTGCCAATGGACACTCAGGATGAAATTGTTGCAAAGTTAAAGTCAGGTCATGATGCGTTTGTAGCTTGGCGCAATACTTCTGCTTATGAGCGTTCTGCTTTGATTTCAAAATGGGCTGATTTGATCATTCAGCATAAAGAATCCATTGCGAAAATAATGACAGAAGAGAATGGCAAGCCTTATAAAGAATCGTTGGGCGAAGTTGCTTATGCTGTGAGCTATTTAACTTGGTATGCAGAAGAAGCAAAGCGCATTTATGGTCGTACAATTCCTGCGGGTTCAACCAATAAGCGCATTGTTGTCACACGCCAAGGTGTTGGTTTGGTTGCTGCAATTACGCCATGGAACTTCCCAGCTGCGATGATGACTCGTAAAGCAGGGCCTGCATTAGCAGCAGGTTGCACATTTATCGTGAAACCAGCGGAAGATACACCATTGACCATGATTCGTTTGGTTGAATTGGCGCATGAAGCAGGCATTCCAAAAGATGTTGTACAGTGTGTGATTGGTGAAGGCGCGAAAGTTGGGCCTGTATTCACAGAAAGCCAATATGTGCGCAAGATCACATTCACAGGTTCAACGCCTGTGGGTAAACGCTTAATCAGCGAGAGCTCTAATACTGTGAAACATGTTTCCATGGAATTAGGTGGACATGCACCATTCATTATCTGTGAAGATGCTGACATCGATTTTGTGATTGGGCAAGCTGTAGCTTCTAAATTCCGTAATGCTGGTCAAACTTGTGTGTGTGCCAATCGTTTCATCGTTCATAAAAATGTATTGGTTGAGTTCAGTGAGAAATTTGCAGCAGCAGCCAAGGCATTAAAAATGGGCAATGGCATGGATGAAAGCACTGATATTGGTCCTTTGATCAATAAAAAAGGCTTTGATAAAGTCGCTGCGCAAATTGAAGATGCTAAAGCAAAAGGTGCTTCTGTATTAGCAGGCGGCAATGTTATTGTGAATGCAGAGAAAAATACTTTCTTTGTGGAGCCAACAGTATTGGGCAATGTAACATTGGATATGGATATTATGTCTGATGAAACATTTGGTCCAGTTGCGCCAATCATTAGCTTTGAATCTATTGATGAAGCATTGGCAATTGCAAATGGCACACCATTTGGTTTAGCTGCTTACTATTTCACGAATAATTACAAAATAGGTGTTTATCTACAAGATCATCTAGATTTTGGCATTATTGGTTGGAATGATGGTTTACCAAGTGCTGCGCAAGTTCCTTTTGGTGGCTTCAAAGAAAGTGGCTTAGGTCGAGAAGGCGGTATCGAAGGTATTGAGCCTTATTTAGAAACTAAGTATTTATCGATTGGTAATTTGTAAGTTTCCCTCGAAAAAGCGCTGTACATTGTATGATGTACGGCGCTTTTTTATGTTAAAGTGCTGAGCATAATTGAGAGGTACAGCGATGACTGTACATGACAGCAGAGAGTAAAGGATTATATAAATGTTCAAAAAACTTTGTATAGTGACCTTGATGGTTGCATCATTAAATTATGTTCAAGCAGAAGAGCCTGAAGTGCTTGAATTGCCAGAAGATGTTTTGGCTTTATCAGAAAAATCTAAAGAGTGTGCAAAATGGATTGAGTTATGGGATCCTTCTTTAGAAAAATCCCACAAAGATCATGTTGAAGCAAATGTGAATAGTGTTTGTTTAGCCATCATTGAAGAGCGCACAAAATTGATGGATAAATATAAAGATCATCCCGAGATTCTTGAGTATTTACAATAGGATTAACCACTATAGTTTGATTGTTTTAGGTTCAATCCCATTTTGGCGATAGAATTTAAAGCGTTCACGGCCACGTGCTAAATAACTCGGTTCGTTGTACAGAATCTCAATGATTCGATTATATTGATTAAAATTTTGANAATATAAAGATCATCCCGAGATTCTTGAGTATTTACAATAGGATTAACCACTATAGTTTGATTGTTTTAGGTTCAATCCCATTTTGGCGATAGAATTTAAAGCGTTCACGGCCACGTGCTAAATAACTCGGTTCGTTGTACAGAATCTCAATGATTCGATTATATTGATTAAAATTTTGAGGGACTTGATCTGCTAGTTGAATCAATAAGTCTTTTTTAGGCAAACTTGGCTCAAAGCTAGCTAAAATGATTGGGTCAATGTCATCCACTTCATCATCGGTGTTCACTAAAACATGTGGAATGAAACTAGTTTCAGAAAATGACCATAAATAATCATCAATGGGTTGTAAAATTTGAGGGTGATTGCTGTGAATCAGCACTTGGTTTTCTGCTTCATGGGCTTTGATTGTCAATTGCACGATTGTTTTATAAAAGTCTTTGATATTGTTGCTTCCTAACACATAAAAAGATACGTTTGGCATAATTCATTCGCAAAATAAAAGCATTGTATGAAGTTTTTCTGAAAAAATCAGGATTAAAGGTTAAAATTCACGGTTTATATTTATTCCTATTGTAGATTAGGACATTAGAATTCATGAAATTTTCATTATTATCGACAGATGGCAATGCTCGCCGTGGTCGATTGACATTTGAAAGAGGCGTAGTTGAAACGCCAATCTTTATGCCAGTAGGCACAATTGCTACTGTTAAAGGCTTAACGCCAAAGAATTTATTAGAAGCCAATGCTCAAATTATCTTGGGTAATACATTCCATTTATGGTTGCGCCCTGGTTTGGATGTGATCAATGCGCATGGTGATTTACATGATTTCATGAAATGGGATAAACCGATCTTAACGGATTCAGGTGGTTTCCAGGTATTCTCATTAGCAGAATTACGTAAAATTACAGAAGAAGGTGTAACGTTTAGATCACCATTTGATGGTCGTAAATGCTTTTTAGATCCTGAAACATCGATGGAAATCCAGCGCCGTTTAGGCTCTGATATTGTGATGGCATTCGATGAATGTACACCATATCCTGCTGATTATGAAACTGCTCGTAAATCAATGGAAATGTCCATGCGTTGGGCGAAGCGCTCTAAAGATGCGTTTGAAGGTAATCCTAATGCGTTATTTGGTATTGTTCAAGGCGGTATGCACGAAGAGTTAAGAACACGTTCTATCGAAGCTTTGCTAGACATTGATTTCCATGGTTATGCTGTAGGTGGTTTAGCTGTGGGTGAACCAATGGAAGAACGCCATCGCATTTTGGAACATTTAACACCACAAATGCGTGCTGATAAACCTCGTTACTTAATGGGTGTTGGTAAGCCAGAAGATTTAGTGGAAGGTGTTGAGCGCGGTATTGATATGTTTGACTGCGTAATGCCAACACGTAATGCTCGTAATGGCCATTTATTTACGCGTTTTGGTGATGTTCGCATTCGTAATGAAAAATACAAATTCGATACCAATCCAGTGGATCCAAGCTGTACGTGTTATACATGTCAAAATTTCTCACGCAGCTATTTGCGCCATTTGGATAAAACAAAAGAAATTTTGGGTGCACATTTAAATAGTATTCATAATATTCACTATTATTTACAATTGATGCAAGAAGTTCGTGATAGTTTGGATGCAGGTAAGTTCCAAGAGTTTAAACGCAAGTTCTATAGCGATCGCCAAACCCTTTCAAAGGATTAATTGATGCGCATTATCCGCCATTATATTTCACGTGAAATATTATTTACTTTTAGTGCTACGTTGATTGTTTTGCTAGCCATTTTGTTAGTACAGCGTTTGGCGTTGTTATTGACAGAAGTGATTAATGGCGGAATTTCTCCCAATATTATCTTGTCGATGATTGGGATACAGATTTTAAGATTTGTTGCAGAATTAGTGCCGTTAAGCTTTTTATTAGCATCCATTGCTGCATTTGGGCGTTTATATAAAGATTCAGAAATGACGGCAATGTTCGCTTTGGGCATGCCGCTATCAGCGTTATATCGTTTACTGTTTCAAATGGCAATACCTTTTGCGGCGATTTTGTTATTGCTAAATTTTTTCTTGATACCTTATTTTTCTATGCATTTTCATGATGTTCAGCAGCAAGCAAGAGAAGAGGCACAGTTAACAATTATTAAAGCTGGAACATTTAAAGAGTTGTCTCGTGGCAAGAATATTGTCTATGTCAAAGAAATTTCTGAGAATCAACAGGAAATTCAAGATGTATTCATTAAAACATTGGGGAGAGATGGAGAATACTCTATTACTCTTGCAAAATCAGGGCGTCAAGAAGTTGCCCCTGAGTTAGGTACTAGATTTTTAATTTTAAAAGATGGTAATCGTTATACTTTTACAAATAATGGCTCTGTTGATGTATTAAATTATCAAGAAATAATTTTGCGTTTAGATGGCAGTGGGGAGCAGGTTATTCCTAAGATGGCAGCATTTTCTAGTTCTGATTTGATAGAGCGATTAGATTTGATCTTCTTTCAAATGGAGTTTGAAAGACGATTATCATCAGCCATTAGTTTATTGATCATTGTATTGATGATTCCAGCATTAGCTCATTCAGGGCCAAGACAAGGGCGATTTGGCAATTTATTAGCAGCAATTTTTATCTATGTTATCTACTTTAACTTATTAAATCTTGCGCAAACATGGATGAGAAAAGGCATTACACCATATTGGTTGGGATTATGGTGGGTGCATGTTGTTATGTTAGCGATTGCAGCTGTGATTGCATATCGATTCAGTAAGCGGATGTAATGATGATAAAAATAGATCGCTATATTTTATGGACAACTTTCATCACGGTGATTGGTAGCTTAGTGTTGCTATCAATCATTGAAACATTTTTTACGTTCTTGAATGAATTGGGTGATGTTGGGCAAGAGAATTATAAGGTTTCAGATGTATTGTTATATCTCTTGTATGATTTGCCTGTTCGTTTGAATCGGATGATTCCTATGGGGCTGTTACTGGGCATTCTCATTGGTTTGGGGCAATTAGCTTCCACCAATGAATTAACTGTAATGCGTGCAGCGACTTTGAGTAAATTCCGTATATTACGTGGTGCGATTTTTACTGTCATTATTATGAGTATTTTCTCCGTCTTTCTGAGTGAAGTGGTGATTCCTAAAAGCTCTGTACAAGCTGAAATTTATCAAAATAAACAAAGTAATAAAACAGTTGTGCAAGATGGCTTCTGGGCAATTTCTAATTCAGAAATTTTGNTGCCTGTTCGTTTGAATCGGATGATTCCTATGGGGCTGTTACTGGGCATTCTCATTGGTTTGGGGCAATTAGCTTCCACCAATGAATTAACTGTAATGCGTGCAGCGACTTTGAGTAAATTCCGTATATTACGTGGTGCGATTTTTACTGTCATTATTATGAGTATTTTCTCCGTCTTTCTGAGTGAAGTGGTGATTCCTAAAAGCTCTGTACAAGCTGAAATTTATCAAAATAAACAAAGTAATAAAACAGTTGTGCAAGATGGCTTCTGGGCAATTTCTAATTCAGAAATTTTGAATGTATCTGCGATTCATGATGGTAATCTCAAAAATATCACAATGTTTGATATTGAAGGGCAAACAATTAAGAATATCATTCAAGCCCCTGATGCACGATTAGATCGAAAAGATTGGATCATGCCTGAAATTCAGAAGGTCACTTTTGAAGATGAAATCATTGTGCATTCTTCAGAATCTAATATTGTTGTGCCTAATTTAATTGATAAGCGCATTTTGGATGCATTGATTGCGAAACCAGAAAACTTGTCCATCAAAAATCTCTGGCGTTTTATTCGTTATATGGAAAATAATGGTTTGGATAGCTCAGAATATCGTTTGGCATTTTGGACGAAAATTTTCAGCCCATTGATGAACTTTGTAATGCTGGTGATCGTTGCACCATTGATTTTCTCGCAAAACCGACAAGGCAATTTAGGTATGAGAATCTTCTTGGGCATTATGATAGGTTTGGTCATTTATCTTGCCACAAGAATATTGAGCCATACGATTTTGATTTTTGGCTATCCACCAATCGTAGGTGCGATTTTACCTATCATTGTGGCGTTGCTTATTGCCTTTATATTATTTAAATTTGTGGCATCTAAATAAAATTTAATCGCTGTCATAAGGGATTAAGATGAAAAAGAATAATAAACACAAAATCATCGCGGGCATTAAAAAAAGATTACGGATCATTGCAATATTATCTGTAGCTGCTTTTGTATTGGGGAAACTTGGGAAAATATATTGGATTTTTGATTTATTTAGCCATTTTACTTGGCTCTATTTGATTGGTTCAGTTGTTGGCATTTTTGTTTTCAAAAGAATCATCATTAAAGTGTTGTTCTGTGCGATGGTTCTTAGCTTGCTATATATTTCCATGAAGCCAATGCAGTTTGTTCAATCTAGAAAAGACTGGCCACAAAACCAGGTCAATTTAGTGAGTTATAATTTGAGCTTCGATCATAATGAAAAGATGAAAGAGCTAATCAAATTAGAAGCAGAAATGAGCGACCCTAATTTAGTTTTATTTGCGATTGAATATGGCTCTGAATGGGATGATGTTTTTAAATTAAAATATAAAAATTTATACCAATGTGGAAAAACCGATGATTCACCATTTGGTTTAGCATTATACAGCCCATTAAAATTCGACCGTTGTGAGGTTTTATATCCAATGAAAGGATTAAAGCAATATCCTTATGTTCGTGCAGAATATCAAGAATTAGTGATTTATGGTATTCATCCACCGCCACCAATTAATGCTGAACTAGCCAATATTAGAGATGAAAGCTTGATGAATCTTGCAGTACAAATAGGCAATGAAAAATCAAATGCAGTCGTTGTGATGGGTGATTTTAATATTTCTCCATATTCACCAGTTTTTAAAGATTTTGTGAGTGTGGCTAGAGTATTTGAGACTAAAAATAGATTAATCCCAACGTGGTCATTAGGGTTAATTAATATTGATCATATATTGGTGAGAAACTTAGAGTTTTCGGAAATGGACGGCAGTCGAATTGGTTGGTGGCGAGGATCAGATCATCGACCAATATTTTTGAATTATCGATATTATTAAATTCAACAGAATCTATTTATCTTGTTTTTTATCACTCCATAGTGCCATTTTTTGTTCAATAGTTAGCTCACCTTTGTATTTTTTCCTAAATATATATAAGAGAACTGTGAAGATTGGGAAAAGTGCTCGAGCATATGGAAAAAGTGGAGAGTTGATATATAAAAAGGGCAATCTACGAGTTGGCACTTCACTTGGAAAGAAAATTAGCATAATACTGATGATTAATGCCATGACTAATAAGGCTTCTATCACAACTCTTTGTTTACCATCCATCAGATTCTTCCTGTGCCAATATATTAATAGTTATGCAGTATTATAGCGTTTATTAAATAAATTGTGATTGATAAAAATAGGATGATTTAGATAATAGAAATAATATTTGGATAATAAAAAAACCTGCCGAAGCAGGTTTTTTGAATTTAATTAATGAGCAATTATTTTGCTTTACGCTTAGCAGCAGTACGTAAACGCAATGCATTTAACTTAATGAAACCGCTTGCATCTTTTTGATCATATGCACCAGCATCATCTTCAAATGTTGCAATGCTTTCATCAAACAATGATTCATCAGATTTACGGCCAACAACGATGACATTGCCTTTGTACAATTTCAAACGCACAACGCCTGAAACGTGTTCTTGTGATTTGTCGATTGCTGCTTGTAACATTTCACGCTCTGGGCTCCACCAGTAACCATTGTAGATCAATGATGCATAACGAGGCATCATTTCATCTTTCAAGTGAGCAGCTTCACGATCTAAAGTGATAGATTCGATTGCACGGTGAGCTTTCAAAATTACTGTGCCTGCTGGTGTTTCATAGCAACCACGTGCTTTCATGCCTACATAACGGTTTTCAACGATATCAACACGACCAACGCCATTTGCACCAGCGATTTTGTTCAATTCAGCCATTACAGTTGCAGGTGATTTTGCAACGCCATCGATTGCGACAACGTCACCTTTTTCGAATGTTAATTCGATGTATGTTGCTGTATCTGGCGCTTCTTCAGGAGAAACAGTCCAGCGCCACATATCAGCTTCTGGTTCAGTCCATGGATCTTCCAATACTAAACCTTCATAAGAGATGTGTAATAAGTTTGCATCCATTGAATATGGAGATTTTTTACCACCACGATCAATAGAAATATTGTTCTTTTCAGCGTAGTTCAACAATTTTTCACGAGACATTAAATCCCATTCACGCCAAGGTGCGATCACTTTAACGTCTGGTTTCAATGCGTATGCACCCAATTCAAAACGAACTTGGTCATTGCCTTTACCTGTTGCGCCATGAGAAATTGCATCTGCATTTGTTTCGTTAGCAATTTCGATCAAACGTTTTGCAATCAATGGACGCGCGATAGAAGTACCTAATAAGTACTCGCCTTCATAGATTGTATTTGCGCGGAACATTGGGAAAATGAAATCACGTGCAAATTCTTCACGTAAGTCATCGATGTAAATTTCTTTTACGCCCATTGCTTGTGCTTTAGCACGCGCAGGTTCAACTTCTTCGCCTTGGCCTAAATCAGCTGTGAATGTTACAACTTCACATTGATACTCATCTTGTAACCATTTTAGGATTACAGATGTATCTAAGCCACCAGAATAGGCTAGAACAACCTTATTCACTTTACTCATTAATAAACTCTCCTACTGAAATGTTAATCATTATTACCTTTGATTTGGCAAAGGAATTCCAAATCAGGAATACTTTGCTTATTTGAAATGAAGAAGATCATGTGATCATTTTCTTCTATCATTGAAGTTCTGTGAGATACGATAACTTGCTGTCTACGAATGATACCTGCTAAAGTAATGCCTTCTGGCCAATCAATTTCATCCACAACACGCCCAATAATTTTGGATGTTTCTGGTGTACCATGCGCAACTAATTCAATCGCTTCTAAATCGCCTGTGCCCAATGAATAAAGTTGAACAACATCGCCTTTACGAATGTAGGTTAACAATACACCCAATGTCACTTGTTGTGGTGAGAAAGCGATATCAATATTGGATTCATTTTCCACTAAGTCAACAAATGCACTTCGGTTGATCAGTGTAATCACACGTTTTGCGCCCAAGCGTTTTGCAAGCATGCTGGATAAGATATTTGTTTGCTCATCTTCTGTAACAGCACAATAAACATCGATTTGATCAATGTTCTCTTCGTATAACAAAGATTCATCTGTACAGTCGCCATTAAGCACCAAAGCATTTTTTAAATGTGAAGTTAAGCGAGCGGCGCTTTTCTTATCGATTTCGATAATTTTAACGCGCAAATCATCTTCTAATGCGCTTGCTAAACGATAACCAATGTTGCCACCGCCAGCGATCATCACTTTTTTAGCAATTTTTGTGGAAGGGCGAATTTCTGCCATGACTAATTTTGCATGTTTTTGTGGGCAGAGATAATAAACTTCATCGCCTTCTAAGATCACTGTTTCACCACTGAGTTCTAATGCTTCATCACCGCGGAAAATGGCAACAATGCGAACATCGATGTTAGGTAAGTGGTTGGGCAAATCTTTAATGGGCGAACCTACTAAACGGCCACCTTCTTCAGCTTCAGCCGCAACGATTAATACACGACCACGATCAAAGCGTAGAACTTGCTGTGCGCCAGGTAAGTTAATAATATTTTTTAAGCGCTCTTTCACTAATATTTCAGGGCTGATGATCACATCAATATTGAAGGCTTTTTCTAATTCATGACCAAAAATATCAGCATATTCAATGTATGATTGAGAGCGAATGCGGGCAATTTTTAATCGAACATTGAATAATGTATGCGCCAATTGGCACGCAATCATATTCACTTCGTCACTTGAGGTTACCGCAATGATAATGTCGGTTTCTTTTGCACCAGCTTCGTCTAGGACATGAGGAAGAGAAGCACTACCCACAACCGTTCTAATGTCATAGCGATCCTGCAGATTCGCTAAAACATTGGCATCCACATCGACAATTGTCACTTCGTGTTTTGCCTCTTGTGAAAGAATGTTTGCGGCGTTAGAGCCAACTTGTCCTGCGCCTAGAATTAAGATTTTCATATAAAGACACAATTTTAAAAAGAAAGCAGATCATTGTATGGAGTTAAGGCATAGTTTTCAACAAATAATTGATTTTTGCCTACTTCAAATCAATAAGTTTTCTGGATGACTGAAAATAATTAATTTTAAATGGCTATGAATAGTATAATCAAGGATCATATTAAAGATTAATGGTTATCAATCTATCTGTTGAGGAGTTTAAAATGGGCGAATACTTAATTGCATTTATCTTGGGTGGTGTTGCAGGCATCGTGATTGGTTTGATCGTAGGTCGCATGGGTAATTCAAATGCTGATGTTGTGGCAAAATTGAATAAAGAATTGGATGAAGTGAAAGAAAAATTAAAACAACAAACAGAGCACTTCGCAGAAAGCGAGAATATGCTTCATAAAATTGGCACAGATCTAAAAGATCTTTATCAGCACATGAGTAAAAACGAAATCTCTACATTGAAAGAAAAATTCAAAGGTTTAGTGATTGAAGCAGATGCTCAAGTGGACGAAATTGCACATAAAACTGAGGATGCTGTGAAAGACGTAAAAGAGACAGTTAAAAATGTTAAAGATGAAGTTGTAGAAAAAGCTGCTGACATCAAAGATAAAACGGAAGAAAAAGTAGAAGAGATCAAAGAGAAAGTCGTTGATCAAGCAACAGAAGCTAAAGAAAAAACTCAAGATGAAGTAGATAAAATCATTGATGAGTTGGCTGATCATTCTGAAAAGAAAGATCAAAAATAATTAATTTTGCTGTATTAAAAAATTAGGTTAAATAAAAAAGGTTAGAGAAATTCTAACCTTTTTTGTTATCTCAATTTTATGATTGATCTTTAGGTGATTGGCTAAATGCTTCGAGATCATCCAATTCTTTTTGTTGAAGATTAGGCACTTTAGTGCAGATTTGAATATTTTGTGCTTCTAACTCTTTGCAAATATTCTTTAAGCTATTATCCAAGCTTTGAATATGATCTAACAATAGATTGATGGCAGTTGCTGCTGGATCTGGCGTATCATTTTCAACACCATAAGCAGTGAATAGCTTATTTGTGATTTCTGCTGTAATGGTATCTTTTTTAATTACTCGGGCAGGAATACCAACCGCAGTTGAGTTTTCAGGTACTGCTTTAGTTACAACGGAATTAGAACCCACTTTTGCATTATCACCTAAAGTGATCGGGCCTAAAATTTTAGCTCCTGCACCAATGATGACATTGTTTCCTAAAGTAGGATGACGTTTGCCTTCATTTAAGCTTGTCCCACCTAAAGTTACGCCATGATATAACGTACAATCATCACCAATCTCAGTGGTTTCACCAATCACAACGCCCATTCCATGATCAATAAAAAATCGACGGCCAATTTTAGCACCAGGATGGATTTCAATGCCTGTTAAAAATCTTGTTACCGTTGATAGCCAACGCGCAATGAGTTTTAAATGATGATTCCATAGATAATGTGAAATTCTATGTCCCCACAAAGCCCATAAACCAGGATAAGCAACCAATACTTCAATGGTATTACGTGCTGCTGGATCTTTAGCATGAATGGTTTGGATGTCTTCTTTGATATATTTAATCATGGTTAATCTTTCTGTTGAGGGAAGTTAAAATCCCACGTAATAAATGAATTTCTTGAACTGTGAGATCGCGTTTTTGGAATAAATGGCGGATCTTCTTCATGATATTTTTAGGTTCAGCAGGATCTAAAAACTTAGTTTGGAATAGGATATCTTGTAGCTGCTCATAAAAGCCTTCACGCATTTCACCTGTTGCCAATTCATCTGTCGCTTCAGTTGCTTGAATCAATGGTAATGCTAATGCTTGTTTATGAGCTTTATGTAATTCATAGCTCACAACTTGAATGGCCGCACTGATNATAAGCAACCAATACTTCAATGGTATTACGTGCTGCTGGATCTTTAGCATGAATGGTTTGGATGTCTTCTTTGATATATTTAATCATGGTTAATCTTTCTGTTGAGGGAAGTTAAAATCCCACGTAATAAATGAATTTCTTGAACTGTGAGATCGCGTTTTTGGAATAAATGGCGGATCTTCTTCATGATATTTTTAGGTTCAGCAGGATCTAAAAACTTAGTTTGGAATAGGATATCTTGTAGCTGCTCATAAAAGCCTTCACGCATTTCACCTGTTGCCAATTCATCTGTCGCTTCAGTTGCTTGAATCAATGGTAATGCTAATGCTTGTTTATGAGCTTTATGTAATTCATAGCTCACAACTTGAATGGCCGCACTGATGTTGAGCGAGTTATAACTATTTTCACTGGGGATTGTCATCATGCGTTGGCAAAGATCAATCTCTTCATTGGTTAAACCTGTGCGTTCTGTACCGAAGACGAAAGCAATTTTCTGTCCTTCATCTTTAATGCCTTGTAAAGCTTCAATTGCTGCTTCTTCCACTGTGTGCAATTTAGATGAAATATAGCGTGGGCGAGCAGTGGTTGCATATGCAACTTGGCAATCTTTTAATGCTTCTTCCAATGTTGGCACAACAATTGCGTTGTCTAAAACATCCACAGCGCCACTTGCTAATGAAATTGCTTCTTGGCTTGGAAATTGTTTAGGTTCAACCAATACTAGGTTATATAAGCCCATTACGCGCATTGCTCGAGCTGCTGCACCAATATTGCCCGAATGAGATGTTCGTACCATTACGATACGGATTTGATTCAATAATGTTTCTGGAAATGGTTTTTTCATGTGAACTTCAAAGACTAAAATTTAAGAGATCGCACGGCCAACAAATAAGCCACACAGTGCGAAGGTAATGCCTAAAATAATACTACTGCTAACATATAAAGCTAGCGTAAATATTTTACCTTCTTGGAGTAATTGCAAATTTTCAATAGAGAAAGTGGAGAATGTCGTATAACCACCACAAAAGCCTGTGATCAATAGATATTTTAATAATGTGTCATTGCCCATTTTCGGCAATAACCAAGTTGCTAAGATACCAATTAAGAAGGATCCAAGGATATTAATGGAAAATGTTGCTAAAGGGAATGATTGCTGCCAAAAGCGATTAATCATGAGCGCAGTAAAATGTCGGCTCATTGCGCCTAAGCCACCGCCTAATCCCACCATTAAAAATGCTAAGTAATGATTCATTCTCTGCTTAAAATATGAATTAAATTTTTATTGTATAGTGATTTTTTAAAAATTCCCAATAATACTCTTCGCTGTTAGTAAGGAGTATTATTTTTAAATGAATTTTGAGAGGACTGAGCTATATAAATATTTGTTGTGTGAAAAACAGCTTTAAGAGGTTTTCACAATATGCCCATTTTCAATCTCAATAATAGCATCGCCAAATACTTTGGCATCTTCAGGATCATGAGTGATCAATATCATAGGGATTTTGAGTTTCTCTTGTACTTCAGCTAATTCTTTTCGCATGATTGCTCGGAGATTGGTATCAAGAGCAGAAAATGGCTCATCCAATAAAATAGCTTTAGGGTTCACAATTAAAGCACGGGCAAGAGCAACTCGCTGTTTTTGTCCACCTGAAATTTCATCAGGATATTGAAATTGTATGCCTTCTAATTTAAAAAGTTCCAACCAATATTGCACGGCTTCTGATACAGAATGCTTTCGGCCATTGATGATGGAGTGATGCAGCGCAAAGCTAATATTTTGTGCCACATTTAAATGAGGAAATAGCGCATAGCTTTGGAAGAGATAAGCTAAGGATCTTTGCTGTGGTTTGAGGTTAATTTTATTTTTGGAATCAAATAAGCAACGATCTTGTAAAATAATTTTGCCTGAATCTGGTGTGATTAATCCTGCAATTGTTTTGAGTAAAACACTTTTGCCAGAACCTGAAGCACCTAAAATGACTAAACGATTGGCTTCTGTTTGATAAGTAGCATCCAATGTGAATGAACGCTTATAAGCTGTGAGGGTTTTATGAACTGAAAAATCAATATTCATATCATGCCCTTGGCTTTCTAGGATTTAGGAATGTTGCTGCCATTAGAATGACAATGCAAACAGCAGATGTTAACAGTACGAGATAGTTAGCTGTTTTATAATCAAATGAATTATAAGCGCGATAAATGGCGATGGATAATGTTTGTGTTTTTTGTGTAGCACCTGCGACCATCAATGTCGCACCAAATTCACCGAGTGCTCGAGCAAATGCCAATAAAATGCCTGATAAAATTCCGCGCCAAGCTAATGGTAATGTGACACGAAAGAAAATTGCAACACGAGAAATGCCCAGCATGCTTGCAGCTTGTTCGTATTCACGATTCACATCTTCAAAGGCAGCGCGTGCAGGTTTTAATATTAATGGAAAGGCAACAATAGTGGCTGCAATGACAGCAGCTTGCCATGTGAAAATTAACCGAATGCCAAAGCTTTCATAAAGCCACTGGCCAAACCAGCTTTTTTGCCCAATCAAAGTTAGCAGGTAATAACCTAAAACTGTGGGTGGTAAAACCATTGGTAGCGTTAAGATTGTATCTAAAAGGTTTTTGCCCCAGAAATCAGTACGGGCCAAGAAAAACCCGATTAAAATACCGAGCACAGAACCAATCAACGTTGCTAAGCCAGCAATTTTGAGTGTCAGTAATAAAATCGGGTAGATGGATTCGAGCATTAAGGTTTAGTGAATCCGTAATCTTCTAAGATTTTTTGGCTTTCTGGCGTGAAAATGAATTCATAGAAGCGTGCGCTACCATCTTTGCTTTCTTTGGTTAAAGCGATTGGATATGTGATTTCAGTTTGTGTTGGCACGACGAATGCAACATTCACTTCATCTTTGAGAATTGCAGCATCTGTACCATAAACAAAACCAGTTTCAGTTTCACCTTGCGCAACGTATGCCAATGATTGACGAACACTTTCAGTTTCAATGAATTTTGGCTCTAAATCTGCCCATAAGTTTGCAGCTTCTAATACACCTTTTGTATAACGGCCAACTGGAACGCTTGCTGGGTTTGCTAAAGCAATTTTATGAACGTCAGTGGCTTTTAAATCTTCTAATGTTTTGACTGCTAATTTGCTGTCTTTGCCCACAACAACCACTAATGTGTTTTTAACAAAAGTTTTGCGTGAACCATCTTTGATTAAACCTTTTTCTACGGCTTTATCCATTGTTGTTTGGTCGGCAGATGCAAAAATATCAACAGGTGCACCATTTTCCATTTGTTGTAATAAAGCGCCTGAGCCAGCGTAGTTCAACATCACTTGATCTTCAGGATGTGCTTTTTCATAATTTTTAGCAATGTCATTGAAAGCATCTGTTAAGCTTGCTGCCGCTGAAACCATGATTTCTTCAGCATTTGCCATTGTGAAAATAGATGCGAGCAGTGCGGTCGCGATTAATTGTTTTTTCATACGAGCTCCACTTTATACTGATTGAGTAAAAGCGTAATATACACTTTTATATACCGAAAGACAATTGAGCTAGTTTGTGAGCACAAGCCAACCTAAACCTTTGCTTTGGGAATAGTGGATAAATTTCTCAGTTGGCTCATTGCTGATGGAGAAGCCTTTGCCAGGTTTTAAGATCACATTGTGTAACGGCCATTTCACATTAGCAATAGAGACATCTTCTAAAGTTGTAATTGGAATGATGCTGACATGCTTGAATGAATCAGCTTTAATTTTATGCTCTATTGTATGATTTAAAGAGTAGAGTTCTGTTTCACCATCTGTATGAATGAATTGTAATTCAGGATGATTGGTTAACAACATGAATAAGCTTAATTGATGATCCAATCTTCCGCCCATTCCGCCAATCATTACGCATTCATGAACATTAAGATCTTTGGTTTTACTCAAGGCAATTTCTGTATCTAGCAGATCTTTATCTGTTGGAAATACTTCTGTTGGAATATGGGCAAATTGTGTTTTACTCTCTAGTTTGCAGGAATCAAAATCTCCCACCCACAGATTAGGTTCAATATTTAATGGCAAGCTATGTTCAATGCCACCATCCACAGCAATAATATAATCATTCTTCTGAAAGAAATGATCAAATTTTGCATAATTCACTGTGCCTGGTAGCAATAAAACTAAACGAGAAAACATTTTGTGCCTTTTGTTTCGTGGAAGTTGGGGATATAAAAATGTATAATAGCGCGTTTCTGATCTTTCATCATAAAATAGAGGTTACATATGAGTTTTGATTCAATCCCAGCTGCTAAAGATTTAAGCAAAATCACAGAAGATTTTAACTGTATTATTGAGATCCCAGCAGAATCTGATCCTGTTAAATACGAAATTGAAGATGATTTAGTGTGGGTTGATCGTTTTGTGGGTACAAACATGCGTTACCCAGCAAACTACGGCTATATTCCACAAACATTGTGTGATGATGGCGATGCATTAGACGTTTTAGTGGTAACACCATTCCCATTGATCCACGGCTGTGTTGTACGTGCGCGTCCTTTAGGTATGTTGAACATGACAGATGAATCAGGCGGTGATGCTAAACTAATCGCAGTACCTGTATCAAAATTGTGCCCAATGTATGACAGTATCCAATCAATCGAAGATTTACCAGAATTATTGGTTAAACAAATCGAATTCTTCTTCCAAAACTACAAAGGTTTGGAAAAAGGCAAATGGGTTAAATTAGATGGTTTCGGTTCTAAAGAAGATGCTGAAAAAGAAATCGTTAAATCATTAGAAATGTTCAATAACAAAAAATAATTAATCGAATTGTATAGAGCCTGCTTCGAATATTTTGTCCATAAGGCAAGATATTGCAATAAGGTTTTGTAGAGATTGTGATTATATTATTGTGAATATTCAAAAAGCTGCGTTGAGCAGCTTTTTTATTGTTTGAGATTTTGTATAAATCTCTCAATGTATTCAGGCACGATTTTACTCGCTAAGCCTTGATGTGATTCATCAAATTGTGATGTACCCAGCGTTGGATCTAAATTTAATTCAACTGTATGAGCACCATGAGATTTAGCGTAGCTCATAAAACCCGCAGCAGGGTAAACATTGCCAGATGTGCCAATTGAGATAAAGAAATCAGTGCGTGCTAATTGATCATAAATATAATCCATTTCTAATGGCATTTCACCAAGCCAAACAATATGTGGGCGAAGTGTTGGCGTTTGGCAACATTCACATAGTGAATTTTCTGTAATGTCATCGTGCCAATCATGGATTTGATCTGTAGTAGCGCAACGTACTTTCAGTAATTCGCCATGCATGTGAATTAAGTTTTGATTGCCAGAACATTCATGAAGATTATCAACATTTTGTGTGACTAATAGGAAATTTTTACCCAAAGCTTTTTCTAAATCCACCAATGCAAAGTGGGCGAGATTTGGCTTAACATCAGGCTGCTTAAGATATTGCCTACGCTCATTATAAAAGCGTTGAACTAATTCAGGATTCGCAATAAAACCTTCGGGCGTTGCCACATCTTCAATGCGATGTTCTTCCCATAATCCATCTGCAGCTCTAAATGTACGAATGCCTGATTCAGCAGAAATGCCAGCGCCAGTTAATACAACAATGCGGGGCAGAGTAGACATAATAACCTCCAGTGATGAAAGTAATTACTCAACGATGGTTAAACTTGGCTTTTTAGTAGAAGTTTTCTTGCTTGTTGATTTTTTTGCTGAAGACTTTTTAGGTTCTGCTTTGTCCTCGTTGCTCACCACAGAGAATGGTGAAGCTTCTTTTTTGGTGCTCTTAACATCTTCTTCTTTAACAAAAGGATCTTCTGTTAATGCTTCTGCGGGGAACTCAATGCCGTGACCATTTTCACGTGCATAAATTGCAATGACAGAACCAATTGGTGCATTAATATCGACAGATACACCATTGAAGCGCGTGGAAAATGAAATCCATTCATTGCCAAGGCTTAAATTATGAATCGCTGAAGGTAAAAGATTTAAAATGATTTTACCTTCAGATATATATTGTTCGGGAACTTCAACATAAGGCAATGTAGCATCAATCGCAATGTATGGCGTGACATTATTGTCTAAAATCCATTCATAAAACGCTCTGATGATATATGGCTTATTGGAAGTCATCATAATTTATCCCTTTGATTTGTAGTAATGTTGAACACTTTCTCTATTCAATATATTACTACTATATTCTTTTGTTGCTGTAGCTTTTTCAGGCACATCGATTTGGTAGAGTTTTAAATACCAAAAGAAAGGTGCTAAAGAAGCATCAATCATGCTGAAATCATTACCTTGAAAGTAAATGTTACCTTCAAATAATGGATCATAACGTAATAAGAGATCATTGATGGCTTTGCTAGATTTTTTATCAGCTTCGCCTTTTTTGATCACTTTTTCCAATAATGGATACCATTCATTGATTACACGCTTTAAGATTAATCTAAATTTACCGCGATTAATTGGATCGTGAGGCAATAATGGTGGGTGAGGGAAACGCTCATCTAAAAATTCTAAGATGATGCTGGAATAATAGAGTGTAACTTCTTTTGTTTCTAAAGTTGGCAGAATTAATTGTTGATTGATATCTAAGAGTTCTTCTGGTGGATTAGTGATATCAACATAAACAGCATCGCTTAAAATATTTTTTTCTAATAGTGTAATTGCAATGCGATCAGCATCTAAAGATGCATTTTCTTGATAGAGCGTAAAGCCTGAACGACGTGTAGACATTTTATTCCTTTACTCACAAACAAAATGAAAAGAATGGGCTATCTATAAGATAGCCCACTTTCGAATTACATATTATTTAACATCTTTCCAGTATTCTCTATTCATGAAGTATGCACATACTGTGAATACAACTAAGAATAAAATTACCCATGGGCCATACTGTGCTCGTTTGATTTGAGCAGGTTCTGCCACATATGATAAGAAGTTAACGATATCGCGTGTTGCAGCTTGGTATTCAGCAGGTGTCATTTTACCTGGTTTAACCAATTCTGTGCCCACAACTACTGATTGCATTTTACATTCAGCATCATCAGCAGTTTTACAGCCTGCAGGCAAACGCTCTTCGTATACTGGCTTGTATTCACCTTGAAGCTCGATCAAAGCGTGTGGCATACCAACTGTAGGGAATGCAATGTTATTCACACCTAATGGACGAGTATCATCTAAATAGAATGAGTTCAAGTAGTGATAAATATAGTCAGCACCATTTTTACGTGGCTCAACAGAACCATTTGGTGAACCATCACGCGCACGAGTGATTGTTGATAGATCAGGTGGTGCTTTACCAAACCATAAGTTTGAATCATAACGATTCATAGATGATTTCATTAAATCACCCACTTTGCTTGGTTGGAATTCATTCTCACGAGTAGAGAAGCTACCTGTGTGAATCAATTTTTCTTTCACCGAATCATCCGTCATGCCAATGTCACGGCCTGTCACGTTATAACGTTGGAATTCCAACGAGTGACAGCTGTGGCAGTACTGCATGTATAATTCCGCACCATTTTGTAATGATGCTTTATCATTAACATCGAGATTTACAGGTGGCAAGCTTTCTGCATTTGCAACTGTAGCTGACATCAATGAGAGCGTAATTAATAAAAGTTTTAATTTTTTCATTTCATTGTCACCCTTGTTGGCACTGGTTTTGTTTTATCTAGCTTGCTCCAAATTGGCATCAATAAGAAGAATGCAAAATAGTAAACAGTACATAGTCTTGCAACTAATGTTCTACCAGCTGTTGCTTCAACAACACCTAAATATCCCAATACTAAGAAGCAAATTACAAATAATGTTAACAAGATTTTTGTTAATGGTCCTTTGTAACGGATAGATTTCACAGGGCTACGATCTAACCAAGGTAATAGGAACAATACAGCAATTGCACCACCCATACCGATTACACCCCAAATTTGCGTACCGAACCATGATGGGATCGCACGTAATACAGAGTAGAACGGTGTGAAGTACCATACAGGTGCAATGTGAGCAGGTGTTGCTAATGGGTTAGCAGGTTCAAAGTTTGGTTTTTCTAAGAAGTAACCGCCCATTTCTGGTGCATAGAATACGATCAATGCGAAGATGATCATAAAGATACCTACAGCAAATGTATCGTGCACTGAATAGTAAGGGTGGAACGGAATACCGTCTAATGGTTTGCCTTCTTCATCTAAATGATCTTTGATTTCGATACCATCTGGGTTGTTTGAACCCACATGATGAAGAGCCAAAATGTGACCAATTACTAAGAATACTAATACCAATGGCAATGCAATAACGTGTAACGCGAAGAAACGAGATACGGTTGCTGCAGAGATAACGAAGTCACCACGGATGAATTCTAATAAAGTATCACCAACGTATGGAATTGCACCAAACAATGAAATGATTACTTGCGCACCCCAGAATGACATTTGACCATATGGTAATACATATCCGATGAATGCTTCAGCCATCAATAATAGATAGATCAACATACCGAAGATCCATACTAATTCACGTGGCTTACGGTATGAACCGTACATCAAGCCGCGGAACATGTGAATGTAAACAACAACGAAGAACATCGACGCACCAACTTCATGCATATATCGTATGAGCCACATCCAGTCTACGTCACGCATGATTGCTGTTTCAACTGATGCGAATGCAATAGGCATGCCTGTTTCACTCAATGTTGCATCAGGCACATAGTGCATGACCAACCAAATACCAGTAATTAATTGGTTAACCAAAACAACCATGGATAACACACCGAAAACATACAAAAAGTTGAAGTTTTTAGGTGCATAGTATTGTGTCATGTGCTTACGAGTTGCTTCAACAACAGGTAAACGATTGTCGATCCAGCCTACAATACCTTTTTGAGAACTATTTTCTTGGAATGCCATTATGCGCTCTCCTTATCTTGACCGATAATTAGACGATTACCTTCTAAGAATTGGTAGCTTGGAACGATTAGGTTAGTTGGAGCTGGTACGTTTTTATAAACGCGGCCCGCTAAGTCAAACTTAGAACCATGACAAGGACAGAAGAAGCCACCCATCCAGTTTTCAGCAGGTATAACATTCGGACGATAAGTTGGTGAACAACCTAAGTGTGTACAGATACCAACAAGTACTAAGATCTCTTTTTTCTCAGAACGCCAAGCATTTGTTGCATAGCTTGGTTGTTGTTCCATTTTAGAATCAGGATCTGCTAAATCAGTTGCAGGTACTTTTTCTAAAAGAGACAACATTTCAGGAGTTCTACTCAAAATCCAAACTGGCTTACCTTGCCACTCAACGCGCAATAACTCGCCTGGTTTAAGTTTTGATAAATCCACTTCTACAGGTGCACCAGCGTTTTTTGCTTTTTCGCTAGGCATCCAAGAAGCAATGAAAGGGTAGGCTAGGAACATTGCCCCTGCACCGCCTACTGCTGACGTTGCTAGCGTCAAAACACGTCGTCTTTTGAGATCGACATTGTTGTTATCACTCATCACATTCTCCGATATGTATTTTTAATATACTGAATACTGACTAAAACTATTACTTCACGCGAGAGACATATTCGCCTGTACGTGTATCTACTTTAACAACTTCATCAATTTGAAGGAAAAGAGGTACACGAACAACAGCACCAGTTTCTAAAGTTGCTGGCTTGCCGCCTGTGCCTGCCGTATCACCTTTTAAACCTGGATCTGTTTCAACAACTTTTAATTCAACAAAGTTTGGTGGTGTTACAGAAATTGGTACGCCATTCCAAAGCGTGATCACACAAACATCTTGCTCTTTTAACCATTTTTTAACATCGCTAACCGCAGATTCAGCTGCGCCAACTTGTTCAAAATTTGTTTGGTTCATGAAGTGCCAAAACTCGCCATCATTGTATAGATATTCCATATCTACATCGATAACGTCAGCTGCTTCAACTGTATCACCAGATTTGAATGTCTTTTCAATAACGCGACCAGTTTTAAGGTTTTTATAACGAACACGGTTAAAAGCTTGGCCTTTACCTGGTTTTACCATTTCATTTTCAACAATGCTACAAGGGTCATTGTCGATCATGATCTTTAATCCACCTTTAAATTCATTTGTACTATAAGTTGCCATAAATACCTATTCTCATTTCAAATTGTTTATCAAAACTCTCGCATTATACGATACATTTATTCATAAAATCATGATAAAAGTTAACTCTCTGTTTATTAAAATATAAACTACGAGAATAATTTACATTTATGATTGAATTCCATAGAATTCTGTTCAGCGTATGATTTGTGATAGTTTAAAATGTCTATTACTTCATTTTTAGAACCGATAATAACAGGAACTCGTTGATGTAATCCAGATGGCTTAACATCTAAAATTCTTTGGTAACCAGTTGTCGCGATGCCGCCTGCTTGTTCAACTAGGAAAGAGATAGGGCTTGCTTCGTACATTAAACGTAAGCGGCCGCCTTTTGCACGAATGCCTTCATCAATAGGATAAGCAAACATGCCGCCACGCATTAAAATACGATGAACATCCATTACCATTGCACCAACCCAGCGCATTGTATAGCGTTTGCCTTTAGGGCCATTTTTGCCAGCTTCACGATCTTCTACGTACTGTAGCATCGGTTTTTCCCAGCCTAAACGGTTTGAATGGTTGATTGAATATTCAGCAGAATCTTCAGGGATTTGGATATCTTTGTGTGTTAAAACAAACTCACCAATGTCTGGATCTAATGTGAATGCGTGTGTACCATGACCGATTGAAATTACAATCATTGTTGCAGGACCATATAGGCAGTAACCAGCACAAACTTGTTTTGTGCCTTCCTGTAAGAAGTCTGCTTCTGTTGGGTTTTCTTTATCAGAACGCATGATGGAGAAAATTGTACCAATTGGACCATCAACATCAATATTGCTTGAACCATCTAATGGATCGAAAACTAAAAGATATTTACCCTTTGGTTGACCGTCTGGAATTGGATACACTTCTTCCATTTCTTCACTCGCCATTGCAGCAATGTGACCACGCCAAATATTATTCTTAATAAATAGTTCGTTAGCAATAATATCTAGTTTCTTTTGCTGCTCGCCTTGGCAGTTGTCACTTTCAGCATTACCTAAAACATCAACTAAAGCGCCTTTTCTAACTGCTGCTGAAATTGTCTTGCATGCGAGTGCAATATCATTCATCAATAATGTGAATGAGCCAGTAGCTTCAGGGTATAGGCGTTGTTCTTCGATTAAATACTGAGACAGCGGAGTGCCTAGTTGCATTACATATGCTCCAAGTTATAAAAATGCGCACATAGTACTCGGTTTCACACATAAATAAAAGTCTAAATGATTTGCTTTAAGTTATGCTATCTTTAATTAGTACGCAGAAAGGGAATATTTCTGTATTTGATGTTATAATTAATCGTTGTTGATTACTTTTATATAGGCGGATTAAATGGGTTCGGAAGAATTAAAAAATGCAGGGTTAAAAGTTACTCTTCCCAGACTTAAAATTTTGAATATTTTGGTGACAGCGTCAACTGAAGATCACTTGAGCGCTGAAGAAATTTACCAAAGACTCAATGATTCAGGTGAAGAAGTTGGCTTGGCAACTGTATATCGTGTTTTGACACAGTTTGAACAAGCAGGTTTAGTTCAACGTCATTTCTTTGATGGAGGACAATCTGTGTTTGAATTAGATAACGGTGATCAACACAGCCATATCGTATGTGTGCGTTGTGGCTATGTGGATGAGTTCCAAAAAGAAGATTTTAAAATCAAAAGTGAAGAAATTGCCAAAAGTTTTGGATATCAATTCCAAGAGGCAAAAGTTACCTTGTATGGCATTTGTAAGAAATGTCAATAAAGTAATCTATGTTGTCAACACCTAAAATAACTCGTAAGCAAGCGTTTAACTGGATTGGTATTTGGTTGGCGCTTGTCATTACTGCATGGTTTTGCAGGCCGTTATTGCCTTATCATGAGTTAGGGACTGTTGGCATTACTTGGGAAATGTGGGTATCAGATAATTTTTGGTTGCCCACTTTAAATGGGGAATTAGTGGATGAATCTTATCCATTAGTTCACTGGCTCGAAATATTTATTTGGAAGATATTTGGCGTTAGTGAATTTTCGATTCGTTTTTTAGCGGCTGTTTTTAGTATCAGTACGCTTTTTTTAACTGCTTTGGCTGCCAAACAATTATGGCCAGAACTGCCAAAAGTTAGAGCAAATGCACCATTAATTTTGATTGGAAGCCTAATGTGGGCTGTGTTTGCAACAGCGCATGTTGAACAAGTTTATGTTGCTTTCTTTTTGTTGCTTTATATTAATTTTCTCATTCGAGCATGGAAATACAATCCTTATTGGTGGTTTGTTGTTTCTTTTTCTTTGCTTTTGGGTTTTTTAGTCACAGGTGTTTCATTTCTAATTTACGCATTGCCAATTTTATTGATGTTCCCATTTTGGGCGCAAAAATATTGGCGCATGTATATTTATTCGTTGATTGCTTTAATTGTGGCATTTTTAACCTTTTGGACTTGGGGTTATTGGGTTAAAGCACAATACTATGAAATGTCACCATCTTTGACTGCAATTATGGGATTGCCAAGATTGATCTCTCAGATCAATGATCCTATGCCTTTTGGTATGACATTTTTATCATTGATCATTGTCTTATTCCCTTGGGTCTTTTGGTTGCCACTTTATAAAAATTTTTCTTATGTGGATAAACGAGAACCTGCGTTTAAGTTCTGTGCATCTTGGTTGGTATCATCACTCATTATTGTGTTGATTACGATGAAAACATCCATTGTGCCATTGATCCCGATTTATCCTGCATTTTGTTTATTGATTGCACGTATTTATTTTCCAATCACGAATCGCCCCAAAGATGTTGTTTTGGTTTCGATTGTTATTGCGTTATTAGGTATTTTATTAATCGTTTTATCTATTGTGCATATTTGGATTGATGATAATAATGCGATTGAATGGCTATCTACAGTTTCGCCATTGTGGGGCATTGGTTTATTAGTATTCAGTGGGATGCTATTACTATTCGCCAAAGAAACACGTTTGATTACTTTAGCTTTAATGAGTGTTGCGCTGACATTAGCCTTTAATTTTGGCGTGATTCGCAATGCACGAGATTTCTATGATGTGATGCCTGCTTCTGAGCGAATCAGCTGGTATCAAGATAAAGGATATGTTGTTGCCAATAATGGTCGTTATATGGGGCAATATCACTTTTTGGGTCGATTGGAAGATCCTTTGATTGTGATTAACGATGAAATTGACTTTACGAGATTTAAAACTTTGTATCCAAGTGGTAGGATTGTTGTGTATTTAGATAGCATGACGCCACGAACTAGTAAAATTGCAGAGTATTATCAACCTTTTAGAAATAGATATTTAGCAATATTTGCAGTCAGTGACTTAGAAAATATAGGTTCAGTAACTCAAAAAGCGAGAAAGTAATATGTTCGGTTTCTTCAAGCCAAAATGGCAACATCGTAATTCCAATATAAGAATAGAAGCAATCCATAACCTAGCACTTGATAAAGAGACGATTTTAAAAATTGCTCAAACTGATAAAGATGTGGATGTGCGCATTGCTGCATTGCAAAAGATCACCGAACTGAATATTCTCTATGCAATTTTACTGCAAGAACCTTGTAGTAAAGGAAAGGTTGCTGTTTTAAAACAGATCTCAGCAGTGCTTTTACAGCAGGATTCGTTAGAAGTTTCTGTGCAAAGTTTTATGAAAACAACGGTTCGCCGTGATTTTCCTTTAGTTGATTTATTGATGGCTTGTGATAATCGCCAATTGAAGCAGTTATTGTTTACCATGATCAATTTGCAGAAAGATTTACCAAAGTTAGTGGATGCAAATTATGTATTTTCTGTAGAAGAATTGGTTCTGATTGATGATTTAGAAGTTTTGAGTCATTTAGTGAAAAAAGCAAATATCACAGATAAAAAGGTTTTGGCGCATTTAAAAGATGCTATTCAGCAACAAGAAGATGCTGAGCGTAAAACTGCATTAAAAGCAGAATTATTAAAACAATATGCAGAATTGGCAGAAGTAGAACCATTGGCACCATTGAATATTTTCAGTGCTTTGGAAAAAGAGTGGAATGAAAATCAATTGGGCAATGAGCAACTTTCCTTTAAAGAGGCTTATTTAGCGCGCCATAATGCTCAGAATGAATTACGACAAGAAAAATTGGCTGCACTTACGCAATTAGAGCAACAAGTTCAAGATAATGATTTATCTGATTCACAGCAAATGTTGGCGCAATTAAAAGAACTATCAAATGACTCATTGTTTTCATTGAAAGAGAGAGCGAATATCCAATCATTGATTCAGAAAATTGAATTACTTCTCGCACATGTTAAAAAGAAAGCACAAAATATGCTTGCAGTGCAAAAGCATGAATCACCAGTCACTACAATCCCAGTACAACAAAAAGTTGAACGAATTAAAATTGATTTTGATCGTGAGCAATTTCAGCAAGATCTTGGGAGTTTAGAAAAATTAATTAACGTAGGTAGTTTGCAAGAAGCTGAGCAATTGAGCCAAAAATTAACAAATAATTTAAAAGCACTTGGTCATTCAAAAGATGCGACACATTTTACGCGTTTGTTAAAACAGGCTAGCCAGCCTTTGTATGATCAATTAGATACAGCACGCTGGGGAATTTATCAAGGCTTAGAATCATTGTGTGATCATGCCGAAGAATTAGCAAATAACGGTTCAATTGATTTAATTAGTGTGACTTTGAAGCAATTGCGTGAAGATTGGAATCAATCTAAAAAAGGCATTGCACGTGTTCCTCAGAAATTATATCAGCGTTTTGAATCAGCGTGTAAAGCAGCGCATCAACGCTTGCTCAATGAGCGAGATCATGATAATCAGGCTCGTGCAGTTTATTTGAAAGAAGCGGAAGAGCTATTGAATGCTTTATCTCAATTGATTGAACAACTCGATTGGCAAAATCCTAATTGGGCGAATTTGATTGAAATGCGCCAGAAATTCTTGCAAGAATGGAATCGCTATCTGAATCAATATTCAACAGATGGTGCTTTAAGTTATGGTGCGCCACTCTTTTTGGCGAAAGACAAACAGAAATTAGAGCGCACTATGCGTCAAATTTTAAAACCCTTAGATACAGCAATGCAAAATGAGCGTAAAAAAGAGAAAAAACGCCGTGAAGATGAAATTGCTTTGTTGCAAACATTGTTGGATGAAGAAAAAATCAGAGAAGCTGTTGAGAAAGCTAAGCAGTTTAATAAATCATTCAATCCAACTGTTCGATCAAAACGCCATGATGAAAATTTATTGTGGAAGGAATTGCGTGTTGTGAATGATCAGATCTTTGCCTTGCGCGAAGAATACGTTTCTGCTGAAGAGAGTGAAAAATCAGCGAATGCAGAACAAAAGCACATTGTATTGAATGAGTTAAAAGCATTATGTGCATCTATTAATGCTAATAGTCATATTCATGCTGTTGAAGAAGCATTGAATGATATCGATAATCGTTGGATGGATATTGGTGTTGTTGCTAAGCGTGATTTCGTGAAATTAGAGAATGAGTTCAAAGAGCTCATGAATAAAGCACATAAACAATTGCAACAAATGGATCAGCAAAAGGAAATTGATCAACGTACAGCCTTATTAAATGCTTCGGCTCAAATGGGTGAGTTAGAAGCTCAAGTAGCACGTGATGAGGCTATTGAAATTGATGAACAATTGTATGATGTGGCTGATGCTGCTTTGAGAAAGCGCTTAAAGTGCTTGGAGCAAATTGTGGCAGGACAGGCAAATGCTAAAGCATTTTTGATGGAAAAGCTTGCGCATGCTGAATCGCTGGCTTTTGAGCTTGTGTTGCATCGTGAAATTCTATTGGATAAAGCTTCACCAGAAGATGATAAAGATGCACGCTTAGCGATGCAAGTCAGAGTTTTGGAAGCTGCGATGACTAATCTGCGCAATGAAAAAGATAAAAAACATCAATTAAAACTCTTGGATGAAAAATGGTTAGAGAATGTTGTGGGGATTATTCCTGATTCTCTTTATCAGCGTTTCAGATAAATTGAGTTTTATTCAGCCTTGAGGTTTGGTAGAATTGCTAAGTTCGAATGATCAATTGATTATATTTTAGGAAAAAAACAATTATGATGCAGTATATTCGCGAACGAGCGACGAGTAAATTTGCTAAGTTTCTATTCTTAGGGATTATCATCTCTTTCTTTGGTTTTGGTGGTTCTGGCTTTTTTAACAGTATCAATGATTCTACCGTAGCTAAAGTGAATGGTGAGAAAATTCCAACGGGCGTTTTGTCGAATGCTTATACTAATTATTTGCAAAATAATGGCGGCGTTTTACCTGAAGGTGTGGATGCAAAAACTGTTAAAACACAAGTTTTGAATAGTTTGATTCAAGAAATGGTCATTGCTCAAGCTGCAGAAAAAATGGGCATTGTGGCATCAGATGATGAAATTCGTACAGCGATTAAATCGTTAACATTCTTACACAATGCTGAAGGTCAATTTGATCCTAATCTTTATCAAGTGTATTTACAGCAACAAGGCTTAACACCTGCACAATGGGAAGAGAATCTTCGCCAACAACTAACTTTGCAATTGTTAGTTTCTGCGATTGGCAACTCTGTGATTATCACAGAAGCAAATTTAGAAGACTTTGCTAAAGTGGATCGTGAAAATCGTGATTTAGCGATTATCACATTACCATTGGAACAATTTGCTAAAGATGTCGCTGTAACAGATGAAATGATTGCAACATATTATGAGCAAAATAAAGCAAAATATTTAACTGAACCACGTGTGAAATTAGCGTATGTAACTTTGCCAGAAGTGAATACAGATAATGTGACAGTTTCAGAAGAAGAAATTACAGAGCGCGTTCTTGCATTGAAAGCAAAGCAACAAGATAACGAAACACGTTCTGCGAATCATTTGATCATTCAATTCAGTACAGAAGCTGAAAAAGAAGCAGCAGTTTCAACTTTGAACAAGTTATATGATGAGTTAACAAATGGCTCATTAACGTTTGACGATGCTAAAGCACAAATCACAGCATTATCTGATGGCTTATTCTATGAAACTGGTGTTGTGAAAAAATCTGCTAATATGCAATCTGTGGATGAAGCATTGTTTGCAATGGCAAAAGATGAACAATATGCAAAACCAGTGATGAGCGAAAATGCAGTACACTTGATTCATTTGTTAACTGTCAATGATGGTAGTGATGTAGCTGATGACTCAATGATTGATGATGCAAAAGCAGCATTGTTGAAAGAGAAAAAAGAAGCATTAACTTCTGACAATGTTCAAAGATTCCAAGAAGTGGCTGAGAAAAACTCAGATACTTTAGACTTAGTTGCACAAGAATTTAATGTTGAGCCAACAATGACTGATTGGTTGAATATGACTTCTAAAGCTGGCGAATTGGCAGATGCCAATACTTTCCAAGTTGTCTCTCAAGAAATGGTATTAACTGGCGGTAAAAACTCAGAAGCATATCATACAGATAATCAAGACATTCGTATCGTTCGTGTTGAAGCATATGAAGATGCTCGTCCATTAACTTTGGATGAAGCAAAAGATGATATTCAAGAGACATTAACAGCAATCGAAACATTGAAAAAAGGTGATGCTATGATTGTTGCAATGAATGAACAATTAAAAGCAGGTCAATCTTTAGATGAAGTGACAACAGCACAGAATCTTGATGCGGTTAATTTTGATGATGTGGAGATTCGTACGATTGTTGCAACAGCACAAGAAAATCCTCAATTGATTGAGCCATTGATCAAAGGTTTTGAAGCACAAAAAACAACGCCTGCAACATTGAATACATTTGCAACAAATGGTACATTGTTTGCTGTGATGGTGAAAGATATAAAACCTGGTAGTTTGTCTGGATACAGTGCAGATGAACAAGCTCAATTAAAAGAACGTTTAAAATCTGATATGGCACAAGCTGAAACAATTTTATTCATTCAAGGTTTGTATGAGCAAAGCAAAATTGAAACTTATCAAGTGCCATTTTTAGCAGAATAAAATGAGAAATAGCATAATTTTCGTTGTAGCATTTATAGGGTTGATTGCCTTCTTTATTTATGCTACAAATCTTGCGGATCATGATAAGGCTGAAAGCATGAGAGCTATTAACTCTGTGTCAGTTTTTGAGCCATCGGCTGTAAATAAGAATGTTTCTGTAAAAACAGCACCAGACAACCAGCAACTAGATGATGTATTGCCAAATTCTGCTCAATTAAAAGATTTTGAAATCCTAGAAGAAGCAGAGTTGTTATTGACAAGCCAAGATGCTCAGCATGTTAAAAATGGCTTGTTAGTATTGAATATTATGTCTGAACGTAATAATGCACGTGCTAACTATATTTTGGCTCAGTTATATGAAAGAGGCATCAAAGTTCCTCAGGATTCAGTAAAATCGCTATCATTTTATAAAAGATCAGCTTTGAATGGCTTTGAGGATGCGAATATCTATCTGTTTAATCATTATTTAGATAATAATGATATGAATAATGAGCATTTACAAAATGCGTTGGCATGGTTTACTGAGGCTTCTAAACAAGCAAATAACCCAATTGCTGAATATGCATTGGCACATATGTATGCAAAAGGTTTAGGTGTTCCTGCTGATATTAATCAAGCTGTCGCATATTATCAAACAGCAGCAAATGAGAATTTTGCACTGGCTTATGAACCTTTAGGGGATTATTATCTTCAGTTCAGTGATGATCCTAAAAAAGTGGGTGATGCACTGTTATTATTTCAACGTGCAGCCAATGAGGATATTCCTTCTGCACAATATAAATTAGGTTATATGTATGAATCTGCTTTAGGCGTTAAGCAGGATTATGAAACAGCTAAATTTTGGTATCGACGCGCAGCTAATAACCAATTCATGAAAGCCAATATTGCTTTAGGTTTATTGTATGAAAATGGTTTAGGTGCAGATAAAGATAATCTCAAAGCTTATGATTATTATCGCATTGCAGCTGAAGCTAGTGATCCTGTTGCACAAAACGCTGTTGCTCGTGCTTTTGAACGAGGCATGGGTGTTGATCAAGATTTAGAACGTGCTATTTTCTGGTATGGTGAAGCTGCTAAACAGAATGATCCTAATGCTGAATATAATTTGGGTCGCATTTTTGAAGAGTATGAATCTGTACGTGATTTAGATGAAGCAAAAGCTTGGTATGAAAGAGCGGTAAATTCTAATGTTTCTGAAGCTAAAAATGCTCTAAATCGTCTAGCAAAATAAATAGTAAGATATTAAATAATGATTCAACATAATTTTAATTTAGTGAATTTGAATACTTTGGGTGTTGCAGCTCATGCCCATGACTATTATTGTCTTGAAAGTACTGAGCAATTAGCAGAGTTGAATCAGTTGGCTCAGCCTGTATTTTATTTAGGCGGTGGTAGTAATGTATTATTCACGAAAGATTATTCAGGTACAGTGCTACATAATTGTTTAAAAGGCATTGAAGTTCTTGAAGAGGATCATGATTCGGTTCTAGTTTGTGCGCATGCAGGTGAAAATTGGCATAATTTTGTAACGTATGCGATTGATGCAGGTTGGTTTGGTTTAGAGTGCTTGGCATATATTCCAGGGACAGTTGGCGCAACGCCAGTACAAAATATTGGTGCTTATGGTGTAGAAGCTAAAGATTATATTGAAAAAGTCCGCGTTTATAATTTTCAAATCAAAGCTTTTGAATATTATGATAATCAAGATTGCCGCTTTGCTTATCGTGACAGTGCCTTTAAAGCTGAGTTAAAAGATCGATTAGTTATCAGTGTTAATTTTCGTTTATCAAAAGCACCTNGGGACAGTTGGCGCAACGCCAGTACAAAATATTGGTGCTTATGGTGTAGAAGCTAAAGATTATATTGAAAAAGTCCGCGTTTATAATTTTCAAATCAAAGCTTTTGAATATTATGATAATCAAGATTGCCGCTTTGCTTATCGTGACAGTGCCTTTAAAGCTGAGTTAAAAGATCGATTAGTTATCAGTGTTAATTTTCGTTTATCAAAAGCACCTGTGAAATATGAAAGATTTTATCCTGCGTTACAGGATCATTTATTGAACCAAAATATTACAGAACCAACACCAAAAGATATTTATCAAGCTGTGATTGCAGTAAGACAATCTAAGTTGCCTGAAGTGGGTGAAATTGGCAGTGCAGGTAGCTTTTTTAAGAATCCTGTAGTAACACAGCTTCATTTCGAAGAATTGATTCAAAAGTTTCCAAAATTATCATCATATCCATATGATGATCAACATGTTAAATTACCTGCGGGTCAATTGATTGATATGCTTGGTTTTAAAGGTGATTATCATGACAATGTTGGTATGTATGAGAAACAGGCACTGATTTTAGTGAATTTAGGTGGTGCAACTGGCAATGCCCTGCATCAGCATAGCTTGAAAGTGATGAAAGCTGTGGAAGAGCAATTTAAAATTTGTTTAGAACCAGAAGTAATTATTTTATAATTATTTTTGAATACTTATTAATAGGAAGAAGACGTATGAAAGTTATGAATATATTAAAATCTATAGCCTTGTTGGGTGTATTTTCATTGTTTTCAATGAGCCATGCAGCTGATACACCTGAGCAAACAATTGAAAAAGCATCCACTCAATTGATCAATGCTTTGAAGAAAGAAGAGTCAACTTTAAAGAAAGATCCTAAAAAGCTCTATAGCTTTATTGAAAAAACAGCTGTGCCATATTTTGACTTCAACACAATGTCACAGTGGGTGATGGGTCGTTCTTGGAGAGATGCAACGCCAGAACAAAGAACGAAGTTCATGGAAGAGTTCAAAAAATTATTGATCAATGCTTATGGTAATGCATTGTTGGAATATACAGATGATAAAGTGAATGTATTCCCATTGCCACCCAATGCTAAAAATAAAAATGAAGTGACTGTAAAATCAGAAATCACTTCATCTAGTCATAAACCTGTTGCTGTGAATTACTCAATGATTAAATCAGGTGGTAAATGGTTGGTTTATGATGTGTCTATCGAAGGCGTGAGCATTGTAACAAGCTATCGTGGTGAAATTCGTGAATTAGTGAATGCAAAAGGTATTGATGGCATGATCAGCGCTTTGGCTCAAAAAAATAAATAAGGTAATGTTATGGATGTCTGTTGTGTTGCTTTAAATGATTCAGGAACGTATCAATTGCAAGGTGAATTTAGTAAATTCACGATTCCTGCAAATGATAAATTTATTCGCTCATTGTTTAAAGCAAATGCACCATCAATATTGCAGTTAGATATGATTTCTAGTTTTGATAGCGCATTAGTTGCATTGCTCATTAGTTATAAGCGCGATTATCCGAAACTAGAGTTATCTCATCCATCTGAGCAATTACAAAAACTTCTATCTTTATATAATGTCGAAGATTGGTTTTAATTAGGCAATGAAGCATAAATAAAAGGGAATCACTAGATTCCCTTTTTTGTGGTTAATATCTTTCAGAAAGATTGACGCTAATCGAACTGAAAGATATTCTTTAAGAAATCTTTTGCACGATCACTTGGTTCACCATTGAAGAATTCATCTTTGGAAACATTATCAATGATTTCACCTTGATCCATAAAAATGATGCGATCAGCAACTCTGCGAGCAAAGCCCATTTCATGCGTTACACACATCATTGTCATGCCTTCTTGTGCTAATTCCACCATAACATCCAATACTTCATGGATCATTTCTGGATCTAGCGCAGATGTTGGTTCATCAAATAACATCACAACTGGATTCATAGCAAGAGCGCGAGCAATGGCAACACGCTGCTGTTGTCCACCAGACATTTGGCTAGGGTGCTTATGTGCATGTGCTAATAATCCAACGCGATCTAATAGATTCATGGCAATTTTATGGGCTTCATCTGGATGGCGCTTCAATACTTTGATTTGAGCAATGATTAAATTTTTCTCAATGCTCATATGTGGAAACAATTCAAAGTGTTGGAAAACCATGCCAACTTGTGAGCGTAAATGAGATAAATTGGTGTGTTTATCTGTTACATCTGTGCCATTGACGATGATCTCACCTTCTTGAATAGGTTCCAGTGCATTCACACATTTAATGAGCGTTGATTTACCAGAGCCAGAAGGACCACAAACAACCACAACTTCTTTTTCTGCAACATTAGCAGTACAGTTATTGAGTACTTTAAAGTTTCCGTAGTATTTGCCTACATTTTGAAAGTGAATCATATTTTGTTCCTTGATTGAATATAACGTACGCCAGTTGAAACAGAGAAGCAGATGAGGAAATATACAAGACCTGCAAAAATGATGAATTCAGTTTTGTAGTCGTTGTTATAGCCAATGATATCTGTCGCACGGAAGAAATCTGTCAAACTAATAATATAAACAAGGGAAGTATCTTGGAATAAGATAATGCCTTGTGTGAGTAGTAATGGCACCATGTTTCTGAAAGCTTGCGGCAAAATCACATAACGCAATGCTTGGGCGCGCGTCATACCTAATGCTAATGCGGCTGAATTTTGACCGCTTTTAACGCTCGAAATACCTGCTCGAATGATTTCTGAATAGTAAGCAGCTTCAAATAGTGAGAATGCAACCATCGCAAGCACTAATCGGAAACTGGTATTAGAACCATCTAATCCAAAAATTTTCTGCATTCCTGGGCCGATGATGAGATAGAACCACATTAGAACCATGATTAATGGAATGGAACGAAATGTATTTACATACAATGCTGCAAACCAAGCAAATGGCTTTGGCATGAATAAGCGCATAATCGCAAGCATGGTTCCCCAAACAATACCAACAACTACAGCAACGCCTGTCACTTGTAATGTTACCCATAATCCTTTGAGTAACGTAGGATATGTATCTGCCAATACAGAGAAGAAAGTATAATCACTCATATTATTAATGACCTCCTGAAATTAAGCCAGGGATCTTGGTTTTCACTTCGATGAAACGCATTCCCCACATTAAAAGGACATTGATGATGATGAAAATCACAGTAATGACAATGAATGATTCATAAGCTTTCGCTGTGTAATCGTTGATCTGTGCTGCTTGGCGAGATAATTCCATTAAGCCAATAGTTTGTAATACTGCTGAGTTTTTGAAGATATTCAACAATTCTGATGTTAACGGTGGAATTACAATGCGAAATGCTTGGGGCATAATCACATAGCGATAAGCTTGTGGTAATGTGAATCCCATTGCTAAAGCTGCATTTCTTTGTCCAACAGCCAAAGATTGAATCCCTGAGCGAACTTGCTCAGCAATACGCGCTGATGTAAATAGACCTAAACACAAAATACCAGCTGTTAAAATTTGGACATGAGGATCTAAATCTTTAATCCATTGTCCCAAGCTTTTTGGTAATAATTCTGGCCAAACGTAGAACCAAAAGAAAAGTTGCACGATGATTGGCACGTTACGTAACGCCTCAACGTAAGATGCGCCAATGAAATTGAGAAAACGGTTAGGCAATGTTCGTAAAATACCAACAATGGTTCCGCAAAAAAGTGCTAAACACCAACTCAGTGATGATGTAATCACTGTCCATTTTAGACCTTCAAGTATCCAGTCAAAATATGTTTCTGTTCCAACTGCGGGCTGGAATAGAAAACTAAAGTCTAAGCCAAACATTTTGAACCCCACAAAGAAGTCACCGCAAAAGCGCGGTGACTTTGATACAAATAACTGCTAATAATTATTATTGTTTATTTTTAAAGATTACTGGAATGCTTTATCATTCGGTGCTTTGAATAATTCGATCATTTCTTCAGAAACAGGGAACTCTAAGTTAACACCGCGTGGTGGAATTGGTTGAGTGAACCATTTGTTGTATAACGCTTCCAATTCACCAGATTTTGACATCTCTGCGATGGTTACGTCTGCAATCTCTTTGATACCAGCATCATCTTTTTTGAACATACAAGCATAAGCTTCTTTACCTTGTGATGTACCTGTGACAACCCATTTTTGTGGATCACGTGATTTTGCACGTTCACCATAAAGTAATGAATCATCCATAACGAATGCAGCACCACGACCGCCAGCTAACATCATGAATGCATCACCGTGATCTTTCAAAGATTGAACTTTCATGTTCATGTTATCTTTTTGGTTCATTTCATTCAGAACGCGCTCAGATGTTGTACCTGCTGTCGTAATGACAACTTTATCTTTCAAATCAGAGAAATCTTTAATGCCAGCATCTTTATCTGCAACCAATTTAATGTTGATGATGAACATTGTATTAGAGAATCCTGCTTCTTGTGCACGGCTTGTATTATGAGTTGTTGAACCACATTCGATATCAATCGTACCATTGTTCACTAACGGAATACGGTTTTGTGATGTGATTGGAGAAAGTTTAACGTTCAGCTTCTTACCAAGTTTTTTCTCGATATTCTCAACGATTTTCATGCTGATGTCATGAGAATAGCCGATAACATTTTGGTTATTATCATAGTATGAGAAAGGAATGGATGATTCGCGATGACCAACAGAGATCGTGCCTGTGTCATTGATCTTTTTTAATACACCTGTTAGCTCTTGTGCGAAGCTAACGCCCATTAAACATGTCGATGCAACTGCTAAACCTAATAACTGTTTTTTCATAACTTCCCCTTATTCCTTTGATATATTTTGGATTCTTAGCAACTTATAAAATACTTGGTACAGCACATATATTTTTAAGCTCTTATTTTTTATATTACAAATAAAATTTGTTTGCAATGAAAATATGTTTTTATTATGTAGTTTACTTTCTCATAAAAACTTTTGTAAATTAGCATGTTTTGAATATTGTTGCTAGTTTTGTAGTTTTATTTTGTAATTTTCATGTGTTTTTGTGTTTTATAAATTATAGTTTTATTTAATTTCCAATTAAAACAATGTGATATGATTTTAATTTATTGATTATATTGCTACATAAAATGAGTTTTATTGAGAATCGTTAATAGATTTAACTAATTCTCTGTAATTGTATTAAGAAAATTAGTTAATTTTCTTCTCTATTCTATTGATGAATATGATAAAACTACATGTAGTGATTATTTTATTTGAGTGGAGGGAAAATATGATTTCAGAGTTTTATACACCAATTCGCACAATTATGACACCAGGTCCTGTTGAAGCTCATCCATCTGTTTTACGTAAAATGGCAACGCCAACCATTGGGCAATTTGATCCATATTTCTTAAAGATTATGGATGATGTGAAAGAGATGATTAAAGTGCCATTTCAGACAAAAAATGAGCAAGCTTTTGCTGTGGATGGTACATCTCGTGCAGGGTTGGAAGCAGCTTTGATTGGCTTAATTGAAGCGGGTGATAAAGTTTTAATCCCATGTTATGGGCGATTCAGTTATTTGCTCGGTGAAATTGCAGAACGTGCTAAAGCGGAAGTGATTTACTTAGAAAAAGATTGGTATGAACCATTTCAGCAAGAAGAGATCATTGAAGCCATTCAAAAGCATCAACCAAAAATTGTAGCGTTAGTTCATGGTGAAACCGCTAATGGTCAAATGCAGGCAATTAATAAGGTTGGTAAATTTTGTCGCGAACAAGATATTTTCTTTGTTGTAGATTTTGTCGCAACTTATGGTGGCATTCCTTTAGCGATTGATGATTGGTGCGTGGATATTGCAATTGCAGGCACGCAAAAATGCGTGAGCGTGCCATCTGGTTTAGCTTTAGTGACATACAATGCTCGTGTTGAGCAAGTTCTCACAGCACGTTATCAAAAAGAGCTCGGTTTAAGTAAAGATATTCGTAACGACAACCATATTGCCAGTAACTATTTAGACTTGAGCCAGTTACAACGTTATTGGGGAAAAGAGCGTATCAATCACCATACAGAAGCAACATCGATGGTTTATGGTTTGCATGAAGGCTTACGTTTATTGATTAATGAAGGCATTGAAGCTGTATGGGATCGCCATGCTTTGAATAATAGGGCGATTGAAGCAGGGATTCAAGCAATGGGATTGGCGATTTATGGCAATCCTAAAACAAAAATGGCGACAGTAACTTCTATTATGGTGCCTGAAGGCATTAATTGTGATGCTGTTCGTACAATGTTGTTGAATGAGTTTGGTGTGGAAATTGCAGGATCATTTGGCTCATTGGCTGGTAAAGTTTGGCGCATTGGTAATATGGGATTCAGTAGCCGAAAAGAGAATGTTTTGCATGTGCTTGGGGCATTTGAAGCAACGTTATTGTTCCATGGTGCAAACATTAATCCTGGCGCTGCAGTTCAAGCTGCTTTGAAAGTGTATTTATAAATATAACTTTAAGTTATAATGTTTGTGAAATAGAAAAACCCGCATATTTGCGGGTTTTTTACTGTTAACTATTTGATTAGTTGTTATGGTAATTTTTGTGGCCATGATTATCCATACGATGTTCACCTTTTTGGCCTTTCATGTGACGATTATTTTGGTGATTTTGCATCATTTCTGAGTGTTGAGCACGTTGCTCTGATGTTAAAATTTGATTCATTGCATGGCGATACTTCATTTTACGTACAGCACGATCATCTCTATGTTTTTGTGCAAGTGCTTTTGCTTCATCAGCATTGAAAGTAGGATTATCATAGAATTTATTCATTTCAGTACGACGTGCTTCGCGTGCTGCTTGATTTTCTGTCCTCATGCTTTCATGCAATGCTTTCATTTGCGTACGTTGTTCGTCGGTTAGTTGAATTTCTTTGCTCATGTAATCGCAGTTGCCATCCATGTTGTGGCGTTGGTTATTTTGATGCATTTGCGCCATTGCTGAACCAGATAAAGCGGCGATTGCGATCACTGTTAATGCGATTTTATTTTTCATGATGTATGTCCTTTATAAGCAAGTGAATGATGTTTTACGGATTGAATACATAGTAAAATACAGGATGTAAAAGAGAGTGTACCTATTGTAAATGAGCGTAAATCTTTATCTGAAGTGAATAATTAAAGCTATAATGCGATAAAGCAAGGAGAATAATGACTATGGAACACATTTTATTGGTTGATGACGATTTACAACTGCAATCTTTGATTTCGGAGCTATTAACGTTTGAAGGCTTTAAAGTAGATGTTTGTAATAATGGTGAAGAGTGCATTGAATACATGAAGCATACAACACCAGATGTTTTAGTGCTAGATGTGATGATGCCCAAAAAGAATGGTTGGGATACATTACGTGAAATTAGACAAACTAAACCATTATTGCCAGTATTAATGTTGTCAGCTAAAGGCGATAGTATTGATCGCGTTTTAGGATTGGAATTGGGCGCAGATGATTATATTGGGAAGCCTTTTGATGATCGTGAATTAATTGCGCGCATTCGTGCTCTATTGCGCCGTGCCAATGCGGAAGATATTCCTCAAGATTCTAAAGTGATCAAGATTGATCAATTAGAATTGAATCAAACACAATTTCAAGCAACTTTCTCTGGTGAACCAATTGATCTTACTNAAAGAATGGTTGGGATACATTACGTGAAATTAGACAAACTAAACCATTATTGCCAGTATTAATGTTGTCAGCTAAAGGCGATAGTATTGATCGCGTTTTAGGATTGGAATTGGGCGCAGATGATTATATTGGGAAGCCTTTTGATGATCGTGAATTAATTGCGCGCATTCGTGCTCTATTGCGCCGTGCCAATGCGGAAGATATTCCTCAAGATTCTAAAGTGATCAAGATTGATCAATTAGAATTGAATCAAACACAATTTCAAGCAACTTTCTCTGGTGAACCAATTGATCTTACTTATACGGAATTCTCATTATTGCTATATATGGTGAAAAATCGTGGCAAAGCAATCAGTCGTGATGAGTTGAGTCGAGAAATTCTTGGGAAGCGCCATCAAGCATTTGATCGTGTGATTGATATGCATGTGAGTAATTTGCGTAAAAAGATTCCAGATCGTGATAATGGTATGCCTTGGTTTAAAACTATTCATGGCTTAGGCTATATGTTCATTGAGTAATTAATTATGCGGAAGTTTTTCTCTCTATTAAGTGTTCGAATCTTTTTTGTTTTCTTGATCTACTGTATTGCAGTGGTTTCTGTTGCGATCATTATTCCAACCTTGGATCAACGCAGAATTAGGGAAGTGCCAACCGTTGAAAGAGAAAAAGTTCAGCAACGCTTATATCGCTTATTACGCACCAAACATGGCAATCAAGGGCGATTCATTGCGATCCCTAAAACCAATGATCCTGAGTATTTAGCGTATTCTATTGCGAGCGTTGATAATCAAGATTATCGTGAATTCATTACAGCAGTTGTGGATGAAGATGAACCGCATCAGCAAGCCATTAACTCCAATATGATCATGGGGCCATTTGAAGTTGAGAACTTGCGTTATCAATTTTATCTGCTCTTTCCTAAACTACCACAATCCTATTATGTGAGTCAGATGTTTAGCTCGCCAGCATTGTTGATCATTATGATGATGTTTGCGAGTTTACCCTTTATCTTTATTCTGACATATTCGTTGTATCGTCCAATTTTGCGATTAAAGAGAGCTTCTGAAAGAGTAGCGGAAGGCGATTGGGTAACTGATCCTGAGTTAGAAAAAGGTGCGGTTGAATTTGGTTATTTAGGTCAAAGCTTCAATAAAATGGTTGCTGCATTACAGGAGGCTGAGGCAGAGAAGAATCGCCTCTTTGGTAATATGTCCCACGAATTAAGAACGCCATTGACGAGAATTCGTTTAACGAATGGTATGTTGCGCCGTAAAGCTGATGCTTCTTTGGAGCCTGATATTGATCGTATAGAGCAAAATTTAATTTTAATTGAAGATCGTATTCAAGCAATGTTGTCATTATCACGTGAACTAATTTTAAGTCGTGATAAATATGAGTTAGCTCATTTACAAGATGCTTTGATTGAGCTTTTAGCAGAAGCTATGTTTGAAGCTGAAGCCAATGGTAAGGTTTTAAGCTATCAAGATATTCCAGATGTTCAACTGTCATTGAATGTAGAAAATTTCAGAAGTGGGATAGAGAATATTCTAAGAAATGCGATTCACTATACTCGCCATAAAATTGAAGTGGCTTTCAAAGTGGATCAGGGAGAGTTGTACATTACGATTTCAGATGATGGGCCAGGCGTTAAACCAACAGATTTAGAGCGCTTGTTTGAGGCTTTCTATCGCTCTGAAAATACCGAGGTTGCAGATTCTCATGGTGCGGGTTTAGGTTTGGCTATTGCAGGGCACATGGTGAAAAGTCATCATGGTTCAATTAAAGCAAGAAATGGCGAATTGGGTGGTTTAGAGATTATTCTAACATTGCCTATTGTGAAGACTCAGTAACTGCCCAAATGCCCACATAAGGGCGCACATTCCAAAAGGGTGCGCCATAAATTTTCCCTTGATAATAGAGTTGTGATAGTGTGCCATCTAAATAGAGCGCATTGTCACAGCCTAGTTCATCTTGGAAAAACTTAGCAAAATAATAAAAATTGATGGGCTTTTGTGTTACGACAAAATAGGTTTTATCATTGTTCACACAAACACCGCTGCGGTATTTTAAGCTATCAGAAGCTGCAAAGAATTTTGGGTGCATTTTGCCGTCAATGATCAGCATTGGGCCTGATTGAGTCGCATCAACAGCATTGTATTTGTGTTGATTTTTAAGAAATTCTTCTGTTTCTAATACATGATGTTGGCCGGTTTTATCTGTAAAAAATACGCCATTAGGAATCAATGAAAAGTTGCCAGTTGCATCTTTGCGTGTCACTTGATTCAGTGCTTGTAACTTCACACCTTTTTCAACATGCCAACCAAGGGGCGATTGATCTTGCCCAAATATGCCTGAGTTTGTGGCAAACAGAACATTTTTCTTCTGTTTTGCTAATGTTTTGGTCAACCCATTGAATGATTGATATGCTTGATCAGCATCGGGTTGTTTCCAAAACAGTTGTAAATCATCATCTTTAGAAACTTCAACGACAGCAAAATCAACTTTATGGTACGTTTGTTCTTGTATCGTTAATGCAAAAGCAAAGCTTTGTAGTGCCAGTAAGCTGAGAGTGATGCTTGTATGTTGAAGTTTCCAGTTACGCATAGATTATCTAGCTTGATGAATAGATTGTAATAAAGGTTTCAATAATTTTGGTGATGCAAATGCAACATTTTCAGAGCTTAAATCAACTTCATTGCCTTGGAAATCAGCTGCCAATGCACCGCTTTCTAAGCCAATTAAAACTGCTGCAAAATGATCACAAGCATTGAATTCTGTTGACCAAGCAGCAGATGCTTTGCCTTCAGCCATATTGCAGATTGCCAAAGCCGTATTGCCAGTTACGCGAACGCCTAAAGATAAATGATGCAAATGAGATGTCATTAGCGCATATTCTTTAGCTAGAGACTTGTCGTTTGTCACCAATAAAGCATCAGATAATTTACCGCTGTGCTTAGGTAAACGCATACGGAGATCGTTCACAGTTGCACCTTCATTTTTTACAGCCATGTACTCTTTTTGTGATACAGGCATGAAAATATATGCTGCTGTCAATTTATCGTCAACCATGTAAGCTACAGATACTGCAAAATCAGAGTTGCCACCTAGGAAATTTTCTTTGCCAACGATGCCACTAACATACCAATAGTTTCTGTTGTTAGGTTTACCGTGGATACCATCGCAACGAGTTTCAACAGTATTGTCAGGGTAAGCGTACAAGATTTCTTTAGCAATTTCAGATTCGATTTGCTTATAAAAAATTGTAAAACGCTCAGTTTCTTCACGTTGTGCTTGGCTTAATTTTGCAGTTTGCTCAAAAATTTGGTTAATTAAGCGGCTAACTTTTGAAACGCTTTTTTGTGCAACGGTTAATTGTGGATTCATAAAATTCTCAAACTAGTCTAATGAAATGTCGTGGTTTTCTTGTAAAATCTCTAAAACAGAGCTTTCTAAGTTCGGACCACTCAAACGAAAATGTGAAGCGTCAACCCACGATGTGCCAAATCGATTGATGACTTCTTCCAAATACTGTGAAGCTTCTGAGAAGCTATTATTATTGGTTTGGATGTGAATGCCGACATTTGGGTTCATGTCTTGAATAACATTCAACATCATCTGTACCATAGTTAATGTTACTTGCTGACGATTACGGCCTGAAGTTGTTTTGATAAAGTTCATGCCACTTCGTACAGCTAATTCTGAAGCTTTTCTAATCCATTTAGCATCTTGTAGAATGCCAGCTTCAATGGTTAATTTTAAGGGATAATCGCCTGAAGCTTCTTTCAATTTTGTCAAAAATTGCAAGCATAATCCTGCTTGGCGATTCACTAATGCTTGATAAGGAAAGACTAAATCAATTTCATCTGTACCTGCAGCAATGGCATTTTTCATCTCTTGCATTGCATTGTAAGTGTTGAAATCCCCATTTGGATAGTTAATGATTGTGGAGATTCTAGGGCAATCAGCACCTAAAGCCTCTCTCATTGGCCCAACATGTTGAGAAAATGTTGTAATGGATGCTATTTTACCTAATGTGTTTATATCTGACAAAATTTTATTGCCATCGAAATTTAAAAATAGGTAAGGCATATCAATCAACCCAACCATTTTTTGTGCAACTTTAAACTTTAGTTCTTCCATTATGCGATAACTTCTTCATCGGTTGTTTCGGATTCTGGTTTTTTAACAGGCTTGATTGGATTCTGCATTGGCCATGCAATGACAAACCATAACGCTGTTAAGATAAATGTGAGATAGAAAACATACAGAACACCCATATATCCGCTAATGACTGAACCTAGCATGCCACCAATGGATGCGCCTAAAAATTGTGAGGAAGAGAATACGCCCATGATTGTGCCGCGGTAATTTTGATCTGCAAAGCGAGACATTAATGATGGTTGTGATGCTTCCATAATGTTAAAGCCAAAGAAAAATAGTGCAAGGCTTGTAATGATTAACCAGCGGCTACCATCGCCAGAAACTAACATGAATAAATAAGATGCGGCCAATAGAACAATGGCAAATAAGAATAAAATTCGGTGTTTATAGAATCTTTCTGCTAATCCCACAAAAATGAACATCACAATGATGGAAACAAAGAAAGTTGCTGTGTAATAAAATGCAGAAGAAACTGTAGAGATATCTAATTGCTTAAAGAGAATTGGTAGTGTTGCAAATGTCATGGTTAATAATAGATGCAGCATGAATGCACCAAAATATAAGCGCACAACGTTATTTTCTTTAAAAGCAATGTGTGTAAGTTCTTTAACGCTCTCTTTGTGATCGCTCGTTTTCGGAGTCACAGGAATTTCAGGGATGTATTTAATGGCAACATAAATGCCTGCAACGCCTAAAGCTGCACATAAACCAAAAATACCATAACCTTTCGCTAAATAATAAATTACAGGCGCAATGGAAATTGCGATACCGAATGTTAAGCCGATGCTGACACCAATGAATGCCATCACTTTGGATCGAATCTGTTCTCTTGTTAGATCTGTTGCCATTGCTAATACAACCGCAGAAACAGCGCCAGAGCCTTGAATGATTCTGCCTAGAATTGCAATATAAATGTTAGAAGCAAATACTAAGATTAAACTACCCAATGTGAATAATGCTAATCCAACGATTAATGCGGGCTTTCTGCCCACTTTGTCAGAAACAATGCCAAAAATAGGCTGAAGCAATATTTGTGTAATGGCATAGCTTGCAAACACTAATCCTGTTAATACTGGCGTTGAGCCTTCTAAACTTTGGCTGTACGTTACTAAAATTGGCAAAATGATAAAGATGCCGAGCATTCTAATAGAGAAAAGGCCAGCTAATTTTGCTGTTAAACTTTTCTCATCCGCTGTAAATTTAGAGCTTGTGTTAACAGATGATTCCAACATTATTGACTCTCTATTCCTTTAAATTCGCTGATGATTATACGTTATTTTGAATCGTCAGTGCAGTTTGATAAATATGGTTTTTAGATAGTTTTGTGATCTTCATCGCAATACTCACCGCTTGTTTAAGCGGTAATTCTGCTAATAAAATTTCTAGGAGTTCATTTAAATTAACGCCTTCAGATTGCTCAACTTCTACATTAGAGCCTTCAATCACCACAACATATTCACCGCGCTGTTCATCACTGTGAGTTTGGTAATAGGTTAAAAGTTCTTCTAATGTATTGGAAAGATAGCTTTCATAATGTTTTGTCATTTCTCTACCAATGAAAGCATAACGATCTACACCGAAGACTGAAATAGCATCTTTGAGCATTTCAATGATTCTATGGCTAGATTCATAAAAGATTAATGTGCGAGGATCTTTTCTTAACGCATCCATTTTGCTTTTACGGCCAGAAGATTTAGCAGGCAAGAAGCCTTCGAAGCTGAATCGATCTGTTGCAATGCCAGAAACAGATAATGCTGTGATTAAAGCACTGACGCCAGGAATTGGAATCACTTTTTGTTCATGTTCACGTAAAGCACGAACGACTTTAAAGCCTGGATCAGAAATTAATGGTGTGCCTGCATCAGAGATAATGGCGATAGATTTGTCATCGTTCAATAAGTTTAAAATTTCATCAATACGATCTGTTTCGTTGTGATCATGGAGCGAGCGCGTTGGTGTTGAGATACTGAACAGTTGCATGAGTTTTGCGGAGTGCCTTGTATCTTCAGTAAAGATCAAATCGACAGTTTTTAAGGTTTCAATGGCGCGTGGAGACCAATCCTCAATGTTGCCAATGGGGGTCGCTACAACGTAACAAGTTGACATAGAGCTCTCTGATTCATAAAGTTAAGGTTTGAGATTATACAGGAAATGACGCAATGAGCGAACCGCAAATAATTGGCACATGGGGCGAAACATTGGCGCGTGAGTATTTAGAGGCTCAAGGCTTGAGTTTCATTATGCGAAATTATTTATGCAGAATGGGGGAAATTGATCTCGTTATGCAGGATGGTGAGGCGATTGTGTTTGTAGAGGTGCGCGTTCGTAATACTCGATTACATGGTAATCCTTTAGAAAGCATTACGCCTCAAAAACAACGAAAAGTGAGAAAGACAGCGGAAAGATATTTGCAACAAACTAATCATCAAGGCGGTGCAAGGATTGATGTGATCGGAATCGATACATCCGAGACACCGCCAATGATTACTTGGGTGGATAATGCTTTTTGATACTTTAAAATTTACATTAAAAAGATAACATTCAATAAAATATAAATAGGCAATAATGTCCCAATTGCTATGAATGCATAACCAAAGAATGTTGGCATCTTAATGCCTTGTTGTTCAGCAATACTTTTGATCATGAAGTTAGGTGCATTGGCGATATAAGTTAATGGTCCAGTGAATACTGTTGCCATAGAAATCGTCAATAACGTTGTGGGGATTGTATTCATTAAATAATTTGCACCATCTGGATTGTCACCAATTGCCATTTTGAAGAAGACTAAGTAAGTCGGTGCATTGTCTAAAAATGCTGATAAGGTCGTCGTTATCCAGAAATAGACAATATTGATCGGTGCTCCATTGTCATCATGTGCAAAACTCATTAAGAATTTTGTGGTTGGATGATCCGGTGACTGTAAGATTAAAATTACAGGTGTGATAGTAAAGAAGATGCCTAAGAATATTTTTGCGACTTCTAAGATTGGCGCCCAATTGAATTGGTTTTCTTGGCGTAAGAGTTTAGGTGTAAAACGTAAAGAGATAAAAATAACAACAATAAAGATAATATCTCTGAAAACATTTTCTAAAGCGATGTTTGTATTATGCACTTTGAAATAGATATTTGGGTTCCAAAAACCAGACATGATAATGCCAGCTAATACAACACCAATTAATAGGAAGTTGAATTGTCCCTTGATAATAATATGATTAGCTTTTAATGGCTGTGCTTGTATGCCTTCTTTTTCAAATAATTTGCTATCAATTAAATAGAAGAGCATTAATAAAATGCCAGAAGTAATGATTACAGGCATTAACATATATTGTAGTGTCCAGAAGAAGCTTACACCTTCTAAGAATCCCAAGAATAATGGCGGATCACCTAATGGTGTTAAACCGCCGCCAATATTGGCCACTAAGAAAATGAAGAATATGATGACATGCACTTTGCATTGTCTATGTTGGTTGGCTTGCAAAATAGGGCGAATGAGTAACATGGAGGCACCTGTTGTTCCCATAATGGATGCTAACATTGTGCCGATTAATAATATAGTGACATTTAATGCAGGGCTAGGCACAAATGTACCTGAGATTTGTATTCCGCTTGAGACAACGTATAGTGTCAATAAAAGTAGTATGAAGGGAATGTATTCTGATAAAATAGTATCCGTTAAGACTGAAACGCTGATGGGCGTGCCAAAAGTAATTAATAGCGGGATGAAAAATGCAATTCCCCATGCAAATGTTATTTTCCCATAATGATTGAGCCATAATTGTGGCGCAAACAAAGGTAAAAAAGCTATGGATGCTATTAAACCAGCAAATGGGATTGTGTATAGAATGGATAAAGATGTGCCATCAATTGTGATGGATGAGGCGAAAGAGGTTTGAAATAAACCTTGTACAAATAAAATTAGAAATAAAAAAATGCGCATTACACCCTCTAGAAAATGATGTATCAAATGGAATTTGAGTTTGGTGGAAAACCAGAATACGCTATATCAGAGTGATAAAATCCGTGATTCAGTCAAAAAAGATGCTAATTGTTAATACTTTACCAAATAATTATAATATTATTTGAAATAAGTTGCGCGGGTGTTGTTGTGTATAAATTGATCTAATTTAGCAGTATTTTTTTTTTGTTGAGTGGTTTATACTTATCGACTACATATAATATATGTACATAAAGTTTTTTGTTTAGTTTTTTAAAGGCTTATTGAATGAAATATAAAATAGTTTTTCGAGGAAAGTTTAACCCTGATGTTAATCAAAATGAAATACTCGAAAATTTATCAGAATTGTTCGATGAGTCTATAGATGATATTCATCAGAAATTCTTTTCATTGAATGGTCGAGAAAAGATTTTGATCTCAGGGTTAAGTAACGCTGATGCTGTAGAGTATAAAGATGCGCTTGTTGAAGCTGGTGTTGAAGTTGACATAGATTTAGACTTAGATATGGATGACTTTGCAAGTTTTGATACAGGAATTGCAGATGTTCCTACACAAAAACCTAAGATGCCAACTAAAAAATCCGCACCTATACAAAACCAACCTGATACTGAAATTTCTCTCACATTAAATACATTGGATGATTTGACTGTTCAGCCGACAACAGCTAAACCAAAACAAAATGATATTCGCAGCAGATTCCTAGAAGCTCAAGAGTTCACATTAATGAAGAGTGACGATGATGCTCAAATGGAAGAAGAGAATAGAGTTGCAAAATTAAAAAGAATTACTAAAAAGAGCCATGAGCATATCGAAATTGATGATCGTGATGTGGGTGTTGAGCCGCCATTATTTCACAGTGGCGTGCGAATTGGGCGATTGAGATTTTTGTGTCGTATCACATTTGCAATGGCAATTTTAGTAGTTTGCCTAAATATATTGCCACTTTATTTGAAGTCTTATATGGGCAATGGCGGATTTATTCCTTCGTTCTTTTTTGTATTCTTTGCTTTCATGTTCGTCATTATGATCATCAGCCAAAGATTCTGTGATATTGATAATCTTACGATTGGAACGATGGCATTTGTGGTAATCATATTAGGTACATTAATGATCAGCTTTTTCATTAATGAATACTATGCATTAAGCGATGCAAAAATTAAATTTGCGAAAGATTTTCTGCAAAATAACTCCATGAGTCAAAACTTTTTTTCTATGCAAAAAGTATTGGATGCTTATCTAACAGAAGCTTCGCAAAAACATTTGATACAACAAATTGACTCAATCATTAAATGGATCGTGTACATATTTGTAATTGGCGGGGCGATTTTATTATTTGCTTTGCCAGGCGTGGAAGGTAATAACCAATTTGGTTCGCCATCAGAAACGCCTAATGCTAAGAGCTATGCCATTTTTGCAGTGAGCTTTTTAGTCTTTATTTATGCATTGTCTTATCCATACAGTACAAAAGAACATAGAGCAGAACATAAGCTCTACCAAATTGAGTTATATGAATATTTAGGCCTTTTAAAACCATTACCAGATGAGTTTGAAACGGTTTATAGAGAGTATTTACAGAAAACTCAACAAAAGCTCAGTAATTAATCTATAATTACAGTCCATAATTTGAATTCAGGAGAGAAATCATATAGAGTTCTCTCCTCTTTATTTGATAGAAATTAACTGCATGAAGAACATTAGAAACTTTTCCATTATTGCCCACATTGATCATGGTAAATCCACGATTGCTGACCGTTTTATTCAAATTTGTGATGGATTGAGCGACCGCGAAATGGAGGCTCAGGTTTTAGACTCTATGGATATCGAAAGAGAGCGTGGTATTACAATTAAAGCACACTCAGTATCTTTAGACTATAAAGCTAGAAATGGTGAAGTTTATCACTTGAACTTCATTGACACGCCAGGGCACGTTGACTTCTCATATGAAGTATCACGCTCTTTATTTGCATGTGAAGGTGCATTGTTAGTAGTAGATGCAGCGCAAGGTGTTGAAGCACAATCTGTTGCGAACTGCTATACAGCTTTAGATCATGGCTTAGAAGTTGTGCCAGTATTGAATAAAATTGATTTACCTGCGGCGGATCCGATGAAAGTTGCAGCTGAAATCGAAGATATCATTGGCATTGAAGCAATGGATGCAGTGACATGTTCTGCAAAAACAGGCATGGGCGTTGAAGATGTTTTGGAAGAATTAGTGACAAAAGTACCAGCCCCAAAAGGGGATCCTGATGCACCTTTGAAAGCTTTGATTATCGACTCATGGTTTGACCCATATGTTGGTGTTATCTCATTAGTGCGTATTTTTGATGGTGTTTTACGCCCTCGTGATAAAATGCAAGTGATGAGCAGTAAACGTGTTTATCAAGTGAGCCATGTGGGTGTATTTACTCCAAAACGTGAAGACAAAAAAGAGTTGTCAGCAGGACAAGTGGGCTTTGTAATTGCAGGTATTAAAGATATTGATGGTGTACCAGTAGGTGATACATTAACGTTGGAAAACAATCCTGCTTCTGAACCAGTACCAGGTTTCCAAAAAGTTCAATCTCGTGTTTTTGCAGGATTATTTCCTGTAGATTCAACAGACTTTGAAAACTTGCGTGAAGCTTTAGAAAAATTAAGATTAAATGATGCTTCATTGAACTTTGAGCCTGAATCATCTCAAGCATTGGGCTTTGGTTTCCGTTGTGGTTTCTTGGGTATGCTTCACATGGAGATCATTCAAGAGCGTTTAGAGCGTGAATATGATCTAGATTTGATCACAACAGCGCCAACAGTAATTTATGAATTAGAAAAAACTGATGGTGAAGTGGTGATGATTGATAACCCAAATGATTTGCCCCCACCTAATAAAATTAAAGAGTTACGCGAACCAATCATTCGTGCCAATATTTTAACGCCACAAGAATACTTAGGTAATATCATTACTTTATGTATTGAAAAGCGTGGTGTTCAGAAGAATATTGTTTATGCAGGCTCTCAAGTTCAATTGCAATTTGAATTGCCAATGAGTGAAGTAGTTTTAGACTTCTTTGATCGTTTGAAATCTATTTCTCGTGGCTATGCATCATTTGACTATGAGTTTGTACGTTATGAACCAGCAAATTTAGTAAAAGTAGATGTGTTGATCAATGGTGAAATGGTGGATGCATTAGCCTTGATCATTCATAAAGATAACGCTGTATATCGTGGACGTGAATTGGTTGAGAAAATGCGTGAATTGATTCCACGCCAAATGTTTGATATTGCAATTCAAGCAGCCATTGGTGCAAATGTTATCGCACGAAGCACTGTAAAAGCTATGCGTAAAGACGTATTGGCAAAATGTTACGGCGGTGACGTTAGCCGTAAACGTAAATTATTAGAAAAGCAGAAAGCAGGTAAGAAGCGTATGAAGCAAGTGGGTAATGTTGAAATCCCACAATCTGCATTCTTGGCTGTTTTACAAACTGGTAGTAAGTAAATAAGGAATTATTATGTTTTCCCAATTCACACATTACTTAGCGATCGCGATAGTTATTTCTGTTCCTATCACTGGCATTATTTTGTTGGTGGATCGTCTTTATTTTAAGAAGAATAGAGAAAAGGATGCAAAATTGCCTGTTGTGGTGGATTGGGCAGCATTTTTATTTCCAGTTGTATTAGTTTTAACAGTATTGCGTTCTTTCATTGCAGAACCTTTCATCATTCCAAGTGGTTCAATGCAGCCAACTTTGTATGCGGGTGACATGATTGTGGCGAATCGTTGGTCTTTTGGCTTGCGTTACCCAATTACAAATAAACGTATTTTCAGTGAAGAAGGTGAAGGTGTTAATCGTGGTGATATTGCTGTATTTAAATATCCTGTAGATCCACGCATCAATTACATTAAACGTATTGTGGGCATTCCTGGAGATGTTGTTGATTATAAAAATAAAGTTTTAACGATCAATGGTGAGCCTGTTAAATATGAATATGTGGGCTCTGCTTTAGAGCCAACTTCTGAGATTATTTATACAGAATTTTTACCATCTCAAGATGGTATTGTGGAACATGGCATTCAAGTTGCACCTTACAATACAACAGCTGATCATGGTATGGGATTAAAGCAACAATTCCCATTCAAAGTGCCTGAAGGTCAATATTTGGCATTTGGTGATAACCGTGATAACAGTGCTGATAGTCGTTTCTGGGGGTTTGTTGCTGACGATCAACTCGTTGGTAAAGCCAATTTTATATGGATGAACTATAAATGTGTGACGCAATTGAAAGATTGTGACCACATTTTTACAATACTTAAGTAGTTATGTTGGAACAGTTACAGAAAAAAATAAATTATCACTTCAAAGATCTTGCTTTATTAAAGCAAGCTTTAGTGCATAGATCCGTTTCACGCTCACACAATGAGCGTTTAGAGTTTTTAGGTGATGGCTGCCTGAATTTTATCATTGCGTATGCGCTGTATGAACGTTTTCCTGACGCAAAGGAAGGCGAGTTATCTAATATTCGTGCGCATTTAGTGAAAGAAAGTACATTGCATAAGATCGCTAAAATTTTGGAGCTACCAAAACATTTGGTGATCAGTTATGGCGAGCGTAAAAATGATGGTGCAAAACGTGCTGGTATCTTAGCAGATACAGTTGAAGCAATCATTGCTGCTGTTTTTATTGATAGCGGATTTGAAGCTGTTCAAAAAGTCGTTTTGACACTCTATGATTCTGAGTTACACACAATTCATGAAACATCATTCAAATGTGTTACAGAGTCTGTCAAAGATCCTAAGAGTCGTTTGCAAGAACACTTACAAGCGATTAATCAAAATATTCCAGAGTATGAAGTGGTTGCCATTGAAGGTCAGGATCATGCCCAGACATTTAAAATCGCTTGCCATGCTCAATCATTAACAACTATTGCAGAAGGAACAAGCAAGAAACGTGCAGAGCAGAATGCCGCACAAATGATGCTTGAGAAATTATTATGAATCAACATGCCGGTTACGTTTCAATCATAGGTCGTCCTAACGTTGGTAAATCGACATTAATGAATCGTTTGATTGGGCAGAAAATCAGTATTACATCTAGTAAGCCACAAACAACTCGTCATGCGATTACAGGTATTTATACGGATCATTATTGCCAAGCAATTTTTATCGATACACCAGGATTACATAAAGCAGAACACTCTGCGTTGAACCGTCATTTGAATAAAACTGCAACAAGCTCATTAGAAATGGCTGATGTGATTTTATTCATGGTGGAAGCATTGAAATTCACGCCAGATGATGAATTGGCTCTAAAACGTTTAAAATACATTGAAAAGCCAGTAATTTTAGTGGTTAACAAAGTTGATCACATTAAGAATAAAGAAGAGTTGTTCCCATTCTTGTCTGAAATGATGAGCAAGCATCAATTTGTGGAATGTTTACCCATCTCTGCATTGGATGATAAGCAAATGAAGTTGGTGGTGAAATCATTGACACATTATTTGCCAGAACAAGCATTCTTATTCAGTGAAGATGAAATTACAACAGCATCTAGCTCATTCTTAGCGAGTGAAGTGTTGCGTGAAAAATTAACGCGTCGCTTGAACCAAGAATTGCCTTATGCGTTAACAGTTGAAATTGAAAGCTTTGAAGAGGAAGCTGAATTGATTCGTATCAATGCTGTGGTTTGGGTAGAACGTGAAACTCAAAAAGGTATCGTGATTGGTAAAAATGGTACAACTTTGAAAGAAGCAAGCACGCAAGCACGCCAAGATTTAGAAAAATTGTATGACAAAAAAGTATTCTTAAAAGCTTTCGTAAAAGTTCGCCAAGGTTGGTCTGATGATGAACGCTCATTGAATGCATTAGGTTACATGGGAACAGAGCTTTAAAATGCAAAAATCAGTTCAAGGCGCTTTATGGATGATAGCAACAGGTGTTGCATTTGCTGCGATCAATGTCATTACACCATTCATCAGTGGTCAATATCCTATAAGTTCAGAATGGACTGCATTTTTCCAATATAGTTTTGCTTTCTTATTTTTATTTCCAATGTTTTTAAAAGCAGGATTAAAACGAGTTGCAACGACGCAACGATTTTGGATTCATCTATTAAGAATTTTGGCTGCCATTGTAGGTGTTCAATTGTGGGTGAAAGCGTTGAGCTTGCAATTCCCAATTGGTGAAGGCGTTGCGTTGTTAATGACATCACCATTATTTGCAAGCATAGGTGCGGCTCTATTTTTGAAAGAGAAAGCCACAGTGACGCGCATTGTGGTGACGATCATTGGTTTTATGGGTGCAATGCTCATCTTGAGCCCAAGTTATCAAACAATGAACTATATTGCATTTTTGCCATTGGCAGCAGCGCTGTTTTGGGCTATCTATTCATTGTTGATTAAATACTTAACAGATAAAGATCATCCATTAACATTATTGTTTTACCTATATTTATTGATGTTCCCAATTAATCTAATACTTGCGCTAACTAGCAATTTCTCTCATGGGATTGCAGGTTTAGGCTTTGAATTCACATTAGAATTATTGGGTTACTTATTGACTTTAGGCTTTTTAACCATGGTTGCCCATTTCACATTAGTGAAGGCCTATCAAGCAGCAGATGCGATCTATGTTCAGGCCTTTGATTACATCAAATTACCTTTAAATACATTATTAGGTTTTATCTTCTTTGGTTGGGCAGTTGGTACACAATTTTGGATTGGCGCCATCATCATGATAGCTGCGCTTTTGTACATTACTTATTCTGAGTCTAAAAAATAATTTATGCTAAGTTATAGACATGGATTCCATGCTGGGAATCATGCGGACGTACTAAAACATTACGTCCTTTTTTCTGTCCTCAATTATTACAATGAGAAAGATAAGCCATATTGGTACATTGATACGCATTCTGGTGCGGGTTTATATGATATTAATTCTGAGTTTTCTGAGAAAACAGGCGAATACCATGAAGGTATTGGCTTATTACAGAAAGAGAAAAATTTGCCAGCAGAGCTTTTTAACTTTTTAGAGTTTTTAGTTCAATTCCAAATGGATAAAAAGCTTTATCCAGGTTCACCTGTGATTGCACAGAAGTTGGTACGCTCAGTGGATCGTGTGAAGCTTTTTGAATTGCATCCTGCTGACAGTGAACACTTGATCAATAACTTCAAAGGTCAAGGTGTTAAATATCAAATTCAGAAAAGTGATGGCTTTCAAGGTTTAATCAGTTTATTGCCGCCTTCAACGCGTCGTGCTGTGATTTTAATTGATCCTCCATATGAAGATAAAAGTGATTACAAAACTGTCTTGAATACATTGCAAGAAGCTCACAAACGTTTTGCAACCGGCACATACATGATCTGGTATCCATTATTGCCACGCGATGAAAGTTTGAATTTACCCAATAAATTAGGTAAAGCATTTAAAAATGGTAATTTCTTAAATGTTACTTTATCTGTTTACGAAGGCCAACATGATGAATTTGGTATGTATGGCAGTGGCTTATTCATTTTGAATCCGCCTTATACATTAGAAAAAGAATTAGAAAAGCTAATGCCAGTTTTAGTCAAAACATTGGGCCAAGGTGAAGGCGCTAACTATACGTTAGAAAGTTCAGCTAAATGATCAATAAAAATGTTTTCAACTAGATAGAAAAAAGCCCTGACATGGACATGATCAGGGCTTTTTAAGGGGGGGAGAGTAATCGTATAAAACAGTTCCATTGAATGTTGAAACTGTATTTATTATATTATCTTTACAATACTTTTCAAGTTTTTTATAGATGACATGAAAAAATTGCTTAGTTATCTTTAAAAGTTTGACTGAGATTGAAAATATATTATATATAAATCAATTATATATATTGATTGTGGATTGTATTGTATCAAAGGCATTAAAAAAATCCTGACTAAGGCTTTAGTCAGGATTTTAAATTTAACAATTAAGTTTTATTTAATTGTTAATTAGTTTCTGCATACTGTTTTGCTTGTTCTTCTAAGAACTCAGGATGATTAACTTGACGGTATTGCTGGACTGCTTCAGAGATACCTTCGCCACCAACGTGAGAACGAACATACTGGCTGATAAACTTAGATTTCTCTTCAGTAGCAGCTTTTGATTTATCCATTGAAGATACAATGAATGTTACAATGAATGCTATTGGGATAGAAAATAAAGCTGGGTTATTGTATGGGAACAATGCTTTTTCATGGCCCAATACATTGATCCAAACTTCTGGTCCAAATAAGATCATAACAACCGCTGTGATCAAACCTGCCGCACCACCAACTACAGCGCCTTTAGTTGTTAAACCTTTCCAGTACATAGATAAGAATAACAATGGGAAGTTAGCTGAAGCTGCAATTGAGAATGCTAAACCTACTAAGAATGCAACATTTTGTTGTTCAAATAATAAACCTAACAAGATTGCGATTACACCTAAAGCAGCAGTTGTGAAACGAGAAACTAATAACTCAGTTTTCATCACAGGCTTACCCTTTTTGATCACATTTGCATAGAAGTCATGGCTGATTGCTGAAGCACCAGACAATGTTAAACCTGCAACAACTGCAACCAATGTTGCAAATGTTACTGCTGACATGAAGCCTAAGAAGATATTGCCACCAATTGCGTGTGATAAATGGATTGCAACCATGTTAGCACCACCAATGATCGCACCTTCTGGTGTTGAGTATGAAGGTTGATTCATGATGTAAACGATCGCACCGAAACCGATGATGAACATTAACAAATAAAAATAACCGATAAAACCTGTCGCATACAATGCTGATTTACGAGCTTCTTTTGCATCTTTAACTGTGAAGAAACGCATCAAGATATGAGGTAAACCTGCTGTACCGAACATCAAGCCAATACCTAAAGAAATCGTATCGATTGGGTTAGGGTATTTCAAACCAGGAACCATGATTTCGATGCCTTTTGGATGTACTTCAGTTGCTTTTACGAATAAAGTTTCTAAGTTGAAACCTACCCAATACAACACTACAATTGACATGAATGTCGCACCAATCAAAATCAATACAGCTTTAATCATTTGAACCCATGTTGTTGCCAACATACCGCCTAACAATACGTAGATCATCATCAAGATACCCACGATGAATACTGCGATGTTATAGTTCAAACCAAACAATAACTCGATCAATTTACCTGCGCCCACCATTTGGGCGATCAAATATAACAATACGATCGTTAATGTAGAGAATACAGCCAAGATACGAATAGGTGTTTGTTGTAATCTAAATGCAGTTACGTCCGCAAATGTAAAGCGGCCTAAGTTACGGAATCTTTCTGCCATCAATAACAAAATAACTGGCCAGCCGATGAAGAAACCGAATGCATAAATCAAACCATCAAAACCTGAAGCAAATACCAACGCTGATAAGCCCAAGAATGATGCTGATGATAAATAGTCACCTGCGATTGCTAAACCGTTTTGGAAGCCAGAAATACCGCCACCAGCAGTATAGAAGTCTGATGCTGATTTAGTTTTATTCGATGCCCAGAAAGTGATAGCAATGGTTGCTGCAACAAACACGAAGAACATGATGATTGCAGTCCAGTTTTTACCACCTGATTGTGTTGTTTGAGCAACAGCAACACCAAATAATCCAAATGCAATCAAGCATAAGAATTGTCTTAGAATATTATTTCTCATTGCCGATCTCCTTCAATACTCTGATAGTTTTTGGATCGAAATAAGTATTAGTCTTATGCACGTAATAACATGTCACTAAAATCGTCCAAATAATCAAGAAGAATCCTGCTGGAATGCCCCATGTCGTAACCATTTTTTCTGCCAATGGCAAGCCTACAATGTTAGGTGCGAATGCTGCTGCTACAACGATTAATATATATAAGCCTAATGTGAGTGTTAACAAAATCAAACTGAATCTTTGCTTTTCCGCAACCATATCTTTAAATCTTTGATCATTATAAATACGATTCACAATCGCTTCATCATAGAGAAGCTTCGAATCATCAATTTTTATGGGTTCAGCCATAAATCCTCCTAAATTTTTTAATTTGTCATTATTTATTAAATTAAATCGTCAACGCATTTTGTACGTATTTTTTTTAATATCTAAAACGCCTCCTCACGTAAGAAGATACAAATTTCTGTAGAATTTGCAAATGAAAACTGTTTTTCAAGAAAAAAGGAATGCAGTAAATTTTAGATAAAACCTTTGGTCAGCATTGGTATGCTTAGATCATTCATATAAATACAAGAAAATAAGTTGACTATTTTTAATGCAAAATATTTTCAATAAAACTACATTTGTCTAACAAAAAAAATCATTAAAAGGATAAAAATTTAGGATAATAAACACGAAAATTTAAGGTTATTGCAATATAGTTGCTTTTATCTCGCTAGGCGTGCTATATAATTAATGTGTAATGTCGTGCCCACAAGGCAGGATAAAACGATCATACGACCGAACTTGATCAGACATTATTGGTAATTAATTTAATAGAATTTCAAGAAAGTTTAACAGGGATAGAATATGCCAAAATATCGTTCACATATTTCGACACAGGGTCGAAATATGGCGGGAGCACGTGCGTTGTGGCGTGCAACAGGAATGACTAATGAAGATTTTAAGAAACCAATCATTGCTGTGGTCAACTCATTTACTCAGTTTGTTCCAGGACATGTTCATCTAAAAGATCTAGGGCAGATGGTTGCTCGTGAAATTGAGAAAGCTGGTGGTGTTGCAAAAGAATTTAATACAATCGCGGTGGATGATGGTATTGCAATGGGTCATGATGGCATGTTGTATTCATTGCCAAGCCGAGATTTAATCGCTGATTCAGTGGAATATATGGTGAATGCACATTGCGCGGACGCGATGATCTGTATTTCAAACTGTGACAAAATCACACCGGGAATGTTGATGGCTTCAATGCGTTTAAACATTCCTACGATTTTTGTTTCAGGTGGACCAATGGAATCAGGGAAGCTCGTTTGGAATAGTGAAAATTTACGCTTAGATCTTGTGGATGCTATGGTTATGGCAGCGGATGATCGTGAAGCAGATGATAAAGTACAAGCGATCGAAGAAAATGCTTGCCCAACATGTGGTTCATGTTCAGGTATGTTCACTGCAAACTCTATGAACTGTTTAACAGAAGCGTTAGGTTTGTCTTTACCTGGCAATGGCTCAATGTTGGCAACGCATAAAAATAGGGAAGGCTTATTCTTAGAAGCAGCACGCCAAATTGTTAAAAATACGCGTGATTATTATGAGAATAATAATGCAAATGTTCTGCCACGAAATATCGCATCATTCAAAGCATTCGAAAATGCGATGATGTTGGATATCGCAATGGGCGGATCAAGTAATACAGTATTGCACTTATTGGCAGCTGCTCATGAAGCTGGCGTTGATTTCTCAATGAAGGACATTGATCGCTTATCACGTAAGGTTCCGCATTTATCTAAAGTATCACCATCAACCAGTAAATATCATATGGAAGATGTTCATCGTGCAGGCGGTATCATTGGTATTTTAGGTGAATTGGCGCGTATGAATTTATTACATACAGATTGCCATACTGTTCATGCGAAAGATTTAGCTGAAGCGATTGCAAAGTGGGATATCACACAAACGAATGATGAAAATGTGCATCATTTCTTTAAATCTGCACCAGGTGGTGTACGCACAACGGAAGCATTTAGCCAAGATCGTTACTTCGATTCATTGGATGATGATCGTCAAAATGGTTGTATTCGCAGTGGCGAATTTGCCTATAGCCAAGATGGTGGTATTGCTGTGTTATATGGCAACATCGCGAAAGATGGCTGTATTGTAAAAACTGCGGGAGTAGATGATTCTATCTTGAAGTTCATAGGTAAAGCACGTGTGTATGAAAGCCAAGATTCAGCAGTTAAAGGAATTTTGAATAATGAAGTGCAGGCTAATGAAGTTGTGATCATTCGTTACGAAGGTCCAAAGGGCGGACCAGGCATGCAAGAAATGTTGTATCCAACATCTTATTTAAAATCAAAAGGTTTGGGCAAAGCATGTGCATTGTTAACGGATGGTCGTTTCTCGGGCGGTACATCAGGTTTATCCATCGGTCATGCTTCACCAGAAGCAGCTGAAGGTGGTGTGATTGCGATTGTGGAAACAGGTGATGAGATGATCATTGATATTCCAAACCGTTCAATTCATTTAAATTTATCTCAAGAAGTGATTGATGCACGTTTAGTGGAGCAAGCTCAATTTGGCTTTGTACCGAAAGAAAAACGTTCACGTAAAATATCAGCTGCATTGCAAGTTTATGGTGCATTGGCAACATCGGCAGCATTTGGTGCAGTTCGTGATGTCAATCGCTTAAAGCAGATTAAGTAAAGTTACAAAAATTTATCAAGCCTATCTATAGGATATAGATGGGCTTTTTAATAAGCTATAAAGCGACTGACCGTCGGTCAATGTGGTTAAATATAAATAAAAACTTCAACGCATTCCAATAAAAAGCCCTACAAAAGTAGGGCAATGTATTCATTAAATATTGGGGATTGAAGCTTATTTCTTTAACTTATCAGCTACAGCACCAAAGAAATCAGTATCTTCAATTGGAATTACTGTTGTTGGTTTTGGCTGAGCGCCCCAAACAGCAATCACTAGGTTTTCTTTAGGATTCACATAAACATGTTGGCCAAAAATTCCTACAGCCTCATAAGCACTTTCATTAGTCGCATAATCTGAATTTACAACAGGCCAGAGCATATAACCATAATTGACTTTTTTACCGCCGATCATTTGCTGTGCACCAGCTTCTTTCATCCAGCCTTTTGGTAACGATTCTTTGCCATCAATGATGCCTTCATTTAATAGCAATAAACCAAAGCGAGCATAATCACGTAAAGTTGCAGATAAACCGCTGCCACCAACTTCTAAGCCTTCAGGAGATTCCAACCACCAAGTTGCATCAGATTCCATGCCAGCTTTTGTCCAAATCTTTTCAGACAAATATTCGCTCACTGGCTTACCAACGGCAGCTTTCACTAAAGCACCAGCAACTTGTGTTTCGCCTGTACTGTAATTCCAAACTGTGCCAGGTTCACCAGCACGAGGCAAGCTTGCCATTAACTTCAATGCTTCACCTGGCTTTTGTTCTAATTGAATTTCCAATAGCTTACGACGATCAGATGTTGGATCTGTATAAGTTTCATTCCAAGCAACGCCAGAAGCCATTTGTAGAATATGCTTAACAGTTACACCATCGTAGCTACTACCTTTTAATTCAGGTAAGTAGTTTACAATTGGATCATCAATACTTTTGATATAACCATCTTGAATTGCCATGCCAATCAATGTTGCTGTGATGGATTTCACAACGGACATCGACATCCAGCGCGTATTTTCATTATTACCCAATTCATAATCTTCCAATACGATTTCACCATCTTTAATGATGATTAATCCACTGATTCTATTGATGGATAGATAATCATAAAGATCGTAATCTTTGCCGTGGGATTTGAATTTCACATTGCCTAATTTTTCTTTTGCATGTGGCAATATTTTTATATTGCTAGGATCATGTGCAACTTTAGCCGTTGCAAATAGGCGATCAATATTACGGAAAGTATTCACCTGTAAATCTGGCGTGAGCGCACCATCATAAACTTGACGCACTGTACCAATTGGCTCATCTTTATGTGGATTAACAACATCATGAGCAAAAGCTGATGTTGTGATTAAAGCCAATGAAACACTCAATGCTAAAAAAGCTCTTTTGAGCTTTTGTGAAGATTGCTGCATAAAAACTCCTCTGTGATTAAACAAATACATGACCATTTTTTGTAATTATTATTGTGTGTAAAAATGTTTACACCAATCGGAGTCTAGCAGAATTAAACAGGGGATCATATACAGCTAATAGCGAGTAAATTTAGAATAGTGTTCTAATTATTAGAATTGACTCTTAGATTAATTGAATTACAATACGCGAATGATTCACAGCACTTTTTGATGTGCTCATTTTAAAGAAGGAGGCTAAAAACAATGAGTTTGTGTAAATTAATCGAATATACACATTTCTTTGGTAATCGCCATAGCTCAGGTTCTTTCAGTTTTAAACTGCGATAACTCGGCCTGAGCAAATAGACTAAACAAAAGAAATTTGATTCAGCTTACTGGGTAATCGCAATGATTAATCCATAGTTTTTTTCGTCTTGAAAAAACTAACTTGAGAGTAAGTTATGAGCACTTTATTATCAGTACAATCAGTTTCTTATGAAACTTCAATTAAAAAATTATTTAAAAATATCTCTTTTTCCATTCAATTGGGCGAACGAATCGGCTTAATTGGGCATAATGGCAGTGGCAAAAGTACGTTGTTGCATTTAATCACCCAGCAATTACCATTAAGCCATGGCAATATCTCGTTTGCAAATCACTGTGTTTATGCATACATTGAGCAACATTTGCCAAGTGGTCTCACAAATGCAACTGTATTAGAAGCAGTATTAAGTAAGTTATCGGAAGATAAGCGAATGATGGAAAGTTGGCGAGCAGAAATATTGCTGGCTGAACTAGGATTTCATGAATCGCAATATCATCAAAGCATTAATACACTAAGTGGTGGGCAGCATACACGATTATTGCTTGGTCGTGCGTTAATGAATCAACCTGATTTATTATTTTTGGATGAACCCAGTAATCACTTAGATTTACCAACGATTATGTGGCTCACTCAGTTTTTGCAAAATTGGCGTGGCACATTTGTGTTAGTTTCTCACGATCAAAACTTATTGGATCAAGTGACGAATACAACGTGGATTTTGCGTGATGAAAATCTACATCATTTTCAATTGCCATGTTCTGAAGCAAGGCAAGCATTGATTGAACAGGATATTGCAGATGAACATCGTCATAAAGCGGAGCAAAAAGAGATTGATCGCATTACTTTTAGTGCCAAGCGTTTAGCATTGTGGGGAAAAACTTATGACAATGAAAGCTTTGCACGTAAAGCTAAGAAAATGGAAAAGCAAATCGCCCATTTGGAAGATCAAAAAACAGTATTAACGGAAGGTTATCAATGGCAATTACAGCTGAATGGCAAGGGGATTAAAGCTGATCGTGTACTTGTGCTAGAAAATGCAGCTATTGATACGCCAAGCAATGAGCGCTTTCTCTTTCAGTTGGAGCATTTATATTTAAAAAGTGGTGATAAACTTGCAATCATTGGGGAAAATGGCTGTGGTAAATCGAGTTTTCTACAATCATTGTGGCAAAAATATCTCAGCAATATAGATGAACAAGCTGCGCGTTTTCATCCTGCGATTAAGGTTGGCTACTATGATCAGCAATTACAACAGTTATTAGATACTGATACTTTATTGGATGCATTATCCAATTTTGCATCTTTACCTGAAAATGATCGAAAAATGGCATTGATTAACGCAGGTTTTGCTTACAATCGACATCATCAAAAAGTTTCAACATTGAGCGGTGGCGAGCGATCTCGTTTGCTATTCATTGGGCTAAGCTTAGGGCAATATGAGCTATTGTTCTTAGATGAGCCAACGAACCATTTGGATATGGAAGGTAAGGAAGCTTTGGCAGAACAAATCGCCCAGTTTGAAGGTGCAATCATATTAGTCAGCCATGATCAATGGCTCATTGAAAATAGTTGCCAACGATTTGGGTTGATTCATCAGCAGAAGTTTATGGAATATAGCGAACCTGAATCTGCGTATCATGTTTTATTGGGTTCAACTGCTTTGGATACTTGTGATCATGCTTTTGAAATTCAATCAGAAATAGTTAATACCGAACATGAAGCAGATATTCATGAAGATCTGTTATTACGTGAATGGGTTGAATTAGAACAAAAACTTAATGATGATTTAGCACGAAAGCCAACACATCAAAAGCCTCTATTACAGAAACAGTGGCGAGAAAGATTGTTGGAAATAGAGCAGTTGTTGAATAAGTAATCTTTTAAAAATAAAGCTCTTTGGTTTTGTACTAAGGAGTTTTTGTTGTATATTCTATATAAATTAATCAAATGTAAATAATTATGGAAATAACAGAGCGTATTAAGTTGCAGTTAAAAGACTTTTCAAAGCCATCAAATAATTCGCTGGAATTATGTTCTCATCATCCAATAGACAAAAATGTGTTTCCTGTTCCTAATTTATTATTATTTTTACTAACATATATTTGTAAGTTTCCTCATATGTATAGAGGAGATAAAGTACATTGGCATATAGAATTTAGATATAAGGGAAAACAATATGCTATTAAACATGAAAAATTTGGTTTGCGTTTATATTCACAAAGTGATGAAGAACTAAAATTAGCAAAAGAAGTGCTAGGTAAACTAAAAAAAATATTAGGTCTTTGTGAAAAAGAACTTCTAAGTGATTTTTCTAAAGAGCAAATTCATAATGGAAATATTACACTTATTAACTATTTTCATAAGCTTGATAATCAATACCAATATTTTAGGGAAAGAGCTACATTTGAATATTCGTCTGTAACCCAAGAAGAACCTGTAGTTACAGACCAGTCTTCCATCATATCTATATTATTCAAACAAATGCATGAACATGATAACAAGCAGAGACAAGGTCAATATAATGCATTGGCTATGATAGATTCTTATTTTAGTAGATTAGAGCATTTATTAGTACTTGCATTTCCATTTGTTTCTTATGATAGAAAAAAAGATAATTTAATTAAATTTGTTGGCTCAATTTGGTCTGATAAGTTTCGTAGAGTTATTAATATTAATTCTGCACAAGCAAAAATACATTACGATTCCTTAATTGATATCAAAGAGAAATTTAGAAATACATTTGCTCACGGCGGCTTTGAAAAAGAAGGGCAGTCATTTTATTTTCATCTAGACCATATTGGAATAATTCCGGCTAGTATGTCTGGGATAAAAAATAGTATCCATTTTAATGATTTTCCTATCGATAATGATATCTTTAAAAACATATGTTTAGCATTTGATTCTTTTGATAAATATTTGTCAATCATTGAAATTCCTCAGGCATGGAAATATGCTCAAAGTGGACTTCATTTATCTTTAGCTGATACAGACTTAGAGGAATTATTAAAAATAGTTGATAATGAAGAGAAATATGAAGAGTGGATTAGCACTCAATGTTATCGTATGGATCAGTATGAAAACGTAGACTATTAAGTTTTGTCTTATATTTTATAAATCCAAAACCTTAGTTTCACAATAATAGCCTTTACCACCAACATAGACTTTTTCGATCTCGTTATCATTATTTGTTGCTAATTTAACAAGGATTTCAGAAGGCGAATTTAAAGAATAGCCTTGCTCAAACACATAAAGCTCTTTTTGGATGTTATGTTTTTGATGGAGATAACAAGCCAATGCACCATTGGAAGTGCCTGTTGCAGCTTCTTCATCAATTTCATAGAGCGGTGCAAAATTTCTACAGATAATACGATCATCATCAAATGTATATAAATGTGTACCAACTACATCATATTTTTCGCTAATTTCTTTAATTTGATCAAAGTTAGGTTGCAGATTATGTAATTGAGCTTCGCTCTGAATCGGGATCAAAATATCTCTCAATCCTGTCGAAACAATTTGAATAGGGAATTCAGCATTAATATTCTCACTATCAAAGCAATCTGTAAATTCATTCGTAGGAATCACATCATAGAATTGAGGTTGGTTTTGTTCCATAAAAATAGAACCATCTTTGATGGTAATTGAAAGTACGCCACTATTAGTTTCGATCGTATAGTGATCTTTAGACAACATATTCAAATGCATTAAAATCACAAATGAACCAATCGTTGCGTGACCACATAAATCTACTTCTTCCTTGGGTGTGAAATATTCCAATTTATAATCTGCAAGTGATGATTGTGATATATATGCAGTTTCCGCATAGCCTAACTCTTTCGCAATGGCCATTTTATGAGCTGTTGTTAATGGCTGATCCATCAAAACAACGCCAGCTTTATTTCCACCTTGATTATCTTTGCTGAATGCACTTGCTACATAGACTGTTATTTGCATAAATCACCTTCCTAAAATTTGATAGTAGAGCTTATAACATAGAAAGGAGGATGTATAAAAATTCTGCGTAAATTTGCTCCAATAATAATTAGGCAGTAGTTTTTCTACTGACTATATGGAAATAAAATCATTTGTGGCTTTGATTTTTCAAATCTATACTGATTTCAGATTAACAAGAATCTAAGTGAATAATAACTGAATCAAGAGGATTAAGATTATGACAAATAAAGTTGCAATTATTACAGCCGCAGGTAGCGGAATGGGCGCAGCGGTTGCGAGAAAATTAGCAGAGGATGGTTATAAAGTTGCCATTTTATCATCTTCAGGTAAAGGTGAAGCATTAGCACAAGAGTTAGGTGGATTAGGCATCACAGGATCCAACCAATCATCAGAAGATATTCAACGCTTGGTGGATGAAACCATGAAACGCTGGGGAAGAATTGATGTATTGGTGAATAGCGCAGGACATGGCCCACGCAAAGGCATTTTAGAGCTAACAGATGAAGATTGGCATGAAGGTATTAATACATATTTCTTAAATGCTGTGCGTCCAATGCGATTGGTTGTACCGATTATGCAACAACAAAAATCAGGTTCTATCATTAATATCTCTACAACATGGGCTTTTGAACCAAGTGTACTGTTCCCAACATCTGCTGTTGCGCGTGCAGGTTTGGCAGCTTTTACAAAAATGTGTTCAGATGAATATGCGATGGATAACATACGTTTCAATAATGTATTACCAGGATGGATTGATAGTTTGCCAATGTTGGATGAACGCAGCCAAAGTGTACCAATGAAACGCTATGGCACAATGGAAGAAGTTGCTAATACTGTGGTATTTTTAGCATCGGATGGTGCAGGATATATCACAGGGCAAAATATCCGTGTGGATGGTGGATTAGCTCGCTCGATTTAAATGATCCAAGCACCATTGCCACAATGCATTAAGATCCTCACTCGATTGTGAGGGTTTTTTTCGCACAAGATAATAGCTAGCTTCTAAGATCATTGTCTTAGGGTAAATTTGTACTAATCTTTTGGCTGCCAAATCTCGTTCTACAAATGCCCGACATGTTAAAGCAATGCCTTGACCAGCTAACGCAGCATCTAAAGCCAAAGCTGTTTGGTTAAAAACTGGTCCAGCCAACTCTGTATGAATATTCAGGAATTGTGGCCAAGCATTATGAGCATCATGTAAAAGTGGCAAGTTAGCTAATTGTTCTACATTCACAATATCTGGTAATTCTTTGATTAAGAAAGGGCTAGCAACAGCAATCAATTCCTGAGGAAATAATAATTGTGCTTCTAGATCATCTGAAAAATTACCTTCAGTTAATCGGATTGCGATATCCACTTGATCTTGATCGAAATTTGCAACATGCTCTGTTGCCATGGTTTGCAGTTTTATATGTGGCAAAGCTTTGTACAAATCCGAAAAATTGGGCAATAAAATTTTAGTTGCAACTGTTGGTGTTACACTGATTGTAATGGTTTTCGGTTGATTGAGAATTTCTTCTGTAGATTCAGCGAGTACATCAAATGCCCGTGTGACATTCACAAGATAAATAGAGCCTTCAGTTGTTAATGCTAATCCTCTAGGTAAACGAACAAATAATGCGATATCCAAATATTCCTCGAGCATGCGAACTTGCTGAGCAACAGCACCTTGAGTAACATTTAATTCTTCAGCAGCTGCACGAAAATTGAGCCTTCGACCTGAAGCTTCGAAAGCACGTAATGCATTTAAAGAGGGAAGTTTATGACGTGGTAACATAGTAGAGATAACTTATAAGGTAATAGTTTTTCTACATTCTATGAATTTTTATCCATATATGCAAATCCATTAATTTAATTACCAAAACGGGATAATCGATAAGGTTCCAAATCTTGTTCAACTTTATCATGGAGAATTTCATTCATGGCCAATCGACAGATTAATGGTGAAAGTACAATCCCCGCATGCATTGCCATTAAATATAAACCTGAATAGTCACCAATTTTTCCAATGATTGGCATTTCATCTTTGGGCATAGGGCGAATTCCTACAGAATAAGAATCTAATGTTAATTGTTCTGACCACGCAAAATTATTCTGTATCGTTTGTAATGCATTTTGGGCAATCACTTCAGGAGAATTTTCTACTGTATCATCAATATAATCTTCAGCAACTCTCACTTGATGATCATGAAATGCTCGAACTTCCATTTCAGGTGTTGAAATTATACGATGAATAAATTCTTGAGAATTTGGATGATTCAAATGTAGAAGAATACAAGGAGAAGGGAAAAGTGGTAAATCAATATCTAGTGGCTTTAAAAGATCTGTATTGTTTACACCTGCTGATAAAATTACTTGATCTGCGTATAGCTCTTCTTGGTCAGTTAAAACACCTGTAATATTTTTATCATTTTTTAATAACTGCACAACATTTGTGTTAGGCAAATAAGTTAAGCCATTTTGACAAGCTTCTTCCAATAAAATTTTAATGACATGTAATTGGTCAACTGATCTTTCTTCTTTAACAAAAGCAGCAATATCAGGGTAGTTCAATAATTTTGGTTCTTTATGAGTGATTTCTTTGGTGGTTAATGGTTCAACAGGAAATTGTTGTTCTACATGAGATTGAATAAATGATTCAGTTTGCTCATTAGTATCGTGCCAACTTAACGCACCATTCCATGAAATATTGAGTTTGCCTTGAGTTGCATCATCGAGTGCATGCCATTCATCTAAGGCTTTGAGCCGTAAATTCTGATAAAAATCAGGACGATTATAAGAAACGTTTAACCAGGCAAAAGAAGATTTTGTAGCACCGTGACCAGCAATTGATTGATCTAAAAGGATAACATTAGCTTTTGAATAGCGAGTGAGATACCATGCCAATGTCACACCAACGATTCCTGCACCAACAATAATGATCTTTTTATCCATGTTCATTCCTAAATATTAAAAGAGAAATAGCTTCAGATTTTATTTGAAAAATAATGTGCTATTTGAAGTTACGATGATTATATAGAAAATATCTATATGACAGTATAATTGTACTGAAATTGAGCTAATCGTACGCGCGTAGAATTAAACTTTACGTATGATTATAGGTTCTAGGAAAACTGAACAACGTAGATTTTGGTTAAATTTGAGGTTATGTGATGAGCAAAAAACTATGGAAGTTTGTTAGAGAATTCTTTTTAGAGTTTTTTGGTTGGTTAGCATTTTTAGCACTATTGGGATTTGTGGCATATTTATTTGGTGGATGTGATGGGATATTGGCAAGTGCATTAATGTGCTAGTTATTTATTGTAGATTCTATCTTAGTATTTTTATAATTTAACATAATATATAGAAGTAGAAATTAAAAATGACTGTTTTTATTAAAGTAGGTGCTATACTACTTCTATCGTCAAATTGGTTTATTAGTAGAAATAAAATGAATTCAGAATTAATCATCAGTAGCATCTTCGCAGGTTTCAAGCCACTTCTTCCATTTTTTATTTTAGTCTTTGTAGTTGTCATTGGTATTACATTGCTCAAAATATATTTGAGTAACAAGTTTAAAAGCCAACTTTTCAATAATACAAACTTTGAAGCGGTTCGCTTGCTCAACAAGCAGGAAGTTAAAGTTTACGAAGCCCTAGTTGAAAATATTCAAATTCAATCTAACAACCAATATAAAGTTTTTGCTCAAGTTAGCTTAGGTGAAATTCTCAGGAACTCTGATCGTAGCTCTTTCAATCGCATTAATCAAAAACGTGTAGATTTCTGTATTGTGAATTCTGATTATATGCCGATCGCAGCTATTGAATATCATGGTGGTGGGCATTTCCGTGGCAACTATCAAGAACGTGATGAAATTAAACAGCAAGCTGTTGAATATGCGGGCTTAGTTTACCATGCTATTTTTGAACATAATTTGGATAATATCCAGGAGCATATTCATACGGTGATTATGCCTTTATTATCTAACCAAAAGCAGCCTAAGAAAACTAGGAATTCTGATAAAAATCAGCGTGTTGAACCTACTTTTTAGAATTTAACATAATCATAAGACTTAAAGAACTAAATATGATATTTAGTTCTTACTATTCAATAATTTGAGTTCTTCACTACTCAATGATAAGCCTTTTGCAAACTTGGCTAATACTTGTTTGCGAGGATCTAAGCGTTGTGCCAAACGTTTCAATGCATCTTCAAACTCAGTTTGATGCAATGAATCTTCTAGCATATGATCCAAAATACTTAATGATTCAACATATTGAATCCAAGGTTTATCCTGGAATTTACCCAATAATTGTGCAGTTGTTTTAATTTCAGGATGATCCAAAATTGTTGTGATCAACTGATATAAAACTTTAGCACCTTTTTCTTCACTGTCTAACAAAAACTCATAATTATGAATCGTTTTAACTAATTGTAGATTATTTAATAACAGTACTATTCCACGTTCAACCAAGTTTTTACCTTGATTCTGATTATTCTGTGGTAAACGCTGATTAACTGTTCTGCCTTGTTCCACATGTTTATTCAAAATATTACGATTAACGTTGGTTTTTTTGCCCAATTCAGCACGCAATAAATCACGCAATGGAATATCTGGCATTGAATTAATCAAAGTGCCCATGTCAGATAATAACTGAGATCGGCCTTCGATAGTTTCTAAAGAATATTTATTCTCAAAATGATTAAACAAATATTCAGATAATGGCAATGCATTTTGCACCAGCTGATTAAATGCTTCCCTGCCATGTGCTTTTAAATAACTATCCGGATCATGATTATCAGGTAAAAATAGGAATCTGATATCCTTTTCAGAATGCAAAACTGGCAAAGCATTTTCCATTGCTTTGTATGCAGCATTTTGCCCAGCATTATCTCCATCAAAACAAAATACAATGGAATGTGTATAACGGAAAAGATTAGAAACTTGTGTGTTGGACATTGCTGTACCTAATGTTGCCACTACATTTTGAATGCCAAAATGCGACATCATCACAACATCCATGTAACCTTCAACTACCAGAATCTCATTATAATTGCGAACATCGCGGCGCAATTCATATAAACCATAAAGCTCTTTGCCTTTATGGAAAACTGGCGTTTCAGGTGAGTTTAAATATTTTGGTTCACCATCGCCAATGATTCGGCCGCCAAATGCTATAGTTTCACCTTTTCTATTACGAATGGGAAACATCACACGATCACGGAATCGATCATAAAAATGATTAGGCTTATTTTGTGCAGGAATGATTAAACCTGCTTCTTCCAGCATTTGTTCATTGGCGCCTTTGCTTTTCAAAGTCGTCAATAATGCATTCCAGCTATCTGGTGCAAAGCCAATATTGAAGCGCTCAATATCTTCAGCCGTTAAATCTCGCTTTTGGAGATAATCACGTGCTTTTTGATGATCAGGCTTTTTCAATTCTCTTTGGAAAAAGAGGTTGGCTTCATTCAAAGCAGTTAATGTTGTTTGAGTTTTACGTTCAGCTTCCGGTGAAACATTACTTCTACGTTCATAAGGAATCACCATTCCTTCATGATGGGCTAAAAACTCAATCGTTTCTACAAACTCAAGCTTTTCATATTCCATCAAAAAAGTGATGACATTACCTTTAGCCCCACAACCAAAGCAATGATATAACTGCTTGCTTTGGTTAACCATAAATGATGGGGTTTTCTCTTGATGAAAAGGACAACATGCTTTAAAGCTGTTGCCCATTTTTTTCAATGGTACACGCTGATTCACAATCTCGATGATATCAACGCGACCTAAAACTTCATCAATAAAATGATTGGGGATAAAACCTTTACTCATTGCACTATTTATTCAATGCTGCTTTCAATAATTTGCTAACTTCGCCCATATCAGCTTTGCCTTCTAGCTGTGGCTTCAATACGGCCATCACTTTACCCATATCTTTCATTGCAACTGCGCCAGTTGATTCAATTGCTTGGCTGATTGCAGCTTCAATATCTTCAGGTTTCATTTGTTCTGGCAAATAAGGCATGATCACTGTTAATTCAGCTTCTTCTTGCGCAACTAAATCTGTACGTTCTGCTTTTAAAAATTGTTCAATGGATTCTTTACGCTGTTTAACCATTTTAACCAAAACAGCAGTCACAGCAGCATCATCCATTTCGATGCGTTGATCAACTTCAACTTGCTTAATTTCTGCGCTGATTAAACGGAGTGTCGCAAGCTTCTCTTTATTCTTTTCACGCATTGCGTTTTTGATATCTTCTAAAATAGTCTCTTTCAAGCTCATGGTTAACTCCTTCTTCAAATCACATATTATAGAACGATTCGAATTAAATCTCATAAAAAAAGCCCTAAAAAACTTAGGGCTTTTGCATAAAGGTTATGCTATTTACTGAAATGCAGCAAAAATTTCAGCAGTTGTTAATGTTGTACCATTAATGTTCCATTTGCCATCTTTGAATGCTACATCGATGAACAATGTACCTTCTTCAAATTTAACTGGAGAAACACCCAATGGAGCTGTTTGCATTGCTACCAACATCATCACCATTTGGATTCCACCTTTAACTTCATCTTTAGCCTGTGCTGTATCTTGGCCATTCAAAGTTAAGTATTTCTCGTATTGAGAAATCATGTAACCTTCAGTGATTGTACCTTTGAATTTGAATTCAGTAATGAAAGTATCGATTAATTCAACTGGGCTTTTGCCTTCGAATTGTGCAGCTGCTGCATCTGGGCCAGCCTGTAAAGCTGAAACTAAAGCTTCGCTACCTTGGAAAGCAACTTCTACTTTAACAGCATCACCAATTGTTAATTTATTTTCAATGACTGATTCAATGCGAGTATCTTTAGTGAAGATGTTCGCGATGTCTTTCAAGAAGTTAACTGCTTCTGCTTCATCAATGTCAGATGGATCTTGTGTTGACAATGCATTTGCTTTTTCGATTAAATCTTTCCAGTTTTTGATATCTTTGATGCCTTTGATGTCTGTTGATACAAATAATGAACCGAAATCAAGTGCAGCCAATTGATCTTTAACAACGCTGATTCCACCAACATTATAACCAATGTTTGCAGAGATTAAACCGCCATTTTCTTGCAATGAAGTTTTAGCTTCTAAATTGCTTAATTTAGCGCTACCTGAATCTTTACCAGATGCAAATTGAATATCAAAAGTTGCAGCTGTTCCTGTTGATGTATATTTCAATGGGCTAGCAACATATTCAGATGAACCAACTAATTTAGTCACATCAGCAGATGCTTGTACTTCTTCAGCCATTGGGCCAACAACTTTCAAGTTCAAGCCTTTACCTTCAAAGCCTGATTTGAATGATTTAACTGCGCTGTAATCATCATTAAAGTTGATTGCAACGTTGTTGTTTAAATCAGTCAATGTGAATTCAGCAATTTTAGTATCAGAAACTAAAACTGGTACAGTGTTGTTTTCAACTTTTGCAGTGTAACCGAATGCTTTGTTCTTCTCATTCAATTCACCTTCATATTTAGCATTTGCTAAAATGTTATCGATAACAACTTTATCACCAGTTTGTGGGATTTCTACTGTTACGCTACCATTTGTTGTACCAGCAATTTTAGCAACGCCATCTTTCGCGTTATATTTTGCTAAATCAACATTTGCATCAGATGAGAAGTTGTATTGAATCAATACGCTGTTTTGGTTTTCAGAATAGTTAAAAGTATCTTTCAAAGTTACTTTATCATTCGCTTGATCTAATTTAGCTGTGTACGTCATTGTACCCATGCTGAAATCAGATGATTGCTTAACCACTGTATTCGTTGCAGCGATATAGCTCTTTTCAAAGCTTGTGAATTTTTCTGCAACTGGTACATTATCATTGTTATCTGAACAGCCATAAATGATTAATGGCAAAGCAACTGCTAAAATGGTTTTTTTCATATTTTTTATCCTCGGTTAAATTGCGCTATATAATATCATAATCAACGAATTTAAAGCGTTCTGTCGAAACTTTTTTTCACGGCTTCTTCAAACACATTAAAGCCTACATTATCTGCAAACATGTTCTCACTTAAATAACGACGCCACTGTCTACTTTTCGGTATGCCATTGAAAATACCTAAGATATGTCGACCAATATGATGAATGCGAACGCCATTGGCTAATTCTTCTTCCACATAAGGTTTTAATTCAGCAACGATATCAAAAGGTGATTTCTCAGATTTCTCTGCACCAAAATATAGATGATCCACATCATTCAAAATGAATGGCGAATTATAAACGGCACGGCCAAGCATTACACCATCCAAATTCTGCATTACATTCAGACCTTCTTCAGGAGATTGAATACCACCATTCAATAAAATATTTAAGTGTGGGAAATTATTTTTTAATTCATACACGCGATCATAATTTAAAGGTGGAACTTCCCTGTTTTCTTTCGGTGATAAACCTGATAACCAAGCTTTACGTGCATGCACAATAAATGTATCACAGCCAGCTTTGCTAATGGTTTCAATGAATCGATGAGAGAATTCATAATCATCTTGATGATCTATCCCAATACGATTTTTGATCGTCACAGGAATAGAAACTACAGATTGCATTGCATCAAAACACTCTGCAACCAATTCAGGTTCTGTCATTAAACATGCACCAAAACGGCCTTTTTGCACACGATCAGATGGACAGCCACAGTTTAGATTGATCTCTGTGTAACCATAATCTTCTGCAATTTTTGCACAAGCTTTTAAATCCACAGGATCAGAGCCACCCAATTGCAATGCCACAGGGTTTTCTTCAGGTTTATAAAACAAATGATGCTTTTCATCGCCATGCAAAATTGCGCCTGTTGTTACCATTTCGGTATATAACAAGGTCTCTTTTGTCATTAGACGATAAAAATAACGACAGTGGCGATCTGTCCAATTCAGCATGGGCGCTACGCTAAAACGATGATAGTCTTTCATATTCTAAAAAAATTAAAACCTCTTAATCACTTAAGAGGTTTTAACATATTAATAATGATTAAAAAATAATGGTTTGAAATTATTCGTTGTCTAAGAAGCTACGTAAGCTTTCAGAGCGGTTTGGATGACGCAATTTACGTAATGCTTTAGCTTCGATCTGACGAATACGTTCACGTGTTACATCAAACTGTTTACCAACTTCTTCCAAAGTATGATCAGTATTCATGTCGATACCGAAACGCATGCGCAATACTTTAGCTTCACGTGGCGTTAAGCTTTCCAATACTTCACGAGTTGCTTCACTTAAACCAACACTTGTTGCTGCTTCCAATGGAGAAACCATACCAGTATCTTCGATGAAATCACCCAAATGTGAATCTTCATCATCACCCACTGGCGTTTCCATTGAGATTGGCTCTTTAGCAATCTTCAATACTTTACGGATACGATCTTCAGGTAAGCCCATTGCTTCTGCCAATTCTTCTGGAGTTGCTTCACGGCCCATATCTTGTAGCATTTGACGAGAGATACGATTCAATTTATTGATCGTTTCAATCATATGTACAGGAATACGAATTGTACGCGCCTGATCTGCAATCGAACGAGTGATCGCCTGACGAATCCACCATGTTGCATAAGTAGAGAATTTGAAACCACGACGGTATTCAAACTTATCTACAGCTTTCATCAAGCCAATATTACCTTCCTGAATCAAATCCAAGAACTGTAAACCACGGTTTGTATATTTCTTAGCAATCGAAATTACCAAACGTAAGTTTGCTTCAATCATTTCACGCTTAGCACGTTTCGCTTTCGCTTCGTTGATTGAAATTTCACGGTTGATCTCTTTGATTGAGAAAATTGTTAAACCATGTTTCTTTTCAATTTCTAATAAAGAATCTTGAACTTTAAACATTTCATCTTTATGTTCAGCCAATGCTTTTGCATATTTAGCTTTGCTAGATGAAACTTCTTCAAACCACTCTTTATTCGTTTCATTACCTGGGAAGCCTTTAATAAAGTCTTCACGTGGCATTTTGCTCATTGCAATACAGATTTTCATCGCTTTGCGTTCAAGCGGACGAATTGTATCAATGGTATCTTTCAATAAGATCACCATATCTTCTTGCATTTTTGGTGCCAATCTAAATTCGATGAATTTACTCTTTAAGCGTTCTTGAGCTTCTACAATCAAAGCATCTGCATTTTTCTTACGCTTATTAGCACGAAGTGCATCAATTTCAGCAATGATTGCTTTTAGTTCAGTAATTTTTTCAGCAAAGAGTTCTTTGTTTGGACCGGTTTCCGCAGCTGCACCGCTACCGCCTTCAGATTCATCATCTTCTTCGATTTCTTCTGCTGGCGCTTCATCATCAACGATCTCTAATTCTTCATCCTCTTTATCTTCAACGACTTCTGAATAGTAACTTGCATCCACAAAACCTGTTGCAATATCCGCCAAACGTTGTTCTGTGCCTAAAGTTTCTTCATAACGTTGGATCAATAAATCTACAGCTGGATAAAAGTTTGCTAAATGTAAAAGTGCGTTGTTTAAGCCTTCTTCAATACGAATCGCAATAGATTTCTCTTCATCACGAGACAAAAGATCAACAGTACCCATTTCGCGCATGTACATACGAACAGGATCTGTCGTACGGCCAATTTCACTGCTATCAATGTTAGCTAATACAGCAGCAGCTTCATCTACAGCGTCATCATCAGAGCCAATTGAATCATTGGTTAATAACAAACTGTCCATATCGGGAGCTTCATCACTAACTTTGATGCCCATCTCTGAAATCATAGAAATGATGCTTTCTATTTGTTCTGGATCTATAATATCTTCAGGAAGGTGATCGTTGATTTCAGCATACGTTAAGTAACCTTGCTCTTTACCTTGAGCGATCAGTTCCTTAATACGTTCTTGTTGTTCTGTAACAGTTAAAGCATTTTGCTTGCTCATATGAATTCCGATAACCCCAATAATGTAAAAAACGCAATTTAGTATTATACCATATTTAGCATAGTATAATAACTGCCTGTGAAGTTAAAATTTCAGTGGCCTACATGCCTATTCCATGTGTTATACAATGGTAATTATTTATTCAACTTCAATAGCTAAACACTCAAGTTTAATACTCTTCTTGCGACTCTAACCTTTCCATATTTCTCTCTAAACTTTTATTCAGTTCGACTTCCATTTGTTTTTTCTGCTCCACAGCATAGTGGCGATTCGCAGACTCATCATTGTCGCTGCAAGCGGTTAGGAGAAATACAGCCCCTGTTACTATTAAGTATAAGAAATTTTTCACAATTCTGATCACCCTAATTTAAAATTCCATGGATTTGGTGTGATATTACCCAAAATAATGGGTACCTGTGCACCAGTCGCACTCATTAAATTGCTCGGGCGACGATGTATGGTTTGGTTCCCTAAAATTGCAAAAGCTATGGCTTCTTTTGCTTCACTGCTTAAGCCAATATCTTCTTGTCTCTTAACAGCTATATTGGGTAGATTATAACGTAATCTATCCATTAAAAATTGATTATATGCACCACCACCGCCCACGATAACTTCATCAATGTGCAGCTTTGGCATCACAAATTTTTGGTAGCTATCTGCAATACTCCAAGCAGTTAGTTCTGTGAATGTATTGATAACATCATTCGGGGATTGATGATATTTTTGACAAATCTCGTTCGCTAAATGCTCACCAAATAATTCTCTGCCTGTTGCTTTGGGTGGTGCTTCACTAAAATATGGGATCAATTGTAAATTTTTCAAGAGCTCTGGGATAATTTTACCGCTTTTTGCAACCTCACCATTATGATCATAATCTTTTTGGTAGAAATATTGCATAGCGGCATTGATCATCATATTACCTGGACCTGTATCAAAGGCAAACATTTCATCCTCTGTGCAATTCTTTGGTAATACTGTCACATTACCAATGCCGCCAATGTTTTGTAATAATCGATTTTTATTAGGATCACGAAATAGAATGTATTCCGTATAAGGCACTAAAGGCGCACCATTGCCACCTGCAATCATATCCATAGGACGGAAATTAGAAATCACTGTTGTTTTATGATCAAAGGCTAATTGTGCAGGATCCCCAATTTGCAAAGTAGAATGTGTTAAACCACTCGTTGGATTGGGTAAATGATGAATCGTTTGCCCATGAATGGCTATGAATTCCAGCGGCGATTGAACATTAAATTCTTTCAAAAATTGAGCAACAGCTTCGCTGTATAACTTACCCAATTTAAAATTCAATGAGCAAATTAAGGCAACATTTGAAGTTTCAATATGGCTTGCCGCTAAAATTTCCTGCTGAGTGATTGCATCGTAAGGATAGCTTTTATAATGAATCAATTCGCACTTTGTGGATTCATCATAACCTGATATATCCACCAAAGCGACATCAATGCCATCCAAAGATGTGCCAGACATCATCCCAATTGCGTAAGCCATCTTTGGTTAATCCTTTAAAGCTTCTGATAAACGTGATTGATTTACTGCTAAAAGTTGAATAGCTTGATCATAATTAATGGTTTTTAAATGCATTAAAATGGCAGTTTTGACATGATTATTGGCAGCTTTTAATAAATTTTCTGCCGATTCATCATCTATATCTAAAATCATAGATAGCATATTCACTGCGCGATGATGAAGCTTTTCATTGGTTGGCTTAACATCCACCATTAAATTGCCATACGTTTTACCAATTTTGATCATGCTACAAGTTGTGAGCATATTCAAAACCATCTTTTGTGCACTACCTGATTTCAAGCGCGTTGAACCTGTGATCACTTCTGCGCCGACCAAAACAGGAATATTAGTGTCAGCGATTTCAAACATTGGATTTTTTTCAGTACATGCTAATGCAATGGTTTTTGCACCCAATTGTTTGGCATACTCTAATCCTGAAATACAATATGGCGTTCTGCCTGATGCAGCGATTGCACACAATATATCTTTGCTATTGAACTGAATATTTTGCAAATCTGTGATCACTGCTTCCCTGTTATCTTCTGCATTTTCTACAGGATTGCGTAAAGCGCGATCTCCACCTGCAATGATGCCAATCACTGTTTCTTCACCAACGCCAAATGTTGGTAAACACTCTGAAGCATCCAATACGCCTAAGCGTCCTGATGTTCCAGCACCGATATAGACTAAACGACCACCATTTTGTATCACTTCAGCAATTATATCCACAGCAGCAGCAATAGATTTAGTAACATTTGCAATAGCATTGATGATATTTTGATCTTCATGATTCATAAGTTGAACCATTTCTAACGCGCTCATTTGATCAATATTTGTACTGCGGCTATTGCGTTGCTCTGTGAGCAAGTTCTTTACGTTATTGAGTACCATAATTATCGTCTTTGTCCAAAAATAAGTTGTGCTTGCCGTGTGCAGCGTTCTTGTGGCTTTTCTGAGCATTCATAAATTCTAATATACAATTTACGCGTTTTAATATGCTCACTAGGATTTTTACCAATGAAATAATAAACTGGCAATCCATTAGCTTGCACTGTATCAAACCATGAAGATTCATAATCACGCAATCTACTGATAGTTCTTTCAAAATTTTTCACAGGTTCATTAAAGTACAAAGTTAAATAGCGATTACCTTTGCTTGCAGAATATTCAAAAACAGATTGATCTGAATCATTTGCCATCACACGATTCGAATAGGATTTTTTACCTTGTTTTGTGAAAGTTACACCCAAATATTGCTCTGCATCTTCAATTGTATAACCTTTTTGATCACCATTTTTATCAATGGCCAAACGCAGAAAGTTTTGCATATCTGGTGTTAACGATTGTGCGAACGATGTCGCACACAATACTATTATTGAAGCAGTAATAACTTGCCAATATTTCTTCATATTCATACCTAACGATGATGAACAATCAAGATAACATTTTAATGAATAATTGATAAAAACGCTCAGCTATTTGTTTCAAGGAATCAAAGTCATCATTTCTACATTCATCGAGTGCTAAATGCATGCCATGATATATCAAGAGCGCTGCTAAATCTGGCGATTCAACATTCCAAGCTTTGACTTCATTCCCTTCTATAATTAAAGATTCAACAAATCTCACAATTGTTGTGCGATCTTGTCGATCTTCTACATGATGATTCTGGTGAAATAATGCATCATGTTCTTCTTTATGATCATAATAATGCTGAATACTGCCCATGCACCAAGCATGAATTTTGCCATGCCAATCACTACTTTTACATTGAGCAATATAGTCCGCAGTCAATGCTAAAAAGCCACGCATATAATTCGCACGCAACATTAGGATCAAATCATCTTTAGATTCAAAGTAATGATAAAACGTACCTTTAGCAATATTGACAGCTTTAACGATGTCATTCACGGTAGTTTCTTTCATGCCTTGCTTTATAAATAGCTGTAAAGAAATTTCGAGAATTTCAGCATGTCTTTCATCGTAAGATTTTGTGACTTTCATAGGTTTTCCTGCATTTTAACTATGGCATATTGTACCTATTATTTATTTAAAAAGCACATTGACCGACGGTCAGTCGTTTTATATAATCAGAAAATTGATACAAATAGGAAATATTCTCAATGACTCAAAAAGAATTCATCACAATGATCGCTGTTTCTCTAGGTTCCTTTATGGTTACACTGGATATCAGCATTGTAAATGTCGCATTACCAGCCATTCAACAAGAATTGAATTCATCAATGACAGATCTACAATGGATCGTAGATGCATATGCACTAACATTATCTGCATTGATATTATCTTCTGGAGTTATGAGTGATCGTTTTGGTAAGAAACAGATATGGAATATCGGTGTTGCCATTTTTACATTAGGCTCCATCATTTGTGCTCTATCACCCAATAACATATGGTTAATTGTAGGCAGAATTACACAAGGAATTGGTGGCGCTGCACTGATTCCTGGCGCTATGTCCATCATTATGATGACATTCTCAGATCATCATATCCGCAATAAAATGGTGGGGATTTGGTCATCTTCTACTGCAATTGCATTGATTGTTGGACCAATGATGGGTGGAATTCTCGTCAATTATTTTGGTTGGGCAACGATATTTTCCATCAATATCCCTATTGGTATATTGATCATTGTATTGAGCACATACGCTATTAAAGCCGAACCTAAAAACCATGAGATTTCTCTTGATCCTATTGGCCAATTATTAACCATGATTATGTTGGGCACATTAACTTTTGGGCTCATTGAGTTATCACAATCACCTTCTCTACTGTTTTTAGTCACAGTTTTTACCTTTTCTATCACCGCTTTTATTCTATTCATCCTCTGGGAAAGCAAGATCATTGCACCATTAGTACCATTATCACTATTTAGGTCTTGGGAATTTAGTCGAAATAACATTGCAGCCTTTGTAATCGGCTTTGCAACATACAGCAATATTTTCTTTCTTTCCTTGTTCTTTCAAAATGCACAAGGTTACAGCGCGATCGAAACGGGCTTTCGTTTAGTGCCAGAATTCATTGCAATGGGCATCTTTGCAATCAATTATGGCAAGATTGCCAAGATGTTTAAAACTCAAACTTTATTACTAGTGGCTTTCGGGTTAATTGTCATTTCATCATTGATGATGGTGCAATTTACCTCACAAAGTCATTATACTTTTATAGCGATTGCGATGTTTATCATGGGCATTGGCATGGGAGTTTCTATCCCTGCTGTGAGTTTATTGACATTAAAAGATGCACCAAAGGATAAAATAGGCTCAGTTTCATCCATTATGAATGCTTTTAGGCAAACAGGTATGGCGATTTCCATTGCATTGCTAGGCGCAATCATGACGTCTAGCGCAATCCAAGCATTACAATCATCCTTCCCTAATTATGAAAGCATGGTGAATGATGTCATTACACAAGGATTAATATCAAGCGATATTTCCATTAACCAAGTGCAATCAGCTTGGGCTTATGGCTTTAATATTGCAATGCTGGGCGCTGTTATTTCAGGAGTGATTGTGATTATATGTTTATTCATTCAGCCAAATAAATAAAAAGCCACTGAGTAAAATTAGTGGCTTTCAAATTAAGATTCAATTCGAGTGAATGGTTATTCAATCACAATTAGTAAATCACCTGCATCTACTGTATCACCTGCTTGAACATAGACATTTTTCACCACGCCAATTTTCTCTGAACGTAGGATTGTTTCCATTTTCATTGCTTCCATTGTTAGTAATGCATCACCTTCTTTTACATTATCGCCAACTTTCACACGCATTAAGCCGATCATTCCTGGCATTGGTGCGCCCACTTGGTTCTTATTGCCTGCATCCGCTTTCACACGTTTAGCGCCAATGCCTTCTAAACCTTTCTTCAAAGTTTTGAAAATACGCTGTTCACCATTCAATTCATAGAATACTTGGCATTCGCCTTTTGTATCAGGCTCAGAAACAACCAACATGCTGATTAACAAGTCTTTACCTTTTTCTAACTGTACAGAGAACACTTCATCTTCTGTCATTGGATAGAAATAGTTCTTCGTTGGAATGATAGAAACATCACCATATTCATAGCGGAATTTCACGAAATCACTGAATACTTTCGGATACATTACATAAGATGCTAAATCTGTATCAGATACATCATATTTAAACTTATTGCTCAATTCGAAACGCAGTGCATCAAAATTAATTTCTGGCAATTGGCTACCTGCATTCACAACTTCTGGTTTTTTGCCTTGTAAGATTTTCTTAGTTAAATCTGCTGGTAATCCACCATTTGGAATACCCAATTCACCATTGAATAAACCGACAACTGATGCAGGGAATGCAATTTCACGCTCAGGATTTTTAACATCTTCTGCTGTTAGGTTTTGCGTCACCATCATCAATGCCATATCACCCACAACTTTAGAGCTCGGCGTTACTTTAACAATATCACCAAATAGCGTATTCACATCAGAATATGCTCTTGCAACTTCATCCCAACGAGATTCCAAACCAATGCTACGCGCTTGTTCCTTCAAATTTGTATATTGTCCACCTGGCATTTCATGGCGATAAACATCCGAAGTACCTGAACGAACACCAGATTCAAATGGTGCATACAGTGAGCGAACACCTTCAAAGTATGTAGAAATCTGCGTGATTGCATCATAATTCATTTTTGGATCACGATCTGTATGCTCTAAAGCACGTAAGATTGAGCCCATTGGTGGTTGACTTGTTAAGCCTGAGAAACTATCCATCGCAACATCAACAGCATCTACGCCAGCTTCAATCGCCGCCAATACGCTTGCACCAGAAATACCAGAAGTATCATGCGTATGGAAATGCACAGGTAAACCCACTTCATTTTTCAACGCAGTCACTAATTCTTTTGCTGCCAATGGGCGGCATAAGCCAGCCATATCTTTAATTGCAATGATATGCGCACCAGCTTTTTCTAGCTCTTTCGCCAATTTAACGTAGTAATCCAATTGATATTTAGGACGCGCTACATCATGAATATCTGATGTATAACAAATCGCCGCTTCACATAATTTACCTGTATCAATCACTGAATCCATGCAGTAACGCATATTATCAATAATATTCAATGAGTCAAATACACGGAATAAGTCGATACCTTTTTTCGCTGCTTGTTCTACAAAGAACTTGATCGCATTGTTTGGATAGCTTGTATAACCCACTCCATTCACACCGCGAATCAACATTTGTAATAAGATATTTGGCATTGCTTCACGCAATTTTTCCAAACGCTCCCATGGATCTTCATTCAAGAAACGCATTGCAACGTCAAATGTTGCGCCACCCCAACATTCCATAGAAAACATTTGAGGCAATAATTCTTGATAAGCGGGTGCAATTTTCAATAAATCATGACTACGAACACGCGTTGCAAACAGTGACTGATGCGCATCACGCATAGTTGTATCAGTGATTAAAACTTCTTTTTGTTTAAGCATCCAATCACTGAAGCCTTTCGCACCCAATTCATCTAAGATAATTTTTGTGCCTTTAACATTTTTATCCTCAGCACGAGGTTTAACATTAGGTAAAACTGGTGTTGCAAAATGTTTAGGAATTTCACGGCCTTCCACTTCAGGATTGCCATTCACTTGAACTTCAGACAAGTATTTCAACAAATAACTTGCACGGTCACGACGAACTGGGAATTGGAATAATGAAGGTGTTTCATCAATGAAACGTGTAATACATTCACCTTTAATGAAAGATGGATGATTAATCACGTTTTCAACAAATAATAAGTTGGTTGCTAAACCACGTACACGGAATTCACGTAAAGCACGATCCATACGATAAATCGCTTCTGCACTATTTCTGCCCCAAGTTGTGACTTTAACTAGTAATGAATCATAGTAAGGTGTAATTACAGCACCTGCATAAGCTGTGCCGCCATCTAAACGAATACCAAAGCCTGCTGGTGAACGATAAGCATTGATTGTACCGTGATCAGGCACGAAACCATTCGCAGGATCTTCAGTTGTAATACGACATTGCAATGCCGCACCATTCATTTCGATCTTATCTTGCGTTGGTACTTCTAATTGTTTTGCACCAATACTTAAACCTTCAGCAATGCCGATTTGTGCTTTCACGATATCAATACCAGTGATAGCTTCTGTAACAGTATGCTCAACCTGAATACGAGGATTCACTTCAATAAAGTAGAATTTCTGAGTATCCGCATCCATTAAGAATTCAACAGTACCTGCATTCTCATATTTAGCTGTTTTACCAATTTGAACAGCATAACCACAAACTTCTGCACGTAGTTTGTCATCTAAATATGGTGCAGGTGCACGTTCCACAACTTTTTGGTGGCGACGTTGTACAGTACAGTCACGTTCAAACAAATGAACAATATTACCTGCCTGATCACCTAAGATTTGGACTTCAACGTGACGAGCACGCACAACTAATTTTTCTAAATAAACTTCATCATTGCCAAAAGCAGCTTTTGCTTCACGGCGTGCCACTTCAATTGCTTCTAGTAGCTTATTAGCACCTTCCACAACACGCATACCACGACCACCACCACCCCAGCTTGCTTTTAACATTACTGGATAGCCGATCTCTTCAGCAATTTTCAAAATTTCTTCATCATCATAAGGCAATGGCTTAGATGCTGGCATTACAGGCACACCTGCTGACACAGCCAAATTACGTGCTGAAACTTTATTGCCCAATAATTCTAGAATGCGTTGATCTGGACCAACAAAAATGATGCCATTTTCTTTACATGCTTTCGCCAATTCTGGATTTTCAGCTAAGAAGCCATATCCAGGATGAATGGCATCTGCACCAGATTCTTTAGCAATACGGATAATGTCTTGAATATCCAAATATGCTGCCAACGGTGGCTTGCCTAAACCCACCAAATAACTTTCATCTGCTTTATAACGGTGAACAGCTTTAATATCCTGTTCAGAATAAATTGCTATGGTATTAATACCCAACTCAGATGCTGCACGCATAATACGAATTGCAATTTCTGATCGGTTAGCGATCAATAATTTTTTGATCTTACGATCTTGTTGTAACTCAGATGCTGCTTGAATATTCATAATCTATCCTTAGAAAAGTGATTAGCTTTAAAACTGCCTGCCGTACTTTTATAATGGACTTCATTAAAAGATTCAATCCTCCCTCTGAAGGTTTGACCGATTAGATCATTTTTATGGAACAGTCAAAAAGTAGCTTTGATGTAGCGAAAAACAAATCATATACTACATTTAATATCAATTAGATATATTATTTTTCACGATGTGAAAAATATAAAAAAACTCAAAATAATGAAAACTACATAAATTTTTCGATCACTTTAAACGAAACAAAATTGCATTAAATGTAAATTAATAACATTTTAATTCTTCATATTTTTTCAATATTCTCAAAATTTGGTGATGATCAATTAACAAAAAACCAGCCTAAAAAAGCTGGTTTTGTAAAATACGAGTGATTTTCTAAAGGTAAAATTAGAAATGCCTCGTAAATCCTCCCCCTTATTGGACTAGATAAAATGCCTTAGCGTGCAATAATTTCCGTTTTATCTAGTTACCAAAAAAAATAAAGATATTATTCTTGATGACGACCTTTTTCTATAAAGTAACTATCATCCTGAATTTTATTATCAAGACTGTATTTATCTTTATGTTTTTCCAGCTCCATTAAACTGATAATGAAATTTTGTTTTTTTTCGAGGATAGCTATTTTATCCTCATATTTTTCTGCCTCATTTATTAAATTTTCAAGAAGTTCTAAGTGTTGTTTCTCATGTTCTAATAATCTCATAAAGACCTCTGTTTTAGATAAGATTCACAGGAGTTTGAATTGTAAAAAATAAATGCCATTATTATCTTTTACAATTCAAAAGGATATTTGTTATGACATTCTCTATAGGTATGATTGTTACATTAGCGTCTGGTGGACCTGAAATGGCAGTAATAGAAGTTGAACGTGAAAGCATTCTCTGTAAATGGTTCTCCGAGGAAGGTTCTAAGTTCATTGTTGATAGTTTTCCACCCCAAGCACTAGTAATGCAAACACTAAATAATGTGATATTTGTTGCCGAACAACTGGTAAATTTTTTCTGTTAGACAGAGATCAATAATTTTCATTAAATGATCTGAGTCTTTTAATAAAATCTTCAAAAGCATTATTTTCATTATCATATATAGCAATAGATGGATCAAATTTACCAGCTCGTTCTGTAGTTAAAAAAACAATCCATTTGCTATTTTCTTTTCCTATACAAACCTCATCAGCTTTCAACGCTTCTAACTGGAAAAAGTTATAAAAATTTAAGTTTTTTTCTTTAATAATTTTTAAAGCTTCTTCTTTTGTCATTTTTTACTCTCCCTTAAGGTATCTCTCGTAAAAGCCCTAAATCAATTAATTGCTGTACTGAAAGGGAAAACTCATACTGTATTGCACCACCATTGCCTTTGCCAAAAGCTTCTTAGAAAATACCTTGTGAGGTTTTAATTTATCGAATAACGTATTTTCCTTTTAAATAATTATTGTTTGATCTTAATCTTTTTATAAAATTATCTAATGCATCAGATTCACACTCAAATATTTTTTTGTGACAATATATCCTCGTTCATCACTAGAATATACTTCCCACTTATTATCATTCACAATAATTCCAACTTCATCATAGTGTGCATCTCTAAGCTCAAACCAGTTATAAAAACTAAGATTCTCAGAATCAATAATTTGCTTTGCTTCTTCTCTTGTCATTTAATAGTAATTCCTTGTGTTTTATTTTTTTCAATTATTCGTTTTCTTGCTCGTAATCTAAAAAGTAAACTATTTAAAGCATCGCTTTCATTATCAAACTCTGAAACACTTGAATCTAATATGGCGCATCTTTCAGATGTTACAAACGTTTTCCACTTTCCATTTTCAAAAATAATTCCAATTTGATCCATTTCAAACCCATTAGTTTGATACCAAGAACATGAAGGTAGTTCCTCTTCTCTCATAATTTTCAAGAATTCATTTTCATCAATATGTTTAGCCATTCTTTTTTGTTCCAAGATTTTTAAGAATTCTTCCTTATCTAATAATTTACTCATAGTATTTTTCCTTCTATTTAATTTCTTTTAACAACCCTAAATCTAATAAGTTTTCAATACTCAAAGGCAATTCATATTGAGTAGCACCACCATTTCCTTTACCAAAAGCTTCCGCTGCAATTCCTTTTTTTGCTGTAAGTTTACTAAAATCACCGTCATTATAATCAAGTACAATATTTAAAATATCATCACGTAAATTAGCATTCGTAGTATTCATCACATATTCTTCTAATTTACTAAAATCACCAATGACTTCATATTGATGATACATATTCGCATCTTCCACATAAGGTAATGAACGTTTTTCATAACTATATGGCACACCATCTTCCACTGGAGATGTATAACGACCATTAGGAGAACCGTAACGATCAATGATCTCACCTTTTTGTGGAATAAAAGTTTCCCTAATTGCTTGCCCATTCATGTCTAGTGTATATCCATTCTGTGGTGCAAATTTTTCCCAATTGATATTACCATTTTCTAATAGGAACTCAGGGTCTCTAGGTATTTGTAAATGTTCTGGCCATTTGCCATGTTCTAAAAACTCTTCAGCTAAATGACTTTCTTTCCCTTGCCTTGCTAAGTAGTTATCAGTATTTCTTAAATGCTGGGCCAATGTTTCGGTGGGGACTTCTGATTTACTCAAGAGCATTTCTATGTGTGGTGTATTCACTTTGCTAAGAGCATCCACCACTCTAACATCCTCGATTTTATCTAAGGTATGAGCAACTTTAGAAGCATCCATGTAGTGATCAATTTTATTCAATGCATTAACAGCACCTAATTTAGTTGCTGCAGCTGCAGGGGCAACAAATGTTGCAGTATTGATCACACCTTTTGTACCGCTGCGGATCTTATCAACGTCACCAGTTTCCCAACCTTCACCGATGGCGCTCAATGAATTGCCCACGTAATTAGCACCCATTTCAGCAAAGCCAGAAACTCCTATGTCATAGCCGGTTATTAAAGTATTGCCAATTTGATCATGGGTTTAATTGGTTTGGATATTGATATTTTGAACATATTCAAAATTATCACTTAAAGTATGGTCTGTTAAAAAATCGACTGCACCCACAGCATTACCCCATAGATAATTCGCTGAGTTGTCGGCTAAATGATATAAACCCTCAAGCGTATCTGTGGCAAAATCTACTGTACCAGTGATGCCACCCAAAGTAACAGCGCCAGTTCGCTTTACAGTTGCTAAGGCAAGGCCGTCATCTTTATCAACTTTAAGCCCTTCTTTAATGGTATCATCTGATTTTTCTATCCAGGATTTATCTTGATCAGCAATCTCTTTTAATGAACGTGAAACATCTTCAATATCCTGATCAGTGACTTCTTTGCCAGGTATCACGTTATGATTCATCTTTTCTAAGAAATTATCGATTTGAGATAAATCTTGATCGGAAACTTTAGATACAAATACACCTAATTCTGGGTGAGTTTCTAAATATACAATTTACTCCTGCAGTGATTTATCTAATACATCATAAATTTCATGTTTTTCTGCAGTCAGTTGATTAAAGGCTGCCATATCTTTGTTGAGAATATCGGCAGACTGATCCCAATAACCTGCAGATTGTCTAGCATGCGTGATGGATTCTAATTCAAGATTAATATCATTCAATCGATTTTCATACACAGCATTCATTTCATCGGTTTTATCCTGGCTAAGTTGTAGTTGTTCTCGCCTATCCAGTTCACGATCATCTTGAGCCAATGTTGGATTTAAATCTTCTTG
>NZ_MVDN01000029.1 GCF_002006795.1 Wohlfahrtiimonas populi | reverse complement strand
TTGGATAGAGCAGCAAGAGCAATTGGCACAATTGGAATTTAAATTAAGCGAAAATGGCAAAGCACTCAGTCGAATTGCGGAGAAGAAATCTGCCATTGATGCTCAGCGAGCTGAATGCCAAAGATGGGATAAACTGCATGGTTTGATTGGTTCAGCAGATGGTAAAAAGTATCGTAATTTTGCTCAAGGCTTAACGTTTGAATTGATGGTGAATCATGCCAATCGCCAATTAGAGAAAATGACAGATCGTTATCTACTAATGCGTGATAAAGCGGAACCTTTAAAACTGAATGTGATGGATAATTACCAAGCGGGCGAAGAGCGTTCCACTAAAAATCTTTCAGGTGGAGAAAGCTTTATCATCAGCTTAGCTTTGGCGCTGGGTTTATCCAAAATGGCAAGTAGAAAAGTGCGAGTGGATTCGCTATTTTTGGATGAAGGTTTTGGTACATTGGATGAAGAAGCGCTGGATACAGCGCTTGCCGTATTATCCAATTTGCATGGTGAAGGGAAATTGATTGGTGTCATTTCCCATGTTTCGGCATTAAAAGAGCGAATCCAAACTCAGATTCGCGTCAAGCCAATGAACGGTGGTAGAAGTGAAATTATTGGGCCGGGTTGTGAGCGGATACAATAATCTATGACTTGGCGAACTTTTTTGAACCTGCAACACAAGCGATGACACCAATGGTNATTGGGCCGGGTTGTGAGCGGATACAATAATCTATGACTTGGCGAACTTTTTTGAACCTGCAACACAAGCGATGACACCAATGGTACAAATGATCATCACCATGCTAACAGGTTCATTCAGTAGCCATGCGGCTAAAGCTAAACCAAAGAATGGCTGTAGTAATTGCAGTTGCCCAACTGAAGCAATACCACCTTGTGCAAGCCCGCGATACCAAAAGATAAAGCCAATCAACATGCTAAAAAGGCTTACATAAAATAGGCTTAACCAAGCAGGTAAGCGAACATTATCTAAGTTATGTGGCATATTGAAAATCATAAGTAACAACATCATTGGTAGAGATAACACTAAAGCTCAACAAATTACTTGCCAACCACCTAATGTTTTGGAAAGCTTAGCGCCCTCTGCGTAACCTAAGCCACAAACAATGATCGCAGCTACCATTAATAAATCCCCTGTTAAGTTAGCTTGTGAGCCTTCTGATAAAGCAAAAGCCATGATGAGTAAGCTACCCGTAATAGAAAATACCCAAAAGATTTTTTGAGGTTTTTCTTGCCCACGAATAACGCCAAATATCGCGGTAGATAAAGGTAATAGCGCAAGAAAGACTAACGAATGGGCAGAAGTAATTGTTTGTAATGCAAAAGCAGTTAATAAAGGAAAGCCTACAACTACGCCCATGGAAATGATTAATAAGGGAATTAAATGAGTTTTATCTGGGCGCTTTTCTTTCAGCAATATGAGTAATGATAAAGCAAGTAATCCTACTATAGTCGCACGAGCAACTGTTAAAAATGTAGGATCAAAATCCATAACCGCCATGCGCGTTGCGGGTAAAGATCCACTAAAAATGAGTACGCCAATGAATCCATTGATCCAACCTTGTGTAGAGTTGCTTTGTATCTTATCCATGTAATTGCCTTTGAGCCTTGATATTGTATTTGCTCATCTTATGGCGCAATATAATGACAATCAAAAAATTGTCATGGATACAATATGGCTCGAGCAAGATATAAATTATTAGTGGATGAATTTGCCCAAAAAATTCGTGATGGTTCTTTAACATCTGGTACACGCTTGCCCACGCATCGTGATTTGGCTAAACAACATAAAATGTCGTTGGTAACTGCAAGTAGAGTTTACGCAGAATTAGAATCTATGGGGTTGATCAGTGGTGAAGCTGGGCGCGGCACATTTGTTCGAGAACTTACATTGCCACCAGGATTGGGCATTGAACAACGTATTTCTTCTGATGTGATTGATCTCAATTTTAATTATCCATCATTGCCATCACAAACTGAATTGTTTAGACAATCATTAAGACAATTGAGTAGTGCAGGGGATTTAGAAACATTATTACGTTATCAGCCTCACATTGGGCGCCAGCATGAGCGATCAGCAGTTGCTCAATATTTACAGCATCGTGGTATTGATACAACATCAGAGCATATTGTCATCACAAGTGGTGCACAACATGGTTTAACCATTGCAGCTATGAGTTTGCTGAAACCTGGTGATGTTGTAGTTGTGGATGCATTGACATATCCAGGTTTTAAAATTTTGGCTGATTTATATCATTTTGAAATGGTTGCCTTGCCAATGTCTTATCAAGGATTAGATTTAGATGCATTATCTCAGTTGTGTGAAACTCGCAATGTTAAGGCAATTTATACGATGCCAACATTACACAATCCAATGGGTTATGTGATGCCATTATCGGAGCGATTATTATTGGCTGAATTGGCAAAGCAATATGATTTGTGGATCATAGAAGATGGTGCTTATGCCTTTTTAATAGACAATGCACCATTGCCAATGGCTCAAATCATTCCTGAGAAAACATTATATATTTCAGGATTCTCAAAAAGTGTTGCGACAGGATTGCGAGTGGGATTTATGGTTGCACCAATAGAGTTAATATCGACATTAGAGAGGGTGATACGTTGCACAACATGGAATACGCCCGCGATTCTTACAAGGTTATTGTGTGATTGGTTAGATTCAGGCACTGTTTTACAGTTGGAAGCAAAAAAGCGCAAAGATGCACAATATCGTCAAATGATTGCCCATGAAATTTTGGATAATATAGAAATCATTGCTCATTCATCTTCTTATTTTATTTGGTTACTGTTGCCTGAAGAAGTACGTGCAGACGCTGTTGCTAAAGATTTATTGGATTTGGGTATTTCGATTTCTACCGCCGAACCTTTTGCAACGAATAACAATGTGCCACATGCGATTCGAATTGCATTGGGATCAGTTGAGTTAGATGTATTAAAATCAGCATTGTTGAAAGTAAAGCAAGTACTGATTAATCATATTG
>NZ_MVDN01000028.1 GCF_002006795.1 Wohlfahrtiimonas populi | reverse complement strand
ATTAACAGCAGAACAGATTTTATTAAAAATTGGTATTTCAACCGTGATCGTCCCTGCAAGATGGCATGCTAAATCAGGCGAGAAAAATGTTGTGATCGCTTGGAATGCGAGCCATGTTGTACGTAAAGCGATTGTGGATGCTTTGCCTATTATTATGACAACAGATGTTGTTAGATTTTTAGTGATTGATAATCCTGACTTGGATACTAAATCAGGTAAGGACATTATCAATTATCTCAATAATAAAGGTATCAAAGCAGATATTCAGTATGTTGAATCTCATGATCTTTCCATCGCCGAAACTATCATTGAACATGCGGAAGAGTTAGATGCAAGTTTAGTCATTATGGGCGCTTATAGCCGTTCACGCTTTACGGAAATGTTCTTGGGCGGTGTGACAAAAGAGCTGTTCTTCAATGAAGTGCCTGTTCCGTTGTTTATTTCTCGTTAAACCAATGAGTATGAAATCATTATATTGAGTTGGATAAATGTATAAAAATACTAAGGTTGTAATGCCGAATCAAGGTTATGGAAAAATTCATACATATAATCATAGATTCTATATAGCTCTTTTGTTGTGGTTTTCTACAGCAATTTTATTGGGTGTATTGTTTAAAAATTATTTAAATTTTAACTTGGTGCAACGAAACTATCATGCATATATCAATGTGATTAAACAGAAAGAAAAATTTAGCTCCACTATATTTTGTCTTTTGATTCTCTCTCCCTTTTTTGCTTTTTATTTTTATAGGTATTGTATAAAGGCGGTTAATTTAAAAGGTATTCATTTCATTATTTTTATTGTTTCTGCACTAGCAGGTTGTTATTACAATTCAATGTTCTTTCAATTTGATACTAGTAAGGGAGCTGCTCTTATTAAATTCATAATTTATAAATGGGATTGGCTAGGAGCTTTTTTATTTTGTGCAAATATTGTGATGTTAGTAATTTATTCTTTATCAATTTTAGTAAAGTTTTTATGTCAAGAAATTACTGATTTGCAAGAGAAAATAAAATAATTATGGCAAGATTATAGAATTTGGGAAAGGCGAAATAACTAAGAAGATATCAGGACTCGCTTGAAAAATTAACTCTATGGTGCGGTTATTTAAATGATGCCTTCCATTATTGATAAGTTTTTACAGACAGATTTTAGTTCTGATTATGTTCAATTACAGAATGAATATTTGTCTGCAAATATCTCTTATTTTGCTCAGTGTATGTTAAAGGCAAAATTTTGCGTATGGATAATACACCTTGTACATTTAGTGCTTGGATGTTTGGTGTGTATGATCCTGTTCCTTCATATGATATTAATGAGCATTTGTACTATTTACTAGAAACGTTTCAGAATAAAAGTGACAAAATACTTTTCCTAAAGGAAAAATATAATTTAAAGGCAACTATTTGTATCTGTATTGAAATTTTGGGCACTCAATCACCTGCTGTGTACTTTGAAAAAGATATATTAAATTTTATACATTCAATTCAAGCAGAGATAGATATAGACTTATATGCATTTAAATAATTCAAAATATTTTTTAGTAAATTATTAATTAAAACTATTAATATCAAAAAATTAATGATATTTTCGGACTTATATCAAAGTAATCTAATTATAAAAGTATAACAATAAGCCAAGGAGATTAGTATGAACTATAAGAAGGGCGATAAAGTTAAACATCCGAAGCAGGAAGCTTGGGGATTGGGCGTTGTTTTAGAAGATCAGAGAGATGAAAAAGTCAGAATATTTTTTGAAAATGCTGGCGAGAAAATATTATCAACAAAATTTTTTATGCCATTAATTGTGACAGGCGCAGAAGCAAAACACCCTGTATTGGATAAACTAAAAGCCAACTCAAAATTTCTAGGATTAACCATATTACTCAACAACTTTTTGTTGAAGTTTCCGAATGGTTTTCAAGATGCTAATTTTCTTGAGAAGGAAGTTTATAATAAGCAAAGTATTTCCGATTTTGCTCATGAATCACTCAACGAAGAAATTTTTACGCAATTATTGGCGCAAGCAGCATATGCAGAAATTGCTCATGTGATTAAATCCATCGTGCATAAAGATACTTTCAGCATGATTGACCGCTTTGAAAAAATTGCTTTGGTGGAAAGCTTGGAGGATAAACGCTTTCAAAAGCTTTTTGCTTATAGTTTGTATGATCTCATTTATGGTAAAGCAGATGATTTTGATAAGAATTTTATGGAGTTTGCTTATGTTTTAACAGAGATGAAAGCAAGTAAATGGACGGTAATGACATATTTCTTATTCATCTTTCATCCACAAAAACACATTTTCCTAAAGCCAACAGTGATGCAAAACATCGCTAAAATCTGTGAATTTAATCTTCATTATGAAACAGTATTGAATATCGTGACTTATCATCACGTTTTGAAGTTTGCCAATTATCTTTTGAAAAATCTTAAAGAGCTCGGCTTAACGCCAGAAGATATGGTGGATGTGCAATCCTTTATGTGGGTTGTAGAAAAATATCAATCCTAAATGAAAAAGCCCCATAAAATATGGGGCTTTTTTGTATCAGATGAAATCTGATACAAATGCTGAATTATAAAGTTGACACTATTAATTAATACATTGGATCATGAGGCAATTGGCCAGTATACGTTATGCTTACACTAACTTTATTGTCACGACATACAGATGGTAAAAATTTTGAAGGAATTCTTGTTTCACAGACCCATTCTGTGCTTCCTGTTTTTTTTGTAGCAGATTCACCCGGTGCTGTTGGTACAGCTTGAGCTTCTCTTATGAGAATAAACTGTCTTGCCATACCTGGCACATTTCTTTCATTAAATTGAATCCATATACCACATGTTCCCAAACCTTGTAGACTTTTGCCAAAGATAACAGCATGAATATTGGCTGTTCCGAATTGTAATGGCGATGGCAATGATGTATCTAGAATTTCACCAGATGTATTCAGATTAGATTGGCGATTTGATGGGCACTTATCACCGCCATAGATTGCTGTAAATTCAACGATACTAGATTTGTAAGCACCAGCGATAGATAGTGCTTCTGATACTTTTGCTCTAGCGACATAGTCCTGATAGGCAGGTAATACAATCATTGATAATATTCCAATAATGGCCACAACGATCATTAGTTCTATTAAAGTAAATCCTTTAGATTTCATGGAATAACCTTTCTAAGTTAAGTTAAGTTAATTATACATGTTTTTTAATGGCTTTTTATGAAGTGAACTTGTATTTTTAAAGACTCTTTAAGATGCTGGATGTTAGTTGCAATTTTTTCTACTTTTTGTTGAAACTCATTTTCATCAATATCAAAGTCATGCTTGTATGTAGTGCGTAAAACAGTAAGGTTGTTTCTAAGCCTGCTAATTGATTCAGTAATTATTAAGGCATTTGGCATTAATCTGGTGAGTCTCTAAACTTAAGTTATGCATAACAC
>NZ_MVDN01000027.1 GCF_002006795.1 Wohlfahrtiimonas populi | reverse complement strand
CCTTTTAAATAAAATAAAGCCCTGTTACAGTTTGTGTAACAGGGCTATCATCTATGTTTGCCTACAACAAATTAAGTTGCTTAAGCGAGTTGTCCTGCTCCCAATACTCGCCACCCCAAGGAAAATCCTTTGGAATCTGTGGAATTTTGTCAGCCAAGCCATATTCTCTCAGAAGGCTTTTAGCTATTCCTCGCCCATCTTTAAAGCGATCTGTTAATGTTGCTCCCAATCGGTTGTTAAACTTTCTGAGTGCAGCTTCATACTCTTCAAACCAAACTGAAACCCAAATCATGTGAACAGCTAAAGCCACTGTATTTACTCTTAGTGCATCTTCAGGATTGTAAGAAGAATATGGACGCTTGTAATTAAGCATTGCTAAAACTCTATCAAAATCCTTTTCAAGAATTTCTGTATAGCTTCTTACATTAAACTCAGTATGCAAAGCTGGATAAACTTCTTGCCAGCTAATACCTTTATCACGACATAGGCTTTCGACTGCTTTACTGATTATATCTGCTTGCGCTACGGAGATAGTCTTTTCTACTGAGTAATCAGGTTTAGTATGATTTTCAATTAAATCTAATACCCATTTTCTAAACTGTTTCGCAACTTCTGTTCGCGCAAACATTGCTATTAAATGGCATCCACGTAGAGAGAAAATTCTGATAGAGCTTTGTAAATTCCGTGATGCTGTCGAGGTCATTGATTTAGTGACCTCGGTCATTCTATTTGTAAACTCATCATAATTAGCATTATATAAGTTAGCAACGGACTTCTGATTTTGATAGCCAAGCGCAATAGCTAAATCCTTGGATGTAATCCAAATTTGGTCATCTTCTTTGAAAATTTCGATTATTTTTCCATTAAATGATAATGTTTTCATGCTGTTTACTCCTTTTCATTTAAAAACCCATAAAGGGTGATCGGGAGGTTCAAAAACAGCTATCAGACTGCCGGACTTATTTCCACAAGGGTATTTTATTCGTCACCCTCCCGACCAAAGAAGTAATTCTTTTGCCCATACACAAGAACACACAAGGTGAATTATGGACGCAAAAATACCGCATCTTACGGGTAGCGGTTATCCGCTGATAGTAAAGGTTTTGAAGCCTCTAGCTCATTTGAGCTAAGTAAATGATAGCTGAATTTGGGAGGATGTCAACGATATAAAAATACAATACCAATACATTTGACTTTATAACTCGATCAATTTAGACTGCAATTGTTTCGTTCTGGTAATGAAATATTCCACCACCATATGGGATCAGAAAATTCAAAGCCCCATTCGCTTAAATGTTGATGGGGCTTTGAATTTTCATGGTATTTTTTTGGGTTGCCCATTAATTATTAAGTCATAAGCATAAAATAATTTTCTTAGTTCAGTTTTTACTGACGATGCAGTTGAATCACTGGTAAAGCTGTCAAGCCCCCTTTCCTTTATATATTTCTCAATATCTACACCTGCAAAAGATTTAATATTACTGACTATCATCTGTACTTCTTTTGTGCATGCAAGGTTGTAGCTTTTAATATCATCAATACTAGAAAAACCAAGCGCCAATGTTTGTCTGTCTAGTTTAACTGTTGATATGATATCATCCAAGCTATCATGAGCATCGATTCTTTCATTTATTCTTGCTTTTTTACCATCCTCCAGATTAGACAAATCACTATTAAGATACTTAATAAATGGTATTCGCTGAGTAGGCACCATACTTATAATAAAATCAATGGCTAATTTTGATGATATTGCATTTCCTTCATTGAAATAATCAACAAGGTAAGCATCCTCTGTGATATGAGTATAAACAAATTTATCATTACCTAATGCAACAACTAAATTCTTTCCTTCTCTCAGATTCTGTTCCAGCTGATTTAAGTCACTTGGACTTACTAATATATTTTCTAAATTCCCCTTTCCACCCTCTTGTACAATCAAGTCCTTAATCAAGCTTTTATATCGAAGCACATCAGAAGGAAGCATCCCTTCATTGATCTCTGCTATAGATCTAAATATAGAAGAATAGTTATCGGTCCTTACTTTTACAAAAGAAACTCCAAACTCAGAAGAGTGGGTCATATCTAGATTTTGATTATCTTTATCATATTCAACAACAATTATACGCTGAGCTGATTTCCTCTCATCTTCCTGCGGTATTTGCGAAGAAAAGTCAGTCAGTAGCCTTCTAATATTTCTATCCGTTAAAGAATATCCTAAAAATATTATCTGATTAGTAATTAAATTTGATAATATCTTAGCGCTAATCAAGATAGAATTCTTATCGTATAAGTCATAATCATCTTGAGTAATTACTATAGACTGTGAGTCAGAGACATCACCATGTATCTTATACAGCTCAGACCAGCCCTCTGTATCATCAAATAGCCCCTTACTTCCTACATATTTATTGAATACAATGTCCATGTCTTTCAGAATATTTTCTATAAATGGGTCATAATTTGTGGTAATAATCATTTTTGCTCTTTGCAAAAACTTTTTAAACTCCTCCAACTCAACTTGATTAATATCTTCTTTAATCTCATAACTATCAAAATATTGACATATGGAGTATTTAAATGGGGATATTTTCTCATTGTACACTCGTTCTGAGGTCAGACCATTAATTTTAATCTTATCTTTATAAAACATATCATTATATGTATTTTCTATATACTCAGCAGCCTTCGTATTAATCTTATGATCAAGATCTTCTGACGGAGTATCCTCCTCTAAATCTTTTCTTAAAGACAATAGATAATTATAAAATGAAATTTCCTGATCAATTTTACCCCAATACATTTCTAAAAGTTGTACCCAAGTAGGGTAGTCTTTTAAAAACCTCTTTGATATCCCAGATCCAATAAAAACAATTGGATATCGTTTCATACTATTAAAAATATTATTGGTCATTGTCTAGAGCTTCTGCGTGAATTAAATGATTCATCATAACAAAATAAAATAAAATATCTTCTTCAAATTATTTATTTAATATATTTTAATAATATACCAATAAAGAACTCGCCATCAACAAAACCGCACTTAAGCGGCTATCTTGGATAAAACAAAACCCCACTCAAGGGGCGTAAAAAAACCGCGGTTAAGCGGCTTTTAAATCAATATAATTGATCTTATTTTTTTATTCTTTGATTATAAGTTACTGCTTCTATTAAAGAAATCATTACATCATCACTAATAGCATCTACATTAAGATCACTTTCTTTGATTGCTTCTGCTATAACATTGCCATGCTCAATTGCATAATCCAGTTCTTTAGGGTAAAACTTCTCCATAACAGATATGGACAAATCTTTAAAATGTCCTGTTTGTTCTAAGTGATTAGCGATAGAAGATGGAGTAATATCATCACCCAGAGGGATATAACCAGAGTACTTTAAAAGTTCAATATCAATTCTATCCATGGGTATATTTGCCTCATGGGCAATCATTGCTTTTGTCCCATCTAAATCATTAAGTAACGTTTCTAATCTTGCATCTCGCAATGTCGGAATCTCATCTTTAATAATTTGTACCACTGTATCTTTGATGATCTGTTGCTCTAATTGATGTTCTCTGTAAGCATCATTTGCACCAGAAAACCCTGCCCACATTTCATCATTAGTTCCAGGGCTAAATCTAAATGGCGGCCTATTTGTTC
>NZ_MVDN01000026.1 GCF_002006795.1 Wohlfahrtiimonas populi | reverse complement strand
TTTAAATGATCACTCATTCCAGCAAATCGTGGTCACTCGTGCATCAATACGTGATCACTAAAGCTCTAATCTCTCAATAAAAATTTAACTCTGTTTTTGAGTTTTTTAAATCTTCAGCTAATGTAAGTTTATTTATTGATATATGTCCAATTTATGTATTCTTATTTATATTATTTATATACGGATCTGTATGTGTTTATATAATTATCTACTCATATTATAATTAGTATGTAGTTTAATTAATTATAAAAATAAGCACGTTGAAGGATATAAGAAGTATAAATGTTAGATATAAATTCTCAGGAAAATTTGATTGATGATCAAAATGTAGATTTGGCATTACGAGGATTGGTTTTATTGGCAGGTTTTCATGGCATTGCTGTGAATGCTGAAGACATTAGCCATCAGTATGATGTAGAAGGCAAAGGGCTCACACAATCGCAATGGTTGTTAGTAGCTAAACATCTAGAGCTCAAAGCAAAGTGCATTAAACAACTCAACAGTCGTTTACATTTAGCAGCACTCCCAGCCTTAGCATGGCGAGAAGATGGTGAACACTTCATCATTGCCCGAGTGGATTATGAGCAAGTATTAATTCATGATTTAAGAACAGGCAAACCTCAGATGTTGTCCCGTGAAGAGTTTGATGCCCGTTATGAAGGTCGCATCATTGTTGTGGCTTCTCGTGCATCGATCTTAGGTGAGCTGCGTAAGTTTGATTTCACATGGTTCATTCCTGCCGTTATTAAATACCGTAAAATTTTAGGTGAAGTTTTATTAATTTCTGTGTTTGTACAGTTGTTTGCGTTAGTGACGCCATTATTTTTCCAAGTGGTGATGGATAAAGTATTGGTGCATCGTGGCTTAACTACTTTGGATGTGATTGTCATTGGTTTAGTTGTCATTACATTGTTTGATGTAGTATTGAATGGTTTACGGACCTATATCTTTGCCCATACCACAAGCCGCATCGATGTGGAATTGGGCGCTCGTCTATTTAGGCACATGTTGGCTTTGCCTATTTCTTATTTTGAATCACGTCGTGTGGGTGAAACCGTTGCCCGTATCCGTGAATTAGAGCAGATTCGTAATTTTCTAACAGGGCAAGCTTTAACCTCGGGACAAATAGATAATTTTACATCAGAAAAGTTAAGTCAAATACTGAACAATAATCAGTCTTATGATCTAAAAGAATATGAGAAAGATCAAATGATTGATTATCAGTTAGGATTGGAATCATTATTTATAATTCCACTAGATAAGGAGTTGTGAAAGATGAAGAAAAAAATACCGTTGACAGCGGGTATGAATGTGACGGCGGAGATTAAGATCAGAGAGCGTCGAGTGATAGATTACTTCTTATCCCCACTTCAAACGAAGGTGGATGAGAGTATGAGGGAGTTGTAAATATGAAAATAAGAATGCATATAAAAAAAATTTTTTTTGTAATTAGTTTAAGTATTTTTGGAGTGATAGGTCATACTAATGAAAATGATATAAATGCTGAAATTACCAAAAAATTACAAGGGGATTTTAATAAATATTTAAACAGCTTAGATAATATACCATCAAACAATGCGTATTCTTCCTTACTAGGTATAAACTCATCTATTAATAATGATTTTATTTTAGTAGGTGAGAATTTTTTAGAACAAACTCTAAATAGTACAAAAAGCCATTTCTTAGAAAAATCCAATAGCTTAGACAAATATGATAATTGTGAATCTGAATTATTTGATAGAGAATATTGGGGAAGATCCATAGTTGAATGTATTAATAATGGATTTGATAAAGGAAATTATGTTTATGTTCAATTAAATGATGATGCAAAAAAACTAATCTCTTTAAGTAATCCTAATTCTATACTTAAAAATAATAGTGAAAACATTAAAGAGTGGGAAAGAAAAGTACAAAATAAAGAACTTATAGAACCTATTATTTCAATAAATACTTTATTATTAGATCGTTATCAAAAAATTATTCAGAACGATAACTTTTACTCATATCCGATCATTCAAACATTCGGATATGATTATATTGGAAAAAATGATTTGCTAATATTGGTTGATCTTTTTTTAATTAAGACGCTATATCAAATTCAAAATGGCGAAAAAGAAAAAGCATTAATTGATTTAAAAAATTCAATTAATTTTTTTGGAAATTGGGGTAATTATGATTATAGTGACTACTTATTAAGTATTCAATTTTATCCTACAATTTTAAATAAACACCTTTCATTATTACAATTTTTAATTGTAAATAATTATATTGAGAGCAATGAAATAGAGCTGTTTAAAGATGATATTGATACTATAAATATGAAAGAGCGTCTAGAAAATTACGCTAAGTTACTCACAGAGTTCAGTGTTATTGAACTTCTTTCTGGTCATTATAATTTTGTTGATAATAATCAATTAGATGAAGAAATCATAGAATATTATAAAATATTACAGTGCAGACAGAAATTTTATTCCTCCAATCTATATAATCAACTGATTGACAATAAAAAAAATACAGATTATATCGACCAGTATATTATCGATGATCTTAACTCAAGCTATAAATCTGAGTGCCTTCAATCTATACATCTAATTTCAAAAAAATCCTTTTTGAAATTAAATAGCATTAAAAGTTTAGAATATCTTTCATCCCAACATTTCAATAATTTATTAAAATTAATAAAAAATGCTAACTATTTATTAAATAACAACAAGGATAATATATGAAATATTCAGTTTTTGGAGAAATAGCCAACTGGCTCTTAGACAAAGGTATAGATTTAACCACCTCACAAATTTCAGCACTAAATGGTGTTTCTTCAGACGTGGAAAGAATAGCCCAAAATTTAGCAAATTCTTTTGTTAATGATCCTGGCGATGGAATATCTTTATCCATTCCATTATATGAAAATATTTTAAGAAAAATAGATACTAATTTAATTCCTGGCTTGTCCGAAGAGATGATAAAAAAATCTATTTTAAACAAAGCTAAAGATATTGAACCTATATTTAAAGATCATGCACCAACAGGTATAAAACTATCTAAATACTTAAACACTATATCAAAAACAGCTCATCAAAATTTAGAAGAGGAAGAGGAGGAGGAAGAGGAGATAGATTATGACCCAACTCAAGACCCTGAATTTGTTGGGCCACCAAGACCAACCGATGAGTTTGGTGATGCTATAAGAGACACTGTTAATACAGGTAGTCCATTAATTTTGGATCTAGATGGTAATGGTGTTACCACAACCACATTAGAAGATGGTGTTTATTTTGATCATGATGGCAATGGTTTTGCAGGTAAAACAGCTTGGGTTGGCCAAGGTGATGGATTATTAGTATTTGATCAAGATATGAGTGGTCAAATTGAAAATGGTCAAGAATTATTTGGTAACTATACAAATTTAGCTAATGGACAAAAAGCTCCGAATGGCTTTGAAGCATTAAAACAATATGACACCAATGGTGATGGCATTATTGATGAGAATGATGAAATCTACCATAAGCTTCAAGTGTGGGTGGATAAGAATGGCGATGGTAAAGTTGATTCTGGTGAGTTGCTAACCCTCAAAGAAGCTGGTGTTGCGGGCATCAATTTAGGATACAAAAACAGTAATGATGTGGATGCCAATGGCAATTACCATAAACAACAAGGTTCATTCATTACAACTGATGGTAAAACGCAAGCCATTCATGATGTTTGGTTTAAAATAGATCGTACAGATTCTATGGATCA
>NZ_MVDN01000025.1 GCF_002006795.1 Wohlfahrtiimonas populi | reverse complement strand
TTTTTTTATTATTCATTTCATTGAAAAGGTATTGCTATCTCAATTGCCGTGGATTATCAGTTATGTCATAAGCTCCGAAAGGGGCTTTTTTATTGTCTAAAGGAAAGTATGAGCTATGAAATATTTAAGTAGATTCCACTTGTTGATGCTGAGCAAGAAATTGAGCCATTAGTTGATGTAAGTAAGTTGGGTGATGGTGTAGAATAAAGGCAAGAAAAAGGCTTATGTAATTACATGATTATGAGTGAAACATATTTAGTCTGTAAAGATGGCCCTTTTAATATCATTAGCAAAGGCATAAAAAATGCGGAACTAACAGTCAGTTTTATTGAGGTGGTTCGATGATCAGCAATTCAGTTAAAGTCAGTTTAGATAAGTCGAGTAGCCTGCTTGGTTTGATTTGTATGATTTGGATATTAGCAAGATCAATGATCTTGGCAGTTCAAATCATTTCTATTTCTGTAATGAGATGCATAAATAGTTTTTGTAAATTATATGAAGATGATCATTGGAATGAAGGGCATGGCAGTTATGAAAAGCCTATGTTTTCTCTACTTCTTGCAACTATGATGAACTTATATCTTTGTGAAGGATATGCAAAAGAAAAATCTAGCTTTTTGATTTGTACTGATGAGTATTCTGATGAAATTTCAATTAGTGATCCTATAGAGTTATATTATAAATTTTATGATTTTGATGATCGTATCATAGCTAATTACATTATTAGATATATGTCATTTGTAGTTATGCCAACACTAAGAAAGTCCATTAATGAGATGTATATTGAAGAGAATTAACAGTATTATTATAAACAGCCCCTTAATTGGGGTTTTTTGTTGCATGGAATAAAAATGAAAACAGATAAAAAAGGCATTGAGCTAATCAAAGATTTTGAGGGCTGTAAGTTAAAAGCCTATCAAGATTCAGTGGGCGTTTGGACTATTGGTTATGGTCATACCAAAGGCTTTAAGAAGATCGATGGCAAGCCTCCAAAACTATCTAAAAGTGAAATCATCACTCAAAAGCAAGCAGAGCAATTACTCATTGAAGATTTGGTAGATGCAGAAAATGCAGTTAATCGATTAGTCAAAGTCGAAATTAACCAGGATATATTTGATGCGTTAGTATCATTCACATTTAACTTAGGCGCAGGTAGTCTTCAATCATCTACATTACTCAAGCTATTAAACCAAGGCAAGTATTCAGAAGCGGCTGAACAGTTCACGCGTTGGGTATTTGCAGGTGGTCAAAAGCTTGATGGATTGGTTAGAAGAAGAAAGGCAGAGCAGAAGTTATTTAGATCAGGAAACTAATATGGAAATAATGAAGATTGTTTTACTGATGATTGCATTAGGATATGCAACATTGGCAATGATCCTTTTTCCGTTTCTTCTCATGCGCTGTATTCAATATTTAAAGTTCATTAAAAACGATGAATATTATGATTACGAAAGATGGCTAAATGACCAGAAAGAAAAGTGGCGACGGTAAAAGGTAAGCGGTAGCATCGCAAAAGTGCAAGTTAAAGGGAATTGATCTAGCATCATGCCATTGGTGCTAGGCTGAGTTTCTATGTAGTACAGACAAACGAGATATATGCTGTTATTTGCGTTTAAATAATGACAATTGTGGAGGTTGGTATGCGTAAGACTTTATGTCGCTAAATAGTGATATTTGATGCAGCTTCTTGGCTTTAAAGAAGTGAGCGAAGGTAAACCTTTAATTTTCACGCTATTGATAATCATTGTGGCTGGCAGTCCAAGGCGGTAACAGCGACAGCACTTAAAGTAGGCTATAACGATTGATTGAATAGGGCCATTAAAGGGGTAGAGAAATTAGCTAATAGCGGGGTGATTTCTCGTATGACGATTCACTCAACACTTTGAAAAGAGTATTGGGCGATTTGTTGAATGTGTAGAACAACACAGAGGAAAGAGTGAGTTTGCTGTGTTGGCCGAGCATAATATTTCATTGCAATCTTTATCTAAGCAAAATCCAATGCCTATCAATAATGTTGATTATCTAAGAAGTACAAATAAAAGGTATTGTAATGCAGTTAAAAGAACTATTCACAAATGACAATGGTCGATTGAGCACAACAAACACTATACAGATGATGAGTGCTATTACGTTGTGTATTGGCTTCTTTGTTGCGATGTTGTTTGATTTAACAGTGCCAAGCGAATTAGCTTTTATTATTGCAGGCATGGCAACATTGACAGCGACTAGCAAAGGATTTGTGTCTATAAAAAGAGATAAATCGTTATAGTTTTTATTGATCAGTAAATATTTTTTATTTATAATATGTGTAAATATAAGTATATATAGGTTATTTAAATGAAAAATAAAGGCTTTACACTAATTGAATTAATGATCGTTGTCGCAATTATAGGCATATTATCTATGTTTGCATTGCCAGCTTACCAGGATTATACAAAAAGAACGTATGTTGCGGAGGGCCTAGCGCTTTCTAGTGCAGCAAAAATGGCGATAACAGAGACTTTCTCAACTCAAGGAGTATGGCCATTATCGAATGAAGAGGCTGGATTGCCAAATGGAAATATGATTACAGGGCAGGCGGTTGGTGGTATCTGGGTTACGATCGGCGCAGCATATGGCAATCCATTAATTAAGATTTTTTACAATACAAAAGTTGTTGGATATAATGCATTTCCTTCAACTCAAGCAGATGTGCATTCTGCATCTTATAAAAATGGAATTACATTATCTTTGGATGGAAATCAGATAAATGTGGCAGATAATATAAAAGGCAGTATAAAATGGAAATGCCTATCTTATGGCGAGGACCTTCAAAATAAGTGGTTACCTTCAAACTGTAGGGCGACTGCATATCAACAAAACTAAATTAAGTTTTATTTATACATTATTATGAATAGATTTAAAATAATAGCTTTAAGCATACTAGGCGCATTGAGCGCCTTTTTTATGCTTGTAATTCAGCGAAAGAATCTAAAGATTGAGCAACAAGAGCAACAGCTTAAATCTAAAGATCAGCAAATTAAAACACAGGAATTTATTAATGGGGAAAATGACAAAATAATAGTTAATAAAGGCAATGTTTCTAATATGTCTGATGATGCTATTGCAGGCGTGTACAAGCAAAATGGATGGATCGAAGATTGATTATAGAGCAATCAACAGTGCTTGAGACCTGAGCCAGTAAAACTGCCAAATGACACAAGTACTGAGGCAATGAAAAGATTGTACCCAATCTATGTAAAGCTTCAGGATTGCACGGATTATCGAGGGCTAAAGCACTCGTTTTCTAATAAAGAATAGGTAGGCTGCTAGATAAAAGAATAATAGGGATACAGTAAACGCTAAAAGTCTTTTCATGTAGAAGCTTGTAGCATTAGCAATATGTGTATTATCCATTTTGAATACATAGAAACTTAGGTATAGATACAGCCCCCCAGATAGTGATAAGGCTATTGAAACAAATATTGCGATAGTAAATTTTTTATAAAGTGTCATATAAGCTCCTTTTCCGGAGATTATGACAAACGCATTAATAAAATCAAGATGGTGTATTGCTAGGCTGGATATGTATTTCTCTTGTGATAAACAAACCAAACGATAACACTGCAAAGAATATGGAAATAAATGCATATATCAAACGCTCAGTGTGAGCACACCATGCTTGATTAGATAGTTCTCTTAATGGGCTTCCCAAAAAGTACAGCTCCAAGAACAGATTAGTAGCAGCAAGCCCCGAAATGATTGCTGAGATAGTAATCGCAATAGTTAATTTAACCGTCATATTTATCTCCTAGTATTTGGTTGATTATGACAAATCCTTACACTTATTGAAACAGATAAGTGTATGGCAGATCATTTAAAAAACACATTTGAAAAATATCAATTTTGGGTGTTTACAGCCATGGCAAGTATCTTGGCTGGAATTGTCCTAAACTCACAAGCAGATACCAATAGGCGACAAGAAGAGACTTAGAGAGAGATCGTTGCTATGTCCAAGCAAGTTGCTGTTGTTGTGGTAAAGCTTGAATCATATGAAATGGCTCAGCGTTCACTTCAAGATGAAGTTAAGGAGTTGTCCAAAAGAGTTGGAACATTAGAGCGTGACAATGGTGAGATCAAACAACAATTAAGGCAGTTAAGTAAATAACATAAAACACCTATATAATTGCATCATCTAATAATAACTATAGGTACATCATGAAGATTTTAATTGGTTTTATTTTGTTTTTATCCGTTTCATTTGCATGTGATCAGCCTTATGAAGAGTTTGAAGGCTATAAAATTGGGTGCAATTTTGAAGATAAAAACAATGAGTTTCAGTTAGTAGAATTAAGAGGCAAGCTTTCTCTGTATCAGAAGAATGCAGATGAGATCTTTGATAGCGTCAATGTGATTGTATTAAATGGAAATATAGAAGGGCTAGTTTTTGTAAAAAATACTGAAAGCTTAGGTTCTTCTGTGGATACATTTAGTGAGGATAGGTCTCTTGCTAAAAAGGCAGCTTTGTTGATCCGTAAAATCAATGAGCGATTTGGTGAAAACATACAAATAAATCCAAATAGGGGAACTATGATATGGACTCCTGATCCTAATAATAAAATTATTAGCATGATTAATGTAACAGCTCCGACTATTAAAAATGATAATTTTGATGTCGTGGTCTATTCGATAAAACTATCAAACTACTTTAATCAAATTAAAGCATTAAATTCTAATGATTAAGATTCAATTAAAATAGTTTTAGCCCCTTAATTGGGGTTTTTTATTATCTAAAGCAAAGTAATTATGACGGCTAAGAAAAATAATGCTGGTCGTCCAACATTGTTTGATCAATCAATGATTGAAAAAGCTAAGGAAGGCAGTCATGGACGATAAAGCCTACGCACAAAAACTCTTTAGCTCGCTAGTTCGCAAAACGAATCCAAAGGACTTGAAGCAAATTATCATCATACTTGAATCAGTGGGAAATCTACTGAGTAGTGATAATAAGCAACTGGAAGATTCACTGCGGAATATTAGACAGCAGAGATAAAATAAAAGCCCCTAAAAAGGGGCCATTTAAGATTAAAGCATGATCAAGTTATGATAATTCATCACATAACTTTTGGAGCTCATTAAAGAAAACTCCTGCATGAAAACCATCACAAACGGCATGATGAAGTTGAATAGCAATAGGAACAAAGGTTTTATTGTCTTTAGAAAAGTATTTTCCGATAGTTACAATAGGAGTAAATAGGTTCTGAAGGCTAGAAAACTGCATGCTAAAACTTGTAAAAGATATCCATGGCAGAGCAGAAATATAGAAAATATTTTCAGGCAATTCTCCTTTGGGGAAATAGCTTAAGTCATCTCCATAAAGACTTAAATCTTGATTATATTCTTGAATGAAATCTAAAATATCATGTTGATGCTCACTCCATATAGATGAAAAACTTTTTTGTTGAGTGTGTGGAATGGTATAACTAGGATTTATAGATTCATATACAATTAGATCGTTGTCTTTTACTGCCATTCTGAATTCAGGATGTCTATTAAACACAGTAGCAACCTTGTGTATCATAGCTGGGTAGAACTTGTATTGATTCTCTTTTACCCAAGATAGTAATTTAGTGATTTCTATTTCTGCTGTGATGCTAAAAGCATTTTGTGCATAATTTTTAAATATATTGTAGTGTTCTTTACGCACCCAAGAATCAATATCGAACTTAGAATATTTCATGTTTTATTACCATAATGCTGTAAGTTTAAAGGAATATAGCATATTAGATCTACCTTTATAGATAAAGACTAAAGACTAAAGACTAAACCTATTCAAAAGCCCATTAAGTTGGGTTTTTGTCGTGTGCAAATATCCAAACTTCTAATTTTAAAGCCCTGTTACAGCTGTGTAACATGGCTTTATTTTATTTAAAAGG
>NZ_MVDN01000024.1 GCF_002006795.1 Wohlfahrtiimonas populi | reverse complement strand
ATTATTATATTTGTTGGTGTGGGAATATATGTTCAATATGTGAATAATGCACGGAATGCAATGCGTGACCAAGTTAGAAATTCTATTGAGAATTATTATGTGGAACATGATACCTATCCTGATCAAAGTTGGTTTCGTACTCAAAAGAATAATGATAGAAACTTGTATAGAGAGTTTCATTATTTTCCACAAAAAGATTATAAAGATTATTTTTTATTGCATAGAACAATAGGATACTTTGAGTGGGAATATTCTCCTGAATCAAAGGAATGGGCTTTTAATCCAAATTAATATCTAATCTTCATCTTCACATAAAAAACACATTCGCCACATTATCTCTTCATATTGGTATCAGAGAATAAACCATCAAAATTCAATGATGGAGAGATAATGAATAATTTAATGAAAAAGATGATATCCATGCTTGTGATCATCGTCGTGCTATTGATCGGCATTGGCATGATCAGTTCTTTGATCAACGAGCGAATGTATCTAAAAAGCAGTGTAGAAGATGATATTGCAAAAAGCTCAGTAAGATCACAAACATTGGCAGGGCCAATCATCACAGTGCCATACTCAGTCACAACTTATGACAGCGATCGAAAAGTTTATGTTCGATCGAATGAAGCTCTATATTTCTTTCCTGATCAACTGAATATTGCGGGCGATTTAACTACAGAAGAAAGATATCGTGGCATTTATAAAGCCAATTTATATACATTCAAAGGGCAGCTAACAGGGCAATTTACCTTACCTAAAAATTTAGGTTTGAAAGATTCCACTAATAATTATGAACTTGGCGAACCGTACATTGCAATGCGCGTTTCTGATATTCGCGGTATTGGCAATACAACGGAAATGAAATTGAACGGCAGTAAAATGACATTGTCGCCATTAAGTGCAGGCGGTTATTTATCTGCAGGTGTTAAAAGCTCTTTAACGAATGTTGATTTGCAAAATGGCGGTGTGATTAAGTTTGATATTAATTTGGAATTAATGGGCACTTCGCGCTTAAACTTCTTATCAGCAGGTAAAGAAACTACAGTTAAATTGAATGGAATATGGCCGCATCCAAGCTTTATCGGCAATGCATTACCGAAAGAGCGCACAGTGAGCGATCAATCGTTCCAATCAACTTGGGAAGTGAATCAATTTTCTAATATTACACCTGCGGCATTAATGAGTTGCTGGCAGTCCAATGATACGTATTGTGAAAGCAATAACATCACAAATTTCGGTGTAGATTTGGTTGATCCTGTAGATCATTACCGTAAAAGTGATCGTGCTGTGAAATATGCGATCTTGTTCATTGGTTTAACATTTGTAGGTTTTTTTGTCTTTGAAGTGATGCGCCGTATGAACATTCATGCAATGCAATATGCATTAGTTGGCTTTGCGCTAGTTCTATTCTTCTTATTGCTCATTTCATTATCCGAACACATTGGCTTCTTATTAGCTTACTGGGTTGCTTCATTATCGTGCATCGGATTAATCACTTATTACATGCATAGCTTATTGAAAGACAAAAAAATATCACTGAGTTTTGCGGGATTATTGGCGCTGCTATACATCACGTTATACATCTTGTTGAATGGCGAAGAATACAGCTTGTTACTGGGCTCAATCTTACTGTTCTTGGCAATCAGCGCAACGATGATTCTCACAAGAAATGTAGATTGGTACGCATTATCACAAACTAATTCTGTTATTAAGAGAAGAAAAGTAGAGGAGGATGATCATGAGAACTAGAGGATTACGTGAAGATCGCGCAATGAAACAAGCGCTCCGCGCATTTATCTTGAGATTTCATTTAAAGTATAAAGCGAAATAAATCAGTAAAATATAAGGGTTGATAGGAATATCAGCCCTTTGGTTTGAATATAAAAATAATAAAGGATTCATAGCAATGTTAAAGACTATTGGTAATGTAATTGATACTATTTTTGCAAAAGAATCAACACTCTTTTTGTGTGGGATTATTTTAATTTTGATGTTTTCTTTTTATATATTCAGTTATTTCTTTATATTCTTTTTAATAATTAGTGTAATTATCTTATTGGGGCATGCTATTTTCTATAAAAATATGCGTAAAGATAGCTTGATTAGATTGGCAATGTATGGGGTAACATTTTCTATCTTTTATGGTTATGGGCAATATTATAGAATTAAACAAATTGAGATTAGAGAGAATGTTGTTCAGTTCATTTATCAATATGAACAAGACTATGGTAAATACCCACCACTAGAACTAATGCAGAATGTCACTGAAAAATACTCAAAGTACCAAATGCGTTTTTTCTATTATTTATCTCCTGCTAAAATACCTGAAAATGAGCCATTAACAAAACAGGTTTATCAGTTGTCATATAGTACAAATTTATTATCACCTTTTGACGATGTGGTTTATCGTGGAAATAATGAATGGGAAATTGTTTATGATTAGTTCTAAAGTTTGATTTTGTATCAAACTTAAAAAGCTTATCAAGCAAACCAAAAACTCTCTTCAATTTTGGTAATTCTTTGCTACATTAGATATAGACGTTTCCATCTCAGAGCTTTCTCAATATGTCCTCTTTTGTTTATTCATTCTTTCAGCAAATTTATGCGCTATTGCCATTCTTTATATTAATAGGATTAGGCTATTACCTTGTGCGCTTCAGAAAATGGCCGAAAGATTTCACAAGAGGATTGACGCGATTCTTATTTAATTTAGCCATTCCCATTATGCTATTCGGCGTCATGAGTAAATTCCATGAGCAAGAAGATGTCGATCCCAAGTTGATATTGGCATATTTTGGTGGCTCTTTTATCCTATTTTTTATTGCCCATTTCTTCTCTAAAAAAGCTTTAAAGCTCACATCGCGCGCAAGTTCTGTATTTGGTGTTGGCACAATTTTTGCCAATAATGTGATGATTGGTATTCCAATCTTAATGCTCTTTATGGGCGATGATGCAATTGCAGTTTCTGCAATGATCATTTCATTCAATGCATTATTGCTGTGGAGCTTAGTCTCTTTCTCAATTGAATGGGCAGATCATGGTTCATTTTCAGTACGAGGAATGGCGGCGACCTTTAAAGGTGTACTGAAAAATCCTGTGGTGATCGGAATTATGCTTGGCTTATTGGCAAGTTATGTTCGCTTGCCGATTCCGCAGTTTGCAGGTAAAACGATTTTGATGTTCTCAGATATGGTTGCGCCATTATCATTATTAGTGCTTGGCATGGGATTGGCGGAATATCGCATTGGCTCTAGCTTAAAAATCAGCATGTTTTTAGTGTTCTTTAAATTAGTGTTGCATCCATTGGTGATTTGGCTCTGTGCATTGGCTTTAGGTTTGCCAGCTTTTGAAACTAAAGCAATCGTGATTTTAGGTTCACTGGCTGCAGGAATGAACGTCTATTTAATGGCGCTAAAATTTGAGGAAATCGAAGATGCTGTCGCATCTGGTATTGTGTTATCGACGTTGTTATCTGCTGTCACGACACCAATTATTTTGCTTTTAATGCCATGATTCATTAGCATATCGCGGTTCCATTGTGGTTCGAAATCCTCCCACACAAAAAAACTAAGGAGTTTTTATGTCAAATACTGAAGGTTTAACCTTGCTCGGCAATCAGAAAACAGAATATTCTGATCGTTATAACCCTGCTGTTTTGGAGGCATTTGATAATGCACACCCAAATAGCAATACATTTGTGAAATTCAATTGCCCTGAATTTACGGCATTGTGCCCAATGACAGCACAACCTGATTTTGCCACAATTTATATTAGCTATATTCCTGATCAAAAAATGGTGGAGAGTAAATCATTAAAATTGTATTTATTCAGCTTCCGTAATGAAGGAAGTTTTCATGAAGATTGCGTGAATAAAATGCTGAAAGATTTAGTAGATTTATTGCAGCCAAGATACATGGAAATTTGGGGTAAATTCACACCGCGCGGTGGTATTTCTATTGATCCTTATGTGAACTATGGAATGCCTAATAGTCGTTGGGCAGAGTTTGCTGAAACACGTTTGTTGAATCATGATTTGTACCCTGAAAAAATTGATAACCGATAATTCTATTTACAAATTTATACGATATTGTTGATATACTAATTTCGTCTTTTGACATTAATTTATTAAGGAAAAACATCGTGAAAAAATTATTATTATCCGTGTGTTTAGGTTCATCATTAATCTTCTCTTCTGCAGCATTTGCACAAACAGCTTCAGAGCAAAGCATTAAGCAATTAATCGTTGAAACTGGTGCAGCAGAAATGGGCACGATGGTTTTTGATCAATTGTTGGCACAATTAAAAGGTGCAGGTGCAACTGATGCGCAAATCGCAGAAGTTAAAAAAGAATTCAATGTGGATCAATTGGTAGATTTATTAGTACCTGTTTATCAAAAGCAATTCACTGAAGAAGATGTGAAAGCATTCTTAGAATTCTATCAATCTCCAGCAGGTAAGAAATTGGTTGAAAAACAACCAGCAATCATGCAAGAATCTATGGTGATTGGTCAGCAATGGGGAATGGGCATCGCTCAGAAAATCCAAGCGATTTTGTCTAAATAACATTGTTGTATAAAGCATCAAAAACCCGTAATTGAAAAATTGCGGGTTTTTTTATGGGAAAAATTTATATCTCATCTGTAGGTTTTGCTCTAGTGATGATTTCAATCATTTCACTATAAAAATTGTGATATCAGTTTGATTTTATAAATGGTGAGAAGATCATTGTGTTTGTTTGAATGTAAGTGCTAGAATGATAACTTTTAGTGTTTTTAACTACGGTTTTATCGGAATATTATGGAAAAGACATATCAGCCAAGTGCAATTGAGTCAAAGTGGTACGGTTTTTGGGAATCTAATGGTTTTTTTAAAGCATCAGGTGATGTCACAAAGCCTGCTTATTGTATAGTCATCCCACCACCAAACGTCACTGGTACTTTGCACATGGGACATGCTTTCCAAGATACGATCATGGATTTATTGATCCGTTATCATCGTATGAAAGGCGATAATACTTTGTGGCAACCTGGTACGGATCATGCAGGTATCGCAACGCAAATGGTTGTTGAGCGCCAATTGAACCAAAAAGGTTTAACACGTCATGACTTAGGTCGTAACAAATTTGTTGAAAAAATCTGGGAATGGAAAGAACAATCGGGTGGTGCAATCATGCAGCAACTTCGCCGTATGGGTGCAAGTGCGGATTGGTCACGTGAGCGCTTTACGATGGATGAAGGTTTATCTGAAGCGGTTAAAAAGACATTCGTAGATTTATACGATCAAGGTTTAATCTATCGCGGTAAGCGTTTGGTTAACTGGGATCCTAAATTAAAAACAGCTGTTTCTGATATTGAAGTTGAATCATTGGAAGAGCAGGGTTCATTATGGCATTTGCGTTATCCAATCGCTGGTTCTGATGAAATCATGATCGTTGCGACAACTCGCCCTGAAACAATGTTAGGTGATACGGCTGTTGCTGTGAATCCTAACGATGAACGTTATACGCATTTGATCGGTAAAATGATTGATTTGCCATTAACAGGTCGTCAAATCCCAATCATTGCAGATGATTATGTGGATCAAGAGTTTGGTACAGGTTGCGTTAAAATCACACCAGCACACGATTTCAATGACTATGAAATGGGTAAGCGCCATAACTTACCAATGATCAACATCTTGACGGATGATGCACAAATCAATGATGAAGCGCCAGAAGCTTATCGTGGCATGGATCGTTTCGATGCACGTAAACAGATCGTTGCTGATTTTGAAGCGGCAGGATTGTTGGAAAAAATCGAACCACATACATTAAAAATTCCTCGTGGCGATCGTACTGGGCAAGTGATCGAACCATATTTAACAGATCAATGGTATGTTGATGCTAAAACAATGGCGAAACCTGCGATTGAAGCAGTTAAATCAGGCGAAATTAAATTTGTTCCTGAGAACTGGGAAAAGACATATTTCGAATGGATGAACAACATTCAAGATTGGTGTATTTCTCGTCAATTATGGTGGGGGCATCAAATTCCTGCATGGTATGACGAAGAAGGCAATATTTATGTTGCGCATGACGAAGCTGAGGCGCGTACTAAATATAATTTGGATGATCGTCCATTAAGACAAGATGAAGATGTGTTGGATACTTGGTATTCATCAGCATTGTGGCCGTTCACAACTTTAGGTTGGCCTGAAAATACAGAAGAACTCAAAACTTTCTACCCAACATCTGTGTTGGTAACGGGTTTTGACATCATCTTCTTCTGGGTTGCTCGTATGATTATGATAGGTAAACATTTCATGCAGGAAATTCCTTTCCATGAAGTTTATATCCACGGTTTAGTGCGCGACCAAGATGGTCAAAAAATGAGTAAATCTAAAGGTAACGTTTTAGATCCAATCGATTTGATCGATGGTATTGATCTAGAAAACTTGGTGAAAAAGCGTACTTCAGGTTTGATGCAGCCGCAAATGGCAGAGCGCATTGAGAAATCAACACGTAAAAACTTCCCTGAAGGCATTAAAGCTTACGGTACGGATGCACTGCGTTTCACATTTACAGCACAAGCAACGAATGGCCGTGATGTGATCTTTGATGTTGGTCGTGTTGAAGGTTATTCAAACTTCTGTAATAAGATCTGGAATGCTGCGCGTTTTGTATTCATGAATGCAGAAGATAAATTGATTGCTGATAATCCAGCTGCGCGTTCACACATCGATCATTGGATTTTATCTCGTTTAACTTATGTGAATAAAGAAGTTGAGCGTCACATTGAACAGTATCGTTTCGACTTAGCAACACAAACATTGTATGACTTCATTTGGAATGAATTCTGTGATTGGTACTTAGAATTAACTAAGCCAATTTTGAATGGTGATTTCAGTGATGAAGCAAAAGCAGCAACGCGTCATACATTGATGTTTACGTTGGATGCGATTTTGAAAATGTTACATCCATTCATGCCTTATATTACAGAAGAGATTTGGCAGCAATTGGTTGTGATTGCGCCTCAGTTCAAACAAACTGATGGTTTGATCGTTGCAGAATATCCATCAATGGATGTGCGTAATGAAGCATTGGAAGCTGACATTGCTTGGTTGCAATCTGTATTATTAGAAGTTCGTCGTATTCGTGCAGAAATGAATATCGCACCAGGCAGACCTTTACCTGTGTTATATGAGAATGCATCAGCAGAAGATCAGCGTCGTATTTCTGAAAATGAATTATTTCTATTGAAAATGGGGCGTTTAGAATCATTGGTAGCTTGTCATGGTGATGCGCCAGAATCAGCAGTTGCTGTTGTGGGTAAAATGCGCTTGATGATTCCATTGGCAGGATTGATCGATAAGGAACAAGAATTAACGCGTTTGAATCGTGAGATTTCTAAATTAGCACCAAGCATTCAGCAATTGGCAGGGAAGTTATCTAATGAAGGCTTCATTGCTAAAGCACCTGAAGCTGTTGTGGCTAAAGAGCGTGAGAAGTTGGCAGAGATGGAAAATACATTGGCTGAATTGAATCAGCAATTGGTAAAAATCCAAGCTTTGTAATACATAAATATCGTGTGTGATGAAAAAGCCCTGCAAAAGCAGGGCTTTTTGTTGGGCGATTATTCAGTTTTACTATATACATATAGTGTTTTTACTTTCATATAAGAAGTTATATAAGAAGGGGAAGATATCTTTGAGAGTATTTGCATTATTATTTAATGAGGAAGAGGTAACTTTTGG
>NZ_MVDN01000023.1 GCF_002006795.1 Wohlfahrtiimonas populi | reverse complement strand
TATTTTTTTTCAAAAATACAAATTAGAATGAATAAGAGATAATGATTATGAAAAAATATTATGTATTAACCGCAATATTAGCTGTTGTTTTATCCGCATGTTCCTCAGCGCCATCTGTTAACAAAATGGAAGCTAAATATAATCCTGAAACTGAAGCTCGTATGCGTTTATATAGGCAGAATGGTGCACCATCTATTGCAACATATCAGCACAATGGTAAAAAAGTAGAAATTAATGTGGGTGGCTCAATGGGGGATGCATTTAGCTCATTAGTGGGTGCGAAAAGTAGTGAAAGTATTGGTATGCCAGAAACGCAGGTTTCTAAAAGCTTAGGTGAGCGTAATGGTATTGCATCTCGTGCTTTCTTTAGGGAAGTTGTGGTTCCTGCAAATACAAAGATAGATGTTACAGTGACAGTATTGCCATTGGTTCATACGAATAATAATCCTGGTGGCTTATCTTTTTCAACAAAAGGCTGCAGTCGCCAATTATCGTTCATTTCAAAACCTAATACAGATTATGACATTGCAAGTAATGGCTGTAATGGCATAGTGTATGAAATTGATTTTGCAGAAGGCACAAATAATACAATTTTAAAGCCTGTGAATTAAATAGATGTAAGGTATAACAGCCAATAATCATCAAGGCTATTGGCTGTTAGTTATATTATCCTCCACAACAACCGCAACAGGGTGCAGTTTCTTCTTCATTTGAAACTTCACGCGCTTCAGTTACTTCTGTTAGATTTTCTTGATTATCTTTGTGATCAAATTCATTGAGTTCATTTTGGGATTCTGTCTGTGTCATATAAAGCTCCTGATATTTAAAATTAAGATCGACTTTTGGTGAGTAAAATTGGTAGATAACAGTACAAATAAATCATGAAAGAACAGCTAAATAAAATAGCGCTGATGATCAGTAAGGCAGTATTGTCATTGATTATTGTTGCGATGATGCGAATCACAACGCTGATCAAAATGATGAAGAATGAGATTTTCATGAAAGGTGGCAAAATCATTGGTCGGCCTGTATGGCCTAATGCAGTGCGAGACATCATGCCCAATGTTAATGTGCCAATGCCACCGATGGCAATTAAATGCGTAGAAAGCGAAAGGTAACGCAAGTTGATGCTATAAGCATAAGCCAATACTAGAATACCAATCGTTGTGAATGCAAAGCCGATATGCAAAATCCAGAGCAATGGTTCGTGAAGTAGCTTTTTATTCCACCAACGATAGAGTTGATAAACATTCGTTAAAGTGACTATGATGCCCAATATCAATACAATGATTTTTGGAAGATTCAAAACCATCACAAGGATCATTAATACAGGGAACAAGAATGCAATCATTGTTAATGGTTTTGAAAATTGGTTGGTTTGTTTTAATGTGATACTTGTGAAAAATGGTGTGACTCTGCTACCAATTAAGCCGATAAATGCTGCTACGCCCAATAATCCTAATTGCATGACAGTTAATAATGACACTTTCAATACGCCTGTGATGGCTAAGCAAAATAGAATGTTAATACCGCCAAATAGCAAGAGCACAATGGGCACTAAAATATTGGGATAGTTTTTACTTTGGATCAGTGCCATCAACATAAAAAGTGCAGCCAAGCCATAAAATAATGTATCAAATGCTGTGGAAACATAAATGGCATAACTCAATGGCAAATAGACAAATAAACGCGCCAATGCCCAACAAATGAGTAGTAATAATAATTTGTAATGGCGAACTGGCGGAGTGTTGGTCCAATTGCTGACAGCGGTGAGTAAAAAGCCAACGATCACAGCGCCTGTGAATCCCCAAATCATTTCATGGCCATGCCAAAAGAAGCTTGGATAATGGCTATTGCCTTGGAAGCCTAATGGATACCACAAAAGGATAATGGCAATGACATATAAAGATGCCGCTGTATAAAAAGGGCGAAATGCGTAAGAAAGGATATTTTTAAACATTGTTCCCTCTGTGGTTTTATAAGATGTATTTATTATACATCTTTAAAATTAAGGTTGTCTATATGAATCAAATTAACTCTTATTGTATAATCTCTATACTTTTTGTATTTAAGCTATATCTTAAATGCATTAAATTGAAATTCAGGCAGATGAGATTATGCAATTAAGTAAATTTACAGACTTGGGCATTAGGGTGCTCTTATTATTAAGTAGTGCACCAGATATGCCAATGACAATAGGGCAGTTGGCAGAGCGCTTGCAAGTTTCGAAAAATCATTTAATGAAGATCGTACATTTCATGTCTAAGCAACAATGGTTGCTGACGGTGCGCGGCAAAAATGGTGGCATACGATTAGCCAATCCGCCTGAAAGTTATAAGGTAGGCTATTTGATTCGCGTGTTGGAAGAAAATATCAATACTAGCCAAGCAATTGTGAATTGCTCTTCACCACAATGCGTTTTAACACCAGCATGTCAATTACCAAGCTTTTTAAATTCCGCAATGAATCAGTTTTATAACTATTTGGATCAATATTGCTTGCCTGATATTTTACATCGCCCGATAGAACATATTATTGCTCTGAAATTAAAGTAGTAGTCATCATTGAATGAAGCCTAATGATTAACGTTATGTAATGTAATATACTTCGTTGCATTATTTAATCATGAGGATTTTTTGATGTTTATGACAACAGATGAAATTGAGCGTTTAATCCGAGAAGATGTACCATATATTGATCTCACTTGCGAGCTGTTGGGCATTCGAGATCAAATGGCAGAGATTCATTATGCAACGCGTGAAAATGGCGTTGTTTCAGGTACTGAAATTGTGGCAAAAATGTTTGAGCGATTGGGCATTGAATTGGTTGAAATGAAGCGTTCAGGTGAAAGCATCAATGCTGGCGATATTGTTTTGGTTGGCAAAGGTAATAGCGAAGCGATTCATACAGTTTGGAAAATCGGGCAAAACATCATTGATTATAGCTCAGGCGTTGCGAGCACAACGCGCAAAATGGTGAATGCTTGTAATGCAGTTCATCCAAAAATTGCATTATTAACGACACGCAAAAATATTCCAGGTACTAAACATTTAGCGATTCAAGGCATTATCGCAGGTGGTGCTATGCCACATCGCTTGGGATTATCCGAAACCATTTTAATTTTTAAACAACATTGTCAATTTTTTAGAGATGATGGAGCTTTGGCACAAAAAATTGCTGAAATTAAGCATCTAACTTGTGAAAAAAAGATTGTCATTGAAGCGGAAACTTTGGCGGAAGGTTTGCGTTTTGCAAAAATAGGCGCTGATGCTATTCAATTCGATAAATTAACGCCAGAGGCATTGAAAGAAGCAGTGATGGCAATGCGAGAAGCATATCCAGCAGTTTCATTATTGGGTGCGGGCGGAATTAATCCCAATAATATTCAAGCATATTGTGAAACAGGCGTGGATGGTTTAGTTACAACTTCTCCATATTATGCGAAAGCATTGGATGTGAAAGTGATGATTAATCCTTTATCTTAGTGATATATTCGTGCATATTATGGAGTTAATATAGTTATAAATAATGTGAGGATTAACGCATGAGCACGAAAAATTTATCGCCATTAATTTCTGCTGAAGAATTACAACAACAGATTGCTGAGAATCAAAAGTTGATCATCTTGGATAGCCGGTGTGATCTGATGAATGATGAATATGGTGATACAGCTTATGCAACGAGCAGGATTCCAAATGCTTTGCGTGTTGATTTAGGCATTGATTTATGTACAGATATTACGCCAGAAACAGGCCGTCATCCTTTAAAGCCGAGAGCAGATTTGGAAGCATTGATGCAAGATTTGGGCATCAATGATGATTCACACATTGTGATCTATGATGATAACGGTGGCATGTTTGCCATACATTTATGGTGGGTTTTGCATTGGTTAGGGCATGAGAATGTTCAAGTTTTAGAAGGCGGGCTGAAAGCTTGGCAGAAAGTAGGTTATGAATTAGAAACCATAGCACCACAAGTGAATCAAACGCAAGGTAACTTTATTGCTAAAAATAGCGAGTTTGGCACAGTGACTGCCGATGATATTTTAGAAGATATTATTTCAGGCAAAGCTCAGTTATGTGTAGTGGATGCAAGAGGCGAGGCTCGTTATCGTGGGGAGGTTGAGCCATTGGATCCTGTTGCTGGTCATATTCCTAATGCAATCAATCGACCTTTTGAATTAAATCTGAAGGAAGATGGTACGTTTAAAGATCCTGAAACATTAAAAGTAGAATGGATGGAGTTTTTAGATAACCAAAGTGGTAAAATGATCATTCATCAATGTGGTTCTGGTGTTTCTGCATGCCATAATATTTTTGCGATGTATTATGCAGGATTAGGTGTTGCAAAGCTTTACCCAGGTTCTTGGAGCGAATGGTGTAAAAATCCAACTAGGCCCATGATTACAAAATAGAAAATAACAACCATTCATTGGATGATCTCTGAATGCTGTGAGTTAGAAAAAGGGAGTTAATATGACCAATCCCGTAGAAAAAGTAATATTAACCGAGCAATTAATATTGTTAGGTAGTGTGGCTAAAACACAAATAGAAGCTATTCGCATTGTGGGTCAGCTACTTGTGGATGCCCAATGTGTGACGAGTGATTTCGTCGGCAGCATGGAGGCTCGAGAAAAAATTGCCAATACTTATTTGGGCTCAGGCGTTGCTATTCCTCATGGATTGGTGGGGGATAAAGCTGATATTAAGCAAGATGCCATTGCAATTTTACAAATCCCTGATGGTATTGAATGGCATGATGGGCAAATTGTTCGGCTAGTGATCGCAATTGCTGTTAAAGGCGATGATCATATTGCAATGTTAAAACGCTTAACGAGAATGTTGCCCAATCAATCATTAATGGAAGAATTGTGTATGACAACTGATCCTCAAAGATTCATACAAGTATTCATGGATTCACCCATTCCAGAATTAAAAGCTAAAAATTATCAAGCTAAAGATTTATCTCATTCATTTGAATGGGCAATTGATTATCCATCAGGATTACATGCGCGCCCATCTTCGGCTTGGGCAGATAGTGCCAAGCAATTGGGATTATCGATACAAGTTCGACATGGTGATGATGTTGCCATGGCAGATAATATGGTGGAATTATTACAGTTAGGCTTAAAATGTGGCGATGTTGCTGTCATTTCAGCGGATGGTGAAAATGCTCGTATTGGGCTAGAAGCTTTTAAGAAGAGCATCATAGCAATCTCTTTGCGAGAAAAAAGTGATGCTGAACATGTCAAGGTTCAGATAGCCAAGCATAAGATTCAAGGTTGGAAGCCTGCTGAAATGTTTGATATCGCAATATTGCACGGCGTTTCTGCAAGCCCTGGATTTGTGATCGCGCAATCGTATCATTTAACTTCCACATGCCCAGTCGTATTGGATAATCCAGAGCCATTGGAAGATGCTGGAAAGACTTTAGATCGAGCCATTCATCAAGCAAAACAGCAAATTGCCTCTTTGATTCAAAATACGACTGATCGTTTGGGCGTGCATAATACTCAGATTTTTAAAACTCAGCTTTCGTTTCTCAAAGATTCCACATTGATTAGCACTGCATGTCAATTGATTGCAGAAGGACATGGCGTTGCGTGGTCTTGGCATCAAGCCATTGAGCAACGTGCGAAAGAAATGACGTTGTCAGACAATAGAACTTTGGCTGAACGAGCGACAGGTCTTCGTGATATTGGTTATCGTGTATTGAGTTACATTGATCCATCTTTGAAATGGAATACATTGGCAGACTTGCCTGATGGTGAATGGATCATTACAGCAACTGATTTATCACCCTCTGATACTGTTTTATTAGATGAAAAGAAGGTTAAAGGGGTAATCACCATTTTTGGCGGCCCGACATCTCATACAGCTATTTTAGCGAGAACATTGGGCATTCCTGCAATTGTAGCGGCAGGTGAAGCTGTTTCTCATGTTGAAAATGGTAGCACAATGATCCTAGATGGTGATGCTGCGATGGTTTATGTTCATCCTTCTGAAGCTAATTTAGCATCAGCCCATGAATGGATGGCGATACAAGAGCGCAAGTATGAGGAAGAAGAAAAGCATCGTCGTCAACCTGCAATCACAACCGATGGGCATTCTATTGCCATATCTGCCAATGTGAATAAGCCAGATCAAGTGGCTTTTGCATTGTCACAAGGTGCGGAAGGCATTGGTTTGATGCGCACAGAATTTTTGTTCATAGAACGAACAAGTTTACCCTCAGAAAAAGAGCAACAATTAGTTTATCAAGCAATGTTAGATGGTTTAGATGGCTTGCCTATTATTATCAGAACATTAGATATTGGTGGCGATAAACAAGTTGCACATTTGCGTTTGCCTCATGAAAATAATCCATTTTTAGGTGTGCGTGGATCACGGCTTTTACTGCGCAGAATGGATTTATTGCTACCACAATTAAAAGCTATTTACAGCGTTGCAAAAACAGGCAAAGCCTTATCCATTATGTTTCCTATGATCACATCAGCAACTGAGATTTTAACGCTCAAAAGTTATTGTGAAAGTGTCAGATTATCCATGCAAGCACCGATCATTCCTATTGGTATTATGGTTGAAGTACCAGCAGCAGCTGTCATGGCGGATATATTGGCAGAGCATGTTGATTTCTTTTCAATTGGCACGAATGACTTAGCACAATATGTATTGGCTGTGGATCGGCAAAATCCTGAATTAGCAGCAGAAGCTGATAGCTTGCATCCTGCTGTATTGCGCTTGATTCAGCAAACGGTGGCAGGTGCTAAAAAATATCATAGACATGTAGGTGTTTGTGGTGGTTTAGCTGGCGATCCTTTAGGGGCAATGCTTTTAATGGGATTAGGTGTGGATGAATTATCCATGACACCGCGGGACATCGCACCTGTGAAAGCTAAATTAAGAACGCATTCTTTTGAACAGATGAAAGAGTTGGCGGAATTGGCGATTAAGAAAGATAGCTCAACAGATGTACGGATATTAATGGGGGATATTCAATGAGTATCTTTACAATAGTATTGGAAAAACATGTGGTTTAATGAGAGTTTAAAGATAAAAAGGGCTAATTTTCAGCCCTTTTTTATACATATTAATTGTGAAGATTATTTAAAACTATCAGGGAAGTTTAAAGTACCCACAAATTCATTCATCGCCCAATGTTTTTGAATGCCTTTTTTGATGGCTTCTTTTGCTTCATAAACAGATTCACGTGCGGATAAGCCTTTGCATAGATTTGCGCCAACGTGTGCTGCAAAAGTACAGCCCAAGCCATGTGTGTGATGTGTATCAATGAAAGAACCTTCCATTAAGATCAATTCATTGCCATCATAGAATAAATCAGCAGATGTTTTAGGTTCCATCACACGACCAACATTTGTGATGGCAACAGCTTTACAGCCTAAAGTAACAATACGCTTTGCAGCTTCCACAGCATCGTCATAACTTGTGATTTCTTCCATGCCTGCTAATTGAGCCGCTTCAAATAAGTTTGGCGTTGTTACTATGGCATATTTGATTAAATTGGTGCGAATCGCTTCAGCATGTTCAGGGAATAAGGGCTTATTGCCTTTACAAACCATTACAGGATCTACAACAACAGGAACTTTAGTTGCCCAAGTATCTAAATATTTAGATACTTTCTCGATGATTTCAGGTGTTGGCAACATACCTAATTTGATTGCATCCACACCAACGCCATCTAATGCAGTTTGGATTTGTGCTTCAATCACTGGCACTTCGATTGGATAAACGCCATGCGACCATTTTTCAGGATCCATTGTGACAATAACTGTTAAAGCAGAAAAGCCATATAAATCATGCTTTGCAAATGTTCTTAAGTCAGCTTGAATGCCTGCGCCACCGCTAGAATCTGAGCCTGCAATGGTTAAGATTTTTTTCATATCAAAATACCTTGGATCTAACAATAAAAAAGCTTTTTAATAATACGGCTAATTGATTTCTAAATCATCTATAAACTAGTTATTGGGCATAATTTTTTATTATTAGTCCATATTTAAGTCATCGATAAAACAGCTATCAGGTTTAATTTGATCAATAGGTATTTGTAGTTGTTCTTGTGTAATTTTAATAACTCTTTGTAAAATATTATCAAAGTTTAGTTCAATATTGATTGGATCATTTTTTGTATGAATTGATAGATCGAGATAGGTTGCAATTTTTCCAACGGTGTTTAAATGTTCTGGAATTTCTGTTGCAAATTTCTTTTCAAAAAACTGTGCTAAAAAGCTAATAATCATTACAGTAATTATTAAATATACAATAAGAAAATATGGATTATTTTTATAAGAAAAATATATAACTGGTATCCCGGCAGAAACTACGGCAGAAAGCCAGGCACAACACTGAATAGTAGTCTTTAATTTTTTTCTACATTCCAGTGGAGAGATTTTGCCATCTGATATAAACCTAGATATTTTTTTCCATTGTTGGGGACGATTATCTTGTAAAAGGTTAGATACTAATGTATTAGGTATGATTTTTTGCCGTTCAATGCCAAGCTCATGTATAAGAAATTTTCGGAATATATTGAATTTTTTGTGTAGCAAATACTTTTCATAGCTTAAATTGGAGATTTTGAACTTTTTAGCTATAAGTTCTGTAACTTGTCTAGGTGTTAACAGTTTTGAAGCTTCTTCATCACTGATTTTAATATCAAACTCTTCTTCAAATGCCATGATTAATTCAATGCCATCTAAACCCATAGCTATTCTCCTATTAAGAAAAAAGCGCTTTTAGGAAGCGCTTTTTTAAGAAGTTATATTATTTTAAATCACGCGTGAAAAACGTTGATCATTTTTCTGTAAGTAACCATCAAACACCATGCCGATGTTACGAATTAATAAACGACCACGATCTTGAACGTGATAAGTATCACCATCCACAACGATCAAACCATCTGGTTCCATTGCGCGTAAATCTTCCAATTCAATTTTGAAATACTCTTTAGCATCCATATTGAAGCGTTGGCTGATTTCGTTAATGTCTAATTTCAAATTACACATTAATTCAGTGATGATATGACGGCGCAATTCATCTTCAGGTGTTAATGTAACACCACGCCAGATTGGCAATTGATTGCCTTGTAACGCTGCTTCATAGTCAGGCATATCTTTCACATTTTGCGCATAGATATTGCCAATTTGAGAAATTGAAGATAAGCCCATGCCCACTAAATCACAATCTGAGTGCGTGCTGTAACCTTGGAAATTACGGTACAAATTACCTTCACGCTGTGCGATTGCTAGTTGATCCGTTGGTTTAGCAAAGTGATCCATACCGATATAAACGTAACCTGCATCTGTTAAGCGTTCGATGATGTTTTTCAAGATCAAAAGCTTTTCTTCAGGCTTTGGCATATCTTCCGCATTCATTTGCTTTTGTGTTTTAAACAAATGTGGCATGTGCGCATAGTTGAATACGGACAAACGATCAGGTGAGATTTCAATCATCTCTTCCAATGTTTGGTTGAATGTATCCACAGTTTGGAATGGCAAACCGTAGATTAAATCTACGGAAATAGAACTAAAGCCACAATCACGCGCTGCATGTAATGTTTCTAAAGTGATTTCTTTCGGTTGAATACGGTTCACAGCCACTTGAACTTTAGGATTAAAGTCTTGAACGCCCATGCTCAAACGGTTAAAACCAATGCTACGTAAAAAACGCACTGTATCAGCATTTGCTTCGCGTGGATCTACTTCGATTGAGTATTCACCTTCATCATTCGGTAATAATGTGAAGTTCTCAGCAGTTTTATCCATCACCATTTTCATCTCATCACGAGACAAGAATGTTGGTGTACCACCGCCCCAATGAAGCTGTTTTACTTTGCGGTTGCGATCAAACAATGGTGCCTGTAATTCAATTTCATGCAACATGTGATCCACATAAGGCAAAGAGCGCTTACGATTTTTAGTGATGATTTTGTTACAGCCACAGTAAAAACAGATGGTGTCACAAAATGGAATGTGGAAATAAAGTGATAAGTCACGGCCAGATTCGTTAGATTTCTTGGCTGCTTCTATATAATCTTCACGTGTGAATTCTGTTGTGAATTGCACAGCTGTTGGATAAGAAGTATAGCGTGGACCTGCTTTGTCGTATTTGTCGATAAGTTCGCGATTAAAGATAGATTCTGTCATGATTCCAAACTAGATATTCGTTAATAAAGAAATAATTCTGTATATTGTACTGAATTAAGCAGAAGACTGCGATCTTGTTTTGCCTATTATCAAGATTAGTATAATTAATGTGAATTTAATCAAATATTAAGGAGAAGTTTGTGAATAGACGTACCAAAATTGTTGCAACTTTAGGTCCAGCAACGGATAGAGCAGGTGTTTTAGAGGGAATCATTAAAGCAGGTGTTAACGTTGTGCGTTTGAACTTTTCTCATGGAACACATGAAGATCACATTAAGCGCGTGAATGCAGTGCGTGAAATTTCTGATCGCTTGAATATAAAAGTTGGGATTCTATCTGATCTTCAAGGCCCGAAAATTCGCATTGAGAAATTTGTGGATGGCTCTGTGATATTAGAAGAAGGCACAACATTTATTCTAGATAGCCAATATGATGATAATGCAGGCACAGCAGAGCGTGTTGGGATTGCATATAAAGAATTGGTGAATGATGTTAAGCCACAAGATATTTTGCTATTGGATGATGGCAAAATTGTTGTAGAAGTGACAGCAGTTAAAGGCTCAGAAGTTCATACGCAAGTTAAAATTGGCGGTGTTTTATCGAATCGTAAAGGCATTAACTTGCAGGGTGGTGGATTATCCGCGCCCGCATTAACAGATAAAGATAAAGAAGATTTAATCTGTGCTGCAAATTTTCATACGGATTATGTTGCAGTTTCTTTCCCAAGAAATGGGCCAGATATGGATGAAGCACGCACATTATTAGAAAAAGCTGGATCTAAAGCTCACTTAGTTGCAAAAATTGAGCGTATTGAAGCAGTTGCAAATATCGATGAGATCATTTTAGCATCCGATGCAATTATGGTTGCACGTGGTGATTTAGCTGTTGAGATTGGTGATTCTAAATTAATGGTCGCACAAAAACGTATGATTTTGCGTGCGCGTGAATTGAATCGTGCTGTGATTACGGCAACGCAAATGATGGAATCTATGATCGAGAATTCATCGCCAACGCGTGCAGAAGTCATGGATGTTTCTAATGCTGTATTAGATGGAACAGATGCTGTGATGTTATCAGCAGAAAGTGCAGCAGGGAAATATCCTGTTGAAACAGTCAGAGCAATGGCGGAAATTTGTATCGGTGCAGAGAGCGAGCAATTTACTGTATTAACACCGAATGCTTTCATTAAAGATCGTAAGTTTAACTATACAGATGAAGCCATTGCAATGTCGGCAATGGTTTTGGCTAACCACTATGATGTGCAAGCGTTGGTGTGCTTAACAGAATCAGGAACAACAGCATTGTTAATGAGCCGCGTAACATCAGAAATTCCAATTTATGGTTTAACTCGTCATACAGAAACAGCAGGGCGCATGACATTGTATCGTGGTGTGAAGCCAATTGAGTTCAATGTGAACCATGCCAATGAAGAAGATGTTGTGGGTGAAGTGGTGCAAGTATTGAAAGCACAGAATGCTGTGAAATCTGGCGATCGCATCATTATTACACGTGGATCACTCAATTTTGTCCAAGGTGGCACAAATAATTTGCGAATTGCTGTGGTTGAGTAAAAAAAATGCAATTTCAGGGTTGCGTTAACTTTGAAATTGTATATAATTCATTTCTCTTTTGGAGGTGTGGCCGAGTGGTTGAAGGCACCGGTCTTGAAAACCGGCAACGGGTTAAACCGTTCGTGAGTTCGAATCCCACCACCTCCGCCAATTAGTATGATAAAAGCCAGCTATAATGCTGGCTTTTTATTTTTAATCAAAACTATAAATTAGTTTCAGTATATTTATAGTTATTTCTTGGTCTAATGGTTGGCAAAAAAGAGGAGAGATTGAATATGGCTAGAAAAATTAATAAATTTTAGTCACGGGGTTATAAAAAAATATCAGAATATTCATAAAGATTGTGAATACGTAGATTCAATAAAAGAGTTTATATCAGAAAAAAATAGCCCACTGTCTCCTTGAATATAATCGAAAAACTCAATGATTATCTTCGGTTTAGTATCAGGAAAAGC
>NZ_MVDN01000022.1 GCF_002006795.1 Wohlfahrtiimonas populi | reverse complement strand
TTGTGTACTATCTGTCAAACCCCCGATCCCCATGCTTGCTAAAGCCGTAATATAATTTCCACCAGCCTTACTAAACTGCTCTTCATAAAACCGTTGGAAACCCATTTCTTTGAGAGCTCCTTGCATATCATTATTAAAAACTTTATCTGCAATATTTAACCCAGTAGTCACACTTTTAAAATGCTTTGTGAAATTTTGCTCTTCAATATCCCAAGTATTCAACTGTTCAGAATATTGTTGTAAATATTCCATAAATGATTGGACACCTTGGCCTAATACAGCTCCATCAATAGTTGGAATACCTGATGCTTGAACATTCATTCCCATAGATAACATCAAAGAGCAAAGGCTTACTTTTAACAATCTTTTTTTATTGCGCTTCATCATTATTGTCCTTTAATTATTAGTAAAATTTTTCCGGCGTTCATGAAAAATTGGTAACCATACTTTAGGATCTTCTCCTACTTCATCAATAATGGATTCAACGATTTCAACATTATCTGTACTACCAGATAAAATTGCTAATTCATCATCAAACCCTTTTAAATCTAATTTGCCAATTGCAGTTCTATGTCCTTGCTTAATCAAAAACATACGAGAATCTTCATTGAATTTACGTATAATATTAAACTCAGTTTCAGATAATTTAAAGCCTTCCATATAATCTTTTTTGTCTGCTAGCGGATTTGGCAAATAAATTTCCGTAGCACACTGCTCAATAATTGCCTTAGAAATATCAGAACCTAGAATTTGTGAAGGGGACTGAGTCGCGAATACACCTAGCCCATTCTGTTTACGTATTGTGTATTGTTTATTTCTAGCAAAGTCGGAAAATGCTTCATCATCTAGCCATTTCCAAAACTCATCCATAAAATAAATAAATCGACGACCATCAATTACTTGCTCCATACGATGCAATAAATACATAGATATTGGCGTGCAAACAGTTTTTTCATCTAAAAAGGCTGTACCATCAATGCCATAATTACTATGTGTTGTGAAATCTATTTGATCATCAGATTCATCAAATACCCAACCATATGTTCCACCACGAAGCCACTTAGATAAACGCTTTACAACACTATTTTCTCTATCCTCTTTATCTATACCTTCTGTGATGTTCTGAGTAACTAAAGATAAGCAACGTACATGTTTTGGCATACGCATCACAGTACGAACTGCTGCACTAATTTTTTGTTCATCCGTCACAGTAATTGTACTGCCTTCTGTAGAAACTAATTGCTTTACAAATTGTTCTAAGAAAATAATATTTTCATCTGTAGGGTCCATCTGAAATGGGTTTAACCCCGTTGGCTGACCATGTTTCAATGCTAAATACTTGCCACCTAAAGCGCGTACGGCAATCATGGCACCTTGGTCTTTATCAAACAACACTGTAGTAAACGAGTTCGACCCACGGTTATATTTTTGCACTTGGCATAATAATGTTGCTAATAAAACAGTTTTACCAGCACCTGATTGACCTATAATTCTAGTGTTACCTAAAAGTTTTTTGTCAAAATCATTATCTTCTTCACGTGAGGAATGAAAATTAAAATACAAAGGTTGTCCTGAAGGAGTTTTAAACAAAGTCACAGCCTGTCCCCAAGGATTTCCATCTCTTTTCCCTGCTGAGAAATTGTGAAAACTACATAACCCTGCAAAGTTAATAGAGGTTAACCGAGCAATTCTTGGACGATAAAACCAATTTGCTGGCATTTGTGCATAAAATCCTGCCTCTGTTGCTGTATTAATCTGAGCAGCAATAAAACCTAAATCTTGTACAATTGCCATCGCAGAGGTGCGGTTTTCTACAACCGATTCGACTGTATCACCAATTAAATATAACGAGAAATGGTATTCACCCATAGCAAATTGCCCTTGAATCAACTGATCAATTGCAAGTGCCATCTCTTCAATCTGTGTTACTGATCCATCTCCAGAGTTTGATAATTGACGCTGTTGTGTCTCAAGGAATTTCTTCCCTTGTGGCCGACTCATAAAAGAAAAGGATTGAGTCATAATATATTCATAATCCTCATACATTAAAGCATTTAATAGCCCAGCTTCTGTATGAGAAGTATAATCTTTAAAATCAATACCTTGTAAATAACGAGTTCGTGTAGGCGTCCTTAATTCAATAGTTTCTGTGCCTGCAAATAGCCATGCATTACCCAAATATTGATTTAATGGTATTTTTGGCACTCTAACTTTTTGCCACTCGGTCGTAACCAAAAAATTCAAAAACGTCAAAATTTCTGAATATAAAACGCCATTCTCTTCATAGCTTGTTAGAGGTGTAATATCATAACGAGAAAAACTTGCCTCTATTTGATATGAGGCTTCTTTCATTTTCTCTAACGCTGCTTCCAAATCCAAACGAATATCAGCTGTTGTTCGTCGCGCTGATTTTGCGGCGGCTCTTTGTGTTGCACTAGTAATAGGACGATAAACAAGTGTAAGATATAATTCATTAGCCATCATTCTGTAGCCTGTAAATGAATCATAATATTTTTTATCAAAATCCCTGCAAAACTCGTTAGAAAATTCCGCTTCTAAACGATCACTCGTACGTCTTCTTACATTATGGGTCCAAATAGCAAAATTTTCTGAACCAAGAGAACGTAGAATGGTATTTAATTGTTCTTTTCGTACATCTAGTAATTCATCATCAGCTGTTTCAAAACTAATCCCAGCTAGTTTCCATACTTGTAGGTAGTCATTATCAATTGTTGTAATTACAGTAGGGCTGACATGAGCTGAATATGGAATATACGAAGAAATATCCCGTTCTGCTCTAAAGTGATCTTCGTAAGTAGTTTTTTTTCTCATTATCTTTCGTTTATAATCTTTCAAACTGAATAGTGAATTAATCTCTTACAATCTACCCGTACCACAAATCTCATGAAGATTATTTATAATCTCGTCGGCTAAGTTTAATAGGTTTCTTTTTCTGAAAAGAAATTGGGGATGAAGTAAAAGCTTTCCAAAAATGCCTATTTTTAAGGCCTGGCATACAAAAAAATATCTTTAAAAACAACAATCTAAACTGTTGATCATCTTTCTTAGTTAGTACACGCATAACAAAATAAATTGGTATTATGCCAAGCATAAAAAGTATATTTGTCCACGTTGCAATCAAAATAAACCCAGCTAATACCGCAGCAAAAGGGCCCATTGGCACCCCAAAAATCATTGGGGGCCGTGTACATCCTTTAAATAAAGAATCTCTAGCTTTCACTGACTAGTTTATCCCTGTTGTTTTTCTGTATAAATACCACTAAGAACAGCTGTATCAGCTTTAAATGGGCATGTTGATGGTACTGAGTTTTGAGTTAATGCAGAATCATCACACTCTTCTCCTTGCATAAACCAACCTGCAATTGTTGCAGCACTTCCAATCATAACTCCACCAGCAAGAATTTTTGCACATTCAGTGATTTCTGCACGAGTAAATAAGAATTTATAACCAGCCCACATTACAGCTAATGTCACAACTACAACTGAAATACCTGTAAGGATTTTTTGTACATTTTTCAATGTTTCACAAATTCCTGCATCTTGAGCAAACGCAGGTGCTGACATTATTAATAAACCAAATAAAATACCAAAAGATTTTCTACTCATTCTCATAAAACATCCTATTACTTATGTCAAATAAACTTATTTTTAGTGATAAAATTATGTTTGCTAAAAAACATCAAAGGATTATACTACTAATCAAAAATATTTTCTATTACTTCTAATTATTATCTATAATTTCTTATGATTGATTTTTTTGCACTTGCCCTTACCTGTTCCCCAAATGTAGCAGTTGAAACAATCTCTGCGATAGTTGAAATAGAATCTTCATACAACCCCTATGCTATTGGTGTTGTTGGTGGATATTTGGAACGACAACCTAAATCAAAAGACGAAGCAATTGATACAGCTAATATGCTTTATGAACATAATTACAATTTTTCAATGGGGCTAGCACAAATCAATTTGCACAACCTCTCTCGCTATAACATATCTATTGAAGATGCCTTTGATCCATGTACAAACTTAAAAATAGGCGGGAAAATTCTTGAAGAATGTTACTTAAGGGCAGTAAAAATAGCAAAGGAACAAGATGCCTTACGTAAAGCCTTTTCTTGTTATTATAGTGGTAATTTTATTCGTGGATTTAAACCTGATAGCCCAAATACACTTAGCTATGTTGATAAAGTAGTAAATATAGCATTGATGAATCGCCCTGTCGTTCCAAAAGTTAAAGTCACCAACGATCAAGATGAAATAGAACCAATTAGCATTAAAGTAGTCAATACAAATGGCACGCCACCTAAAAATACAGACAGAGACAAACCTAAAAAAAATCATTCACCATCAAAAATTATTTATGATAATGATAGTATTATCATAAATAATGATTCCTCATCTTATAATAGTAATGATACACAAGTATTTTAATTAAAAAGATCTTGTTAATTAACCCCTCTGGTGGATTCCACCAGAGGGGTTATATTTATAGATGTCATTCTACATCATCACTTTCTTCGCCATCATCACTATCCTTATATTCATACCTATCATTGTTAGGATCGCTAGGAGCTGATGAATCCAAAATTGTCTTTGAGTCGTATTTACCATATCCATCTATCATTTCATCTATATAGCCAGCATTTTCAGGCGCCTCAGGTTTATAGTCTTTAACATCCTGAATAGCTTTCTCTGATGGAGTAAAGTGATCAAAATCTATAGGACTTTGATAATACCAATAGCCAAAGTAATACATTCTTTTACTATTAAAATCATATACTGCTTCTAAATTTTGTGGAATAACTATAACCTGACCATTTTTATGTGCTTGTTGCCAAGAGTTATTACGCAACACTTCTAAAAACCAATTACGCACAGTATAAAGCTGAGATTTTTCAGCAATCGCTAACAAATATCTTGTTACAGAATCTTTATAATCTCCTAAGAAACTATTTAAATCATCTCTATCCTCATCATATGACCTAGATAAGTACTTAATTCCTTCTGGACTTAACCAATCATGATTAGAATTAATTTCTTTGGATGGCACTCTTTTAAATAATGGTGTTTTATAAATATCCACGTACTCATGCGTAACATATCTGGCGCATTTGTCATCTAAAATATCATTAATCACTTCCATTTCATAAAAGAAGGCTGGATTACTAGGCTCTTTTTTAGAGGTTGGATCAGCCCAATTGAAACGAATAGTTATCATTCTTTCATTGTAACTAGATACACCATATTTATTCCCTGCTTCTTGACCATGCCTATCAACAGTACATTCTCCAACACCATCACCAATTAATTCTATCAAACTATTAAAACCTGTAGCACCTGAATATGGTTTACTATTAGAACCAGCTATGCTAGCTTTATTTCCACGGCGTGAATCGTCAGTTGGACACAATTTCAAGAAGTTCTTGCGATTTGTTACTGTTTTATGAGGCTTTTTAGGTACGAATGTCCTTGCCAAATATTCAGCAATTGCAGACTGGCATTCACTATCAGTACCGCCACCAACCAAACATAAAAGTGCTTTACATGACAATGTTTCATCCCCTGCCTTCAACCATCCTTCAATACCAAAATCTGTCTCAGCTGCACTTTTGAGATCAAGAGAAAACTCATTTATGCCTGAATTGCCATAACGGGATATTTTATCATTTATCGTGGATGTCAAATTTTTAGTATTACGACTTCCATCCTCATTTCTAGCAGCAGAATGAATACCGTCATATTGATCACTCATAGAAGCTTGTTGCCTTTTAAGATAATCTTGCCTGTCTTGCCCCTTTAAATTTTTACCATCTTCATTCCCTAAAAATTCCTTAATATTACCTTTATTAAAAGCTTCCATCGCTCTTAAATACTTATAACGCTCTAGAGCTATATCAATCTTCTCATTAGCACCAAGTATAGATGATCCTTTATAGCTTAAATGGTAATTACCACTAATTCTTCCTTTTTCTTTANTTAAATACTTATAACGCTCTAGAGCTATATCAATCTTCTCATTAGCACCAAGTATAGATGATCCTTTATAGCTTAAATGGTAATTACCACTAATTCTTCCTTTTTCTTTAGAAGGCTCATCAACAAAATATTTCCGTTGATGCAAAACTTCTTCCATCATATATTGGAGGATTTTATTATATTCATTCTCTGCATCGGATAACATTGAGGCAACTCGCTGACGCTCAGAATTAGATGAAGGTCTTTCAGGCAAAGAAACATCATTTTTATCTGCCCTATTATTTGTCTCCACTCTCAATGATTGGATACGTTCATTTGCCAATCTAGTTCGTTCAGATACATATGCTGATTCTTGTTCATTATTAGAGTTACTCACTCCTATATGATCAACAATATCGTCACTATCACCCCAAACTTCAGAATAACCAATATTTGTAAAAAACATTAATATACAACTGGCTATAAACAGCCAATATCTTTTCTTTTTTATCATATAATCACCTTAAGGCTCTACAATTTGAAAATTTATTCAAACAATATCTGCATATTATAATAGATATCTTATTCATTATTATTGATTTCAAGCAATGGAATATCAGTAAATAATTCTTTAGCTTGCAATGCTTTTGCTACATCACCTGAAGTTGGCATTTTTTTACCTAATGCAGCCAATAAAGGAGATACCTCTTTAAACCTGTCCATAAATATAGGGTCTTCAAAGTATTTTATTTTATCGCATAAAATGGGCTTAATATTTTCTAAATTAATAATTTCTTTCCACTGTCCAATTTCTTTGATTTCTTGTGGGAGCATCAAAGCCCTACGTTGATCAGAAAAAGAAACACTACCCCCTCCCTTCTGTTTGCTTTTAGAAGTTGACGTGACGGTTTCGTCCCCCAACATTTTTGAATACAATTCGGCGTCTTCTTGTTCTCTTGGAGCATATAAAATTTGACAAGCATGATTAGTCATCAAAGTCCTAGCACCTTGACGCCCATATCCATCAGGAATCTCATCTTCTAATTGTGATGGAGATTGAATAATCGTCAAAAGCCTCAAGTTATAACCTGCCATATATGATACAGATTTAGCAATAATGCCAACACGACCAATCGAGGTAAATTCATCCATTAAAAGCAAGCACTGATATTTTAACTCAGGATTATCCTGTGGCAGTTCCTGTGTATTAATATTGATCAATTGTGAAAATAATAGATTGATTAAACGCCCTGCCTCCACTAAATGATTAGGAGTAATACCAATATAAATAGACATGCGTTTCTTACGAACATCTCTCAAATCAAAATCATTTCCACTAGTAGCTGCATCAACAATTGGATTAGCAAAAATCCCTAATGGAGCATTAAATGTAGCTAAAATACTTGTGCGAGTGTTATCGGCAGTATTTATAAAACGATGAAAGCTCTCAACACAAGCGCTTGAAAGAGGGTATCCTTCTAAAGCTCTCTCGTCTATCAGTGAATGTAAATATTCATCAATCGGCATACCTTTACCTGAAGATTGTCGTAACATTTCACCAATGGTAATGGGATATCGCCCCTCACTTTCAAATAAAAACAATCCAAATCCAACAAATAAATTACGTGCCTGATCTTGGAAAAATGGATCTTTTCCTCCAGATGGATAAAGCACTTCTCCTATACTAATTAAATCACTAACACGAAAGTCCCCTCCTCGGACATAGGATAGAGGATTATATCGATGCGAACGATAATCATCAGCAAAAGGATTAAACAAATATACATCTTGGCCATACATTTTTCGGTATCCAGATGTTAAGTTGAAGTTTTCTTGCTTCACATCTAAAACAACAACTGAATCTGAATAATTTAATAGATTAGGAATAACTACACCAACACCTTTACCTGATCTTGTTGGCGCTGACAGCAACACAAATTGTTGCCCTCCAAAAACTAAATACTTATTGTTATATTTACCCACAAGTATTCCTTTTTCAGAATACAATCCAGCCTTACTAATTTCTTTTGCATTTGCAAAACGAGCCTCACCATGCAAAGATTTTTTATGTTGAAAAATTTTAAAAAGAACTACTGATAGCAAAGCAATGATAATAAATAAACTACCAATACCTGTTTTCAATACAAGATCTGGCTTGAAATCACTGTACTCACCCTTCATCCACTCTAATGCGCCAGAAAACANCAGAATACAATCCAGCCTTACTAATTTCTTTTGCATTTGCAAAACGAGCCTCACCATGCAAAGATTTTTTATGTTGAAAAATTTTAAAAAGAACTACTGATAGCAAAGCAATGATAATAAATAAACTACCAATACCTGTTTTCAATACAAGATCTGGCTTGAAATCACTGTACTCACCCTTCATCCACTCTAATGCGCCAGAAAACAAGCCCGCATCTAATACATCATTAGGCCCCTTGGAAATTAAATAGAGAGATGCTCCCCATAACCATTGCCATAACAATAGGCATATAAAAACACCTATTACACATAATCCTATTTTTAAATTTTTATTCATAGTAACTTCAACTTATATCTTCATATTATTAATTGGAAATTTTGCCCCGTTTGACATTAGGGTCGTACCAAATTTCAGTAATATGCCGCCCCAAGTGCGTGCTAGGCTCATTATGAACATGAACAACAATATCAATAACTTGGTGCAATAATTTTCGAATCACATCATATGGCAACGTCCTACCCTGTCTATTTTGCAAAACCATTAGTGCTAAACGATCAAATGTTAATGCAGCCGACCCAGCGTGACAACTAGTGATACTACCACCATGACCTGAAGCAGCAACATTAATAAAGTCAAAGGTTTCAGCACCTCGAAGCTCTGCCAAAAGTATACGAGTTGGTTTCATACGCAAGCAGCTTTTTAATAATGTTGCCGCTGTAACAGGCGATCGATCTTCTTCAGAAGCTTCAGAGGGATAATACAAATGAACATGATTTGGGTGATTAGGCAGAAATAGCTCAGGAACATCTTCGATAGTTATAATACGATGCTCCACATCTATATCTTGCATAAGTGCTTTCATAAAAGTTGTTTTTCCTGATCCTGTTGCTCCTGCAACAACAATCACTTTTTCTAACTGTACAGCTTTACGCATGAATCCAATATAATCACCTGATTCTTTTAACTTTAATAAAGCTAATTCATCTGACGTTAAAGATTCACTAATAGGTTGTATGTGTTTAAAAAACCCTTGCTCCTCATAGCTTTCTAATGTGCGCACACTAAAAGATGGCTTACGAATTGTAATAGAAATAGTTCCATATTCACATGCTGGTGGCATCACAACCTGAATCCGTTCCCCACCAGGTAATACAGCTGATAGAATAGGACGAACATCAGAAATGTCATTATCAACATACTTTGCTATGGCGATTGAAAGTGACCTCAAATGATCATAATCCATCTCCTTTACATCATAACGTTTCCAAATCCCTGCGCTCTCTACAAATACTTCTTTTGGACGATTAATACATATTTCAGTAATTTCTGAGTCATCCATCCATTCTTTTAATGGTTCCATTAAATACAAAACTGATGTAGCACGAGAAAATTGTGAATTAAGATATGGACTACTCGGATTGGGCATCATAAACTCCTGAGAAATCCAAGTCTCTTGCTACAAAAATAGCAATCTTTTCACCTCTATTTTTTGTCATTATTTCTGGTATATTTGCTTGTTTTGATAAAACTTGATTGATAATATCATTTAGTGGCTGCCCTGTTTTACCAAGATCTATAGTCACCCCTGAATTATTGTTATTATTTGGATAATATAAGCCTTCACCATTATTACCAGAATTATTGCGATTTTTACGATTCATGATATCAATAGTTGCCATATTTGCTCCTGTTGTATACGCGGTATTGAATACACTGAGCAACATAGCAGTTCCAAAACGCTTCCAAAATCTATGATCAACATACCCTGGCGTTCCTGCTCCACCAAGTGGGTCTGCAGCAGGCGAATCTAGATCAACAATAATGCCATTTGGTGTCTTAGCTCTTGTCCATAAAATAAACAAACGTTCTACGCCTTCTTGAATATTATTCTGATACTCTCCTACTATTTGTGTTCCTCTTTCTAATAACAAAACAGTTCCTGTATCACTATAAACATCGCGTGTAGTTACACAGCTGACAAAACCAGGCACAGAAGTATCTATTTGTGTTTGCAATGAACAATTAATAACAGTCCCTTTAGCAAGTAAATAATGACGATTTTTAAGTTGCACAGCTTTCACTTTTTCAGTTTTGGTGGCCACTAATTTTTCACCTAAGTTACTATCGTCATCACCACCTTGCATTGCTTTAGAAGTTCTAGCCTGTCCTTCATTATTTGCTATTTTCTTAGCGGCCTTATCTTTAGATGAAATCATCAAACCAGACGCAGAATGATCAATCAAAGGCTTAGGAGGTTCAGCTTTTTTTGCAGATACCACTATTGGCTCTGATTTAGGTTCTGGCTTAGGTTCTGGCTTAGGTTCTGGTTTAGGTTCTGGTGGTAACCTTAAATCAATTTTCACATCTTCAATAAATGGAACTGCCGCATTTGATTTTACAACCTGAGCTTTTACCTCGTCCTCCTTAACTTTTTTCTTGCCAAAAAAAGAAAAGTAACCATAAGCAAATGTAACCAACAATGCAATTACTATAAAAGCAATAGCTAACAGATTATTATTAGAACGCTTTGCCGTATTAACACTTGGTAAGCTTCTTTCTCCTTGTACTGTTCCAACAGTTCTCTCTACTTTATTACTTTCAGCTGACATAACTATTTCCTAAAATGATACGATCATATTATAACGATGGTTTAATAACACGCTTCACCCCTGGCACATTAGTGCCACTCGCATATTTATTTAATCTTTGTGATCCAAAGCGTTCATTATATATACCAACCACCTTATCGCCGGAACGTAAAACAAACTCTTTTGCTACACGATGAAGCACCAACACATCATTTTCTACATGAGAATTAATAATACTCTCTTCTTTGCCATCTACTAAAAATGCTACAGGAAACTCATTGGCTACAGAAAATTTCAAATATGTAAAACGTCCATCATCATAAGCCATGAAAGGTGCAATATTACGAGAATTATCACCTACTTGCATCGTATAATCCCAATTCAATGCAGAATATCTATTATTTTTCAGCCTCTTTTCAGTTTCTTTTGCAGCCCATTCCTTTTGTTTTTGCGCACGTTCCGCTCGAAGCTTATTATTTCTCTCAATCATATCATCTTTGCTGTATTTAAATTTAACTCTGTACGATACCGTATCGCCATGTACCCGAGTCTTTTTATCCACAACATTAATATCAAACGCGTACAGACGTTTGTCAGTGGTTACTAATAAATTAGTATTCCAATCCTGCGGGTTAGGCATTGCAGTACCTGCATTAGTCTTTACAGACTTGACCTTTAAAAATAATATATTACCTCTATTAGCAAATTCCCATCCTTGAGAAAAACCACTAGCAATATCTAAAATTTCTTCATTTTCAGAAAAAACAATTTGTGATCCAATTGCAACAGATGCATTTACTTGCACCACATCATCTGGATTATATTCAACAAACTGTATTCTTCCATCAGCATAAGAACCTTGAGGAAAATCTAAAGCAAACGATACATTAATAGCCAAAAAGCCACTAATTACTACAATAAGATATTTCATTGAGCAACCCTATCTTTTTAAAATAAATACTAGTTATCTGCAACTGCATTATAACTTTTCACACGAAAACCTAGAGGATTAATAAGCCTATCTCGCTCATTCAAAGATAAAATCTCATAGTCATACTTAATATCTACCGTAAATACTCGACTCTGCAAAATTTTATTATCATTAGAGGTTAAATCAACTTGGTTTATTCTAAAACGCACAGTCGCGCCTCGGCTCTTATCACCACGTTCAAACTTCTGTAACATAGTAGAAATAATTTCCACATCAACACGCATCTTATCTCTATATAATTTATGAAGAGCATTATCACCACGGTAGAGATTTTGAAATTCATTCCACACAGGCTTTTCTGACATAAGTTGAACAGTGCGGAAATCATCTCGTAATATATAGTAATTATAACGTTCAAAATGAGTAACAAAATTACTTAGCCAATACTTATCCATAACAGCATCATAATTTAGTTTTTTAGGATTATAAACCTCAGACACCTCTGTTCGACCAGATGCATTATCTACTTGTACAACGTAAGGCACATCCTTTTTTAGAGGTAATAGAAAAAACAGCCCCACCCATGAACAAACAAGCATTATTAGCAAAAACACACAAATATACCACGCCCTTCTTTCCGAGCTTTCAAGCAGTATTGATCGCGAGACCTCCCAATCAATTGCTTCATCATAATATGATTTTTTTTGTGTAGAAGTTCTTTCCATCACACTTTCACCATTAGCGTTAGATGATAATTTATCTCTTCTTTTAAACATTATTTTTCCCATTAACCTTAAATACAAACTGATTTATCTACATTCACACATGCTACAACGGCGCATAAATTTTATTTAGAAGGTACCACTGAATGTTGTTCTGATAAATCTATTGAATGTTTAGACCCTTCAATAGTCAAATAACTCCCATAATTGGGATCATTAATAATCATCAAATATCTTGTCTCTCGATTCAATGGATACAAACGTACCCACCCCAAAATCACAAATATGAAAATAATTAAAATACCTAGAAATATTACATTGATTTTTTTTCTGGAAGCATTTTGTTCTTGATCGAGATAATCACCCCAACTCATATTAGTATCATCAATTGTTTTCTCAGGCATATCTTTATACAACATATCTATCCTATATTTTTATTCTTTCTGCTCTTATATTTTCAATTATTTTTGACTATCATTATCATCTGAATGCACAACAATTAAAGGA
>NZ_MVDN01000021.1 GCF_002006795.1 Wohlfahrtiimonas populi | reverse complement strand
CCTTATCACACATTTCTTGTAGCAATGAACCTAAACGGCGAACGTTTGCTTCATCTAATGGTGCATCCACTTCATCCAAAATACAGAACGGTGCAGGATTCAGATTAAAGATTGCAAATACCAAAGCTGCAGCTGTTAATGCCTTTTCACCACCTGATAACAAATGAATGGTGCCAGGTTTTTTACCTGGTGGGCGCGCAATAATATTCACACCGCTTAATAAAGCATCATCACCTTTCAATTCTAAATAAGCTTCGCCACCGCCAAACAAACGTGGAAATAGTTTAGAGAAATCAGCATTCACAGCATTAAATGTATCCATGAAGCGCTCTTTCGTTTCTTGGTCAATTTTTTGAATCGCTGTTTCCAATTCAAATAATGCTTTATTCAGATCTTGATCCTGCTCATCCAAATAAGTCTTGCGCTCACCTAGAACTTTACATTCATCAATTGCCACTAAGTTCACAGCACCAATTTTTCCTAACTTAGATTGCACTGATTTCAATAACTCATCAATATTATCTTCATCTATCGTAATCATTTCTTGCGATAAAGATTGCTGCTCTTCTTCGCTCAACGTTTCTAGCAATGATTCCCAGTTTTTTACTACATGTTCTTCATGAGCTTTGAACTCAGCATCACGAACCATCAAAGATTGAATCATCTCTTTTTGGCTTTCAATGTGCTTTTCTTGGCTCTCTTTGAGCTTTTCTTCTTGCGACAATGTTGTTTGTAATTGCCCCACAACTTCTGTCAATTCAGTTTTAGCACCTTCAATTTCTAACAATGTTTCATTGTGAATCATCAGCTCTTCTTCGATGATGACCACTTCATCACTATCATCCAATGCTTCTTTTTTCTCTTGAAGTTTTGCTAAAGATTGCGTTTGATTCAATTTTAAACGCGCTAGGTTTGTATCTGTTTCTTTCAATTTAAACTGCACAGCATCCAATTGGCGCGTTTCTTCATTCACTTTTTGGGCCAATATTTGCTGTTCTGTTGCCTTTTGCTTCTTATTCTCTTCATATTGCATTAGATGAGACTCGAGCGAAGTTTTGCCTTCTTTCTTTTCATCCAAAAGCATCAATGCGCTTTCTAGTTCAACTCGGCTCTCTTCAATCTTCATTTGGCCTTCTTGATGCGCCAATTTTAAAGCTACCAACTCTTTTTCAATACGAGCTTGATTTTCTGTAATGTGGGCGCGCTCTTTCATCACAACTGCCAACTCTTTTTCGATAGAAGCTGTTTCAGTTTTTGATTGCTCCAAAGCTTTCTCTAAAGTAACGAGCTGAATTTTTAAAGCTTCCAATTGATCGCTAATGGCTGCTTTTTCTTCCTCTTGCATCGTAATTGCAAGCGTTAATTCTTCTAGTCGTGCTTCCAACTGATTCATTTCTTCAGCACGCTCTAAAACACCTTGAACTTCTTGCTGATCATGCCCTATAAACCAATCAACGCCATACAAATCGCCGTTATCTAACACTAAACATTCATATAGTTTTAATTGCTTTCGTTTTTCTTCTGCATCCGCTAATGAATCAGCCACATAAACATGGGATAACAATGATCCTAGTTGATGTTCACTTTTTACATAAAAGCCTAAATGTGCAGGCGTGAAATCAAAAGTACTTTCACCCAAAGCATAACCACGAGTATTCTCATGAATGGACAATGTTAAAAATTGAGATAACACAGCTTCCGTTGCTTTTTGCCATTTGGGTTCGATCGTCATCACTTCGAATAATGGTTCTATATTCTCTTCTTGTGATAACAGGGCATTTTGCAACAAAGTTAAAGCACTCAATCGTCCTTCAAATTCTGATTGCTGACGCAAATTTTGATGAATTGAATGTTCCACCAATAACTTTTGGCTATTCAATTCGCTCTGCTTTTCTTTGTGCGTTAAAACTTGCTCTTGTAATTCATCCAGTTGAATCTTCTTTTCATCCAACTGCTCAGATAATAAAACCTCACGATCTTTCAAAGTATCATTATCCAACAATACTTTGAGCTCATTTTCTAACTTCGCAATTGTGCCTTCATCTGTAATTTGCTTCGTTTCAAAGTGCGCAATGCTATTTTTTGCAACATCTGCCTTGCGCTCTAACAAGCTGATTTCTTCATTCACTATTTTGGATTGCGCAATGAAACTATCAAATGTCTCATTCAACACAGTTAATGCTTCATTGAGCTCAAACAGAGATTCATTTAAGATCATCAAAGATTCACTCTTTTCGATCTGTTCACCTTCCAAGTTTTCACGCATCATTTCGCCAGCAACCAACTCTTCTTCAATCTTTTGAATCTGAATTTGTAACTCATTATGATCAGCTGTTGTGCGCGCTTGTAATGTACGAATGGATTCAATTTTATGTTGAAGCATCAAAATTTCTTTTTGCTTTGCATGATGCAATTCTGTTTTCGCAGTCAATAATGCAGATTTTTCAGATAAAGCACTTTTATTGCCATTATGCTTTAACACTAAATCATTGTAGAAAGCGACAGCTTCATGGAACTCTTTTTGCAAAGCATCAATACGGTTTTGTAAATCAGACTGCCCTTGCTCTAATTCAGCACGCTTTTGCTTTAAAGATAAATATTGCAATAAACGCTCTTCGCGCTTCAATATTTGATACTCTTCGGCTTTTTTCGCTTGTTTTTCTAAATGCTCTAATTGCTTAGTTAATTCTTCACGAACATCTAATAAACGCAGTAAATTTTGGCGCGTATGTTCAATGCGTGTTTCTGTCTCACGTTTTTGCTCTTTATATTTAGAAACGCCCGCAGCTTCTTCAAATACTAAACGCAATTCATCAGGCTTAGATTCCACAATGCGTGAAATCATCCCTTGTTCGATGATTGCATAAGATCTTGAACCCAATCCTGTGCCCAAGAAAATATCTGTGATATCACGGCGACGGCATTTTGCCCCATTTAAAAAGTAAGTGCTTTGCCCTGATCTTTCTAAAATACGCTTGATACTGATCTCAGTAAATGTTGACCATTGCCCACCAATTCTACCATCTGTGTTATCAAAGACTAACTCAATGCTTGCAAAGCTTGATGCTTTTCGGCTAGTTGCACCACTGAAAATCACATCCGTCATAGATTCACCACGCAACTGTTTTGCGGATGATTCGCCCATTACCCAACGAATGGCATCAATGATATTTGATTTTCCACAACCATTTGGCCCAACAACCCCATTCAAGCGATCGGTGAGCTCAAAAACAGTATGATCCACGAAGGATTTAAAACCAGAGAGTTTAACTTTACTTAGATACACAAGCGACTGCCAATAATTTAAAGGAGAGTATTATCAAGCCTGAGAAAGCTGAATGCAAGATTGATTATTAACATTTTCTGTGCGCTAACCACTTGATTCATTATAATTTAGCGATATGATGTAGGAATAAAGTTTACAATATAAGGAAAATTTCCATGAAAACATGGATAAAAGAAGAAAAAATACCATTATCATTGGCAGTCATCTATTTAACCATCACAATCATTATTAAGATGCTGATCTTACAAAATCGCATCTCGCCATATGAAAGTTATTTATTGCAGAGCTTTTCCATTGTATTAATTCTCAATACATTCATTGAAGCAATATTCTTGTTCGTTCTATCGTCTTATTTAACACAAAGATATCAACTACGAACCTTTAATCTCACAAGCATTATTTATATTACAATTGTGCCCATCGTAACATTCTTTGCATCATTGTTATTACAGCTATTTCAATTTTCTGATTTTACATTGGTGAATCCTGACTTTTCACCAGCATTGAGCGCAATTACTGCATTTTGGTCATATTTATTGCTATTGCTTGCATCTGTTTACTGCTTAGCATTGCCCAATATCTGTTTTTTCCAATGGCAAAAAGGCTTTAGCTCTGAAGCTCAGCCAATCAAGAATTTCCAAAATCATCAAAATATTTTGTACAGCATCATCATTTTTCTATTCATTTTAGCGCCATTAGTTGTCTCGTATGCTTTATTATTCAATGGTTTTAGCATCATTGTGAGTTTATTATTAGCATTGATTGGCATTGTGATTGCCATCACTTATTTATATTTTTGGCACCAAAAAGCTCTAAGTCAATTGAATGATCAAACCTTGATGCTAAAACATCTTCAACGATTTACATTAACATTTATCATTGGCTATGCACTGATCACAACTGTGTTATTAGCATTAATTTCAATGTTTCCTGAAAGCTTCCTATACATTAGTCTTGCACCATTAGCAGGTTTAGCAGAAAAAGCAGGCTTGATTTGGACTTATATTTTCGGCATTGCTTGCTTTGTTGGGATGTTTTATTTGTCTGATGATCCTAGATATAAAACATTTCATGCATTAGTATTCATCATCACAGCTGTTGGCGTGACGCTATTTTTATCCATTCAAGGTGGCTCTTGGGGATTTTATGTCGCATTGCACATGGTTGGCCCTGCATTATTCATGCTCAGCGCATTTTTACTAATTTTGGGTGGGTATAGTAAGTTGATCTTGAAACAAGCGATGCCATCACATCGCTTGGATACTTAAATCTTTCGACACATTAGATTATTTTTTTCTACAACTTCGTGTTCTTGAGCTAACAAATTATGTTCATTTCCTCTCACTGGCAGATTAATCATTAATAGAATGCCAATAAAAACAACAACGGTTAATAGCTCAATAAGTGTTAAACTATATTTCATAAATAATTTTTAAAAAACTGACTTAAAATTCCTGCTACTACTCAATATAGTATATAAATTTGATTATTGGATTCATTGGGAGAACTTTATGTATAAATTTGTATTTTTTGTCCCAGATTCTCATGTTGATACAGTCAAAGATGCCGTTTTTAATGCTGGTGGCGGTAAAATTGGCGATTATTCTCACTGTTCATGGCAAACGCTTGGTACAGGGCAATTTAAACCATTGAAAGGTAGCAATCCTTATTCAGGTACGATTGATGAATTGCATGTTGTGCCAGAATGGCGCGTAGAATTAGTGGTTGAAGAACCATTGATGCAATCTGTCGTGAATGCAATGAAAGAGGCACATCCTTACGAAATGCCTGCTTATGATGTCATTAATTTAGAAGACTATTAGTTAAAAATCTAATGAGTTTTCAAAAGTTTTCAAAAAGTGCCTTGCCAAGCCAAGGTTAGATTTTTTGCGGTCCAAAACTAAATATAAGAAAATATTAGGTTGTTTTACCAATGGTCTGATCAAGTGGTATTCTTTGCCAAGGCTAATCAAAATATCTTCAATCACATCATCTAATTCTAAAAGTTGTACAACTCTTCTTTTTGTATTTAAGACTTCAGTATTCCCTCCTGACGCCAAATCAATGTCAATCCCTGAACCATACGAAGCTAATGATTTCCCACTATTCGCATCCACTAATGATGCTGCTTTGAAGCCTTCGATTTCTGTTAAATCAGACAAATAAGATTTACCCATGTTTCACCTCATTTAATTGTAATTGTTGATGCATTATTTTTTTATGCTCGCTTCTAAAATATTAATTTATACAAAGTAAAGTTAATATTTTTAACGTTTGGCTATTATAATCTACAAATCACATGATAGTCATATAGAATTTAACTACATTTTGACATAGATTGCCACTGATATTCATCGAGGCTTAGCATATTGGTTTTTAAGTTCATTGGCGATGTTATCAATTTCAGGAAACATTGTGGAATTAGATATACCTAATATCTTCAATTCATCTAAAATTTTCTGCTTTTCACTGCCTTTAATAATGATTTTAATTTTTTCACCTGAATTTTTCTTACTAGATGTCTTAGCAGTTCCATACATTTTATTGGGAATGATTGGCGTGGCTGTTTCATCGCTCACTGCATCTTTAAACCCAAACAATACAAATGCACCTTGCTGAGCAATCAATCGCGGATTATTCTGTTTTGGCAATACACATTGAATAGTTCTCATATCTAAAGAATTTATTGCTGAAGAATTAAAAAATGTTTTTTCATTCTTTATTCGATGCATAAACTTATCATAAGTTTCTCTCATATTTAATAGAGTAATTTCTAAAAAACTCAGCATATTTTNCCTGAATTTTTCTTACTAGATGTCTTAGCAGTTCCATACATTTTATTGGGAATGATTGGCGTGGCTGTTTCATCGCTCACTGCATCTTTAAACCCAAACAATACAAATGCACCTTGCTGAGCAATCAATCGCGGATTATTCTGTTTTGGCAATACACATTGAATAGTTCTCATATCTAAAGAATTTATTGCTGAAGAATTAAAAAATGTTTTTTCATTCTTTATTCGATGCATAAACTTATCATAAGTTTCTCTCATATTTAATAGAGTAATTTCTAAAAAACTCAGCATATTTTCTATTAATTTTAAATTATATTTCAATTTAGCTTGGCGTTCTTCATCATTTATCTTATGTTTTTCATCACCATAAAATAATTTGAAAAAATTATTATAATTTTCAGGGTTAGCAAATGATTGATAATTATTTATAATTTTCAATGCCACATCTTTATTTACAATTAAGTCTGTATTACTTTGTACCTTCATCTGCAATAAATGTATATCTTCACCAATTGAATTATGGCAAAGTATTAATTTAATTAATGCTTGATGTACAGATGGAAGATTTTCAAAGTTTTAGCTCGTTCTCTTATAAATTGAATTTTATTACTCTTTAAACTATCTTTTAAAATTGCATTTAATTGTGCAAATACAAAAAACACGTAGTTTAGCTTTTGATGCGCGAAAGATAAATTTGATAATAAACTCACACGATCACTATCATAATTCCTAATATCATTCTTCTTAATATGATAAGAAATTAGTTGTCCATCTTCTGAATTAGCACCGTTTGAACCACCGCAAGCGAAATACAATGCAACTAACGGATTCGATGTAATATCTAACAATCGTGTTGGATAACCATAATGTTGCATCATCACAAGATGTTCGAAAGTTGTTTTGCAATCTTTGAAATATTCAGGGCATTTTGCTGTTAATTCATAGAACATTTTATCTTCATTCTCTATCCAGTTTTTATTTCTATAAATCCCTGGATGATCATGTTCTGGTGTTGCATATTGCGTTTTCGAAACACCACGATAAAAAAGTTGGTGATCTTGATCACAATAAATCTGCTTAACTGCTTCTAAAAACTCTGAAACTGAACCAACCTCAATGCGATTCTCTAAATTCATGATTTTGCCTTATCTAACTATTATGACAATTAGATTATCAAGATGTTCATAATCATAAAGCATAAAAATCCCCTGATCATTTCTGATCAGGGGATTTTAGGGCCTAATTTGTTACATTACTTAACGTTGACTTCGCTCTCTGGTTGAGAAATCACTTTCACTATATACATCTGTTGAGTGGATGGAGGCTCAAAATTTTGTTGCTTAACCGGCACTACCACCATAGATAAAATGCCAATCAAAATTAATACTATAAGTAATTCAACCAGAGTAATNCTTATCTAACTATTATGACAATTAGATTATCAAGATGTTCATAATCATAAAGCATAAAAATCCCCTGATCATTTCTGATCAGGGGATTTTAGGGCCTAATTTGTTACATTACTTAACGTTGACTTCGCTCTCTGGTTGAGAAATCACTTTCACTATATACATCTGTTGAGTGGATGGAGGCTCAAAATTTTGTTGCTTAACCGGCACTACCACCATAGATAAAATGCCAATCAAAATTAATACTATAAGTAATTCAACCAGAGTAATATTATTTTTCATAATCATTACCTCGTATATTTACCAGCTTCTTTTTTTATTCTACTTCTATTTTTTATTTCACTTGTATAAAATACTATACAATTATTACCATATTAAATTTATTTTTTAAATATATTCTATAAAACTTAACTAATAACTTTCTAATATTCTTAAACAGCCCAAATAACATATCTGAATATTTACGCAAAATCTATGCAACAGATAAAAAAATAGAGCCAAGTCAATATTTGGCTCTATTTTTTAGAAAATCTAAGAAAATTAATGAATTATTCTAGCATTGTGATTTATTAATCATAATTTTAATAATCTGTGCATCTGTTTGTTTCATACCATCTGAAACTAAGCTACCAAGGTTACGAATACTCTCTTCAACCGTTGGTGAAACTAAGCCTTCTTGCCCTGTCACACGTACATTATCTAAAGCCATAATCACAGCTTTAAATGCTGAGTTTGCTGTCGATGATACTTTCATCGCGCAACTATTTGCTGCACCATCACAAATAATGCCTGAAACATCACCGATCATGCTACAAATAGCATCATTGATGACATCCAGTTTCTTATCGCCCAATAACCAGCCCATTCCCGCAGCAGCACCCATTGCAGCAGTTGATGTTGCACACAATGCTGATAATGCAGGGAAAGTATTATGAATATATACTGCCACTAAATGGGATAATGCTTGTGCACGAATGCGATCTTCTTCTGAAGCTTTCAAAAAGTCCGCCACAACTACAACAGGCATTGTTGCAGAAATACCCTGATTACCAGAGCCAGAATTACTCATTGCAGGCAATGTTGCACCGCCCATTCGTGCATCTGATCCTGCACTTGTGCGAATCATAATGTCTGTCATAAGATCCTGCGCAATGAAACCTTTATCCAATTGTTTCATCATTGTTTTACCAATGTGTAAGCCATAATCATTCATTAAACCTTCGACAGATAATGCAGTATTAATAGTCTCAGCATCTTTCATGAATGCAATATCTTCAAGTGGTGCATTTGTACAGAAATCATGAATATCCGCAATGGAAGCACCTGTTAAATCATAAGGCTTTGTATGACCTTTGCCTTCGATGATAGGTTCTTCAAAAATCACTTCACCATCTTTTTCAATGCGCACAATTTTAGTATGTGTATCTGCAATGCAAACTTTAGCCACATGATTTTGTGTTTTAATTGTCGCTTCGCTATATAAAACCTTATCAACATCCGCAATCGAAACAGAAACTAAGTTTTGATCTAATAATTTTTTCGCATTCGCAACGTGATCAGCATTAATATTTTTCAACACTTCCAAGCCTGCTTCAGCATCACCACAAACTGCACCCGCAGCTGCTGCAATGGCCAAACCTTTCATACCTGTGCCAGGTACAGTTACGCCCATACCATTTTTCATTAAATTAGGAGAAACTTTAGCAACAATACTGAGAATGTCTTCATCCCCAACAACTGATCGTGCTTTTGCTGTTGCTAATGCTAAGGAGATTGGTTCTGTACAACCTAATGCAGGTTTTACTTCATTTTTTAATGCTTTAATGTACTCTTTCCAAACCATCTGACTCATAGATTATTCATCTCCCATGCTAAAATGAATTTTTATCATAAATATTTGCTATATCATTAGTCTATGCAAATATCTTACAATACTTTTCAAAAATACCTCACATTTAAATAAGTATTTCTGCTGTTAATTGATGACAATACTTCAATACACTCAAAGCAGCCAACATCGAAGTTTTAGGATTATCTGGTAATGGAAAACCTTGCATTGCAATATCCATTTCACCAAATGCACCGTATGCTCTAATTTTATGTTGATTATATTCACTGAATGGATCAGCGATTAACTCAACCATCGTTGCATCCATCCCAATGCCTGCTAAAGCAATCGTTGCTGCCACATTAGAATTAGCAGGAAATAACGTCGCAGCTTCTCGTGCTGTGCCTTTAAAGAATGTTGTAGCTTCTTCAATATCATTTAAATCTATTAAGGATTCAGCATAACTACCTTGCCAACCTTGCGGTGGCTTTCGTCCTTGATAAATGACTTGATCTAAACCTGCTAATTTTGCGGCAACCAATCCGTCCATGCCTGCCACTGCACCTGATAAAACGTGTACTTTACATTGATAATCTAAAGCTGTTTGTTTTACTTTTGCCTCAAACTCACGATCTGCAAATGCGCCCACAGAAATCACACCAACATCTAAGCCTAATGCCAATAAATCTAAAAGATGTTGCTTTAAGCCTGATTGCCCTGCCATTTCCACAACGATATCAGGTTGACCTTGTAATTCTGCAACACTGCCAATCACTTGGACTAAATCACCCACAATTGATTGCGTTTGTTCAACTTTTTCTGGCTTCACTAACAAATAACCGAGCGAAATATCGCTCGGCAAATTTGCTAATACATATTGAGCCATGGCACCATAACCGATTACCATGATCTTTTTCATATCTATTTCTCTTTAAAACGATGTCCGATATCTTGACGGAAGAATGTGCCTTCTGTCGAAACTTGATCCATCATTGCATAAGCATTGGCTTTTGCTTCTTCAAATGTTGGTGCACTGCCTGTGACTACTAAGATACGACCGCCGTTAGATACGATTTGACCATCTTTTTCAGCAACACCTGCATTGAAAATCATATTGTTAACGCCATCTGCTTTAACATTTTTCAATGGATAACCCAATTTAGGATCTTGTGGATAGCCTTCTGATGCTAAAACTACGCCCACGCAATATTCATTTTTCCACTCAACAGTCGGCATTTGATCTTCTGTTAACATGGTTAAAATCACATCCACTAAGTCGCTTTCCAATAACGGTAAAATAACTTCTGCTTCAGGATCTCCAAAGCGAGCATTAAACTCGATTGTCTTGAAGCCTTCTTTCGTTAAGATTAAGCCACCATATAAAAAACCTGTGAATGGTTTGCCTTCTTTCACTAAACCATCTGCCACTGGTTGCATGATTGTTTTTACTGCGATCGCAGTTTCATCGCTATCTGCTGTGAAACAAGGTGCATAAGCGCCCATTCCGCCAGTGTTTGGACCTTCATCATTATCGTATGCACGCTTATGATCTTGTGCCATCACCATTGGCACGACTTTACTACCATGAACAAAACACATGAGTGAATATTCATTACCTTCTAAAAACTCTTCAATCACGATACGCGCGCCAGCATCGCCAAAGCGATTGTCTTCTAGCATATCCACAACTGTTGCTTTTGCTTCATCCATTGTTGTTGGTAATACAACGCCTTTACCTGCTGCCAAACCATCTGCTTTGATCACAATTGGCACGCCAACTTTTTCAAGGTATTGAATAGCATCTGCTGCGTTGGTAAATGTTTGATGTGCTGCTGTTGGCACATCGTATTTATTCATGATAATTTTAGCGAAATCTTTACTGCCTTCGATCTGTGCTGCATTTTGGTTTGGCCCCCAAACTTTAATGCCTTTTGCATTCATTTGATCCGCAACACCTGCAACTAAACTTGATTCAGGACCCACGATGACTAAATCAATTTGATTAGCTTCTGCCCAATTTGCCAATTCATCTGCATTTGTATCAGAGATATTCACCAAAGTTACAATCTCTTTCATGCCAACATTACCTGGCGCTACAAATACATCTGAAACTTTAGAACTTTGCTTTACTTTCCAAGCTAAAGCATGTTCACGACCACCTTTACCAACAATTAAAATTTTCATCGTTTCTCTATTCTCACTCACTAAAATATCAAATTCATGATCCTACAAAGCGGTCATATCATATCACTCATTGAATGAATATATAAGAAAAAAGGTAGTCACCTTTCGGCAACTACCTCTTTATTATTCAACATCTTACTTTACCTAAAGATATCTAATGATAACTCATTAAGTTTAGTTCAAATCGTTATAGTCGTAGTTAGGAACACGCATTGGTGCTACGTCTTTTGCGGAAATTTTTTCTTCAACGCCGTTGAAGTTATTACGCACGTAGTTTACAACGTTTGCGATTTGTTCATCATCCAAGATACCACCCAAAGCTGGCATACCATGCAAACCATACAATACTACGATTGATGGATAAGCTGCTTGTTGCAATTTTGGATTGTCTTTCAATGGGGGATAGAATCCTGCACCAACAGCACCACGGCCATCTGGCATATGACAACCAGCACAAGAAGCATTATAAATTTCTGCGCCGCCTCTCACTTCGATTAAACCACTACCTGCTAAACCGCCAGCACCATCAGCATAAACAAAGCTCATCATGCTTAAAAATGCAGTACCTAAAAGAATCTTTTTCATCTGTTTCGTCCTTCAATTATTTCTTAGATGCTCTGTCGTTCAATTGGCGAATTGCTTCTAATGAAGACAAAATCGCACCTTCTTGCCACGCAGGAATGTAAGAAACGTGTTCACCTGCCAACACAACGCGGTTATCCATCGTTGAAACATCTTTAAAGTGTTTTTCACGAGTTGTGTCAGTCCACAAACCATAGCAACCCAATGTTGCTGGGTTACGGTGCCATGCAACAGAAATACCGTTATCAAACTCAGCTTTAGCTTGTGGATGGATTTTATTGAAATCTTCCATAACTTTAGCCATACGGTTTTCAGGTGTTCTTGCAGAGAAATCAAATGAGTTGATACCAAATTGGTAAGCTGCTAATACAACGCCTGGACCTTTAGAGAAGTACTGATCACTTGGATAAGAAATCTGACCGATGTCCAAATCTGTAAATGTGATACCACCATAGATTTGCTCATCTTCTTCCCAGAAGCGACGCTTGAATTGAACACCAGCTTTGAAGCTTGTTGCGTAGTGAACAGCAGCGATACCGTCTTTAACTTTGCGGCTCAAGTTGTTTTTGATCTGTGCCAATACTGAGAAAGGAATTGTACAAACACACCATTCAGCTGTTTCTACTTTCTCTTTATCGCCATCAGCCATATCAACGTAAGTTACTTTAACTCCTTTATCATCTTGATTGATTTCAATGACTTTTGAGCTCAATTGGATGTCTGACATTAAGTCTTTAGCGATTGCTTTAGGCAACTGATCCATACCACCAACTGGTTGGAAGATTGTTGAACCGTATTCAATGTTGAAATGCATGTTCAATGCAGACCATAAATTTGAAGATAAAATATCATCCAAGTTCATTGGTGTTGAAGCAATGCCACCATGAGTTGCACCTGCTGGTGTTTCCCAACCACGGTAATGAGAACCAGTTTCGCCAGTGTAGCGATAGTTCTTATCCAAAGCCCCCCAATCTTTCAATGATTCCAACAAAACTTCTTTGTTTTCTTTAGTGATAGAAGCATCTAATTGGTTTTGGCTAATTGATTTAGCTAACAATTCATTTGTATGACCACGGAAATCAGAGAAGATTTCACGATATCTTTGTGGCTTGCCACCAAATGCATTTGAATTATGCAAATAAGCATTTTGGTTTGTTTGTTGGAACGGTTGCATTTGTACGCCGAATTCGCGTGCATAGTGCAAGTAACCTTGGTGATGGTAAGGAATTCTCCATGGACCTGGGTTGAAGTATTGGCCTTCAGCGAATTCACATTTCTGAGTGTAACCACCTAATTCAGTGTACTCATCGCCACCACGTAATGACCAAGCACGGCCACCAATACGATCATTGAAATCTAAAATTTTAACTTTGTAGCCTGCTTTTTTTAATTCATAAGCAGCAACTAAACCCGCTAAACCTGCACCCAAGATCAAAACTGTTGACCCTTTTGGG
>NZ_MVDN01000020.1 GCF_002006795.1 Wohlfahrtiimonas populi | reverse complement strand
TTATAAAGCTTAGTTGTAATTGGGCCAACTTCTGTTTCATTGTAGAACACATGGAATTTATCATTAGTTTGAATACCACCGATTGGTGAAATCACAGCTGCTGTACCGCAAGCACCCGCTTCCACAAATTGATCCAACTCTGATAAATAAACATCACCTTCAATTGCTTCCATTCCTAAACGTTCTTTTGCAATGTGCAATAAAGAGTATTTAGTAATACTTGGCAAAATAGATGGCGAAATTGGCGTAATGAATTTATTATCCACTGTGATACCAAAGAAGTTCGCAGAACCCACTTCTTCAATTTTTGTATGGGTTGCAGGATCTAAATAGATACAATCTGAGAAATTACGCTCATGTGCTTCGTAACCTGGCAATAAACTCGCTGCATAGTTACCACCAACTTTAGATGCGCCTGTGCCCATTGGCGCTGCGCGATCATAATCAGAAATGATGAAGTTAGTTGGTGCTAACCCACCTTTGAAATATGGGCCAACTGGCATACAGAATGCTGTGAACAAAAACTCAGGCGCAGGTCGTACACCAATATTTGCACCAACGCCAATATACAATGGGCGAATATACAAAGAAGCACCTGTACCATAAGGTGGTACATAGGCTTCATTAGCGCGCACAACTTCTTTAATTGCTTCCACAAACATCTCTTCTGGAATTTGTGGCATACGCAAACGACGAGCACTGTCGTTCATTCTGCGCGCATTTTCATACGGGCGGAACAACTGAATGCTGCCATCTTTTGTGCGATAAGCTTTCATGCCTTCAAAACATTGCTGACCATAATGCAATGCTGTTGAACCCTCATGAATATGAAGGTTCGGATCTTCTGTTAATTCACCTTTCTGCCAAGCGCCATTCACATGCTTTGCTAAAAAGCGATATGGCGTTTGAATATAACTGAAGCCTAAATTTTCCCAATCGATATCTACTGTTTTAGACATTTTCACTATCCTTCATTAACTATACTGTGGAAGATCATCACCAAATGTTTGATCTTCTAAATTTTCTGTAATATTCACTTCACCGATCATTGCACCGATGTCTGTAAATACTAGAGCATTAATATGTTTAATATATTTTTCAAGCTCTGCATAGTTAATTCGTAAAATTTTCTGCGTTGCATCTACAGAACGTAGCTGTGCCACATTTTCTTCGATCTCTTTAAACGTATTACCATACTTCTTACCAGAAATATCAATTAAGACAGCTTTACAAGTGACATATTCAGGCTCAAAGCTCACAAAACCGAAAGCAATCAGATAATATTTATCCATATCAATTTTATGTTCACGGCAAAGCGCGGCTAGGCTTGCGATTCTTCCTTCCCAATCGATTTCGATAGTTCCAACTAAATCGCTGTATTTTGTTGTAATGGCTGGTTTAGTAATAGGCAATCTTTTCATATAGTCTCTTCTTTATCCATTTGAGTGGCAAACGTTATCATAAAAAATCTTTTAAAAAGCGTCCTGTGGCACTTTTCGGATTATTGGCAATCTCTTCTGGTGTTCCTTCACCAATTATCATACCTCCTTTATAACCGCCTTCTGGCCCTAAATCAACAATCCAATCAGCTGTTTTGATCACATCTAGATTATGCTCAATTATTACGATGGTATTTCCTTGATCACGCAAAGTATTAATCACCGTTAATAACTGCGCAATATCATGGAAATGCAAGCCTGTTGTTGGTTCATCCAAAATATATAAAGTTTTACCCGTATCGCGCTTAGATAATTCACGGGATAATTTCACGCGCTGTGCTTCACCGCCTGATAATGTCGTAGCATTTTGCCCAAGCGTAATATAACTCAAGCCAACTTCCATCAATGTAGATAATCGACGATGAATCACAGGAATTGCAGAGAAGAATTCACAAGCATCTTCCACTGTCATATCCAATACTTCACTGATGTTTTTACCTTTGTATTGAATGTCCAAAGTTTCACGGTTATAGCGTTTGCCTTTACACACATCACACAACACATAAACATCTGGCAAGAAATGCATTTCAACTTTGATTAAGCCATCACCTTGGCAAGCTTCACAGCGCCCGCCTTTCACATTAAAGCTGAATCGCCCAGCTGTATAACCACGAGCACGGGATTCTGCCGTACCTGCAAACAATTCACGAATTGGTGTAAATAATCCTGTGTAAGTTGCAGGATTTGATCTTGGCGTACGACCAATTGGGCTTTGATCAATGTTGATCACTTTATCAATGTGCTCTAAACCTGTGATTTCTTTGACAGGTGCAACTTCTTGGCTTGCACGATTTAAAGCATTAGCAGTGAATGGATACAACGTATCATTCACCAATGTTGATTTACCTGAGCCTGAAACACCTGTGACACACGTTAATAAACCCACAGGAATATTCACGCTCACATCTTTTAAGTTATTGCCCGTTGCACCAACGATGGACAGTTGCTTGTCAGGATCATTTTTAGCACGCTCTTTTGGTACGGCAATCTCTTTTTTCTTTGATAAATATTGCCCTGTTAAAGATTCAGGCACAGCCATGATCTCTTTCACACTGCCTTTAGCCACAACTTCACCGCCATGAATGCCAGCACCTGGGCCAATATCCACAACATAATCGGCTGCACGAATGGCATCTTCATCATGTTCAACCACAATCACGGTGTTACCTAAATCACGTAAATGAATCAGCGTTTTTAATAAGCGCTCATTATCACGCTGATGCAAGCCGATTGATGGTTCATCCAATACATACATTACGCCCACTAAACCTGCACCAATTTGCGAAGCCAAGCGAATACGTTGTGCTTCACCGCCTGATAATGTTTCCGCTGAGCGAGATAAATTCAAATAATCCAAGCCCACATTCACCAAGAAACCTAAACGCTCGTTAATTTCTTTCAGAATTTTATCAGCAATTTCAGCTTTCGCACCTGTTAATGTCAACGTAGATGACCAATTCAAAGCATCATCAATGGACATGGATGTCACTTGGTTAATGGCATGATCATGAATCAATACATTACGTGCGGATTCATTCAAACGCGCACCGCCACAAGCTGTACAAGGGCGAGATGTTAAGTATTTCGCTAACTCTTCACGCATGCTTTGTGAATCTGTTTCATGATAACGGCGATCTAAATTCGGTAAAATCCCTTCAAATGCATGAGTTCTTTTAACAACTTTGCCATTCGAGCCATAATATTCAAAGTCGATTTCTTCTTTACCGCTGCCATTTAAAATCACATTCTGAATATTTTCAGGCAGTTCTCTAAAAGGTACTTCAGGGTCAAATTTATAATGTTTTGCCAATGACAAAATCATTGAATAGTAATAGAAAGCTTTTTTATCCCAACCGCGCACAGCGCCTGTTGCTAAAGATAATTCATCGCTCGTGATCACTTTTGTGAGATCAAAATATTGGCTCACGCCCAAACCATCACAACCAGAACAAGCGCCTGTTGGATTATTGAATGAAAACAATCTTGGCTCTAATTCAGGCAATGAGAAACCACATTCTGGGCAAGCATAATTTGCAGAGAATTGCAGCATGATGGATGGATCATTCATATCCACCGCATAAACTAAGCCTGATGATAATGTTAACGCTGTTTCCATCGATTCAGCCAAGCGCTGAGCAATATCAGGACGCACTTTAAAGCGATCAATCACCACTTCAATGCTGTGCTTTTGCTTAGGATTGATTTCAGGCAATTCATCGATTTCATAAACTTCTCCATCAATTCTTAAACGCAAATAACCTTGTGACTTTAAGCCTTCGATTAATTTAACATGCTCACCTTTACGATCACGGATCACAGGCGCTAATAACATAATGCGAGAATCTTCAGGGAGATTCAAAACTTGATCCACCATTTGGCTCACTGTTTGTGCATGTAAAGCTAAATGATGCGTTGGGCAATGTGGCGTGCCAATTCGCGCAAATAATAAGCGCAAATAGTCATAAATTTCTGTCACTGTTCCCACTGTAGAACGCGGGTTATGCGATGTTGATTTTTGCTCAATCGAAATCGCTGGCGATAAACCTTCAATGTGATCCACATCTGGTTTATCCATCATCGATAAGAATTGGCGAGCATAAGCGGATAACGATTCAACGTAACGTCTTTGCCCTTCAGCATACAAAGTATCAAATGCTAAAGAGGATTTACCAGAACCTGATAACCCTGTAATCACAATGAGTTTATTGCGAGGTAAGGTTAAACTGATATTTTTTAAATTGTGCGTGCGTGCACCTTGAACCGTAATATTTTCCATGCTTACTCTCAAAAAAGATCACTTCTATTGAATGTGAATTTTTACTAAACTACCTATCATACGTTATTCTTAGATCACCATAAAAGATATATAAGCAATCCTATAAACAATATTGTAAAAAATGCCTTCCATGAAGGAAAAAGCCCAAATAAAAGCTCTGAAACTCTCTCACAAATCATTTCAATAATCACTAACATTCGGATTATTCCCTATAAAAAAGACTGCCGAAGCAGTCTTAATCATTACCATTACTGAATGGGGTTATCCTTCACAAAAATCAAACTTTTCAGCAAATTTAATGCTTCATATAATTGATTATCTGAAACCGCTAAACCACGAGCTTTTTCAGATTGTGTAAATGTAGTGATGCTCTGTTCTTTATCAGAACCTTTATTCAAACGTTTGGCCAAGTTTTCTTCACGAATAAAGTTAGAGTTACGTTCTGAATCCACATTCAAAGATAACAATTCAATATTTGGTGAAATGCCTTCGCCCTGAATCGAACGACCATTTGGCGTGTAATACAATGCAGTCGTGTATTTCATGCCTTGACCTTCTGCCAAGTTCACAACTGATTGCACAGAACCTTTACCAAAGCTCTTTTCACCTGCGACAACGCCACGACGCTGGTCCTGAATCGCCCCTGCTACAATTTCAGAGGCTGATGCAGAACCACCATTAATCAATACAACCAAAGGTGCACCTGCCAAAATATCACCAGGATTTGCCATAAAATCAATACGTGAAGCTGGATCACGACCTTGCGTATAAACAATTAAGCCTGCTTCTAAGAATAAATCCGCAATTTCTGCCGCTTGATCCAAAACGCCGCCTGGATTATTACGTAAATCTAAGATCAAACCTTTAACTTTAGCTTTTTTAGCTGCGGCTTGTTTGTTCAAATCTTCAATCGCCGTTTTCATCTCTTCCGCTGAGCGCTCTTGAAATTGACTCAAACGAATATAACCAAATTCGTTATCAATCAATTCTCCTTTGATGCTTTCCGTTTTAATCACATCACGCACCACAGGAATTGTTAATGGCGAACGCTCACTTTCACGAATGATTGTTAATACAACTTCTGTGCCTGGCTCACCTTTGAGCATATCAACGGCTTTGGAAACATCCACAGATTGCACAGCTGTTGAATCAATCTTAATGATCAAATCGCCCGCTTGAATGCCTGCTTTTTTCGCAGGTGAACCATCCATTGGAGAAATGATGCGAATTAAACCATCTTCACTCACAACTTCCACGCCTAATCCTGCGAATGAGCCTGTTGTGAACTCTTGAACCTTTTTATAAGATTCTGCATCATAAAATTCAGAATGAGGATCCAAACCGCTCAACATACCCTTAATGGCATTGTTTACCAACGTTTCTTCTGTCACTTCTTCAACATAGTTTGCACGTAACTGTTCAAAAACATTCACGAACAACAATAACTGCTGAACCGGTAAATTTTCTTTCACAGTCTCGTCCACTGCTGGCACGGTAACTTTCGGTTGCTCGATCGTCAATGCCATGCTTTCGCTATTGGCAAAAGATAATAGAGATAGCAAAGTCACTGTGATCAAGGATTTTTGAAAATTTCTCATCCTGAATTTCTCCGTTTATTAATATTAATTATTTGAAATGGATTAAGTTTTGTCCTGTCATTTCTGCTGGTTGTTCAACACCCAATAAATGCAAAATTGTTGGTGCGATATCTTTCAAAGCACCATCTGGAGACAATACAGCAGGACGACCTAAATAAATGAATGGGACTGGGCCAGTTGTATGCGCTGTGTGTGGTTGATTTGTTGAATCATCCCATGTTAATTCAGCATTACCATGGTCCGCTGTTACCAATAATTCACCGCCAACTTCCAAAATTGCATCATAAACTCTGCCCATACATTCATCCACTGTTTCTACAGCTGTCACAATCGCATCAAAAACGCCTGTATGACCAACCATATCTGGGTTTGCAAAGTTACAAATGATCACATCAAATTTTTGAGACAAAATCGCTTCCACTAAGTTATCTGCAACTTCTGGCGCGCTCATTTCTGGTTGTAAATCGTAAGTTGCTACTTTCGGTGAATTCACCATAATGCGATCTTCACCTGTGAATACTTGCTCACGACCACCATTGAAGAAGAACGTTACGTGTGGATATTTCTCAGTTTCAGCTAAACGCAATTGAGTTAAATTATGCTTAGCCAATACTTCACCCAAACCATTCACCAATGATTGTGGTGGGAATGCGATTTCTGCATGAATACTATCTTTATATTGCGTTAAACAAACATAATGAGATAATTTAGGACGATATTTAGGCACAAAACCTTCAAAATCATCTTCTGTAAATGGATATGTGATTTCACGCGCACGATCCGAACGGAAGTTCATGAACATGACAGCATCACCATCTTCCATTTTTACAGCTTCACCAATCACTGTTGCTTTTACAAATTCATCGTTTTCATTGCGATCATAAGCAGCTTTTAAACCTTCCATTGCAGAGTCTGCATGGAATTCGCCTTTGCCTTGGCTTAATAAGTCGTAAGCTTGTTCAACACGTTCCCAGCGATTGTCACGATCCATCGCAAAGTAACGACCAATGATTGTTGCGAAACGACCAACTTTTACATCACTAAATACAGCTTCTGCTCTTTCGATATAAATTTCAGCTGAACGTGGCGGAGTATCGCGACCATCTAAGAATGCATGTAGATAAATCTTTGTTAAACCTAATTCTGCTGCTACTTTAATTAAGCCATGAATATGAGCCTCATCTGCATGCACGCCACCATCTGATAACAAGCCAAAAATGTGCAATGCTTTGCCACTGGCTTTCAAATCGTTCAACGTTTTCACAACCACAGGATTTTTTGCAAATTCGCCTTCTTCAAATGCTTTAGAAATGCGTGTTAAATCCTGATAAACAACACGGCCAGCACCAATATTGATATGACCAACTTCTGAGTTACCCATTTGTCCATCTGGCAAACCCACAGCTAAACCTGAAGTTTTTAATAATGTACAAGCACCATCAGTTTTGAACTCTTCAAAATTAGGTGTTTCCGCTGCCATTACAGCATTGTGCTTCATTTCTGTACGATAACCCCAACCATCCAAAATACATAGAACAACAGGTTTTGGCGCTTTATTCATGGTAGATCCCTTTAGATTAATGATACAAATCAGTCAAATTGCACCATTATAATGAATAATGCCTTGGCTTTCAGGAATCATTTGCCTATAAAGCGCTCTGTCATAAAACTGCCACATATTTCCCGTATTCTCTGCATCCAACAAGACACAATTTAGTTCATTGCAGGAGAGCAAAAATCATGGGAAGACCTAAGGCTGTTTATTTAAAAAACGATAAAGGCGAAAATATTAGTAATGAAACAGATAATCCAGTTTTTTCTGAGATTTTAGAAAAACCATTATCTCGCCGTACAATGTTAAGCACTGCGGGCATGGGCGCAGGCTTATTGGGTTTATTCAGCTTACCGTTGGCAAATATCGCAAAAGCAGTTGCACCTGCAAATGCTGCAAAGCCGTTAAACAAAGACGAATTGATTCGCTTTAAAGCTGTGCCATTCTCAACGAAAGATGACATCGTTGTGCCTGAAGGCTACGAAGCTAAAGTGTTTTATCGCTGGGGCGATAATGTTGGTATCAATAACAACATGCCTGAATTTAAATTAGATGCATCTAACACAGCGGATGAGCAAGCAACTCAAGCTGGTATGCACCACGATGGTATGGCTTATTTCCCTATCAACAATGCTACAAAATCCACGAACGGTTTATTAGTGATGAATCATGAATATGTGGATAATGGCTTGCTATTCCCTGATGGCGATAACAATTGGTCATTGGAAAAAGTTCGCAAGAGCCAAAATGCAATGGGCATTTCAGTGATTGAAGTGCAAAAAGATGGCAATGAATGGAAAGTGGTTCGCCCTTCTAAATTTGCCCGCAGAATCACGCCATATACTGAAATGGTGATCGAAGGCCCTGCAAAAGGCAACGATCTAATGAAAACTGAGGCTGATCCAAAAGGTGAAGTTGTATTCGGCACAATGCAAAACTGCGCAAATGGCGAAACACCTTGGGGAACTTATTTGACATGTGAAGAAAACTGGTCAGACATTTTCGTAAAAACAGCAGGTGCTAACGAACTAGAAAAACGCTATGGCATTGCAAGCCAAGATGCTGTTTATCGCTGGAATGAATTTGATGATCGCTTCAATGTCGATCAAACACCAAATGAACCAAACCGTTTTGGTTGGGTTGTGGAAATTGATCCAACAGATCCAACTTCTAAGCCAATCAAACACACAGCTTTGGGTCGCTTTAAACACGAAGGCGCTGAAATTGTAATCGCACCAACTGGCGAAGTTGTAGCTTATATGGGCGATGATCAACGCTTTGAATACATTTATAAATTTGTATCCAATGGCAAATATGATCCTGCTAAAGGCAAAGCAAACAGCAAATTATTGGATGATGGTACATTATATGTGGCGCGCTTCAATGAAGATGGCACAGGCGAATGGATTCCATTAGTGTTTGGTCAAAATGGCTTAACGAAAGCCAATGGTTTCAACAATCAAGGCGATGTTGTAATCAATGCGCGTAAAGCTGCTGACTTAGCCAATGCAACCAAAATGGATCGCCCAGAGTGGATTTCAGCCAATCCAATGGTGCCTGGCTCTATTTACTGCACATTAACGAACAATAGTAATCGTGGTAAAGATGGCTATCCTGGCATTGATGCTGCTAATCCTCGTGCTAATAACCTATTTGGTCACATCATTCATTGGGATGAAAAAGATGGCAATTCAGCGTCAACATCTTTCAATTGGGACATCTTAGTTTTAGCAGGTAAAGATAAAACTCAAGATCGTAACCATTTAGCCAATAACCGCGGCGATTTATTTGGTAGCCCAGATGGCTTGAAATTTGATCACAATGGTTTGTTATGGATTCAAACGGATGTTTCATCTTCTACATTGAACATGAATGAATACGAAGGTATGGGTAATAACCAAATGTTGGTGGTTGATCCTGAAGAAGGTTATTTCAAACGCTTCTTAACGGGCCCAAATGGTGCAGAAGTCACAGGCATTGCATTCACACCAGATAACAAAACAATGTTCATCAATATTCAGCATCCTGGCGAACCAGCAGATGGTAACTCTGATCACGGCAATCCTAATCAGTTCTCAAGCTGGCCTGATCATAATCCAAAAGGTCGCCCACGTGCTGCAACTGTTGTGATTCAACGTACAGACAATGGTGACATCGGTTTGTAATAATTGCTTGATAAAATATATATCGACAAAAATATAATTGAATAACGAATAATAAAAATAAATCTATGAACGCTACTTTGCCCCATATTTTATGGGATTACTAATATAGTTAAAATGAGGCAAGCTAGATATTAGCTGGCCTCTTTCTTTATGTTTATTTTACATTATGTGATATTCTTTTAAAATTGTCCCTTAATTGTCCCTAAAAAAATGGCAACTTTTGAACGAGTAGGTAAAAAATGGAAGGCCGTTATCAGAAGAAAAGGTTATCCAAAACGCACAAAAACTTTTGATACAAAAAGAGATGCTAATGCATGGGCTGTTACTTTTGAAAATAACTTGCTACAAAACTCAAATGAAAACATACTCAAAAACATAACACTTGAAGTGCTAATCCAGAGATATTTAGCAGAGGAAACGATCAAGAAAAAAACAGCAAGTAATGAGTCATTGACTCTCAAAAAATTTATTAGGGATTTTTCATACATTGCAAAAAAGAATATAAATGAAATATCAGCGCTAGATGTGGCGCAATGGAAAGAAGAGCGCGAGAAAATAGTAAAAAACTCAACTATAAATAGAGAGTGGGCAGGATTAAGGCCTTGCGCCACTTTCTTTTTCTTCTTGCAGTGATTGCACCTGTTCTACAGAAGAATCAATAACAATATATGATCTAGCATAGGCCAAAGCTTCAAAGAAAATAGATTCAAATACACCATTCATGCTTTTGTTTGAACCGTTAAAATCTTCTTTATAAGCGCTTACCTTTTCATTTAAATCATCAACGACTAATGCTTTATAGAATACACGGCCACCCATAGATTTTACTGTATCTTCAAAATATGACGTTAGTGTTGCAACGCTTAAGTGGCGATTATAATCATCTGCTGTTTCAGCCTTGAACTTAGGCAAATAAAATTCGCGAGAGTTTCTCATAGCGCTTGTTCCGCCAAGTAGAGCCTTAATTGGCTCTATCATGGTACGGAATTCGGCAATGTCATTTGAAATTGTATCTACTTTCATTTTAATTCCTAGAATGGCAGATCAACACGCTTGGCTGTCCGATCTCTCATATTATGAGCAACCGCAAAGTATCTAAAAGCATCAGCTGCGTGCGATGCCTCGTTGTGAAACGGNACAGAAGAATCAATAACAATATATGATCTAGCATAGGCCAAAGCTTCAAAGAAAATAGATTCAAATACACCATTCATGCTTTTGTTTGAACCGTTAAAATCTTCTTTATAAGCGCTTACCTTTTCATTTAAATCATCAACGACTAATGCTTTATAGAATACACGGCCACCCATAGATTTTACTGTATCTTCAAAATATGACGTTAGTGTTGCAACGCTTAAGTGGCGATTATAATCATCTGCTGTTTCAGCCTTGAACTTAGGCAAATAAAATTCGCGAGAGTTTCTCATAGCGCTTGTTCCGCCAAGTAGAGCCTTAATTGGCTCTATCATGGTACGGAATTCGGCAATGTCATTTGAAATTGTATCTACTTTCATTTTAATTCCTAGAATGGCAGATCAACACGCTTGGCTGTCCGATCTCTCATATTATGAGCAACCGCAAAGTATCTAAAAGCATCAGCTGCGTGCGATGCCTCGTTGTGAAACGGCTTATTTCGCCAAACTCCATTTTTATCATCCCAAGCTTTTCTATAAGCTTCTAAATGCGCAAGGCCTTTGCCACACTGATATTCATCAAACGAACACAATGGTAATATTTCACGAACCAACTCAATTCCAATAAGTAAAAACAGGTAAATGAGAATTATTAGGCAACTTGCCAATTCTGTTTTTAGCTCTTAATTGTCTAAACTGTTCAGAGTAATAAGCGCCTTCAATTGCTTGTTCAAATGCTTCTTTTGGCGTGCTTGGATATTCACGTTTCATCTCATCTTTGAGTGTATTAGCCTTTGCTTGATACCAAAGTTTTTGCCCTAAACTAAACTCAATATTAAGATCATGCGCCAATTTATCAAAATAGTTCTCAGTTGCTTTTGTCAACTGTGCATTTTTATCATCTAAAACATATTCAGGATTGCTAAACCAGTTGTAGAAAAAGAACTTCCAATCTAAATCACCTAACTTACTTTGATCTAGCTTTTGAGACTCTTGGCAATATTCATAGAAATAACCAGCCTTACCTTCTGCGGTTGATTCTAATGTGATGATTCCATCTTTAGAAACTGCTTCAAATGCACCTGTCACAATCTCTTTTGATTTGTCGGGATATTTAGCGCATATCTTTCCGAACTCCGACACATGAAGCTCATTAAGTGTTCCACCACGAGCAGAAGTGCCTACAAATATATAGCCGCCCTTATCAAATACCAATTCTCCAGCATGATCATTTGATACTGGGTTACTTTGCCTTAGTGAATTTGGCAATCGATCATAAGCGAATTTAACCTTTTCCCTAAATAGTTTATTAGCATCATCCAAATTATGCGCAATCATTCCACACGCTGCGCGCTCAAAGAACACACTATCTAGCTGCATAATTGCTTTTAAAGTTGTAAATCCTAATTGCCTTGCTTTTAATATGATATTTCTCGAATGTTCACGATTAAAGTAATCATTCTGCTCATTGTTAAAATTGAACGTAATTACCTGTCTACGTTTATTTGTAATTTTGTATAAATTATTAAGCCGCCATCTTTTACTCTTTAGATTCTCGACTGTTATTTCTTGCTTCATTACCAATCTCATCTATTAAGTCTGAAAGTGGATTTAATGACATCTTAATATCCTGTCTTTCGCTAAAGGCATTAATATTTATATGCTTACCAAGTAACTCAAGGTTCTTAACCTTATCGGGCCACTTAATTTTCTTCAGGATGCCAACTAGATCACGCTCATCGCCACGACCTTCAAACATTTCTGCTAAATCTATTCCGCTTAATGATGTGCGCCATACCTTTGGTCACTTATGAATAGCCTTAATACTTCCATCATCACTAAGGATATCTAACACATCCATTTGATCGATTTCTAATAAGCGGTTAAGCACGTATTGAGCATCTAGTTTTAATTCATTGTTACTGTCATTTTGAAGTTCTGAGATTCTTTTTTGAAGGTCAGGTTTAATAAGGTTTTCAGCTCCTATGCTTTTTGCTGTTTTCTCTGAATACCCAGCTCTAATCGCTGCTTGAGTAGCATTTAAATCCTTAACATACTCAAGGCAAAAACGCTCTTGGCGGTCATTAAGTTTTAATTTGCCTTTACTCATTACTTTCCTTTAGGTAATAAAAAACCCCAATTAAGGGGTTTATATATTGTTTGGCAGATTAATCTAAAACTTTTTGAATTTTATCATTCACTTCATTAGATAAATCTTTAGTATCTTCTTTTAAATCTTTTGCTTTATCTTTGATAACTTGTTTTGCCTCTTCTGTTTTCTCATCCATAGATTGCTCCACCTCAGCTTTCTTTTCTAAGGTAGCATCAGTAGCATCTTTGGCTTTATCTGCAATAACTTCTGAACTTTCAATTATTTTTGCTTTAACTTCATCACCCTTAGTTTGAGCCATTACACCCGCTCCTAAAAATGCAACCAAAATAAAGTTAAGACAAACTATTTTATTCAATGACATTTGATATCTCCCATACGCAAAGAAAAAACACTTAATAAGCTACACCAACTTTTAGTGTGACACAATCGATTATTTAAATGGTATTACTTACTTAACTGCTTCAATTGCTGTTTGATTTCGCCATTGCCGCGCTCTAATGCACCAACTCTTTTGGATAGCTCCTTTTCACTACCTTTGAGAGTAACAACATCATCTTCACCACGAGCCATGCGAATTGTATTTGCACTGTCATTGAGTTTAATAGCAACGATTTCTTTATTTAAACTATCAAGACTAGTATTGATCCCGTTTAAATACCAAACAACAAGCATCAATCCAATCGTTGATACTGTCTTCCATCCCCACTGCTCAATGCTTGCATTTCGTTTTTCAATCTTAATTGTTCTTTCGTCTGCGATTAGCGGCTTCCTTATCTATGCCGCTCGGGCGTTTACAATCTCTATCGTATTTAATGATGTGCGATAGAATCCATTCTTTTGTGCCTGATGTTAGCTGGTCCTGTCTGCTGATAGAACCACGCTTCCACCCTGCACAGTTAATTGCCTGGTAATCAATCTCTGTATGCTTTGTTTTGTTCGAGCAGGCGATCAACATCAAGCTCATTGCTAGTATTGATATGGTCTTGAACATCTTTAGATTCCTGCTCTTTTTGATTGATGAATGAAAGCTCTTCATTCTTGCTTTTGTGCTGTTTGATTTCTTCTTGTTGCTTTGCAATCTTTCTATCCTTACTTTTCAGCAAGACATAAAAAAGGGCGGTTAAAACGCCCCATGCTATTAATAGATATGACTTAAGTCTGCTCATTCATATTCCTATATAAAAAATGCAAATCTAATGCATAAAATATTTTAATTTTTACAACACTTGACAATTAATATACATTAAAAAAGCTTTAATAAATAAAGCTTATGTAAACATAACAATAGATAAGGAATTAAAAATGAAATTAAAATCATTAGCCGTGGCTAGCATTTTATCTGCAACATTGCTAACAAGCTCTTTTGCAGAAACATCTTTCGCATTAAGCTCTCATATATTAGATATCTCGAAAGGATTACCTGCACCTGATGTTACTGTATTTCTAGAAAAATATAGCAATAATAGCTGGCAAAAAATCGAAGAACATAAAACAGATTCTAATGGGCGTCTAAACTTTCTTGAAAACAATGATAATGTCAAAGAAAATCGTACCGGAACTTATCGTCTAACATTTGAAACCAAACCATATTTCACAAAAGAGAAAACGGAAAGCTTCTATCCATATATTGAAGTGGTATTTGAAATATCAAACGATAAAGCACATTATCATGTTCCAATTACTCTAAGCCCTTATGGTTACTCTACTTACCGTGGAAGTTAATCAATTCTTATAAATACTATAGATA